>CAYZDJ010000001.1:0-406362 GCA_964477265.1 uncultured Chitinophagaceae bacterium
CTTTTGTAATTTTATTTAACTTGATTAAAGGTGTATTGCCAATTGTTTCAAGAATATTATTCTTAATATCCATTTTTAAAAATTTTGGCAAATGTAGGTGAATGGAAATTGAGAAACTAATGAGTGTTAGTTGAAATTAGAATTCTGTTTTACACTTTTTACAATACCAGCTTGGCTGGCAGTTTGAAACTTCGCAGCCACCAGAATAAAATTCTTCTTGTTTAATGTCAGGTGAAAAACTCATATTAATCATTAAACCATATTTGATTGGAATTACATCTTTTATTGATTTGCATTTATCACAAAATACTTCAATTTTTTTCCAATCATATTTGCAAGTTGATGTTAGAGCAATTGTCAAAGGATATTCAGTACTAGAAATTTTATTCAAATTAACTACTGTGTCTTTACACATATATGAATAAAAAAGTAATAACGAATCAGATGACCTTAAACTATCTATTTTTAAAAGTCCATTTGTAAAAATGTACTTTTTATCAGTAGCAATAACTGTAACATAAAACAAACTAATATTATCCCTATTTGTATTTTTTATAACAGATGCAGTGATGGTTTTGTATTGGGCTTGAGCAAAGTTTGCAGTACAAAAAAGAGCAACCATTAAGATTAATATTTTTAAAAAATTACTCATCTATTCTTGCGTTTTCGTTGACTTACAATAGTTCTACCAACCTTAAATTGTTCCATCATTTTTCAAATATAAAGATTGCAGAAATATTACTATAACTACAACGCTTTTATATTTGCCAACTTAAAGAAATAATATGCAAACAGCAGAAAGGGTGAGCCACAGAGATATGAGTGATAATTATGTTTATCAACGTTCTATTTTGGCATATCTGGAAACAGCAAAAATTATAAGTGGTAAAGTTTTAGAAATAGGAACTGGCAGTGGCTATGGCATCAATGTAGTATCACCAAAGGCAGAAAAGTTTGTGACTATTGACAAATTTGCTGACCCAAAAGTGAAGGAAGAAAATGCACACTTAACCAATGTTGAATATTTGCAAATGACTATTCCACCCATTGCAGGCATTGCAGATAATAGTTTTGATTTTGTAATTTCTTTTCAGGTAATTGAACACATACAAAACGATAAGGAATATGTAAAAGAAATTCATAGGGTGCTTAAGCCTGGTGGAAAATTTATCGTTACCACACCAAATAAGCCAATGAGTTTAAGTCGTAACCCTTGGCATATTCGTGAATATAAGGTTGAGGAATTGAAAAATCTTTTATTGAAGAACTTCAAATCTGTTGAAACAAATGGCACTTATGGCAATGAAAAAGTAATGGAATATTACAATAAGAATAAAGAGTCTGTAAACAGGATTATGAAGTATGATATTTTTAATTTACAATATCTTTTACCTCGCCAGTTACTGCAAATTCCATTTGATATCTTAAACAGAAGAAACAGAAAGAAAATGCTAACTGCAGATAATACTTTAGTTGAAAGCATTCACCATAGCGACTTTTACGTTGCACCTGCAAAAGATGACTGTTTGGATTTGTTTTTTATTGCAGAGAAATAATTACAGTTTTTGTTATGAGTAAATGTTTTAGTTGTGTAACTTTTTTTGTATTGTAATTTCAGCTGTATGTTGTAAAGACAAAACAAAATGGCAAACAGCATAAGACTTAGAAAATGTTGATTTAAAAAGTGTAAATGCTGCACCAAAATTTTATCAGTTTAAAAAGTATGGTTTAGTTTTTAATGATTTTAGAAAACACTTGTCTGTCCACTAATGAATCTGTAGTAATGCTTTTTAGTTTTTCCTCAGTCTTCCAGGCATTAATGTATTGTGCAGGATTTTTTGCTTCAAATACTTTGCTGACAATAGTTGTATCATTTTGAATGTACAAATGATAAACACGCTGGCGATAAGGTTTTTCCTGCATTGAAACCATAGATTGCTCCACATAAAAACCAATAGCCATCACTATTTATAGTAATGGGTTTCACTCGCAACATAATATTAAAATAAGCTGACTCGTCTTTTGATTGCTGTTCACTGGTAAATTCTCCAGCTATTGTTTTAAATAGTTTTTTCAAATCTTTTTTCTTAACCTTTTGCGATTGCGAAAAGAAGTAGATACGACTAGTATTAAGCCAAAAAATAAAAATATTTTCCTCTTTGATTGTTTTTAAACAAAACCACCGAAAAAATAATTTTTCGGTGGGTTATGGGTTATTAATTTTTTGTTTTTTACTTTTTCATTTCTGTATAAAACTGGTGGAAATATGGTATGGTTTCAATGCCTTTGTAGTAATTGAAAATATCATATTTTTCATTAGGGCTGTGTAAATTATCACTATCCAAACCAAAGCCCATAAATATTATTTTAATTCCAAGCTCCTTTTCAAATAAAGCACAAATAGGAATGCTGCCACCACCACGAATAGGAATTGGCTCTTTACCAAATGTAGCAAACACAGCCTTTTCAGCAGCTTTATATTCAATACTATCAATTGGTGTTAAATAAGGCTCACCTCCATGATGTTCGCTTGCTTTTACAACTACACCTTCTGGAGCAATACTTTCAAAATGTTTCAATAAAATTTCTGTAATTTTTGTACTATTTTGATTAGGAACAAGACGTGTAGAAATTTTTGCAAAAGCTTTACTTGGCAAAACAGTTTTTGCACCTTCACCTGTATAACCTCCCCAAATTCCATTAAGCTCTAATGTAGGGCGAATGCCAGTTCTCTCATTGGTAGAATATCCTTTTTCGCCCCAAAGTTTATCAACTCCTAAATCTGTTTTATATTCATTTTCATTGTATGGAATATGGCTCATTTTTTCCCTTTCTTCAGCACTTGCTTCCAATACATCATCATAAAAACCTGGAATAGTAATGTGATTATTTTCATCGTGACAAGATGCAATCATTTTAGCCAACATCGTTATAGGATTTGCCACTGCACCACCATACACACCACTATGCAAATCCCTGTTTGGTCCAGTTACTTCTACTTCAATGTAACTTAATCCACGAACACCAACATCAAGGCTTGGGTTTTCCATGCTCAACATGCTGCTGTCACTTATTAAAATCACATCAGCTTTTAGCAAGTCTTTATTTGCTTTAACAAATGTTCCCAGATTAGGACTTCCAACCTCTTCTTCACCTTCGATGATAAACTTTATATTACAAGGCAAAGTGTTGGTTGCAACCATTGTTTCAAATGCTTTTACATGCATAAAAACCTGTCCTTTATCATCACAGCTTCCTCTTGCAAAAATTTTTCCATCACGAATGTTTGGTTCAAATGGCGGTGTTGTCCATAAATCTAAAGGTTCGGCAGGTTGCACATCATAATGTCCATAAACCAATACTGTTGGCAAACTTGCATCAAATATTTTTTCTCCATACACCACAGGATGCCCAGCAGTTTCATAAATAGTTGCAGTAGTTGCACCAGCTTTTACCAAATGTTCTTTAACACTGTTAGCACAAGTAATCATATCATTTTTATGTTCACTTTTTGCACTAATACTTGGTATTCTTAAAAGGTCTAACAACTCGTTTAAAAATCTGTCTTTATGTTGTTGTTGATAATCTTTCCAAACTTGCATGGCAATTAATTTTTTGTGAGGGCAAATGTAAAGATGTTGTTATTACATAAAATAAAAAAGCTGCCTTAAACTAAAGGCAGCTTTATAAAATATTTTTATTTATTTAGAATTAATCTCTGCTTGAAAACCTGCTTAGTAAGCGAAGCAATTCAATATACAACCACACTAAAGTAATAATTAAACCCATACCACAATACCATTCCATAAATTTTGGAGCATTTTGTTCTGCACCTTGTTCTATTCTTTCAAAATCTAAAATTAAGTGCAAAGCACTAATAGCAACCACAAACAAGCTGATGCCAATACCTAACATGCTGCTATTGCCAAAATCCATAAAAGGCATATTAACACCAAAGAAACTTAATACAAATCTTATTAAATAAAATACAGCAATACCAAGCATTGCACTTGATATAATACTTTTAAAACGCTGTGTAGGTTTAATAACCCTAAAATTATATAATAAAAACATAGCTAATGCAACACCAATTGTTAAACCTACTGCTGTAATTACAAGTCCAGGAAATTTTTCCTTGAAAGCATCATTTATAACTGCTGATAAGCCACCAACAAATAAACCTTCAAGTGCTGCAAAAACAGGTGCTAAATAGGTAGATAAATTGGGCTTAAAAGTTAGTAAAATACCAATACCAAATGCACCAAACATGCCTACATACCAAAGTGTTTTTAATAGACTTGGGTTACCACTGTCATAAACATTCCAGCTATACATTGCTGCACCTAAAAGCATCAATAGCATAAAACCAAATTTGTTCATGGTACCACGCACTGTCATTGTGCCTTGTATGTTACCTTTAATGGTTTTGCTTCTATCAAACATTTTATCTGTTAATGTTGGATTGCCTGATTGAAATAAAGACATAATATAAATTTTTGTCAAATATATTTTCAAAAATCAAACCAATCAAAATAGTTTATTTTTAAATTACCAAATAAGACATTATGACACTAAACTTGTTTTCGATATTTTCGCAACCTAATTTTTAAATAAATGATTGAAATTGCAGATAAGGTGCACGATGAGGCAAGGCAAGGCGAAGCATACTCACCATTTTTAAATGATGTTAACCAATATAAAAAACATTTTTATATTGAAAGCTATGGCTGTGCAATGAACTTTAGTGATAGTGAAATTGTGGCATCTATTTTAAACGATGAAGGTTTTGGTGCAACCAAAAATGTTGAGGATGCAAATTTGATTTTGATAAATACTTGCAGCATCAGAGATAAGGCAGAGCAAGTAATACGCAAAAGATTAACGGAATTTAAAATTTTAAAGAGAGAGAAAAAAGGCTTGTTGATTGGAGTGTTAGGTTGCATGGCAGAACGTTTAAAGGCAAAGCTTTTAGAGGAAGAAAAGTTAGTTGATTTGGTTATTGGTCCTGATGCTTATAGAAGTTTACCTGGTTTAATTGAAGAAGCAGAAACAGGGCAAAAAGGAGTTAATGTTTTGTTGAGTAGAGATGAAACCTATGGTGATATTTCTCCAATTCGTTTAGATAGCAATGGCGTTACTGCTTTTGTTTCTATTACACGTGGTTGCAACAATATGTGCAGTTTTTGTGTAGTACCTTTTACACGTGGAAGAGAGAGAAGTAGAGATTCAAAAAGTATAATTGCTGAAGCGAAAGACTTGTTTGACAAGGGTTACAGAGAAGTTACGCTTTTAGGACAAAATGTAGATAGCTACAAATTTGAAAATGAAAATGAGGCTGTGACTTTTGCGAATTTGTTGGAATTAACTGCACAAATTTCGCCAGAATTAAGGGTTCGTTTTAGTACATCACATCCAAAAGACATTACAGACGAAGTGTTGTTTACAATGAAGAAGTATGAAAATATTTGCAAGTGTATTCACCTGCCTGTACAAAGTGGTAACACAAGGGTTTTAGAATTGATGAACAGAACTTATACACGTGAATGGTATTTGGAAAAATATAACAGAATAAAAGAAATAATGCCAGATTGCAGTGTTACAAGCGATATGATTGCTGGCTTTTGTACAGAAACTGAAGATGAACATAGAGACACTTTAAGCTTAATGGAGCATTGCAGGTTTGATTATTCTTATATGTATTACTATAGCGAAAGGCCAGGAACTTTGGCAGAAAGAAAATACGAGGATGATGTGCCTGAAGAAATTAAGAAAAGAAGGTTGCAGGAAATTATTGATGTGCAAAGCAGGCTGAGCAGGGAAAATAATCAACACGATTTAGGACAAACATATAAAGTGTTAATTGAAGCAGAAAGCAAAAAAGACAGCAATGACTGGAAGGGTAGAAACAGCAATAATAAAGTGTTGGTTTTTGCAAAGGGTAATTATAATTATAAAGAAGGAGATTATGTTTTTGTAAAGGTTAACAGGGTAACACAAGGAACGTTGTTGGGAGAGATAGTAGCACACCAATCCTAAAGGGAGTTTATAAATAAAGATTTTATGAAGAAAGTATTGATTTTGATTTTTTGTTTAATTGGTTTTGTTTGTGTGAATGCACAAAAGGATTCTTCTAAAATTAATGAAAAGCAATACAAAAAATTTTGTGAAAAAAATCCTAATCATGCTTATGTATATATGTATGTAACTAAAGGAGGTGTAAAACAAAAATTTTATAAATATTTTTTAAACGATGCTGTTTTTAGAATTATTTATGAAAATAAAATTGAAAAAACCTTTAGAGATACAACTTCAAAACGCGATGAATTGTTTGACTACTTGGACGTAAATTGGGAGTATATAAAATCGTTAATTCCCTTTATAAAGGAACCAAATTTTCAAAGCGATTTTGAGAATAAAAAAATTGTAGTAACACAAATTGGTATTAGATATAATGATTTGCATTGTAATCATTTTATACCAAAAAACGAAGAGCAAACAAATAAAATTAAAAATGAAGACGCACGAAATGGACAACGTATAATTAATGCAATTGCAAAATATTTTGAAGATAAGTTTAGCAAATCGTAACTCTGAAATTAACAAATCGCCAAGTAAAAAATGTCAGACATACAATCAATAAAAAACAGGTTTAATATAATAGGTAATTCGCCAGCTTTAAACCATGCTTTAGATACAGCAGTGCAGGTAGCTGCAACAGATTTAACAGTTTTAATAAATGGCGAAAGTGGCGTTGGTAAAGAAGCTTTCAGCCAAATCATTCATGCACTTTCTACACGCAAGCATAATCCTTTTATTGCAGTAAACTGTGGTGCCATACCAGAAGGCACAATTGATAGCGAATTATTTGGTCACGAAAAAGGAAGTTTTACAGGAGCTGTTGATAGCAGAAAAGGATACTTTGAAGCAGTTAATGGTGGTACTATTTTTTTAGATGAAATAGGAGAGTTGCCATTGGGTACACAAGCACGTTTGTTAAGGGTTTTAGAGAGTGGTGAATATATAAGAGTAGGTAGTAGCAAAGTGCAAAAAACTGATGTTCGTGTTATTGCTGCAACTAATAGAGAGTTGCTTGAATATGCACACAAAGGAAAGTTTAGGGAAGATTTGTATTATCGTTTAAGTACAGTGCCAATAAGGGTTCCAGCACTTAGAGACAGGAAAGAAGATATTAATTTATTGTTCAGAAAATTTGTTGTTGACTTTAGTGAAAGATATAAAACAACTGCTGTACAATTAGACAATGCAGCTAGGGAGTTGCTGATGAATTATCCTTTTCCTGGTAATATTCGTGAGCTTAAAAACCTTGCAGAACAAGTTTCAGTTTTAAGCCATAGCAACATTATTAATATTGATGAACTAAGAAAATTTTTGCCAGAAAAAAATTTTAATCGCTTGCCTGTTTTGGCATCTCAGCAAAATCAAAGTGGTGAGTTTGCCAACGAAAGGGAAATTTTGTACAAACTCTTTTTCGATATGAAAAAAGATGTTACAGAATTAAAGAAAATGTTTTTGGAAATATTGCAAAACCCAGCATTGGCAGGCAATGCAGCACATTATACTAAAGAAAGTTTGATGCAGGATTTTCCAATTTTGGCAAATCAGGAGTTTCAGCAAAACAGCAATAATTATCAGCCACAAATTATTCCATCGTATTCAAATCAAAACTCTCAACCTGTTATTTTAAACAACGATAATATCCATCATCATGAAGAAGTAGAAGAAAGTTTAAACATAATGGATAAAGAAAAAGAATTAATTATTAAAGCACTTAAAAAACATAAAAGCAGAAGAAAAGATGCTAGTGCAGATTTAGGAATTAGCGAAAGAACTTTATACAGAAAGCTGAAGGAATATGATATTGAGGATTAGTTCAAAACATTATGAATGAAAATAAAAATTGGGATGCAATTGCATCCCAATTTTGTTAAGTTTAATTTTCTATAATGGCATCATTCAATAAAATCAATGAATTGCCATTTTCTTTCCACCACCTTGTATTTTTTATTTTTTCAAAATGAATTTTTCCAATTGCATATCCTTTTTGCTTACTTAAATACCATTCATCAATTGCTTCAAAATCCTGCTCTGGTATATATTTTTTATCTTCAAAACTTATATAAACTTTTAAGTAAAAATTGTCTGATAAGTTACAAGCTTTTTGATGGTACAGTTTTTTATATTCATATTTATAATCATAACGTAATGCAGCAATATCGCTTAATACAGCAGAAGCTGTAGGGAAACTTCCTGCACCCTTACCATAAAAAAATTGTGTTTCAGAAAATGAAGTTTCTATAACTACCCCATTAAATTCATTTTTTACAAAGTAGAGCTGGTCTGCTTCTTCAACAAATTGAGGTAAAACAAATGCTGCAATTTTTCCATCATTCAATTTTTTTGCCTGGGCTACCAACTTTATTTGTTGCTTTTTTTCAGAGCCGTATTGTGCATCTTTTGCATTAATATTTTGTATTCCATTAAAGCACAGATTTGTTGGATGGGTAACAATTCCATAAGCATGATTCAACAATAAACACCATTTGTTAACTGCATCGTAACCTTCCACATCAAGGCTTGGGTTAGCTTCTGCAAAGCCCAGTTGCTGTGCCTGTTTCAGGGCATTTGTATAACTTGTTTTTTCTTCAAACATCTTTGTTAAAATGTAATTTGTAGAACCATTTATAATGCCTTTAATGGAGTGTAACAAATCATTGTCATAGTATTCTTCTAAATTCCTGATGACAGGAATTGATGCACAAACTGATGCTTCATATAAAAAAGGCAAATCAGTTGTTTGTTGCAACTCCAGCAGTTTTTGTAAATGCTCAGCAATCATTTTTTTGCTGGCACTTACAATGGCTTTGCCATTTTTAAATGCTGTTGAAACTATTTCAAATGCTGCATCTGCATCACTTATTACCTCAACAATTACATTTATTTCATCATCATTCAGCAATTCATTTTTATCATTAGTAAACAAACTTTCAGGAGCATTTCTTTTTTTATCAATGTCTTTTATACATACTTTTTTTATTGATGCTTTCAGTGTAGGTGTTTGCTGCAATACTTTATACAAGCCTTCTCCAACCACACCAAAGCCAAATAAACCTATGGTTAATTTTTTTTGATTTGTCATTAATTAGTTTAAAATGTTGTTTGGTGTTAATGAATATTTATTAGTTTTTTCAAATGCTTTTTTTAAATCTATAATTAAATCATCAGCATTTTCCAATCCAACTGAAAGTCTGATGAGGCTGTCTGCAACCCCTGCTGCTTTTCGTTTATCAGATGGAATGGATTTGTGTGTCATTTGTGCAGGATGGCATAGTAAACTCTTAACGCCACCAAGGCTTTCAGCCAATTTAAAGAAATGTGTTGAAGTTACAAATGCAGTTGCAGCCTCAATGGTGTCATCTTTTAAAGTAAAGGAAACAACACCACCAAAACCTGATGATTGCTGCTTTGCAATATCATGGTTAGGATGATTTTTCAATCCAGGATAATAGACTTTATCTACTGCTTCGTGCTGTTCAAGATACTCAGCAATAACTTGTGCATTATCACAATGCTGTTGAACACGCAAATGCAATGTCTCTAATCCTCTAATCACTAACCAACTGTCAAAAGGAGAGAGAATAGCACCACTTGCATTTTGAATGAATTTAATTTTCTCGCCCAGTTGCTTGTCTTTTGCCACCACAATTCCTGCAATTAAATCACAGTGCCCGCCTAAATATTTTGTTGCAGAGTGCACCACTAAATCTGCACCAAGTGCAAGTGGCTGCTGCAATGCAGGCGAAGCAAAAGTGTTGTCAACACACAGCAGGCAGTTATTTGTTTTAGCAATAGCTGCAATAGATTTTATGTCAGAAATCTTTAAAGTTGGATTGGTTGGAGTTTCTATCCAGATGAGTTTTGTTTTTGGTGAAACAGCGTTTACTACATTGGTTATATCTGTTGTATCAACATAATTAACTGTTATACCAAACTTCTCATAAATATGAGTAAACAGCCTGAATGCACCACCATAAATATCATCTACTGCAATAATTTCATCTCCACTTTTCAGCAATTTTAATACTGCATCTATTGCAGCCAAGCCACTTGCAAATGCAACACCAATACTGCCTTGCTCAGCTTCGCTGATAATTTGCTCAAGAATTAAACGAGTGGGATTGTTGGTGCGTGCATAATCAAAGCCCCTGTTTACTCCTGGTGATTCTTGCACATAGGTAGAAGTTTGATAGATAGGAACGCTAATGGAACCTGTTAATGGATCAACTGGAATGCTGTTGATTAATGCTGTTGTTTTGTTCATTTTACTTTTAGATTTAGTGTTAAAAAATAGTTGTTAAATTTTTTAAAACACTTATCAAAAGTGGCTTATCGGACAGAGCAAAAAAAAGCTCATCCGATAAATCAGATGAGCTTAATATCATTAAGTACTAATATTTCTATTATGTATTTTTTAAAAAAGGCTACTCTCTGACTTATCTCTATCAGCTTACGCTGAATTGGAGTTGGCACCTTCTTTTCCAACAGAGTAGTTGGAAAGGGTTGCCAAGGCTTCACAGGGCCATGTCCCTCTGCCTTTCTTGATAAGTATTTTATTAAAGAACTTGTGCAAAGATGTGAGGTTAATTTTCAAACTACCAAAAAAAATATTTTATCTTTACGCTTGTATCTTTTTTTAAAACGCTACAACTCAACAACAGCAAGCATTTACAATGAATAAAAAAATTACGGTAAAGTGTCCTGCCACTATAGCAAATTTTGTTTGTGGTTTTGACATTATGGGATTTGCAGTTAATGACCCTTATGATATTTTTACTGTTTCAATAACAGATAAACCTGGAATTGAAATTATAAATGAAGATGCTTTTAACCTGCCAGTTGATGCAAGCAAAAATGTTAGTGGAGTTGCATTGCAGGAAATGTTAAACGAAACAAAAGATGTAAAAGGGTTTCAGATAATCAGTAAAAAAAGTATTAAACCTGGAAGTGGTATTGGTAGCAGTGCTGCCAGTGCTGCTGGTGTTGTGGTTGCTGCAAATCATTTGCTCAATAATCGTTTTAGTAAAGCAGAGTTGGTGCAGTTTGCTATGTTTGGAGAAAAACTGGCAAGTGGGGTTAAGCATGCAGATAATATTGCTCCAGCCATTTATGGTGGCACAACTCTTATTCGTTCTATATTTCCTTTAGATATAGTTTCTATTCCTTCACCAGATTTATTTGTTACAATCATTCATCCACAAATTGAAGTAAAAACCTCAGATGCACGGAATATATTAAAGCATACAATTCCTTTAAAAGATGCAGTAAAACAATGGGGAAATATTGCAGGATTAACAACAGCATTGATAACTCAGGATTATGATTTGCTTGCGAGAAGTATGGTAGATGTTGTAGTGGAGCCATTACGTAGTAAACTTATTCCACATTATTATGATGTAAAAAATGCAGGCTTAAATGCTGGGGCTTTAGGTGGTGGAATCAGTGGTAGTGGACCTAGTATTTTTATGCTGAGTAAAACTGCTGAAACAGCTGCTGCTGTTGAGCTTGCAATGAGGAATGTTTATGCTGAAACCAGTATTGAATTTCATACTCATGTTACTACAGTAAATAAAACTGGTGTGCAGATAATTGAGGATTAAATATTCTTAGTAAAGAAAATTTTGGAATACAATAATTGAATAAAACAAAAAGGTGCTACAACTAAAATAGTTGTAACACCTTTTGTGGTTCCTCAAAAAAAGAGTTAATTCAGTTTTACAAATAAGTTCCTTGCTATGCTTGTGCCAAGATGATTAATAACTTCAATAGCATACATTTCAGGTTGCAACGCACTTACGTCTAATTTAACAATCTGGTTAGCTGCAGTATATTTGAAAGGAATATCTTTTACTAACTGTCCAACACTATTTACAATTCTTATTCTCACATTTTCATTAACAGGGTTATTGAAATACATATTAATAAAGCTGCGTGTTGGGTTTGGATACAACAATAAATTATTGCTATTTCCACTAGATGGCAATCCTTTGTTTGCAACTATTACAATGCTGTCTGTTTTTGCTTTACAGCCATCTGCTGTTATAGCTTCTGCATAATAACTTCCAGGTTTAGTAAAGTCAACAACTACTTTATTGTTTGGCGTTAAACCTATATAATTTCCGTTATAATACCATTTAACACCTACTGCATTGGCACTTGCTGTTGCAGTTAATGTTGTTGTTTGTGTTGGAATTAATACTGTAGGACCAGTGACAGTAGCTTTAACTGTAGGTGCTGGTAATACAACAGTTGTTACCACAAACCTTGGCGATTCACAAGTTGGCAATGTTGTATTGGTAACCCAATACTGATATGTGCCAGGTAAATTTGTTGGTGGAGTAGGTGCTATGGCAGAGCCAATACCAGTTACAGCATTGTCATACCATTTAACTGTTGATCCAATAGCACTTAAAGGTCTCGAAACATCATATTGACAATATGTATAATCACTTACATACAAAGGTGGTGGTGGTGGTGGGTCAACTTTTAGCGTAACTGTATTACTTGTAAAGCTGCCACAAGGAAATACTGCAGCAAGCTTGTAATATCCATTGTCAACTGTTGAAACATTGTTTAGTGTTAAAGTATCATCAGTGGCACCAGGTATTGCTATGCCATTTTTAAACCATTGGTAAGTAAATGCTGCGTTAGAGAATGCAGCTGCACTTAAAATTACATTCTTGCCAATGCAGGTTGTAACGCTTTCAGGTTGTTTTGTATATGTTAAGTTACTGATGGTAACAGTTGCGTTGCCTGGTAAATCTGCTTCACCTGCTGTGCACAATGCATCCTTTACTTGCACCAGCCTATATGTTGTAGTAACATCTGGTATTACTGTAAAGCTATATGTTGTGGTTGCAATATTGCTAATAGTTCTGTTTACATTGCCATCATTATACGTAAAGCTAAATGGAGGTGTGCCAGTAAATGCAACTGATAATATTGCTGAAGTGCCTTTGCATATTGCAACAGAGCCACTGATTGTACCACCAGGCTTAGGATAAACTGTTACAGGTTGTATCACGCTATCCATGCAACCAGTTGCAATAATTGTAGAAACAAGTTTTACATTAAATGTTCCTGCGGTTGAATAAGTTTTTGTAACCGTATTGCCATTTGCAGTTGTGCCATCTCCAAAACTCCAGGTATTGCTTATTGCAAGTGTACCTGCAGTTGATGTACTTGTGAAAGTAAAGTTGTTGCCATTAATGCAATTCAATACAGCAGTTTGTGTATAAGACGTTTTTGGTTTTGGAAGAACAGTTGTAGTCTTGGTTATACTATCTGCACAACCAGGAGCTGTTGCGACATACAATTTAATGGAATAGTTGCCAGCATTGCTGAATGTATGAAGTGGATTGATATTAACATCGCCACTTGAGTCGCCAAAGTTCCAGTTGTTTGTAATAATGTTTCCTGTTGAAGTATTTGTGAAAGTGAAAACACCTGCACATGTATTTGGTGATGCTACAGTAAAGTTGGCTACTGGCTTGTTTGCAATAAAAATAGTCTGGCTCGCACTGTCTCTGCAATTGCCATCATTAATAGCAACAAGGGTTACAGTGTATGTGCCTGCAGTTGTGTAAGCATGTGAAGGGTTGCTGTTTATTGTTGTTGTTCCATCCCCAAATCTCCAAATATAGCTAGCAGTTATACCAGTTGTTTTATTAGTAAATGCAATAGCAGTATCTGTACATTGTTTATTGCTATAAACAAATGCTGCCAAAGGTTTGCTATTTACTGTTACAAATTTTATAACACTATCAACACATCCATTGCTGTTGGTTGCAGTCAATACAACCCTGTAAATACCTGCATTGGCATAAGTTTTTATAGCATTGGTTTGTGTAGTGTAATTACTGTCTCCAAAATTCCACAAATAACTTACTCCACTTAAATTAACTGATGTATTAGTGAATGTAAATAGGTTGCCACTGATACATTGGTTATTGTTATTAATGGTAAATGCAGCATCTGGTTTATTGTTTACAACAATTGTTTGCGATGAAGTAGCACTACAACCACTTGCACTTGCAACAGTTAAAGTAATGGTATATGTTCCTGAACTTGTATAACTATGTGTTGTGTTTGCAGTTGTTGCAGTTGTTCCATCTCCAAAATTCCATATATAACTGGCAGCATTGGTAGAGTAGTTTACAAATGTGAAATTATTTGTATTTATACATTGATTGCTGTTGCCACCAATTGCAAATAGTGATGTTGGCTTATTAGCAATAGCTATGCTTTGTTTGGTAGTATCGCTACAGCCATTGCTGTTAGTTGTAATTAATGTAACTACATAAGTTCCTGCATTGGTATAAGTGTGTACAGGGTTTGGTTGAGCAGATAAAATGTTATCTCCAAAGTCCCACACATAGCTTGTTGCATTAGTTGATGTATTGTTTGGACTAATAGTATTATTGCTTGTGCAAGCATTGTAATTAGATAAATTGAATGATGCAGTTGGTTTTGAAAGTATAGTAACAGTTGCAATGCTTGATGAGCTGCAACCAGCACTATTGCTCACTGTTAGCGTAACTGTAAATGTTCCTGAACCAGTGTATGTATGTGATGGAGAATTTAGTGTTGAAGTTGCACCATCACCAAAATTCCACGCGTAACTACTAGCATTTACACTATTGTTTACAAATGAAAAATTATTGTTGCCAGTACATTGTGTTGCATTATTTGCAATCGTAAATATTGCTGTTGGTTTGCTTATAGTTGTTACTGTTTTTGATATAGTTTCGCTGCAACCATTACTGTTAGTAGCTGTTAAAGTAATTGTGTATGTGCCTGCCGTTGAGTATGTAACAGTAGGACTTGTCTGGTTGCTTAAAACTCCATTTCCAAAATCCCACAAATAATTTGTTGCACCAGTTGAAGTATTGGCTAACGTAACTGTGTTACCACTTGTGCAGGCATTAAAGTTATTAAAATTAAATGCAGCAGTTGGTTTCGCTACAACTGTTACTGAGCTTGAGCTTGAAGCTGTACATCCAGTTGCACTTGTTACAACTAAAGTTACTGTATAAGTTCCTGCAGTTGTGTAACTGTGTGTTGGAGAATTTGAAGCAGAAGTTGTTCCATCTCCAAAACTCCATGCATAGCTACTTGTATTTGTTGAGTTATCGTTAAACGAATAAGAGTTGTTAGTTACACATTGGTTACCACCAACTACTGTAAATGCTGCTATTGGTTTAGTTACAGTAGTTACAGTTTGTGTGGCAACATCGCTGCAACCATTGCTATTAGTAGCTGTTAGCGTTATAGTATAAGTTCCAGCAGTTGAATAAGTAACAGTTGGATTTGCCTGGTTGCTTAAAACTCCATTACCAAAATCCCACAAATAACTTGTTGCACCAGTTGATGTATTGGTTAACGAAACTGTGTTACCACTTGTGCAAACATTAAAGTTATTTAAGCTAAATGCAGCAGTTGGTTTTGCTACAACTGTTACTGTGCCTGTGCTTGACGTTGTACAACCATTTTCATTTGATGCTGTTAATGTTACAGTAAATGTTCCTGCTGTTGCATAGCTGTGTGTTGGGTTAGGTAGGGTTGAGGTTGCACCATCTCCAAAACTCCATATATAGTTTGTTGCGTTTATTGAAGCATTTGTAAATAAATAAGAGTTGTTAGTTACACATTGGCTGCCACCAGTAACAGTAAATGCAGCAGTTGGCTTGCTTGTAAATGTTACAGTTTGTGTAACAATATCATTGCAGCCATTACTATGATTGGCTGTTAATGTAATGGTGTATGTTCCTTGTGTTGAATAAGTATGCACAGGTGTAGCAAGACTTGAATTTACACCATCTCCAAAATCCCAGATATAGCTTGTGGCATTTGTAGAAGCATTCGAAAAATTAAGTGTAAGATTGTTTGTGCAATTTGTAGCTCCACTGTAACTAAAGTTAGCAGTTGGGCTTGCATTTACAACAATACTTTGCTTTGCACTATCAGCACAGCCATTGGAGTTTGTAACAACTAAAGTTGCATTGTAAGTGCCAGTGTTCAAATAACTGTGTGTTGGAGAAATAGTAGTTGTGCCAACACCATCTCCAAAACTCCATGCATGGTTTGCAGCATTTGCAGAAGTGTTACTAAAGCTGAAGCTATTGCCAGTAAAGCATTGTGTGCTATTGTTTACATTGAACGATGCAACAGGCAATGCTGCAATATTTACAATTCGCGATGCTGTATCGCTACAGCCACCTGCATTTTTAACAATTAAACTCACAGTGTATTTGCCATCATTTACATATGTGTTAGATGGGCTGTAAGCTAATGATGTATTACCATCTCCAAAGTTCCAGTTAATGGTAGAAATATTTGTGCTAGTATTATTAAATGCCACTGTTTTTGAATTTGTACACAAAGGACTAGCTATATTAAATTGGGCAAAAGGCTTAGCTAAAACAGTAACAGTTGTTGTTGCAGTATCATTGCAGTTTGTATTTGCATTAATAGCAATTAATTTAACTGTATAAGTTCCTGCACTGCCGTAAACCTTTGTGGCATTCAATTGTGTTGATGTTGTGCCATCACCAAATTGCCAAATATATTGCAATGTACCACTTGAAATACTGCTTGTGTTTGTAAATGAGTAAGAATTATTGTTTGCACATTGTGTAATATTATTTACTGTGAATGCCGCTATTGGTTTTGCAGATAATGTAATTGTTTTCTTTGTAGAATCTGTGCAGCCATTAGCGTTTGAAACAATTAAAGTTATAGTATAAGTTCCAGCAGCAGCATATGTTTTACTAACAAAAGCACCGGTTGCATTTGTTCCATCTCCAAAATCCCATGATATGTTAGTAACATTGGTTGATGTACTTTGTGCTGTTATGCTGTTATTGTTATTACAGTTGCTAAAATTAATTAAGTTAAATGCTGCCACAGGTTTTGCTGCAACAGTTATGCTTTGCGAAGTTGTGTCCTTACAACCATTGCTATTTGTAACAATTAGCACAACATTGTATGTGCCTGCATTTGTGTATGCTTTGGTTGGACTTTGCATAAATGAGAATGTAGCATCTCCAAAAGTCCACAAGTAAGTTGCACTTGCAGCATTGCTTATAGATGTATTATTAAACGTAAAGCTGTTGTTGCAAGATGTGGAAACAGTTGTGGTAAATTGTGCAATAGGTTTAGTAACGAAGCTGATTGACTTGGTAATGCTGTCAGAACAACCATTGCTGTTGGTTGCTACTAATTTTACATTGTAAGTTCCTGTTGCTGTATAAGTATGTGATGGAGAAATTAAAGTTGAAGTATTTCCATCTCCAAAATACCATTTATAGTTTATAGCATTTGTTGTAGTATTAATGAAATTGAATGTATTGCCATTGCTGCAATTATTAAAGTTTGGAATACTGAAAGAAGCAACAGGCTTGGCAACAACAGTTACAGTTTGCGTTACTGAATCTTTACAGCCTCCTGCATTTGATACAACTAATTTAATTGTAAATGTACCTGATGTAGCATAGTTTTTTATTGGACTAGCAAAAGTTGAAGTAGTGCCATCGCCAAAACTCCAACTATAAATTGTTGCATTAACAGAGTTGTTTGTAATGATAACATTATTGCTGTTTGAACATGTTGAATTTGGTGTTGCAGTAAATGCAGCAGCTGCAATGCCAGTAAACGCTACTGTTTGCGATGAAGAATCTTTGCAGCCATTGATGTTTGTTACAACTTGCTTGATTATATAAATTCCTGCTGTACTATAAATTTTCGTTGGGTTTTGTAATGATGAATTTGTGCCATCACCAAAATCATAATAATAGGTTGAGCCATTTGTTGCAGCGTCAACAATTGTTATTGTTCTGTTAGAAGTGCAACCTGTAATTCCTGTAAAGCTAAACATTGATTTAGGTGCTGCTAAAGTTGTAATACTTGTTGATATTGAATCTTTACAACCATTGGTATTCGTAACAATCAACTTCACAATAAATGCACCTGCACTTGTGTAAATGTGCGTTGGCGAGGTTTGTGTTGAAGTTGTAGCATCTCCAAAGCTCCATAAATTGCTTATGGCATTTGTTGAATTATTCGTAAATACAAAGCCATTTGTATTTAAGCATTGTGCGTTATTATTTACACTAAAAGACGCTGTTGGGGCATTTGTAAATGTTATGGTTTGTGTTGATGAATCTTTACAGCCATTGATGCTTGTTACAATTTGTTTAATAATGTATGTTCCTGTTGCTGCGTATGTTTTCACAGGATTTTGCAGTGATGAGTTTGTGCCATCACCAAAGTCATAGTAATAAGTTGTGCCATTGGTTGATGCATCTGCAATAGTTATAGTTCTGTTATTGGTGCAACCTGTAAGTCCTGTATGATTGAAAGCAGATACAGGATTTGTTAATACTTCAATAGTTGTAGATAATGAATCTTTGCAACCATTTGCATTTGTTACAACAAGTTTTGCGATAAATGTTCCTGCACTGGTATAAACATGTGTTGGGGAATTTAATGTTGATGTAGCACCATCACCAAAGCTCCAGGCACTACTTATAATATTGCTTGAATTATTTGTAAATGAAAAACTGTTTCCATTCATGCATTGGCTATTACTATTTATTGCAAATGCTGCTGTTGACAAATCATTAAATGTAACAGTTTGTATAGAAGAATCTTTACAGCCATTTGCACCTGTAACTATTTGTTTAATGATGTATGTTCCAGCTGTAGTGTAAATTTTTATCGGATTTTGTAATGATGAATTAGTACCATCTCCAAAATCATAATAAAATGTAGCTGCATTTGTTGAGTTATCAACTATGTTTATTGTTCTTGCAGGAGTACAGCCAGTTGCACCAGTATAGCTAAATGCAGATGTAGGGCTTGCTAATACAGAAATGTTTGTAGTTGTGCTATCCTTGCATCCATTTGTGTTTGTTACTACAAGTTTTATTGTGTAGTTGCCATTGTTTGTGTAAGAATGTACTGGTGAACTTTGAGTTGATAATGCACCATCGCCAAAACTCCAAACGCTGCTAATGGAATTGAAAGAAGTATTTGTTAATACGAAGTTATTTCCTTTTAAACATTGACTAATATCGTTAACATTAAATGCAGCAACTGGTAAATTAGTTAATGTAACTACTAGAAAAGTTGAATCTTTGCAACCATTAGCATTTGTTACAACTTGTTTAATTGTATAAGTCCCTATTGATGAATATGTTTTTGTTGGTGCTGTAAATGTTGAAGTAGTGCCATCACCAAACTCATAGTAATAGCTTGTTGCATTGGTTGCAGTGCTATTAATACTGATAGTTTTGTTTGCAGTACAATTAGCTGCAATAATATTAAAATTGGCTACTGGCTTAGGGTTAATACTGATTGTATTTGAAATAGAATCCTTGCAACCATTTGCATTTGTTACTACAAGCTTTACTATATATGTGCCGGTATTGGCATAAGTATATAATGGTGAGTTTGCAGTAGAGCTTCCCCCATCTCCAAAAGTCCATTGTGAACTGGCATAGTTTGCTGAATTATTTGTGAAGCTAAATGCTGGATTGACACATTGGTTATTTGATGTAAAACTAAATGCAGCACTTGGTTTTTCAGTAAATGTTATTTGTTTTGTAATACTGTCTTTGCAGCCTGCTGCACTGGTAACAACTAATTTTATATTATATGTTCCATAGGCAGCATAAACCTTTGTAACGCTTGCAGCTGTTGATATGTCTCCATCACCAAAGCTCCATAAATAAGTATTACCAACTCCTGTTGTAGTATTATCTAATGCTACAGATAAATTTGAACTGCATAGTGTATTGCCAATAATATTGAACGATGGAATTGGTTTTGGTAAAATAGTTATTGTTCTTGTTGTACTATCCTTGCAACCATTAATATTTGATGCAATTAGTTTTACTGTGTAAGTTCCAACGCTTGTATAAGTTACAACAGGATTTGTGGCAAATGAAAAACTACCATCACCAAAAGTCCACGTATAACTTACAGCATTTGAAGAAGTATTAATAAAGTTGATACTATTACTATTTACACATTGTGGCAAACTGCTGAAAGTAAAGTCTGCTGTAGGTTTTGGACTAAGTGTAATAGTTTTAGTAGCACTATCTACACAAGTAAAGCTTGCATCGTAAGCATAGTATTTTATAGTGTAAGTGCCAGTTGTTGAGTATGTATGTGCAGTAGAAAAAATATCACTCGCACCACTTCCGTCTCCAAAATTCCATGCAGAGAAAACTGTATTGCCTGTGTTTGTTTGTGCAAACTGCACAGTCAAATTATTGCAAGCGTTAAATGATGCAGTAAATGCAGCATTAGGGCTTTGAGACACAGTAACACTATGCGTAACACTGTCTTTGCAACCACTTGCATTTGTTACAATTTGTTTTACATTAAATGTTCCTGCATTTGCATAAGTTTTTGGCGAAGGTGTTTGCTGTGTTGAGAAAGAGCCATCGCCAAAATACCACATATAAGAAACAGCGTTTAAAGAAGTGTTATTAAAACTAAACGCATTTCCATTTAAGCATTGTGTAGCATTGGTTGTAGTAAAGGCTGCTGTGGGGTTTGAGCTAAAAGTTATTACTTTTGTTGCAATGTCCTCGCAATAAACTGGTGCTGTATTAAAAGCAGAATATGTAACTGTATATGTACCTATTGATGAATAAGTATAAGTTGTATTGTGTACATCAATAACACTATTTCCATCACCAAAATCCCATGTAGATAATGGAGTATTTGTAGTATCAGTTTGAACAAATTGAACTGTTAAATTATTGCAAGCATTGTAAGTAGCGGTAAATGCAGCTTTAGGGCTTTGAACTACTTGCACATTTACAGTTGCAGAATCTTTACAACCATTTATTCCTGTTATAACTTGTTTTACAACATAGTTCCCTGCTACACTATAAATATGAGCTGCAGGACTTGCTGCTGTTGATGTTGAGCCATCGCCAAAACTCCATAAATAACTTACAGCATTAAATGATGCATCAGCAAAAGTATAGCTATTGTTATTTGAACATTGCACCAAATTCATTGAACTTAAATATGTAATACCAGCAATTGGTTTAGGATTAAGTGTTACAATTTTTGTTGCACTATCACTACAATAAAAATTAGAATCGTAAGAAAAATATTTTACAGTATAAGTTCCAGAAGTTGCATATGTATGAGATACATTAAATACATCTGCAGTGTCTTTTCCATCTCCAAAATTTAAGTAAGACCATTTAGTAGCTGAAGTATTTATTTGTGCAAACTGCACATTTAGGTTATTACAAATTTGATTTGAAGCAGTAAATGCAGCTTTTGGGCTTGGCAATACTGTATCTAAAACAGTTGTGCTGCCAGTGCAGCCACTTGCGTTTGTTACTGTTAATTTAACAGTATATATTCCTGGTGCGTTAAATGTTTTTGCTGGAGGCGTTGCTGCTGTTGAAGTTGAGCCATCTCCAAAATCCCACAAATAATTTGTTGCACCAATTGAAGTATTTATATGAGTAAAACTATTGCCATTAAAACATTGTTTAGAAGTATAAGGGAAACCAATTCCTGCTGCTGGTATATTGCTAAATGTTATTGTTTTAGTTGCACTATCTACGCAATAAAAATTAGTATCATAAGCATAATATTTTATGTTGAATGAGTTAATGCTTGCGTAGGAGTGTACTGTGTTAAATACATCACTTGCACCATTGCCATCACCAAAATCCCAGGCAGAATATTTTGTATTTGTAGTGTCAATTTGTATAAACCTAACATTGTTTCTATTACAGGTTTGATATATAACATTAAAGTTTGCTTTTGGGCTTGGTAATACAGTATCAGTAATTGTTGTTGAATTTGTGCAACCATTATTATTTGTTACAGTTAATGTAACAGTATAAATGCCAGCATTGTTATATGTTTTTGCAGGAGGGTTTGCTGCTGTTGACGTTGAGCCATCTCCAAAAGTCCAGTTATACGAAGTTGCAAATAAAGAATTACTTACAAAGCTGAAGCTGTTGCCATTTAAACATTGTTTATTACTTGCAGAATTATGAATAACAGCAACAGGGTTGCTGCTTAGAGTAATGGTTTTTGTAGCACTATCAATGCAAGTAGAAGTTGCATCATAAGTGTAATATTTTACAGTATAAGTTCCAAATGCTGAATAAATATGCAGTGGTTTAAATACATCATTTACAACATTGCCATCTCCAAAATCCCATACAGAAAATTTAGTTGCTGAAGTATCCGTTTGCGAGAACTGAACTGATAAACTGTTGCATGGTAAATATGTTGCAGTAAATGCAGCTTTAGGGCTACGCAATACAGCAACAGCATTGCTTACACTGTCTTTGCAACCATTAACATTTGTAACAACTAATTTAATAATATAGTTGCCATTTGTTAAATATGTTTTTGTTGGTGTTGCTAAATTTGATGTTGTTCCATCTCCAAAACTCCAAGCATAAGTTAAACCATTTGCTGATGTATTATTTGGCACAAAACTATTTCCAGTTAAACATTGTACAGCATTAGTTATGCCAAATGCTGCAACAGGATTTGGCGTAAATGTTATAGTTCGAGACACACTGTCGCTGCAGCCATTTGCATTTGATGCAATAAGTTTTATAATATATGTGCCTGCTAAAGAGTATGTGTGAGAAGGGCTTACTGCTGTTGATGTTGTTGCATCTCCAAAACTCCATAAATAAGTTGTAGCATTGGTTGTTGTATTGTTATTTTGGATAGTTAAATTATTAGTGCAATTAATAACTCCACTTGTTGTAAAACCTACAGTTGGAGCTGCACTCACTGAAACATTGTGTGTAATGCTATCTTTACAACCATTGCTATTTGTAACAACAAGTTTAACTGAATAGTTTCCTGCAACTGTATAGCTTTTTGCAGGGCTTGTAACTGTTGAATTAATACCATCACCAAAGCTCCAGTTGCTATTAATCACATTTCCATTTGATGTATTTGTAAAAACAAAATTGTTTGTACCTGTACATTGAGAACTATTATTTATTGTAAATGATGCAGCGGCATTGCTACTAAAAGTTATTACTTTACTAATACTATCTCTGCAACCATTGCTTCCTATAACAAGTAGCTGTACTGTATATGTTCCTTCTAAACTATAAGTGTGTGAGGGATTAATTGCAGATGAAGTATCACCATCTCCAAAATTCCACAAGTAAGTATTACCAGTACCTGTAGAAGTATTGTTGAAAGTAAATGTTGAGTTGTTTGAACAATTTGTGCTACCAGCGATTGCAAATGCAGCTGTTGGCTTGCTAAGCACAGTTACTGTTTTTGTTGTGCTATCCTTGCAGCCATTAAAGTTAGTAACAACAAGTTTTACAGCATAAGTGCCTGCTGTTGCATAACTTTTTGCAGGGCTTGTTAGTGTAGATGTTATGCCATCTCCAAAGCTCCAAAAACTTGTAGTAACGCCAGATGTATTATTGGTAAAAACGAAATTATTTGTGCCACATTGTGTTAAACTATTTGTGGTAAACAAAGCTGTTTCCTTCGGTAAAACATTTACTGTTTTTGTAATGCTATCAATGCATCCACCATTGCTTAGTGCAATAAGTTTTACATCAAAACTTCCGCCTGCATTATAAATATGATTAGCATTAATTGAAAATGCAGTAGTATTATCTCCAAAATTCCAGCTATATGAAATGCTACCAAATGCAATAGACGAGCTATTAGTAAAACTAAAGTTTTCGCCTTGGCATAAAGTTGAATTTGTTATTGAAAAATTTGCAACTGGTTTTGAGTTTACTGAAATGGTTTGTGTAACACTATCCTTGCAACCATTACTACCTGTTGCCACAAGTTTTACATTGTAGTTACCTGCAACTAAATAAGTATCTATTGCATTATTAGTAGTAAATGTTTTACCATCACCTAACGACCAATTAAAACCAGAAATGCTACCTGTTGAAGTATTCGTAAAAATAAAACTGTTATTGGTAACACATTGTGCATTTGCATTAACAGTAAAACCTGCATTTGGTTTTGGAATAATGGTTAAATCTGTTCCATTGTCTGTTCCAATTGTTGAAGGTGCACTTGCTACAACCCTTATCCTGTAAGCACTTCCAACAGTTGCAATAAAAGGAGGAATAATGGCTGAGATACTGCCACTACTTGTACTTGACAAAGAACCAATTATTGTTGGACTTGAAAAGTTTCCTGCTGCATCGCTTAGCTCAACAGTAAAAATATTTCCAGCATCAACACAATCGGTAAAAGTGTATGGAACAGAAATAATTGTGCCTGCACAAATTGGGCTGCCAATAATTGCACCTGTGCTTAAAGTAGGGGTACAACTCTCATTATTTACAACGTTATTGTAAATAAAGTTTTGGTGCTTATAAACAGTAACGTTTCTTGATGCCACATGGTTATCAAAGGCAATTGGATTTTGAGCTTTCCCAAAAACACCTGCAGTAAATAGTACGAATAGTAATATTAATCTCATTTGAAAAAAATTCAATAAGTAAAAAATTAGTAAAATGTAACTTTCTATGTTAGTAAAGGAGGAGGTTTTATAGAAGGACTACGAATAAATTTTCGATAGAGTACTTAGGATATTGGTTGTAAAAATAGAGTTATTATACAAATCAACCAATTTTTAATTTAAAAATATTTATTTTGACAGCTAAATCTAATTTTTAAAATGCAGTCTTGGACACTATTTTGGGCACAAAAAAGTAACAGAAATAAACTTTTTGCTGGGGTAATTTTATTAGTAATTATACTTCTTGTACTTTCATTCTTTTTTAATTTTATTGAGCAAAGGGAAGGTGTTGTTTTGGATGATATTCTGCTAAATATGCTGCCTCATAAAAATTGTTCCATTGCAATTTTTGGAATTATCTGGCTTAGTGCCATCATTGCAATATGGCAGTTTATAAAAAATCCAAATATTTTGTTATTGTTTTTATGGGGCTATATTTTCTTATGTCTTTCTCGAATAATAACAATAAGTATGGTAAAATTAAATCCTCCAAAAAACATTGTTGAGCTTGCTGACCCAATCACAAATTTATTTTATGGAGGTAAGTTTATAACAAAAGATTTGTTTTATAGTGGACACACAGCCACAGTTTTGTTGATGTATTTTTGTATAGAAAAAAAATGGGTAAAAACTTTTTTATTAATTGCCTCAATACTTATTGGTATTATGGTTTTAATACAACACGTTCATTATACTATTGATGTTGTTGCTGCTCCAGTTTTTACATATATAGTTTACAGACTTGGAAAAATGTTTATTAATTATCCTCCAAAAACAAATTAATAAACCTGGGGAAAGAATATTTTTTTAACTCTTTTTTATCAATCCAAAAGTAGTTTTCTATATCAATCATTGCATCAAGCTCAACTTTAATAAAGCAACCATTTATTATTCTGTGTGTAAGCTTTTGCTGGTATGTTTTTGATATAGATTGAACATTTATTTGCTTATTGTAGTGTAACTTTTCCTTCAACATTTTTTTTGCAGTAATATTATCAAATACTTGCTGCTCTTGTGTTTCAAGCAAATAAAACTGAAATAAATTTTGCCAGATATCCTTTTCAATCCTTTTAGTTATTAATACTTTATTTTTATATTGAATGATGAAATAATATAGATACCTCGTTGAAATAATTAGCTTTTTTTCTTTTACAGGAAACTTCTCAATGGTGTTATTTTTATATGCCTTACAAATTTTTTGCAAGGGACAGGCATCGCATAAAGGTTGTTTAGGTTTGCAGATTGTTGCACCTAAATCCATTATTGCCTGGTTGTATAGTGCAGCATTTTTTGTATCAATTAATTCCTGCGAAAGTGTTGTAAAATAATCCTTGCCTTGCTTGCTATCAATAGCTAAATCAATTTCAAAAACCCTGCTTAATATTCTATACACATTGCCATCCAATACTGCATAAGGCAAGTTATATGCAAATGAAGCAATTGCAGCAGCAGTGTAGTTTCCAATGCCTTTTAGCGAAATAATTTCTTTATACTCGTTTGGGAAAATTCCATTATAATTATCCCTAATCACCCTTGCTGTAAACAATAAATTCTTGCACCTGCTGTAGTAACCCAATCCTTCCCATAGTTTAAAAACCTCATCATCATTTGCATTTGCCAAATCGGCAATGGTTGGATATGCTGCAATAAATTTATTATAATAGTTTAAACCTTGCTCAACCCTTGTTTGTTGTAAAATAATTTCACTCAACCATATTTTGTATGGATCTTTTTCATTCTTCCAAGGCATTGTCCTTTTATTATCTGTTTTGTGCCAATGCAGAAGCAATGAAGAAAAAATCTGTTTATTTTTATTGTTCAATTAAGCTTAATTTTTTGTTACTCTAAACCAATCAATATCTGCAAAGCCACCAACTTTACTGCCATAATCATTAACACAAAATAAACCCATTTTTGCACCAACCCACTTACCTGCTTTTGCTTTAAAAGGTGTACCTATATTAGTAAAATTGATTCCATCTTCGCTAAAACTGAACTGGCACATGGCATCTGGTGCAACAACATTTACTTTAAAATATAATGTTGGTGAGTTTACAATTTGTTGCCCCATATTTCTTTCTTTGTTTTGATTAAGCATATCAAAACAAGCATTTAGGCTTACCACATAATTGCTGTCTTTTTTACTAATGCTTAAGTACATATAATTTTCTCCATAAACAATAAGCCCAGCTTTTTTATTATCACAACCATTTGTACCACAATTAAAACTAAGTTTTGTTGTTGCAGTAAAATTTGGTGCAGGAAATTTTTGTAATAATAAATTAGGTGTGTTTGCAAGGTTAATTGCTTTCTTGGGTTGTGCTATTGCAAACAATCTTAAATAATTTTTATTGCGTATTAATGCACTCCATTGAAGCTGCTCATTGGCATTCCATTGCCATTGCAAGCCAAGTGTATCATTGTTAAACTCATCACTCTCAAAAATATTTTCTTTGCTGAAAGTCTTGCCAATATTGGGTTTTTTATATGTTATCACTGGTTCGCCTTTGCCATCATTCTCTTTATCAACACCAATTACCGGCCAATCATTTTTCCAAATCATAGGTTGCAAATGCACCACCCTGCCATAAGCATCTTTATCCTGAAAATGTATAAACCAGTCTTCGCCAGTTTGTGTATTAACCCAAGCGCCTTGGTGTGGTCCATTAATATTTGTAGTGCCTTTATCCATTACAATTTTTTCCTCATAAGGTCCATAAATATTTTTGCTACGCAATACCAATTGCCAGCCAGTTGCTACTCCACCAGCAGGTGCAAAAACATAATAGTAATTATTTCTTTTATACAGCTTGGGACCTTCAACAGTTTCATTGGTTTCGTGTCCATCAAAAATATGTTTGCCTTCATCAAGTATTTCTGTTCCATCATTTTTCATTTTGTATAATGTAAGCAAACTTTTTACACCAGCTCTGCTGCCAGCCCATGCTGTAATTAAATATGCATTTCCATCATTATCCCAAAAAGGGCATGGGTCAATAATCCCTTTACCTGGTAAAATAAGTTTTGGTGTGCTGAATTTGCCATAAATATTTTTGGCTTTTATCATATAAATTCCAAAATCTGGGTCAGGATAAAAAATGTAAAATTCATTTTTATAAAAACGAATGGCAGGAGCCCAAACGCCTTTGCCATGTTGAGGTTTGTTAAATGTATCTATTGGGATTTGCTTATACAAAGCATAGTTAACTATTTGCCAGTTTACCAAATCTTTTGAATGTAAAATAGGTAGGGCAGGAGAGCAGTTAAAACTTGAAGCGACCATATAAAAATCGTTGCCAACCCTTATGGCATCAGGGTCACTGTAATCTGCATGTATTATTGGGTTGGTATAAGTGCCATCAGCATTGTCTGCACACCAAACCTTAGATACATAAGGTTTTTTCTGACTGTATATCAACTCAACAGCTAATGTACAAATTAGTAAAAATTTTAATTTCATCATTTATTAATATATAAAAATTATTGTACAAAGATGCAACTAGCAGTTGTAAAAAGTTGCTTAATATGTAAAAATAAAAGGCTGCAAATGCAACCTTTTATTATAAATAAGTATAACCTTGAATGTTGTTATTTCTGAATCAATAGCTTTTGGATGCTGGTGTTTTTACCATTTGTAAGTTTCATAAAATAAACGCCATTTTTTAATGAGCTGCCATTAGCTTCTGCATTTATTGTTTCAGCTTTTACAACCATTCCCAATTGGTTTAAAGTGTAAACAGTTGTTGCACCTTTCCAGTTTTAATTAAACAATATAACAGATAAAAAAGTAAAACCTTTTTCATAAACGAATGTAGGAGAAATTGAAAGGATACAGAAAAATGTAGATGATAGAGGTAATAGGCCTATTTTTCTTAAAATAAATGAGATAATTCAAATATGCTTGATTAAATGTTATTCAAGCATTTTGTTTTGCTAAAAAGTAATGACTAGGCTGTAGAGTTTGGTTCAGACTTTTTTGTTAACTGACTTATGCTTTAGTTTATAAGTACTATTGATTATGATTTCTATAAATTTGAAAATTAAAGAACAATATTTATTGTAATAATAAATATTTGCAGGTAATAGCAATCTTCATTCTGAAAATAATAATAATACATGCAGGAGAGTTTAAGTGGTTGGCAAGATACCATTGTAGCATTAGCAACTGCACCAGGTATTGGTGCCATTGCTGTTATAAGACTTAGTGGCAACAAGGCTATTGATATTGTTAATGAAATATTTCCATCTAAAAATTTATTGCAGCAGGCTACACACACTTTACATGTGGGTTTATTAAAGCATAACAATGAAGTGCTTGATGAAGTTGTTGTATCTATTTATAAAAATCCTAAAAGCTATACTGGTGAAGATGTTGTAGAAATAAGTTGCCACGGTAGCCCTTTTATACAAGAAAAAATATTGAAAGCCATAACACAACTTGGTGCAAGAATGGCTAAAGCTGGAGAGTTTACACAACGTGCCTTTTTGAATGGCAAACTTGACCTGACACAAGCTGAAGCTGTTGCAGATTTAATTGCCAGCAATACTGAAGCCAGCAGGAATACTGCATTGAAAAATATTCGTGGTGGGTTTTCAAATTCATTGTCTTTGTTAAGAGAAGAGCTGATAAAATTTTCAGCATTAATTGAGCTAGAACTTGACTTTAGTCAGGAGGATGTTGAGTTTGCAGACAGAACTGCATTTAAAAATTTGCTTACACAACTTAATCTGTCAACCACACAATTGCTTAACTCATTTGCCCTTGGCAACGTAATTAAAAATGGTGTGCAGGTTGCAATTATTGGTAAGCCCAATGCAGGAAAGTCAACACTATTGAACATTTTATTAAATGAAGAAAGGGCTATAGTGAGCAGCATTGCAGGTACTACCAGAGATACCATTGAAGAAGTAATAAACATAGATGGTATTTTGTTTAGGCTAATTGACACTGCAGGAATTAGGGAACATACAAGTGATGAAATTGAAACTATTGGTGTAGGTAAAAGCTATGAAAAAGCAGCACAGGCAGACGTGATTTTATACTTATATGATGCCAGCATAGAAAAAGATATAACCAGTGAAAGGCAATGGCTGCAAGGGTTTAACAAGCCATTTATAATTGTTGCAAATAAAACTGATGTAGCACAAGCTGAAATAAAAGATGTAATTTCTATATCGGCAAAAGACAATAAAAATATTGATGCTGTAAAAAAAGCCTTAGTAGAAAAAGCTGTTAAGGGTAATATAAATACTGAAGACACAGTTGTTACCAATGCTCGCCACTTTGATGCATTGCAAAAACTTTCACAATCGCTGCACGACATTAAAACAGGCTTAAACACTAATATTCCAGGTGATTTGCTTGCGTTGGATATAAGGCAGGCATTGCATTATCTTGGCACTATTACAGGGCAGGTTACCAATGAAGAGCAACTCGACTTTATCTTCTCTAAGTTTTGTATTGGAAAATAACCCACACTAACAAAATCAACGCTTTTACGCATACAATGCAGCGTTTACAATAGTTTCAAGTGATACTTGTTATGATGATGTCTTCCCTTGTTATCCTTTTTTTGTTTACTAATTTTGATACTAATTGTTTTTTAAGTGGTTTGTTATGTAGAACTTCAACAAAAATTTAAAAAATAAAACGTAGTTACTATTAGTTACTCATAGTTACACATAACTACGGACAAATAACTTTATGGGTAGTACACTCAATCTAAAAAAAGTTTGTGAGTATTGTAATACTAAATTTACAGCAATGAAATCTACTACAAGATTTTGTAGTAATAGGTGTAGTAGTAGAGCATATAAACACAACGTAAAACAGTTAAAAACTCAACTTGCAGAATCGAAATCAATACAACGAGTTGAGACAGCATCGCCTGCATTATCAGTTATTCAATTGAAACAATTTTTGGATATTAACGAAACCAGTATTCTTTTAAAATGTAGTGCGAGTACTTTAAGAAAACTAATTTCAAAAGGCGTAATCAAAACAGTAAATATTGGTAGAAAACACATAATAAGGAGAACCGATATTGAAATCTTGTTTGATAACTCAACGAAGAACTAACTACAACACTATTTATTTTAAGTTGTACAAGTTTTAATTTGTTTTTTGATGAAATACTTACTTCAAGAGAGATAATTGAAATTTGAGGTTATAACAGTGTTCAAGGATAATTTTTGTTTTGATGATTTGCACTATGCTATTTTATTATTAATATGGATATGATATTAGATATAATATGATAATATGATATGCATATATATAAAATAAAAAATATAGTCGAACCACCAAATTTATTTTTTTATAGTAGGGGTATAAGGTTAAAAGTATAGGTAATATAAGTAGTTAAGATGGGTATTTTTTAAATGGGTGTTTAATAGAGTAAAACAATAAATCACCGAAACACGAAACGATTTTTCAAATAAGAAAATGAGGGTAGTGTTTGGGTGATTTGTTGTTTAAGGATGAACCTACTGAAAACATCATTTTTAAAGGAGTTTGAAGTGGTTACTTACTGTAACTAAAAGTAATTAGTGTGATACAATTTTATTAAGAAGGTAGTAAATACAGTATGTCTGTTGGATAATCGGAATTATGAAGTGAGTTTTACAGCACATTTAGTAAACAAAATTGTATAAAAATGAAAATTTATTTGAGAGTTAGACAAGGAAAATTGTCAGAAGAAAACCTAAAGAAAGGTAAAGTTCGTCAGAACAGTTTGTATTTAATGTACAACGATAGTAAAAACAAAAAACGGTGGTATGAGTTTTTAAAATTGTTTGTATATGATAAACCAAAAACAGAACAACAACGACTACACAACAAGGAAACAATGAAGTTGGCTGAAACAATATACGCCCAAAAAGTATTGGATATTCAGAGTACTCAACACGGATTTGTTAGTAGTGTAAAAGGTAAGGTAAGTTTTTTAGATTACTTTAAAAGTTTAGTTGATAAACGAATAAATTCAGAAGGTAGTTATGGTAACTGGTTGAGTTGTTACCACCACTTGTGTAAGTTTTGTAACAATAAAAATATACAGTTGGATAAAATTGATGATTTGTTTTTGGAAAGATTTAAAGAGTATTTATTGAATGAAAAAATATCAATAAAATGTAAGAACAAAAAGGTATCACAGAACTCAGCACTCTCATATTTTAATAAAGTGAAGACTGCATTAAAGGAAGCGTATCACAATAAGTATATCAAAGAAAATCCTTGTTTAAGGGTAAAAGGTATTAAGGAAAAAGAAACACACAGAGAGTTTTTGACATTGGAAGAAATAAAGTTGTTGGTTAAAACTGATTGTAAGTGTAAGGTAACAAAACAAGCCTTTTTATTTAGTTGTTTAACAGGATTAAGGTTTAGTGATGTTCAGCAGTTAAAGTGGGATATGTTTAAGTATGATGAGTTAAGTGGTTGGAGTATTAGTTATACACAAAAGAAAACGAAATCAACACAAGTACTGCCAATAACTAATGAAGTAATTAAACTAATTGGAGAACCGAAAAGGAGTAATGAATTAGTATTTTATGGACTGGAGTATAGTGCCTACAAAAACAAACAAATACTTGAATGGGTTAGTTCTGCTAGTATTGATAAACACATAACGTTCCATTGTTCTCGCCACACATTTGCGGTGTTGAACATTACATTAGAAAATGATATTTATACGGTTGGGAAACTCTTAGGACACAGAAACATCGGAACTACACAGATTTACACAAAGGTTATTGATAGAAAGAAAGTTGAAGCAGTATCAAGAATACCAAGTATAGGATTATAAATTGGTAACAATTATTTAACGTAATATCATTCGCTTTGATTTTAAAAGGGAATGATATTACTATGTGCCAACGCACAAGTTTTTTGTTGAATAAAATTTTGTGTAAACAACACCGACCACTACTTTTGATAAAATACAAGATGAAAATTTTGTATTGATACAAACAAATACACAAACACAAATTTAGTTTATCATTATCGACTGGTGATAAACGATACCTCAAGTCGAATCGCATTTATAAAATCGCTACTACTTTTTAATAAGTAGGTTTTCATTGTTAAATTGATATAATATGTCAAACAACAAAATTGTGTTTGGTAGTACCGAGTATTGTGAAATACATAAACTACTACAGAGTAAAAAGTTTTTGAATACTGATGAAACTGCTATGTATTTAGGTATCTCAAAAAGTTATTTATACAAGTTAAATCACAGAAATGTTATTAAGAGATTTAGCCCAAACAACAAGATGAATTACTATTTGAGGGAAGACTTAGATAAATACATTACATCACAAAAAATTGCTGGTGTGAATGATATTTCAAAAAGTGTATCAAATTATTTTTTAAACTCAAAAATGTAATAAAATGGGAAAGTATAATAGTGTTGAATTTGAAACTTTTGATTGTGGTGAGAGAGTAGATAATAATATGTTACTCACACTTGAAGATATTTATGAGGTAATAGTAGGTAAAAATATAAAAGGAACTATTGATGAGTATGTGAATACTTTAGAACATAAAAAAAGTAATGAAATTGAACCTTTAAAATCAGAATTACTTACATTTTGTTATGCAGGTTTATTTGGCGAAGAAGTAACAAAAGAGTTCTTAATTAAGTATAGTAAAATGGTTTTACTTGAGTTTAATGAAATTGATTTGGAAGAACTGGAAGAGATTAAGGAAAAAGCTAAAAATACTACGTATTCTGCAATGGTATATACTACTATTTTAGGAAATGGAATAACTGTTTTAGTGCCAGTAACAACTACTGTTGAATATCACAATACTGCATTTGAACAAGTAAAAAAATATTATGAAAATTTATTAGGAGTTAATGCTGATACTAAAACAAAAGACTTAACTTATATGTGTATTGTAAGTAGTGATGATGATTGCTATTTTCGTAAATTTCCTATGAGCTATGTTGTGTCAATCAAAGAAGAAATTCAAATTGAAGAAGACGATTTTGAAACTGATTTTTTGAGTAAGATTGAATCAACAAAATTGTTTACTGAAAAGAGAGAAAAGTTTTCGTTTGGGAATGAAAAAGAGTTTATAAAACTGTTTGCTATAAACTGTAATAATATGGGGTATGATTTGGATAATGTGATAAAGTATTGTAGAATAAATTTAAAAAGTAAAATGTATTCAAATGAAGATATAGAAAGGAGTGTACGTTATATTTATCGAACAAGAAAAAGTGAATTTGGTAGCAGACAAAAAAGAGACGGCACTATAAAAAATTATGTAAATAATACACCTACACTTACAATTAATTGGGATAGTAAATTAAAAAAGTTTAGTAAGTTTTTAAAGCCGTATATCAATGATACTGATGATACAGAAATTGTTATTACTTATTTAAAAGGATTATTGATGAATTAAACTAAATTGATATGTCAATAATTTCTCGAAGTGTAACTTGTAATGCTACTGAAATTACATAAAGTGTAGATATTGTTGGATTGATTTCGCCACGCTCAATACGACCAATTTGAGAGATAGGAATATCGGCTTCGTATGCCAGTGATTCTTGTGATATATTACGTTGTAATCTAAGTTCTCTTATACGAGAACCTATTGCTTTTAGAAGGTCTTTATTTTTAACGTTAATCACATACGCAAAGAATGACTAATAAAATTCTTACATAAACTCATATATGCGTTATTTTTGCTCGATACACTTTTATTGAGTAATATGAGGATAGAAAATTGCAAAAAACAAATTGATAGTATAGATTTTAACAAACAATCGTTCACTACACAAAAGAAAACTTGGAGTAAATACACAGATTACGAAGACTTCAACAAGTTTTATACTACTAAATTTTTAAACACAGAAAGTTGTACAATAACAAGAGAAGATTTGTTTAAACTATCATCAAGCAACTTTATTGAAAAGGTATTCAGTATTATATTTTGGGGTTATTCAGGTAATAACAATATGCGTGGAAATAACTTTAAATCAGTATTAGATAATATTGAAAAAATAAAGAGTTTAGAACATTGTTTTAAAGATAAAACTAATTACACAAAAGATGAATTTGTTGAACTAAAAAAGCAATTTACTGGAACTGGTATTGGGTTGAGTACACTAACAAAATTGTTGTACTTTTTTAAAATTACAATTGATAATTACAAGTGTGTAATACTTGATAGAAAGATAATTGATGTGTTGAAAAATAAAAAGTATGAAGAACTATTTATGCTGTGTAATGTAACGTATGAAAATGGACACAAACACTATTTTGATTACATTAAATTGATTACTGAAATCTCAATAAAATATAACTTTAAAGAAGACCAATTAGAAATGTTTTTGTATAAAGAAAAACTGTAACTGTTGGGAACAACACAACTTTAAAGGAACTTCAACAAAATTTTTATGATGAAAATATTAAGTATAAAATTTACGATACTTGTTGCGATAATGTTGTTGTATTCGTGTGGTAGTGGTGGAAGTCATCAACACGATGGTCATTACTATACAATGTTTCATATGTTTGGAATTAAGTTTGAAGAAATCAATATTGATATTAGAGGAGATGATGTAACAGTTGATAATTCAATAACTGGAATATCAAAGTTTAAATGTCGTCAGTATGATGATAGGATTGAATATGAAGAAAATAATGGAACAACTAAAGTGATGTATTTTCTCGCAAATGGAGATTTAAAATTTAATGATAACATTACACTTGTTAATGTGAGTGGTGGAAAAGCAAAAAATAAAAATGATGAAAATAGTAACAGTTATCAAAGTAATAATGAAGATAAAAACAACACAAAAAAAACTATTGAAAAAGATGTAAGAAATCAATATGCACTTGTAAAAGATATTAGGTATGAATACGAACACCACGACCTTGTTATATCATTAGACTATGTGCAAGTAAAGATGACTGGAGAAATGAACGACTTTAAAATTATTAATGATAATACTACACTACGAACTTTTAAGATAAACGATAACTGTAAAATCAAAAATTGTGTAACAAATATTAAGTTGAATGCTCACAATATTATTGATAGTAGAAACGATATTATCTCAGAGGGAAAAAAGAATAAATTAGTTATTTGTGATATTGTAAATGGAGAGGTTGTGTCATTAAATATTGGTTGTTATAATTAAACTTGTAATTGTATAAAGTATGAAAGATGAAATAATGTTATCGCTACTTGGGGAAGGAGGTAGTATCAAAATAGTAAAAACTATAATTGAAGATAAACCTGTATTTATTATAGAAACAGAGGAAAATCTTCACGGAACAGAATTAAAGAAATCTAACAAGTTGTACTCAACATTTGTATCAGCATTTAAAGTATTAGATAAAAAGTATGACTGGTATTATCTTCACTTAGATTTTGTTGAAGAACGATATAAAGAAATACTACGTTTAAAACTTGTAGAACATCGCCAAAAATCAAGTTTTAACGAAGAACTGCACGACTATGTTAGAAACAGTTTTCAACAGATTTTACAAAATATAAAATAGTTAGTTACTGGATAATAACTTTGTTTGAAAACAAAGAGTTATCCAATGAGTTTAACTACTACACAATTTAAAGAAGTTCAAAAGATAAGAAAATATCTTATTGATTATATCTTCAAAAGAAGCGACTTTAAACAATATTATACTACATATAATCAGCTTGTAGTTGATTGTAAATTACCATACAATAATCTTCAAAGAAATCCACAACATAGGCATCAGTTAGGTGTCGTATTAGCTGATTTATTAGAAAGAGAACTTAACGAGAGAAGACCACCATTGACATCAATTATTTATGGTGTTGGTTTATATCGTCCACGAGATGGGTTTTATAAAACACTAAAAAATCTTGGATATAGAAATACTAAAACTATGAATTTAGAGGATATGCGAGAGATTAACTTTAGAAGAAAGTTTGAGAAAGAAACTGTTGATTTTTGGAGGAAAGAGGTGAATTATTTACAGTTTAAATAAAGATTTGAAATAAGCAAAATTGATAAATTTATGATATACAATATTTACTATATAAACTTCGATAAAGTTTATGAAATAAAGATGATGTTAAGTAACATCATTACTACTGTTAGGGAAGTAGAAAGTAATACTCAAAAAGGGAATGATGATGAATTAAAAGCAAAAGTTGGAGCAAAATTTTTGAACTTGTTTAGTGGAGAAGCTGGAGGAAGTAATAAGACTTCATTATCAGACTCGAGGAAAGTATTAGAAACATTTGAAATTAAAATGACAAAATCAATTATACTCAATGAGATTATTCAAAAAAGTAATTTAGTTGTTGATTTTAATGGGTTAGATGAAGGAGAGTTAATAAAGTTAGATAATGTGAAATTGTCATTAGAGAATGAAGCAGAATTACGAACAGTTAAATTGTTTTCGAATGGAACATTTAAGGGTATGGTAATTCCAGGTGCAAATGGGTTGGATATAAACAATATATTTAATTCAATGTTGAAAGATTATGCGTATAAAATTAAAGGTGTTATTAAAGATAACGAACGGATATTGATAAAAGTTCCATTGTCATTTGAAAACGAGTTTGAGAGTTCTTATGGAGTTGATGATTTATTTATTGGAAAGGTTTCTATTGTTGGAATATATAAGGGGAAAATAAAGATAAACACGTTAAGAAACTCGTTTCAATTTTTTCAGAAGATAGGAAGTTTGCAGGGACTTAATACTAATGTTGAAGATAAGGAAATTCTTGAAAGTCAATATACAAATGATACATCTACTGAAAGTTATTATCCTTTTGTTTCTGATGACGATGAAATTGAATATCATTATATTGATTTGTTGGCAATCACTCAAAATGTAAATTTTAAAAATGATATAACAGAGTAAATGAGTAGAACATTATTATTTTATACTAAAGAACAATTTCCTCATTATAAAAAGTTAGTTAATGATGAAGGAATAGAAATCAGCAGTTTTACACATTGGTTAAACTCTGATGAGATTGCTGATAGATATACTAACGAAATAATTGATATTTCATCTTGGGTTTTTACAGTAAAAGAGAACAGTTTTCAGTATCAGGTAGAGAGGTTGGTAAATTGTTTTCCTGACGAAGTTGTTTTTATTGTTGATAAAAAATTTGAAGAAACAGTAAGATATGAATTGAGATATTGTTTTAGTGAATTTGAGGATGTCAATGTCAGTTTTGTTTCGGAGAAGAAAGATAATATTATTGAAATAAATGGTAAAAGTGTAATTAAGAAGAAGAGGATTATTGACCTTAATAACGAAGAATTACAAACCTTTTTTAGTGATTTTAATAATGCTTTATATGGACATCAAAAGTTTAAAGACGAGTTTAGAAAGTTAATTGAAACGTATGGAGTTTTTAATGCTTTAGGAGAACATAAGGTGTTATCGTTATTTTTAATGGGAGATTCTGGTGTTGGAAAAACAGAGGTTGCAAGAGTTATTCAAAAATGTTTAAAAGGGAAAACCAAAATTGCGAAAATCAATTTTGGTAATTATAGTAGTAAGGATGCTTTAAACTCGTTAATAGGAAGTCCTCGAGGATATATTGGTAGTGAAACAGGAGAACTTTTTGAAAAGGTTTATAACTCTGATGTTGGGTTAATTTTGATTGATGAATTTGAGAAAGCTGATTCTGTTGTTTATAACTATTTTTTAGAGGTATTAGAAAATGGGAAGATGACAAATTCACAAGGAGATGAAATCGATGTGAATGGTTACATTATTGTATTTACATCTAATATATCAAAAGCTGGATTTAAAGAAACAATCTCACCTGAATTACGTTCAAGATTTAATTTAAAAGTTCATTTTAGTTTATTGTTTAATAATGATAAGGAGAAGTTTGTTCAATTTCGGTTAAAGGAAATACTTTACAAGTTTAAAAAGAAATATAATGTTGAAATTTCATCAGATATGTATGATGAAATATTAAGTATGATTAAGGTTTCTGAATTTAAAAATATGAGAGATTTGAATAAACGAATTAAAGATGTATTCGTTGAATATATCAAAAGCTCTTTATTACAAAAAGAGAAATAAACTAATTGTATTGTTTATTAATTTGGATACTCCAAGTATTCAATCGCCTGTATTTTTGGAAGTAATAAAAATTCTGTATCGGAAAATAATGTTATTGTAATAAAAGCAAAGAGGGTTTCAATAATTGAAATCCTCTTTGCTTTTGTAGTAAAGCTGCGAATTGCAAATGCTTTAATCTTATTTTCGCTAGATGTCAGTCAAAGTTTTTTGCCTATAAACTTAACTGTTGTGTGTTCTATTAGTTATGGTATGTAAAGAATATCCATAATGATATAAAACAGTAATTACAAAAATTATATAAAAAATGAAAATTATAACTCTGCTTACGTTTCTGCTATTTGCAACATTTATTAAAGCTCAAGCAATTTATTCAAAAGCATTTGGCGATAACAAAAATGAAGCAATTATTTTTTTGCACGGAGGCCCTGGATATAACTGTGCCAGCTTTGAAGTAACAACTGCTCAAAAGCTTGCCAACAAAGGCTTTTATGTAATTGTTTATGACAGGCGTGGCGAAGGACGCAGCAAAGATGCTACAGCTGCCTACACCTTTAATCAAACCTTTAACGACTTGAACGATATTTACACAGAATACAATTTATCGAAGGCTGTATTACTTGGTCATAGTTTTGGCGGGATTGTTGCTACCCTTTTTGCAGAAAAGTATCCAAATAAGGTAAAAGCTATAGGTTATATAGGAGCACCTGTTTCGCTTCAAAGCAGTTTTAAGAACATTATTTATAGAGTAAGAAAAATATATGAAGCTAAACAAGATAGCATTACCTTAAAATATGTGGCTTTGCTTGAGAAAATGGATACAACGAGTTTGAGCTACAGCTCGTATTGTTTTAATTATGCAATGCAAAATAATTTTTATTCGGCTAAAAATAAAACTGAAGAGGCAAAAGAAATTTATGCAACATTTAAAACCGATACATCATTAAAGAAGTTGGCTTCGTCAATGAGTGTTGAACCAACAACTGGTTTTTGGAAAAATGAAAAATATACAACTATTGACTTAACAAGAAATATTAAGGCACTTGCGAATAGTAAAATAAAACTTTTTGGACTGTATGGAAAAGATGATGGCTTGTACTCTATAAACCAAATTGAACAACTGGAAATACTGATAGGCAAACAAAATGTTTATTATTTAAGCGATTGCTCTCACAGTGTTTTTATAGACCAGCAGGCGTTTTTTATAAATAAAATTGAAACAATATTAAAGCAATGATACGTGACCATTTGAAATTGAAGTTTGTTACATTACTGCTATTTATATCTCTTCAATCGTTGGCACAGCAATGTGGTTATGATAATTATTATTTGTTTGTAGTGAATGTACACGCAAAAAATAGTGCAGATAAAATTCCGAATCTTAAAATGTATTTGGTAGATGAAAACGAAAAGCCTTGCACAGCTAAAGTTATTTACAAAGAAACAGGGGGTAAGAAAGTGAATGAGGAACAATCTCAATGGAAGCACAGATACGATACTTTATATTTTTGGGATAATAAAAAAGCTAAAGAACGTGCAGGAGAAAGACCATTGCTACGACAAAAATTTTATAACATTGGCGATAATTTTATAGTTGCTTTTAGGTTAGATATAAATCAATTAAAAGACCCATTGCATTATCCAATTTATAAACTAAAAGTTGAATCAGGATTAAATGAAGAAACAGGAAATTTATATGCTACGCAAATATTTCATTTGCCTATACAAAAAGCTGTAAGAATTTGCAATAATAATGTTGCAGAAAATTTTAAACCATTTAAGCCTGCTGAAACTATTGATGGTAAAGAGTTTAAGCCAATTGATATTATATTAAACGAAGAAACACAAAAAGGAGTAAGTGAAGTTGATGAAGAAAAAAATAAATTACAATACACCGTTCGGTTTGAGTTTATTGAAAACAAGAACCAGCCACTAGAACTTAAAGAATACAATGTTGTTACTGCGAAAGTTTATAACGCTCAAACAGGTAAACTTCATCAAGAAATTTATATTCCAAGTAAAGAAAAATCGGTTAATAAAGAAAGTAAAAACATTATTCAGTTTATAGATTTTTATAACCGTGGTATTGAAGAGGCAAAAGACTTTTTTGTGTTAATGGAAACTTGGAGAGATGTAGAATTTAAAGTAGTTAGAAACAAAAGACATTACTACATTTTTAACCCAATAAAAAAACTTTATGAGCTTGATGAGTTATTGAGTAACGATGATGTATTTTATTATGCACCATTGAAAAAAATGAGAAGGTATGTGTATGAAAAAACAGAAAAATCTGATATCGTTTATACTTATCAACTTGAAAGTAAAAAATGGGTGCTGGTTGATAAAAACGAAACACTATTTAAGCCAATTGCACCAACTATAAAATATGCCCCTAAAGCTTGCATTTTAGTCGAAGATAAATGGCATACTTTACCTGTTCAAGCTGTTATTGGCACTAATGCTACCAAGCATATAAAAGATACATTTTGGTTGTATAATGCATGTGATGACACTGTTTATATTACTAAAGTTCAAAGCTCAAACAGAGATTTTTTTAGCATCAATCAAACGCTTTTACCTAAACAAAATACGCCTTTGATTTTTAATGGAATACTTCAAAACAGCAGCTTTGATTTTATTACTAAAAACTTTTCTTGTTATCTTACTTTGGAAGATAATCATACGCTTGCTTTTGAAGTTTCTGTGCCTACAGTTAGTAATAATGCTACTATTGTTTACCATAAAGACAGTAGTGTGAATTATGCTATTGCACAAAACAAAAGATTTAGCAATACTATACTTACTTACCACAATGGTAAATTACGAGCCAAAGGATTTATACAAAACGGAGATACTAGTTTGAAAGTAGGCAAATGGGAATATTACAAAAAAGATACTTGGGGCATTGATGAAGTTGTTTACTCTAAAGAAATTTCCTTATCTGCATTTAGTACAGAAAATGCAAGTCAGCACACCAATTTCAGCATTAAAGTATTAGAAAATGGAGAATGGAAACAACCAATTGTTGATGATGTAAACTACCAAAAAAGATTTTACATTACTAAAGAAACAGATAGCATTGTAGCTTTTACAGACACTACTAGTTATGGCTTTGCGTTACCTTACAGTAAAATTCCAGCTAATATTTCAATGCAATTTTATTTGCTAAAACCTAATGAAAGAACTGTGAAAATTGGTTATTATAAAACACCATTTTCAGTACTCAAACATCAATATACCATTATTCCAGATTATTCAAAGTTTATAAACAAAAACAGAACTACTTATCAAATTACAGATTCTATTCTTCAGTCATTACAAAAAAAATATCCAAAAATTGCTACTGTTTATGTAAGCAAACATCAACGTGGCATTGACTTACGCAGCCTCAACTACGATGAGCAATATAAAGTAGTTATGCAACTAACCAACGATACTTGTATTCGTTTTGTTTGCAATTTATTTACTGTGATGAATAAACACAGAATTGCTTTTTGCGATAATAGAGTGTATGCAGAAATTAATATTGAAGATGTTGAAGATTTTAAGAAAAAAGCAAAGGCATTAGGCTACATAGATATTCAAGCAGATATGGGCAGCAACAGATATTGGCTTACACATCAAAGTGGTAAATTAATTGACGATGGCTTCTTTGAAGCTTATGAAAAATTGACTCAGCATCCATTGGTTTTGAGTGCACATTTTAATACTTATTTTGAACCTGAGTTAGATAATAAAGTAAAACCATTTTAATGAAACTTATTTATACAATAATAGCTTTTGCAATTGCATCTACTTGTTTTGCTCAAAAGAAAAAAGCAATTCAAAAAAGTAAAGAGTCTAACCTCAGTGTATTCTATCATCCTATGTACAATAATGTGCAAATGGTTGAGGTAGATGTAAATTCATATCAACGTTCATTGCATATACAACAATATGCAGCGAGAGATTTATACGTTAGTTATTTAGACATTCACAATCCCATTTATTTGAGGAATAGTGATGGAAAAATTGTAGATGTTTTTAATGACGATAAAAGAGAATATGAAAAGCATATAAAGCTATCTGTTGAGCAATCTTTGAAAGTTGCAACTTATCATATCAGTTACAAAAAATCAGCTTTACCTAATATGGAAGTAACTGAACAATATAGTAGTGAGTCTTTTGACTTTGAACACTACAAAAATACTGACTTTAAAAAACTATATACTGCACGACCACATATACCTTATGCAAAACCTTATAAATGGATATATGTTGTAAGCAAGAATAATAAATATGGCGTTATTGATAGTTTAGGTAATTATGTTTTGTCCATTACTTACAACAATATTATTGCTTTTAAATATGGCTATTTTGTTTGTGATAATGTGTACAAAAAAAACTTTGATGAAGGCAGATATACATACTTGTCTTTATGGGGATTTATAAGTAAAGATTTAAAACAACAAATTCCTTGCTTGTATAATGCAATAGATTGTATTAATGGCGAGCAATTTATTGTAAACAAAAATGATAAAGATGGTATCATAAACATCAACAATCAAATCATTGCCAATATTGAGTTTAAAGAGATAACGCCGTATAAATATTTTTATTTTTATAAGCAAGAAAATAAAGCAGATACCACTAAAAGTGGTTATCCTATTGCAAGGTGTGGCTTAATAAAAAAAGATGGAACAATACAATCTTTGCAAGATGTAGTATCAATCACTAAAACTGAATATGCTGTTTATCCCAAACAAAATATAAGGTACTTTCTTGCACATACGCACAAAGGCACTTACATAATGGATGACTATGGCAATAAACTTTCTAATTTTTATTTTGAAAATAATCCCACTGTAAATTATTACAAACAATGGCAGGGATATATAAGAGACAGTTTAGTAAATAATGAATTAAAAGAAATTTATTTAGATAGCAACTTTAATGAAATTAAAACCACCAAATATTATGCTGCAAGGCACTTAGGAAATATGGATACTTTAATTGCTGTGGTAAAAGAAGAAAATGGCAAACGATTTTTGCAATATGGTATATCACGTTTTGGAAAAATAATACTCGATACTGTTTACGACCAAATACATAAAATGGCAGAGTTCAACAATTTATTATTTGCTAAAAAGAACAATAAAACATCAGTTTATTTTAATACTGGACAATTGGCTTTAAAAGATACCAACTTTATGTACTTTATGTACAATGGTTCAAGCACCATTAAAGGTACTAAAGAGATTATTTACGAAGTGAAAGAGGGCATTAAAACAGCACGCCCAATATTTGAATGTTTTAAATGCTTATATAATCAAGTGATGCCTTGGAAGTGTGAGTAAGGGCTTTGGATTTGTCTATAAATTAAATTGATTAAAGCAGTTTCTCGAAGCCCTAAGAATTTTGCTGTATGTTTAGTTAATTGACAATAGCCCTTGTTATTTTTAACAGGTGGGTGCAAAAGGTTTTTGAAAGGATAGATGCTAACAGAGGTTGGGATGGCACATCCAACAACAAGTCTTTGCCCATTGGCGTTTATTATTATATAATCAACTACCAAACGGTAGCTGGCTATAAAAATGTAATATCGGGTTATGTAAGTTTGTTGAGGTAGTGTCTTTGTATTTACCAAAACCCAATGTGGGCAAAGGTTTTACTGCAACAAAAAAGCGGAAGCTCTAATACAAAATTAGAAACTTCCGCTTTGGTGGAGAATACCAGGTTCGAACTGGTGACCTTTTGCATGCCATGCAAACGCTCTACCAACTGAGCTAATTCCCCATAGCTGCAAATATATATGACTGGTTAACCAAAATTGTATTTAAAAAAATAGATAAAAAATAAACTATTTAACATTTTGTTAGTCTTGGTACTACTTTTGTTATTAACTAAAAAAATATTATGAAACAAGTTAAATGTTTTTCAACCATTTGTGCTGTGGCATTTGCACTTGCAATTACTGGTTGTAAAAAAAATGCAAATGAAGCTAATACCGTTACTGAAGATGTGGTTGAAGCTAAATTCCATTCGGATGATGCAGCAACGTTTGATGGTGAAACAGATGCAGTTGATGATGATGTAAATAACATAGCATCTTCAAGTGCTAAGTTTTGTGGTGCAGCAAATATTTTTGGTGGTGGAGTTTCTCATATTCCTGAAGGTGTTGACACAGCAAGTTCTGCCAATACAGAGTCAAGAATTGTAGTAACTTTTGGAGGCACAATGCCAACAGGATCGTGCAGAAAAAGAACTGGAAAGATTATTATTGATTTATTATATAAATCTCGTTGGGTAGAAGCAGGAGCAGTTTTAAAATACACTTTCGTTGATTTTAAGGTAGAAGATATTTGCAAGAACAAGTCGATTAAATTGAATGGAGAAAGATATGTTACCAATGTTAATGGAGGTAACTTAGTAAGGTTAAAGGCTGGTTTTGTAAATAGCCTTGTGCATAAGGTAAGGAATGGTGCAAGTGGCTTAACTGTTACGTTTACCGATAGTACAGGAACAAAAACTGCCAATTGGAATGCAGCACGCAGAACAGAAATTAAATTTGATAGTGCAAGCAATGGATTTTATTTTACAGTTAATGGAGATACAACCTTAAATGGTGTTGCCAACACAGCTTCGTGGGGCAATACACGCAATGGAAAAACTTATACAACTGTAATTAATACAGCAATTAAATCCAATACCAATTGTAAATTATGGAGACCAACAGCAGGCTTTATTACGCATACTGTTGGGACGTTTCCTTTTACTGTTCAGTATGGGTTAAATGCAAGTGGTACTGTAGTTACAAGTGGATGTGCAACAAATTATAAAGTAAGCTGGACGATTGGAGGTGGAGGCAGTAGCTTGATAGCATATAGGTAGATATTTTCTTGAGAATGATAGTTTGAAGAAAAGAAGTTTGTTGGAATGTAAAAAGGTTTCAACAAACTTCTTTTCTTTGTTTATATATCACAAACAATGTTAAGGCAATTTAATAGAAAAGCTAAGGTAGAAAATGAAACAGGCTTAGGTACTATTGGTAACCTGAGTGGTGGAAGGTTTTTTGACAAGGATGGTAAAGCAAATATTGAAGTAAGTGGTATGCGTTTTTGGGAAAGGTTAAATGTTTATCATGCTTTACTTACCATGCCCAGGTGGAAGTTTGGAGTTATTATCCTGCTGTTCTTTGTTGTCATTAACCTGCTTTTTGCTTTTGCATATTTGTTTATTGGTGTGGATCATTTAGGTGGGATGGTTGCCAACTCTGCTAGCGAAAAATTTGGCGAAGCCTTCTTTTTTTCTGCACAAACATTTACCACTGTTGGCTATGGAAGAATAAATCCAATTGGTTTTGCAGCAAGCACTACTGCTGCATTTGAGGCTTTATGTGGCTTGATGAGTTTTGCCTTGGCTACAGGTTTATTATATGGACGATTTGCTCGCCCAAAAGCATACATACAATATAGTACTAATGCATTGATTGCACCATTTAAAGAAGGTATTGCATTAATGTTCAGGATGGTGCCTTACACTAAAAACTACCTTGTAAATGTTGAGGTTAAAGTAACCATTGCTATGAAAATAATGGAAGATGGCATGTTGAAAAACAAGTTTTATAATGCACAGCTTGATATTGCCAAAGCAAACACTATGACATCTAACTGGACATTGGTGCATGTGATAAATGAAGAAAGCCCATTGTATAACTTAACTAAAACTGATATTGAAAATGCAAATGTTGAGCTATTGATTTTTGTGCAGGGATTCGATGAAAGCTTTTCTAATACTGTAGTTTCAAGGTCATCTTATGTTGCAAGTGAATTTATTTATGGGGCAAAATTTTTGCCCATGTATGGTCCTACTGCTGATGGTAAAAGCACCATATTGCATATTGACAAATTAAATAATTACGAAAAAGTTGCATTAAATGTTGAATTTTAAAAATCAAAAACCGGCAACTTTATACTTTACACTACTTTCTTTAAGCAACTACACATGTTCGATACACAAATAGGAATAAATATTGATAAAGTTATTGAACTGCTTAATGCAAATGAAGTAGTGGCTATACCTACAGAAACTGTGTATGGACTGGCTGCAAATGCTTTAAATACTGATGCAGTAGCCAAAATATTTGAAGCAAAAAAACGTCCTTATTTCAATCCCTTAATCATTCATTTGCCAAATATAGAAGCCATAAACCAATATGCCTACATAGATGAAACAAGCCTGGCATTGACAAAACATTTTATGCCAGGGCCTTTTACTTTATTGCTTCCTAAAAAAGACATTGTACCAGATTTGGTAACTGCAGGCAGCCATAAAGTTGCCATAAGAATTCCCAACCATTCATTAACGCAGCAACTATTGCAGCAAATAGATTTTCCTTTGGCAGCACCAAGTGCTAATGTGTTTGGCTATGTAAGCCCTGTAACTGCAAAGCATGTGTGGCAAGGCTTGCAAGGCAAAATACCTTATATACTTGATGGTGGCCATTGCAATGTTGGTTTGGAATCAACAATAGTAGAAGTAGATGGCGACAATATTATTTTGCATAGGGCAGGGGGGCTGGCTATTGAAGCTATTGAAAGTATAACCGATAAAAAAGTTATACAACCTATACATAAAAACACACCACAAACAAGCGGGCAATTAAAAAGCCATTATGCAACATCAACGCCATTGGTGCAAGGCAATGTGGCTAATTTAATACAACAATATACATCAAAAAAAACAGCAATCATTTCATTTAATAAAGTATATGATAATGTTGATGAACAGCACCAGTTTGTATTATCTGTAAACAGTAGCCTTAACGAGGCTGCACAAAACTTGTTTACTACAATGCGTGTACTTGACGAGATGGATTATGATATAATACTAGCAGAAATTTTTCCAAATGAAGGATTAGGTATAGCTATAAACGACAGGCTGAAACGTGCACAGGCAAGTGAAAAAAAAGAAAGCTAAAGTGTGTTACACTTTAGCTTTATAATAAAATTAATTAAGAATATCTTTTGATTTTTCTGACAATGTGGTAAAAAACAGTTGGTAATAACTATGAATTGTAAACAATAAACAGAGTTTTCTAATCCAGTTTCAACACAGCCAAAAACGCTTCTTGTGGCACTTCTACATTTCCAATTTGTCTCATACGTTTTTTACCTTCTTTTTGTTTTTCAAGAAGTTTACGTTTACGAGAAATATCACCTCCATAACATTTTGCAGTTACGTCTTTACGCATTGCACTAATGTTTTCACGAGCAATAACCTTTGCTCCAATGGCTGCTTGTATAGCAATCTGAAATTGCTGGCGTGTTAAAAGTTCTTTCAATTTTTCACAAAGCTTCCTTCCAAAATCCTGAGCCCTGCTTCTGTGTATCAAACTTCCCAAAGCATCCACTTTATCGCCATTCAATAAAATATCCATTCTCACAATATCAGCATCTCTGTAGCCAATAGGATGATAATCGAACGAAGCATAACCACGAGTTTGTGATTTTAGTTTATCATAAAAGTCAAATACAATCTCTGTTAATGGCATTTCAAAATTTAATTCAACACGTGTAGGTGTAATGTAAGTTTGATTAATCAGCATTCCACGTTTACCCAAACACAATGTCATTATATTTCCTATGTAGTCACTTTGTGTAATAATTTGAGCTTTAATAAATGGTTCTTCAATCCTGTTTAACTTAGTTGCATCAGGCATATCGGCAGGATTATTTACCAATATTTTTTCATCCCTTGTATTATATGCAAAAAAGCTAACATTGGGCACAGTTGTAATTACTGTTTGATTAAACTCTCGTTCTAAACGCTCTTGTATAATTTCCATGTGCAGCAAACCCAGGAAACCACATCTAAAGCCAAAACCCAATGCCTGACTGGTTTCTAATTCAAATGTCAATGAAGCATCATTCAATTGCAATTTCTCCATACAATCTCTTAACTCTTCAAAAGCATCAGTCTCTACAGGAAAAATACCTGCAAAAACCATTGGCTTCACTTCCTCAAAACCTTTAATGCCCTCTGCATTACTGCCACTTGTGGTTAAGGTGTCACCAACCTTAATTTCTTTGGCATTTTTTATACCTGTAATAATATATCCAACATCACCACAACCCACTTCATCTTTGGCTTCCATACCCAATTTTAAAATACCAATTTCCTGAGCTTCATACTCGGCACCTGTGGCTATAAATTTAATTTTAGAATTTTTTCTCAGCGTTCCATTCATTATTCTATAATACACAATAATTCCTCTGAAACTATTGAAAACACTATCAAATATTAATGCTTGCAAAGGTGCGTCAAGATTGCCTTTTGGTGCAGGAATACGTTCGCAAATAGCCTGCAAAATTTCATCTATGCCAATACCACTTTTACCACTTGCCAAAAGAATTTCTTCTGGTTTGCAGCCAATCAAATCAACAATCTGGTCTGTTACTTCAGGTATCATTGCACCATCCATATCAATTTTGTTAATGACAGGAATTATTTCCAAATCATTATCAATTGCTAAATATAAATTGCTGATAGTTTGTGCCTGAATACCCTGCGAAGCATCTACTAAAAGCAATGCACCTTCACAAGCTGCCAAAGCTCTGCTTACTTCATAACTAAAGTCAACGTGTCCTGGTGTATCAATCAAATTCAACACATAGTCTTCGCCTTTATATTTATAATTTACCTGAATGGCGTGGCTTTTAATGGTAATCCCCTTCTCACGTTCCAAATCCATATCATCCAATACCTGGTTCATCATTTGGCGTTCAGTAATGGTTTTGGTATGCTCCAAAAGCCTGTCAGCCAAAGTGCTTTTACCGTGGTCAATATGGGCTATAATACAAAAATTCCTGATATTCTTCATAAGCTGCAAATATAGGAAGGCAGGCCAAAGTGTTGGTAAAACTGCTTCAGGCAGCAAGGATGATGATATAAAAATGTGTAGATGGCATAAAGGAATATTAAAAATGAGTAAATAAATGAAGTTGTTTTTAACCTATTTTTTTTAATATGATAATGAACCAATAGTTTTGTACTAACACGTAATTGAGCCATTATCACAAAACCACTGCTTTGAAGGAAACAGAAGAAATAGAAATCCTTATTATTGAAGATGATGTATTAACTGCTGAAAGCACAAGGCTTTTGTTGCAGGAGTTTGGCTTTTCTGTTAAAGCAATTGCCAATACAATTGAGGCTGCACTTGGTTTTTTAAATAAAGAAAGCTTTGATATTGTATTGGTTGATATTGACCTTTATGGCAAGCAAAGTGGTATTGAAATTGGCAGCATCATCAGCAACCAGTTTCATATTCCATTTATTTTTATTACAGGTATTACCGATGCCGAAATTATTGCGGAGGCCGTGAAAGCAAAGCCTGCTGCCTATCTTGTAAAACCACCCAATGCTGCAACATTGTTTGCATGTATACAAACAGCTATACAGAATTTCAGCGTGCAGCAAGTTGCTACTGCAAATACCACTACTGTAACCGATTTCTTTTTTATTAAAACAGGGCAAAAACTAAAAAAGGTTTTCTGGAATGAAGTTGTGCTGCTTTCCTCAACAGGTAACTATACCATGCTTACCACACAAGACAAAACAGAGCATTATTTGCGAAGCTCGCTGGCAATGACATTGAAATTCCAGATACCACAAACATTGCAGCAGAATTTTTTGCAGCTAAGCCGTAGCGAGGCAGTGCATGTAAATTTTATTACAGAAATAGATGAAGAGGAAATTGTGACACCAGTTAGACGTGTGCCTTTAAGCAAAGGTTTTGCAAAGGAAATCAGGCAAAGGCTGAACATACTGAATTGAGAAGTTACCTTAAAGATTATCGTTTTGCACAAAGAAATTTTGCATGGTAAAAAACTATAAATCCATTGGTAGTTTAATGAAAAAGCTACTGCCATTGCCTTCATCACTTTCAACCCAGATATTTCCATTATGTGCCTCAACAATTTGCTTGCAAATAGAAAGCCCAAGGCCATTTGATTTTTCATTATTGGTGCCTTTTCTCTTTATAGTTATTGAAGCTGTAAACAATTGCTCTTTAATGTTTGCAGGAATACCAATGCCAGCATCTTTTACCTGAACCGTCACATGATTACTATCTTGCAACACAGTAATATCAATGGTTTTATTGGCTGCACTAAACTTAATGGCATTGTCAATAAGGTTGGTTATTACCCGCTGTAGTTTTTCTGCATCAGCATTTAATAGAATGTTGTTTGCATTGTTGGTAACCTCCAGTTTTTGCTGTTTGTTATTTGCCTTAAACTGCAATTGCTCAACAGTAGTGTTTATTACTGAAAGCAAATTGATATTTGACTTATTTAGCGTGAGCTTTCCATTGTTTAATTCATTTACTTCAAGCAATTCATTAATAAGCGTTAAAGAGTGCACAGCAGCCTGCTGACTTGATCTTAAAATCTTTTCCTCATCATCGCTATGCTCATATTTTATTTGCACTACATCTAAAAAATTTGCTATAGCACCAATAGGATTTCTTAAGTCGTGTGCCACAACATTTAAAATTCTGTCTTTCTCTTTATTGCTAACACCAAGTTGTTGCAAGGCATCTTCAGTAAGTTGTTGTTGCGTTGTAATCTCCTTGTTTAACTGAGTCAATTGCAGGTTTCTTTTCTTACCTTTATAATAGTTCCTATACACAATTATAGCAATTGTTGCAGCCAGCAATAAAGCAGCAGCAATAATCCATAAATATAAATTGCTGATATTTTTATCTTTTTGCAAAAGCTGGATTTGCAATTGCTGCTCACGGTCTCTCAATTCTTTGTTTACGTTAGTTGTGTTAATACCAACTTCTTTTTGGCTGATGGAATCCTTTAAGATAAGGTAGTTTTTATGTGCTTCAAACGCTTGCTGATACTGGTTTGTGGCAGCATAATAGTTATATAGTACTTGCTTGTAACCCAATTCGGCATTAATGTTTTTAAATGTATCTAAAGAATGTTTTAGATTGTTAAGTGTAGCAAAAGCATCATTATATTGTTTTTGTTTTAGCTGTACTTCTGCCAATTGGTACATACATAGTTGTGCATCTCCAAGCTCTGATGTGCCACTGGCGTTTAAGGCAATTGCTCTTTTGTAAAGTATAATTGCAGAATCTGGTTTTGAATGAATATAAGTTTTAGCAAGGTTGCCAGAAATAACGCCAATATTAATATTGTACCTTGTCTGCTGAATGATATCTGTGTTAAAATCTGATGACTTGGATTTTTCTACAGCATTAAGTGCAGCATAATAATATTGTTGTGCACTATCAAGCTTGTTCATCTTGGTATAGCACAAACCAATATTGTCTAGTATATTTTGTTTTTTGCCATAGCTATCACTACGTTTATTAATGCATCGTTCTACAAGCCTCAGCTCTTCTACAAAGGCATTTTTTGCCAGTTCATATTCTTTTTGTTTATATAAAACCAAACCATAATAATCCAGTGGGTTTTGCTTTGTGCAATCATCCTTCAATAAATTAATTACTTGCTTGGCATCAAAAAAATCTTTGTATGCTTCGTTAAAATTGCCCAGCTTAACATTTATTAATCCCCTTTCAAGTAATACAGTTGAGTATTTTGTTGCAACAGCCTCCTGGTTTTCAATTTGCTTGATAACTGCGATGCAGGTATCGGCATATTTAAGGGCCAACTCATACCTGTCAAGGGTTTCATTCATCCAGCAAGCAGCATAGTAATAAAATTCCTTATCCCAGTTATTAGGTTTTTTTATAGTTTTATAAACAGAATCAAGAATAAACAAACTACGTTTAAAATCGCCTTCAGTATTGCTTTTTCCCAATGCAGTATAAGGGTTGCCTGCATTTAATTCATCCTGTAAATCATCTCTCTTCTCCTTGCAAGATGATAGAAACAACAGCAGTATCAAACAATATATTGTAACGGAAGGTATATTAAGTTTTGTGTTCACTGCTGCTAAAATAGTTAAACACAGTTTAACAATACTTATTTATTGGGTTAGTTAACAAAGTTCCACCACACGCCAAATCTCATCCACAAACTTTGCATTGGATATTGCTCAAGACTAAAGTTATATTTTTTAACTCCATTGCCAAATAATGAGTTTAAGTTTTCAAATCTTAAAAAGCCCTTGAAAGTTTTTATCCTGAAGTTGAAAAAGAAATTTATGTCAGGCTTATTGTTGAGGGCATAGTTGTTTTGATAATAAAATTGCCCATTGAAAGGAGAATAGCCATTTGGTTTGTAATTACTGATATACCTCACTTCCAGCCCAGTCGCCAAAAATAAATTCCTGTAAAAATTACCTTCAAAAACAAACCTGTTATTGGTTAAAATTGTTGGAATGTTTATTGGTGCATTGGCTGTTGTTTGTTGCAATTGAATGCTAGTGTACCAGTTTATATTTTTTGCCAAATGAATTTTCTTTTCTAAACCAATGTGCAAAACGTTAAGTAAAGTTGCTTCTTGTTGTGCTGTAAAAAAGCTATCGAAATATAAATAGTTACTTAACACAAAGTATTCTGCAGTAAGGCTTAGATTAAGCTTGCTATTAAAATATTTACCCCAAAATTTTGCTGTATTTTCTTTGTTATAATCTTTTCTGTTTGTTATTAAGAAAGAAGATAAAGGATTAAAAATATATTCTGGAGTTCTGTTTACATTTTGAAAACCAATTTCCAAACTTCCAGTTTTTTTGTTGATTAATTTTTGAAGGCTCACTTCTGCATTGTAATCTCCCTTGTTGTATCCACTTAAATAAAGCTGTGCGTTTGCCTCAATATCCCACACTTTATTTTTTGTTCTGTTTCTATATTCACCACCAACAAAAATATTGTAAAACCTGTCTGTGTTTTTTTCGTTAAAATTGCCCGAAATGCTTTCTATTGTTGCACTTGCTTTAATATACTGTGCTGCATTTTTTTTGTCAGGAAAAGAAATAAGGCTTAATTCATTTGAAAAAATATCCCATGTGTCGTTATAAGTAATGGTATCGTAATATCCAGTTTTGTTGCCTTTAATTGTTAATCCAAAATAGTTTTTATAGTTTGTTGAGTCACCATAAAAATCATTAAAGCCATAACTGTTTTTTTTAATTGAAAGCAAATGCTGCAAACGAAGTTTTGGATAAAAAAGTTTAACAACACTGCTGTCAGTTACAATAGAATCCTTTTGTCCTAAATCGTATTGCTGGCGAACAATAAAGCTATTTTGCTTGTAGATATTTCCTGTATAAACCACAGTGCTAAAGGGATTGCGACGAATGACATTGTTTGGACCAAGCCTTGCCTGTAATTCAAAAGGATTGCCTAGTGACAGTGAATCTAACTTTTTTACATCAACCAAGCCACCATTTTCACTGGCTGCATTTTTATTGGCAATATACATTGTAAGCAAGTGATAGCGTTTATTTGGGCTTTGATATTGCAACACAAAACGTGTATTGTTTAAACTTGCATTTTGGTTTTTAAATGTGCCTGGAGCATTTACAAATCTATATTCCAAGCTAAAGTTTAAATTATCTTTTTTATTTTGTGTGTGCAATACATTTATCATTTGCTCTGCACTGTTGCCAAGCAAATAGGCAAGTTCTGTAAAAGGTTTTGTTGTGTTAAACAATTTTGTATTTTCTAAATTATAGTTATAAATATCAAAGCCATGAAAGCCAGCACCAAAGCCAGTTGTGAGCAATGGATTAAAAATTAAACTTCGTGCAGCAGTTGTAAAATTGCCTAAATCCTGATAATAATTTGGCAAAGGAAATCTTGTATTAAAATTATTGATAGAAGAGTCTAGAAAATGTGTTTTTGTTTGATTATATTTTCTATAATAAATAGTAATTGAATCTGCTGCATCGTTTCTTGCTTCAAAGGTTTTGCTGTCACCTTTACCTCCATAATTTCCGGTTTGCAAATTGCCATCAATGCCTGGCTCAATGGTTTTTTGTGCAAGTAAGTTATTGCTTGCAAAAAATAAAAACGATAATATGATAAAAAAGTAAAGACGCATCAATAAAAATGTTTGCAAATTAACAGACCCATTTTGAATTTTGTAAAGGCATATTTTTTATTATGTTAATATTAAGACTTTCAGGCTAATAGTTTTCACAAGTTGATACAACTAAAATCTAAGGTGCATTTTTATACAACAATGGCCTGAACATTGTGTTAATTTCGTTCAAATGAAAATTTTTAAAAGCATTATCATTATTGGTATTTGTAGTATTGCAATATTTTCCTGTACCAAAACAGAAACTTTTTACACACCCAATGCAACAATTATTCCTGGCAATATTGTTTCAAGTGGCGATACTACTTATGTTTCATCGCCAAACCTTACTTTTAGAATTACAAGAACATCGCCTTGCCACCCAAGCAACGAAATTTTTTATGACTCTATAACTGCAACAAACTTTCCTTCAAACGCTGTATATCAATGGAGTTTTGGCGATGGTGGCACTGCAACAGGAAAATTTGTGCAACACCAATACGAATACTGGAATGTTTATACTGTGTCTTGCACAGTTATAGTAAACAATGTTGTGATGCAGGTGCTTACAGCATCTGTAAAGCCTTTTGGTCAGCATGCTACTCCTTTTGCTGTTTTTGGTTGCCAGTTAAATGATTATAAAAATCCAAATTGGGTAGCATTCAATGCTCAATCAAATATTACCACAGGTTCTATTGTAAACTATTTTTGGGATTGGCAAGATGGCACCACATCAAGTGTAGCTACTTCTTATACTGAACATCTTTTTCCAGAAGTCAATGTAGATAAGTATTACAAGGTAAAATTGACTGCAACAAGTCATGCAGGTTGTAAAGATAGTTTTGATGATTCAATGATTTTTGTGCCTGCAAGTTATACCAATGTGGGTGGCATTACATACACAAAAACCAATGCCTGTGCACCAGACAGCCAAGTTATAACTTTTACGCAAGATGCTACAGGCTTGCCTGCTAATGCAAAATTTGAATGGGATTTGGGTGAAGGAATTCGCTATTGGGGTAATCCTTTATCGCACCATTTTATATACACTAAAACATATCCTGTAGTTTGCTACATTCATATACCAAGTGCTAATGGAACAATTGTTAGAACTGTAACACGCAACAACAGTGTATATGCTTTGGGTAGCGATATTAATCCTGAACCTTATTTAAGCAAGTTAACTTACCTTAACCCACCAGACAATGATTATATACAATTTGATGGTTGGGGCAAAGTTGGAGATGGGCATATTATAACAAAACTTGTTTGGGATTTTGGAGATTTTACAAGCGATAGCACCAACACGCCATATGCCTTTCATCAATACAGCAAACCTTATCCTGCCAACAGAACATACAATGTAAGGCTTACTGTTACTGCAAGCAGTGGTTGCATAGGCACTAAAGTTTTTCCAGTAACAATTCCTTAAGTAATGTATTCAAATAAAAAAATATTACTCTTTTTTTTAATTTGCAGCAGTGTTGCATTGTTATTTTTTGCTTGCACCAAAACACCAGGCTCTGCAACAACTGCATTGCCAAATGTTGATACTATTGTCAATGGGAATATTACTTTTAACGAACCACCTTTAGTATATGCACGTAACAATATTTCAGTAACTGTGGCTCGTAGTTGTCCTTGTTATCCAAGCCACGAAATTTATTTTTTTACAGCCAATACACCCGGCATTACAGATACAATAAATACTACTTATACCTGGAGTATTTATATGGCAAGCACCATTGTTTTAACTGGTAAAAAAGTACAATATATTTTTCCAATAAAAGGGGAGTGGAATGTGCATTTAGATGTAAAAACAAATGGTCAATTGGTAGATTCTATGACTATACACGTAACACCGTATGGACAAAGAACAGCTAATAGAAATGTGAGTATTCACGCAGATTGTATAGATGCCAACAGGAAAAATTTCATCTCACTTTTTAGCACACATAATGCACCACTTGATGGACACGTAAATGCTATTTATTGGGATTTTGGTGATGGAACACATTTAACTGATACTAATTATTTACAACATGAATATCCAAAAATTGCAAAAGACACAACTTATATCGTAAAGCTATACATCAACAATAGTAATGGTTGTAAAGACAGTGCATTTTTGCCAGTGTTTATACCTGCAACTTATAATTTAAATTGTCACTTTACCTGGAGCAAAACCGATGCTTGCAAACCCAACCACGAGGTATTTACATTTATTGCAGACCCAACAGGTGTGCCTGCTAATGCAACTTATTTGTGGGATTTTAAAGACTATGTTTGGAATGTTACAGGGCAAACAGCAACCCACGAATTTACTTTTCCCAATCGTTACGATGTTACTATGAAAATTATGTACGAAGGAAGAGAGTTGTGTCATTGGTACGATACAACTGTAAGAGCTAAAGGACAATTCGTAACTCCTATTGCTTATTTTTATAGCAGTGTAGAGCAAGATACTTTAGACACTGTTCGCAGGTTTTTTAATTGTGGTTCCAAGTTCGATAATGGAACTTTTCTTACTGATATACTTTGGGTTTTTGGAGATGGAGATTCTACACACAGACCACAAGATGACTTTAATGCAAGGCACACTTATCGAAAGCAAAACATTGATAAAACCTATTTAGTAAAAATGGTTATTACTGCAAGTAGTGGTTGCAAGGATAGCAGCTATACAAATGTTGTTATTCCTAAATTGTAGAATAAAACCATTTACTTTGCAGCATAAGATTGCCAAATGAAATTTCTACTACTTAACTTAGATTTTTTAGATCACCACAACTAGTAACTACGATTTTAATAATTACGAATTACGATTTGTAATTACACTCGTACAAAATTTATCTTTCTTTTTTTTCATTAATTAATGATGTATTAAATCATACATCGTAAATCTAAAATAAAATTTATGCTTACTCATAATTTATCTCCACGTGCTGCACAATATTTAGAGCTTGAAGACAAATTCGGGGCTCACAATTATCATCCAATTCCTGTTGTTATAGAAAAAGGCGAAGGCGTTTTTTTATATGATGTTGATGGAAAAAAATATTACGATTTTTTAAGTGGTTACAGTGCCGTTAATCAGGGTCATTGCCATCCAAAAATTATAGATGCTTTAATAGAACAAGCAAAAAAACTTACACTTACTTCTCGTGCTTTTCATAGCAATTTATTAGGCGAATATGCAAAATATATTACAAGCTATTTTGGCTACGATAAAGTATTGCCAATGAACACTGGTGTTGAAGGTGGTGAAACTGCTATAAAACTGGCTCGCAGATGGGCTTATACTAAAAAAGGTATTGAAGAAAACAAAGCAAAAATTGTTTTTGCCGAAGGCAATTTTTGGGGTAGAACATTAGCTGCTATTTCGTCAAGTACAGACCCAAGCAGCTACCACAATTTTGGCCCTTTTATGCCAGGTTTTGAACTTGTGCCTTATAATGATTTGGTAGCATTGGAAAAATGTTTGCATGATAAAAATGTTGCAGCATTTATGGTAGAGCCAATTCAGGGCGAGGCTGGTGTTGTTATTCCTGATGAAGGCTATTTAAAAGGCGTAAGGGATTTATGTACTGAATATAATGTGCTGTTTATTGCAGATGAAATTCAAACAGGATTGGCACGCACTGGCAAAATGCTTGCCTGCGACCACGAAAATGTAAAGCCAGATATTTTAATTTTGGGTAAAGCATTAAGTGGAGGCACAATGCCTGTAAGTGCTGTATTGTGTAATGATGATATTATGATGAACATAAAACCAGGAGAACATGGCAGCACTTATGGTGGAAATCCTTTGGCTTGTGCAGTTGCAATGGTTGCATTGCAAGTTTTAAAAGATGAGCAAATGGAAGCCAATGCAGAAGCTATGGGAAAATTGTTAAGAGAAGAATTGGCTAAACTAAATTCGCCTTTCATCAAAACCATACGTGGCAAGGGTTTGCTTAATGCAATTGTTATAGAACATAGCAATAAAGAAGCAAGCTGGGATTTGTGTTTGGCATTAAAGGAAAATGGCTTGCTTGCCAAACCAACCCATGGAGACAAGATAAGATTCGCACCACCATTGACCATTACTAAAGAACAAATAATGGAATGTGTGGAAATAATTGGTAAGAGTTTGGAAACTTTAAAGTAAAAAATAAAGGGCTGTTTAAACAGCCCTTTATTTTATAAACACTTATTTCAATTTAGCCAGAGCATCAGCAATTTTTGCCCAGCCTTTTTCAATATTATCAATACTATTGGCAAAGGAAAAACGCACACAATTATCATTGCCAAATGCAGCACCCATAACGCTTGATACATTTGCTTTGTGCAGTAAATACATAGTAAAATCAGCAGAATTGTTAATCACATTTTCGCCATCTGTTTTTCCATAATAATAGCTCACATCTGGAAAAATATAAAACGCACCTTCAGGATTGTTGCACACAATGCCTGGAATATTTTTTACCAATTCCATTACCCTTTCTTTACGTTTTGCAAACTGTTCTACCATTTCCATAGATGGTTTTGTATCGCTTGTAAGTGCTGCCACTGCTGCTTTTTGAGCAATGCTGCAAGTAGCACTTGTAAATTGTCCTTGCAATTTATCACAGGCTTTTGCAATCTCTACATTAGCTGCTATGTAACCCAATCTCCAACCTGTCATGGCAAAGCCTTTGCTTAAACCATTTACAACCATTACCCTGTCTTTCAACTCATCAAAATTTGCAATGGAATGATGATTACCAACAAAGTTGATATACTCATAAATTTCATCACTCAATATATAAATATTGGGATATTGCATAAACACATCAACCAAACTGTGCAACTCTTCTTTGCTATAAACAGCACCACTTGGATTGCAAGGACTGCTGAATAAAAACATTTTTGTTTTTGGCGTAATAGCTTGCTGCAATTGAGTTGCAGTAATTTTGAATCCACTTTCTAAAGTAGTATTTACCTGCACAACCTTACCACCTGCAATCTTTACAAGCTCACTATATGTTACCCAAAATGGTGTTGGAATAATCACCTCATCATCTTTATCAACCACAGCTAAAATTGCATTTGCCAAACATTGCTTTGCACCTGTGCTAACCACTATGTTTTCTGGTTTATAATCTAAATTATTATCGCGTTTTAGTTTGCCACAAATGGCTTCACGCAAATCCAAATATCCTGCAACAGGAGTGTAGTGGCTCCAATTATCATTAATAGCTTTTATGGCAGCATCTTTAATATGTTGAGGTGTATCAAAGTCAGGCTCACCAAGGCTTAAGTCAGTAATATCAATTCCTTTGGCACGCAGCTCTCTGCCAAGCTTAGCCATTTTTAAAGTTTCAGGCTCATTAAATCTTTCCAATAAAGAAGATAAAGCAGCATTACTCATATTGCAATTATTTGTATTGCAAACATAAACAAACGAGTGTTAGTTTTAATCAATTAAAATAAAAACTACTGATGCTTTATATAAAGTGCTTTGCACTTTTGTTTTTATTATTGTCCAGGCTGCACTGCTACTATTTATCTTTAGTGGCGTTGGCACCATTCAACATTAAAGACATTGTTGGTCAAAAGACACAACAATGGCGAAAGCAAAGTTTCTCTTAATAACTAAACACACTCAATCCATCTTTACCCAAAGCAAATACCTGTGTTTTGCTAAAAATAAATTTTGAATACTGGCTGCTGTCAATATTCAATTTGCAGTTAATTGATTTGCGATTTTGTATATCAAGTATTTCAACAACAGATTTATTAAAGCCTATCAACTTATAGCCTATAAGCTGTGCATTGCTTAATGATGTAACAGAATGCCTGCGAATAAAGCTGCCATAATAATCAAAAACAAATAAGCCATTTTGCTTGCTATAAATATATAGCTTGCCTTCAAAGTCTTTAACAAACTGGCTTGTAAAGGATTTATCATAATCAAACAGCAACCTGAAATCTACAGTTTCAGCTATTACTTTTCCATCATTGTCTATCTTTTTAATCTTGTTCTCTATTTCATCAAAAAGCCAAATGTTGTTGTCGTAGCTGCTTGTAACAACACTCACATCAAACATATTAAGCTTCTGCAAATTGATGGTATTAATGACTGAAAGAAATCTGTCTAACACAACAATTGTTGAAAAGCCTTTGTAAAAAACAAGTATTTTTAAAGGATTGGAAACATCAATAGAGCTAATATTTCCAAGAGATTTAATATTGCTAAAGCTTGCAACACTGTCAAAAGTGTTGTTCAGTTTTATAATTTGATTTGTGTTAGTGACTAAATAATAATTTCCAAAATTGTCAGTCTCAAAATTTTTATAATTGCCTTTATAGTTTTTTATGAGCGTTAAATTTATTGTACTGTCATTTGCATAAGCAATACAAGAAATTGTTGCAATAAATATTGTAAAAATTATTTTCTTCATTAATTATTTCTCTGTGTTCTCTGTGGCTAAACAAATTTTTTCAATTCAAAATTTTCGCCATCAAATTCGGCATAAGTAAAGTTGGTTATCCAATCTCCAAGGTTAATGTAATAGCTATTACTGTTGAGTTGTAGCTTTAAGGGTAAATGCCTGTGTCCAAAAACAAGATAATCAAAATGTTCTTTTTTTAAAACATCTTTACTATAAATAATCAGCCATTCATTTTCTTCGCCTAAAAATTTTGCATCGCTGCTGCCAGTTTTTTGCCTGCTTTTTTTGCTAAAATAATTTGCCACACCAATACCAATAAATGGATGAGCAAAGCCAAACAACCAGTTGCAAAATTTATTTCTAAAAATCTTTTTCAAAAATTTATATCCGCCATCGCCAGGTCCTAAACCATCGCCATGTGCAACATAAATTTTTTTACCAAACCTTTCAAAAGTTTTGGGATGATGATAAACTGTAATATTTAATTCTTTTTCAAAATAGCCGTTCATCCACATATCGTGGTTACCCACAAAAAAATGAACAGCAATGCCAGTATCTGTAAGTTCTGCAAGCTTTCCAAGCAAACGCGTAAAACCTTTTGGTACAACATTTTTATACTCATACCAAAAGTCAAACATATCTCCAACAATAAAAATTTCCTGTGCTGTGTGCTGAATAGAATTAAGGAAAGCAACTACTTTTTTCTCCCTGATTAAGCTGTCTTCATAGTTAGGAGCCCCTAAATGAAAATCGGATAAGAAATATATTTTTTTGTTGGTATTGTTCAAAGCTTATCCTTTATTCTTTTCATTAAAATATTCAAGTACATCGCCACCTGCCACAACTGGCTTATTATTTACATTGCCACAATACCAATACACCCAGGCTTTTGTTGTTTTGTCGTTTACAAAAACGTCTGCTAAAACCCTTTTATATAATACTGCTTCATCATCTTCACTATATACGCCTTCGTAGTCATCAATTTGTGCAATAACAAAATCAAAGGCTTTGCTGTCAAGCACTTCATACAATTCGCCTACAATAAATTTTTCGTCTGCAGTTGCAGTAGCCACAGGATAATTTCCCATGTCGTACAAAATGCCTTTTGTATTAGCATTGCCAATAAGTTTAAAATATTTGCTTATATAACCATAAGCATCACTTTTAAAACCACTACGCAAACTGCCATATACAAACAGTTTAACAACTTTTTCCATTGCACAAATTTAGGGTGCAAACTTTTCCAGCTTTATGAAAGTTCTAAAACTTTTCCAAAGACTGCAAATTGCCATTTTATTGCCTTGCCCAAATTATAAGAAATATTTAAGAATAATAATTTTAACTTGCACACTTAAATACCCACACTTTCGTTAATTGTATTGTATTGAAAGGCATTTTATTATTTTTGTTAAAGAAGATTAAATAAGAACTATGGAAAGAAAAGACTCAAATAAAAAAGCAAAGCCATCGCAGTTTATGGCAATACTTGGCATTACTGCTGTGTTGTTTATTATAGGCATATTTGGTTGGTTGTTTGTAAGCGTTCAAAAAGGTACAGAACTATTGAAAGAAAAAATAAAGATTAATGTGAATTTGCATTATAACGCAAATGATAAAACCACTAACGATTTAAAGAATTATATAGCTGCACAACCCTATATTAAAGATATTGAATATGTAAGCAAAGACCTTGCAAAGCAACGTCAGCAAGCATCTGAAGACAGATATGATGAACAATTGATTGGCGAAAATCCTTTGTATGCTTCTATTGAATTTCATGTAAAAAGCAACTATGTTCAAAAAGATTCGCTACTAAAAATTAAAAGCCAAATTCAAGAAAACAGTCAAAATATTGTTGAAAGTATTTCTTATCCTGATGATGTGGTAAACAATATGGGTAGCTTTTTAAAGTGGATTTTAATTGGCTTTGCAGTGCTGGCTCTTATATTTGGCTTTCTTGCAATTATACTTATTGATAACACCATAAAACTATCAATGTATAGTAATAGGTTTTTAATTAAAACTATGCAAATGGTAGGTGCAACACGCAATTTTATTGTTAGTCCAATAAATAAACTAGCAGTTATTAATGCATTAATTGCAGGATTAATTGCAATTGCATTGGTTATAACCCTGGTATTTACTGCAGAATCTTTAGTGCCAGATATTAAAGATGTAAGAGACAATCAATACCTGATTTTTTTATTTTTAGGAATGATAGTTTTAGGCGTTTTAATAAGCCTTTTAAGTACACATAGAAGTGTAATGAAATACCTGAAAATGAAATTAGATGATCTTTATTAATTATTAATTAATAATTATCAATTAATAATTAAATAATGACAAAACAAAAAATTATTAACGATCCTGTTTATGGTTTTATAACTATTAATCATCCGTTAATTTTCAAAATAATTTCCCATCCTTTTTATCAGCGGTTACGTCGCATTCATCAAATGGCTTTAGCATATTTGGTGTATCCTGGTGCAGTGCATACAAGGCTGCATCATAGTTTGGGTGCATATCATTTAATGAGTATTGCACTTAATGAACTTAAGGCAAAAGGTGTTGCAATAACTGATGAAGAAACTGTTGCTGCACAAGCAGCAATATTGTTGCACGATGTTGGTCATGGTCCATTTTCTCATGCTTTGGAAGAAGAGTTTTTATCTGGTATTCATCACGAAGAATTGAGTGTGAAAATGATGGAAAAGATGAACAGGGAATTTAATGGCGAGCTGGATTTGGCAATAAAAATTTTCACCAATCAATATCATAAAAAGTTTTTATACCAATTAATCAGTGGTCAGTTTGATGTGGATAGAATGGACTACTTAACACGCGATAGTTATTTTACAGGTGTAAGCGAAGGTGTAATTGGTTATGATAGAATTTTGAAAATGCTTGTTGTACATAACAACCAATTGATGATTGAAGAAAAGGGAATTTATAGCATTGAAAAATTTTTAATTGCACGCAGGCTAATGTATTGGCAAGCTTATTTGCATAAAGCAGTTTTAGCATCAGAAAAAATGCTTGTAAATATTTTAAAACGAGCTAAAACACTTTGCCAGCAAGGCAATACATCAATAAAAACAGGCAGCGGAACAGATTATTTTCTTTTTGAATTTAATGGAAATGTTGATGACGATGTATTGGAAAAATTTGCTGCTATTGATGATATAGACTTTGAATTTGCTATAAAAAAATGGAGCACGAATGATGACTTTGTTCTAAGCAATTTATGCAAAAGAATTTTGAACAGAAACTTGCTAAAGTTAAAGTTTTTATCTGCCGAAGCCGATGAAATAGAATTGATTAATAGACAAAAGCAAGTTGCAAAAAATTTGAATATTTCTTTTGAAGATGCTTCCTATTTTGTATTTGCAGGATTTGTATCAAACACCATTTACAAAACCCATGACGAAACAATCAATATTCTTTTTAAAGATGGAACAGTAAAGGATATTACTTCTATTGACAACACCCTTATTCACAAAACAATTACTGCACCTGTTAAAAAATTTTATATTTGCTCTTTGTAGTTTAGGGTTTATCGTTTTACTAACAATGAAAAACTTGCGATTAACTCTCGAAAAACTTGCGATTAATTTACGATTAATTTACAATTTATGGTTTTCACTGCTGCTCAAATAGCGATGCTTGTTAATGGAAAGATTGAAGGAGATGTTAACGCATCTGTAAACAATTTTGGTAAAATAGAAGTTGCTAAGGAGGGCGAAATTAGTTTTTTATCTAACCCAAAATATGAAGAATATGTTTACACAACGAATGCATCAATTGTTTTAATAAACGAAAGTTTTGTTTTAAAACAGCCTGCCAAAGCTACTTTAATTAAAGTGCAGGATGCATACTCTGCTTTTGCCACCTTATTAAGCAAATACCAGGAAATTGTATCTCAAAATTTAAAAGGTATTGAACAGCCAAGTTATATTTCATCAACTGCTACAATGGGCGAGGGCTGCTATATTGCTGCATTTGCATACATTGGCAATAATGTAAAACTTGGCAATAATGTAAAAATATTTCCAAATGCAGTTATTGGCAATAACGTTGTAATAGGCGATAATGTTACGCTATACGCTGGAGTAAAAATTTATAATGATTGCAGTATTGGAAACAACATCATTATACATTCAGGAACAATAGTTGGTAGCGATGGTTTTGGTTTTGCACCACTTGAAGATGGCAGCTATAAAAAAATTCCCCAGCTTGGCAATGTGATTATTGAAGACGATGTAGAAATTGGTTCAAACTGTACTATTGACAGAGCTACAATGGGCAGCACAGTTATTAAAAAAGGGGCAAAGTTGGATAATCTTATTCAGGTGGCACATAATGTTGAAATAGGCAGAAATACTGTTATTGCTGCTCAAACAGGAATTAGCGGAAGTACCAAAATAGGCGATAATGTTATGTGTGGTGGGCAAGTAGGTTTTGCTGGACATATAACTATTGCAAGTGGAACTAAAATTGCTGCACAAACTGGCGTAAATAAAAGTGTTGAAGTTGCAAAAACTATCAATGGTTCTCCAGCACTAGACTTTACTAGTTCTTTAAGAAGCCAATCTATTTATAAAAATCTACCATCACTGGAAAAACGTATTACCGAGCTTGAGAAAATGATTACAGAACTGCTACTTGAAAGAAAAGAAATGTAAACAATAAAAATGGTCAGGCTCATTAAATGAACCTGACCATTTTAGTTTAAGTTTTTACAGATATCAATTATAGCTTAAATCTTACACCACCATAGGCATTAAAACCCATTGTATTGTATCCAATAATTTCTGTATAATTTGTATTGGTAATGTTTCTTGCATTAACAAATACTTTCAATTTGTTTTTAAGCAAAGCATATTCGGCATAAATATCAACTAAAGCATAAGCATCTAGTGTTACAGTTTTTGTTGCAAAAGTTGTGTTATCAAAATATTTATCGTCTCTTTCGCCAAACCATTGCAGGTTAACGCTTGCAAACAATTTGCTTGTAGCTTGTGTGCTAATATTAAATCCTAAACTATTTTTTGGGCGACGCAATAATCCATCAACTGTAACTTCTTTTCCTGCTGTAATAGTTTTAGAAAATCCTTCAACATAAGTATAAAAGAATTTTAGATTTGTGTTTTTGCTTGCTTGTATTTGTGTTTCAAATTCTAAACCCAAATCTTTTTGTTTATCTTGATTAATGTATTGTGAAGCAAAAGTTGATGCATTGTAATAAAAGAAATGAACATCCTTAACATCACGAGAAAATAAAACCAATTGTGCAGTAATGTGCTTGTTATCGAAATAATGTTTTAAACCTAACTCAATGCTTAAAGCACTTTCTGGCTTTAAACTTTTGTTGCCATACTCGCTATATAATTGATACAGACTTGGTGTGCGATAGCCAGTAGCAATATTGGCAAATACCTTTACATCTTCGTTTGCTTGAAAGCTAGGATTGATATTGAACACAACATTATTTCCATAAACAGAATGGTTATTAAACCTTCCACCAACTTCAAGGTTAAAGCCTTTATTGTTGTTGTAGTTGGCAGCAGCATAAATACCTAATTGATTTTGTTTAATACTATCACCAGCAAGCGATGTTTTATATGGTCCAAAAAATCCAATTGACATATAATCCTGATTGGTGGTTGAAGTTCTGTAATCTGCACCAACAGTAAGTTTGGTAGTTTTGCATAAACCAAAATTTGCGTAAGCATCAACAAAATGTTCGTTGCCATTATATGTGCCTTTAGAATATTTATCAAAACCGTTTTGGCTTAGTATAGAATCATCAATATATGTTCTTTCTATTTTATTGTAATTATATAAAACATTCAATTTTGTTTTACCAATTGTTATTTCATTTTTTACTCCAGCCTGAAAACTTTTTTGCGTATAAGTATAATCCAATTCGTCTGTAAATGCACCCTGGTCTATGTTTCCTTTAAGCCAGGTATATCTTAAATAAGGTTTTACTACAATGTTTTTTGATGCAGCAATACCAAAGTTAGCATTAAAAGCTTCTTGCTTGTAGCCATCTTTATCTGCGTTTGAGGCAGTGTTATTTGTTTCATTAATACCATCTGTTTTTAAATAACCATAGCCAAAGTTGTAATCAACACTTTTTGATTTGCCGTTAATACCAACGTTGCCACGCATAGTATTGTAGCTGCCATAGCTTGCAGTGCCAGTTACATTAACATCTTTATTGCTGTCGTTCTTTTTTGTAATAATATTAATTACACCTGCAATTGCATCGCTGCCATATAAAGTAGATTGACTGCCTTTTAAAATCTCTACTCTTTCTATTAAGTCAATAGATAAATTCCTGATGTCGAAGTTGCTGCCAATGCCACTTGCATCATATACAGGCACGCCATCAACCATAATTAAAGTATGCTCTACTCTTGCACCACGCAGGTAAATGCTTTTGTCTTTGCCAGCATTGCTATTGGCACCTGCAATTTGAATGCCCACTTGCTCGCCCAAAATTTGTGACAAATCTTTACCACCACTTTGCTCTAGCTGTTGTCTTGTAATTACTGAAATTACCTTGCCAGTTGCCGATGTTTTTACAGGAAATTTAGTAGCTGTTACTACTACTTCATCAATACTTTTTGTCTTTGATGAATCTTGCTGTGCAGTTGCGTTTAATGCTGCACCCAGTGCAATAAGCGTTACAATTTTTTTGCTCATTGTTAATGTTTTTAAAAGATGAAACAATAAGCTTTAAGGGAATGATAGAAAAATACAACACAAAACTGTGAAGATAAATTTCGTTGCCTTTCGCCCGAAAGCCTTGAAATGACTATTAATCTGGCAGGTCTTCTGACTTAGCATTTACTTCACCTTCTCGTTTTTTACAACAATGGCTTTATTGAAGTACAACCTCTATATTCCCCACCTTTAGGAGGGGTTAGGGGCGGTTGTTGCTTTACAGCTACGGGGATAGTTCTTGATTTTAACAAGATTCCCTTTTAATCCCGATTTTGAATATCGGAAACCAAATTTGCTACAAATGTAGGGGTTGAGAAATATTGGGACTTAAAAATAAATTTTGCTTTTTGTAGCTAAAGAAAAACACTTTTAATAAATTATTATTTGCTGCATAGTTTTTAGTTCATTTATCCAGAAAAAAAACATCCCAAAAGTTTAAAACTTTTGGGATGTTTAACTGCTGGAATTTTATAACTGTCAGTGGCGAAGGAGAAATAGCTCTACAACTGCTGAGGCAATATTTCGTTAAGACACACTAAAAATGATTTATCAAATTTTATCTTCAAAGTCTTTTTCCAGAAAGAAGTTAGTTGAATTAACTATTCATAATAGCACCTCCATTAATATCAATACATTGACCTGTTATTGATTCTTGAGATACTAAATACCCAATCAGATTTGCTATCTCATCTGGGCGACTCATTCGTTTTAAAGGAACGCTTTGCATGGCAATATCATAAAATTCACTTTTACTAATACCAATATTATCGGCAATACCTTGTAAACCTTGCTGAGCCATATCAGTATCTACCCAACCTGGGCAAATTGCGTTCACTAGTATTTTTTCAGGGGCAAATTGTACTGCCCACGAACGCATTAAACCTAATAAACCTGCTTTTGAAGCACAATAAGCCGAGTAATTTGATACGCCCAATCTTGCCAGTATTGATGATGTAATTAAAATATGTTTTTTTGAATCGGCTTTTTGCAGTTTGGGCAAAAATGTATTCACAAAATTATATGTGCCAGTTAAGTTAGTGTCTATAATATCATCCCACCTGTCATTATCGCCCCAATAATTCTCACCACCAATTCCAGAATTGGCTATTAATCCATTAACAGAAAACAAATCTGATTGGTTAACGGCAAGTTGCAAATTTGTTTTATCTCTGATATCAGCAACTATTACCAGATGTTTATTATTAGGTTTTAACAGATTTAAAGTATCGTTTAAAGTATTTTCATTGCGTCCTAAAAGTACACAGGTATAACCTTCTGAACTTAATTTTTGTGCAATAGCACGACCTATACCACTACCAGCACCACTAATAACATATGTTTCCTGAATATTCATTTTTGAGTTATTTTAAAAGTAATTCTGCTGCTTATTATTGCGTTGAGCCCTGAACTGAAGCCAAATATAGAGATGTTGTTGATTGAATATTACAAATGTTGAAACGAGTTCTGTCGAGTTTGTGACGAAAGGAAAATAGTACTACAAAAGTTGATGCTAAATTCGTCAAGCCCCAATATTGCCAAACCTTCGTGTTGGGCGTAGTTATTTTTTCTCTCCAATGTCATTCACGTTCACTAATTTATTTTTTATAACGTCATATATACTCATTAAGTAGTCATCTTGAAACACAAGTAGTTTATTTGAATTTGTAACACAAAAATCAGAAACATAAGTAGCAAACTTTATAGTTTTCAATAATTTTATTGGGTTAGTGCTTTTTATTTCAATAATTCTGTCACTTAACAGATGTGCTACAATGCTACTGTCTTTTGAATATTCATATTTCTTGTTGCTTTGATTGCTGATAATTCTTTGAATCTTATTATGAAAAGTATAATTTATTAATGAGTCGTAAATTAAGTTGTTAATTTGTTCAGTTATCTTCTCTTCTTGAATGTCTGATTGTTTGTATTCTCGAATAAGTTTAAAATTACTTGATTGAAAAAAATTTACTTGATTAAAGTCTCTATAGCTATCTCTGTATTTTCCTGAAATAGGAGGAGAATAATTATTATTAAATATGCGATAATAATATTTCTTGTCTTTGGATAATTTGCAATCAAAATCAATTAGATTACTGTAACCAAATAAGTTTTTCTTTTTATTTAAATTCCAAATAGAAAACTTCCTTTCTTCATATTCATAGCCGTTGTAAGTATTAACTATAAGTAGAGAATCAGAATTTTTAAAAAATGATATATTTCTTATATAACAAGGTAATTTTAGTAAGCCTCTTCTGTAACTTGGAGCACCTGCAAAAGATGTTCTACTTAAATCGACATAACAAAAACCTGTGTCTTTCAGTGAGAATAGAAATTGCCCATTTTGCGAAGAGTAAAAATTTAAAGTTGAAAGTTTTACAGTTTTATCAATACGACAACCAGAATCTACAAGATTAAACACATACTCTTGAAAATACTTATTAGGTTGCCAGTTTTTATGTGTGTAATTAGTATCTTCAAATGTATTAAGGATATAGAATATTTTTCCATTTGGAGAAAAGCCAACCGAATAGTCATAATAATTATCAGATTCTTTTGATGAGCAATATGGTTTTCTTAATCTATATTTTTTTATTACTTTCTCCCTGTCAATGTCATAGAAAATAATAGCATTTGTGCTGTCTTTTCGAAATAACATTATATTTTTTGTAGAATTAAATGCCTCTTGTTGATACTGTCCAAAAAGAGGAGTTTTAAAATAAGAAAGAAAGGATAATATAATGAGGAGTTTTTTCATAATTACGCCTAACTCAAAAATAGGCGAAACTCATTTGCCAACAAACTTATTTTCACCCCCTTTTATTGCGTTTTCCAAACTTTATAATACTAAATTAAGCTCCTCTCATTTTAACCATTAATTTACCCTGTGTGCATTGGGCAAAGTCGGTAATTTTTGTTTCGGCGTTTGTAGTTTTAGTTTTTCTGAAAACCACATATGGTAGCTCAAAAACTAAGATTATTAATTAAACTTCACATCAACTTTTACTCCCTAACTTAAAGTCGTTCCTTTACTTTTGCCACCAAACTAATAATATGCAAAGAGACACTTTGGTTTTTGATTTAATAAACAAAGAACTTGAAAGACAAAGAAGGGGAATTGAGTTAATTGCCAGCGAAAACTTTACATCGTTGCAGGTAATGCAGGCAATGGGTGGCGTAATGACCAATAAATATGCTGAGGGCTATCCTGGCAGAAGATACTATGGTGGCTGCGAAATTGTTGACCAGACAGAACAACTTGCTATTGACAGATTAAAACAGATTTTTAATATAGAATATGCCAATGTGCAACCCCATAGTGGTGCACAGGCAAATGCTGCATTAATGCTGGCTATACTGCAACCTGGTGATGCCATTCTTGGCTTAGACCTTAGCATGGGTGGGCATTTAACGCATGGCAGTGCAGTAAACTTTAGTGGCAAATTGTATCAACCAAATTTTTATACTGTAAAAAAAGATACTGGCACAATTGACTATGAAGAGTTAGAAACGAAAGCAAGAAGTGTAAAACCTAAATTGATTATTTGTGGTGCAAGTGCCTATAGCAGAGATATAGATTACAAACGCATTCGTGCTGTGGCAAACGAGGTTGGTGCTTTTGTAATGGCAGATATTGCACATCCTGCTGGGCTGATTGCAAAAGGTTTGTTAAGTAGTCCTTTTGAACATTGCCATTTTGTAACTTCTACTACACACAAAACTTTACGTGGTCCTCGTGGTGGTGTAATTATGATGGGTAAAGATTTTGAAAATCCTTTTGGTTTAAAAGATGTAAAAGGAAATATAAGAATGATGAGCAACCTTATTGATATGGCTGTTTTTCCTGGTACTCAAGGTGGTCCATTAGAACATGTAATTGCTGCTAAAGCTATAGCTTTTGGCGAAATATTAACTGATGAATTTACTGTGTATGCCAAACAAGTAAAAGCAAATGCACAGGCTATGGCTGCTGAATTTGTGAAAAGAGATTACAATATTATTAGTGGTGGTACCGACAATCATTTAATGTTAATTGATTTACGTAATAAAAATATTAGTGGTAAAAAAGCAGAAAATGTTTTAGGCGAAGCCGATATTACTGCCAATAAAAATATGGTGCCTTACGATGATAAAAGTGCATTTGTAACCAGTGGTATTCGTTTTGGTGTGGCTGCCATTACAACTCGTGGTATGAAAGAAAGTGACATGGCTTTTGTTGTAGATAAAATTGATGCAGCATTAATGAATGCTGATGATGCAACAAAACTTGCTTCTTTGAAAAAAGATGTAAATGATTTTATGAGTGGTTTTAATTTATATCCTGAGTTGGGTTAATGACGAGTATAAAATAGTTATAAGCTTTACTAACCTTAAACATTAAACTTATATGATTCAACGAAAACAAACATTGTGGCTTTTACTGGCAGCTATTGCAGCCTTCTTAACAATTAAGTTTCCTTTTTATACTGGGAATATTATTAAAGATGTTACAACCAATGTTAAGACATTTGAGTTGCTTAATGCTAGATTCAATATTTTAATTACCATCCTGTCTGTTGCTATTGGCGTTATTGCTTTAGCTGCAATATTTCTTTATAGTGATAGAAAAAAGCAAATGCTATTTACCGCTATTAATTGTATTCTTTCGGTTGTAGTTATTGTTATTTATTATCTGCAAACAAAGAAATTTGTTGATGGGGCATATAGTATTACATCATTATTGGTTATTGTAATACCAGTATTGTTAGTAATGGCACTTATTGGCATTTATAAAGATGAAAAACTTATTAAAAGTGTAGATAGATTGCGATAAAACTTATTGTTAAACTATAACTAAAAGGGCTTGTTGAATTTCAACAAGCCCTTTTAGTAAATTGCTTTTTGTATCAAATTAAAACTTAAGATGCCTTACTGTTAGTCCTTTGTTTATTAATTGTTTCAAAGAATCTATTCCCACTTTAATATGTCTTTCTACAAATTCTGATGTAATTTTCTTATCACTTGCTTCAGTTTTTACACCATCTGGCGTCATAGGGCTATCACTTACTAAAAGCAAAGCACCTGTAGGAATATGATTGTAAAAGCCAACAGTAAAAATGGTTGCAGTTTCCATATCAATTGCATAAGCTCTAACTGTTTTTAAATGTTCTTTAAAAACTTCATCGTGTTCCCAAACCCTTCTGTTTGTTGTATAAACTGTACCAGTCCAGTAATCAATATTATAATCACGAATGGTTGTTGAAATAGCTTTTTGCAAAGCAAATGCAGGCATTGCCGGCACTTCTGGAGGAAAATAATCATTACTTGTTCCTTCGCCTCTTATTGCTGCAATTGGCAATATTAAATCGCCAAGCTGATGACGTTTTTTTAAACCGCCACATTTGCCCAAAAATAATACAGCCTTGGGTTGTATTGCACTTAATAAATCCATTACAGTTGCTGCACCAGGGCTACCCATTCCAAAATTAATGATAGAAATACCATTGGCTGTAGCACATTGAAATGGTCTGTCCTTACCTATAACTTTTACCTTATGCCATTTGGCAAACATATCTACGTAGTTACTAAAATTTGTAAGCAAAATATATTCACCAAAATTTTCTAATGATTCTCCTGTATAGCGAGGCAGCCAGTTATTTACAATTTCCTGTTTCGTTTTCATATGTTCTTTTTTATAATATTGTAAAAATATACAAATAAACTTTTTAGGCGTGATAAATATTGACTACTCATCTTTTCAATTTAAAATAAAACAAGAAAATAATATTGATTTTATTTATGATGAAATACGCAAATGCTGGATTGTATTGACTCCTGAAGAATGGGTAAGGCAAAATTTTATTAAGCACCTTACAACTGTACTACAATATCCATCCTCGTTAATTGCAATAGAAAAAGAGATAAAGGTTGGTGGACAAAAAAAACGTTATGACATTGTGATATATAAAAACACTATGCCTTGGATGATTATAGAATGCAAGCAAACTTCGATAGCTATTAATGATAAACCTTTGCAACAAATACTATCTTATAACAGTATGGTTAAGGCAAGCTATTTTGTAATTACAAATGGAAACAAAACTTATTGCTGGAAAATAAATAACAATGAGATTGGGCTAGAAAATAATTTACCAAAATGGAATTAAATTTACCCTTAAGGCTGGCTTATCTTAAAAAACAAGCCAGCCTACCGTGGGTACTGTTCTTGTCGTCTTCGTTATAGGGTAACGTATTCATTCTTTAATAAGAACGATGCAATTTAAACCACTGCTAACCACTTTTTAAACATGTGAAAAAGCTATTAGTATTGTTGTGCTTATCAACAACTATTAAATTGAGTATTAGACGTTGGTTAAAATAATTTTTAATAACCTATTAATTAAAAATGTTACCTGCTTTTATTTATTTTGGCTATAATCTAAGAAAATTCTACTTTCAGGCTTCAAAAAATTTAATATGAAAAAAATATTATTGATTGCAACTATTGTGATTGCTGCTACTACCACAAAACTAATGGCCCAAGAAGGGAGGCAACAATTTAACCCTGAAGCTATGAAAGAGCGAAATGAAAAGATGAAGGCAAAAATGAAAGAAGACCTGAAATTGACAGATGCACAGGCTGATAGTGTAATTGCTGTTCAAACCGAGTTTATGCCTAAAATGATGGGCTTGCGTGGTTTGAGTCAGGAAGAAAGAATGGCTAAAATAAAAGAGATACAGGATGACATTAAAGCAAGACTGAAAGCAGCATTAAAAGACGAAAAACTTGCTGAGAAAGTAATTGAGTATCAGGCAAGGCAAAGAAGGGAAGCAATGGAAAAAATGCGTGAAGCAAAACCTCAGGAATAATTGATACGATTCTTAATTCTTTAAAATAAAAAATGCCTCAACATTTGTTGAGGCATTTCATTTATCAGTAGTATTGAATTTGGTATTATGGGAAAATTCCTAACTCTGCATAGCTTGTAGCTACTTTGTTAATAGCATTTACATAAGCTGCAGTTCTCATGTCTGGTATTGCATCATTTTGCTTCCACACATCCATAATTTCTCTTGTTGCCTGAATCATGCTTTCTTCTAAACCACTATGAACTAAGTCTTGTTCTTCGGCACCATGTAAAATAAAGTTTCTTTCTTTTTCGCTTACTTTTTTACCACTCAATTCTTCAATCTGAGAAAGAATATGGCTGTTCATATTTTCTGTAAAACGCTTTTCCATTCTACCATAACGAACATGACTTAAATTTTTTAACCACTCAAAATAACTAACTGTTACACCACCTGCATTCAAATACATATCTGGTACAACAAGTATTCCTTTTTTTGCACACTCATCATCAGCTTCAGGAGTTAAAGGTCCATTAGCTGCTTCACCAATAATTTTACATTTTAAGCGTGGTGCATTTTCTCCATTAATTACATTTTCTAATGCTGCAGGAATTAAAATATCACATTCCAATTCCAATGCATCGCTATTTTTTGCAAGGTTAGTTGCACCAGGGAAATTTAAGATAGAACCAGTTGCTTTTCTGTGTTGAAACAATTCTTCTTCGTTAATACCATTGGCATTATATATAGCACCTTCGTACTCTGCAATAGAAATTACTTTAGCACCACCTTCTCTAAAAAATTTGGCACTATGGTAACCTACATTACCCAAACCTTGCACTACAACTGTTTTATCTTTAATGCCCAATGATAAACCCAATTTGCTCATAACATCTGGCATATTGCAAATCTCTCTTATACCAAAATAAACGCCCAAGCCAGTTGCTTCAGTTCTGCCACGCACACCACCTTGTGTAACAGGCTTACCAGTAACACAACCTGCAGCATCAATTTCGCCTGGTTTTAAAGAAGCATAAGTATCAACTATCCAGCTCATTTCTCTTGCACCTGTTCCATAATCTGGTGCTGGTACATCAATACCAGGACCTATAAAATTTTTCTTTACCAGTTCAGCAGTGTATCTACGAGTTATTTTTTCCAACTCATATGTGCTGTATTTTTTAGGGTTAATTTTAATACCACCTTTACCTCCACCAAAAGGCACGTTTACAATGGCACACTTATAAGTCATTAAGCTTGCAAGTGCCATTACTTCGTCCTGATTCACCTCGTCACTAAAGCGAATACCACCTTTACAAGGGCTTTTATGTTGGCTGTGCTGCACACGATAAGCTTCAATAACTTCAATTCTACCATCATCCATTTTTACTGGAAAACGCATACTATAAATGCTATTGCAGGCTTTAATTTGTTCAAGCAAACCTTTGTCCCATTTGGTAAATTTGGCTGCTTTGTCAAAGCTGGTTTCTACGCTTTGAAAAAAACTGTAATTTGTGTTTGACATATCAATCGTTATTAATTATGATAAATAATTTTTAATTTTCTTTTTCCATTTTGCTTATTTTTCTGTCTAAAGTCCACACATAAAAAAATAGGCCAACAAGTATAACAACTAGCACAGCTACGACTACATAAATTTTTCCATCTTTATACATTAATTCGTTGCTGTTATTTGCAGTAGCTACTTGTGCATTAGTAAATAAAGCAGTAAATAAAAATATAAATAAATTACTTAATTTTTTCATTTTTTTCTTATTCTTCAGGTTAATTTTTTCCTAATTGCAATTCTGATTTATGTTTTAAACTTGCAATCCTTATCTGCAAAGTTGTAATCCATACACCCAATAAAGTCCACCCAATAAATGCAGGAATAAAAACCATTTTCATTGATGAATTTGAATGATTAGGATTTAGTGCAGGGTTTCCTTCATTACCCATTCCTCCAGGATGCAGGCTATCTACAAGCCTTGGTAAAATAAACAATGCAGGAATCATCATTGCATAAGCAAATATGTTATAGACTGCACTTATCCTTGCTTTTTTTTCATCAACTATATTACCACGCAATACAAAATATGCACAGTAAATTAATACTCCAATTGCAGCACCTATTTGCTTTGGGTCTCCACTTATTGGCTTGCCCCATTGATAGTTTGCCCAAATCATTCCTGTGGCATAACCAAGCAAACCCATTACTATTCCCGTTCTTGCAAATTCAAAACTATAAGTATCGTTTTTTTGTGTAGGGTTCCTTAAGTATAAAATTGCATATACAACCGAAATTGAGAACAGTGTAGTCATTGCAAACCACATTGGCACATGAAAAAATAAATTTCGAATGGTTTGTTGCAAAGGCACGCCTGGCGGTTGTGGAACTGTTATTAAAAAGCCAGCAATGCAAGTATAAACCAGCAATACAAAACTTAGAACTTTCCACCAGGGTTTACGAATCATATAAAACTAACAGTTGTTTGTAGTGGGCAAAAGTAGGGGAATGTAATATATGAAAGTGTTAAACAATCAAATCTTAGCTTAATTTATAAGCTCTTCATAAATCCAACCTTTATACCATAGTCAACCCTGTATTCCTTAATAGGATACAAGTCATTGTAGGTAGGTAATTTTTGATAGCGAATCTGAGGGCCAATAAGCCATTTGTTTTTACCTGATTTTAGTGTAAGTAATAATTCTGTGCTTGTATTTATATTCCATTTTCTAAAAAATGGTGTGCCATCAGTGTAGTATTTATAATCTGTAGAAACAACATAGATGCTTTTGTTCAGGGTCATTGTAGGTTGAATTGTTGCACCTAATGCTAGGCCCCACCTTGCATCATCAATAAAATTCCATTGTAAGCCTATTGGTATAGATAATTGATAGATTTTATTATCAAGCTTTACATTGTTAAAACTTGGAGTAGTGCTATAATTTGCTTTATAAGACACTGTATTAAGCTTGCTGTTTTCTACATAAGAAATATTAGCTTGTCCACTTTGCACACTTGCGTCAACAATATATTGGCGTGTATTAAACTGTAAGCCTGTTGTAACAAATAAATTTTTGGTGAGTGGATACATTGCAGCTATCCCAAACTCGCTGCCAAAAGCAGCTTTGTGATGCACCACATCATTTACATTACTTTTCAATGCATCTAAATCAGTTTGGTTACTTGTATAGCTTGCTCTTGATTTATCATCTTCCAACACCCTGTAACTTACACTTGGCGTAACATAAGCCTGCAATTGCCATTTGCTTTTTACTTTAGATTTTAAAGCTGTTTTTTTGAACTCATTTAAGTAAGTTGTAGCATCGCTGCTTTTAGCTGCAAGAGGTGCATTGCTTTGCAAAATATTTGTTGCTGTGGTAGTTGTAGATTCAACGTCGTTAATGTTTTTTGATGATGTATTGTTATTAATTATCAATGAATTTTTATTCTCTGTAACAATATCAGCTAAAGTGCTTTTTTCATTAATACTTGTAACATCATTTTTCTCAAATTCTTTACTGGCAGTAATTTGAACAGGTTCGTTAGAATTAACCACATTATGTACAAAACCTGAATAATTGTTGACAATTGAGGCGTTTGCAGATTTAGTATTGTTTATATTGTTTAGCTCAACATAGTTTTTGTTGTTGTCAATAGTTTGTTTAGATACAACTGCCTCTTTAGTTTTATTTGTATTTGCCTTATTGTTATCAACAAAATCTTTATGTGGAGGATAAAAAACAAGCGTAGTAATAGTAAGTGCAACAGTTATAAAAACAAAGCCAAACATTAATGCAGGCCAACGTTTTTTTTCTTGTGTTTCTTTTCTAATATTATTCCACACTTTATCGCTTGGATACATACGATACTTTTCAGCCTCACTGGCCAAAAGCTGTTCAATATTATTGTTAGTATCGTAAAAATTACTCATTGCTTATCTGCTTAGTAATGCTAACCATTCCATCCTTTCTGTTGACGATGGTATTAATTTTTTCTTCATTAAAATTTGCTCCAAAATATTCTTGCCTCTTATATACTGTGTTCTGCAAGTGCTTTCTTCTATCTCAAGCATCTGCGAAATTTCTCTATGTGTGTAGCCTTCTATGGCATATAAATTTATAACTGTTCTAAAGCCAATTGGCATCATCAATAAACATTCCATTACCTGTTTGCCAAGCAATTTACTTGCAACGCTTTCTTCTTTATATTCAATTGTAGCAATGGTATCAAGATTTACATGGTCGGTAAACTTTTTATTTTTCTTTAAATGGTTAATGCATGTATTTACCATTATCTTCTTTATCCAACCTTCAAAGTTTCCTTTATTTTCAAAACTGTCAATAGCATTAAATATTCTTATAAAACCTTCCTGCAACATATCTTCTGCATCCTCTCTGCACAAGGCATATCTAAAACAAATACCAAACAACAAACCACTGTAACGATTATATAACTCTCGTTGAGCAGCAGCATTATTATTTGCACATTCTTGTATAATAGTATAATCTATCAAATTAGGTTTGCTTTCGGTTTTAAAAGTAGTAAACTTTTAGTAAGTCAAAAAAAATATTTACATTCTTTGTTATTAAAATATAAAAAAAAAGCCACTCAATTGAGTGGCTTATTTTTTAATAATGTGCAAAATCCATTTCGTAGTTTCCTTTTATCCTTTCTATTGGTGGATTAAAATACCCAAACTTCACATTTGGAAATTCATCGTGTATTAATTCCATCAATTGCTTTACACCAAGCATTTCGGGTGTTTCTGTAATTCCTATTTTTCCTAAATACCAATCAGGGTCAATATTAAAATTTCGCCATTGAATCATTGATAAATCGGTTTCCTTAATCAGCTTTCTTAATGCTTCATATTCTTCAACAGTATCTGTCATTCCAGGAAAAATAAAATAATTGATACTTGCCCAACCACCATTTCTTCTTACCACTTTTATGCTTTCAACTATATCTTCAAAGCTGTAATTATTGGGGCGATAATATGCCGTATAAATATGTTTTTGTGCAGAGTTTAAACTTACTCTAATACTGTTCAAGCCTGCATCACACAAAGCTTTTACAGCATCTGGCTTGCTTCCATTTGTATTAATATTTATGCTTCCTTTATCTGTATGTTTTCTTATTTCAATAATAGATTCTTTTATAGTTTCCCACATCAGCAAAGGTTCTCCTTCACAACCTTGCCCAAAACTTATTAATGGAAAAGGTGCATGCATTAAATGTGGTACAGTAAACTCAACTATCTCTTCAGCAGTTGGTTTAAATGTTAACCTATCTTGAGTACTTACAATTTCTTCTTCCTGTGGTTGAAATGAAATGCAACCAATGCAATTTGCATTGCAAGCAGGAGACGCAGGAACTGGACATTCCCATCTTCCCAAAGAAAAATTTCGTGCAGCAGGGCAGTTGTATGTCATGCAGCAATTTTCCATCAAATGCTTTACCAGCCTGTTGTGAGGATAGTTTTCCAAAAGTTGTTTTGTGCCAACTTCAATTTTATCTGCATCATAGCCTGCACATTCCTGTCTTATATCTTGTTCAATCCTAACAGCAGGAACATAAAATTTTTCGTTGTGCCACGCAGCAGCAGTGTAGCAAAATAAAGGCAGCATTGGAGCTTCAGGCAAGCTTTCATAAGCAGCAATATATAAACCTGTATGTGCAGGAGGAATAAATGCAGCAACAGCCCAGCCTTTTTCGCACAAACGCATTTCGCCAGTTTTTACATCAATGCCAATTCCTTTACGACCTGGCAATTCATATAAATTACCACCATCAGGCAATTCAATCCAATCTTCAACAGGCACTTCCAAAGCATCCCAACCTGCACGACCCATTGCATACAGGGTTGTATCTTCAAAAATATTTCCATTGCCGTCGCTATACATTATGTATGGAGAAGAAGTAAGCATTTTATTTAGTTAATAGTTAAAAGTTGATAGTTAAAAGCTTTTATTTTTTACTAAAAGCATTTAGTTTTTATACTATTTACTTTTAGTTTTTAACTTTTAACTATTTCTATAAATAGTTGTTGGTGCAGCTTGAGCAGAAGCATACAAAACAATGTCAGCAATAGTTACATGGCTTGGGGCATTTACAGCATATAAAATGGCATCAGCAATATCTGCTGCCTGTAAAGGTTCAAAACCTTCATATACTTTTTTTGCCCTTTCCTCATCTCCCTTAAAACGAACTTTGCTAAAATTAGTTTCAACAGCACCAGGTGCAATATTGGTTATTTTAATATTATGTTGTGTTAAATCCAATCTCATTCCTTCGCTAATGGCTTCTATTGCACGTTTGCTTGCACAATATACAGCACCATTTTGATAAGTATATTTTCCCGCAACAGAGCTAATGTTTACAATGTGTCCTGTTTTTCTTTCAACCATTAAAGGCATAATAGCTTTTGATACATAAAGCAGTCCTTTAACATTAATGTCAATCATCAAATCCCAATCTGCAATATCACCATTTTCAATTGATGATAAACCGTGGGCATTGCCAGCATTGTTTATAAGTATATCAATCTGCTTCCAATCATTGCTTAAAGATTCAATAGCAGCAACAACTTCATTGTTATTGCTTACATCAAAGCACAAAGTAGTTACTTTAACCTTTGCTTCTAACTTATTTTGCAAAGAGGATAACGCAGTTGTATTTCTACCACAAAGTATTAAGTCAAAGCCAACACAAGCAAAAGCTTTTGCAGTTGCTAAACCTATACCACTTGTGGCTCCTGTTATGAATGCTGTTTTTGACATATTATCCCAACGCTAAAGGGAGTTTATTTATTTGTAAATTTTAATTCTTACCCCTTTAGGGGCGGTTAGTACATAATCTTTAAAACAATTGCCAACACAGCCCACACACAAGTTGATATAAAAATTCCTTTGGCAGTATGGTCTTTATCAGTATTTATGAATAACGTAAAAATGGCTGCATTTGCCAGCAACGAAAATGTAATCATACTGGTTAGCATCTTTTTTTCAATTAATATAAATTGAAAAAATTCTTTAATAGAAAGCACACTTAGCTTCCATTTATAAAAAATAAACATACCAATAAATGGGGCTAAAAACCCAAGCACTATTCCATATTTTGTATTGTCTTTAAGCATTAGAATTTCCAGTTTTCTATTTGTTTTTTTAATGTATAGTTGGTAAGGTCAAACTGAACAGGCACAAGGCTTGCGTAATTATTTTTCAATGCCCACACATCTGTATCCTTCCCTTTATCGTGATTAACAAACTCACCTGTAAGCCAATAATATTTCTTGCCATGTGGATCAATTCTTTCTACAAACTTTTCTTCATACTTTGCATATGCCTGTTTGCAAACTTTTATGCCTTTTATTTTATTGCTTGCAATAGCAGGAATATTTACATTGAATAAAAGGTGCTTGTCTAAATTTTTATGATTCAAAATTTGTGCAACTACTTTTTCAACAATAATTTTAGAAGGCTCAAAATCGGCATTTACACTATAATCCAATAATGAAAAACCCACACTTGGAATGCTTTCAATGGCAGCTTCCATAGCAGCACTCATTGTGCCACTGTATATAACATTAATGCTATCATTAGCACCATGATTAATTCCACTCAAACATAAGTCTGGCTTGCGATGCAACACTTTGTCAACAGCAAGTTTAACGCAATCTACAGGTGTTCCATTTGTGGTATATGCTTCTACGCCATCAATAAAATTTACTTGTTGTAAACGCAATGGACTATTAATTGTAATTGCGTGCCCCATTCCACTTTGTGGTTTATCTGGTGCAACAACAACTACTCGTCCAAATTGTTTTGCAGCCTGTGCCAATGCTTTAATACCAGGTGCTGCAATACTATCATCGTTGGTTACCAAAATTATTTTCTCGTCGTCCTTAATTTTCTTTTTTGTCATTGCTGCAATATTACTGTGTCTTGGTTCTTTATTTTAAAGACTTTATTAAATGTTTTGTTAAAAATTTTCGGTCAAATAAATGGTTATTCATTTAGTGATTTACTTACGCTTACAAATTCATCCCATATTTCTTTAACAACTTCTGCTGCTGGCTTTATCTGCTTTATCATGCTTGCAACTTGTCCAACTTCCAATTCACCATTTTCAAGGTCACCTTCATACATTCCTTTTTTTGCTCTTCCTCTGCCTAAAATTGTTGACAATTCCTCTGCACTTGCTCCTGCGTTTTCTGCATCATTTATTTGGTTAAAAAAATTGTTTTTTAGCAAACGAACTGGCACCGTTTTTTTCATACTCAACATAGTATCGCCTTCCTTGCTTTGCAAAATAATATCTTTAAAATTTTGGTGAGATGATGCTTCAGGTGTGCAAATAAATCTGCTGCCCACTTGCACAGCACTTGCACCTAGTGCAATAGCAGCAAGCATTTGGCGGCCAGTAGCAATGCCTCCTGCTGCAATTACAGGAATGGTAACAGCATCGCAAACCTGTGGTATTAAAACCATTGTTGTAGTCTCTTCTCGTCCATTATGTCCACCAGCTTCAAAACCTTCTGCAACCACTGCATCGCAGCCTGCTGCTTGTGCCTTTTGTGCAAACACACTGCTGCTAACAATATGTACTACCTTAATGCCATTGTCTTTAAAATGCTGGGTATAAGTTTTAGGGTTGCCAGCACTTGTAAAAACGATAGGCACTTTTTCCTCAATTATTGTTTTAATGTGGCTTTCAATATCTGCATATAGTAAAGGAATGTTTACACCAAAAGGTTTGTTAGTTACTGCTTTGCATTTTTTTATTTGTTCTTTCAAAACATCAGGATACATGCTGCCACTGCCCAGCAAACCCAAGCCACCAGCATTACTCACAGCACTTGCAAGCTCCCAGCCACTTGCCCAAATCATGCCTGCCTGAATAATTGGATATTGAATATTGAACAGTTCGTTTACAGTTTTTAGTTTATGGTTCATAGCATTTATTTAAAAATGATTTTACAAAAATATTTGGCAAATAAAAATGGCTGGCAATTATTGCCAACCATTTTTATTGAATTATGTTTATAATTATTTCACCATTTCTTTTGGTGTATCAACCACCACAGGCACTGGTGCTACTGGTGTTGGTTCAACTTTAGTTTTACCTTCAATTCTATCAACTTCATTTTTTATTTGTAATGCACCTTGTTTTTCTTGTTCCATAAATTCTTTTTGTGGACTTTCTAAACCATCATAATAAGCTTGTTCTTGAGCAAAATATGTTTTAAATGCTTTAGAAATTTTTTCTGCCATTACTTTATGGTCTGCCCTGATAGCTGCATCCAGCAAACGAGTTGTATAGTAATTGTGCATGTTATTTCTACCCATTAAGCAATAAGGAAGATTGTCTTGCGACATCATTTTATCTACTTTGTCCAATACTTTTCTTGCATCTTCTTTTCTGTTTTTCATAGATAAATACATTGCCAATTCTGCAAAAGAACCACGCATTCCAAGTAAATGCCTTCTGTTTTCCTCATCAAAATAAACACCTGGCTTATCACAATTTCCAGATTTAAAATTCATCATTTTTTCAATCATCCAATCTGCATTCATTAACTGACCACCCATGCTAACATCTGCATTTGTAAATGGAACCAAACGATAGGTTAAGCCAATTTTTTGTAAATACTTATCAAAGCCTACACCTTCTCTGCCACCATAGTAAGATGTAAAGCAAATTGGCCTTTTCCATTTATTGGCAGCAAGTACATTCAACACTGCAAGGTCATTTTTGCCTAAAGCATTCTTAGTAATTTCAAATTGTAATTCTGGTACAATTGAATCAGTAGTTTTAAAGCTTGGGTCTGCTAAAATTGCATTTCTGTCAACAGGCACAGATACTTTCTTTGCTGGAAATGTATTAAGGAAATCGCCAGTTTCAGGGTCAACTATCCTTACTTTATCCTTATCGTCTTTGCCTACATAATTTTTCATCATGTCATACAAATCATAATATTTACCATCGGGATAAGCTGCATTTGCCTGATAAGTTATATAATCTCTTTTGCTGCCAGCAATCTGGTCTGCACTCCAAATTACATCAACTGGGTCGCTTTCATTTACTTTATATCTTAATTGATTTATATACCAGTCAATGCCCAATAAACTTGAGTTTACAACCCTGATATCTGGTCTCACTCCTTCAACTTCCTGTGCATACCAAAGTGGGTAAGTATCATTATCGCCAAAGGCAAATAGAATAGCATTTTTTGGGCAGCTTTCTAAATAGTTGCGAGCCAAATCTCCTGCAAGTGTTTTATTGCTTCTGTCATGGTCGTCCCACTCTTGCTGAGCCATGATTGCTGGCACAAGCAATGTGCAAAGAATAGTTGCAAATGCAGCAGTAATATAAGATTTTTTTGTTGCTGCTTGAATGGCACTAAACAAATACAATAAACCTAAAGTAATTGCAGCAAACAATAAGCAGATAACAATTACTATCAAACCTACTTTACTGTTGCCAGTAATAGCACCTGCAATAATACCAGCAACTGCCAGCGAACCAGTTCCTATTAAAATTCCTGTAACAAGCTTCTTGTCTTTCTTCATTGCAAAATCATAAATAGCCATCACACCCAAGCCAATCCATATAGCAAATGCATAAAAGCTACCTACATAAGCATAGTCTCGCTCACGTGGTTGATTGCCTGCTGGATTTAAGTAAACATTAATTGCAATACCTGTAAAGAAGAATAGTAAAAAGCTTACTAAAAAGTCATCGCCCTTGCGTCTTAAATGATAAATAAAACCTAACAAACCAAGTATTAATGGTAATGCAAACAGGTTGTTATTTGCTTTGTTTTTTTGTGTTGTTTCTGGCAATAAGCTTTGGTCGCCATACATCATTTTATCTAAAAAGCCTATGCCTGTTTTCCAGTTGCCATCTCTTACATTTCCTGTGTAAACACCTTGCACATCATTTTGCTTACCAGCAAAATTCCATAAGAAATACCTTAAATACATCCAGTAAAACTGATACCCTGCAAAGAATTGAAGATTATCACTAAAATTTGGTCTTCCTTCTTCATAGCTTTCCCTGCCTGTTTTCTGGTCTCTGTATTTTCCAATGCCAGAATAATTGAGGTAATAATCTACGTGGCCTTGTTCATTTCCTGCATCCCACATACGAGGGAAAAACATTTTATCTTCCGGCAAATACAATTGCTTCCTGTCTTTGCTTGTTGCTACATATTTATCATTTATTTTTTGATACCTGTCTCCAGTTTCCATTGTTACAGAACCCCTGTTGGTAAATTTTTGTCCAAAAATAATTGGGAAATCTCCGTACTGGTCACGAGCAAGATAACCTACAAGACTTTGTGGATTATCTACATTGTACATATCAATTGCAGGGTCAGCACTGCTTCTTATCATTGTAGTAAAATATGTGCTATAACCCATTAATATAAACATAGCACTGTATAAGCCAAGACGTAAATATTCTAGACTGCGTTTTTTGGCATAACGAATACCAACCCATATTAAAATGCCTAACAAGACAAAGAAGAAAATGAAACCACTGAAGAATGGTAAATGAAAACTATTTACGAATGCGATATCAAATAAACCAGCACCTTTTATTGAGAATTGTATTACTGCAATTTGCACAACGCCTGTAAGCACGCAGCCAATTAAAAAGAATATATACATACCGCCGTAATATTCTTTTTTTGCCTTGCCAAATGATTCAACTAAAAACAAAAATCCTATGGCTAAAAGTGTTCCTAAAAACATTAAGCCTGATAAACGTGAATCGCTCATATCTTCGCCCTGCACATATTTTTCAATATACCTTGCTTCATTGCTTGATACATACCACATTAAAAGCATAGCCAAAAAACCGCCCACAGCAGTAACAATCATAAACCACTTACGTAACAGTTTATAATTGAAACTTTCTCTCTTTTTTACATAGTAAACCATAACAATAGCAGGAATACATAATAGATTTAACAAGTGAACTCCAATTGACAAGCCCATCATAAAAAACAGGAAAATAATCCAACGGTCAGGATGAATTGAATTTTCAGTTTGTTCATCCATTGCAGTTTCCCATTTAAGTATTGCCCAAAAAACTATTGCAGTAAAAAAAGAGCTTAATGCATACACCTCGCCTTCAACAGCACTAAACCAAAAGCTATCGCTAAAAGTATAAGCTAAAGCACCAACAACGCCACTACCCATTACAGCCCAAGCCTGTCCACCAGTAAGGTTTTCGTAGGTTTTAATGCCAATAATTCTACGACCAAAATATGTAATTGTCCAGTATAAAAACAATATAGTAAAACCACTTGCCACAGCACTCATAATGTTTACAGCATGTGCAGCAGTGTTTGGGTTATCGCCAAAAAGAATGATGAAAAACCTGCCTAATAAAACAAATAAAGGAGCACCTGGAGGGTGGGGCATCTGAAGCTTATTGGCACAGCTTACAAACTCGCCACAATCCCAAAGGCTACCAGCTTTTTCTGCAGTTAAAATGTACACTGCACAGGCAATAATGCAAATAATCCATCCACTAATGTTGTTTAACTTTTTGAAGTTCATTGTTTTTATTTTTTAAAAAATATGTTGGCAAACATAATAAAATGTTGCATACAGAAATTGAATAGCTGCAACGTGAAAAACTTTAGTAAATTTAGTAAGAGTAGGGTAGTAGCGAAAGGTTGGAAATGGATGATAATTGATAAGTGGTTTCTTATTAATTATCACAGTTTATAATTAACCTTATTTTTACCGCCTAAATTAATTGCAATGAATAATGAAATGCAAAAGCCTGTTATTGGTATAAGCTGTGGAGATATAAATGGAATTGGATTAGAGATTATTATAAAAAGCTTAGCTAATAATGAAATATTAAACTTGTGCACACCTGTAATTTTTGCCAACAATAAAGCAATTAATTTTTATAGGAAAAATATTGCTGATGCCAACCTGAGCATTAATAATACAAAAGATTTTAGTAAGCTAAATCCAAAGCAGATTAATGTTTTTACTTGTTGGGATGAAGAGGGAAACATTACACCTGGCGTTGTAAACGAAACTGGTGGCAAGTATGCTTATTTATCTTTAAAGCAGGCAACTGAAAGCTTAAAGGTAGGACATATTCATGCATTGGTTACTGCACCTATTCATAAAAAGAATATACAGAGTAATGATTTTAAGCATAGTGGACACACGCCTTATTTTAAAGAAGTTTTTGCAGCAAAAGATGTGGTAATGTTAATGTGTGCAGATAATTTAAAAGTGGGTCTAGTAACAGAACACATACCAGTTGCCGAAGTTGCCAAAGCTATTTCAAAGGAAACTATTATAAGTAAATTGCAGATAATGAATAAATGCCTGCAGCAGGATTTTGGTATTGATAAGCCACGCATTGCAGTGCTTGGTTTAAATCCACACGCAGGTGACGAAAGCCTTATTGGTAAAGAAGAAGAGACAATTATTAAACCTGCAGTTGTAGCTGCAAAACAATCAATGATGGTTTTTGGACCATATAGTAGCGATGCTTTTTTTGCACGTGGCAGCTACGAAAAATTTGATGCAGTTTTAGCTATGTATCACGATCAGGGTTTAATACCTTTTAAATCTTTAGCAATTGGCGAAGGTGTAAATTATACAGCAGGTTTAAGTGCAGTACGCACCAGCCCAGACCATGGAACTGCATTTGATATTGCTGGTAAAGGCATTGCACATCACGAAAGTTTTTTAGCTGCTATTTTTATGGCAATAGATGTTGTTCGCCAGCGTAATGGATTTGCACGAGACAGGAAAAACCCTTTGCGTAAAATGAGTGCAAGGCTTATTGCCAATGCAGTTGATGAATAGATTAAAATCTATGTTGCATAAACATTAGCAGCCAGCACATGGCAACAATTAAAAACACCGAAACAATTATTATTAAAATCCCTAATATTAAGAAGTATAATCTCAGGTTATTTAAACTTTGTGCAAGTGTTTCTTCACTGTTATTGTTTAATGCAATAAGCAGCTTGTTGGCAAAAATGTATAGCAAGGTGTTAAACGCTATGCCAACAGCAAAAGTAATAAATGTGTAAATGGCATTTGTGTCTTTAAGATTTATCATAAACGACAATAGCTGTGTGGCATAAGTAATCATTACCAATACCCTGCACCATTTAGCAATTTGTGTTAATGTGCTTCTGAGTGCTGGTGTAATTGCCAGACCATTTTTAAATAAATCTTCCTGCATTATTTAAGGCGAGTTAAAAAGGTTAATACAACAAATAAGGCTCCAATGCCACTAAATATAGTTGCAATAATCATAAAGACTTTATACCAGTTAAATCCACGTTCAAGTGCTTGCTGATCCTGATTTTTAGATGCTTTAATAAGGTTATTTCCAAAGAAGTAAAAGAACATATAGTATGCAGCTAAAATAAGCACTACTATGATTAGCATAATTGACATCCCAACTTTAAAGGCAGTACTGTCAAATCTGGATGAATATATTTCTGATCCAAAAACATAGGTTGCATAATACCACTTTAAAAGCTCTATTATTCTTGAATTAAAAAGGAAAACAAACATTGCCAATACAAAAAGCATTGACCACATAGCAACTGCAACAAACCTTGCCCATTTACCAATTTGACGAAGGTGTGTTGCAGTTGAGTGGTCAATTGTTAATTCAAACAAGGATATATTATCTTGTTCAATATTTTCCATAAACCCAATTACTTATTAATAGTGTGTATTAAAGCTTCCTGGATGTTTTAAAGCTTCCATACCTACAGTTGCAAACAAGAAGATAATAAAAATAAAATATAAAGCAGAAAGACAAACACCAATGATTGCACATACTTTACCAGCCTTTAAATTCTTTACTGAGCCAGGTGTGTACAATTCAGGCGAAGCATTAAGTTTAGACATGTCTTTTGATGCAAGCACCAATGCAATTGTGCCACAAATAAGACCTACAACGCCATAGCAAAAGCAGCCTACAATTGATATAATTCCAAGAACTAAAACTGCTGTTGCATTAGGTAAAGATGTTTGTTGATTAAAGAAATTTTGTTGTGGGTTTTGATTGTCCATAAATAGTTGTTTTTGTTTTGGCTAAAATAGGGGTATTTGTTATTCAATTAATTAGAATGATAATATAAATATTAATTAATGGCGGTGGCGGCTCACCTCTTGAAAAAACTTTAAAAAGATAGTGCCCATAACTGCAAAGTAAATTATAAGGCAAAGAATGCATAGTGCACTTAACGAAACACCAATAATGGCACAGGTTCTTCCTGATTTTAAGTTATTATAAGAGTTGATTGTGTATTTCTCTGGGTTTTCATTATAGAGCTTTAAATCCTTATTGGATAAAACTATTGCAATAATGCCACAAACCAAGCCTGGTATGCCATACATAAAACACGAAGCAATAGAAATGATGCCAAGCACCAAAACTGTTTGCCCATTTGGCAATGCTGGTTGGTGGTTAAAATTGGTAACAAAGTTTTGTTGATTTTCCATGATTAAAGGTTAAAAAATTGAATGGGTTATTATTTTATAAATATAAAAAACAAGTATAATTATAGACGTGGCAATAAAACTATACTGAATGATTTTTGCACCATTATTAAATTTGAACTTTAAGTGAAGCACAGTATAGCAAAATACAAACAGCATTGGCATTGTTGCAGGATACATCTTTATACTTTCAAAAATATGACCTTTTAAAAGCAGGATAAAGCTACGTTGCAAACCACAGCCAAAACATTCAATACCCAAATACTTTTTCGATGGACATTGCAGCATGTTTTTTTCTAGCCAATCAACAATGTTCAATAAAAAAAGAATTTGCATCTATAAAATATTGGCTTATAAATTACCTCTTAATTCCTGTTCTTTTTCTAATGCTTCAAACAATGCCTTAAAGTTTCCTTTGCCAAAACTTTTTGCACCCTTGCGTTGAATGATTTCAAAAAACAATGTTGGCCTGTCTTCTAAGGGTTTTGTAAATATTTGTAGTAAGTAACCTTCGTCATCTCTGTCAATTAAAATTCCTAATTCACTCAAAGGTTTTAAGTCTTCATCAATTTCGCCAACTCTGTCTAAAACTGTTTCATAATAGCTTGCAGGAATTTTTAAAAATTCAATGCCACGCTTTTGCAGTTCAGTTACGGTTTCAATAATGTTTTTTGTAGCAATAGCAACGTGTTGCACACCCTCGCCATTATAAAAATCTAAATATTCTTCAACCTGGCTTTTCTTTTTTCCTTCTGCTGGTTCGTTTATAGGAAACTTAACAAAACCATTGCCATTGCTCATTACTTTACTCATTAATGCACTGTATTCTGTAGAAATATCTTTATCATCAAAACTTAAAATATTTCTAAAGCCCATTACATCTTCATAAAATTTAACCCAAGGGTTCATCTGGTTCCAACCTACATTTCCAACACAATGGTCAACATATTGTAATCCTGTATCTGTTGGGTTGTAAGCACTTTTCCATTCTACAAAACCAGGCATAAAAACGCCTTTATAATTTTTTCTTTCAATAAATAAATGAACAGTATCGCCATAAGTATGAATGCCACTCATTACCACTTCACCATTTTCATCTTTTAATGTAGTTGGTTCTAAAAAACTTTTGCCACCACGTTTTGTTGTTTGTTCCCAAGCATCAGTTGCATCCTCAACTTTTAAACTTAAAAATTTAACACCATCACCGTGCTTGTAAATATGGTCAGCAATTTCGTTGTTAATTTTTAATGGTGTGGTTAAAACAAATGTCAACTTATTCTGGCGAATTACATAACTCACTTTGTCTTTAACTCCAGTTTCTGGCCCAGCATAGGCAAGGCTTTGAAAGCCAAAAGCAGTTTTATAAAAATGTGCAGCCTGCTTGGCATTGCCCACATAAAATTCTACATAATCTGTTCCCTGCAAAGGCAAAAAGTCCACAGCAGCTTCTAAATCTTTTTTTGTTATTGGAGTTGCAATCATAAAATATATTTAAGTTGCAAAAGTAAGTGGCAGGCTAATTTAAAAATAATCAATTCTTATACAATTATATTTGTTTAGTTAGCAATAGCTTTAATGAAATATTTTTTTTACTTTTTTTTGTTTTTGTTAAGTGCAAATTATTTGCAAAGTCAAATTCCATCTTGTTTTCAGTATGAAACAAGCAATGGTTTGCCAAGCAATGAAGTGTATGATATAAAGCAGGATAAGCAAGGCTTTTTGTGGCTTGGAACAGAGGCAGGCTTGGTTAGATATGATGGAGCAAGGTTTAAATTATATAACAACAATAAAAGTCGTGGCAATGCTGTTAGTTGTTTGCGTGAAGATAAATTTGGGCGGGTTTGGTGCACCAATTTTAGTGGTCAAATATTTTATATAAATGCAGATACGCTTGCACTATTTACTCCTTTTGAAAAATTATATAAAACACACTATGCCGAAATTGACTTTGACATTGATGGCAATTTAATAGTTACAAGTGGTGTAAACTCTTTTTACAAATTCAATATTGGCACACTTAAGCTGGAACAATTTGATAAAGAAGATTCGGCATGCTGGTTGTTTCCTCATCGTGCTTTTAATAAACAATTTTTAATTTCTAATCAGTCAAACACATCAAATATTTTGTCACTATCTGGCAGCAAGTTAAGCAAAGTAGAATTTGAATTTGATAATAAAAAATCAGAAAATTATAATTTTGTAAGCAGGTTTATTTTATCCAATTCCTTTAAAGAAAAGCAAACCTTGTGCTTTCCTCAATTCAATCCTACAAAGCCTTTACCTTACTTGTTTTATTATAGCAATGGAAAAATGTATCGGCATGCAGTAACAGACTTTTTGCAAAAAAACAATGTTTATCCACAATATGTTTATGATGATGATGATGGCAATTTATTTATTGGTACCACAACTAAATTATTGTGGCTAAAAAAAAGTAAGGAAGAAAAGTGGATACTTTTTACGACCATGTTTACTGGCAATAATATTTCTTGTATCAGGAAAGACCGTGAACAAAATATATGGATAGCTACACTTAAAAACGGGTTGTATAAAATTCCCAACGCAAATTTATTTAACCTTGACCTGCAAACCCTAAACGTTAAATCGCCTGGTGTAAACCACCTTGCTACAGATGGTAGTAATAATATTTATGGCAGCAATTTAAGTGGCGAAATATTCAGGCTAAACAAGGCAACTAATAAATTGCAATCCTTTAAAACGCAGGAAGAACGTGATGTGCAGACGCTGAAGTTTAATAAATATACTGGCAACTTATATATAGGTAAAGCAAACACATTTACATACAATCCTGCCACAACTTCTGTGGCAAAAAGTTCTTTCTTTTTAGGTAATATAAAAGACCTTGTTTTTTTGCCGAACGATGTTTATTTTAAGGCTTCAAGCATTTTGGAAGTTGTTGTTCATAAAAATAATACAGCAGCAATTAACCACATTTTGAATAGTTATGATACTATAGATAAAGCTTATTACAATTATGTAAAAGACCCTTTTGGTTATTTACACTTTGTTTTAAGGGAACAAAGATGTAAAACAGTTTGCTACATAAATGCTACTAAAATGTTGTGGACAGGATTTACAGATGGGTTAGCATTTATAAAAAATAAAAAGTTCCGGTTTTTAACTGAACCAATAACCGGCAATCCAATTATTGCAACACAAACTATTAATGATTCTGCTAGTAACAGGTTATATGTAGCAACAATTAAGCAAGGCATTTTTGTAATTGAAGGTGAAAAAATTATACAACAAATAAGTATTACAAATGGACTTGCTTCTAATGATATCAAGCATTTCAGGCTTTATGGCAATATGCTTTGGTTAATTGCTGGCAATAAGGTTCAGCAATATAATTTAACAACTAAGGAAGTAAAAACAATTGATATGCAAGATGGCTTGCAGTCAAACGAACTATATGATATAGAGTTGCTGCACGATACTGTTTATATTGCTTCTTCAAAAGGTGTTCAGTATTTTCCCAATAATATTGCCACGCACAATGGCGTTGCACCAGTTTCTTTAATTCAATCTTTTATTGTTGATGATAAGATATATGATGTGTCAAGCCCAATAGAATTAAGTGCTTCAACAAAAAATGTTATTATCAATTTGCAAGGTGTTGCTTTAAAAAGCAATGGTAATTTTCAATACCAATATCGCTTGTTGCCAAATGACAGTAACTGGATTACAATTGCTTCTAACGAAAATGTGGTAAGGTATTCTTCGCTATCTAGCAATACTTACACGTTTGAAAGCAGGGTGTTAAATGAAGATAATGTTGCCAGCAACAATACTTCCAGAATATATTTTACTATAAATAAACTCTGGTTTTTGCAATGGTGGTTTTTATTATTGTGTGCACTTTTTTTAATGTTGGGCGGATTTTTTATTTACCAGTACAGGGCAAATAAAAAGCAAAGAAAGTTGCAGGACGATTTAGAGAAAGCCAAGCTGGCAGAGGAGTTGAGACGTTCTCAACTGGCATCTTTAAAATCACAAATGAATCCCCATTTTTTGTTTAATGCTCTTAATTCTATTCAGGAATTTATTATTTTAAATGATAAGCAACAAGCTAATGCATATTTAGGAAAGTTTGCAGATTTAATGCGAATGACATTAGATATGAGTGCTAAGGATGAAATTAATTTAGAAGATGAGCTTGTTGTTTTAAACTTATACCTTGAGCTGGAGGCTTTACGTTTTGAAGATAAATTCAGTTATCAGGTAAATGTAGATGCATCAATAAAAATAGCTACTGTTTACCTGCCACCAATGCTTGTGCAACCCTATATTGAAAATGCCATTAAGCATGGATTATTGCATAAGCAAGGACATAAAAAAGTTGAGGTTAGTTTTTCTTTGCCAGATGAACATACATTGCTTGTAAGGGTTGCTGACAATGGAATTGGAAGGAAAAGAAGTGAGGAAATTAATTCTTTAAGAAAAAAGAAATATACTTCGTTTGCAACTGGTGCTACACAAAACAGGTTAGAGCTGCTAAATGCAAAAAGAGCAAATAGCATTTCGGTAATGTATAATGATTTAAAAGATGAACATAAAAATGTAATTGGAACAGAAGTGATGATTCAGATTCCAGTTTAGTGTTTCAGTTCACAAATTGAAACTAACCGTTCACAAACAAGTTGTGATTATGTTATTTTTTGAATGAACATTCGCGATGTTTACTTTATTGAGGGAGTAAACAATTGTTTTAAGGGTAGTATAAGCCGCCTTTCGCAAGACTGTGTGGCTTATACTTTTTAACTATAAAATATTTAAAATGTTAAAAGCTGTTATTATAGATGATGAAGCAAAAGCTCGCAGAATACTTAACAGTTTTATTGATGACTATTGCAAACAGGTACATGTTGCAGGCCTTGCAGAAGATGTGATGCAGGGTGTAAAGCTTATTCAAAAGGAACAACCTGATATTGTATTTTTAGACATTGAAATGCCCGGCTATAACGGCTTTCAACTACTTGAATTTTTTGATGATATAAATTTTGAAATCATTTTTGTAACTGCTTACAGCGAATTTGCATTAAAGGCTTTTGAAGTGAGTGCAATAGACTATTTACTAAAACCACTTCAGATTGCACAGCTTGTGAGGGCTGTTGAGAAAGTTGAAAAGATAAAGGGCAACTCTCTGTCACAACAAAGGTTAACAGCATTACAGGAAAATTTACAAGCAAAAAAAATAATGAAGATAGTTGTGCCTGTAAGTGATGGTAGCCTTTTTATAAATGTTGATGACATTACACATTTAAAAGCAGAAGGCAGCTATGTAAATATTTTTTTAAAAGATGGCAACAAGGTTTTAGTAAGCAAGAACATTAAGGATTACGAAAATCAATTAACAGAAGCTGAGGGTTTTTTTAGAACGCATCGCAGTTATCTTGTTAACTCAAGATATATTGTAAACATTGCAGGCACAAGCACAGAAGCTACTATGTGTAATAACGAAACTATAAATATTGCACGAGAAAGAAAGAACGATTTTGTTGAGTTTATAAAATCATTTCAATAGCAGTAGTTGTTTTACAATTCACAAACTTATATCAGCAATTCACAAACTGCACACTTATCAAAGACTTTGTATTATCCAGTTTTGTTTCATACAAATAAATAATATGAAGAAAAAATTTACACTTTTTTTAGCAGTGTTTCTTACTGCATTTAGCTCAAATGCAGCTATTACATTTTACTCTATTTCTGCTGCACCATCTACCACATCAGCAGTTATTACTTTTAGCATTTCCAACTCCACAGCTCCATTTAATACAAATATGAATATTTTTTATGATACTGTTAACACAAGCTTAAATAACGATATTGGAAGTGTAATTTTTTCTGGTTCAAGTGTTGTTAATACCACAAGAAGTATTATTGGGTTACTGCCTGGAACAAAATATTATTATCAATTAAAAAGTGGTTTAGTAAGGTCGGCAATTGATAGCTTTACAACAACAGGAACACTTCCTTTAAATATCGTTTCTTTTTCGGCTACACAAAAAGGTAATACAACGCTACTAAAATGGACAAGTGAGAATGAAATAAATGTTTCTCACTTTAATATCCAGCACAGTATTAATGGAAAAGATTTTGAAACAATTGGAACTATAAATGCAGGTAAAAATAATTATGAATTTATAGATAATAAACTGCCAAGTATTTACGAAAAATTTACGATTAATTATCGTTTACAAATTGTAGATAAAGATGGGAGCAAAACTTATTCAATAATAAAACATATAAATGTAAATGCAAGGCAACAAAATTTTAATATTTCTTTATACCCAACTATTGCTACAAGTACTGTAAATATTGCATTTGAAACAAATAATTGTGTTAATATTTATTTGCAAATAATTAATACCAATGGGCAAATTGTTGATACAAAAAATATGAAAAGTGCAAATGGTGCTAATGTTTTTTGTTATGATTGTAGCAAGCTAGACAAAGGAATATATTTTATAAATTTTAGTAGCAATGGTGAATTAAATGCAACAATGAAATTTAACAAGCAATAATTTTTTCTGGTCAATAGGGTAGAGGCAGATTGTTTAACCTTACTTCTTATAAGTCCATTCACAAACTTAAATCTACCATTCACAAACCCGTTTTGCATCTCAAAACGAGTTTATTTTTTTTTACTTTTTTAATGTAACTATATGAAAAAGCAAATTTTATTTTCACTCATCTTTTTATTGTTTTTTATTGCTTCTAAAGCTTCTCATTATATGGGTGGGCAAATAACTTATAGATGGGTAAGTGGTAATAATTACATTGTTAAATTAACTATCTATCGAGATTGTGCAGGCATTCCTTTAAGCACAACTACTGGTATAACCATTAGCAGTGGAACCAATAGCTTAAATGTTAGTCTTCCTCGTGTATCGTCAAGAGATGTTACTTTATTATGCTCTAATCAAACATCACTTTGCAATGGTAGTGGTGGTGCTTTTGGTGTCGAAGAGCATATTTATGAAGACGTGATTTCTTTTCCTCAAATTAGCGGTGTTTATACAATAAGTTTTAGTGGTTGTTGCCGAAATGGTGCAATTACAACATTAACCTCGCCTAGTTCGCAGCAATTATTTTTATCTGCAACATTAGATCCTAATTTAACTATTAAAAATACCTCGGCAGACTTGTTAAATATTCCAATTGCCAACTTTGCACCCAATCAATTGGCAACCCTTTCACCAAGTGGTTTTGATGCAGATGGCGATGTTTTAAAATACTCTCTTGTTAGTGCAAAAGATTTATCAGAAACTGATCCTGTAAATTATGCTGTAGGGTTTAGTGCTACCAATCCTTTAACATCTTCAACACCCATTACTATAAATCCCAATAATGGTATTATTTCATTTACACCTTCTGTTTCTAATCAAGTTGCCATTATTGCCATTAAGGTTGAAGAGTATAGAGGTGGGGTAAAAATTGGTGAGATAACTAGAGACATACAAGTTAGAGTTTTTAATATAAACAATAATTATCCAAGTATAACACCTGTTAACACAAATGTTGTTGCTGTGGGGCAAACATATTGTACCAACATTGTTGCTACAGATGCCAACAATGATAGCATTGATTTGTCGCTTGTTGGATTAGTACCAAACAGCAGCTTTGCCCTAACAACAGATGGTGTTGGAAATGCAGCAGGCAACTTTTGCTTTACACCCACTGCTGCCGATGCTGGAAGAACTTTTACATTTACAGTTAATGCTGTTGATAACCATTGTCCTGTTGTATTGGCATCATCAATGACATTTAATGTTGTTGTGCCTTTATCAGGTTGTAAAATGGTAACGAATATTGCAGCTTCAAATGTTTCTAGTTGCGTATCAAATAATGGAACAGCAAGTATTGCAGTACCAGCAAATAATAATCCATATAGTTTTTACTGGACAGGTCCAAATGGTTTTACTGCTACATCACAAACTATTACAAACCTTGCAACTGGTAGTTATTGTGTAACTGTTGTTGATGGCAATGGTTGTGTAATTAATAAGTGTATTGATGTATTATCTGATAGTTCTTCTATAGAAATAAATGCAGTAAACACAAAAAAAGTTTGCAAAGACAATATTGGTGGAACTGTTGTAATTACTGCATTTGGGGGTGTAGCACCCTACCAATATTCTTTAAATAGTGGGGCATTACAAAGTAATAATACATTTACTGCATTGATTGTTGGTACTTATGCAATACAAGTTGTAGATGCTTTAGGTTGCAGTTCTGTAAGTACAGTTACTGTTAGTCCATTTGTTGCTACAACAGCAACTCAAACATTAACAAGTTGCAGTGGCAAATTAGATTATAATGGAAATACCTACAATAGCTCAACAATTGTAAAAGATACCTTAAAAAATGTTGATGGTTGCGATAGCTTGTATAGAACAACCAATATACTTATATCTAAAATTAAAACAGCATTTGTTTTTAATACTATCAATGCTTGTGGTAGTGCAGCTTTTGAAGGATTGACTTACACAAATTCTACTGTTTTAAAAGATACTATTAGAACTGTCAATGGATGTGATAGTATTATTAAACAAACCAACATTAACATAACGCCTTTAAATATTGTAAAAAGAGATACTGTAATGCTTAATGGTTGTGGGCAGGTAACGTATAACAATGTTATCTATAGTTCTAACACAGTGGTTGTTGATACTACACTTTTAAAAGATAGTTGCAAAGCAAATATTAGAGTGGCTATTATTACTGCCAATGCAGGGTTGAACCTAACGCTATCAAACACTTCAAGCATTTGTGCAACACCACAAATATTATCTGTTGATGGAGTTGATGTAAATAAAATTAGTAGAATAGATTGGTATAGAGATGGTGTTTTTGTTGAAACATCTTTACGCAATTTTAATTTTACTGATGGAAAAACTGTTGCTGGAATAAGTGGTGTAAGCGGAAGTGCAACTACGCATTTGAACGATCCTCATGGTGTTTTTGTTGTTGGGAATGATATGTATATTTCTGACTTTATGAATCATAGAATATTACGCTGGGCAATAGGTGCAACCAATGGCACTGTGGTTGCAGGTGGCAATGGCTTAGGTAATGCTGCAAACAAATTAGCATATCCAAGCAACGTTTTTGTAAAGCCTAATGGTGATGTTTACATTACAGATTATGGAGCAGATAGAATTCAGTTATGGACAAGTGGAGCTACAACTGGCACTACTGTTGTATCAGGTTTAAGTTCTCCACGAGGTATGTTTGTAAGGGCTAATGGCGATATTATTGTTGCAAACTCTCGTGCAAATGAAATAAGAAATGGTGCAAACATTATGTACTTAAATGTTGGAAATAATATTGCCAATATTTGTGAAGATGCTGCTGGTAATATGTATGTTGCAGATCAAGGCAACAACAGAATTTTAAAATATGCACCTAATGCTACAAGTCCTACTATTGCTGCAAGTTTGTCTCTATCAGGCATTGGTTTAAATGCACCTTGGGGCGTATTTGTAGATAATGCAAATCAACTATATGTTACCGAAAATGGTAGTCATAACCTTTTAAGATTTCCAGCAAATTCTAATGCTACAACTTTGCCAAATTTCTCAATTGGAACTGGTGTTGCAGGTACTGCAAACAATCAGTTTATTATACCAAATGGAGTATTTGTAGATGGTAGAGGACGAATATTTGTGGCAGATGGTTTTAACCATAGAATACAAATGTTTGACTCTACTATTAAAACAACTCATACAACTTATGTGTCTGGTAAATTTACAGCAGTAATTACAGATGCTAATGGATGCGTTACATACTTAGGTGCTATTGATGTACACATTCCTCCAGTTGTTAAAAACGATACAACATTTATTACTACACCAGCTTGCTCATATGAATACAAAGGAAAAAGATTTTTATCTAACACTATTTTTATTGAAGATACACTGAGAACAAGTTTTGGTTGTGATAGCGTTATTAACTATGTAAAAATAGATTTAGCAGGAAGAAATGATACAAGAGATACAATAAGGTTAAATAGTTGTGGCTCGCTATACCACAACAATGTTATGTACAACAGCAGCACAGTTTTAAGAGACACAACTTCTATAACAGATACTTGTACTATGCACATAGTAGTAACTGAAATTACCATTAATCAACTAATAAGAGACACAGTAAGATTGAGTGGTTGTGGCAGTGTTACATATAATGGACGTGCTTATACAAATAGTATAGTAATAAGAGATACAATCTCTGCAATTGGTAATTGTATCACTAATCTAAAAGTGATTGAAATAACAGTAGCACCAAGTCCTACACCTACAATTACTTTTTTAAACTCTGTATGTTCCAATCCAAGAATAATAGGCGTTGTGCCAACAATTCCTTACAGCTTAATTACGTGGAAAAATGGTAGTACAGTAGTTGCCTCTGGTGCAAACCAAAATAATTTAAGTGTTGTAAATACTGGCGGTTATTCTGTTCAAATTCAGTATCAAAATGGATGCAGTGCCACTGCATTTATAGGCGTTTCAGTAATGCCACAACCATCAATTGTTTATATTGATAGTAGTAATTGTGGTGCGTTTATATTTAATGGTATATTAATAACTAAAGACACTATTATTTTAAAAGATACCTTACGAAATAGTTCAGGATGTATTACTCAAATAAGATATAACAGATTTAAAGTAAATCCTGCTTTTATAGTTCCCAACTTGTCGGTAATTAATCCTTGCAAGCCAACTTTAACGCTAAGCAATGTTGAAAAAAATGCAACAATAAGATGGTATAAAGATGGCGTAGCAGTTGTAAACCCACCAATATATAAACAACAAGGAGTAACAGTTTTTGGAAATGGTGCAGTGGGTGCTGGAGCTATTTCATTGGCAGATGCAACAGGGATGGTTATAGATAAACACGATAACTTGTTTTTAGCTGATGATAGAAATAATCGAATACTTAAATATTCATTGGTATCAAATACTTTATTGGCAACAATTACTGGTATAAACAGGCCATTAGGAATATTTGTGGATGATAATGATACTTTATATTCATATAATAAACCTACACAAGTAGTAAGATTCAATTCCAATTATACAAGTACAACGCTTGTGGCAAATATTTACAACAACCCTAGTTACGGTATTGCAAAAGACCAATTTAATAATTTATACGCCAATGCTTGGTTTGATCATTATGTAAATCAATACAAGCCTAATAATAATGCTGGTGCAAATTTTATGTCTGGCGTTTTTGAACCATTTGCACTTTATGCAAAAGGCATTAGTTTGCACATAGTTGATCATTACTATAATAGGGTTTATACAAAAAATATTTTAACTGGTAGTTCAAGTTATTTTACGACTGCAGCAGCAGCCCCATCTGGCTGTTATGTTGATGATTATCAAAATATGTATATAGTTACACAAGTAGATGGAGCTGTGCGATTCAAACAAAAAAACTCTAATACACAATATTTAATGGTTGGTAATAATGGTATTGGAAATGCTGCAAATCAACTTAATGCACCTTATGGAATTGCATTTGATAGCAAAAAAAATATGTATATATCCGACGACTATAATCATAGAGTACAACGATTTGATTTTGTTGCAAATTATGATACGGCTCTTAGTGTTACAACTAATGGAGTATATACAGTAAGAATTGAAAATGAATATGGCTGTGGTGTAACACTTGGTCCTATTGCAGTTTCGCTACCAATAGCAACAAAAGATACTACAACAATTATTGCCTGCGGTACCAAGGTTACTTATTTTGGAAAAACATACACTACAAATACATATATTAATTTAGATACAGTAAAATCAGTAGCAGGCTGTGATAGTATTATACATATTGGCTATTTACAATTAACACCTAATCTTACACCAAGCCTTTCAATACTTGTACGTGGCAGCGATAGAATTTGTAAAGGCAGTAATTTTAGTGTCAAAGCATTTCCTGTAAATGGTGGCACAAATCCTCAATATCAATGGACAGTAAATGGTGTGCCTGTAGCAGGTGCAACTGGGGTTTATTTTATTTCTAATAGCTTAAATAATGGCGATACCATTCGTTGCATTTTAACAAGCAATTATCCTTGTGTTACAAGTAATGACATTGTAAGTAATTATGTAATTGCAAGAATTGCTACGCCAACATTTAAGCAAGTAAACATCAGTGGCTGCAATAGTGTAACAGTTAATAATATTGTTTACCAAAACAGCACAACAGTTTTAGATACAGTAAGAAACAACATAGGTTGCGATAGCATTGTTACAACAACAAATATTACCATTAACAAAGTAAATGCTGAAACAGTTACCAATAATATTGTTGGTTGCAATAGTGTTGTTTATAAGGGTGTAACTTATATTAATTCTATTACTTTAAAAGATACATTGCGTACTACAAATGGTTGCGATAGTTTGTATAGAATTAATAACATTGTGGTAATTAAAATTGTAGCGGTAACCAATATAATTAATGTGTCGGGCTGTGGAAGCGTTACTTATAAAGAAAGAAAATATACAACATCTGTTGTGTTAAACGATACTATAAAAAGCATTTTGGGCTGCGATAGTGTTTATAATATTACTAATATTACTATTAATTCTTTGGTAACGCCAACTATTGTTATAACACCTTCGCAAAACCCTGTGTGTAATGCAACCAATATTATTTATTCATCAACCATTACCAATGGTGGCAGCAATCCACAATATCAATGGTATAAAAATGGCATATTAATACCTGGTGCAACAAGTGCTACATATAGCAATGCTGGTTTGCCAGATTCTACAACAGTTTACACTTGCACACTTACAAGCAATGCACCTTGTGCCGAGCCTAAAACTGTTGTTAGTAATAGTGTGAGATTAACTTTTGGGGGTGCTGCTGTTGCTTCAATTTCTATAGTTGCTAATCAAACAACAATTTGCTCTTCAGCAATAGTAACATTTACTGCAACTGCAATAAATGGTGGTAACAATCCACAATATCAATGGAAAAAAAATGGTGTAAATATTATTGGTGCTAATGCAGCTACTTACTCTGCAGCAAACATTGTAAACAATGATGTATTTACTTGTGCTTTGGTAAGTAATTCTCTTTGTGTAAACAATATAAATGCTATAAGCAATAACATTGCTATAATAGTTAATGCAAATAGTACAACTTATCAGTATAATAATACCAGTACAGTAAACCCAACTATTATTGCACCCAATTCTATGCTCATAAATACAAGTGCACCAATTTCTACAACTTTATTGGGAGGTGTATGGTCAGCAGGATTTGGAAGTGTTCAGAATGGGATGGTAAGTTTTACTGGTATTAATCCTGGTTCAAATTATGTTTATTACACAATATTCAATCAAGATACAAAGTGTACATTGGTTGTAAATAAAAATATATTAGTGGTTCATCCAGCAGGTGAAATTACTGGCAATAAAACTATTTGCAATATAAATGGAATTACTACCCTTACTTCAATAGCTGGATATTCTGGCACTTGGACAAGTAGCAATCCATCTGTTGCAAATGTTACAGGCAGTAGTAGCAATGGAGGTATTCGTACTGCTGTAATTACTGGTTTAAGTGCAGGAACTGCTGTAATTACTTACAATATGCAAACATACGCTGGATATATTTTCCCTGTTTCAACTACTATAACAGTTGCACCAGTAATAGTTGCACCAATTATAGGAAACTCAATTGCTTGCGTAGGGGCAACAACACAACTAACTAATGCAACACCAAATGGTGTATGGAGCAGCATTGCAGGAAGGGCAACAGTTAGTGCAACAGGATTGGTAACTGGCACAAGTGTTGGCGTTGCAGAAATAAGATATACTGTAAATAATACAACAACTAATTGTAGTGGCTATGCAGCAAAAACAATGGTTGTAAATCCTATGCCTGGCATACCAACAATTGGTTATGCACCTGTAAACGTAAACCCTCAGGCTGGTGCAGGTGGTGGTAGCAATTTTTGCAGATACAGAACTTTTGATGTAAGAGGTACACCTTTAGGTGGTGTATGGAGTAGCAGTAATACTTCAGCCATGACAATATCAAGCCTTGGAACCATTAATACTGTTGGCTTGGGAGCAACAATAATAACCTACACCATTACTTTAAATGGTTGCAGCAATTCCAGAAGCATACCTACAAATGTTGTTGCTTGTGCAAATAAGGGAACTAAAGATGCACAAACAATGACTGATAATGTACAAATAGTTGTGTATCCTAATCCTGCAAAAACATTTTTTAATGTTAAAATAAATAAGCCAATTAATGGTGCAACTATTGTTGTTACTAATGTGTATGGAAAGCAGGTATATCAATCAACAATAAATAATAGATTGATTACAGTAGATTGTAGCAAATATGCAAAAGGAATATATTTTATAAGTGTTATAGAAAATGAAAATAAAATAACGAAGAAGCTAATTGTTGATTAACCAAACCTAAAACCTCTGAAGTGTAAAATCTTTGGAGGTTTTTTTTATTAGGCTTATTTTTACTAAATGAGAATTCTAACTTTTTGCTTTTGCCTTTTCACTTTTCAGTTTATCAATGCACAGCTTACAAAATATGTAAATCCATTTATTGGTACTGGTGGTACTGGTCATACTTTTCCTGGTGCAACCACACCTTTTGCAATGGTGCAGCTAAGCCCTGATACAAGAATTGATGGCAGTTGGGAAGGTTGCAGTGGTTATCATTACAACGACTCAATTATTTATGGATTTTCTCATACACACCTTAGTGGCACAGGTTGCAGCGATTATGGAGATATTGCTTTTATGCCATATTTTTCAAAAACTGAAAGTTTTGATTATGTAAAAAACAATTTGCTGCAAGCAAAATTTTCTCATAAAAGTGAAAAGGCAAGTGCAGGATATTACAGTGTTTTGTTAGATGATATTCCTGTTAAGGTTGAATTAACAGCAACTACACGCACAGGTTTTCAACGTTATACTTTTAATGAAGATGGCTATGGATATATTGTGTTGAATTTGAAGCATAGAGATGAGTTAATTCAGGGCAAAATTGAAAAGTCAAAGCCACAAACTTATAAAGGAATTAGAGTTAGTAAGGCTTGGGCAAAAAGACAGGAATTGTATTATGGATTTGAAATAAATACAGAACCAATTGATGAAATAATAATAAGTGGTGACAATAATGACTATGAATTAAGATTAAAATTTAAAGTAACTAAAGGACAGCAAATCCTTATCAAAACAGGCATTTCAACAGTTGATGAAGATGCTGCATTAAACAATTTAAAAGTAGAAAACCCAAGTTGGGATTTTGAAAAAATAAAACAACAAGCCAACGATAGTTGGGAAAAAGAATTAAAGAAGATTGAAGTGCAGGATGCTAAAATTCCTAATAAAACTAATAAACTAACAGACCAATTAACTACGTTTTATACTGCAATGTACCATTGTATGATTCACCCAAGCATTATGAATGATGTTGATGGAAGATACAAAGGCAGAGATGGGAAAATTCATAAAGCAGAAGGCTTTAATTACTACACAGTTTTTAGTTTGTGGGATACACACAGGGCTTTGCATCCTTTGCTGAACATTATTGATAAAAAACGCAGCCACGATTTTGTGATTACTTTTTTAAAGCAATTTGAGCAAAGTGGCAGGCTGCCCATGTGGGAACTCTGGAACAATGAAACTGACTGTATGATTGGCTTTCATAGTGTGAGCGTGATATTGGATGCTTACAGAAAACAAGTGATAAGTAAAGCTGAACTACAACAACTTTGGCCTGCTGTAAAAGCAGAAGCTATGAGCAATAGGTTTGGATTGGATAAATTCAGGGAAAAAGGATATCTAAGTGTAGAAGATGAAAGTGAAAGTGTGAGCAAAACTTTGGAGTATAGTTATGATATGTGGTGTGTGAGTGAGATTGCTGGGGAGTTAGGCTTTAAACACTACTACACTGATGTGCCTTTTTTTGGCAAAAAACAAAATAATTGGCAAAACTTGTATAATCCAGAAACTGGTTTTATTCAACCACGAAAAAATGGTAATTGGTTGCAAAATTTTAATCCTTATGAAGTAAATAATAATTACACAGAAGCTAATGCTTGGCAATACAGTTTTTATGCACCACAGGGTTACACACCTAACAATAGTTTACTTGATAGCTTATTTAAAGCTTCAAATAAAACACAAGGTAGAACACAAGCAGACATTACAGGATTAATTGGGCAATATGCACACGGCAATGAACCAAGTCACAATTATATTTACTTACTAAGAAATAATAAAAGAGAGAGATATTTAAAATATGTATTAGATAGTTTTTACACTAATAAACCTGATGGTTTAATTGGCAATGAAGACTGTGGACAAATGAGTGCTTGGTATGTAATGAGTGCTTTAGGGTTTTATCAAACTTGCCCAGGAACACAATGCTTTACAATAGAACCTTCACTTTTCCAAAAAACAAGAATTAAACTTAGAGACAACAAGAATGTTTCATTTGTTAAAAAGGCGAATAACTATAAAAAAATTAAAGATACTTTTTATGAATTAACAAAAGAGAAAACAACTGCTGATTTATTAACAAGCTTTAATTATTGCCATATTTTTAAATTTGAGAGCAACAGTGTAGTTTATAACGTAAGTTCTCAAAAACTAAATGCATACAAAAATTATTATGAAGGAATGCATATTAATGGTCCTTGTGTAAGCGAAGCCCCACTAATTAGTGCAAGCCAAACAAAGCCTTTTATTGATTCAATTAAAATAGCGATTGATTATTTGGTTTATTATGATAATTACTGTTTAAAATCTCTTTTCTATTCTGTAAATAATAGTCCATACAAAAAATATGAAACACCATTTTACATATCAGAAAGCTCAACCATCAAAGCTTTTGAAGTGCTAATAGACGATACTTTACAAATCAGACCAGACACCTCACATTTTTCCATAGCCCATTTCTACAAACGCCCACACAACTATTCCATTCAACTCAATTGCAAATACAATAAACAATACACTGCAGATGGTGATGATGGAATTATTGATGGGCAATATGGTGATATTGATTGGAAAAAAGGTGGTTGGCAGGGCTATCAATCGCAAGATTTTGAAGTCATAATTGATATGAAAGAAAAGAAAGAGTTTGCAGAAATTTCTGCTAACTTTTTACAAGATACACGTAGCTGGATTTTGTTTCCTACAAAAGTAGAATACTATATTTCAACAGATAATATAAACTTTACTTTGGCTGGAACAGTTGAAAACACTATAGCTGCCAACGACTACAATACTCAAACTTTAAACTTTAAACTTAAAACATTAAACTCAATTGCCAGGTATATTAAAATTAAAGCATACAACTATGGCAAATTGCCTGAATGGCATGCTGGCAAAGGGGATGACGCTTTTATTTTCATTGATGAAATAGTGGTAAATTGACTTTTCAAAAAAATAGTTAAAAAAATCCCTTGTTTTAGGGATAAATCCTCTATATTGCAGCCGAATATAAGTTTTCAGACCAATATCTAAGATCGTTAGACGAGTTTTTAAAGACCATACCCCCTTAAACTAAGCTGTTACTAAATCCACTATTATCTATTTTATTTATTATGAAAAAAATTTACAAAAGTACTTTTAAAACAGGGTTCTTTTTTGTGTGCTTGTTAATGCTTTGTTCATTTGCTAATGCACAAACAGCAAGTTTTTCAATTAACGACACAAGCCAATGCATTGGTGGCAATAGTTTTGTTTTTACAAACACTTCTACAGCTGGTGCAAGTAGTTATTTATGGGATTTTGGTGATGGCACTTCATCAACATTGGCAAGTCCAACACACACATACACAACTTCGGGATACCACTATGTAAATTTGAATGTAGTATATGGAAATCTTACCAGGACTGCAAATGGTGTTAGTGTTTATGTTGGTGCAAAACCAACCCCAAGTTTCAGCAATTCAATAGTTAGTCCTTTAAATTATGGATTTTCTAATACATCAACCATTAGTTCTGGATATATATCAGGTTATAGCTGGGATTTTGGTGATGGAAGCATTGGTAGTGGTAATTATGTTACACATGCTTTTGCCAGTGCAGGAACATATAATGTTAAACTTGTTGTAACCAGTGAGATTGGGTGTAAGGATAGTATTACTACAGCAGTTGTAGTAAGTTCAGGTTCAGGTGGTGGATCAAGTGTTTCACCATCATTTACAGTAAACAGCAGCAGTCAATGTTTAACAGGCAATAGCTTTGTATTTACCAATACCACACCATCAGCCCCAATGGGTACAGTATATAGCTGGAGTTTTGGTGATGGTGGTACATCATCATTGTCAAGTCCAACATACAGCTATGCAAGTGCAGGTTATTATTATGTTCAAATGACAGCCACTTATGGTGGACAAACATATTATGCAGCAGGACAAAGTTTATTTGTAGGAGCAGTACCAGTAGCAGGTTTTACATCAAACTATGCTAGTCCATTATCATACAATTTCAATAGTACATCAACAGTAAGCAATGGCTATGTATCAGGTTACAGTTGGGATTTTGGGGATGGTGGTACATCAACAGCACAAAATCCACAACACACATTTGCCAGTGCAGGCACATATAATGTTACTTTAACAGTAACAACCAATGCAGGTTGCACAGCAACTATTACTACAGCAGTTGTAGTAAGTTCAGGTTCAGGTGGTGGATCAAGTGTTTCACCATCATTTACAGTAAACAGCAGCAGTCAATGTTTAACAGGCAATAGCTTTGTATTTACCAATACCACACCATCAGCCCCAATGGGTACAGTATATAGCTGGAGTTTTGGTGATGGTGGTACATCATCATTGTCAAGTCCAACATACAGCTATGCAAGTGCAGGTTATTATTATGTTCAAATGACAGCCACTTATGGTGGACAAACATATTATGCAGCAGGACAGAATGTTTATGTTGGTGCATTACCTTCTGCTCAGTTTACATCATCATTTGTAAGTGCATTGCAATACGGATTTAGCAGCACTTCAACAGTAGGTACAGGATATATAAATAGTTATGCATGGAGCTTTGGTGATGGTGGCACAGCTACTTCAAACAATGCACAACACACATTTGCAAGTGTGGGTACATATAACGTTAAACTAGTTGTTACTACAGAAACAGGATGCGTTGACAGTATTACCACAGCTGTAGCAATTGATACTGTAGCAAGTGGTGGTTCAGGAGGAAGTGGAGGTATTTCATTCAATCCATTATTTACTATTAACTCAACAAATCAATGTATAACAGGTAATAGCTTTGTATTCACTAATACTACATTATTGGCACCAATTGGCACAACTTACAGCTGGAATTTTGGAGATGGTTCTACTTCATCTGCTACAAGTCCAACACATACTTATGCAAGTGCTGGTTACTATTACGTAACTATGACTGCTACATATAATGGTCAGGTATTTTCAGCAAGTGGTCAAAGTGTATATGTAGGTCCTACACCTGTTGCAAGCTTTGCAAGTTATAGCAATGGTGGCTTGGCTTATACTTTCAACAATACATCATCTGTTACTAGTGGGTATATAACTGGTTATAGCTGGAGTTTTGGTGATGGTGGCACTGCTACAACTGCAAATCCACAACATACTTATGCAAGTGCTGGTGTATATACTGTTACCTTAACAGTAACCACCAATGCAGGTTGCACTGCAACAACATCTTCATCGATCACTACATGTCCAACTGTTACTGCTGCATTTAGCGTTAGCAGCTCAAATAGTCAGTGTCAAACTGGTAATTCATATACGTTTACAAATAGCTCTACAAACAATGCTGGTGTGCCAACATCAGGCATGAGTTATGTTTGGTATTTTGGTGATGGAACTACCTCAACAGCAGTTACTCCACCTGCACATTCTTATAGTACATGGGGCGATTATGATGTGAAATTAGTAGCAACATTAACTGTTGGCGGTTGCACAGTTTCTGACTCATTTTTACTTATTAAGGCATTAGCAGTAAATCCAATGCCGGTTGCAAGCTATCGTTTAATATTAGATAATGTTCCATACATGCCAACTGCATTGCCAAGCGATACAACAAAACTTTGCTGGCATTATGGGTATGATTTCTCCTACCAAAGCAGTTCTACTTTAGCTCGTGGCCCAATGGATTATTTCTGGCATTTTGGTACATCTGCATTATACTTCAGAGATGGTGACAGCAGCCATTATATTAACCCAAGAATAATATTTGATACAGCAGGAACATATCCTGTGAAATTGGTTGTTGTTTCTGATAAAGGTTGTATGGATAGTGTTATAAGAATTGTTGAACTGAGTGACCCACATGCAAGATTTAACTATGCTATAGATTCTACAACAGATATTTATGCAAGCCCAACAGTTTCTGTTTCAGATTTCTCTTATGACTATGGTGGTTATTTAGTAGCATGGAATTGGAATTTTGGTGGTGGAGTAGCTAACTCTGCATTGCAGCACCCTGCATCATTTAGTTATGCTTGTGGCGGCAACCATAGCATTATTTTACAAGTAACAAGTGATGTTGGTTGTGTTGATGATACGGTTGTAAATTTTGTTATCAGGATAAGGCCAAAAGCAAACTTCAGTATTTCTGCACCAAACTATACGCCTAATGTTTATGCTCGTCCTACATATACATTTACCAATAGCACTACTGTAAATGATGCTTGCCCAAATATGAGCTACAATTGGAATTTTGGAGATGGGTATACATCTTCTTCAACCAATCCAACACATATTTTCAGAGGTAGTGGCACATATACTGTAACATTGATTGCAACCAATAATAATGGTGGCAAAAAAGATACAACAAGCAACACTGTTACAGTTTCTATAAGACCGAGGGCATTGTTCAGTATGTCTCAAGTAACTACTCCAAATGCTTATGCTGCACCTACGGTATCCTACAATAATACAAGTTCGTCAACAGATACTGCTGCACCTGCTGCATCATTAGGCTATGCATGGGAATTTGGTGATGGCTCAACATCTAATGTAAGATTCCCATCAACACATCAATATGCATCTGGAGGAACTTATACAGTAACATTAATAGTTACCAATCCAATTAGTGGATTGAAAGATACTGTTGCACACAATATAACAGTGAATGTTAAACCACAGGCTGCATTTACTGTAGGTGCTGCTGTTTACAGTCCAGATGTATATGCTCAACCAAACTATACTTTTACCAATGGTTCTACTGTTAATGATGCTTCAGGCAACTTGACTTATGCCTGGACTTTTGGTGATGGTGGTATCTCAACAGCTACCAATCCAAATTATACTTATACGAGTGGTGGAACATATACTGTAATGTTGATTGTAACCAACACAAATGGTGGATTAAAAGATACTATAACTACAACTGTTATTGCAAAAATAAAACCACAGGCAGCATTCTCAGATAATGTTACAGGGCAACCTGTTGTTAACTATGCTAACCCTGTAGTAACATTTACCAACGCTACCACATCAAACGATGGAGCTGGTGCTTACACTTATACATGGAACTTTGGCGATGGTGGCACTTCAAATGCAACCAACCCAACACACCAATATGTAAATGGAGGAACATATACGGTAACATTAATTGCAACTAATACAAATGGTGGATTAAAAGATACCATAACTCATAATACCATAGTATTGATTAAACCACAGGCTGCATTTAGTAGTGCATTGGATTATGCTGGTGATATCTACTCAAATCCTACTGCTAACTTTACCAATGCCACCACATCTAACGATGGGGCAGGAGCTTACACTTATTCATGGGATTTTGGTGATGCTGCAACTTCAACAGCAACTAACCCTTCTCATCAATATGCTGTAGGAGGAACTTACACAGTAACTTTAATTGCAACCAATACCAATGGTGGTTTAAAAGATACAGTTACACACAACGTAAATATTGTAATAAAACCAAAAGCAATTATATCTGTACACAGTGATACTGTAAGCATGGCTGTACCAATGCCAATTGGCAATGCAGACTACAAACGCTACACTATTACTGCTTTAAACAATCTTGCCAATCCAAGTACAATTGTTGCAGGTACAATAGCACACACTGAAATAATCATTGATACTGTATATATACCTCGCAACGACTCTGCACAATTTGCAGATGTAATAGATGCCGATGCAACTTTTGGTATTCAGCTAGATACGTTGGCTAATTACAGGTTTAATGTAACGCTTATTGTTACAAGCGATTTGGGTGTTAAAGACACTGCTTATGCTGTGCTTGGAGTAACTGAAAGTGGTGCTATTTTATACAGAACAGGTCGTTCATCATCAATTATTGTATTACCAAATATTGGTGCTAAAGAAATTATAATACCAGTAGTGGCAAGCGATAAGTTGTTTGTGTATCCTAATCCTACACAAAACACACTTAGGGTAAGTACAAAAGGCTGTGCAGAATTAACCATAATAGATGCATTGGGCAAACCTGTTGTACGCAAAAAAGTAGCTAACGATAATGAGTCTATTAATGTGCAGCAACTTGCAAAAGGTACCTACTACATTATAGGTATAATGAAAGACGGCTCTAAGAAAAATCAGAAATTTATTAAAGAATAATCTTATTGGAATTTAAAATATAAAACCCCAAAGCATTGCTTTGGGGTTTTATATTTTAAAAAGGTATTAAGGTAATGCTTAATGGTATGTCTGATGCAAACTTTAGAATGTATGTCGTGAGCAATTATAACTCTGTTAGGGTTTTAACTGAACAGAGTTATAATTGTGTTTTACCAATATAATCAAATGCAAAACGACTATTGATATTTAAAACAATTTCATACCAAAATGACCAATGATAGTAAACACTGCACAACGCAAAAGAACACCTATACAGCACCATGTTAATAGTTTAGGCATAGATACATTAAACCCAACGCCAACTGCAATGCTTACAGGTGCACCCACTGTAAATGTGCCAACTAAACCCAATCCAACAATACCATATTTTTCCCAAAGCTTATGAGCCAGATTTGGTTTTTTATTTTTTATTTCTGTTTTAGGTTTTCTGTATTTTGAAATATTTTTTTCAATTTTTTCGCCTAAAAAAGCAGCAATAAAAGCACCTGCAATACCACCAGCTAAACTTGCAAAAAATATTACCCAAGGATTTAAGCCAAAAGCAAAACCAGTGGGAATGGCTGCATATATTTCAAATGTTGCTAATCCTGCAACTGTTAGTATTTTATAAATCATAAGTAAAGCAAATTTAGATGAATGAAAAACAAAAAACCTCGAAGCATTTTATACTTCGAGGTTTTATATAATTTAATGCTCAGTTTAGTTTGTATCTAAAAATTATTCTGCATGTTAAATACAATATTGTAAAGCGTACTTAAAACTATTAAAGCTATAATCTTGGAGAGCTAGAGAGAATTATTTTGAAAATATTTGAATGGCGTAAGAAGTAAGATAAGCTTTAATCTCATCAATAGTAAATTGAAAACGGTAATCTCCTAAATCATCGTAAGCATTGGCAGCCCAACAAAAACACTGTTCTAAAGTAAAATATATTTTATTGGCTTCATAATAAAATCCAACATATTCTAAACTTATATTGCTGGTATCAAGGCTTTCTATACATCTATAATAATTGTCAATTTGATATAAATCTCTTTCAATTTCTGTGCTATCATTTTTTTGCTGATGAATTATGAGACTATCATTTACTTGCTTTAAAAAATTGTAAATAATTGAATTTTTCTTTGCATAAATTAGTTGTGCTAAAGACTTTCTTTTTTCTGCAAGAATTAAAGTATCAAGTGTTATTCTATTGCCAGTAGAAACATCAAATAAATAATGTTCAGTGTTTTCGGTATTATGTTTTCCAAAACTTGCCCACACATTTATGGCAAGTATTCTTGAGTTGTTTTCTGCAACTTTAAAATTCAAGTCGTGATAAATCCAAGCCACATTATCATCTTTGGGGTACCATACATTTTCGAAAATACTTTTCTTAAAATTTCCATTTTCAATCTCCAAAAATTCTAATAAAGCATTGTTGATTTTTCTTGTAGCAACTTTATTATTGGGTATAATAACTTTTGGAAAAATATACGCTTCTTTAGAAATGCTGTTGATTTGTTTTATAGTTTTTATAATTGCTTTATTTTTTTGACCATAAAGCACTACATAGCTTAAAAGAAAGAAAATGAAGAATACTTTTTTCATAGATTAACTTTATTCAATGAAGCTGTTTAACATTTTTCAACCGCAACTACGCAGAGGTTTTCGCAAAGAAAAACACAAAGATTTAGTTGAATCCTTTGCTATCTCTGCGTTGTATTTTCTTCGTGTGCTTTGCGGTAAAACCCATCATAAATTGATTTTGAATAGACTAAATTTTAAACAACTTAAATATCACATTATCATTTCTTCTTGGCTTGCTTTACAAACTTTAACCCTTTTTCAAACTTAAAATATGTATCCATCTCTAAAGATGGGCAACAGCCAGGATCGCCAGCTTGTAAGCATTCTGTTCTGCCAATTAACTCTCCATTTTCTATTCTTTCAGGAAAAAATCTACCAGAAGTGTCTGCACCATTTCCACAAATACCCAGTTCGTGAATAGTGTATATTTTGTATAATCTTAGTTTCTTATTGTTAGTTATATAGCAATAAATATTTAGTCGTGGTCTGGAATTTTGATTGTAGTAAACACTTACTATCAGGTCATTTAAATTATCGTGGTTTAAGTCTCCTTCAATAAAATTGTTAATAGCTGGAATTTGATGCATTGGTGCAAAAGATGGCTCATTATTGTAATTCACATATCGTATCTGAATGCTGCCCTCAACAGTATCAACAACAACTTTAGCAGCATCATCATACATTTTGATTTGTCTCTTACATTTTTTATAGTATGACTTAAATAGAGTATCCTGAATATTTTTTTTTGTTTTGAAACTAATAAATGGTGAGTCAATAATTGTTTCTACTACGGGCTTTTTTGCCTTTTTAGGTTGAGCAAATAAATTGGTAGTGAAACTTATAAGTAATACTATTAATGTTGTTCGAATGATTAAAGAAAATAGTTTCATAAGTTTATTTTGAAATGATTTTTTGAGTAATTATTTGCAATTCACAACTTTTAAAGTATCTCCGGTAAAAGTTATTTTGGTTTTATCAATAAATTTTCCGTGCGTATAATTTGCATCAAATTTATAATTATCACTCCCCCAAATGTCATTAGTCAGGGTATAGCTGTTTCCATTTTTAAGCATTGCTATTTCACAGATAGTTTCCATACCTTCCTGATATGATTTGTAAATACCCATTAAAGTATCACCAGAAAATTGCATATCATATAAAGTTCCTGTTCTGCTATCTTTTTCATAAGACAAATAGTTTAAGGTTCCAGTCAAAGCCTGATTGCTGTCTTTCAATTGCATATTAACTGTATCATTGTTAAATGCATAGAGATAGCAAGTAATAGTAGCTTTAGTTAACTGTTTGTCTTCTTTTTTGCTTGTAGCATTATTGCAACTTATTAAAAAAATAACTACTGCAAAAAGGATTATTTGGTTCATTTAGTTATAAGTATTTTGGTGTAAATATTTACTAATACATCCATAGAACCAAATCTTTGATGAAAATGCGAAATAAAAAACCTCGAAGCAATTTACTTCGAGGTTTTACAAAAAACTAATTAACAAATTAGCTGATAGTTATCCAGCCACCTGCTTTCTAATAATATTCAATGCAGCACCAGCTTTAAACCAATCAATTTGTTGTTGGTTGTAAGTATGGTTTACCGTAATGTTTTCTGTCGTGCCATCTTTATGATGTAATGCAAGTGTTAATGGTGTATTAGGTGTAAATGTTGTTAAGCCTAATACATCAATTGTATCATCTTCCTGTATTTTATCATAGTCTGCTTTGTCGGCAAAAGTTAAACCAAGCATACCTTGTTTTTTAAGGTTGGTTTCGTGAATACGTGCAAAAGATTTCGTTAATACAACTCTTACACCTAAATGACGTGGTTCCATAGCTGCGTGTTCTCTTGAAGAACCTTCACCATAGTTTTCATCACCCACCACAATGCTACCAATGCCAGCAGCTTTGTAAGCACGTTGTGTTGCAGGCACAGCACCATATTCGCCAGTTAATTGATTTTTGATGTTGTCTGTTTTTTCATTGAAATAATTCACAGCACCAATCAACATATTGTTAGAAATATTATCTAAATGTCCACGGAATTTTAACCAAGGACCAGCCATAGAAATATGGTCAGTAGTACATTTTCCTTTTGCTTTAATCAATAGTTTCAACCCTTTCAAATCAGTTCCTTCCCATTCTGCAAATGGATCTAACAATTGAAGACGATTACTATCTGGTGCAACCACAACACTTACCTTGCTGCCATCTTCTACTGGTGCCTGGTAACCTGCATCTTCAACAGCAAAACCATTTTTTGGTAATTCATCACCAGTTGGTGCATCCAATTTTACTTGCTCGCCTTTATTGTTAGTTAAAGTATCAGTCATTGGGTTGAAAGATAAATCACCAGCAATGGCAATGGCTGCAACAATTTCTGGCGAAGCCACAAAAGCATAAGTATTTGGATTACCATCAGCACGTTTAGCAAAGTTTCTGTTGAAGCTGTGTACAATGGTGTTTTTCTCTTTCTTCTCAGCACCCATTCTATCCCACATTCCAATACAAGGACCACAAGCATTAGTAAAAATAGTTGCATTCAAATCTGTAAATGTTCCAATCAATCCATCTCTGTCAGCAGTAAAACGAACTTGCTCAGAACCTGGGTTGATTCCAAATTCAGCTTTAGTAGTTAAACCCTTTGCTACAGCTTGTTTAGCAATAGAAGCAGCACGACTTAAATCTTCGTAAGAAGAGTTTGTACAGCTACCAATTAAACCCCATTCAACTTTATTTGGCCAACCTTCAGCAGCAGCAACTTCTTTCATTTTAGAAATTGGTGTAGCTAAATCTGGCGTGAAAGGGCCATTCAAATGTGGCTCTAATTCGCTTAAATTAATTTCAATTACCTCATCAAAATATTGAGACGGATTAGCATAACATTCAGCATCTGCAGTAAGGTAAGATGCAATGCCATCAGCCAGTTCAGCAACATCTGCTCTGCCAGTTGCTTTCAAATACCTGCTCATACTTGCATCATATCCAAATGTAGAAGTAGTGGCACCAATCTCTGCACCCATATTACAAATAGTGCCTTTACCAGTGCAACTCATAGAAGCAGCACCTTCACCAAAATATTCAACAATAGCACCTGTTCCACCTTTTACAGTTAAGATACCAGCAACCTTTAAAATAACATCTTTTGGTGCAGCCCAGCCATTCAACTTGCCAGTCAGTTTTACACCAATAAGTTTAGGCCATTTCAATTCCCAAGGCAATCCAGCCATTACATCACAGGCATCAGCACCACCCACACCAATGGCAATCATACCAAGCCCACCAGCATTCACAGTGTGAGAGTCAGTGCCAATCATCATTCCACCAGGAAAAGCATAATTTTCCAACACCACCTGATGAATAATTCCTGCACCTGGTTTCCAGAAACCAATGCCATATTTATTACTTACAGAAGATAAAAAATCGAACACTTCCTTGCTTTCAGTAGTGGCAACAGCAAGGTCGGTTTTAGCACCCACTTTTGCAGTAATCAAATGGTCGCAATGCACTGTGCTTGGCACAGCAACCTTTGGACGACCAGCCTGCATAAATTGCAACAAAGCCATTTGTGCAGTTGCATCCTGCATAGCCACTCTATCTGGTGCAAAATCCACATAGCTTTTACCACGACCAAAGTTTTCTAGTTTTTGGTCTGTGTGTAAGTGAGCAAACAATATTTTCTCAGATAGTGTTAGAGGTCTGCCAAGAGCAGTACGTGCAGCATCCACCTTAGCAGGCAATTCAGCGTACACTTTTTTAATCATTTCAATGTCGAAAGCCATAGTAATTATGAATTATGAGTGATAAATTTGTATTTGAAATTTCGGCGAAAGTAACGTTTTGCAAGTGCTTGGGAAAATGAAATTTCCAAGCACCCATCCTTCTTATTTAATTTCAACTTTTTTCAACTCATTTCTTCCAAAAAATGTAGGGAAATACATTAACTCTGCTTTTGCAGGATTTAGAGTAAAACGTCCTGTATATCTTGGCTCAAGCTCAATGCTTATCTGGTGTGTTCCTTTTGGTAAGCTTTCAGCAAAAATCAGCACCTTATTTTTAAAAAATTCTTTGTGCCATCCCCAGTAATCCTGATTTTTATTTGCATAAATGCAACCTGCAGGAATTGGAATTTCAATCATAACATATTCTGCATCCTCATTATTTTCAACAGTTGCAATGAGTTGTGTTTTTTCGCCTTTGCTTAAATATTGTGTTGATGTGCCATTTTGTTTAAAGCTGGTTTGCACAGTAAAGTTTTTATAATTAGGTGTTGGGTTAGTTTCCCAATATTGCTGATAAGTTGTAGCGTATGCAACACCTAAACCAGTTTTGACAATATGCAATGTTTTAATATTTGAATTGTAGAATTTTGCAGAAAATCTGCCTTCATTAACAACAAAATTTGTATCGCCACTTACTGTAACCTGTAGCTTTTTATTTTCATTGTTTTTGGTAAAGTAAGAGGATAAAACACTTGCTATTGTGGAGCTTTCGACAGTATTTACCCAAAAGCCTTTTTTGCGTTGGTGCAATAAATACGAAGCAATTTTGTCTAATTCATTTTTGTAATTACCGTCTTTTTGCAACACTTCAAAAGCCAAAGCTGTGGTTACATTTCTTGTGTTTCGCCAGCTATAAGTTTCGTTGCCCCAATACATTCCATAAATCATATTGCTGGTTGCTTTTGCAATAAGTTTTTGTAACATATTTTGGTAAGGCAAATGAAGGTTTTGGTAAATGCTAATCAGTTGCCATTGCTGGTGTGTGGTTATAGAATCGAAATCTATCTTACCTAAATAACTGTCGTAATCAATGACTGCGTTAATGTTGCTCATGGTTTGCAAACAAGTAATCAACTCTTCTGTGTTTAATTTGCTTAAGTTATTTTGCAAGTACAATAAACCATTTCGTATGGTCTGGTTAATGATAGAATCATCTTTAATTAATGACAAGTTGTTAAGCACATAATTGGTTATATAAAAATTTGATTTGCCATTCGACCACCACGACCAGCCACCTTCAAACTGCTGGTTTTTGATAAGCCTTTGTTTTAAAAACTTTATTTCATCATTGTTTTTAAATGGAATGTTTAAGTGAGAAGCGATTTGCTTTTGCAACAACATTGCTTTTAATTTACTTGCAGTTTGTTCCATACACAAATGCTCGTAGTTTCTTAAGTGTTCTGTCTCATCAAGTAAAATTTGTAAAGCATCAGTTTCAATATTTAATGTTAATGGTGTGCTTGTGTCATTCCTTTCAAATGTAATGCTGGTGTCGTTTACAAGCATTTCAAAGTTGCCAGTGGTGTTTAAACTGCCTTGTTTAAAAATTGGAATCTTCCTTTCTTCCTCATCTTTAAAACCTGTGGTTGTTTGCAATGTAAAACTTGTTTTTAAAGTGTCTTTTGCAGCAACAATATTGTAATATTGAACTACAGAACTGCTTTTATTAAGCATTGTATCAGTAACCAAATTGCTGTTATTGCTTGCTGTAAAACTTGTTTTTATGTTATAACTTTCTTGCGAATGATTAAAGGCTTTGCCAACAATAGCCACGTTATCTCCTTGTATTAAAAACTCAGGTAATTTGATTTCTGCACTTAAAGGTTTGTAACTTTTTATAAACTTGTAACCCTTTCCAGTTCTACGTTTCCTGTCATAGGCAAGTACATAAGTGTTCCAGCCATTTATATTATCTGGGTAAGTAATAGAAAAACTTGCCTGACCGTTTTTGTTGGTATTTAATTCTGGTTGCCAAATGGCATAGTCCCTAAATTCAGTTCTTTTTGTAGCCATTTTTGTTGTAATAATAATTACTCCATTTGCAGCACGAGAGCCATACAATGCAGTGGCAGCAGCATCTTTCAGCACATCAATATTTGCAATATCGTTTGGATTTAACCTTTGAAAAACATTTCCTTCAACTATAAGCCCATCTACAATATACAATGGTTCTGCACCAGCAGTAATTGATGCAGCCCCACGTATAATAATATTGCCAGATGTTGAACCTGGGCTACCACTACTTGTTAATGCGAGCACACCAGAAACTTTACCTTGTAATGCCTGATCAAAACTCCCACCTAACCTGTCTTCCAAATCTCTTGAACGAATTGTTGACACTGAACCTGTATAACTCATTTTTTTAACAGTACTATAACCAGTATTTACAACTACTTCCTCAATTGAACTGCCATATGAAGCATTTAATTTTACTGTAATTTTAGTTGTTTCAAATTCGTTTAGCCACACGCTGGTTGTATGATATTGCATGCCAATGGCAGTAACAATTATATTCAATTTGCCTGATGGTAAACCTCTTAAATATGCAACTCCATTATCATTAGTTATAGCACCTTTATTGCTTTTTACAATTTTTACACTTGCACTGCGAATAATCAATGCACCTTTTTCATCAATCACTTTTACCTGTAAACTGCAGTTGCCTTTTTTCATATCAAATGGAAACATTGGTCTATTGCTTACCATTTCATCAACAATATTTTTTGGTGTAATGATTGCAGCTTTAGGTGTATCAATTGTTCTGATATAATTGTACTTAAATGTATTAAAAACAGAATCTGTAAGTGCCAGCTTAATGTCATTTATTTTAATACACAGCCTTTCATTTTGTTTAATAATAACTTCGGCTTGTTTATACTGCCAGTTGCTGTAAACCAATGTCAGCAGGTATTTGCCTGTATCAAGGTTAGTATAAAGGTTGTTGTAACTATGTAACTTTTTGTTTAATGAAATAGAATTTGGATGCAGCAACAAAATATAATTCAGGTTTATATTAGCATTGTTCAGCAGCTCAATTTGCAAACTGCCTGTTGCAGTTTTTTTATAAGCATCGTTGTTTATATAATCAATTGTTGGTAGTGCAATTGGTTTTGTATATTCAATTGTTGGTGGTGCAATTAGTGTATCATTTAATCTAAAATCTAAACTCGTTTTTTCAGTTAAAAATTGTTTAGTATATGTTTCAAATGGACTACTTGTCGTGGCTTCAATCAATTTTGGAAATACTTTATAGCTAAAGTTTTGCTTGAACTTAAACTTAATATCAAATGCTTCTTTTGCAAAAAACTGCACACTGTCATTTGGGTAAAATGGACCAATAACTTGTTCTGTATTTGGCTCAACACGCTCTACATTTTCATCTTGCCAAATGTATGCTGTATATGGATTGTTTTTGTTGTCGAACTTTAGCAAAAATTTGCTTAGTGTTTGCATTTCATTGCCTTCAAGATAAGCAGGCATAGTTGTTACAGAAGAATGCTTAGGCAATTTATCAACATCGAAAAATAAATTGTGCTTGTAAAATTGTTGCAGGTAAACACTATCAATTTCAATGTATTTATCTTGTGTTCTAATACCTATTTGTACATACCCATAATAACTTTCAAATGATAATGGTTTATTGTTGGTAGCTTTATAATAATAAACAGGATACCTGTTTATGTATAGTATGTAAATGTTTTTAGGAACACCTTTTTCTACAACATGAACAGCAACTTGTGGCATTCTGTTTTTAACAGGTATAGCAATGTCTGTAACTGTATCTTTAAGATATAAAAGTTGATACAGCAAGCTTGTATCGGTATTTAAAATAGTTTTCCATTTTGTGTTTTTAGATAATGAGTAATCTGTTGTTATCTCTTTTATATCTTGCTCGCAAGTGCTATATAAAATTGGTTTTCTGCTTTTGTATTTCCCAGAATAAGGTAGTGTTGGTATTGCATTTGTTTCTTTAAACTTACTGTTAAAGCTAACAGCAGCAAGGTTTACGTTGCCTACAGGATTACCCATGTAGTCTGTTGCAGTTATGGTTATACTATCTTTTTCGCCAGGATAAATAGTTTCTTTAGCATTAATTTTAATTTTTAGTTTATTGTATCGCAAGGCAATGTTCTCATCATTTTTTATTTCTTCTCCCGCCCATTTGTATTGCCATTTAATAGTATAGAATTGATGCTTTGGCATCCTCTTTTGCCACACTATATCTGCATCGCTGCTTTGTGCAGCATCAATTATTTTATTACCATTATATACCTGGTACGAAACTGGAATACGACAATTATTTTGTAAGTGAATTGTTAAGGTATCATTGCTTGTTTGCTGCCATAATTCTACTTTGCAGCTTCTGTTTATTGAAAAGCTTTTTGTGCAAATGGTAGAATCTTTCTCTTTAACATTAAACTCATATTCATTAAAGAGGGGATTGATTTTTAATTTAACGGGATACGCAATTTGCTTTGTAATGCTTATGTCATCATCATTCGCCATATTATATTCACCAATAGCTATAACTGATTTTCCATTTATCATATACTCAGCAACAATGCTGTCATTTTCTTGCAAAATGTTTAACTCTTTACTCACTGCCTTATAACTAAATTCTGTATAGCGTTTTTGCATCTCATTATTACTGTTAATGAAAAGCATTGTTGCCTTTAACTTCATGTCAACAGGTAAATTATCTGCATAAAACTTTATTTCAGTTTCCTTATCAGTATTCAAGACTTTCTCAATAACGGCAAGCGTGTCACTTATGTATAAGCTGTCTTTGTAAAATGCTTCAATGCCTTCGGTTGTAATAATCAACTTAGTTTTTACATCAAGCATTCTCAAGTCATTTGCATCCTTTGCATTTGCAGTAAATACTATACTGTCATTTTTGTAAACAATAGTTTTACCTGCATTAAAGTCAAACTTTGCAATATCATTTAAAACATAGTCTTCAGTTTTAAAATTACCTGCATACACATAATTTCCATTTTGTTTTTTTAGTTGCACATAAAGTGTTGCATCATTTGGTAATGTGTCTTGCAAAGGAAATTCATATACATAACTTCCCTTAGATACTGGTTTTAAACTTTTATTTAAAACCTGTGTTTTGTTGCTGCCTTTATTCCAATAATTTAATTCTACTGCAACAGCTTCGTTAAAAGGTTTTAATGTTTTTTTGCTCACCAAAAAGCATTTTAATTTTACAGTATCTAATAGTTTATACTTGGGTTTGTTAAACAAAATATATCCTTCAAACTTTTCTTGTGGTTTCTTCCTTTTGTAGTATTTATTTTTTTTCTTAAATAAGCTTGCTACTTTTTCTGGCAGCCACATTAAAGCCTTGCCCACCTTGCTGTATCTTATATTCAACCACTTTTGTTTTGCTGGCGATTTGTAATAATCTTTATTGCTTTTTAGGTTTAAAAAAAGCGTGTCATTTGCTGTGTAAATTCTCACAAAATTGTTGTCAATCTTCTTTTGTTTAATCCAGAAACTATTGGTGTTACTTATAAAGTTGGCTTGTTTATTATCAACAAAAACGACAGCGTTTTGTATAGCATTGTTATCGTAATCTGTAAGCTCAATTTGTATGTTTTGATTATTATTAATAATGTTTGCAATGGTGTTGTGTATAGAAATTAGCTCGGCACATACTTCTAATTTTCTTATGCAAATAGAAACGTAATGCCCAACAGGTAAAGAGTCTAAGCAAAACTTATTGCTAGCAAAACCCCTAAACGGATTAGCATTTTCAAATTGCTCAATAGGTATTTTATTAGTAACATAATATTTCTCTGCACTATCAGCAGCTATTTTATAAACGTGTGTTACTGGGCTTCTTTCTATTAAATTGGTGTTTGGTATTTGTGCATTTACACATATTGTAAAAGCAAAAAGCGTTAAGGTTAATAATAGTTTCATAAACAGTTTTAATCACAGATGTGATATTGTAAAGAATTACATAAAAGTTAATCAACGAATAAATTGCATATAATAAAAAACTTTGTTTATTGCGAACGATAAATTGTAAGAATGATAAATTAATACTCGAATAAGGTTAATAGTTTTTACACATTACTTTGCAAAAACTTTAATACTTCAAATGCGTTCACTTGTTTTTATTTTCTTTTTGTTTGGTTTTTCAATCAATATATATTCCCAGGAAAAATTTACTGTTAATGGCTATATCAAAGATTCATTGAATGGGGAGGCCTTAATTGGTGCGACATTTGTTGCAAAGGCAGAGAGCAAAGGTGTTTCAACCAATCAGTATGGTTTTTTTTCAATCACTTTGGCAAAGGGTAAATATAATTTTATTTGCAGCAGTGTTGGTTATGCAACAAGGGAAATAAGTGTTGATTTGACATCCAACAAGGAGATTAATATTTTGCTTTTGCCTTACAAGGCTGTACTACAAGACGTAGTTGTACAAACAAGAAAAAAAGACAATAATGTGCGTGCTGCACAAATGGGTAAAATTGATTTAAACATTGCCAATGCTAAAAGCTTGCCTGCATTTTTGGGTGAGGTTGATTTACTTAAAACCTTGCAACTATTACCTGGCGTAAAAAATGCTGGTGAAGGTAATAGTGGCTTTTTTGTGCGTGGTGGAAATGCAGACCAAAACCTGATTTTACTGGATGATGCAGTTGTATTTAATCCTGGGCATTTGTTTGGTTTTTTTAGTGTGATTAATGCCGATGCCATAAAAAATGTTTCATTGATAAAAGGTGGCATGCCTGCACAATATGGTGGACGATTGAGCAGCGTTATTGACATTACAATGAAAGAAGGTAACCTTAATAAAACTGAAGTGGATGCTGGTATTGGGCTTATTGCAAGCAGGTTTTCCATTCAGGGTCCTATCAAAAAAAACAAGGCTTCTTTTTTAATTGCTGCACGCAGAACTTATATTGATGTATTAACCAAACCTTTCATTAGCAAAAGCAATAGCTTTTATGGCAGTGGTTATTATTTTTATGATTTGAATGCCAAAATAAACTACAAAATTGGCGATAAAGACCACTTGTATTTAAGTGGATATTTTGGCAGGGATAAGTTTGACTTTAAGAATGCAGAGCGTTCTTTCAGCACATCAATTCCATGGGGCAATGCCACAGCCACATTGCGTTGGAACCACATCTTTAACAAAAAATTATTTGCCAATACCACGCTTGTTTATAACGATTATAACTTTGAGTTTAATGGCAACCAAAGCAATTTCAACGTTAAATTATCGTCTGGTATAAGAGACTTAAATGCAAAAACAGATTATGATTGGTTTGTTAGTCCAGAACATAAATTAAAGTTTGGGGCAGCTTATACTTACCATACTTTTTTTCCTAGTGTATTAAGTGGAAATCAGGACAGTGTTGTATTTACGCCAGATAATACCAAGACAAAATATGCGAATGAATATGCAGTTTATTTGCAAGATGATTGGGAAATAGGCAAACGAATCAAGATAAACTATGGCGTTCGCTATAGTGCTTTTCAGCAAATGGGAAGCTATACAAAATATGTGAGAGATGCTGATGGAAATAAATTAGACAGCACTGTTTATGGCAAAGGAAAAACAGTGAAGGTTTATAATGGTGTTGAGCCTCGTTTTACTTTCAGGTATGCACTAAACGATAATGAATCTATTAAAGCTGCAGTAACACAAAATTATCAATACATACATCTGGTAAGCAATAATGGCAACACTTTGCCAACAGATTTATGGGTACCCAGCACATCTGTTATCAAGCCTCAGATTGCATGGCAATATGCTGTTGGTTATTTTAAAAACTTTAACAAGGGAATGTTTGAAACCAGTGTTGAAGCCTATTACAAAACAATGGAAAACCAGATTGAATATAGGCAAGGCTACACACCAAATACTTTAAAGGATGTTGAGGAAGACTTTGTTTTTGGCAAAGGCTGGAGCTATGGAACAGAGTTATACATAAACAAGGCAAAAGGAAAGTGGACTGGTTGGTTAAGCTATACATTAAGCTGGACTAAAAGAAAATTTGCTGACATAAATAATGGCGAGGAGTATTATGCAAAATTTGACAGAAGGAACGACCTTGCTATAACTGCTACTTACAATGTTAATAGCAAATGGAAGTTGGGTGCTGTGTTTGTTTATTCTACTGGCAACGCAACCACACTACCTGAAAAATATTATTTTGTAAATGGTGTACTAACACAGGAATACAGTAAAATCAATGCTTACAGGTTGCCTGCATATCATCGTTTAGACTTTGCAGCAACTTATACACCTACACCCAAAAAGAAACATAAATACACCTGCAACTGGGTGTTTAGCATTTACAATGTTTACAATCGCAAAAATCCCTACTTCATTTATTTTGACCAGACAGGAAGCCTTGCAGGTGGCGATTTAAAAATTCAAGGCAAGCAAGTTTCATTGTTTCCAGTACTTCCATCAGTTACCTGGAACGTAAAGTGGTAATAAAAAATAACGATGCTTTTGGCATCGTTATTTTAATTCGGTTGCAAGAAGTTAGTTTTGATTTAATACTTATAACACCATTTGGTTCTCTTCCATCATTTTGCGTAAGTTAATCAACCCATAACGCATTCTTCCCAATGAGGTGTTGATACTTGTATTGGTAAGTTCAGCAATTTCCTTAAAGCTCAGGTCTGCGAAATGCCTTAGTACAATTACTTCCCTTTGTTCATCTGGTAAAAGGTCAAGCATGCTGCGTAATTTTTCATTAATCTGACCAGTCACAATTCTTGTATCAGCAGCATCGCCACTTAATTCCAAAAATTCAAAAATATTATTTTGTTCACCACTTACAGTTGTGTTTCTTTTTTCTTTTCTAAAATAGTCAACACAAATATTGTGGCTAATACGCAAAGCCCAATGAAGGAATTTACCCTCTTCGTTGTAATTTTTACTGCGTAATTTATCAATGATTTTAATAAACACATCTTGAAATAAATCTTCAGCAAGGTGCTTATCTTTTACTAAATAAAAGATAGTAGAGAAGATTTTTTCCTTGTAGCGAGTTAATAATGCAGACAAAGCTTCATTATCTCCATTCTGGAAAAGATGGATTAAATCGTTATCCAACACATTTTGATGTGCTCTCATACAATAGGGTTTTATTTGTTTTCTAAAAATAAAAGGATACTTGGATTACAATCTTAATACTTAACACAGTTAGCTTTCTCGCATTAAGACTGCCAAATTATACATTTAACGTTTGCAGTAAAATATTATTGAGTTATGTGTAAAACTTGAAAGTGTAGTAATGGATATTAACAGGCAGAATTAATCTTTTTAATATTAAATTGTAAATAGAATTTACTTTGTACCAATGAAAGAGAAAGCAGTTGCAAAAAAAGCTATATCGGCTAAGATAATAAACGATACAAGTAACGATATTATTATAAAAAATGCAAGAACCCATAATTTAAAGAGTGTTTCTGTTGCAATACCACGCAATAAACTTGTTGTGGTTACAGGTGTTAGTGGCAGTGGAAAATCATCATTAACAATTGATACATTATTTGCCGAAGGTCAAAGAAAATATGCTGAAAGTCTCAGTGCTTATGCAAGGCAGTTTATGGCACGTATGGTAAAGCCTGATGTTGATGATATAAAAGGGCTTTGCCCAGCTATTGCTATTGAGCAAAAAGTAATTACACGCACACCACGTAGCACAGTTGGCAGCATGACAGAAATTTATGATTACCTGCGTTTGTTATATGCACGCATTGGCAAAACCATTAGCTCAATAAGTGGCAATCAAGTAAAGAAGGATGATGTTAAAGATGTGATAGATTATATACAAACATTGAGTAGTGGTGCTAAAGTTGTTATTCTTATTGCATTTAAACAACATGCAAACAGAGATGTAAAGGAGGAACTGAATATATTGGTGCAAAAAGGTTTCAGTAGAATAGTAAATGGGAATTGGGAATTGGGAACTGGGAAAAAAAATATTGAAAGTAATACATATAGAATTGAAGAGTTATTGGAAGATGAAAAGTTACTTAAACAAATTTTTACAAGTAAAAAAACTAATACCCAATACCCAATACCTAATACCTATGTAACAGTTGACAGAATTGTAAAAAAAGATTTTGAAGAGGATGATTTGCATAGGTTATCAGATTCTATTTCCACTGCGTTTTACGAAGGCGATGGAGAAGTGTATTTAGAAATTGATGGTAAGGAATTAAAACATTTTAGTAATAAGTTTGAACTGGATGGAATTAAGTTTGAAGAACCAGTTCCTAATCTTTTTTCTTTCAATAATCCTTATGGTGCTTGCCCAACCTGCGAAGGCTTTAGCCAAATTTTGGGAATAGACAAAGACCTTGTGATACCAAACAGAAACCTTAGTTTTTTTGAAGGTGCAGTGTCTCCTTTTAAGGGAGAAAAATTAGTGTGGTGGAAAGACCAATTTATTGCTAACGCAAAAGGATTTCCAATTCATAAACCAATAGCACAATTAACTAAAGAGCAGGAAACGCAACTGTGGACTGGTGTTGGCAATGCTCTTGGCATTAATGCTTTTTTTAAAGAAGTAGAACAGAACCTTTATAAAATTCAATATAGGGTTTTGCAAAGCAGGTACAGGGGCAGAACAACTTGTACTGATTGTGATGGATATAGGTTAAGGAAAGAAGCATTGTACGTTAAAATAAACGATAAGCATATTGGCGAATTATGCAATCTTCCTGTTAAAGATTTAAAGCAATGGTTCGATGATTTAAAATTATCTGTCACAGAAAAAGATATTGCAAAAAGATTGTTGATAGAAATTCATCAACGTTTGCAAACCTTAATTGACGTGGGTTTGGGCTATCTTACTTTAAACAGGTTAGCCAATAGTTTAAGTGGTGGCGAAAGCCAGAGAATACAATTGACAAGAAGTTTAGGTAGCAACTTAACCAACTCTCTTTACATACTTGATGAGCCTTCTATTGGCTTGCACAACAGAGACACAACAAAATTAATTGGAGTATTGAAATCGTTAAAGGCATTGGGCAATACAGTTGTAGTTGTTGAACACGATGAACTGATGATGCGTGAAGCAGATTATATTGTTGATATGGGTCCATTAGCTTCTCACCTTGGTGGAGAGGTTGTGGCAACAGGAAATTATGATGAATTAATTGCTAATCCTAAAAGTTTAACTGGAAAATATTTAAAGGGAGAATTAACTATTGAGCCACCAAAAAATATTCGCAAGTTTGTCAGAAGCATTACTGTAGAAGGTGCTACACAAAACAATTTAAAGGATATTGATGTTACATTTCCATTGGGTGTTTTGTGTGTGGTAAGTGGTGTAAGTGGTAGTGGTAAAACTACTTTGGTAAAGCAAATTTTATATCCTGCCTTGCAAAAGATTAAAGGAGAAAGTGCAGATAAAGTAGGCAACCACAAAACCATAAGTGGTGATGTTGATTTTATTGATGCCATAGAAATGGTTGACCAGAATCCTATTGGTAAGTCATCACGCAGCAACCCTGTAACTTATATAAAAGCTTACGATGAAATAAGGGAGCTTTTTGCAGCACAGCCTTTAAGTAAAATACGTGGCTTTTTACCAAAGCATTTTAGCTTTAATGTAGAGGGAGGAAGATGTGACACTTGCAGTGGCGAAGGAGAACAAATTGTAGAAATGCAGTTTTTGGCAGATGTTCATTTGACCTGTGAAACCTGTGGTGGCAAGCGTTTTAAGGAAGAAGTAGTTGAAGTAACTTATAACACAAAGAACATAGACGATGTATTGAATATGAGTGTTGATGAGGCTATTGATTTCTTTAATGCCTCAAAGGAAAGTGTAAAGGTAGCAACAGCATTAAAGCCTTTGCAGGATGTAGGTTTGGGCTATGTTAAACTTGGGCAGTCATCAAATACATTAAGTGGGGGAGAGGCACAGCGTGTAAAACTTGCCAGCTTTTTAGGCAAAGGAAAAGGCAGTGGGCACATACTTTTTATTTTTGATGAACCCACAACTGGCTTGCATTTTAACGATATTCAAAAACTATTAAAGTCCTTTAATGCCTTGGTAGAACAAGGACATAGCTTACTGGTAATTGAACATAATACAGATGTTATTAAAAGTGCTGACTGGCTGATTGACCTTGGCCCTGAAGCTGGTGATGAAGGAGGAAACCTTGTATTTGCAGGCATTCCAAAAGATATTAAGAAAGTAAAAGAGAGTTGGACTGGTAAGTTTATGTAGTGACAGACTCTATTGATTGGTGGGGCACCAACCAACAAAGTTTAAATAAAATAGTTTCGGTTGGTGAGGACACCAACCGATAGAAAAAAAGAGCAAAGTTGATAGAATATGCTAACCAAAAATATTAATCACACTCATCGTTTCCTACTGGTGTTAATTTAACTTCTTTTGGATTTACTCTATAAATAGCAGCAGTACCATATTCAAGCAAAGGATCTTTGCGTGTGTAATAAGATGGTCCACTTGGTAATGTGTGTAAGTACACACCTTGTTCGCAATCCTTGGTATCAATTTGTATTTCTTTAATTATTCCTACACTATTTTTTGTTACTTTTTTTACAATGGCAACGTGCTTTGCATCGCCTTTGTCGTTCATATAAACAACTATGTCGCCTTCTTCAACATTACCCCAAGTAAGACCACTAATTTTTGTTCCAAAATTGCCAATAATTGTATTAAAAAAATCATCTGCTGATAGTGTATATAAGCCAATATTCCAAAGTTGGTCAGATACACGCCCAGCACAGTTTTGTCTAATTGATGGCTCGCCAATTTTTACATAATCAAATCCTGCATACCTGGCTGAATCAGAAATGTTTTGTTTAGCTATTCCATCTGGGCAAAACTCATAAAATTTTTTTCTATATAAAACTGGAATTGAAAAATTTGAACCGTCAGGTTTTTTGCCTTCAACTTTAAATGTTTTACTGCATAATCTTTTAGCACCAATTTTAGTACAATCATCTACAACATCAGTATTAGTAACAATTGCTTTTTCATATTTGTATATATAAGTATTGCAATAGGTTTGTACACCAGTAACATAATTTGCTGTACCAATTTTTATTGTAAACAATAAACACTCATTGGTATTTTCCATATTTAAACTAATCTGCTGACGATAGTTTACAGACTCATTAAATTGACTATTAGCTACACTCATTCCTAAAAAATCGCTCCAGTTAAAATAGGTTTCAGCTTTATTGGTTTCAGCTTTCTTAAATTGAACTAGTAGTTCTAATTCCTGACCAACATCGTGTATGTTTTGATTAGCATCAATATAAAAATCGTGTTGCCCATTATACACCATTTCTTTAGGAAAAGGGGAGAATTTAACTTTATGTGCAATGTCCATTTTTTTATTATTTGAATATCCTTTTAAGGTCACAACTCCACCATTTAAATCTATTGAAAATTCTTTTTTGCAACCTGAATATTCAGTATGTTCTTTTGGGTATCCATCCATCAATTTCCAAACTGTTAGTTGTGTATTTGCATTTGATTTAATTTTTTTTTCGGCTTGAGCGTTTGCAAAAAAAGTAAAACATACAAGCATTAACGAAAGTGTTGAACGTACCATAGTTTTATTTTTTATAAATTAAAAAAAGAAGACAGGAGGATTAGAGGCAGCTGGTTTTACGAAACTTTTTACTTTCTTTATTCATGGGAACTGAAAGTAAAAATTAGTTTTTTGCAATGTAAGTAATTAAGTTTGAAAAAGCAAAAAACAGCATTCAAAATATAGTACTTGCTTATTTAAAAGGTGTAAAAGCTTTTAGGGAAAAACACGTTCTAAAACTTCTTTTATAATAATTATAAGACGAAGTTGTTTGAAACTATTTTAACCGCAAAGTACACAAAGGTTTTCGCAAAGAAATCGCAAAGAATTTACCTAACCCTTTGCCAACTCTGCGTTTCCTACTTTGCGTTGCTCTGCGGTTAATAAATATATTTTGTTTATTTTCAATAAACTAAATTTTAAACAACTTCGACTTGAAACATTTCTTTATCTGTTGGTTAGCACACCAGCAGATAAAGAATGGTACTACACCAACCCAAAACTTAACTGTCGAACCATTCTATATCATTAACAGATATGATTTATATCATTGATTATGCACTATAGCAATTTTAGCTTTGCACTATTAAATTATTTACAATGAATAAGAAATCTCCTGTTTCAAGTTTAATGACAAAAAGTGTAATTTTTGCTAGTTTGGATAGCGAATTGTCAACTGTATTGCAGTTTTTTAACACATATAAAGTGCAGCATCTGCCAGTAACACTTAACGAAAAATTGTTAGGAATTATTAGTGTTAATGATGTACTTGATTATATCTCTTCACAGTTTTTAAATAAGGCAACCTCAACTTTTGATGAGTTGAAACAAAATTTTAACATCAGAAAAATAATGACTGAAAACCCAACAACAGTTAGCGAAACTGATAGCATTGATACTGTTATTAAAATTCTTTCAACACAATCTTATCAGTCGGTTTTGGTTACAAACAATGGCAATTTAGTTGGTATTGTTACCAATAAAGATTTAGTTAAATTTTTGGGTCAATTGTAGTGCTTCTTGCTTTTACTCAAAATCCGTTATTGATTGTAACTATGTAAATCAATAACGGATTTTTTCTCTATCGTTTGTTATTTAAGTTGTTTAAAATAATTTTAAACACAGAGGAAACTAAGCATTTAACAGAGGAAACAAAGTTATATCATAAATACTCGGTTCTCTCTGTGTTTCTTTAACTCAGTGATTACTGTGGTAACATCTCTAATTCGTTTATTTTAAATATTCTCACTTGCAACCAGTATTTTAAGCCTTTCGTTAAGTGTCAACAATCTTAAATTTAAAGCATCAGCCTTTTTACTTTCATTATATAAATTCAGTAAATCAGCAAAAGTATTATCAATTTGCTGTGAATTAATTGTTTTACTTATTGCTTTAGATTCAAGCAATATTACACGCATACTATTGTAATTGTCGTTGTATAGTTTTTGGTAGTCGCTATAAATTTTTGATACATCATTAGAAATTTCCTTTGCTGTTTTAATGGCATCTGCAGGAAAATAAGGGCTGTTGTTTTTATTAACTTGCAATTCAATAAATGATGTGTGTTTAGCTTTGGTAACTTGTGTTGTCTTACTATGAAAAGTATCAGCAAATTGCTTGTCAGAAAATAAAATCAGCATTTCTTCCAGGCTTTTATTGTCTGTATATGTTTTTGCAATGTTTGGATGCAATGCAACAAAAATATCTCCCATAAGCAGTTTTAATTTCCCCTGCAAATCATTAATCTTATTGTCCAGGTTATCCAAGCCATTGTCAAGCTGCTGGTTTATTTTATTCAGCTTTTCATATTGACCAAAGTACTTGTTTACATTAAGTAAAAAAGTATCAAAGTCGTTTTTTGTAACTCGCCTTTCCTGCATGGTCCAACTACCAACAATACTGGTAATGGTATTAAAAATACTGTTATTAGGAATAAGGTTTTTAACAGATGAAAATAGACCAGGTTGGTTATTTAGTAAAGAGTTTATCATACCAGTAAGTTTACTGGTGCTTCCACTGCAAGCCTTTTCCATCAAGGGTTTCAAGGCAATATGGATTTCATTGTTCAGGTTAAATCCCAAATCTGTATTGGCAGGATTATTAAATGCAGCAACCTTGTTTCTGTAGTTTTCTTTCTTCACAAGACTGTTCAATGCCATAATGCTGTTATAAGCTGCATCTACAAATTGATTAGCATTATAATACTTCATCAGTAATCCATCTTTGTATGAAAATTTTGATGTATCAATTACTGCTTGCTTGGTGTTATGTCTATTTGCTTTTGCATTCACTACAAAACCATTTAGTATCAATAGAAGTAAAAAGAAGTGAAATATTTTTTTCATAAAAACAGTTTTTCTAATGATGATGTTTTAGAAAATTTTACATAAAAAATATTTTTTATCCCATACCACAAACAACAATAGGTTTGCAGCCTCAATTAAAAACCATGAGAAAAACAATTTTACTTTCTGGCTTTTTGCTTTTTACTTTTTGCTCATTTTGCCAAGTAAAAATTATAGGCACTACCAAAGACCAGCGTGGGCGAAAGCTTGTAGGGGTAAACATTTCAGTAAAAAATAGTTACGATGGTGGTGTTAGCGATTCAAGTGGCAACTTTAGCTTTAAAACTTTTGAAAAAGGAGAAATTACTGTAGAAGCTAAAATGATTGACTATAAGGGCATGGAACAAAAAGTAACTATTGGCAAGGAAACTATTGCAATAAATTTTGTTTTAAAGGAAGAATTAAATGAACTGAAAGCTGTAACTGTTACTGCTGGCTCGTTTGAGGCTGGAGATAAAAAACGTGCTGCAACAGTGTTGAGTAGTTTAGATATTGTAACTACTGCCAATGCCAATGGCGATATTACAGGTGCAGTAAAAACATTGCCTGGTGCACAACAAGTAGGCGAGCAGGAAGGCTTGTTTGTGCGTGGTGGTGCAGGTTACGAAACAAAGCAGTTTATTGATGGCAGCTATGTAAACAATCCATTTTTTAGTGGTGCCGAAAACATTGCAACTCGTGGTCGCTTTTCGCCATTTTTATTTAAAGGCACAGTGTTTAGTACAGGTGGTTACAGTGCATTGTATGGTCAGGCATTAAGTAGTGCTTTAATACTTGAAAGTATTGATTTGCCTGAACGTTCAGAGATTGATGCTTCTATTTCTACAGTGTTTGTTGGTGCTGGCACACAGCATTTAGCAAAAGATAAAAAAAGTAGTTATGGTATAAATTATGGCTACACCAATGTGGCTTTATATTTTGGCTTGGTAAAGCAAACACCAGATTACTTTACTGTGCCTGCGTTTCACGCATTAGAAGGTAATTTCAGGATAAGAACAAAGAAAGGAATGCTGAAGTTTTATACAAGTTTCAATTCGCAGGATTTAGGTTTAAGAAGACCCAATATTGATAGCCTTGATTTAAAGAATGCGTTTGGATTAAAGAATACCAACTGGTACAATAATATTAGTTACAAGCAAAGTTTAAATGGTGGTTGGAAAATGAATATCAGTGCAAGTTACAGCACCAATCACGATGATATTTTTTCGCAAATTCAAAACCAGAATAACCAATACACAGCAACAGGTAAAAGCTATATAGACAATAATAATTTTACTTTAAACAATAAGGTAAATGTTTCTCAAATAAAAACAGTATTTGATAAAAAGCTTACTGGCATTAGTGTGTTGCGTTTTGGTGGAGAATATTGGCATACTTACAATAAAGGTATTTACAACAATTACCTGCAAACTTTAAACGATGATTTTGCTGCTGGTTTTGCCGAAACTGATTTGTATTTAACCAATGCCATTGCTGCAAAAATTGGTGCCCGATACGAGTATTCATCTTTACTAAAAAAACTAAATTTAGCACCACGCATTTCAATGGCATATAAAACAGGTAAAGATGCACAAATGAGTATTGCCTATGGCGAATTTTATCAAAAACCAGAAAATAATATTTTGAATTTTGCAAGAGTTTTAAGTGCAGATTTAGGCTATACCAAAGCCACTCACTTTATTGCCAATTATTCAAAATCAAATTCATTTTATAATTTCAGGGTAGAGGCTTTTTATAAAAAATACAAAGACTTAGTTAAAACTTATCCAAGCTACGATAACTCTGGAACTGGCTATGCACAAGGCGTTGAGCTGTTTTGGAGAGACAAGAAAACAATCCAGAATTTAGATTACTGGATAAGTTATTCTTATCTTGATACCAAAAGAAATTTCAGTAATTACCCAACAGAGTTGCAACCAACTTTTGCAGCCAATCATACTGCAAGCTTAGTTGCAAAACGCTTTGTTGTAAAATGGAAAACAGGTTTTAACTTCACTTATAGTTTTGCAACTGGTCGTCCTTATTACAATTTTCAAAACGATGTTAACAATAAATGGAGCATTGCAGACCAAGGCAAAACAATCAATTATAACAGCGTTGGATTTAGTGTAAACTATTTACCAAATCTTGGTAAGAAAAATACAAAAACCTTTATTGTGATTGTTGCCAGCGTAACTAATTTACTTAACCAAAATCAAATTTTTGGATACACATATAACAACAGTGGTAGTTACAAGCAAGCTATTGTACCACCAGCACCACAGTTCTTTTTCTTGGGCTGCTTTTTAAGTTGGGGTGTAGATAGAAGCCAGGATGCTATTAATAATAACCTTTAGTTGTTAGTGATTAGTGGTAAATTAGTAATGTAGTTTTACTTTTATATTTGCTCTGCAAATTTTTATTTTTGTTGTCCAAGCATTGGTAATTCTATTTATCAACAGTGGCGTTGGCACCATTCAAAATTTGTAATTCTATTTAACAAAAACAATAATTAAATCCTTTGCGTCTTTGCTACTTTTTAGCTTTGCGTGAAATAAAAAAAACAAAAAATAAAACAATGAAAAAAGTAATCATTTTATCATTTGTGCTGGTAAACACAGTGTTTGCAGCATTTAGTCAAAGCGAAAAATTTACTGCTGCAATGACAAGTGCATTAGAAGAATTAAAAGTAGCAAAAACTGCTGAAGACAGAACTGCATTAGTAGCAAAATTTGAGCGAATTGGCGATGCAGAAAAAACACAATGGCTGCCTTATTATTATGCAGCATTAATAAAAACACAAGGTGCTTTTATGGCTACAGATAAAGATAAAGCTGCTGATGAGGCAAAGACTTTATTAGATAAAGCTGAAGCATTGGAAAAAAACAACAGCGAAATTTATGTAGTAAAAGCAATGCTTTGCTATGTGCGTATGATGGTTGATCCACAATCTCGCTACATGACTTATGGTGCCGAAGCACAAACAAATTTAGAAGCAGCAAAAAAAGCTGACGCAACAAACCCAAGACCAGTTATGATGGAAGCAACATCACTATACAGAATGCCAGAACAATTTGGTGGTGGCTGTGGTGCTGCAAAACCAATTGCTGAAAAAGCATCTAAACTTTTTACAGATTTTAAAGCTGCTTCTGCAATTCATCCTGTTTGGGGTAAAGAGGCAATTGATGAGATTTTGAATAGTTGTAAATAACAAAAATAATTTAACGTACAATAAAAAAGCTGTCGAATTTTCGACAGCTTTTTTATTGTAATATTTCTTTAAGCATTAATTATTTTACAACATAAATACCTGTTGCTTGTATAACAATTTCTTTCTTAGGTTCTTTAATAGCATCAATTTCTTCCTTGCTTTTTCCTGCATCTTCTGCATAGTGTTTAAGCTGTGCTACAGTTGTCTCTTTCTTTTCAGCAATGCCTTTAACAACAATGGTTTTGCCATTCATTGATAAAGGAACAAGAAACTTATGGTCTTTCATTTTCACCATAATTGTTCCAGTTGAAGTTTTCATTTTTAACCAACAACCCTCTGCTGCACACACCTGAGAAACCACACCTTCAACTTTTAATTCAACCTTATTTTCCTGCTCTAATTTTGGTGCAAGCTCGTCTGCTTTTATAGTTCCTTCAGCATTAATTTTTTCGCCAAAAGTCATTCCTGCATTGGCATCTCCCTTTGGTGGTTGAGCCAATAAAACACCACATAACATTGTAGCAATTGATAGAGATAATATTTTTTTCATATTTAAAATTTTTACAAATGTAAAGTGGTTTTGGGGTTTAACGTTTAAGGTTAAAATATTCCATAAATATATTTCGAAGCTCTCGAAATGAAAAAGTCCTATAAGGGTTTTAAAAACCTTATAGGACTAAGTTGTAAAATTTTGAACTATAACTTAATTCATCATCTCAACACTTCTGTTAATGAAATTTGTTAAATCACTTCCTTTTAAAAGCCCTTGAGAAAGCAAAGCAAGGTCAGCTAAATTCCTTACTTGCTTTTGTTGCTTTTCAGTATCTGTTTCTTTTAATAAAGATTGATAAATTGGATGATTGCCATTTACAGTCAATGTTACTTCATCTGGCATCTGACCATAAAAATTCATCATTCCACCACCACCAATGGCAGCCATATCTTTCATTCTACGCATAAACTCTGGCCTTGTGGCTACAACTGGTGCAGTGTCTTTGCTCAATCCTTTTACTTCAACAGTAACGTGCAAATCGCTTGGCTTTACATCAAACAAAGCTTTCACTTGTTCTGTTTCTTCCTTGCTTAAAATGCTTTCAGCAGCATCTTGCTTGTCAATTAAATTATCTACAATGTCTGCATCAACCCTTACAAAACTGGTGTTCTCCCATTTCATTTCAATGTTTTGTATAAAGCTGGCATCAACAATTGTTTCCATCTTTACCACTGTGTAACTCTTTGCCAGTGCAGCTTGCACATAAGCATCTTGTGCAACAGGATTGGTTGTGTAAAGGATAATGTGTTTGCCTTCTTTGTTTTTTTGCAAACTTTCTGTAACGGTTTTATATTCTTTTGTTGTATGGAATTTTCCAGTTGTGTCTTCCATCAACATAAACTTATTTCCCTTTTCAGCAAACTTTTCATCAGTCATCATACCATACTTTACAAACAAGCCAAGGCTTTCCCATTTGCTTTCAAACTCACTTCTTTCCTTATTAAAAATTTCTTCTAATTTATCAGCAACTTTTTTGGTGATGTAAGTGTTTATTTTCTTCACATTTGGGTCGCCTTGCAAATAGCTTCTGCTAACGTTTAAAGGAATATCTGGGCTGTCAATAACACCTTGCAGCAACATCAAAAATTCTGGTACAATTTCCTTCACTTCATCTGTTACAAAAACCTGGTTGCAGTATAATTGAATTTTATCTTTTTGAATTTCGTAGCTCTGCTTGATTTTTGGGAAATATAAAATGCCTGTCAAGTTGAAAGGATAATCAACATTCAAATGAATCCAGAATAAAGGCGTTTCATTGAATGGGTATAATTCCCTGTAAAAGTTTTCGTAATCTTCCTTGGTTAGTTCGCTTGGCTTTTTTACCCAAATTGGATTGGTATTGTTGATTGGTTTTTCTTCTACAATTTCGCCTTCTTTTACTTCTTCATTGGCATCTTTAAAGTAAATTGGAATTGGTAAAAACTTACAAAACTTGTTTAAGATTTCTTTCAGTTTATATGCTTCTAAAAACTCTTTGCTTTCTTCATTGATATGCAAAATAATCTTTGTACCACGTTCTTTTTTCTCAACTTCATATAGTTCATATTCTGGGCTGCCATCGCAACTCCAATAAACTGTTGGTACTTCCTGATTATGGCTTTGCGTAATTACTTCAACTTTTTCTGCAACCATAAATGCACTATAAAAACCCAAGCCAAAATGTCCAATAATATTGGCATCCTTATATTTCTGTAAAAATTCCTCTGCACCACTAAATGCCACTTGATTCAGGTATTTATCAACTTCTTCTTTACTCATACCAACACCTTTATCAGAAATAGTGATGGTTTTTTCTTTGGCATTTACTTCAACATCAATTCTTAAATCACCAATCTCACCTTTGGCTTCCCCAATGCTGCTAAGGGTTTTAAGCTTTTGCGAAGCATCAGTTGCATTACTGATTAACTCACGTAAAAAAATGTCGTGTTCGCTGTATAAAAACTTTTTAATAATGGGAAAAATATTTTCCGTCTGAACGCGTATTTGTCCTTTTTGCATATCTTAATTATTGATTATTTATTGTTTCAAAAGAGATTTAGCTGTTTTCAAATACAATACCAGCAAAGGTTTGGCTGACAAGGTGGCAAAGTTTAATGGAATAAAAAAACTGCACATCGAAAGATGTGCAGTTTTTGTCTTGATTTTTTTTAAATACTGACTTGCTTATTGTTTAATAAACTTGGTTGTAGCAAAATTTTCTGTATTCATTTCTGCAACATTTATCAAATAATTTCCAGCAGGTAAATTGCTAGTATTTAATTGAATTTTATTTTCTCCTTTAGTTGCATTTAATACTTGTGTAAACACCACTTTGCCCATCATATTAGTTATATTAATGTTCATTTTGTCGGAAGATGCACTATTGAAAACCAATGTAGCATTGTCTTTAGACGGATTAGGGTAAAGTTTTACAATCTCTAATTTCTGTTTTTCCTTTCTGTCAATTTTAATTATGTCAGAGAAAGATTCTTTACCATCTTTATCAAGCTGGCGAATTCTATAGTAGCCTACACCTGGCAAAGGATTATAATCTTTATACATGTAAGACGCAAGCATGTTAGGATTTCCTTTGGCATCAATAAAACCAATTTTAACAAAGTTGTTGCCGTCATTGCTTCTCTGAATTTCAAAGCCAGCGTTATTAACCTCGCCTTGAGTTTGCCATGTTAGTATATTATATTCTACTTCTTTATATCCATTATAATTCATTAAATTAATTGGTAAAAATGCAGTTTGCATAGTCACATCTACCATTAATCTAAATGGATTACTTGGTGCAAAATCATTCCACTCTGATGATGGATTTATTGAAGTTCCTTGAGGAATTCTGAAGTAAAAGGTTTTTTCCCTTATTGGATCTTCTCGTTGATAACCCAAGCGTAAAGATGTAGTTACATTGGTTTGTGTTACAACAACAAAGAAATCACTATTTACTGTTATTCCATTTGGTGCATAGCTAAGTGTATTTGGTCCAGCCACACTAGTAATATTGGTAGAAGGGTTGGTTAATTTTGTTTTAGGAGTATCGCCACTTACACCATATAAATAAACCCTGTAACTTCTGCCAGAAGTATCTATATATGCTGTTACACTCATTACTTTATTTGCTATTGGATTTTTAAATCGAACAGCCATATCTATTGAATTGGTAGTATTTCCTAGCCTTCCACCAAATGCTGAATCAGGACAATAACCAATTGTAAGGTCGGTAACATTTTGAATTAATGTATCCCTGTTGTCATTATTATCATCATCATTTGGTAAACTTACTATTATCGTATTTTTTCCTGCATTAGGCCAGCTGAAGTATGGGAAAGTAACTGTTACTTTATCGCCAGATGCCAACGATGGAATAACTTGCTGAATAGATAATGTATTGGCACCTGTTACATCAACATTAACTGTATAATTGGTAAGTGTTGATATACCTATGTTTCTAACATTAACAGATAAAACATTGTCGTATAATTTAGGTACTTTACCTATCAAAACACTGTTTTGCAATTGGCAATTAGTTTGTTTTACCTCAACTGGCTCCCAATGAATGGTGAAACCAGAGATAGGTAATAAGTTATTTCTTGTATTGAACCTGTTTCCTTTATATGGACCATCAATAAACGCAACATTTATAAATGGTGTTTGAGAAGATTTGGTAGCATTAACAGAATTGGTAGCATTATTTGATTTTAATCCACAATTATATGGCACAAAACCAGCAGGATTTAAATTTGGTGTAAAGCCACCGTAAACAAAATCGATATTATTACTTCCTTCAAATAAAATAATCTGAAATTCAACATTGTCGTATTGTGGCATAGATGATGGATTGCAGCTTAAGCAACCGCTATCTGTTACTGCTTTATATTGAATGATACAGGTTCTGCTTGGTGCAGTGCCTGTAGTTAATACCCTGTATTCAGAAATAGGTGTAGATTGCAAATTGCCGTTAAAAGCATATATAACATTTGTAGATTTTGCATGAGTACTAAATAGTACGTCTGATGATTCGCTTATAGATACTGTATCGTTTCCTAGTTTAATAAAGCCATTAGTGTTAACTGTAAATTGTGTGTAGTTAACGCCTGCAAAACCAAATGTAAAGCCAATGTTTTGAATACTTGAATTATCATTTTGTGTTTTAAACGCTTGTCCTAAAAAGTTAGTGGTAATTTTTGTTCCTGAGGTTCCTAGATCATTATAACTTCCAATTTCGGACCATGCACTTGTGCTTAAATAGTTAAAAAATTGTGCTTGTGCTTTGCTACAAAAAAGAAGTGAGATACTTAGACAAAGAGTTAGTAAATTTTTTTTCATAAAAGTATAAAAAATAAGATGAGGTTGCAATCTAAGGGGAAAAAAATAATTTTTTAGAAATAATAAAAAAAACTAAAAAAAATGTTAAAAAAAATTTGGATAAGAAACAAAAAAATATAAATTGCACACTCTTAATAATTAAAACAATTATTTCACACATTAAATTGTATAGTTTATTAAGTCACTTTTTTCTCAATATCCATTTATGAAAACTAATAACTGTAAGGATTTGTTATCCCTTGTCTAATCGACTTTCTTTATATTTTTCACTAAACCAATCTGTAATTTTTATGAGAAAAACAAACTACAATTCTCTAAGAGAAACAGAAGCCGTTGCAATAATTCATGCAACAAAGCTTCCAGCAGATGCTAAAGTAAATAAACCCAAAATGCTGCGTATAACGCAATGGCTGATTGGGCTTTTTATTTTAGCATTTTCATTTACTGCAAATGCACAAATCAGTGTAACTTCAAGTGGAGGAACAGGGAATACAAGCCCATTAACCCACACAACACTTAAAAGTGCTTTTGATTCTATTAACAATGGTTATTACACAGGTGTAATTTCTATTAGTGTAACTGCAAGCACAACAGAAACTGCTACTGCAAACTTAAACAGCAGTGGTGGTACCTCTAGTTACACAAGTGTTGAAATTAAACCTGCAACTGGTGTTACTGCAACTATTGGGGGTAATTTAGCAGGTGCTGCAGTTATTAAATTAACTGGTGCTGACAATGTAACTATTGATGGTAGTAATACTGTTGGTGGTAGTACAAGAGATTTGAGTATTAAAAATTCAAGTACATCAACAAGTGGTAACACTGGTATTTGGGTTGGAGCGGCAAGTAGTAATGGTGCAAACAATGTGACAATTAAAAACTGTGATCTTACCCAAGCAAATACAGGTGTTACAAATTCAACATGTGTGTTTTTAGGAAGTGCCACAACTTATTTTAGTGCATCTCTTGCTGCAAGTAAAAATTTAACATTAACTAATAACTATGTAGCGAGAGCAGCACGTGGTTTAATGGTATTGGGTTCTAGTAGTACACCAGATACGAATTTGGTTATAAATAATAATACTGTTGATAGTATCAATCTATCTAGTATGTATTTACAGGCTCAAAGAGAATTTAATATTTATGACAACTATTGGGATTATAAAAATACTTCTAGTGCAGCAACTGCAGAAGGTAATGCTATCCATATAGTAGGTGCTAGTGCCAATGGAAATATTTATAGGAATAATATTTATAAAATAAGACATAATGGTACAGTGCAAACACGTGGAGTTTCATTAAACTCTACTGCTTCATCTCCTAACATTTCTGTATTTAATAACTTTTTTGGCGATATATGGAATCCGGGCATATCTAATGCTTTCTCAATATATGGGTTAAGGATTGATAATGCTACCGGTGGTGTAAAAGTGTATCACAACTCGTTTAACTTAACTACAGGAATGAGTAATAGTACTGCTGTGAGTACTTGTCTTGGTATAGTAGGTACTACAACTGCAAATAGTATTGATATTAGAAACAATATTTTTAGGAATACACAAAATGGTGGTGGAAACGCGTATGCAATTGCATTTTTAAGTGCAAGTGCTTCTGTTTGGGGTACAATGGTTTTAAACAATTGCAATAATAATGCTTACTACTCTACTAGTCCCAACTATCATTTAAATACAATTGCTTCAAATGGCTCTCAATCAGCAGCATCAACTTTATCTGCAATTCAAGCCTCTTCTGGTAAAGATGCTAACTCAGTTGTTATGAATCCTCAATTTGTTTCAACAACTGATTTGCATTTACAAGCAATAGCTGATAATGCGTCACTAAACAATGGAGGTGTTGCTTTAGGTGCTGTAACTACCGATTTTGATGGAGCAGCAAGAAGCACAAATGCACCAGATATTGGTGCAGATGAAATTATTTATACACCAAAAATTACAAGCTTTTCACCAAGCTCTGCATGCCCTGGCTCTACAGTAACTATTAATGGTGCTGACTTTATTGGTGCAAGTGCAGTTTCATTGGCTGGTTTAGCTGCTTCTTCTTTCACAGTAGTTAGTACAAGTCAAATTACTGCTGTTGTAGCTAATTCTGCTACTCCATCTGTTAGTGTAATTACTATAACAAATGCCTCTGGCACAGCTACAAGTTCTACTAATTTAGATAGAAAATCTCCAGGTACCTTTGTTTCAAAATCACTTTCAACTGGTTCAGTTGGAGATCAAGTAACAATTAGTGGTACTAATTTAACTGGTGCAACTACAGTAGCATTTAACGGTACTAGTACTTCATTTACAATTAGTAATTCTGCTGAAATTGTAGCTACTGTTCCATCTGTTGCAAATAATACTTATGCTGTTACAATAACAGATGCTTGTGGAAATAGTATTAGTGCTGGCAACTTTACAGTCGTAGCTGCTAATGTTTGTGCCACACCTAGTAGTCAGGCTACTAATTTTGTGGCTTCAAGCACTACATCTTCAACACTTAATGGAACATTTACTGCAGCTGGTGATAATCCAAGTGGTTATCTAGTTGTGTACTCTGCTGCTCCATTATCTGGTGTTCCTCAAGATGGTTCTACTTATAATGCTGGTGCAGGTTTTAGTGGAACAATTTTGCAAGTTTCCTCTTCAAATTCTGTAGCTATAACAGGATTAACACCAAATACATCATATACTGTAACAATATTTGCATTTAATGGCGGTGGTTGTACTAGTGGTCCTAAGTATAATACCTCATCGCCTCTTACTTACACATTTACAACTTGTAGTGGTGTGCCAACAAGCATTACCGCAACAGCTGTAGGTAGTAACAGTGGGAACTCAATTGATTTTAGCTGGGGTGCTCCAACAGGCGGTGGTGCTAACGGTGTAACTTATGAACTACAAGTTTATACTGATGCTGCTATGACAACAGCTGTTTCTGGTTCTCCATTCACAACAAATCAAACTACGCAAAGCGTAAGTGGTTTAACTTTTAATACTACCTATTACTACAGAATTCGATCAAACAATGGCTGTAATGGTAATTGGGTTACAGGTAGTGCTACAAGTGGTTGTGGTGCAACTACTGTGCCTTTTTTCCAAAATTTTGATGCAACTATAACATCTGCTTTACCAACTTGTTGGACTACAGAAGATGTTAATGGAGATGGTATTACCTGGACTTCGGCAAACATTGATAGTCGTGTAACTGGATTAAGCAATCCAAGAGCTTTAAGATATCTTGCTAATACATCAACAACATCAGTTGCTGCTAATGACTGGGCATTTATGCCAGGTTTGCAATTAACTGGTGGGCAAAGCTATACATTAAGTTTTTTACAAAATGCTTTGTCTAACTCGTCAGAAGGCTTGCAAGTTTATGTCGGTGGTGTAGCTAACTCTTCTATTAAAATTAATGCTAATAAAATATTTGATAATTCAACTTTATCAAATACTGCAGCTGCATTAAGAACTGCAACATTTACGCCTGCTACCACTGGTGTTTACTATGTAGGATTCTATTGTAATTCTCCTTCAAATGCTGCAGGTGGATTATTCTTATTCTTAGACGATATTAGTTTTGATGCTACACCTGGTGCTCCTGTAGCTCCATCTCCTGTTACTACAAGTAATGCAACTGCATACTCTATACAAGTTAATTGGAATGACAATTCAGGATCTGAATATGGACACAGAGTTTATTCGTCATTGGACGGAACAACATGGATTTTAAGAACATCTTTAGGTGCTAACGTAACTAGTGCAGTAATTAGCAACTTAAAAGCAAGCACTTCTTATTGGTTTAAAGTAGAAGCATATAATGCAGGTGGTTCAAACAGTGCTACAACAGCAACATCAAGCAGCACTGGTACTTGTAGTGGATACACAACCAATAGTTATATAGGAAGCCTATTCCTGGGAACCGGTAACAACTGGAACAATGGTGCAAACTGGTCTCAAGGTCATGCTCCAACAGCATGCGAAGATGTTCAAATAAATGGGACATTAACTGCTTCTACTACAACACTTACATACATTTATCTACCTAATGCAGTAGCTGTTCATGATTTCACTATCAGTCAAACATTTGCATCTTTATCAAGACAAAGAATGTTTGTATGGACACAAGGAAACAGTTTTGATATAAGTGGCAATATGTCTATTAGTGGAAACGGTACCAATGTGAGTGATACTATTACGAGTGATGGTATTTACGTAGTGGGCGGAACTGGTAATGTTACTGTTGATGGAAACTTGAGTATAGGTACAACTGGTAATAGATTTGCAGCTATAGGTTCTGCATTCTCAGACAATGTAAACTATACAGTTAAAGGAAACGTAACATTTGGTCCACAGGCATTTATTAATGGTGCTGCATTAACCAATTTAGTATTAGATGCTCCAAGTGCACAAACAGTAAACTTAAATGCTGCACAAGCGGGTGGTACAGGTTATGGTATTGGCTATATTACTGTGGGTGCAACAAATACACCTACTGTAACCTTTACAGATACCTTAGGAACAAATACAGATATTCAACAAGTGGTTAATGATTTTACTATCAATGCTGGTTGTTCTGTAATTATTGGTAATGGTACTAATATGAACAGGAGCCAATCAGGTAGTGGAACATTTACAATGGGCAACAACTCTAGCCTTACAATTAGTGGAGCTTCAGGCGGTGTTGGTTCAAGCAACTTCCCTAGTGGTTTTGGTGTTTATTCATTAGCTAACTCAAGCACTGTAATATACAATGGTACTGCAGCTCAAACAATAGCATCTACCCCAGTATATGGTAATTTAACATTAAACAATACTAATGGTGCCACATTAAATGGTAATGCTACTGTTAATAATGTTTTAACACTTACCAATGGTAAAATAAGCACAGGAGCTAACCAATTAACACTTGGCTTAAATGCTTCACTTGTTGGTGCAAGCTCAAGTAACTATATCAATGGTACATTAGCTAAAACAAAAACTGCTGATACTAATGGTGCGTTAAACTTTGAGATTGGAGACGCAACCCAATACACACCAGTATTTGTAGGCTTTAATGGTGTAACTAATAGTGGTGGTATTTTCTCTGCTAAAACTACATCAGGTGCACCTGCTGCTTTAGGATATTTGCGTTCGGGTATTAGCTTAACCAATTATTTAAATAGGTCTTATACCTTGAAAAATAATGGTGTAACTGGATATACATCATTTGCACCTAAATTTAGCTATAGCAATGGTGATATTATAGGTGGTGGTGATAACACAGGCTTTAAAGTAGCTGACTCTATTTATGGTGGAGGATGGACTATAAGAACAACTAACAATGCAAGTGATCCATATTCTCAAGCTATTGGTGTTACAGCTTTAGGAAGCAGTGCAACTGCAGATTATTTAATTGGTGAGTTAGATGCACCACCTGCACCAACTGTTGATGCTTTATCTCCAACATCTGTTTGTGAAGGTTCAAACTATGTTGTAACAGGTACTAATTTTTATGGTGTAACTGGCGTAACAATTGGTGGTTCAAGCTGTTCTTTCACAGTTAACTCATCAACACAAATCACAATTGCAATTCCTTCAGGAAGTTCTAATGGTGCGGTAGCTGTAACTAATGCTGGAGGAACTGGAACATCATCTAATTCACTTACAACTTTAGATCAACCACAAACTACAGTAGGTACAAGTTCTCAAACTGTTTGTAGTGGTGTTGCTATTACTACAATAGTTTTAGGCAACAGCAATAGCGTGGCAGGAACTACATATAGCTGGACAAGGACAGGAAATAATTCAGCAATTTCTGGTGCTACTTCTGGTAGTTCAGATATTTCTGGAACATTAACATCAACTTCTACTATCTCTGAAACGTTAACTTATACAGTTAATTCTACAGGTGGTAATGGTTGTGCTGGAGTTGCTGCAATAGCAACAGTTACTGTAAAAGCTTCTCCAGGTACAGTAAGTTTATCTCCATCAAGTGCTGCAATTTGCCAAAACTCTGTTCAACAAATTACTGCAAATTATACCGCTGCTACCGGAGACCAAACTTCAAACTCTGGTGTTATATCAGTTGAAATACCTGATGGTACTGGAACAAACGGTATCAATGGTTTAACTGGTGTTACGCACGATTTAATTATGAGTAGCGTTCCAAGTGGTGTGGTTGTTACCAAAATTGATGTTGGTGTAAGTGTTAATCATACTTATACTGGTGATTTAGGTATCAATGTTAAAGCACCAAATGGTAAAATTTTGAATTTAGCTCAATTGTCTGGCGAATCAACTGACAATTTTGTTAATACAGTATTTAGTTCAGATGCAGATCCAAATACGCAATTTTTACCACAAGATTCAACACCAGGTGGCATTACTGGTACTTATGCACCTGATGGATATAATAATGTAGGTACACCAGGATTTAGATCTAATACCACTAACTTCAGCGATTTATTCGCTACACCTAACGGTACATGGAAATTAATTGTTAGAGATTATGGTGGTGGTGATACAGGACAAATTGTTAACTGGTATGTGAAAGTTTATTACACATTAAGTCCAACATTTGTGTGGGCTCCAACCTCTGGCTTATATTTAGATGCAGGACATAACACTGCTTATTCTGGTGGTAGCCAACAAACAGTTTATGCTTACAACAATCCTGGAACTTACAATTACAGTGCTAATATCAGCTTTGATGGATGTACTACAAGCTCAAGTGCAGCATCAATTGATATACAAGCAATACCAACTGCTGCAAGAGATACTGCAAGCCAAGCTATTTGTAGTGGATCTGCAATTTATCCTATTACTTTATCATCTCCAAATGATAATACTGCTACTTTAAGTTGGACTAGAAACCATACAAGTGATGTAACTGGTATGGCTTCAAGTGGAACTGGAAATATCTCTGGTACACTGGTAAATACTACTTCTGCTCCAATTACAGTTACATTTACCGTAACTGCAAATGGTTCAGGTTCTCAGACATGTGCTGGCACATCAGTAACATCAACTGTTACTGTTAATCCAGTTCCATTAGCTTCAGTTAGCCCTTCAAGTCAAAATGTATGTACTGGTACTGCAATTAATCCATTAATATTTAATACTACTAATGGTGTAGGAGGTACAACTTTTGCATGGACTAGAAACAATACAAGTGCTGCTACTGGTATTGCTGCAAGTGGTACTTCATTTGTAAGTGGTATATTAACCAATGCTAGTGGAAATACTACAGTTACTTTCTCTGTAACAGCAGTGGGTCCATCTCCATCATTCTGTGCTGGAACACCAACTACGGCTACAGTAAATGTACTTAATCCTGCTACTGTATATTCAGTTACAGGTGGTGGTAATTTCTGCTCTCCTGCAACTGCTGGTATTGGCGTTGGTTTAAGTAATTCTCAATCAGGATACTCATACCAACTTTACAAAGATGGTTCTGCTTCTGGAAGTCCAGTTGCAGGTACTGGTAGTGCAATAAGCTTTGGTTTACAATCAGAAGGAACATACACTGTTGTAGCTGGCAATGGCGGTTGCTCTACAAATATGACAGGAAGCGTTACTGTAACTTCTACTTCTTCTGCAGCTGCATCAATAACTATTTCTACAGCTACTACAACTGTATGTAGTGGTAGTAATGTTACTTTCAGTTCAAGTATTAGCAATGGAGGTTCTTCTCCTACTTATACATGGAGAATAAATGGTGGTGTAGTTGGTACTAGTTCTTCTACGTATGTAGCTCCATCTGGTAGTTTATCAACAAACGATCAAATTACCTGCGAGTTAACTTCAAGTAATACATGTGCTACACCATCTTCTGCATTAAGTAATACAATTATTTTAAATGTTACCCCTAGTCCATACATAGCACCAATAACAGATGGTAGCACAAATGCTTCATCTAGAGTGATGTGTACTTTAGGAACAACAGCTAATTTCTATTGTTCAACTTCTGGTGGTACATGGAGTTCTAGTGCATCTGGTATTGCAAGTGTTTATAATGCATCTGGTACATCAACTGTTGTAGTTACAGCGGTTTCCAATGGTGTTGCCATTGTATCATATTCAATGCCTCCAGTTAATGGATGTGCTTCTTCATCAAGTGTTATTATAAATGTAAGTGCAGTTCCTACACCAGGTGCAGTTACAGGTAGCAGCACTATGTGTGTGGCTAATTCAACTACTTATACTACAAGTAGCACAGGAGGTGTTTGGAGTACAGCTGGTCGTGCAACAATTACTTCTGGTGGTGTTGCAACAGGTACAAGTGCTGGATCTACTTCAATTAAATACACTGTTACAAATGCTGATGGATGTAGTGCATTTAGTACTAAGACTGTTACTGTAAATGCTCAACCTGCAGTACCAAGCATTTCATTTGCACCAGGTACAACTGGCGTAACTGGTAGTGGTGGATATTGCATGAATAAAACATTCACAGTAGTTGGTAAACCAACTGGTGGTGCTTGGTCTAAAACTGGCGTTATTACTATGCCAAATGCACCAAGTGGTGGTTTAATTTCTACTGGTCCATCTGCAGGTCCTTTCTCTGTTACATATACTGTTACTGATGCTAATGGTTGCACAAACTTCAGAACCATATCTAGCAATATAGTATCAACATGTAACTCAAGAGGTGTAGTAAATAATGCAATTGCAAGTGATAATAACTTCACTATGTATCCAAACCCAACTAAAAATTTAGTTAGCTTACAGTTAAATAAATTGGTTGGAGATGGTCAGATAATTGTTACTAATTTATTAGGTAAACAAGTAATTGTTCAACCATTAAGCATGGGAACAAATAATGTTGATGTAAGTAAATTAAGTAAAGGTTATTATTTAGTAAGTGTTGTTACAAGCGAAGGCAAAACAACTCAAAGATTAGTTAAAGAATAAACTTTAATTATTGAATTAAATGCAAAGCGGTCAGAATTTTTCTGACCGCTTTTTTTATGCCTTGTTTGCAGCACAAAAAACATTTTTTGAATACAAGCATTTTTAATATTACATTGCACTGCGTTTAATGTATGAAAAAACTACGTGAAATAATTGAACTTAATGCTTTTGGTGTATGCACCAGCATAGGAGAGAAGTTGGGTATAGCATCCAGTAAAATAAGAATGTGGTTTATCTACATATCATTTCTTACAATGGGCTCTCCAATTATTGTATATATGATAATGGCTTTTTGGATGAATATGAAAAAGTACATTTTATTTGGAAAAAGAAATCCTGTAAACAGTTAATGTTTAGTTGTTGATTATTCATAATTAATAACTACCTAAACCTTAAATCATACATCGTAAATCACAATTATTCCCATATTTTCGCAGCCTATTATTTTACCTGAGTTACGATTATTATTCTTAACTCATCATTTATCATTCATAACTAACAAAAAATGGCATACGATTTAATTGTAATTGGTAGTGGACCAGGTGGTTATCCTGCTGCTATACGTGCATCTCAATTGGGTTTTAAAGTAGCAATCATAGAAAAAGAAAGTCTTGGTGGCATTTGCTTAAACTGGGGTTGTATTCCTACAAAAGCTTTATTAAAATCTGCTCAGGTGTATGAATACATGAAGCATAGTGCAGATTATGGCATTACTGCAACTGGTGTTCAGGCAGACTTTGGTGCTGTTATTAAGCGTAGTCGTGGTGTGGCTGAGAAAATGAGTAAAGGCGTTCAGTTTTTAATGCGTAAAAATAAAATTGACGTTATAATGGGTTATGGCAAAATTGCTGCTAAAGGCAAAGTTGAAGTAACCGCTGCTGATGGAAGTAAACAAATTGTAGAGAGTAAATACATTGTAATTGCAACTGGTGGTCGTAGCAGAGAATTGCCAAACCTTAAACAAGATGGACAAAAAGTAATTGGCTATAGAGAAGCAATGGTATTGCCAACACAACCAAAATCTATGATTATTGTTGGTAGTGGTGCTATAGGTGTTGAGTTTGCTTATGTTTATAACAGCATGGGCACAAAAGTTACAATTGTAGAATTTATGCCACGTATTGTACCTGTTGAAGATGAAGATGTGAGTAAAGAATTGGAGAAGCAATATAAAAAACAAGGCATTGAAATAATGACCAACTCATCTGTTGAAAGCCTTGATACTACTGGTGCTGGCGTAAAAGCATTAGTAAAAAAACAAGATGGAAGTACAATTGTTTTAGAAGCAGATGTTGTGTTAAGTGCAGTAGGCGTTGTAAGCAATATTGAAAATTTGGGATTAGAACAAAATGGTATTGCAACAGATAAAGGTAAAGTTGTAACTGACAAATATCAACAAACAACAGTTGCAGGTATTTATGCAATTGGCGATTGCAGCCCAGGACAAGCACTAGCACACGTTGCAGCTAAAGAAGGTATTAATGCTGCTGAACACATGGCTTATTTAGAAAAGAAATATCACCACACACCAGAGCCTTTAGATTATAACAATATTCCTGGTTGCACATATTGCACACCAGAAATTAGTAGTGTTGGTTACACTGAAGCTGCTGCAAAAGCTGCTGGTTTTGATGTTAAAATTGGCAAGTTTCCATTTGTAGCAAGTGGTAAAGCAAGTGCTGGTGGCAATACTGATGGTTTTGTAAAGGTTATTTACGATTCAAAATATGGTGAGCTTTTGGGTTGCCATATGATTGGTAGCAACGTAACAGAAATGATTGCAGAAGCCGTGGTTGCACGTAAATTAGAAACAACTGCACATGAAATATTAAATGCTGTTCACCCTCATCCTACAATGAGCGAAGGCTTTAAAGAAGCTACTGCTGCTGCTTATGGCGAAGCAATAGATATTTAATACTAATAATAAATTCATATATAAAAACCACAAATCTTTCAGGCTTGTGGTTTTTATTTTTAATAGGAATGTGTTATTTATCATTAGTTATTTATCATTAATAACCAACATCTATAAAAAATGCTTTTTAACTCGTTTGAGTTTGCAATATTTTTTCCAATAGTAACCATACTATTCTTCCTAATTCCTCATAAATTAAGGTGGTTGTTGCTATTGGTTAGTAGTTGTGTTTTTTATATGTACTTTAAGCCAGAGTATATATTAATATTGGCTTTCATTATTGTTATAGATTATTTTGTAGGTATAAAAATAGAACAGCAAACAGTTGAAAAGAAGAAAAAGCTTTGGTTGGTTTTAAGCCTTGTTGCCAATTTAGGTATCCTTATTTTTTTTAAATACTTTAATTTTTTAGCAGATAATATTAACTGGGCTTTATCGCAAATACATGCTGGCAAAGGCATTCCATTAATGCATATTTTATTGCCCATTGGCTTAAGCTTTCACACACTGCAAGCCATGAGCTACACTATTGAAGTAAGTAGAGGAAAATGCAAGGCTGAAAAACACTTTGGCATTTATGCACTGTATGTAATGTTTTATCCTCAATTGGTAGCAGGGCCTATTGAACGTCCACAAAACTTAATTCCACAGTTTCACGAAAAAAAATATTTTAATTACGAAAATGCAAGGCGTGGATTAATGTTAATAGGCTGGGGCTTATTTAAAAAAGTTGTTATTGCCGATAGATTAGCAGGCTTTGTAAATCAGGTGCATGCTATGCCAAATGGCTATTACAGTGGCATTCCATTAATCATTTCAATGTTTGCCTGCACCTATCAAATCTATTGCGACTTTAGCGGATACAGTGATATTGCTACTGGCTGTGCAAGGTTTATGGGCTATAATTTAATGGCAAATTTTAAAACACCATTAATACAAAAAAACATAAGTCAGTTTTGGGCAACTTATCATTTATCGCTCACAAGCTGGTTTAGAGATTATGTGTATTTGCCTATACGAAAAAATTATTTACCAAACGCAGGTATGTGGCTTAGCATATTGCTTGTACTTGTTTTAAGTGGCTTGTGGCATGGTGCAAGCTGGCATTATATTGTGTGGGGCATAGCCAATGCACTTATTTTAATTGCTTATACAAGTGTAAGGCGTAACAAAATATTTCTTGCTGTTACATCAAAAATGAGCGATTGGGTTGCCAATAAATTTATGTTGCTAAGCATATCTGTAGCATGTGTTTTTTTCAGGGCTTCAAGCGTGGAAAAAGCATGTACAATGCTTATTGATATGTTTAAAAATATTCCATTTCAAGTAAGGCAAATCATTTCAAATTCAAGAGGGGAGAGACTTTCATTGCTTTACATTAAGCAATCTGCTTTTGATTTTTTTGTTGGCTTATTTTTAATAATAGTATTTACATTAATTGAAAAACAATTTATCAGCAATACTATTGACACATGGTTACCTGCTAAGAATAAAAAATTTAGGTGGGCGTTTTATTATTGCTTAATAGCTGCTTTTGTATTTTGGGGTGTATTTAAAAAAACTGAATTTATTTATTTTCAATTTTAATGAAAAAAATTTTACGACATATTATTTTACTGATACTGCCATTTGCAATAATTATTGTTATTGTAAATTATAAAGTTGATAGTGGTAATATTTTTAATAATGGTACTTACGAAAAAGATATAGCTGCCATACTTTTAAAAAATCATAATGCCGAAGGTTTAATAAATTATGATGAGAGATTGGTGTTTAAAAATATTATAAGCCAAATTAGTACTATGCCACAGGTTGCTGTTATAGGTACTAGCAGAACTTTGTCTTTAAGCAAAAAATATTTTCCCAAGGATACTTATAAAAACTATGCTTTATCTCACAGCAATATCAATGATATTATTGCACAGGTAGGAATTTTTGATTCGTTAAATAAGTTTCCAGATGAGTTGTATATAGAAACCACACCACTCTTTGCATGTAAAACATTGGGCGATGAATGGCTTAGTATTGCTGCATTTCAACATTACATTATTGATAAGCTGCATATCAAAAATATAGAAACCATCAACCATCCATCGTGGTATTTTTTTAAACGAAAAGCCAATGCACTTACTTCAGTAAGTTACTTTCAGTCTTGTTTAAAAAATGTTTCGCGTAGTTCAAAAAAAATAGCAATAGATGCTGGTGACAGCACAATGAAAGGTTATGGAAGGTATAGTGACGGTTCTATAAAATATGCAAAGGAATTTACAGTAATTGATACCATTAAATTAATGGCCAATTCAAAATTTTTTGAAAAGACTGAGAACGTTGAAAAATTTGATATCGATAAATTAAACGCATTGTCTGCTATCATTAAGTATTTAAAGACCAAAAACGTAAAAGTGTCTTTAATAATGTATCCGTTTGTGCAGGACTTTTACGATGCTATGAATAGTAACAATAACAATAGCCTGATACATATGCAAAATGAATTGATTGACTTTAGTAAAAAACATCAGGTTAAGCTTTTAGGTACATTCAATCCTCGTGAAGCTGGTTTATGGCGTGCTGATTTTTACGACCCACTACATTGCAGCGAGGAATCGATAGATAAAATATTTAACCTTATTCAATATCGTCCAGATTGATAGAATATCAAAACGGAACCCTATTTTTGTTTGCATTAATTTAAAAAACGATGACTCATCCATATACATACATTGACCCAAATGCAAAACTTGCACCCAATGTAAAAATTGACCCATTTACTGTAATTCATGGCGATGTGCAAATTGGTGAAGGCACTTGGATTGGCAGTAATGTAACCATTATGGATGGTACACGAATTGGAAAAAATTGTAGAATTTTTCCTGGTGCTGTTTTAGGTGGTGTGCCACAAGATTTAAAATTTGCTGGCGAAAAAAGTCTTGTTGTTATTGGTAATGATACCACTATTCGAGAATTTGTAACTATTAATCGTGGTACTGTAGATAGAGGCAAAACAACAGTAGGAAATAATTGTTTAATTATGGCATATAGCCACGTAGCACATGATTGCAACATTGGCAACAATGTAATTATGAGCAATAGTGTGCAGGTTGCAGGTCATGTTACAATTGGCGATTGGGCTGTGATTGGTGGAGTAAGTGCAGTGCATCAGTTTGTGCAAGTAGGGCAGCATTGCTTTGTAGCAGGTGGTAGTTTGGTTAGTAAAGATGTGCCTCCATACATTAAAGCTGTTCGTAATCCATTAAGCTATGGTGGTGTAAATAGTGTTGGTTTAAAACGCAGAGGTTTTTCATTAAACCAGATCAATCATATTTTAGATATTTACAGAGTTATTTATAACAAAGGGTTTAATACCACACAGGCAATTGACTTTATTGAAGAAGAATTAATAGCCAGTGACGAAAGAGATGAAATAGTAACTTTTGTAAGAGAAAGTGGACGTGGTATTATTAAGCGTTTTACAAAAGGTAGCATGGACGATGAGTCTTAGTTTGCAATAAGCCCAGATGTTGAAATTGGTAGACAAGCCACCTTGAGGTGGTGGTGCTGTAACAAGCGTGCAGGTTCGAATCCTGTTTTGGGCACAAAAATTTGAAAGCAACCAAGGTTGCTTTTTTTATTGTTTAGTAATTTTATGTTCGAAGGATTTTAAATTATTGTTCGTATAATGATTTGTCACCATCAACATTTCAATAATGAAAAAAATTACCATTAGTTCTGCAATTGTATTTTTTGTAGCAATGAATGCAGTAGCTCAAAGCCCATTTTTATCTGCATGGTTAAGAAATACAACAATTACAGCAAGGCATTACGATAAAACCACTGGCAATTTAATTAATGATGCAAGTTTGGCAAATGTTCAATCTGTAAAATATACTACAACAGATGTGTACATTACCACCACAGGATTACCATCATATATTACTGGACCTTTTTTAGATGGGAATACAAATGTTGCTGGCAACCAGAATGCAATATTTAAATTGCCTTTAACGCCAACTCAAAACACAGGAACACCAACAGCTACAACGCTTGGCAATATTGGTTTATTTATTAATGGTGTTGCCTTATTTGATTACAGAGATGGGGTAAGCTGGCAAAATAGTACTAGCTCTTTAAAAGGTGGTCCACTTGGAGGAACAGGAGATGGTGTTTGGAATAGAGATGCTGTAGTTGGTGAAAGAACAGGTTTTGATTGTTCTAAAGGCCACCCTGCAGGCACCAATTATCATCATCATCAAAACCCAAGTGCATTTAACTTAGATCTAAACGTTATTTCTACAGTTTGTAATTTATATGCATCTGATGGCTTGTATGTTATTAATTCAACACAACACTCGCCACTTATAGGTTTTGCTTATGATGGCTTTCCCATTTATGGTGCTTATGGTTATAAAAATGCAGATGGAACTGGTGGTGTTGTAAGAATAAAATCGAGCTATAGCTTACGTAATATTACAACAAGAACAACTAATGCAAGTGGTACAACAGTAACGGCTGGACCTGCTGTTAATGCTACTTATCCTTTAGGTTATTTTAGAGAAGATTATCAATATACAATCCCAACATCTGCTGATTATTTAGATGAACATAATGGAAGGTTTTGCGTAACACCAGAGTTTCCTACAGGCACTTATGCTTATTTCTGTACTGTTGATATTAATCATAATTCTGCATATCCATATTGTGTGGGACCAACTTTTTATGGCAATAAGGTTGTATCTAAAGTTACAACTATACCTGGCACTGCAACCACTTACACAGGTCCTATTTTACCAGTAGAATCAATAGATTTAATGGGATATGTAAATGAAAAAGGAACAGTATTAAACTGGACTACAACCAATGAAAAAGATGTTAAATATTTTGAGATACAAAGCAGTAATAATGGAACTGCTTTTGAAAAAGTAGGTATTGTAAAAACCAATTCAACTGCATCTGACAATAATAAATATTCATTTACCGATGTATCTGTTTTTACCAATACAAAATATTATAGAATAAAAGTTGTTGACAACAATGGCAGCTATGTTTATTCCAAAGTAATTTCTTTTCAAAATAACAATAAGCTTAATGAGATAGGAATTTTTCCAAATCCTGTGGCAAATTTGTTAATACTGCAAGCCAGTGGTATTACTAAAACCTCTTTGGATATTGATGTAATAAATGCGAATGGACAAGTTGTAAAACGTTCAAAATTTTTACAAGGAAGCACTATATGTTATGTAGAAACAAATGACATTGCTAATGGAACTTATTTTGTAATGATAAGCGATAACACAAATAAAAAAGTATATAAGGTTATAGTAAATCATTAGAAAATTTACTGCATAAACTAAAAATGGTTCTCAACTTGAGAACCATTTTTAGTTTAATTATTTCCGCCAAATAAATTATCAACTGCACCACCAATCATAGGAAACTTTTCTTTAATATAATCTGCAATGGTAGTAACAGCTTTTTGAGCTTGTTCTGGAGTAACGTTGGTTTCTTTTACAATTCTGTCAATTAATTCGTTCATAAATTTTTGTTTTTACAAATGTACTAGACGATTTGTTAATTCAATTTTACTTTTAGCTAATAACCTTAAACTTAAAACCCTAAACCTTTTACATTTGCCACAATGCAAGATATTGATGATATAGAAATACAGCAACCAGAAGAAGTGTATGAAACACGAACCTTTATTATTGATAAAGGTCAGGAACCAATGCGTGTAGATAAATGGCTGCAAATAAGAACTGAAAATATTACAAGGAATAAAATTCAGCAAAGTATTGATGCGGGTTTTTTAAGTGTTAATGGCAAAGTTGTAAAGAGTAATTACAAGGTAAAACCAGGTGATGAACTGGTAATGATTCAATATGTAAATCCAGAATACACAGAGCTTAAGCCAGAGAATTTAAACTTAAATGTGGTGTATGAAGATGATGATTTAATGGTTGTAAATAAGCCAGCAAATATGGTGGTGCATCCTGGAGTTGGCAATTACACAGGTACTTTATTAAATGGTTTTGCTTATCATATTTTGCAACAAAATCCTAACTTGACTGAAGATGATTTGCCACGTTATGGAATGGTGCATAGAATTGATAAAAACACAACAGGGCTTTTGGTATTAGCTAAAAAACCTGAAGCAGCAGCACATTTGGCAAAGCAATTTTTTGATCATACTGTTAAAAGAAATTATGTGGCGTTGGTTTGGGGCAATATGGAGCAAGATGAAGGAACCATAACTGGCAACATTGCAAGACATGCACAGCATAGAAAAATGTTTACAGTTTATGCTGAGCCAGAAATAGGCAAGCATGCTGTTACACATTACAAAGTGTTGCAAAGATTTTATTATACAACGCTTGTGGAATGTGTGTTGGAAACTGGACGTACACACCAGATTCGTGTGCATATGAAACACATTGGTCACAATCTTTTTAATGATTGGGAATATGGTGGTGACAGAATTTTGAAAGGCACTGTGTATAGCAAATACAAGCAGTTTGTAGATAATTGTTTTGAAGTTTGCCCACGTTGTGCATTGCATGCAAAAACATTAGGTTTTGTGCATCCAACAACAGGAAAGGAAATGATTTTTGAAGCACCATTGCCCGAAGATATAAAAGCTGTTGTAGCAAAATGGGAAACTTATTCTGCAGCAAAAAAGTTAGATAAAGAATAATGCTTAGTGATTAATGGTTGATGCTTACTTATGTATTTATAGACTTACGATTAACTCACGAAAAAACTCACGATAAAAACTCACGATAAAAAAACTCACGAATAACTCACGATAAAAACTCACGACTAAGAAAATGAAAATAATGAAATTTGGTGGAACCAGTGTTGGTAAACCAGAAAGAATGCATCAGGTAGCAGAACTTGTAACTGCTGAACAGGAATCTAAAATTGTAGTGTTGAGTGCACTAAGTGGTACTACAAATGCACTAGTAGAAATTAGCCATCAATTGTCAATTGGATACAAGGCTGTAGCTAAGCAAAAAATTGATGAGTTAGAGAAATATTATAAGCAATTTATTGCAAATTTGGTTACAACTGAAAATGCTGTAAATGAAGCACAGCAAATAATTGAAGAGCATTTTGATTTCTTGAATGTGATTTTGAAAATATCTTACAGTGATGCTTTAAATAAAGATATTCTAGCTCAAGGTGAGTTGTTGAGTACAAAATTATTTTGCGTTTACTTAAAGGAAAAAGGTATTCAACATACATTTTTATCAGCACTTGATTTTATGTGTATTGATGAAAATGAAGAGCCTAAATTAGAAAGGATTAATAGAAGGTTAAGTGCTGTTTTAAAAAATTATCCTAACGAAAAATTGTTTGTAACGCAAGGTTATATTTGTCGTAATGCAAGAGATGAAGTTGATAATTTAAAACGTGGTGGAAGTGATTACACTGCATCTCTTTTGGCAAGTGTATTAAATGCAAGTGTGTGCGAAATATGGACTGATATTGATGGAATGCATAACAACGATCCACGCGTTGTTGACAAAACAAAACCTATTGAAATTTTAAGCTTTGATGAAGCTGCTGAGCTTGCATATTTTGGTGCAAAAATTTTGCATCCAACTTGTATTTGGCCAGCACAGCAAAATAATGTGCCAGTAAAATTGTTGAATACAATGCAACCACAGGCAGCTGGTACAGTTATACAAAAAGAAGCTGGAAGCGTTGGTGTTAAAGCAATTGCTGCCAAAGATGGCATTATTGCCATTAAAATAAAAAGCAGCAGAATGTTGCTTGCTTATGGTTTTTTACGCAAAACATTTGAAGTATTTGAGAAGTATAAAACATCAATTGATATGGTTACAACAAGCGAAGTTGCTGTGGCTGTAACAATTGATAGTGACATGCATATAAAAGAAATAAGTGAAGAGTTGGAGCAATTTGGAAGTATAGAAATTGAAAGGGAGCAAACTATTATTTCAATTGTTGGCAACGAAATCTCTAAAACGCAAGATGTGTTACAAACCTTGTTTAACTCAATAGAATCAATACCTGTAACAATGGTAAACTATGGTGGCAGCCCACATAATATTTCTTTATTAATTCCATCTGCATATAAAAAAGAAACATTGCAGTTGTTGAATAAAGGATTGTTTAAGTTGTAATATTAATGTACACCATACAACAAATATCAACTATTATAAATGCAAAAGCAATCATTAAAAATGATGCAACTATTGAACATTTATTAATTGATAGCAGAAAAATTTCTTTCCCGGATACATCCTTGTTTTTTGCATTAATAGGAGATAGAAGAGATGGTCATAACTATATAAATGATGTATATAAACAAGGTGTAAGAAACTTTGTTATTGCACAAAATTTTGATGCAAGTGAATTTGCTGATGCTAACTTTTTAGTTGTTGAAAATACGCTGCAAGCCCTGCAAGTATTAGCATCTTATCACAGGCAGAAATTTAAGTTTCCTGTAATTGGCATTACTGGTAGCAATGGAAAAACTATTGTAAAGGAATGGTTGAACCAGTTACTGCAAAATGATTTTAATATTGTTCGCAGCCCACGAAGTTATAACTCACAAGTTGGTGTGCCATTGAGTATTTGGCAAATAAATAGCAAGCATAACCTTGGTATTTTTGAAGCAGGTATTTCTACTGTTAATGAGATGGAAAATCTGCAAAACATTATTAAGCCAACTATTGGAATACTTACAAACATTGGCAATGCACACAACGATGGCTTTACAAGTAAAGAACAAAAGCTGCAAGAGAAATTAAAATTATTTGAAGATTGCGAACAAATAATTTGTAATGGAGATGATGAAATGATTAGGCGTCATTGCGAGTTATTAAGCAATCACAAAATTTTTTATTGGGGCAAAAGCAAATCTTCAAGTCTTCAAATAATTGAAGAAATAAAGTCAACGAGTCAAACAAAAATTACAGCAGTTTATCAAGGCGAAAATACTGAAATTGTAATTCCTTTTATTGACGAAGCATCTGTGTCAAATGCTTGCACTTGCTGGGCTGCAATGCTTTTGTTTAATATAAATAATAATATTATTGCTGAACGAATGTTGCATTTGCAACCAGTGGAAATGCGTATGCAATTATTGCCTGTTGCAAATAATTGTGTTTTAATAAATGATAGTTACAGCAATGATAGCTCATCTTTTTACATAGCATTAAACTACCTGGTTTCAAATGCTGGCAAGCATAAAAAAACATTAATTGTCTCTGACTTTTCAGGTAGCGAAAAGAAGAATAAAGAGGTATATATTAACTTCATTAACCAACTTCATGAAAAGAAAATTGATAAGCTGATTGGCATTGGTGAAGTGCTTTTTGAATATTCAAAAGAGTTCTCATTAAACAATATTGAAGCTGTTTTTTTTAGGACTACAAATGAGTTTATTAATAGTATAACCACACACTTTTTTAAAGACGAATATATTTTATTGAAAGGTGGCAGGGCATTTCATTTTGAAAGGATAAGCAAATGGCTGCAACAAAAAACGCATCAGACTGTAATGGAAATAAACCTTACAGCCTTGGTGCATAATTTAAAGGAATATCAAAAGCATTTGTTGCCCACAACAAAGACTATGGCAATGGTTAAAGCCTTTAGTTATGGTAGTGGAAGTGTAGAAGTAGCAAGGGTTTTACAGTTTCATAAAGTAGATTATTTGGCAGTTGCTTATACAGATGAAGGCATTGATTTACGCAAGGCTGGTATTAGTTTGCCTATAATGATTTTGAATGTTGAAGAGGAAAATTTTGATGCCTTGATTGAATATAATCTTGAACCAGAAATCTTCTCATTCAGCATCTACAAAGCATTTCATCAATATTTATTGCAACAAGCCATTAATGATTTTCCTGTGCATATAAAGCTAAATACAGGAATGAATCGTTTAGGATTTGAGGTAAATGAAGTGGAAGAATTATCACAACTTTTAGTTGCAAATAATACAATGCTGGTGAAGTCTGTATTAAGTCATTTAGCAGCAAGCGAAGCTGCTGAACATGATGAATTTACACAACATCAACTGCACTTATTTGATAGTGCCTGCAATATCATTCAATCAAAGTTGAGCTATACATTTATTAAGCATATTGCTAATTCTGCTGCCATATTTCGCCATTCAAAAGCACAATATAATATGGTGCGTTTAGGTATTGGCTTATATGGTGTTGATAGTGCAGTTGACAACCAATTGCAACTACAAACTGTGGCAACTTTAAAAACTACCATTGCTCAAATAAGAACTGTGAAAGCCAATGATAGCATAGGATACAATAGGAGAGGAGTTGTGACAAGAGACAGCAAAATTGCAACTGTTCGTATAGGTTATGCTGATGGATTAAGCAGGAGTTTAGGCAATGGAAATGGCTTTATGTATTTGCACAATAAATTGGCACCAATTATTGGTAGTGTATGTATGGATATGACGATGATTGATGTAACTGATATACCTGAAGCAATTGAAAATGATGTAGTGGAAATCTTTGGAAAGCATTTACCTGTAAAGGATGTAGCTAAATGGAGCAACACAATTGCTTATGAAACTTTAAGTACAGTTAGTCAAAGAGTAAGACGAGTTTATGTAGAAGAATAATCAATTCGATAATTTGCCAATGAAATAATTCGGCAATAATAAATTTTGAACCATTAAACTTTTAGACTATTGAATTTCTTATTCGCTTGGCGATATTTTAAATCAAAAAAAACTACAAATGCAATTAATATTATTGCGTGGGTAAGTGTTATTGCCATTGCTGTTGTAACTGCTGCTATCATTATAGTGCTTAGTGTTTTTAATGGTTTTGAAGGATTGGTGAAAGGATTATATACAGACTTTTATGCAGATATTAAAATATCATCTGCCAATGCAAAAACAATAAATATTGCTAAGGAGAAACTTGAAAGTTTTAAAACTATCAATGGCATTGTAAACTATAGTTGTGTGGCAGAAGAAAGTGCTGTTTTACTTAACAATGGTTATCAAACATTTTTTTCATTAAAAGGAGTTGATGAAAATTATACTACTGTAAACAACATAAAGTCTTATATTAAAAGAGGCGAATTTGCAACTGGTAATGTAGAACAACCACAATTAATTGTTGGTGCAGGTATTGAAAATGCTGCTGCCATTGAAACAGAGCGTTCCACTCAAGGGATTGTAATTTATTTGCCTATTAGAAAAAGAACAACATCTATTGCATCCCTTGAAAGTTTTAATTCGTCTGTAATTCAACCTGTGGGTACTTTTTTAGTTCAGCAAGAGTTTGACAATAAATATGGCTTTACCAATTTAGCTTTTGTAAAGTATATGCTTGATATGGGAGTGGATGAGTATTCTTCTATTGAAATAAAGTTGAATAAAAATGCAAAACCAGATGAAGTTAAAAAACTGTTGCAACAAGCATTACCAAAGGGTTTTAAAGTTGAAACAAGGTATGAACAAAATGCAAGTTTGTTTAAAATTATGCAAGTAGAAAAATGGTTTATATATGCTTTGCTTTGTTTAATAATGCTTATTGCTGCATTTAACATTGTTGGTGCATTAACAATGCTTGTGCTTGAAAAACAAAAGGATATTCATATACTTAAAGCAATGGGTGCAGGTAACCAACTTATTCAAAAAATATTTTTAACAGAAGGTATTTTACTTGCAGTAATTGGTGGTGTTATTGGAATTGTTTTAGCAGTTATCATTTGTATCATTCAACAAAAATTTCATTTAATAAAACTTGAGGGTGGAACTTTTATTATAGATTACTATCCTGTAACAATGCAGCCACTCGATTTTATATTAACAGCTATAACTATTGCTGTTATTGCATTTGTGGCTGCATACTTCCCAAGTAAAAAAGCTGCCAAGCAATTAATGAATTTAAAAAGTTAATTATGCTTTATTAGTTTTTTGAACTAACCCAAAATGCATTCACTGAAGGGTTAGTTACTTTTTTATTGCAGCAGACGTTTCAAAGAAATTTACCAACATTAGTAATGTTCAATAAGTAGGAACTACAAACTGTAGTTCCTATTTTAGTGGGAACAAGAAATAGTCTGTTGAACTATTTTATTGAAGATTTAGACAAAATCTGTAGATGGCAAAAACTATCTTAACAAACTTACAAAACCCGATTGAACATTTTCTAAGCCAGAAATAGTTTCATACTTTATTATGTAATAATAAATACCAATAGGTAATGGTTGATTGTTGTAATTTCCATTCCAATAATTTTTAGGGTTTATACTCTGAAATAGTTGTTGCCCCCATCTGTTAAATATTACTATGCTGTATTTTTTAAAACAACCACTACTAACATATGGTTTAAACTCATCATTAATACCATCACCATTTGGCGAAAAAGCATTGGTGTTTGAAGGTTCAAATTTACCATTGTAAATTACAGTTAATGTATCTCTTCCCACACAACCATTGCTATTGCTCACTTCTGCCCAATATTTATTTAATCCATTTAAATTTATTGTAGCAGTAGTTTCTCCTGTGTTCCATAAATAACTATCAAATCCACCAACACTAAATTTTTCGCCAAGGCAAGTTGTAATTTGTTTTGGATTGATAAAATTTGATGGCTTGGTCAACACTTCAATTTGATGCTGGGTTGTAATGCTATCACAACCCAAATAATTTTTGATTGTAGTTGAAACTAATTGATTGTTATAATAAGTAATACCATTTACAACAACACTGCCACAACCAATAACAGTATCTTTTGTATATACAGGTGCAGACAATACAGTTAGTTTTAAGTTCACAATGCTATCACAACCAACAGCATTAGCATATTTATCTGTATAATTTCCAGTTGTTGTATGCCCATTTATATTGTTGCCAAAGCAAACTGTCTTTTCAATATTTGTTATTGAAGGTTGCTTAACATTAACAATTATTGAATCCTGCTCTAAAGTAGTTTCATTAAAACTAATATCATCAATTGCAAAGTCATTGCCTTGAATTACTGTATTCAAATCTTCTAACGAAATAGTTACTGAAGTTATGTTTCCTGAAAACCATTGTGTAGAAAAATTTTTCCAGGTGCAAGTAGTATTATCAGCTGTAACGGTGCTACCAATCTGCGTTCCATTAATTTTCAATTTTATTACAGCAGGGTTTTGAGTTACAATTGATTGAAGCCAAAATGAAATATTATAATTAGTATTCGGCTTAACAGTTATAGTTTGTTTCCAAAAATCTTTACCCACCACAGGACTTCCATCAAGCACCATCATTTTGTCATTTGCAGTGCCTATTGTATGGTCGCTGCAAGCTGCAAAAGCACTTAGCCAAACACTTGGGTTATTTAAAACATTGTAAATGCTTTGAACACCACCAGCAGTGCCTGGAAAATAAGTATAGCCTGATGTAAAACCTGTATTGCCTTGCTCAAAATCGCCATTAACAATTAAGTTGTTTCCTAATATTTGACTTGTTAAGTAGTAGGTTGTATTGGCTATTGGTGATACTGTTGGATTGCTAACACTACTATTTAAACTATTATCTGATGAAGCCCAACAAAAGTTTACAGCACTATTATTTGCAGCTAACTGTATTGAAGAACCACTACAAATTGTAGTATCATTTTTATTAGTAATAATATTGGCATTATAGTTTGCAAAAACAGATACATTTTTTTGAACAGTATCGGCACAGCCAACATTATTTACTGCAATTAATTGTACGATATAGTTGTTGTAGCTTGGATAAAGAGATACAACTTGTGTTTTATTGCTATCCATTTTTCCATTACCAAAATCCCAATAAAGTTTGTTGTTTACATTGGTTTCTGTTTTAAAAACCATTTGTTTAGGATTGCATATATCTTGAACAAATGAGAAGTTAGAACTTGGTTTCTCAAAATTGTACAAAGCGTCAACTTCAATGCTGCTAAGGTTTCTATCATATATTCTTACCTCATCTAATTTGCCTTTATAAAAATCTCCATTGGCTCCACCTTTTTTACCAATAGCTACAACACTGGTAATACTTGCATCTTGCGTAATAAATTTTGTTTGCGATAAATCCTGTGCTTCTAATTTTCCATTTACATACAAATGCCAGATTCCATTTTTATAAGTAACTACTAAATGATACCAACATTTATTTTGTTGCAATGTTGTTGCTCCGTTTAAAAAAATATTATTTGCATAACCACTCATTGCTTTATCAATGGCAACATATAAACCATAACTCCAATTTGCATTTTGTGGGTTAATGTCGAAAGCTGATTTTACCAGTAAGGCCTGATTGTTCCAGTTCAAGTTTTGATAAGGTTGCAGCCAGCAAGAGATAGTGAATGAGTCTGTTGGTGCAAAGTTAAATTTTGCATTGCTTGGTAATAATATATGTGAGGTAGTGCCATTGAATTCGTATGCACTATTGCTATTACCTTTTGCATCTGTGGTAGGTGTTGCACCAAAATTTACTGCATTAAAACTATTGCCACTAATATCATTGGCATTACCAGAAAATGGATAATGAGCTAACAACCCATCTGATAAATTAATTTGAGAGAATAGTAAGCTTGTTCTCCATAGAATCAATAAAAGAAATATTATTTTTATTTTCATTCGTAAAAAAGAAAGGGCTGGATTGATTACTTGAAATCAAATAATTTATCCAACCCTTATTTATATGAGAAAAAGATCTTTAATGTGCTGCACTTGATGTATCATCAAGCTCAATGCCTTGTTGTGTTAAATGTTTTTTTACACTTATTGCATAGTAGGCCAAATAAGCAAAACAAATTACTCCAACAGCATAACTAAAATGAATACCAACTTTGTCTGCAACAATACCTTGTAACCAGCTTACAATACCACCACCCATAATCATCATAATTAAATAGCTACTACCTTGGTTGGTGTGCTTGCCCAAACCAGCAACTGCAACAGTAAAAATGCAAGGCCAAAGTGTGCTACAAAACAAACCTACACTCGTAAAAGCATAAGCACTTACTAAGCCATTTGATAACATTCCTACAACCAATGCTAAAGCACCTGCAACAGAAAATATGAATAACATTTTCACAGGACTTCCTTTGCTTAACATATCACAACCAATCATAACTAAAATGATTGCTGCATAAAAATAAAACTGAGAAACATCGTGATGAGCAATTGAATTCACTAAAATAAAAACAGCAAAAGCAGCATAAGGCAATAAAAAACGTAGCGTTTGTTTTAGGCCTGCATTTACATCAAAAGCACCTGCAGCACCAGTCCATCTACCAATCATTAAGCTAGCCCAATATAATGAGATATAAGGTGCAACATTCTTTGTTTCAATGTTCAAATATTTTTCTAAGTATGCAGGCAAATTGCTTGCTGTAGCTACTTCTACACCTACATAAACAAATATGGCAATCATTCCTAAAACCAGTTGTGGATATTGCAATGCCGAAGTTTTTGATGAAGATTTTTCTGATTTTTCAAACGATACATTATCGTTGTTTTCCTCTTCAATTTTATTTGGTAAAGAAGAAAATTTTAAAAGAATAGCAACAACAATAAATGCAACGCCAAGTACTAAGTATGGCACTTTAACACTCTCAATACTAGCTGTTGAATTAGATGAAGTTGCAGAACCAAAAATGGCTATGCTAACTAATAAAGGACCAATAGTTGTTCCAAAATTATTAATACCACCAGCCATAGTTAAACGCTGCGAGCCTGTTGACTTTGAGCCTAATGCAATAGCTAAAGGATTGGCAACAATTTGCTGTAACGAAAAACCCAAACCAACAATAAATAATCCACTTATCATTAGATTGAATGAGCCTGTGTTAGCAGCTGGATAAAATAATAAAGTTCCCAATGCTGAAATGAATAAGCCTAATATTAATCCATTTTTATATCCTAGTTTGTTTAACACATCTCCACCAATAATTTTTGATGCTACGAAATATAAAATTGCACCAACAGTGTATGCTACATAAAATGCGACAGATACCAATTGACTTTGTCCTTGCGATAAATTAAATGCTGTTTTAAAAACAGGGATCAATATATCATTACTAGCAGCAACAAACCCCCAAAAAAAGAAAACTGATATTAAACTAAGAAACTGACCCCAATTTGTTTTTTGTTGCATAAATTATTTTTTGGTGTAATTAATTTTTAAAACATCGTTTGAATTGGTACCCACCATAACTTCAAAATCTCCAGGTTCTACTATGAATTCTCCATCATTATTATAAAAGCCAAGTTCATTGTTGGTTAAAATAAACTCAACAACTTTTGTTTCGTTGGCATTCAATTTTATTTTCTTAAATCCTTTCAATTCCTTTACTGGTCTTGCAATTGAGCTTACTACATCGTGTATATAAAGTTGTGCAATTTCATCTCCAGCAACATTGCTGGTATTGGTAATAGACACCTGAACTTTAATGTGATTGTTGCTTTCTTCTGCGATTTTTAAATTTGAATATTTGAATGTTGAATAACTCAACCCAAAACCAAAAGGATATAAAGGTTCGTTTTTTTCATCGGTATAATGTGTCCAGAAAACTTCTTTTTTAGGACCAGGTCTTCCTGTGCTTAAATGGTTATAATATATTGGCAGCTGACCAACACTTCTTGGAAAACTCATAGTAATTTTTCCAGATGGATTGTTATCGCCAAATAATGTTGATGCAACAGCATTGCCTGTTTGAGAGCCTAATTGCCAGGCTTCTACAATGGCTGGAATATTTTGTTGAGCCCAATTTAAAACCAATGGTCTGCCATTCATCAACACTAAAATTATGTTTTTATTTACCTTATACACTTCTTCTAAAAGTTGTTGTTGCAATCCTGGCAAATCCAATTTTGTTCTACTTCTTCCTTCACCACTTTGAAAACCGTGTTCACCCAAAACCATAATAACCACTTCGCTTTGCTTTGCTAATTTTATAGCTTCTGCAAATCCTGTTTTATCGGTTTCATTTATTTTAACTTCATCCATAAAGTTTGTTGGTGCAGTTACCAACTCCACTCCTTTTGTATAAGTAATGTTGTTAGAAATTTTCTTTAAACCTTCAACTACTGAAATGGCTGTATTATCGTCACTTCCTATTCTCCAGCTACCTAAGCAACTGTTTTTATCATTTGCCAAGGCACCAATAACTGCAATCTTTTTTTGTGATTTTTTAAGTGGCAAAAGGTTATTATCATTCTTGAATAAAACAATCGATTTTTTGGCTACATCAAGTGCTGTTGCTATGTGAGATTTGTGATATACCATTTCTTTTTCCTTTGCTTCGTCGCAGTATTTGTAAGGATTATCAAACAGGCCTAATTGAAACTTCACCAATAAAATTCTTTTTACAGCTTCATCAATCAACTTTATATCCACTTTGCCTTCATCAACTAACTTTTTTAATTCATTGATGTAAGCGTAGCTTTCCATATCCATATCACAACCTGCTGTAGCAGCTAATTGTGCAGCTTCTTTATCATTATTGCAAACTTTATGAGCTACCATTTCACCGATGCTTCCCCAATCGCTCACTACAAATCCATTAAATTTCCACTTACCTTTTAAAATATCTCTTTGCAAAAATTTATTGCCAGTGGCTGGTATTCCATTTAAAGTATTAAAAGAGTTCATTACAGTTTTTATACCACTGTCAACAGCTATTTTAAATGGTGGTAAAATAAAATTATAAAGCGTTGAGTTGCCAACATCTACAGTGTTATAATCTCTGCCAGCTTCAGCAAAGCCATAGCCAGCAAAGTGTTTAGCAGTTGCTAGTATTGAATTATTACTTGCAAAATTTTTTCCCTGAAATCCTTTTAGTTGTGCCAATCCAATTTGAGCTGTTAGATAAGGGTCTTCACCTGCACCTTCCATCACACGTCCCCATCTTGCATCTCTTGTAATGTCAATCATTGGTGCAAACGTCCAGTTAATGCCCATTGCACTTGCTTCAACAGCAGCAACTTTTGCAGCATTTTCAATAGCTTCCATATCCCAGCTACAAGCACTTGCCAATGGAATTGGAAAAATTGTTTTGTGCCCGTGAATTACATCAAAACCAAATAATAAAGGAATACCCAAGCGAGTTTCTTTTACTGCCATTTCTTGCAACTTTCTTACATCTTTTACACCTTTAACATTCAACACAGCACCTACTAATCCTTTTTTTAAATTGTCATATTTTTCTTTGGCATTTCCTTCTTTTGGTGCAGGACCTGTAACTTCCCAAAAACCATTGTACTGATTCATTTGACCAATCTTTTCTTCCAATGTCATTTTGCTTAGTATGGCATTTGTCTTGTTGGCAATGCTGCTATCGCAGCCCTGAGCATAAGTGTTTTTTGAAAAAGAGAGTAGAAGTAGTATGAATAAATATGTTATATTTTTTTTCATTTTTGTAAAACTTAAATCGGGTGAAAAACTTTGCTATAATATGTTTTAAAGTGGTAGAAAATAATTTTTACACTATTTTCTATCATTTATATACTCTTATATAATCTATCTCCAATGTAGCACTCGAAAAATTAGTGTCAATATTTCCACCAAAAGCACCACCCATTGCACAATTTAAAATCATAAAAAAATTTTGATTAAAGGGAATAGCGTTAGAGTTAGCAACTGAATGAAATAATTGATTATCTACATAAAACTTAATATCAGTTGAAGTCCAGTCTACACTATACTTATGAAACTCTGTAGTAGCATTATTTATAATAGTTGTACCACCATTTCCATTTGCACCAGAATGTGCAGGATAATGTAGTGTTCCATAAATTTTATTTAGGTTATTTCCTACATGTTCCATTATATCAATTTCACCACAGCTTGGCCAACCAACACTAGTAATATTATTGCCTAACATCCAAATTGCAGGCCAAGTGCCACCACCAGATGGAAGTTTTGCTCTTACTTCGATTTTGCCATATTTAAAATCGAATTTTCCTTGCGATTTTATTCTTGCACTTGTGTAACTAGAGCCATTATAATTTTCTTTAATGGTAGTAATTTTCAACGATCCATTTTCTACTTTTACATTCTGAGAATTAGCTGTATAATATTGCTTTTCTCCATTTCCCCACCCATTATTATTGCCTATGTCATAAGTCCATTTATTGGGATTGGGAGCTCCTACATAATCAAATTCATCACCCCAAAATGCTTTTGTTAGACTAACAGTAATTTGAATAGATTTTGATATTGTATTTGAACCAGCATTTTTTGCAACAACAGTTACTGTATAATTACTTGCTGTTTGATAACGATATTTTACTAAACCAGAAATAGAAGTTTCCAAAATACCGTTACCAAAATCAAATTCATAGCTAGTGGCATTAATTGCATTAGCTGTAAAAGATACTTCACCACTACTATCAAGGTTTACAACTGCTGTTAAAGCTAAATTAGTTGGAGCAGGAATACTGTTGTTATTTGAGTCTTTTTTACAACTTATTAAAAGGGTAAAAAAGACAAATAAGGGTATTAAATTTTTTAAAATTTTCAATTGTTTTTATTTTAAATATTGCTGCCTTTATTCAATATAATTTTCTGATAGTGGTTAACCACAAAGCGATTAAATATTTATAGAAAATTTCATGACGTTGTATTATTCGACCTTCAAAGGGGTAGTGTCAATTATTTTTTGTTTGCTAAAAATATTTGGCACCTTTGGCATCTTAATAATATCAAGCTTCTAACTTTTGATATTATTATTTTATTAAAGTATATAGCCAATTACAACTGCTTATAAACTCTAACATAATCTATACTCATAGTTTGTGGGAAAGGAGTTCCTGTTATTGGAAAACCAACAAAATTGCCACCTACAGCTATGTTAAGTATTAAAAAAAAGTTTTGATTAAACACCCATTCGCCAGTAACATCACTTGGTGTTACTCTTTGGTATAAATAGTCATCTACAAAAAAGTCTATAAAATCTTCACCCCATTCTACAGCATAAATATGATAGTCTGCATCAAATCTGTTGTTGAGTAAAGAATAAGACTTACCAATTGAAGTTCCTCCTGCATAACCTGGACCATGAACAGTGCCATAAGTAATATGAGACTCTTGACCTTTTTGTTCAAGAATGTCAATTTCGCCACATTTTGGCCAAGAAACAGAATTAATATTATCGCCAAGCATCCAAAATGCTGGCCAAATACCTGGCCCTGTTGGTGTTTTTATTCTTGCTTCGTATCTTCCATAGCCGTAAGAAAATTTTCCTTGAGTTTTTATACGAGCTGATGTAAATCCTGAGCTTGCAAAGTTTTCTTTTATGGCTGTTATTTGTAAATTTCCATTACCGTCTTGTTGTAGATTTCGTCCATTTTTGGTATAGTATTGAAGCTCTTGATTGCCCCAGCCTAATTGTCCTGTTCCAATATCTGCAACCCATTTAGAAGTGTCTGGAGATGAACCAGCAACATCATTAAATTCATCATTCCAAACTAGTTGATATTGTCTATTGGGTAAAGTTTGTTTGGCTTCTTTTTCACAACTACTTAGCGAAATAATTATAGTTGAAGCTAATCCAATTTTTATTATTTTATTTTTTATATTTAGCATAAATATTTTTTTAACGCCACGAATGCACGAATATTTTTTATTGTTAAGAATGCAAGAATGTTAGTTGTTTTATTTCCAGAAATAAATGTTATCCAAGAATATATCTGGAGAGCCAGATGCAGTATTCTTATCAAACTTAAATTGGATAATATTGCTTAGGTTCACACCAGAAAATGTTGATAACGGTATATCAATACTATTCCATCCTGTTGTTGTAGGAACTGTTAAACTAGTTGATTTTTCTACAGGTCCAGGACTTATCAAAAAGAATCTAAGTTGTGTTGCATTTGTTGAATAAAAATCTAAATGAATGGTGGTATAAGTTGAAACGTTTTGTCCAGTTGCAAACTCAACTCCTTGATAATTAAAATTAGAATATCTGATAACATTACTTCCAGCTATATTAGGTTGAGTAACTGCTGTTGTTTGCCCCCAATTAGGATTAAAGTTTGTACCAGCAAGGTTTGTATAAGCATCACTAAAAATAGAGAGAACATTAGCTGCTGCTCTTGTTGGTGTTGGTGCTGCAGTTGTTGGAACTATTGGAAGTTGTGGTGTACCCCAGAAATAAACATTATCAACGTATAAAGATGAATTGTCTCCTCCTTCTAAAATTATTTGTGCTAAGTTATTTCTACTTGTTAAGCCTGTCATACTTGAAAAAGGAATATCAATAGGAATCCAAGTTTGGCTTACTAAAGTTGGTGCTGTAAAAGTTGTAGAATGTCTTGTATCATCTCCACCACCATAAACTTTATCAGCTCCAAAATCTATAACTATCACTCTTAGTTGTCTGCCAGAAGCAATTGGTCCAGGAAAAAATACATCTAAATGTAAATGACTCATACTTGAAGCATTTACAGTTGGATTACTAAATTCCATTCCAACGAAATTGAAATTATTGTAATTTAATACATTATCGTTTCCTACTTTAAAATCATTAGAAATTGTTGTTTGCCAAGGTGCCCAATAACCATTGTAATAATTAACACCTACGTTAGTATAAGCATCAGAAAAAATGGAAATTACATTTGCTGGATTTTTAGTTGGCGTTGGTGCTGAAACGTAAGTACCTGCACAGTTTATAGTTAAACTTCCTTTTGCTTGAACACCATTTAAACTTCCTGTTATTATAGTTATTCCTGCACTTAAAGCTGTTGCTACACCATCTGCATTTATTGAAGCCACTGAAGGATTTGATGATGCAAAATTGAAATACGCTTTACTGACATTTAAAGATTGAACGATGCCCGTTGGTAAAGTAAAAGTTGAAGTTAACCCACTAACTTGAGTTGTAACACTTGTAAATGAAGTGATAGTTGAGTTGTTACCATTATTAATTGTTGGTTGACCTTGAAGTAATGTTCCTAATTTTTCAAACTTTACTTCATCAATCCAAAAAGTATAACCTCTACCATTAGCATCTGGTGCTGCAGCATAATAAAACAAACCTCTTTCGCCAACCAATTTTGAAGCATCAGGAATGGGGATAATAATTTTCTTCCAATTGCTAGTTACTTGAGTTCCACTTATTGAAACTACATACTTGTTTTCGCCAAAACTATTACCCAAACCTAACTCACCAATTGTTGATGCTTGATTTGCTTTAATATAAAAAGTTAATGCGTTAAACCCAGACAAGTCTCTACCAGACTTGCTTAAAAACACACCTCCTGCATAAGAGCCATTTGGACTATTAGCATCAGGTACTTCAAAACGCATAGATTGACGACTATTGTTATACGTTTCTTTTGTTTCTATTTGAAATGCTTTAAGGTCTGAACCACCAAAAGCACCATAACCTAAATCGCCTGTAAAATCATCAATAAAAACATCTGCAATTACGGGATATGTTGGTGATGTTAATCCTGACACATCTCTTTTTTTACAACCAACACCAATAAATACTGATAACACAAACAATTTAAACAGTATTTTATGAATTGAATTTTTGTTAATCATACTTAATTTTTTTATTGTTAATTATCAATTTTATTTACCTAAATTAATTTGAATATATGTTCTTAATTCCCACTCATTACCATCAGGAAAACCAATAGCATTAGGGTCTGGAACCCAATTGCCAGCAGCATCAATAGTTTTGATTGGAGAATAGCGTGGAGAATATTTATTTAAAGTTCTATACGTTCCCCTAATACCCACTTTTGTCGATGGCAACATAAACCAATCAGGCTTTCCAACTTCTGTTGAAATGTCTGCAATTAACTGCATTGGAAAAGTTAAGTTAAAATCTCTGTGATAATCAAATGGTCCCCAATCGTTGAACTTTGCAATGGTCGTAAATTTCATTTTTTTATAAATGGTTCTTACATCAATTCCAAATCTATCAATGGTTCTTTTATCGTTACCATTAGCTTGTGCATTACCTACTAAAATGTTTGCAATAACACCAAAGTTTGTATTTAATTTAGAAACAATTCTTGTATTAGCTTCCCATAAATCTTGAGCAGGAACAGAACCAGGGAAAACAAATGTTGTTCTACCATTTCCTAAGATTCCAATAGCAGCATCTTGCACAGTTGGTAGATGACGATAAACAAAACCTGCACTTACTGCAAATTTCGCATCTTCTTGTCTATCATTATCCCACTCATACATCCAAGTTCCAGGAGTTGGATCATAAGTTAATAATAACTCACCAGCAACGCATTCTCTATTACTTCTTACAGAAAAAGGATCATCTAATATATTTCTTGGACGTGCAGGAGATATAACACTTGAAGGAATTGGGCCTTCGATAGGTTTTTGATATAAAAAATTTGGGGCAATTTGTAATTTACCAACATTGTATGTAAACCCACTTAATACATTATACATATTTCCACTGCCCACATCTTTCAATCTCCATCCTGTAAAGGTTTTGGTTTGGTCAAATCCACCATTTGCAACCAAACCCATATAACTTGCTTGACCATACCATTGCAATGCACCACTCGTAAAAGTTAATTTTATTTTTCCACCAAAATTGTCTTCATTTTTAATGGTGCTTTGATACACTTTATCGTCTCGCATTAACTGAAAAGTTCTGCCATTTAAAGGTTGTCCAGCCCATAAACCGCCAATATCAAAACTAAAATTGTTAAACTTTCTTGAAATAGTTAAAGCTGCTTTTCTTGTTTTAGGGACAGGCACAGCAAACGAACTTTGTAAGTTGCTTCTTTGCACCAAGTCTTCGTGCCAAATAGCTGCTACATCAAAGTTGGCAATTTTGCGTTGATACTTTGCAAGTATTGCAGGGTTTGCACCCCACCACAACTCTGGGCCAAAAGCAACTTTCAATCCTTTCAATTTTTTCTTTGCTTCTAATTCAAAACCAAAAGGTGCTTCGCCATTATATAAATCTATGTTTGGGCCATAATTGGCTTCTTGATATAAATTAAAAAAGTCTCCTTCGTATGCCCAATGATAATGACCTGTTCTATAAAAACCAGTTAGTTTAAAATCTTTCGCATCCCAACTATAACTTGCTCTATACAATTGCACTCTATTAGGATTCATCACAACTTGTCCATTGGTTGTATTAATAGTAATTTTTCTTCCACGATTTTCGTAGAACACTTCGTCAATAGGGTTTTCAGCAACATTGCCCAATACATTAAACTGAACATTAACTAAAACATTAGGTGCTGGCTTTGCAGTAATGCCAATGTTGAAAGATTGCATGTGGTCAAATCCTAATTTGTTGGGATAACCACTTGTAAGTGCTGGTTCTGTTGACTTTGGCGTAGTTATTAAGCTACCACCTGTATTGAAAGTTGTAAAGTTCATTTGCAAATCACTTAAATAAATTTTACCTTTTTCTTCTGCTTGCAAACTGGCTTTATCGCCACGAGCCAGTAACATTGCTTCGGTAACTTGTATGCCATCAAAATAATTTAAAGATGCTTTTGATGTTGCATAAGGATTGTATTGATGCACTTGTTTTAAAGCATAATATGCAGCACGTGGATATAATTCGTAATTACCTGCTTCATTGGTTTTTCCTTTTGCACAAATGCCAAACCATTCTTCATTCATATTATTTTCTCCTGTAACAAAATCGTTGGTATAACCACCATTGCTCCAACTTGCAGCTACATCGTGTTCATCAAGGTTTATAGTTTGTCCATTTTTCCACCAACCATCGCTAAACTGAAAGGTGCAGCCACCAATGCTGTTACCATTTTTTCCATTGCCTGCTGCATTTGCATAAATTTCTTTCCAGTTACTTACTAAAACTTTTGCTTGATATTCTTGGTCTTCTTTATTGGTAATAGCGTTGTAAGCATCTGTTCCAAATTCTGATAAAAGAATTGGTTTATCAAACCCTTTTTTCAATTTTTCATACATATCTGTAAACGTAGCACCCCTATAAACATTGATGCTTAGCACGTCTACATCTTTACATTCTTTATTGATAATATCTAAAAATAAAACATCGCCATTGCAAATTGCCATTGGATGATTCGCATCAATTGCTTTCATTTGTTTAACAGCATCGTTAAATAATTTATACATATGGTAAGCATCTTTTGTTGATTTTCTGTTTTCAACAGGAATGCTTTCAGTTTCTGCACCACGCCAAAAAAGTCCATAATCATTTTCGTTGCCCAATAAAAACATTAATAAACCTTGTGTGTTTTTGTATTGATTTACCAAGTCTCTGGTTTCCTTTAATAGCATTTCTCTTACCAAAGGATTTGCGTAATCTGTATTAGGTTCCCATCTTCCTTTAATAGTTAATCCATAACGTCCAAAAGAATGATTAAGAATTGTATAAATGCCATAGTTTTCGTAGATATAAGTTATCCATTTTGCAGGAACACCTATGTATTGACGAATTGTATTTACACCCATGTTTTTTAACAAACCCATTTCATAATCTAATGCACGTTTTATGCAGTCATCAGATTGATTCCATAAACTATATGTATAGTTAGTACCAATAGGCATATAATCCCAGTTCATTCCATTAACAAAAAAGTCTTTATTGTTAATGGAAAGTTTATGACCATCTGCATTGTTAACTACAGCTACTTTTTGTTGTGCAATAACTATTGTTGAAACTACTGTTGAAAGTAGCACAGCAAGCAATTTTTTCATATTTATTTTTTATAGAGCTTTTATTTCTTTCTTATAGTAACTCCAAAAGAGTTTAGTACTTATAGAAGAAGACTTTATTTTTCGTTTGACCCTAAAGGGTTGTATTTTTTCTAATTTTTTTTATAAATATTTGATGCCTTTGGCATCTTAGATTTATAGAAAATTTCCAATTAAACTATATTTTGTTTCAAAATAATAAAAACCTTTATAGAGTTTAAAACTCTATAAAGGTTAATTATAAAATCTATTTTTGAACAACTAATTTGATGATTTTGCTTTCTCCATCTTTTTTAATTAGAACATTATAAAAACCATTTGCCAGTGCTGAAATGTCAATATTTACAGTACTTGCGACTACATTTGATTTTTGAAGAACAACTTGTCCTATACCATTTACAATTGAAATATTGTTACTGCCAGTTAGGTTGTTTATTACCACTTCATTCTTTGCGGGATTAGGATAAATGTTTGCTGAAACTTCATTCTTATTATTTACAATAACAATGTTTGAGTAAGTAAATTTGCCATTGTTATCCATCATTTTTAAACGATAATACGTTGTTGCATTTACATTATTATCAATAAAATTATATGCTATATTTTTTGTTGCTTTTACAAAATGTATTGCTTCAAAATTTCTTCCATCTTTGCTTTTTTCAACTTCATAGCCACTCAAATTTATTTCATTGGCTGCTGTCCAATTTAATATAACATTATTATCTTTTTTAGTTGCAGTAAATGATTTTAATTGAACAGGTAAAATAGCATTTCCAGAAAAATAAATATTGTCTACATAGTAAACATTATCTGAAAATGGTGCATTTAAACCAACAAATAACATTTGGTAAAGACTATTTCTAGTTGTTAATTGCATTCCACCGTTATTAGTGGCAAAAAGAGATAATGGAATAGCATAAGTATTCCATTGCCCTTGCTCTGGTTTAGGACCATATCTGGTAATTAATCCTAAGTCTTGAGTGCGAGATGAAAAATGCACAATATTTTCATTAAGAGGTCCGCCACCAGTATTTACTAGTTTAATAGAAAATGTTTGAGCACTTGGTGTCCATACGCTAATATGAAAACTATCTGCCAGTGTAGCATCAATAGGAGGAAACTCAATTCCTACATAATCTACAGCATTATATTTTTTTATGTTATTACCAGCAATTGAAGTATCAACTAAAGGTCCAGCTCCACTCCAACCTGTACGCCAATCATTAACTGGTACATTGTTGTACACATCACTAAACAAAGAAATTACGTGGGCTTGAGTCTTTGTTGGATTAGGTGCATTTGTGCTTATTGGAGGAACTGAAACTATGAAGTCTGCAGTAATTGTACCCACTGCATATCCACCAGCTGCAGCTTGTGTAGCAGTAATAATGCTAGTTCCAGCATCAAGAATAGTAATAGTATTACCACTTATTGTTGCGACATTAGTATTGCTACTTGTGTAAGTAAAAGCTCCTGTGCTGTTTGATGTAGGATCGGTGATATTAAATGGTGCAGCCCCCTTAAGTGCAGGTGCTATTGAAAAGTTTGAAATTGTAGGTAAATTTGCATTGGTGTAGAAATACATATTATCGATCCAAACATTAGCACCAGCTGCTGGCGATTTTGCAACAAATTTGTACTGAAAAATTGCATTTAATGAAAAGCCTGATTGAGATGAAAAATCTGTGAGTGCTATGTCAATTGAATTCCAAGTATTACTACCTAAAGGTCTTACTACCTCTCTTTCTCCACCTCCATTGGCAACCAAAGTAATACCAATAGATGTGCAGTTAGAAGACCAAATATCGAAATGAACACTATCAAGTGATGTAACATTTCTGTTGGAGTTAAAATCTATTCCTTGATAATTCATATTGGTATATTCTCTTATAGCATTTCCATTAACCATAATTTCGGTTGCAGCACCAAAGCCAGTTTGTCCCCAATTTGGATTGTAATTTACATTCGGAATATTATTATATGCATCACTGTAAATAGAAATTACATTTGAAGCATTTCTATTTGGTGGAGTTGGTGCATTTGTAGTAGGTTGTGCCATACAATTTAGAATATTGAAGGCGAATAATAGTGTAAAAATTTTTTTCATATTCATATAAATTAAAAAGCATCCCCACATTTATGTAGGGATGCCTGTTGAAGAAATTACTCAATAATTAATTTTTGAGTTTTGTTTTCATTGTTGTTGATTGTTGTAACTAAATACATTCCTTTAGATAATTTGCTTACATCAATTTTATTTGAACCAATACTCAAATTTTGTTGTAAAATTTGTTTACCTAAAAGGTCAGTAATTGTTATTTTACTATCCCCAATAATATTATTTGCATTAACTGTAATAAAACTTTTTGCAGGATTTGGGTAGAAAGTAACATCATTTGAAATGATATTGCTATTAATGCCCTTAGCACTACAATTTACAATATTAATATTTACAGTTCGTGTATTTGAACAGCCATTAGCATTAGTAACAGTATACGATACACTTGCAGCTCCTGTAACACTTCCTGTGCTTATAGATGTTGTAGTACTGTTTGTTCCTGCAGGACTTACAGAGATAACTCCTGTTTTAGACCAAACACCATTTGTAGGAGTTCCCACTACTGTAAACGTTTTATTTTTGCAAATACCTCCAGAGCCAGTAACGCCAGATGTACCAGGTGCATAAGCAATAGTAGGTATTGATGGCAAAGCATTAATAGTTAAATTAGCAGTTGATGAATTAGAACATCCATAAAGATTTGTTACAACATATTTAACATTAGTTGATCCAGCATTTGACGCTGTAAAAGTACCGCTATTCGAAATCGTTCCTCTTCCTCCACTAACCCAGTTACCACCAGCTGTTAGGCAATTAAACGTAGTTGAATTACCCACACAAACAGATGAAGAGCCAGTAATTGAAGCTGGTGCATCAACTGGTGCAACATTTACAGTAATGTTTTTTGAAGAAGAACAACCAGTAGTACTTGCAGTTATTGTGTAGCTTAATGTAGAAGAGCCAGGTGCAAGAGCTGTAATTGTTCTAGTAGAAGAACCAGAATTTGATGCACTTGATAATTGAACAGAATTTGAATTTGAATTTGACCAAATACCTCCAGCTAAAGATGCATAAAGTGGCACAGTTTTACCAATTGAACATAAATTAATGTTTGAAAGATTTGAACCAGCATCAGAGCTAATGCTTGCAATTGCTGGTAATGGTTTAATTATCATAACAACACTATTGCTATTTCCATCATTTGCACATCCATCAGTTCTTGTAATAACACAAGTTACACTGCTACCATTTTGCAAAGCATTTGAATTGTAAACGGCACTTGCACCATTTTGAACGCTTGTACCATCAACTTTAAAATTGTAGTTAGCATTTGTTCCACCATTAGTTGGCATTGCTGTGAATGTAATGTTTGTTCCAGCACAAATGTCATTAGCATTTTCAACAAGAGTTAGGCTTGGATCAGATACATGGTTTAAACAACTGTTTGCCCAGAAATATAAGTTATCCATATACACTTTAGCACCACCAAAAGGAACAGATTCAAATTTTATTTGATTAACGTGGTTCACAATATTTGCATTGTAACTTGTCAACGGAATATCAACGCTATTCCAACCAGCTAATGTTGGATTAATAGTGTATGGTTGCTCTGCACCTGTTGCAGTATTAATTAAAAATACTTTAAATGCTGTGCAGTTTGCAGTCCAAATATCAATATGCAAATGAGAAGCAGCAGATGCATTAATTGTGCCTGCTAATTGAATACCTTGATAATTTAAATTAGTATATTTTTTTGTTGTATTTCCTTCAATAGTAGTATCTGCAACTTGTGTTGATTGACCCCAACCAGGATTAAAGTTTGTTCCAGAAACATTTGTATAAGAATCACTAAATACTGAAATTACATTAAATGGATGTTGTGTAGGAACAGGTGCAGCTACAATTGGAGCTTGTGGTAAAACTGGTAAAGTAACAACTAAACTTGCAGTTGTAGAAGCACTACCATAATTGCCAGTTGCTGCTTGTGCTGCAGTAATTGTTGAAGTACCAGCACCAACTATTGTTACAGTACTACCACTTATTGTTGCAACATTTGTATTGCTACTTGTGTAAGTAAATGCACCTGGGCTATTACTTGTAGGAGCTGTTAAACTAAATGCAGCATCGCCAACTTCTTTTGCTGGAACTGTAAATGTACCCAATGTTACTGGAGTTGCTTTCCAAAAATAAATATTGTCTAAATAAACAGCACTTGAGCCAAATGGTGTGCCTACTAGTTTAAATTGTATGATAGCACTTTTATTAATAGCTGTGTATTGAGATAAAGAGATATCATAGCTATTCCAACCATTTGCAGTTGGGTTAACTGTAACTTTTTGCTCAACATTACCTGCATTAATTAAATAAAAATCAAATGCTGTGCAATTTGGTGTCCACAAATCGAAATGCAATTCTGTCATTTGAGAAGCATCAACTGGACTTGCGAATTGAACACCTTGATAATTTAAATTATGATATTTCTTAGTAGTGTTACCACCAACTGAAATATTAGAAACCACTGTTGATTGTCCCCAGTTTGGATAAAAATCTGTTCCACTAACATTTGGATAAGCATCACTAAATACTGATAAAACATCTGCCGTATCTCTTGTTGGAGTAGGGGCAGCTGTTGATGGAGGAGGATAACTTACAACTAAAATAGCAGTTGTGCTACCTGCATTAAAACCACCATCTGCAGCTTGATTAGCAGTAATTGTTGTTGAACCAACACCAACTATTGTAACTGTTGAACCACTAATAGTTGCTACATTAGTATTACTACTTGTATAAGTAAATGCACCTGAACTATTGCTTGTTGGGTCAGTTAAATTAAATGCAGCATCACCCAAATTTTTTGCAGGAACTGAGAAACCAGTAATAGTTGGAGCACCAGCTGCTCTATAAAAATAAATATTATCTAAATAAGCTGTTGAACCACTTGGAGAACCAACATATTTAAATTGACGAAGAGCTGATTTGTCAACTGAAGGGAAAGACGATAAAGGAAAATTATAACTATTCCAACCATTTTTTGTAGGCGTTACAGTTACTTTTTGTTCAATATTTGGTGAAAAACTGATAAGATAAAAATCAAATGAATTTAAGTTTGGTGTCCAAATATCAAAATGCAAACTGTCCATGCTAGAAACATTTAAAGCACTTGCAAACTCGGTACCTTGATAGTTTAAATTGCTATAACGTTTAATATCATTGCTGGCAACGTTCATATCTAATACAGCGGTTGATTGGCCCCAATTTGGATTAAAGTTAATTCCAGAAATTGGAGTATACTCGTTACTAAATATTGAAATAACATTTGCTGCCATTTGAGTTGGAGTAGCAGGAGCTGTTGTAGGAGGAGCAAAAGTAACAGTTAAAACTGAAGTAGTAGAACCTGTACTGAAAGCACCATCTGCTGCTTGATTTGCAGTGATAGTACTTGTACCAGCAGCACCAACAATTGTAATTGTATCCCCACTAATTGTAGCTACATTAGTATTGCTACTTGTATAAGTAAAAGCACCATTGCTATTGCTTGTTGGAGGCGTAATTTGAAAAGGAGCATCTGTTGTGTATTTAGTTGGAAAAGAAAAACCACTTATAGTTGGTATGTTAGCAGACTTCCAAAAATAAATATTATCTAAATAATAATGGTAAGGTGAAGCGTGATAAGCAAAACCAGGAACTTGAATTTTAAATTGACTAATACTACTTACAATAGTAGAGTGATAACTTGACATTGGAATGTCAATACTATTCCATCCATTTTGTGTAAGTGTTAAAGTAACACTTTGTTCTGTTGGTCCACCAGTGTTTCCTTCATTAACCATAAAAATTTGAATTTGAGTACCGTTAGGCGTCCAAATATCAAAATGCAAATTTTCCATTGACGAAGCATTTACTCTGCTTCCTAATTGAGTACCTTGATAATCTAAATTACCGTACTTTTTAATGTTGTCCCCAGACACAGTAGTGTCAGAAACCTGTGTTCCCTGACCCCAATTTGGATTAAAATTGGTTCCAGAAATGCTGGTGTAAGCATCACTAAAAACTGAAATTACGTCAGCCGAAGCTTTGGTAGGAGTTGATGCAGTTGTTGAAGGCTGAGCTATCAGCTTTGAACCCACAAACAAGAGAAGAGCAAGTAAAATTTTTTTTGCTTTCATTTGGCTTTTTTTTATTTGTTAGAAAAATAATTGTTACTTCTACCTTGTAGCAGAAATTTTTGCAAAAATATTCTACCACTTTCCCTTTTCAAAATTTTTACACACTTCAACACTACATCATCATTTTTTAAGTAATTGATTTTTAATAATTAATAAATACATCAATGCTACATCAAATAAAAAAATATATTTGCTCAGCATGAAACTAAAGTTTTTAATACTCTTATTCTTTCCAATTAAATTGCTTTGCCAAAATACTATTGGTTTGCCAGCTATAACCAATTTTAGTAAGCAAACAATTAAAGGTGGTTTACAAACTTGGGATATAAAACAAGCAGAAGATGGCGTTGTATATTTTGCTAATAACGAAGGTTTAATTTCTTATAATGGAAAATATTGGCACACACATTCGTTACCTAATAAAACTATTCTTAGAAGTATTGAAATTGTAAAAGGAAATAAAATTTATGCTGGTGGGCAAGATGAATTAGGCTATTTTGAACCTGAAAAAAATGGTAATTTAGAATTTGTTAGTTTAACAAGTAGTCTTAAAAATGCTGATAAAAATTTTGGGGATGTTTGGGATATAGTTGTTGCCAACAATTCTATTTTTTTTAGAACCGATTCTAAAATCTTTAAATATACCAATAATCAATTTCAAGTTTTTACAACTAAAAGCAAATGGCTTTTTTTGGGTGTATTAAACGATAAAGTTTTTGCCCAAGAAGAAAATAATGGACTATTATTTTTTGAAAACAACTCCTGGAATCCAACAAATTATATTCCTTTAAATACGTCGCCCATTACTGCTTTATTTTCTTTGGAAAATAACACTACAATTATCACAAGTTTAAAAGATGGAATATTTGCAAAACCAGCCAATCAATCCATTTGCTTAAAGCTAAATAATAATATTTGGCAAAATGAACAAATATATTATGCCCAAAAAATTAATAATAAAACCTTTGCATTAGCTACATCACAAAATGGATTATTTATTAGCGATGTTGATGGCAACATTGTTCAAAAAATATCCAAAACCGAAGGATTACAAAGCAATAATATTCTTTCGCTTTTGTATGATAAACAAGGAAATATTTGGCTTGGATTAAACAATGGTATTGATATGGTTGCTTTTAATAGTGCCATAAAACTTATAAATCCTTTGTTTGAAGATGCTGCTGGTTATGCTGCTTTATTACACAATAATAATTTGTATTTAGGAACATCAAATAATTTATACAGCATACCATTAGAAGATAAAGAAGATATAAGTTTTAGCAAAGGAATTTTTACAACTATCGCCAATGCCAAAGGTCAAAATTGGGTGTTAAATTCAATTAATACTAAAGTTCTTTTGGGTCATCACGAAGGTGCATTTATTGTAGAAAATAATATAGCCAAACAAATTTCGCAGCAAAATGGTTTTTGGAATTTTATACCTTTAAATTCCGTTTTTCCATCTAATACAATAATTGCTGGAAACTATAATGGCGTTGAAATTTTTTCGTATAAGAATAACAGTTTTGTTAAGGACAATGTTATCAAAAACTTTAATGAATCGTCAAGATATATTACAACTGATGATAAAAAAAATATTTGGATTTCTCATCCTTATCACGGCGTTTTTAAAATAAGCAATTACTTGGATAGCAATAAAGCTATTGTAGAATCCTATAATAAAAAAAATGGTTTGCCATCTAATTTAAACAATCACGTTTTTAATATTAAAAATGAAATTATTGTAGCCACCGAAAATGGATTGTATTACTACAATGAACAATCGAACAAATTTGAAATTCAAAAAAATTACTACAATATTTTGGGCAATCTTGGCATAAGATATTTAAAAGAAGATAGCGAAGGAAATATTTGGTTTGTTAGTGAAAAAAAATTGGGTGTAATAGATTACAGTCATCATAACGAACCAAAAATTATTTTCATAACAGAACTTGAAAGAAAGATTTTAAGTGGCTTTGAAAATGTATATCCAATAAATAAAAACAATATTTTAATAGCAGGCGAAAAAGGATTTTATTTAATTAATTATGAAAAATATAAACAGCAAATAGATAAACCCATTGTGCAAATAAGATTGGTAGCAATAAGTGGAAATATAGATACAAACTTATTTAGTGGCTATTCAAATGTGATTAATAAAAATGATAATCAAACGAATAGCAATGTTCCAAAAATTTCATATGGCTGGTCAAGTTTGCATTTCGAGTTCACTTCAACATCGTCTTTTAACAACGCCAATTTAGTATATAGTTATAGACTTAAAGGCTTTGATGATAAATGGAGCGAATGGAGTAATAACACAGAAAAAGAATACACCAATTTAAGCGAAGGCAATTATTTATTTGAAGTTAAAGTGAAGAATAATTTGGATATAGAATCTTATGTAACGAGTTATTCATTTTCCATTTTACCACCTTGGTATAAAAGTTCTATAATGAAATTTTTATACTTTTTAGTTTTAATCGCATTAATTTATTTTTTATACAAAAGACAAAAAATAAAGTTTGCCCAACAACAAAAAAAGCACGAAGAAGAACAACAAAAATTGCAATATATCCACGAACTTGAAATAAACAAAACAGAAGCAGAATTGGTAGCTGTTCAAAATGAAAAATTAGCACAAGAAATTGAATTTAAAAACTCTGAATTAGCATCATCTGCAATGCACTTGGTGCAAAAAGCAGAGATACTGGCAACAGTAAAAACTTCGCTCAATCAAATTTCAAAAACATATGGAAATGTGCAGGCAGCCACCGAAATAAAAAAACTTTTAAGAAGCTTAGGCGACGATGAGAATATTGATAAAGAATGGGAGTCGTTTTCAAAACATTTTAACAGTGTTAACAATGATTTTTTAAATACACTTAAAGAAAAACATTCAAACCTATCGCCAAACGATTTAAAGCTTTGTGCTTATTTATATATGAACTTAAGTACTAAAGAAATTGCACAATTATTAAACATTACAGTTAGAGGCGTAGAAATAAGTAGATATAGATTAAGAAAAAAACTTGGATTAACTACTGAAGTAAGTTTAGTAGATTATATGAAAAGTGGAATTCCTTATAAAAGAATATAAATATAATAAGGGGGCATTAAGCAGCATTTTTTTGATTGTTTAAAAATTGTTAAAAGGCACTAAAACACAGATTTATTCCAGATGGGGTGCTTTAAAATATTTTCTATTTGAATATGAGCAGTTTTTAAAAGAACGCTTTAAAGAACATGATGACAAATTAAGTCTAGATAATTTTTGGAATACTACGATAGAACACATCATTCCTCGTAACTACTGGGAAAACTGGAGTTCCTTCACAGACATTTTTTTTAATGATATAAATGAAGATGAAAAAAAGTATTTAACTGAAAAATTTTATTAAATACTCTAGGTAACTTGACTGTTTTAAAAGATTCAAAAAATTCTTCTCTTAGTAATCGTTCTTGGGAAGAAAAAAGAAACAGATTCAAAACGGGCTCTTACAATGAAATTGCAATTAGTTGTAAAGAAAAATGGACGGAAAAAGAAATACTTGAAAGAGGATACGATATGCTTAATTTTTTAGAAAGCAAAATACAAGGGCTAAAGTTTTCAGATGATGAAAAAAATAGAATGCTATTCTATAAAGATTATATAATCAAAAAATTTATAAATTATAACTAAATATTTGAAGTTGTTTAACATTATTTTAACCGCAAAGTACACAAAGGTTTTCGCAAAGAAATCGCAAAGAATTTACCTAACCCTTTGCCAACTCTGCGTTTCCTACTTTGCGTTGCTCTGCGGTTAATAAATATAATTTGTTTATTTTCAATAAACTAAATATTAAACAACTTCTTTGTTTGATTCACCTATGCCCAAATCTATCTTCCTCAACCGTTATTCAGTCATTATAAAACGCCTTGAAAAAAGCCCAGCGACATTCAAGGAAATACAAAGTTTTTTGCAACGAGAAAGTGAATTGCAGGATAAAAATTTTACAATTTCCATTCGTACATTTCAAAGGGATTTAAAAGAAATTTATGAACTGCTGAATTATGAAATTACTTGTGAACGTACAGGCTATAAACGATATTACATTAAAGAGAGACCAGAAGAAAAAGAACATAGCCATCGCTTGCTCGAAAGCTATGAAATTATTAATGCAATCAATGCTTCGCAGCAACATAGCAATTATGTTTTTTTAGAATCTCGCCAAAGCAAAGGGCTTGAACATTTTAACGGACTATTATATTCCATTCAAAATAAACTGATATTAAAATTTGAGCATTGTAAATATTGGAATGAAAATGTTACACAAAGAACTGTGCATCCGTTGGGATTAAAAGAAAGTTTGGGGCGTTGGTATTTACTGGCTGTTGATACAAAAGATGCTCATTTAAAAACTTTTGGATTAGATAGAATATCTAATCTTGAGATTACTAAATCAAGGTTTAAAGAAAAATACAACTATAATTTTAAAGCAATGTTTGCAGATTCTTTTGGCATCATTAGTTTATCTGATTCAAAGCCTCAAGAAGTCATTTTAGAATTTAGTATTGAACAAGGTAAATATGTAAAAAGTTATCCATTACACCATTCACAAGAAGTCATTTTAGAAAATAGCAATAAAGTACAAATAAAACTTATTATAAACATTACTCACGATTTTGTTATGGAAATAATGCGTTTTAATGAGGAGGTAAAAGTGATGAAACCAGCAGCTTTGGTGAGGGAAATAAAACAAAGATTAAAAAGTGCGATTATGCAATATAACTAAAAGTTATCAGTGCCAAAATTGGTAAATTAAAATGTATAAGACTTTAGTTAAAACTATGCTAAGTGCTATAAAAGTACACTTAGAAAAAACAAAAAAGGGTTTCAATTGCTGAAACCTTTCGTGGTATTGGTGGGAGTTGACGGGTTCGAACCGCCGACCCTCTGCTTGTAAGGCAGATGCTCTGAACCAACTGAGCTAAACTCCCTTTCGTTTTTCGGATTGCAAAAATAGGAGTAGAAATATATCAGCCAAATTTATTTTTGAAAAATTATATATGAACTTTACCAGTTCTAAAACAATTGCCTTTAAAATGGGCTACCTGCTCGTTATTTTGATTAATAATAGTAATTAAATATAAGCCAGTACTTCTACCATTGTGGATTTCTTTTGCCTCAGCAAGTAATGTGTCGCCAACATTTACAGCTTTTGTGAAATTGATTGAAGTGTCTAACGCAACTGATAAATTATTTCTGTTATTACAGGCAAAAGCAAATGCACTGTCTGCTAGGCTAAATGCAACGCCACCATGTGCAATACCAAAGCCATTCACCATTTCTTCTCTTACCAGCATTTTTATTTTACTGTAACCTTCCTTAATTTCCAGTACTTCAATGCCAAGCCATTGGCTAAACTTGTCATGCTGCATCATTTTATCTACAACTTGTTGTGGTGTTGGCATTTTATTATTTTAACTGTTAAATTATTTTCCTGAATTGCCGTTGCTACTCATTTTGCTTTCAATAGTAGTTTTATATGTTTTTACTGCTTTGGCAATACATTCACTTAATTCAATTTGTCCTTTTTCGCTGTTTAAATATTCCTCTTCTTCTGGGTTACTTATAAAACCAAGCTCTACCAAAATAGCAGGCATGGCAACAGCCTGTAACACCCAGATTCCAACCTGCCTTTGCTTGGCTTCCCTGCTTACCCTGCCAACTTTTACAAATTCATCCTGTACGCTGAAAGCCAGATTTCTGCTGCGTTCTGCATATTGATTCATCCTTAAACTAATCATTGCCATTTGTTCGGGGTCATTCATTTTCTTATTTTCTTCTGCAATGGTGCTATCATTTAAACTTTCATCAAAATCTCTTAATGCTTGTTGTTTTTGACTATTTTTTTCAACTCCCCAAATAAAGGTTTCAGTTCCTTTAGCAGGGTTGGGTGTTGTATAAGTTCTATATTGTTTTTCCTGACGTGTTTTCCACTTTTTTCCTTTCTTATATTTTACAGTTTTATATCCAATAAATTCAGTATGTCTAATAGGTCCAGCATCATTACAGTGTATTGCAATAAATAAATCGCCTTTTGCAGCATTAGCCTTATTGGCCTTTACTTTAGGATTATCAAAAATATCTGTGGTGCGTGTCATGTACACCTCAACGTCTGGCATTTGTTTTTTTATTTCCTGTTCAAGTTTTAAAGCTACCTGCAACGAAATTGTCTTTTCGTTGGAATAACTTCCTCTTGCACCAATATCTGCACCACCATGTCCTGCATCAATTACAACTCTTTTTACACCTTGCTTTTGTTTTGGGCTGCCATTTACTTTTGTGGTATGCGTGGCTGCAATACACACCAGGCAAGACAATGCAGAGAAGAGAATTATTTTTTTTGTTACGTTCATTTTGCTTTTCCTATAAAAATGTTAAAACTTATTACCAAAAATTGCTATAAACTTTATGCCTATATTTTTGTAGCAGACAGATAAAATTTGTGCAAACCAATAACGTAAAATATAGGTGTGGTATTATTGCAATTGTATTAATTGTTCAAATTTTTCTGCAATTAAATCAATCTTTTGCACAAACTAAAACCAATACGAAAAATTTAACAAAACCTTTAGAAATTAAATCTAATAACGTAAACAGCGATTCTGCCTTAAATATATCACAAAAAAAGCAACATGATTCCGCCCAAAAAGTTGTATCTAAACAAACTAGTTTTATTGATACTCTTAAACTTTCTAAGGATTCTTTAGATGCCCCAGTAAAATATAAAGCACAAGATTCGGGTGTTTTAATAATGGCTACACGCGAATTTTTTTTGTATGGAAAAAGTAATGTTAAATACAACACAATAAACCTTGATGCCAATACCATTCAATATAATGGCAATAAAAAAACTGTAAAAGCATTTGGTGCTATGGATTCTACAAATAATCCAATAAATAAAGCCAAGATGCAGGATGGAGAAAATACCACTTATGCCGATACGTTGGAATATAGTTTTCAAACACAAAAAGGACGAACAGTAAATAGTTATTATACAGAAGGCGAACTTTTTGTAAATGCACAAATACTTAAAAAAGTAGATTCGAATTCTTTTTATGGATATAAGGCAAGGTTTACAACCTGCAATTTAGATACACCACATTTTGCCTTTAGGACCAATAAAATGAAAATGATAAATAATAAGCTGGCTGTTAGTGGTGCTGCATTTCCTGAGTTTGAAGGTGTTCCTATTCCTATTGGAATTCCATTTGGTATTTATCCATTAAATCGTGGCAGGCATTCTGGTGTACTTGCACCACAATTTACAACAAGCGAAGATTATGGAATTGGTCTTGAAGGCTTGGGCTATTACAAAGTGCTTAATGATAATTTTGATATAACACTAAGAAGCAATTTATACAGCTATGGTGGTTGGAGTTTAAATATTAATCCAAAATATATTGTAAGGTATAAATACAATGGCATTTTAAATATAACCCTTCAAAATACAAAAGCATTAAACAGATTTACAAGCAGTAAAGATGAATTTACGAGCACTAAAACCTTTGATGTGACCTGGACACACAATAGAGATGGTAAGGCAAGACCTGGAACTAACTTTGGAGCTAATGTACATTTTGGTAGTACACGATTTAACAGAACAGTTCTCAATAATCCATACATCAATTACAATAACAGGATTAACTCAAGTATAACTTATAGTAAAACATATAACGGGAAAGCTAATCTAAGTTTAAACATTAATCACGACCAAAATGCAAGTGATAGAAGTGTGCGTTTGCAATTACCAGCCATTAGTTTTAATGTAGTTACTTTTTATCCATTTCAAAAGAAAGAAAAAGTAGGCAAAACACATTGGTACGAAAATATTGGCGTGGGTTATGGTGGCAATTTTAATAATAGTTTTGGTTTTTATGATAGTGCTATTAGCATAAAGCATTTATTAGATACTATGCAATGGACTGCTACACATAACATTCCTATCTCTGTGGCTTTGCCAGCTTTGGGCCCAGTTACCATTTCGCCATCAATATCTTATAATGAAACCTGGTACGATAGAAGTTTTATCAGAACGTGGAATCCTGTAAGTAAAAAAATTGATTCATCAATTACTAAAGAATTTGTAAGAAGACCGACTACAAGTTTTGGCTTTTCATTAAGCACAAGAATTTTTGGTATGTATAATTTTAAACATTCTAAAAGCATTAAGGCTATAAGACACGAAATACGCCCCAGCATTGGATTTAACTATACTCCAGATTTAATTTCAAAATATTTATATAGTGTTCAAATAGATACATCTGGAAAAAAAGTAAATATTGATAAGGTTACAGGCGGCAGGGTTGATTTTGTTTCTACACAGGGAAGTATAAGTTTTGGAATTGACAATTTGCTTGAAATGAAAGTGCGTGATAAAACTGATACAAGTGGTAAAACAGACAAAAAAATACGCTTGTTAGATGTGCTTAATATTTCGAGTGCATACAATTTAGCTGCTGATAGTTTTGCATTGCAACCCTTTAACATAAGGCTTGCTACTAATTTATTTGAGAAAATAAACATATCGGCAGGGGCTACATTAAATCCATATAATGTAGATAGTGCAGGCAATTTAAAAAAGACTTTAATGTGGCATAATGATAAGTTTAGTGTAGGAAAAATAACAAGTGGAAATATTGCAATAAGCACGCAACTTAAAAGCAAACCAAGCGATGAAAACAAGGCTAAGCAAAAAACAAATCCTAACGATCCATTCATGACACCTGATGAGCAGCAACGACAATTGGAATATGCACGCAGCAACCCTGCTGAATTTACAGATTTTAATATACCATGGACGCTGAACTTAAGTTATTCGTTAAACTTTACACGTGTGCCCAAAAAAGATTATAGTGGTTTTGAAACAAACTCTAACAGCAGTTTAAGCTTTAATGGAGATTTTAATTTAAGTCCAAAATGGAAAATGGGTGCAACAGGTTATTACGATTTTACAACAAGTGCATTGCAACAATTAAACTTTTTTATTTCTCGAGAAATGCACTGCTGGCAATTAAGTATAAATGTAACGCCAGTAAATGTTCTACGTTCTTTTAGCATAACAATAAGCCCCAAAAGCGGCATGCTGCGTGACTTAAGAATTAACAGGACTCGCCAATTCAGCAACTGATAAATTTTCTTTTATCAATTTAAAAACTTGCTTATTTTATTAATTAACCAGCTTTTGTTTATGGGTACAATCCAGTTATTAATTAACTCTTCTTTTGTTGCTACAAGATTGTTAAAATATAAAGTTTCGTCTGTTATAAAGCCATTTTCAATAGCATAGTTCATTTGAGTTATTGGCAAAACCTGAACCTTGTCTTTTACAATAAATGCAAGGCTTTGCCTGTTAAACATATCTACTTTAAAATCTTGTTCAATTTGCTTTATCAATCGCACGCTGCTATCTGTGCTACAACCACCAACAGTGGCTTGTGTTTCATCTGCCATAAGCACTATGAACTGGCCATAGAATAAATTTGCATAGCCTTTTACAGCAGCTCCATGGCTTTTCCATTGTGCAACAAAATCTTCTAGCAAAGGTTCAAGCTCAAAAGCTTCGCCCATTGTAAATAACCTGTTGCTTTGATAAATCCACACTTTTGAATTGGCTGCAAAGTCTTTTGGAATAAGGGTTTTATGAGTATCGTAATTAATCATTGATAAGTATTGTCTAGTTTTTTCTTTGTTGTTTGCTTACTAGAAGTACAGCTATTAATACAGAAAATAATGCAGCATTTATAATTAAATTGTTGAAATATTTTTGTGAAAGAAATGTTTCTTTATTCAATTTTAAAATCATGTCAAGCACAATAGAAATTGAACTATAAACCAAAAATACTAGAATAAATTTTTTTATAAATTGTTTAAATAAAATATTGAATTGCATAAAATTTTGTTGACGTTAGATTGCTTTTTAATATTTTTTTTTTGAAAACCAGTTAAACCAAATTGTCATCCAAATACCCAAAAACAATCCAATAAAAAGAATGTGAAAAATATTTTTTCTTTCAAAAATTTGTTGTGTAGTTTTTTCTTCCCAGTAATATTCAAGCAATATATAAAATATTGAAAAGGTTAAAAAGTTGACAACGAAATTGAAAAAATTCTTTCTGTTGAGTATTTTCTTCATTGGTTTTAACTAAATACTTGCTGCTACCAACTCTGCAATATCCATCACTTTTACATCATCTTCTTTCTCTTTATTTTTAATGCCATCAGTCATCATCGTATTGCAAAAAGGGCAGGCACTTGCAATAATTTTTGCACCAGTTTCAAGTGCTTCATCTGTACGTTCATAGTTTATCCTTGTAGTGCCAGGCTCATCTTCTTTAAACATTTGTGCACCACCTGCACCACAGCACAAACCATTGCTACGACAGCGTTTCATCTCTACTAAGTCTGCATCAAGTGCCTGTAAAATTTCTCTTGGTGCTTCATAAATATTATTAGCTCTGCCTAAATAACAACTATCGTGAAAGCTAATTTTTTTGCCTTTAAACTCACCACCTTCTTTAAGCACAACTTTGCCTTCATTAATTAATTGTTGCAACAATGTTGTGTGATGAATTACCTCGTAATTTCCACCCAATTCAGGGTATTCATTTTTTAAAGTATTAAAACAGTGAGGGCAAGTTGTAACAATTTTTTTTATACTATAACCATTTAAAATTTGTATGTTTTGGTATGCCATCATTTGAAATAAAAACTCGTTGCCAGCACGCCTTGCAGGGTCGCCAGTACAAGCTTCTTCTTTACCAAGTATGGCGTAATCAATACCTACTTTATTTAAAATTTCTGCAAATGCTTTTGTTATTTTTTGAGCTCTTGCATCAAAGCTGCCAGCACAACCAACCCAAAATAAAATTTCTGGTGTTTTGCCTTGTGCTGCTAAATCTTGTATTGTTGGTACATTCATTTTAATGATTAATTATTAGTGATTAATTATTAATAAATACAAAGTAATGTAGTTATATCCTATAATAAATTTAAAAATAATCACTATTTAAGTTCCATATAGTTTTCTGCACTTTTTGGCAGCCAATACACATAATATTTTGCTTTCATTGTGGGATATTTTTTTTGTAAAGCATCTCTAACTTTTTTGTATACTCTTACTTGTGGTAAAGGTGGTACAAGTATTTCATTCATTCCCCAAACCTGAATGTTAACACCATTTTCGCAAGTGCAGATTTTGGGCTTATCCCTTAGCTTAAAAAATGGTTCAATTTCTTTTGGTAAATTTTCCTCAACACAAATTTCCATATTGGGTATTCGACCACTATATAAACTAAAGCTCATGAAATTATCCCAATAGCCAATAAAATTTAACAATGGGAAAATGCACCAAACTATTGCTACTACTATATTATAATTATTTAAAATATTTCTTAAATTAAATGCTTGATGTGATTTAGTAATAAGTAAATGCAATAAATAAAATATCATTAATACATTCCATGGCCAAACAATAATATTAAAAACCAATGCCCATGGACCAATAATTGTCAGTATAAACAGGTGCATTGCGATTAGCAAAACGATAGCAATTTTTTGTAATGGTTTTATAAAAAAACTAATGCCAAAAATTATTTCTAAGGTTGGTAAAAGAAAACCAATGTTGGCAATAAATGTGTTGTGTAAATAATGTGTTGGCAGTTTAAAAAAATCGTGCAGAAAAGCTTTTTGCCAAACAATAGTTAAAAAACCTTGATTGAATTTTTGCAGTCCACTATAAAAATAAGTAGTTGCACAAATAAGCATTATCCATGTAATTATTTTTTGTGTATTGCCATAATTATAAATAAAAATAAACAGCGTAATCATATATTGATATTGCCAGGGCTGCCAACGATTTTGATCGAGAAAACAACTTAAAACTTCAATACATAATAAAACAATCAACATTTTTTTATTGGTATAAAAAATACTGAAAACCAGCAACAGCAAAGAACCTGCAAATAAAATAGTATGAATTAAATTGGGTACTTGTAATAAAAAATCAAATGGTGGAATAATGGGGAAAAATCTATCGGCAAGCCAAAGTTTATAGCTTAAAATTTTGCCAATAAGCCAAAACACACAAGTAACTTTTAGCAAGTAATTTTTGTTGTTAAAGAGTTGTTTTAGCATCAAACAAAAATAAGAAATCAGGTGTTAATTAATCCTAACTTTTCCTCTCATTCTGCTTAATGTTTCAATACTCATATTTAAATAGCTGGCAATGTGTTTTAATGAAACCCTTTGTAGCAAAGCATTGTGATGTTTTAAAAAGAAACGATAACGTTCTTCGGCATTTTGTTTTCTTAAATTATAAATTTCAATTTCACTAAAAAATAAATAGCGTTCTGTAATTACCCTTACAATAAAATTAAACTCAACAAACTCATTTAGCATTTTTTGCATAGCATCATAATGCACACAAATGAGTTCAGTATCTTCTAATGCAATAATATTTTCCTGTCCAGCTTTTCTACTATAAAAACTGTAAATAGAAGTTATCAGTGAGCCTTGAGCTAAAAACTTTGTAGTAATTTCTTCTTCATCTTTTATATAAAAACTACGCACCAAGCCACTCATAATAAAACTTGCATAATTGGCTACAGCACCTTGTTTTAAAAGGTATTCACCAGCTTTATATGTTTTGTAAATTGAATTTTCAAGTAAAGCATTTTCTAATTCTGTTGAAATAGGATGAATGCTTTTGCAGTATGTGATAAGTTGGTTCATTTGAATTTAAGGTAATGCCTTTGCAAGTTTAGCATTATGATTTGAAGAAATAAAAAATGGGATTGAAATTAAATCTGTCAATGTGCCAAAAAACATTAATCCTAATGCTGTAACTGCCTTCCCAATGTCAATGCTTTTATCAGAAGCAATTATAAGACCCCCAAGTATTAAACTACCGCCAGTTATTAAAAGTGTGTTGCCAGTATTTTTAAATGAAACACCCCTTTTTTGATAATAAGCTTTGTTAAACGTTATACTAGGATTATGTGCTTCCATAAAATTTTCAATGCGTTTTACAGTATCTATTTTGAAACTATCTTTCATAGACAAACTATCTATTTGCGAGTAACAGCAGTAGTTTGAAGCGATAAGTAAAAAAATGATTATAACAATCTTTCTCATAAAATAATTTTTTGTGTCAACAAACCAACTTATAATTCTTCAATAAAAATTTGACATAAATCAAATTCTGGTTATGGAAAAAACTTATAAACTTATCCTATAGGAAAACTAATTATTATGGCAGAAATTATTTCAAGAAACAATAAGAAAGTAATGCCACGTGTTGACCTTACACCAATGGTTGATTTAGGTTTTTTGCTTATTACTTTTTTTATATTAACTACAAGTATGACAACGCAACAAGCTATGCCATTAATAATGCCAGCAGATGGTGGGCATAGCACAGCAAGTGAAGAAAAAACTTTGAATTTGATTTTGAAAAATGACAACCAAATTGTGTATTACAATGGCTTGGATTCAATGCACACAAGCGTTTGTGGCTTTGGTAATGAAAATAGTATTAGAAGTATTATAATAACAAAACAACAAATTATGCAACAAAAATTTGGCAATAAAAATGAGTTATTAGTTTTAATAAAACCAACCAAAGAAAGCAATTATAAAAATGTTGTTGATGTTTTAGACGAAATGAAAATTAATGCTGTAACAAGATATATGATTGTAGAGCCAAGCAAGTTTGAAGCAAATTTTTAGCAATAAATCTTGTCAATTTCTTTACTAAATTTTTCTAAAATCACTTTGCGTTTCAAGCTCATTTTTGGCGTCATTTCCCCTGTTTCTAAACTCCATTCTCTTGATAATAATTCAAACTTTTTAATTTGCTCTACATGGTTAAACAATGTATTGTAATTATCTATAATGCCTTGAAACAATTGCTGCACTTGGCTATTGGCTATCGCTGCTTCATTTGTTGTATAAGTTAAACCCTTGGTAGCATACCATTTTTTTAGTTCATTAAAAGAGGGAACAATTAAAGCACTTACAAATTTTTTCTCATTACCAATAACAACAATTTGCTCAATAAAGTTGCTTTCCTTGCATTTGTTTTCTATAGGTTGTGGGGCAACATATTTACCTCCACTTGTTTTAAACAGTTCTTTTTTCCTGTCAGTTATTTTTAAAAATTTATTATCAACCCAGGTACCAATATCTCCAGTATGCAACCAACCATTTATAATGGTTTCAGCAGTTAAGTCTGGTCTTTTATAATAGCCTTCCATAACTGTTGTGCCACGCACAATAATTTCCCCATCATCAGCAAGCTTTACTTCTATATTATCAATTGGCGGACCCACAGTTCCAAATTTATTACCATTAATTCCCTTTCTGTTCACACTAATTACAGGACTGTTTTCTGTTGGTCCATAACCTTCGTACACAGCAACACCAGCAGCATTAAATATTCTAAGTAAATGCACAGGACAAGCAGCACCACCAGTTACAATAAATTCAACGCTTCCTCCCAATGCTTCTCTCCACTTTTTAAATATAATTTTATTGGCAAGCTTTAATTGAAAGTCATACCAAAATCCACCACTAACGTTGTTATCATATTTTTCTCCCAGGCTAACAGCCCAATAAAAAAGCTTGCGTTTAATGCCAGTTAATTCACTGCCTTTCGCCATAATTTTTTCATATACTTTTTCAAGCAAACGAGGTACACAGCTAAAGCCAAAGGGTTTTACTTCTCTTATATTTTCTCCAATGGTTTCAAGGCTTTCAGCATAATAAATGCTTATGCCACTATATAAATAAATGTATGTAATTACTTTTTCGAAAATATGATTTAGGGGTAAAAAACTTAGTGCTCTTACTTCTGGTCTGTCTTCAAAAGGAAAGCTTTGTTTGCTATACATTATGCAAGTGTAAATATTGCTGTGGCTAAGCATTACACCTTTTGGTGTGCCTGTTGTGCCACTTGTATAAATAATAGTTGCAAGATGCGATACAGGAACTCCTTTCTTTATTTCTTCAACCTTTTGTAAAGATGTTTCTGTTGCTGCATTTATAAGTTCAGTATAGTGGTTGCAACCTTCAATTTTATCGAAGCTATAAATGTTTTTTAATGATGCAATTTTGGGTTGCAAAGCCTTTATTTTATTATACATTTCAACATCACTTACAAAAATGTATTTGGCCTGGCAGTCGTTTAAAATAAACTCAACTTCTAAAGGGTTTGTTGTTGGATAAAGTGGAACTAAAATAGCACCAGTTTGTTGCACAGCAATATCTGCAATAACCCATTCTGGCCTGTTGTTGCTTATGATAGCAACTTTATCTGCACCTTCTGCAGTGTAATCATTTCCACTAATGCCAAGCTGCACAAGGGCTGCACTTAATTTATTAGCTGTGTCTTGTATTTGTGTTGCACTATTGCCCTTCCATTCACCATTAATTTTTGCAGCCAATACATCTGATTTATTTCCAAATTTTGATAGTTGAAAATCTATGGCATCAAATAATCTTTTTACTTCCATTGCAATCGTTTTTTGGGGGTTTACAAAGCGTTTGGAAAGATATTTATTTTATTATAAAACTATAAAGATTTTTTTTAAATTATCATTAGTAAAATCACTTAATGATGCTAATTTCAAGTCAGCTAAACTCCAACGAGTATCTTGCATTTGGCTTGTTGCAGGTACAACAGCACATTTCATTTTAGCTGCTTTTGCTGCAATCATTCCATTAATAGAATCTTCAAAACAAATACACTCATTAGCCTTGCTGTTTAATTCACTTGCACAATTAATGTAAACCTGTGGATTGGGTTTTCCATAAGGCAAAGCTTCTGCAGAAGTTATAGCCTGCAAGTGTTTCCTTACATTAAGCATATCAATAATGCAGTCAATTAAAATCATTGGAGATGAACTGGCAACTCCCATTTTAAAATTCTTTTCTGCAAAAAAATTAAAGATGTAATCAACACCAGGCATAATGTTGCCTTTAGTTTTAACTTTATTAATTACCAATTCATACATTATATTCTGCCATTGGTTTAATAAAGATTTATCTAGTTTAAAATGCTCAAACCAATGCTCCAAAAACTCTGCAGTCCTTAAGCCAGTTGTAGATTCATATTGTTGTTGTGTAATGTGCAAGCCTTTAGTAGCAAGAATTTCAGCAGTTGCTTCCTGCCAAATGAGTTCACTGTCAATAAGCAAACCATCCATATCAAAAATTACTGTATTCATTTTATTCGTAAGTTTTCCGTGAGTTAATTGTAAGTTTTAAATCGTAAGTTTATACGAATTATTATAAGCTAAACTTATGATTAACTAACGAATTTTGACTATCGACTAACTTGCGATTAAAGATTAGCTAAAATAAATTTCGTCATTTTGCTATAGATATGAAAGGTTGCATTGTCTCCATAAATGCCATGATTTCTGTTAGGATAATATCCACTTTCAAATTCAATATTCCTTTTTATCATTTCATTCACCATCATTGTGCTATTTTGAAAATGTACATTGTCATCGGCAGTGCCATGAATAACCAAAAACTTTCCTTTAATATTTTTTACATAATTTAAAGGTGCATTTTCATCATATCCTTTTTTGTTTTCCTGTGGTGTACGCATAAAACGTTCTGTGTAAATATTGTCGTAAAAACGCCAGTTTGTAACAGGTGCCACAGCAACGGCTGTTTTAAAAATATCTGCACCTTTACTTATTGCAAGGCTGCTCATAAATCCACCAAAGCTCCAGCCCCAATGCCCAATTCTATTAGCATCTACAAAAGGTAATGTTGCCAGATATTTTGCAACGTCAATCTGGTCTTCAATTTCATATTTACCCAATTGCAAATAAGTTTTCTTTTTAAATTCTTCACCCCTAAAGCCAGTGCCTGTATTATCTACACACACTACAATATAACCTTGCTGTGCAAGGTACTGATGCCACATGCTTACAGCACCCCAGCGATTGGCAACTTGCTGACTGCCAGGACCACCATAATTGCAAAAAAGAACAGGGTATTTTTTTGTGCTGTCAAAGTTTTTGGGTTGAAGCATCCAACTGCACAACTCAACACCAGCAGCATTTTTAAGCTTTTGAAAAGTTGGTAATGGTAAATCGTAATCTACATGAACTTTATCTCTTAATGTTTTGTTATCTTTTAAAATCTTGCCTTTGTAACTCCAATTTGAATCATCATTAATAGCACTATCAGTTTTGCATAATGAATAAATTGAAGGGAAATAATAATCGGAGTAATTATCTAAAAAATATGAAAAATCATTATTAAATGAAACCTTATGAGTACCAACAGTAGAAGACAATGCATAACTTTTTTTATTAATTAAATTATACATCATTGGTTGTCGATTTTTAAAATCATAAGCACTCGAAAAAAATATTCTTCCTTTTTTTTCATCAACTCCATATAGTTCAACAACCTCATATTTATCATTCAATAATCGCATCGTTTCTTTGGTTTTTATATTGCCCAAATACAAATCATTCATTCCATCTCTTTCACTTGTCAATAAAAATTTATTACCATCTTCAAAAAAATAAATGTTATCATTTATATCAACATAATATTTATTAGTTTCTTCGTAGAATGTAGCTGTGGAGCCAGTTGTAGCATCTGCCTTTAATAGTTTTAAATTATTTTGCAATCTGTTTAACCAATAAACGCATAAGTTATTTGTGCCAGCAATCCATTTAATTCTTGGTATATAAATGTCAGTTTCTTTACCAATATCAACTTTAGTTTTTTTGTTGGTTGCAGTATTATAAATATAAATTTCAATTTTGCTATTAGCTTCTCCTGCTTTTGGATATTTATATGAATATTGTTTTGGATATAAACTATCATACACGGCAAATTCATAGGTTTTTACCTTGCTTTCATCAAACCTGTAGTAGGCAATATAATTACTGTTTTTGCTCCATTCAAATGCACGTGTAAACTCAAATTCTTCTTCATAAACCCAATCGCAATTACCATTAATTATGAAGTTCCATTTTCCATCAGTGGTAATTTGAGTTGTTTTATTAGTAGCCAAATTCTTTACAAAAAGGTTATTATTCTTTACAAAAGCAACTTGTTTTCCATTAGGGGAAAGCGTTGCATGTAATACTTTGTCATTATCAATCAACGCAGTTTTTTTTGTTGTTAAATCATAAACATACACAATGGCTTTGCTGCTTCTTCTATAAATTGATTCTCTGTTTGTAAAAACTAAAATTTTGGTTTCATTGTCACTCCATTCAATGTCATCTAAGCTTATAGCAACTCCCTTTTCATTTTTCACATCTTCATTTTTTATAAGTGTGGCAATGGTTTCGCCAGTTTCAAAACTTTTTTTAACAATGCCTTCCCTGGTTTGCTCTACATAAAATTTTCCATCTTTCATGCTTTGAAATCCCTGAACACTTTCGGTCCTGAAAGTTCCTTTTTTGTAAATATCTTCCAGCGTAATTTGTTTTTGTGCTATGGCAAAAAATGGCACAAACAGTAAAATGTAAATTGCTTTTTTCATTGTTAGTTTTTTATTTACCACATAAGCATGATAGAAACATAGGACTATTTTTTCGATGTTAATACCCTCTTTTGTGTACTATGTGTTAATGTTTAAGGGACGAAAATAACAGATTTGCTTTTTTAGAAAATTATATTTGTGATGAGCGTTGATAGTATATCCACCATATTTTTGCAATATTAACCCCAGCGAAATAATTATTTGAGCAACACACTTTTGTTTCAGTAATTATTTAAGATAAATAGTATTTAATTTATTGATGAATAAAGTCTCGGTTTATAGAAAGGAATTTTTTAATGCAGCCCATAAGCTATATAATGCAAATTGGGATGATATAACGAACAATAAAGTATTTGGTAAATGCAGTAATCAAAATTTCCATGGGCATAACTATGAGTTGGTAGTAAAAATTACTGGCAGCATAAACGCTGAAACTGGTTATGTGATTGACCTGAAAGAGTTGAGCCAGATAATTAAAGAACAAATTATACAAAGGTTTGACCATAAAAATTTAAACTTAGATACTATTGAATTTAAAAACTTAAACCCAACAGCAGAAAATATTGCAGTTGTAATTTATAATATTTTACGCCCTTGTATAAATGCTGATTTGGATTTGAGAATTACTTTACATGAAACAGATAACAACTATGTTAAATACCCAGCATAACAAACCAGAATTGAGCGATATTGAAATTGATGAAGTTGGCAATGACCATATAAGTAGTTGCTTTAACACGCCTATTCGCAAAGATGCTTTTGATAAAACTGATGAAGAAAAGATTGAAATTATTGAAAAGCATTTTGAAGCAATAATGAATACACTTGGATTAGACCTTACTGATGACAGTTTAAAAGGAACGCCAAAGCGTGTTGCTAAAATGTATGTGCAAGAAGTATTTAAAGGATTGAATCCTGAAAATAAACCTAGCATTTCGATGTTTGATAACAAGTATAAATACAATGAAATGCTGGTAGAAAAAAATATTGCATTTTATACTTATTGCGAGCACCATTTTGTGCCATTTTTTGGTAAGGCACATATTGCTTATATTAACAATGGACAAGTAATTGGCTTAAGTAAATTAAATAGAATTGTAGATTATTTTGCTAAACGTCCACAAGTACAGGAACGCCTTACAATGCAGATAGGAAAGGAGCTTGAACATATTTTGGGAACAAATAATATTGCTGTTTTGGTAGAAGCTAAACATTTATGTGTAGCCAGCAGAGGTATTAAAGATGATAGCAGCACAACTGTAACTGCTTACTATAATGGCGAGTTTTTAGACAGTAAAAAGAAAGAAGAATTTTTGAAATATATTGAAATGAATAAAGAATGAAAAAAGGCTTGCAATTGCAAGCCTTTTTTTTAGAGTTTTTTTATTATAAAATATGCAACCACACAAAGTGTAATAACAAGAAAAATGGCAAGCATTGTCCAGTCATTTAACTCAAGTTTGTTTTTCAACCTGCGTTGTTTTTTAGATGAAGTGTATTGTTGTAACTGCTTGTTTAAGTCATTAACGTAACTGTCGATATTTTTTTTATTTTGCAGTGTTGATAGGCCTTCCACAGCATCATTCATCATTGCATCATCTGCCATTTGCTTTTCAAATTCGTGCAATTCATCGTCTTCTAATTTACCATCAAGGTATTTTAAAAGTTGCTCGTTTTTATTATCGTTATTCTTATTTTCCATTTTGTGCCTGGCGTTTTTTTTCAATCAAGATTTTTAAGTTTCGCTTACCATTTTGAATGTGGCTTTTTACCTGCATTAAGGTATAGCTTGTTGTATTTACAATATCCTGGTAGGATTTTTTTTGTAAATAAAATAAGTCAATGCAATGCTTTTGCTCATCATTTAGTTCAGTTATTGCAGCTTCCAAATAACTTAAGTCTTCGTCTTTCTTTCTGAATGTATCTATATCAAAAATTTCATCTTCAAGCAAGGCATTTTCACTTATATCAACAGTTTTATTTTTGTCTCTAAGCTGCATTAAACAATGGTTTTTTGCAACCATGTAAATCCAGCTTTTAAAATAGGTTATTTTATATTTTGGTATTTCGTTAATGGCTTTTAAAAATACTTGTTGCACAGCATCTTTAGCATTGTTTTCATTTTTTAAATATTTGATACAAGTTCCCAAAAGCAATAATGTATAGCGTTTCAGCAATATGCCAAGCCATTTATTGTCTTTTGTTGAATAATAATTTTCAAGCAAATCATTATCACTTAAAGTGTCAAAATTATTTAAACTCACAGTTGGTTTTAATGTTTTTGTTTAGATGCTTTTTAGGTTTATTTCCATAGATTATTCATAAATGAATTTTCCAATTCTTCCTTTACTTCCTGCAAAGAAAACTGCCTTTCCTTTTTTTGCTTTTACAACCACATGAAATCCTTCTTTGCTAATGTTTTTCCAGTTCATTCCATAATTAGTGCTCATATCAACTCCATTAATACCACAAGTTATTGCAAAACCTTTTTGTAATTGAATTACACAAGAACGATAACCAGTTGGATAAGTTTTTGGTTGTGTAAATTGCAATGTTTTTGTATTGAATAAAACACAATTGTTGGTTGCAGCAGAATCATTTTTAAAATCTCCACCAACAATTATTACATTGCTTTTTTCTATTGAAATTGAATTAGCACCAGTGCTTTCCAATCCTTTGTTTATAGGTATTTCAAACTTTTTATTGTTGAAGTATAAATTAGATTGCTTGCCACCTGAAACAAAAAAAGTTTTGTTTTTGTTTAATGCAATATTGCTGCCACTTGATGCAAAAAAAGATTCACCTGTGTCTAACATTTTAAGCGTAGTAAATTTTTGCCAAGTATTTCCAGCATCATTAGTTGTTGCAATGAAAGCCACATTTCCATTAAGATTAATACATGGTGAGGTGGGTGCTATTTTTTTTTCTTCTAAAAAATCGTTAAAACTAATTGGATCGCCAATAACAATACCATTATTAGCATCTTTAAAATACATAGCATCTAAAAACATTCCTTTTGTACTATCAGTAAAAACTGTTTTCCATGTAATGCCACCATCAATTGTTTTTAAAATATATGCAGGCTCTGCAATTGCCATAATAATAGCTGTGTTGCTATCAAAGGCTTCAATGTCTCTAAAATCCTTTTTCTCAAATCCTTTAACAGCAATAGTTGTAAAAGATTTTCCTCCATTTGTACTTTTTAAAACTGTTCCATTGCTGCCACTTGCCCAAATAATATTTTCATCAACAACACATAATCCACGCAGTGAAGATTTGACATTTGTTGACAGTAATTCAATTTTTTGTGCAGTGCAAATGCTTGCCAGCATTGAACTTAAAGCTATGAATAGTTTTTTGTAAAATTTCATTTCAATGTATTTATAGCAATTATTTCTTCAACTCAATTCTAAAAGTAGTGCCTTTGTTCAGTTCACTGTTTTTTACATAAATAACTCCATTATGGTATTGTTCTACAATTCTTTTTGTTAAGGTTAAACCTAATCCCCAACCACGTTTTTTTGTTGTAAAGCCAGGTTTAAAAACCTTGTCTATATTAGCTTTGCTAATGCCTTTGCCAGTATCAGTTACCTCAATAGTTGTTTTATTTATTTCGTCATTAATATTAACAGTAATACTACCTTTCCCTTCCATTGCATCAAGTGCATTCTTCAATAAATTTTCAACTACCCAGTCAAACAATGGTGGAGAAATCCTCGCTATGATATTTTGCTGGTTTGTATTTAGTGAAAATTTGATGTTGTGTCCTGCACGTTTTTTAATATAGTCCATCATGTATTGTACCTGTTGCACAATATTTTTTTCTTCAAGTTGGGGCGTGCTGCCAATTTTACCAAATCTATCTGTAATCAATTGTAAGCGGTGCACATCTTTCTCAATTTCTGGAACAATTTTTTCGTTGCCTTTTATGTCTTTCAATACTTCAACCCAACCTTCTAAACTGCTTACTGGCGTGCCAAGCTGATGTGCAGTTTCTTTTGCAAGCCCAGCCCACACTTGGTTTTGGGTACTTCTATAATTACTTTGTAAAGCCAGAATTACCACTATAATAAATAATACTACAATAATTAATTGCACAATAGGGTAGTAGCGAACCTGATTCAACAACTTACTTTCTCCATAATAAACAATATTGCTTTGCGTAGAGTCATTTGGGTTTTTCCATTCAATAGGCTGATGTAAATTTTTAAACTCAATAATCTTGTTTTTTAATAACAAATCTTTGTCTGCAACCTTTGCTGTGTCTATGTTTATATAATCTAAGATTTCATTTTTTTCTGTTGTAAGAATGGTGGGAATATGTTTAATATTTTCAATAAGTATTCTTGATGTTAAATTAAGGCTTAGACTGCTATCGCTCAACTCCATATTAACTTTTACAGCTTCTGCCCATTGTTCAATTTTTATTCTTTCTTCTGCTGCAAGTTTTTTTGCTATGTATTGGCTATAAATAATAGTGCCACTTACAATAAGAATTGCAACAATGGCAAGTATTGTTTTAAAATTAGTGAGGCGTTGTAGCATAATTTTTATAACAAACAAATTTATGTAAGAGTTTGTCAATAGAATAAACAAAAAAGAGACACATTGCTGCATCTCTTTTATATATCGAAATTTTAAAAACTAAAAACTCATCATTTCTTTAAACTTTACTGTTTGCCTTCTGCTCACTTCAATTTTTTCTCCACCTTTTAATTCCACCAATAAGCCACCATTAAAATATGGTTCAATCTTTTCAATCCATTTTACATTAATGATATGCTTCCTGTTTGCCCTGAAAAAAGTCCTTTCGTCCAACCTTTCTTCAAGCGAGTTTAGCGATTTTAAAACCAAAGGCTTGTTAGTGCCAAAAAATACCTTGGCATAATTGCCAACACTTTCAAATAATCTTACTTCGCTAAGCTTTACAAACCAGCATCTTTCTCCATCTTTCACAAATACTTGGTCAGCATCTGTCAATGGTCCTTTGCTGCTGCTTAAACCCAATCTTTCTTTTGCCATTTCATCCTGCACTTTATGTATGGCATCGCTTAATCTTTTTGGTTCAATAGGTTTTAATAAATAGTCTAAAGCGTTTACTTCAAAGGCTTTCAGGGCATATTCATTATAGGCAGTTGTAAAAATAACTTTGGGTGCTTTATCTAAACTTGCCAATAAATCAAAGCCAGTTTTGCTTGGCATTTGTATATCAAGAAAAATTAAATCAGGACTAAAACTTTCTATTTTTTCAATACCTTCATCGGCATTTGCAGCTTCCTCAATAACATTAATTTCAGGATGTTCTTTTAGCAACTTTCTAAGTTCGTTTCTTGCTAAACGCTCATCATCAATAATAATAGACTTTATCATTTTTATTACTAATTATTAATTACTAATTGAAAATTATACTGGCATTATAATTCTTGCCTGTACCATATTTTCTATATTCTTTAATTCAAATTTTGCTTTGTTGCCAAACAATAAGTTTAATCTATCGTAAGTGCTTGCAATACCAAATCCCTCGGCATTTATATTGTCATAAAGCTGCCCTGTATTTTGCACAATCAATTCATGATAATTGTCTTTAAAATCAGAAATGATTTTTATTGTACCTCCACTAATTTGTTTGCTAATGCCATGTTTTATTGCGTTTTCAACAAGTGTTTGCAGCATCATTGGTGGCACTGGTTGGTCTAGTGTATCATCATCAATATTATATTCAATATTCAACCTGCTTTCAAAGCGAATCAACTCTAAGGCAAGATAATCCTTCACAATACTTAATTCTTTTTCAACAGTGCTGCTATCAATCTTTTCAGCATACATACTACTGCGTAAAATATTGCTAAGTTGTGTAATAGCAGTTCTTGCGTTTTCTGGGTTTTCGTCAATTAAAGCACGAATACTATTTAGCGTATTAAAAATAAAATGTGGATGAATATGAGATTTTATTGTTTTTAATTCAAGCTCTTTTACAAGGCTTTCCAGTCGAATTTTATCAAGTTGCTGCGATTGACTTTTTCGTACAAAATGGAAAAGATAATACAACAAGTTCCATATTGTTAAAAATAAAAATGCAGCATACCAAACACGAATAACTTTATTGACAAATGCATACTTCTTTATATTATCGCTTAAGATATCTAATTTGTCTTCAATAAAAACCATTAAAAATGCATAGCATAAAGCAAATATTAATGTTGTTAAAACAAAGGCCAGTACTTGTTTTGCCTGAGATAATTTAAAAAAACCACCAGCTTTAATAATTAATCTCATTGCATGTGTAACAACAATACCTAGTGCTGCATCAAGCAAAACAGTTTCGTAAAAATGTGCCTGAGGCTGAGTGCGTATAGTAAAATAAAAAAAAGTATAAACTATGCAGTATGTGCTCCAGCCACCAATTTGACATAGCCAATATGTTGATGTGTTATTCTTCATTCAGAACAAATGTAAGCTGCTTAACGTTCGCTTGTTTTATGCAAGATTATAAAAGGAAAAAATTGAGGATATTTGGAAAGGTTATTTTAATCTTACAACAAAATATTTGCTTTCTCATTTGCAATAAAATTTTAGTTTACAATTTATAATTCCCTTTGTTTCTTTGCTACAAATACTTAACAGTATGCAAACAGACTTTTTGGTTATAGGCAGTGGTATTGCAGGTTTAACATTTGCCATAAAAACTGCAAGGCATTTTCCAGATAAAAAAATAATGGTTATTACCAAAACCCAAAGCGATGAAACCAACACCAAGTATGCACAAGGTGGTATTGCAGGTGTGTGGGATGCCAATAAGGACAGTTTTGAAAAACACATAAATGATACACTTATTGCAGGCGATGGATTGTGTGACAATAGCATTGTTGAAATAGTTGTAAAAGAAGGACCAGAACGTATTAAAGAATTGATTGAATATGGTGCCAGTTTCGATAAAACTTCAACTGGCGAATATGCACTTGGCAAAGAAGGAGGACATAGTGAGTTTAGAATTCTGCATCATAAAGATATTACAGGCAAAGAAATGGAACGTGCCTTGTTGCACGAAATATCTACATTAAGTAATGTCGAAATTATTAATCATTGTTTTGTTATTGATTTAATTACGCAGCATCATTTGGGTTATCTTGTTACAAAGTCCACACAAAATATAACTTGTCTGGGTGTGTATGTTTTAAACCTGCACACCAATAAAATTGAAAAAATTTTGTGCAATACAACGTTGCTGGCAACTGGTGGTTGTGGGCAGGCATATAGGACAACTACCAACCCTAAAATTGCAACAGGAGATGGTGTGGCTATGGTTTATAGGGCAAAAGGTAGGATTGAAAATATGGAGTTCATACAGTTTCATCCAACAGCTTTATACGAGCCTGCTGTATCGCCAAGCTTTTTAATAACAGAAGCTGTGCGTGGCGATGGTGGTATTTTACGTAATAAGGATGGTGAGGCTTTTATGGAAAAATATGATGCACGAAAAGACCTTGCACCAAGAGATATTGTGGCACGTGCTATAGATAATGAAATGAAAAAAGCAGGAACAGAATGTGTGTATTTAGATTGCAGACATTTTGATAAGGAAAAATTCATTCATCATTTTCCAAATATTTATGGCAAATGTTTAAGCATTGGTATTGATGTAATGCAACATTTAATACCTGTTGCACCTGCTGCACACTATAGTTGTGGTGGCATACAAACCAATGAATTTGCACAAACATCTATACAAAACTTATATGCCTGTGGCGAGTGTGCAAGTACAGGTTTGCATGGTGCAAATCGTTTGGCAAGTAATAGCTTGTTGGAGGCTATGGTGTTTGCACATAGGGCTTATTTAAAAGTAACAGCCCCCCCACCCTCCAAAGGGGGAGAAATAAAAACTTCCTATCAAAATAATTACAGTACTAATAACAGCAGTCTTGATATTGATGAGTATGTTTCCCAAATTCCCCCTTTGGGGGGTGGGGGGGCTGGATTTGAGGCTGCTGCTGTGCCTGACTGGAACACACAAGGAACCACCGACCCAAGGGAAATGATTTTAATAACGCAAAGCCTTAAAGAATTGCAAAGCATTATGAGCGATTATGTAGGTATTGTAAGGACTGACGTACGTTTAGAACGTGCTATGAAAAGACTAGATTTATTGTTTACGGAGACTGAAGAATTGTATAAGACGACCAAAGTATCTCCACAGCTTTGTGAGCTACGAAACCTGATAACAGTAGGCTACCTTATTGTTAAAGGTGCAGAGTTTAGGAAAGAAAGCAGAGGCTTACACTACAACACAGACCATTTAGAAAAAAGTAAATTGTTGCAGGATATAGTGCTGTGATGATTAATAATTTTTTAACTTGTTTGGCAGTATTTTTGAAAAATCAACTTCAACATGAAAAAAATAATTTCCTTCTTTTTATTGCTAATTGTAAATAATAATTTTGCTCAATTAATTCCCGATTCTAATTATTTGTCAAACATTAAATCTGCAAAATTATTTCAACAAAATAATCAGGAAACTATGCCTGTCATTAATTTAAATTCTGCTGATTTATTGGAGTTGCATTTTGATGATATGGATGGTTATGTAAAGAGTTATTATTATACCTACGTGCTTTGTAATGCAGACTGGACTGAGGCTGACGTAAATCAATTTGACTATATAAAAGGCTTTACACAAAACAGAATTACACAAAGTCGCCCTTCGTCTGTTACAACTTCTAAATATGTACATTACCAGGTAACCTTGCCAGAGAATAATTGCATGCCTACTAAAAGTGGTAATTATTTAGTAAAGGTTTTTTTAAATGGCGATGTAGATAATATAGCGTTTACAAAACGAATGTATGTTGTAAATAATCAAACTGCAATTGGTGTTCAAATTCGCCAGCCATTTGATTTTGATAAAGAAAAAACACACCAGAAAATACAAGTAAGTGTTAATACAACTGCTTTGCAAAATGTATTTAATCCAAGCGAAAACGTAAAAGTTGTTATAATGCAAAACCAACGTTGGGATAATGCAGTAAAAAATATTAAGCCAGCTTTTATAAGAGAAAATGTTTTGGAATATGATGGAGAAAAAGATTGCTTGTTTGAGTCTGGAAAAGAATATAGGTGGGTGGATTTGAGAAGCTTTAGATTTGAGAGTGATAAGATTTTGAGGAAAGACGAAACTAAAAACCCTATTGATGTGTTTGTAAAACCAGAAGCAACAAGGGTTTCAGATCGTTATTTGTTTTGGAAAGACTTAAATGGCTGGTATGAAATAACGACTACGGATTTAGTGAATAACTGGTGGCAAACAGGATATGCTAATGTGCATTTTGTTTACAAGCCAGAAAACAACCAACCTTACGCTGGTAAAGAAATTTTTATAATGGGTGAGTTTACTGGTAATAAAACCAGTGATGACAATAAAATGAAGTATAATGCCGAACAAGGCATTTATGAAAAAACATTGTTGCTAAAGCAGGGTTATTACTTTTATAACTATGTTACCAAAGATGTGCAAACAAAAAATGCTGTTGCAACAACAGCATTTACAGAAGGTAATTATTGGGAAACAGAAAATACTTATGAAGTATTAGTCTATTATAAAAGCTTTAGTGGACGATACGATGAATTGGTAGGTTTTACAACTATTAATTCAAGGTTGGGAAGATTGAATTGATGATTTAGGCTAGTAGAATTATATCCAAAACTTTAGGATTTTGCCATAATTCGTCACTATCATATACGGTTGCAGCGAATAGGCGATTTTGATTATCCTTGAATGTAACTATATCTAGATATTCATTAAATACATCTTTCTTTTTTATTTCTAGTTTCTTTACCTCATTCCAGTTTTGAATATTGATTAACCCGAGTAATTGGGGATATATTTCTTTGGAAAAAGGTATTGTTGATATTGTAGTAATCGTTGATATTCCTTCAATACAGAAGGTATTAATGTTTATAATTTGCTCAATAAATAATTGAGCCCAATTATTATTGTCCAAATATTCCATTCAAACCATTATTTCACAACAGTTTTCATATATTCTCCATAACCACTTTTAGCATATTTTTCTGCTAAAACTAAAAGTTGTTCTTTGTTAATGTAGCCCATTCTGTAAGCTACTTCTTCTATGCAACCAATCTTTTTATTTTGGCGTTTTTCAATTACCCTTACAAATTCACAAGCTTCGCTAAGGCTTTCAAAAGTTCCTGTGTCAAGCCATGCTGTACCTCTATTCATAACACCTACATTCAATTTGCCTTGCTCTAAATACACCCTGTTCACATCAGTAATTTCATACTCGCCACGCGGTGATGGCTGAATGTTTTTTGCAATTTCTATAACGCTGTTATCATAAAAATATAAACCAGGAACTGCATAATTACTTTTTGGTTGCTTAGGTTTCTCTTCAATAGATTTTGCAATATTATTTTCATCAAACTCAACCACACCATAGCGTTCAGGATCGTGCACTTCATAAGCAAAAATGGCAGCACCATTTACATCGTTGAATGATTGTATTAATTTGCTAAAGCCAGCACCATAGAAAATATTATCTCCCAATACTAAAGCTACTTTATCATTGCCAACAAAATCAGCACCTATAACAAATGCTTGTGCTAAACCATTAGGTACAGCTTGTACAGCATAAGAAAATTTGCAACCAATTTCGTTACCATCACCCAAAAGCTTTTGAAACTGTGCACTATCTTCAGGTGTAGTAATAATCAATACTTCATTAATACCTGCAAGCATTAAAACACTTAGAGGATAATAAATCATTGGCTTATCATAGATAGGCATTAACTGCTTGCTTATTCCTTTTGTAATAGGGTAGAGGCGTGTGCCACTTCCACCTGCTAAAATTATTCCTTTCATATTTTTTGATAGTTTCACACAAAGCTACAAAGTTTACTAAGCATACTAAGACTTTGTAGCTTTGCTTTCGTAGCGTACTTTGTGTGAAATGAATTAAAAATTAAAACTTTTTTTTGCTTCGTTAAATGTTGGAAGTATATTATCCTTATCGCTTAATAAAACATCATTCACATCAAACATCCAATCAATATTTACTGTTGAGTCGTTATAGATAAAGCCGCCTTCACTTTCTTTATTATAAAAATTATCGCACTTGTAAAAGAAAATTGCTGTATCACTTTTCACAACAAAGCCATGTGCAAAACCACGAGGCACAAAAAGTTGCTTATGGTTATCAGCAGAAAGTTCTATAGAAAAGCTTTGACCAAAAGTTGGAGACTCTTTCCTTAAATCAACCACAGCATCAATAACGCTTCCTTCTATTACTCTTACAAGTTTGGCTTGTGCGTGAATGCCAAACTGATAGTGCATTCCACGCAACACACCACGAGTTGATTTTGATTGATTGTCCTGAACAAAAGCAATGTCTAAACCTGTTAAGCTATGAAATTTTTGCTGGTTAAAGCTTTCAAAAAAATAACCACGTGCATCTGCAAAAACAGTATCGTTAATGATGTAACAATCTTTTAAGGGTGTTTGTTCTACTTTCATTTTTATTTTATTTCACGCAACGAAGCAAAGAAAAGCAACGAACGCAAAGGTTTCACTAATCGTTAATCATTGATAACTCATCACTATCTTCCAGCATACATATTTTCGTAATAGTTAGCATAGTTGCCACTTGTTACATTGTTCAGCCATTCTGTGTTTTGCAAATACCAATCTATTGTTATTGCTAAGCCTTCTTCAAAAGTTACGCTTGGTTTCCAGCCCAATTCTTTATTGATTTTTGTTGCATCAATGGCATAGCGTCTGTCGTGTCCTGGCCTGTCTTTTATGTAAGTAATCAGTTGCTCACTTTCGCCAATTTGCCTACCTAATTTTTCATCCATTTGTTTGCACATTACTTTAATCAAATCAATATTTTTCCATTCGTTAAAGCCACCAATATTATAAGTCTCATTTACTTTTCCATTATGAAAAATAGTATCAATTGCAACAGCGTGGTCAATTACAAACAACCAATCACGTGTGTATAAACCATCTCCATAAACTGGTAAAGGTTTTTTGTTGATGATATTATTTATAAACAATGGAATCAATTTTTCTGGAAAATGATTTGGTCCATAATTGTTACTGCAATTGCTGATAACAGTGTGCATATGGTAAGTTTCGGCATAAGCTCTTACAAAATGATCACTGCTTGCTTTGCTTGCACTATATGGAGAATTTGGACTGTAAGGCGTGGTTTCTGTAAACAAACCAGTTTCTCCCAAAGCACCATATACTTCATCTGTAGAAACATGATAAAACAAGTGTTTGCTTAAATCTTCCTTCCAAAAATCTTTTGCAGTATTTAATAGATTTACTGTGCCAACAATATTTGTATAAACAAAATCCAATGGAGATAAAATGCTTCTGTCAACATGGCTTTCAGCAGCTAAATGTATAACGTCTGTTACATTATGTTTTGTAAAAACTTGTTTTAAAGCATCAGCATCAAGCAGGTTAACTTTTTCAAATTTGTAGTTAGATGACTGGTCAATGTCTTTAAGGTTTTCAAGATTGCCAGCATAAGTCAATGCATCTAAATTTATGATGTTGTAGTTTGGGTATTTATTAACAAACAAACGCACAACATGGCTGCCAATAAAGCCTGCACCACCTGTAATTAAAATATTCTTCATCTGTTTTTATTTCACGCAACGATGCAAATAAAGCAACGATGCAATTTTTTTATTAACTAATATTTTATTTCACGTAAAGCTGCAAAGTAGCAAAGACGCAAAGTTTTATATTTATTGTTTGATAACTAATTCCACTCAATGTTCTTGATTTCCTCATATACCATAGCTATTCCTTGTTCTAATGTTATAGAGGCTTTCCAGCCAAGATTGGTTAATTTAGTAACATCCATTAATTTTCTTGCAGTGCCATCTGGCTTGGTAGTATCTAAAACAATCTCTCCTTCAAAGCCAACAATTTTTTTAACCAATAAAGCTAAATCCTTAATTGAAATATCATTGCCACAACCCACATTTACCAAACCTTTTTCATTATAATTATTCATTAAAAAAATACAAGCTTCTGCTAAATCATTAACGTGTAAAAATTCTCTTAAGGGAGAACCAGAACCCCATAATGTAACAGTTGTATCGTTATTTCTTTTTGCAGTAATAAATTTGCGAAGCAATGCAGGAAGAACGTGCGATTTTTCTAAATCATAGTTATCATTTGGACCATATAAATTGGTAGGCATGGCACTTATAAAATTACAGCCATACTGAGCTCTGTAGCTATCGCACAACTCAATGCCAGCAATTTTTGCAATGGCATAAGGTTGATTGGTTGGCTCTAAATATCCTTGCAAAAGATATTCTTCTTTTAAAGGTTGAGGTGCATTTTTTGGATAAATACAAGACGAACCCAGGAACATTAATTTGGTAACATTGTTAGCGTGTGAAGCATTAATAATATTAGCTTCCATCATTAAGTTATCGTAAATAAATTCTGCACGATAAGTGTTGTTTGCAACAATACCACCCACTTTTGCTGCTGCTAAAAAAACATAGTTTGGTTTTTCAGTCGCAAAAAAATCATTTACCTGTTGCTGGTTTCTTAAGTCTAATTCTTTGGAGGTTTTTGAAATGATATTATTGAATCCTAAACTTCTTAATTTTCTTTCAATGGCACTACCAACCATTCCTCTATGACCAGCAATATATATTTTATCTTGAGTGTTCATTTAGTATTTTTTGTTTCACGCAAAGTAGCAAAGACGCAAAGCTTTATTTAATTTATCACTAATAATTAATCATTAATAATTATTAAAGTCCGCTTTGTTTAATATGTCTTTCTTTTTTAAAGATTACTAAATCACTTGCTACCATCTCCTTACACATTTCTGCTAAAGTATATTTTGGTTTCCAACCCAATTTTTCATTTGCTTTTGTTGGGTCACCAATCAACAATTCAACTTCTGTTGGTCTGTAATATCTTGGATCGACTTTTACTACTGTTTTGCTAATTGGCAATTGATATTCAGCGTTGCTACAAGACACAACATAACCTTCTTCATTTTCTGCTTCGCCTTTAAATGCAAGTTCAATACCTACTTCAGCAAAACTCATTTTTACAAAATCTCTGATGTAGGTTGTAATGCCAGTTGCTAAAACAAAATCCTCTGGTTTTTCTTGTTGCAAAATCAAATACATCCCCTCAATATAATCTTTTGCATGACCCCAGTCTCGTTGTGCATTTAGGTTACCTAAGTATAAGCATTCTTGCAAGCCTAAAGCTATTTGTGCTGTGGCTCTTGTAATTTTTCTTGTTACAAAAGTTTCGCCTCTGTTTGGACTTTCGTGATTAAACAAAATTCCATTGCAGGCAAACATATCATAAGCTTCGCGATAGTTTACAGTAATCCAGTAAGCATAAAGTTTTGCAACAGCATAAGGGCTACGAGGATAAAAAGGTGTGGTTTCACTTTGAGGAACAGCCTGTACCAAACCATACAACTCACTTGTTGATGCCTGATAGATTTTTGTTTTCTTGGTCATTCCCAATAAACGCACAGCTTCTAATATTCTTAACGTGCCAATTCCATCTGCATTTGCAGTATATTCTGGTTCTTCAAAACTTACGTGCACATGGCTCATTGCTGCCAGGTTATAAATTTCATCTGGTTGCACTTCCTGTATAATTCTTATTAAATTAGTACTGTCTGTAAGGTCGCCATAATGCAATGTTAAATGGCGTGTTGGCGTGTGTGGGTCTTCGTATAAATGGTCAATACGTTGAGTGTTGAATAAAGAAGAACGACGTTTAATGCCATGAACCTGATATCCTTTTTTCAATAAAAATTCAGCAAGATATGCTCCATCTTGTCCTGTAATACCTGTAATTAATGCTACTTTCATATTAATATTTACGATGTACGATTTTAGTTTTACGATTTAGTTTTTACGCAACGATGCAAAGAATGCAACGAACGCAAAGTTTGATTTAATTGCTTTTTTAATTACTAACCATTGATAACTAATGGTAGTTCTTTATCAGCCCTGTAATAATCTTCTGGTATGCCAATATCAATGAAATAGCCAGTTGATATAAAACCTGTAACTTTTAAGTTTGCAATATTAGGCTCTAAAAAGTCTTTTTCGTAAGAAAAATTTTGAGGCAGGTGCTTTGTTTTTTCTATAAAAGTATTTTTATCAAATACTAAAATGCCTGTATTGATAAAACCTTCACTGCAATATTTTTTTTCGTTAAATTGATGGATGATATTTTTTTCATCAATTGTTACAGAACCATATCTGTCAAAGGCTTTCATAGGTGTTAGTGCTATACAGCAATCAGACTTAGTATCCTGATAAAACTTAATAAAGTCTTTAATATTTACATCAAAAAAAGTATCGCCATTAATTATAATAATATCTTTTTGGGTTGATTTTGATAAGCAAAATTTAATAGCACCACCCGTGCCTAAAGGTTCTTTTTCTACTACACAATCATATTTTAAATGTGGAAAGTCTTGCCTCAAAAAATCTTCTACCTGATGGTGTAAATAACCAAGCGAAAAAATAAAATGAGTAACACCTTGTTGTTGCAGGTAAGTAATAAGCCAATATAAAAATGGTTTGTTAGCTATTGGTGCTAATGGTTTTGGAACTTCTTTAACAACAGTTTGTAAGCGTGTGCCAAAGCCACCAGCGAGGATTAGGGCTTGCATTTTTAGTTATTTACGATGTACGATTCTAGACTTGCGATTTGTTTTTTTGATTTGCCAAAAATTATTAATAAGCAAGGCACAATTAAGAAAGGAAACGATACACTTCTGTATCTTATTATAGCTGCATCAAAACAAACTGTGTAACCAATAAATAATAATAGAAAAAAACTAATGGTAAAGCAAGTTAAAATAATAGGTGAGCTAAAGGTTTGATTATTTTTTTTAATTGCAAAAACTAATGAAATGACTAGAATGATTATGAAAAAATAATTTTCAGTAGCAATGCAAAACTCTGTCTTTGATATTGTATTATTTGGAAATGGTCTAAACAAAGCTGATTGCAATGCAAAAGGAAAATAGCTTATAATACTTTTTGTATTTGGTTCTAATAATGGTGTATTAAATTTTGTATTTCCTTCAAGTGTTAAAAATTCATTATGCTTTGTAACAATTGAATTTCCAATTGGGTTTGTAAAATTTGTACTAGTAGAAAACAAAAAGGCACTTAGGCATATTGTTACAATGATTGAAAATATTAATCTACTATTTAATTTAAATTTTGCAACTAAATACCAACCAAACAAAGCAGGAATAATTGCCAATAAATAATAATTTCTTAATGCAAAAATTGTAGCTAGACAAACTACTAAAATTAGTACTCGTTTAATAGAAATTTTATTGTTTAATATTTTACAGAAGATATATAGACTTATGGCAGTTGCCGAAAAAACAATCCCATCTTTATGGATAGCACTACACCAAAATAAAAAACTTGGGGTAAGGAAAATGGCAGCAATTAATGTCCATTTTTTTATAACAAAACTTTCATTAAACAACTTATATAATGCTACACAACCCACCATAAAAAATGTATTAAAAAATAGCAGATTGATGTAATAATTTTTATTGCTTAGTACATTTAAAATTGCTAAAATTTTGGTAAAAAAGGTTGCTTTTAAATCGCTCCAAAAGGAGTGAGAGCTTGTAAAGAAATCGCCAGTTGTGGCATAGTGATTTGTAAATAAATCTGCAAAAAATGCTTTGGGATTTTGTAATAAAAAATCTGTTTCTATTTTGCTATCTAAAAAATAAGCCCAAGTATCGGCATTTTCTATTTGTGATGGTAAAGAAAAATAATAACTGTATAAAAAACCTACTAAAACCTTTGCTGAAAATAGTGTAATTAAAATTTTGCTACTTAAGCCAGATTTTTTAAAAAAATTAACCTTAGTTATTGCAAAGCACAAAGCCAAAAAATAAAATGTAAAAAGTAGATAAAACAAAAAAATGTTGATTAGTTTTCTATAAGAGATGAATAGAGATTAATATAATTCTCTTTTACATTGTTCAAATTAAATTGTGCGTTATATAAACTTAACGATTGTTGCTGATAGTGTGAATAATTTTCTTTAACTTTTTTTATTGCAGCTATAATAGTTTCAATATTATTTTCAACTAAAACACCGTTGTCTTTTATAAGCTCTACACAGCCACCAACATTGCTAAGTATTAATGGCAAACCAGCACTCATTGCTTCAATTGCAGAAATAGGCAAGCCTTCACTATCTGATATCAACATAAAAATATCATATTCGCTAAAAGCATTAAATGATTGTATTTCACCAAGCAGTTTTACATTGCTTATTTTATTTTGGTCAACATAATTTTTCCATATGGCAAAGTTTGGTCCAGTGCCAGCAATATACAATTCTGCATTACTAATTTGTTCAAAAGATTTAATCATTAAATCTATTCTTTTAGGATTGGCAAATCTTGCTAATGCTATTACTTTTAAAGGTTGATTTTGAACTGTATTTTTTTGCTGAAAAATAGGCAGTGTAGCATTTTTTACAACTAACAATTTATTTGAGTTGATGTCAATTTTTTTGATTGCAATGTTGTAATCATTGTTACTTACACAAATTACTTTTGTAGAAATTTTGGATAAAAATTTCTCTACAGCATTTAATATAAAACTTAATTTACCACCATTGTAAACCGAACTCCAACCATGAGAAAAATAGCAAGAATTTGTTTTTGCAATAAATGCTGCAAGCCTGCCATAAAAACCAGCATTAGCACTATTGGTAATTACTAAATTTATTTTATTTTGTTCAATAAATTTGATAAGTTGTAGTAGAAATGAAATTGATATTTTGCTTTCAATATTTCTGTTTAATAAAATGCCTTTTGTTTTATTCTCAACTTGTTCTGTAAGCCAATCTTTTTGATTGGTGCATAAGTAAACCTCAAACTCATTTGCAGTAATATCAATTTGTTCTTTAACGAATTTTTGAGCTCCGCCAATTTCGGATTTGGTGATGATGAAAAGGATTCTATATTTCAATTTTATATTTTAGTGTATAGAAGAAGTAATTTCTCTTTTTGTATGTTCGGGGAATATTTCTTTTCGTATAACAACTTGCTTCTTTCCCCCATTGTTTTTTTTTCTGGAGATGTTATTTGTTCTATTTTCTCTAAAATCGAACAAAATTCATTTGGGTTGTTGTAATTAAAAACAAAACCAATGTTCTCGTTTATAATTTCTTTATCAATATGTGAATCTCTGCACGCTATAATTATCTTGCCTAGCATCAATGCTTCAAAATATTTGTTTGGACTTGCATATTTATGATTAGGTATTGTAGGATCATAGATTGCAACCATCACTTCACAATTGGCACTTTGAATAAGACCTGTTTTATAATCAACCTTTCCTAAATAATCAATACTCGTATTATAAGTATCTGCTGAAATTTTTTTAAGTATTTCGGTTTCTAGTAAGCCGAATCCCGCTATTTTTAGTGTCCATTTTTTTTGTTGCTTGATAATATCAATGAGCTCTAACAAAAATCTGTGTGGTTGTAAAATACCAACATATGAAATGCTATTAGGTACAATTGTATTTATAGTATTTAATAATACATTATATGGCGAATTATATATTATCGTAGTATTACTATTTATTTTAGTCAATTGTTCTTTTCGTACATCATCAACTAATATCAAGCCATCTGAATTTGTGGAGAAAAAGTCTTCAAATTTACAAATCAGTTTTTCTAAAACTTTAGGAAAAACTCTTGAATAAGCATAATGATCAAACATATCATATACTAACTTTTTTTTAAAAATTTTTGTTACAACAAAAGCAGGTATTACCGTATCCATGTCACACGCATGTATAATATCTATTTTTTTTCTGTGGTACAATAATTTAAAGAACAAAGTGAACTGCCAAATTATTAAAGCAAAAATTCCTTTTATACCAGTACCAAATTTACTCTTAGGGCCAAATCGTATAATAGGTATAGTTTGCAGGATGTAATCTTCTTTTTTTGAATTATTGTCTCTATCCCATGCCCAAATATTTATTTTGTAATTTTCTTTTAAAAAATCCGCAATTTTTTCAACCCTTGGATCTGGGTTGACAGCATTTGACCGTATAATATAAACTGATTTCATTTATTGCTGAAAAAAAAATTTATAAGGTAAGTATTTATTGTATTCGTCATTTTGGGATAATAGTGAAGTAGAAAGATTTATATATGCATACAGCAAAATGAAAGATGTAATTATTAGTTGATATTTTTTGTTATTTGTAAGTAATAAAAATGAGGCAAATAAAACAGGTTCGGCAACTGAAAATAAAAAGGAAAGTCTGCTTGCAGCTGTATGATTTGCTTTAAAAAAAATGAATGATGTAATACTTAAAAAATACATTAAGTACATTGTTTTAAACCATTTTTGTTTTTCAGTTAGTTTATCATAAAAAAAAGACAGTGACAAAAAAAATAGAACTCGTTTTATTAATGCTGGAGTTACATACGCGGGCTCATGAAAATAAGTAGAATATTTAACAAGAATTATTGCTTCTGGAAAATAATTGTCAAATAATTGATCTAATAAAAGTTCAAAATCAACTAACGAAAATAATAAAGCTACAATTATTACTGTCGGAATCAATTTTTGAATTTTAGCTTTCCAACGTAAATAAAATAATGGAAGGGTTAATAATATACTAGCATGAAACAATGCTCCAATTAAAATAAGAAATAAAAAATTTTTAAACTTTTTCTCTTCAATATTTTTTATGTTATATAGAGTAAAGCCCATTGCTGCTCCAAATCTAATAGCTCCCATTTCGCAACTAACATAATAGGCACTGATATAAGACACTAAAATAATAAAAAAATATTTATTAGAAACAAGATTGAAAAAACTAATCTTTAATGAGATGCCAATAGCCGCAAATGTTAAAAATAATATATATATGCTAAACCCAAGTGACTTGTATATTTTGCCAATTATATTAATTGCAGGCTCAAATGTAGGTCCAAAGCCATCATTATATGCTTCTATATATTGCAAAAAATCACCACGTGAAGATGCTAAACCAGCAAATAGAATTAGAGATGATAAAACAATAGTTTTTACTAAATCATATTTATCATCAAACTCTTTACTAAAAGTAAAAGCCCCTAGAATAACAAAGAAAGTCAGTAATATTAAATATGGTATCAACTATTTTTTTTTATACTTCCAAAGAATTTTTCGTAGAGAATAATTAAGTAATGAGAATTTTTTAAGAACTTTGAAAAATTCAATTCTTATAGCATTTAAATTTGAACTTTTGCCATTGATATCATATTCTACAATAATTTCATTAATAAATTTAAATTCGCGATTTAATTTGTACTGACCTATTAACCAAACAAAATCAGCAATCAGTTTATAGTTCGTATCAAATTTTATCATTTTATCTGTTTTACAAAATATTGTTTGATGGCAAACTCCTAAATATTTATTTAACGTATAATAACTTATTTTTTTAGGTGGGGTAATAATCTTATCCAAATTTCTTATGTGCTTTCCATAAAAAATATCTGCGTTATTTTTTTCAATTTGTTGATAAACATTATTTAAAACAGATGCTCCGATAAAAACATCACCAGCATTATAAAAATAAATCCATTTTCCCGATGCCAAATCAATTCCTTTATTCATTGCATCATAAATTCCATTATCCTTTTCTGATTTTAAAATTAAATTAATGTCTGCGTTTTTGTTTTTATAATTTTGAATTATACTGAAAGTATTATCACTACTTAGACCATCAATTATTATTAACTCGTAATCTTTAAAAGTTTGATTTTGTAGAGCTAATAATGATTTTTCTAAGTTTGTTACATCATTGTAAGTTACAATAATAATTGACAGAAACATTTTATTTATTACGTTTTAAAAGCTTTTGTAGTGTTTCTTTATTTGTTTGAAATACAAACTTTAAATCAATGAAGTAAACGAACAAGTAAATTATACAAGTTAAAATTAATAATAATAAAGCACTAAACGAATTTGTTGTTAAGTATGTAACTTGTAATATATAAAACAAAACCATGATCAAAATAGTTGATATATTTTTTTGAAATAAGATTTTGCCTTTCTTCAATTTTTTTTGAAATAAAAATATCATAATAAGTGATCCCAATAAAAATGAAGTGGCAGGGATAAATAAAACAAATTGTGTTTCTTTATTTAATAAAAATAGTATTAGCAATAACAGAACTAAAAAAATGAAATATGAAATGTGATGTAATAAATTTAAAACTGTTTTTTTTATTGCTAACGATAAAAAATATGATGGCGTTGAAATGATATTTACAAAACTTGCAAATACAGTAAAAAAAATTAAATAAATTGTTGTTTCATTAAAGTGAGTATAAATTTTAGTTTTTAAAGTATAAATAATAGTAGGAAGTATCATAAAACAAAAGCTTGATGCAACAAAAATTAAATTGGTAACCTTTTTAGTAACCTCATAGACATTAGTTGTTTTCTCACTTTCAACTTTATACCCAAAATAAGGGTAAATTACTTGTATGGCATTAACATATAAATTTCTAACACCATTTATTAGTCGATTTGTTATATCAAATTCTGTAATAGCTGATATATTTATGTATTTGCCAATTATGTATCTTACTAATGGTTCATAAAAAATGACAGAAAGTGAGATAAGGAAATATTGTGAGCTAGTTTTATAAATTTCTTTAAAAATGTCCTTTCTGAATAAAGATGTCTGGAGTATATCTTTAATAATAAGTCTATTCTTAAAAAAACTGATATTTAGTATAGTTACCCAAATTGTTTGGAATGAATAAAATAAGATTTGACAAATTATTAATGAATTAATTGAATTTTTTTTAAGAAGAAACAAAGCCGCGAGTAAAAAAAATAAGTTAGAGGATATAAGTGCGTATGTTTTTTTTACTGTTTGCTGTACACCATCTAAAAAAGAAAATAAAAGTGCTACTATATTTTGTAAAAAAAATAATACAATGAGTAAAAATACAGTTGTACTCTCTATTTTAATATTATTCAAACTACTAAGTCCCCAAAAAAAAATGAGTCCTGTGAGTAGAACTATTATTGGAAAAGTAAGTATGAATAGTAAAAGAGAATGGTATAAATAAAGGGCAAGTTTTTTATAATTCTTGCTAGCTAAGTATTTGGAACTAAATGCTATGATAAAATTGGGAAGTCCTACATTGCTTAAACTAATTACCAATGCACCAGAATACAAAAATGCCCATAACCCATACGATGTTTCACCTAATGTTTTTGCAGCGTAAACATATATAAATGTTTGTACAATAGCTGTAACAATATATGAAATCAATGAAAAGAAAGAATTTTTAAATAAGTTTGATATAGAAAACAATTTCTTTTATTTTAGGTGTTTTCTTATAACAATAACGATTTTCTTAGCGGCGTCACCATTTCCATAAGGATTTTGTTTATTTGTAAAATGGTAATTATCAGCCCATTTTGCAGCAGCTATTATTTTCTTTTCACTTGTACCACAAAGTTTTGATATGCCTAAATCGACTCCTTCCGGTCTTTCAGTAGTTTCTCTTAATATGATAAGAGGCTTTTTAAATGATGGTGCTTCTTCTTGAATTCCACCAGAGTCTGTTATGATAAATTTAGACAAATCTATTAATTTAAGCAAATCAATATAATCAATAGGTTCAATTAGTAGGCAATTAGCAATATCTGTTAATGAGGATTTTAATACAACATCTTTTACATTAGGATTAGGGTGTAATGACCAAACAAATGTATATTTATTATATATAGTTGTTAATTTCTTTATAGCTAAGATTATTTTTTCTAAATTCTCACCTTGATTCTCTCTTCGATGGCAAGTTATTAAAATAGTTTTATTTTTTTCTAATTTCTGTAGTGTTGGCAAACTAACTTTTTTGCTTTGAAATTTTTTCTGATTTACAATGTATTCTAAAGAATCCACAACAGTATTGCCAGTTAAGTAAATATCTTTTTTATTAATACCTTCTAAGATTAAATTGTTTACAGCTTTTTTGGTAGGAGCAAAATGAAATTTAGTACTAATACTTGCGACTTTTCTATTAAACTCTTCCGGAAACGGATTTTTTAAATTATAACTTCTTAAACCTGCCTCAATATGAGCAAACTGAATTTTGTTATAAAATGCTAGCATTGACGAAACCATTACTGTTGTAGTATCACCTTGAGCCATTATTAGACTAATATTTTTATCAATTGAATGAAATAAATTCTCAAGTTGTATGAAAAGATTGGCTGTAAGGGAAGGCAAGCTCTGATTTGGCTTCATTACATCTAATGAAAAATTTGGTTTAATATTAAAAATTTTCCAATAGGGGCTTAATAGTTCTTTATGTTGGGCCGTATTTACAATAAAATAGTCAATTTTTTGGTTTTCTAGTTCAAAAATAATAGGAGCAATTTTAATTAATTCTGGTCTTGTTCCTATAATAATACAAATTTCTGGTCTATTTTTATTAGCTTTCATTTTAACTTTCTTCTGATATCTTTTTTAAAGTTTTTTTAAGTAGTAAAAAAATTGATATCGAAAATATACCAAATATAAAAAAAGTGAACCCACCAAATAATCTTCCCATTTTTAATTTTTTTAAGGGCAATATAGGCGTGTCTATGATTTGTATAAGCGGCGTAGATTTTCTATACGTAATTTTAGCAAGTTCTAGTTGTTTTATAACCTCAGTATATACAACTTGAGAAACATTTAAATCAAAACTTTTTTGTCGAATTGGACTAGAAATAACTGATTTTAAAGGATTGACATTTAAATCGGTTGTTTGTGCAACGTCTACAATCTTTCCAGAGATAATATTGTATAATGAATCTGCTTGTTTCTGAAGTATTGCTAAGTTTTGAGTTGCGTTTTTTGTTTTGTAATCCACATAAAATTTAATTGCATTTTCACATAAATTTTCTATGAACTTTTTTGCAAACTCCTCATTAGTATCAATAAAGTTTATATAAATAATTGAATTTTTTTTGTCTTTCTTTTCAATGGTTAAATGCGATGAAACAATAGCTTTATAAACATAATTTACTATACTGTCAGAATACCTATCAGTATAATCAAGTTTATTTTTTAATATTTTTTTTGACAATTTTATATTGTGATTTATTAAATATTGGTCTAAATAATTTTGGGAACTATTATATGAATTAAACAAAGTTGTTTCGATTAGTTTACGACTTCTGAACATTTCAAGTAAATTATCTCCTTCAAAAATACTTCCACCACTTTGCCCTAAATCAATTCCAAATTGTGCAGCAATACCTGCATATCCCCCTATTTTATCATTAGATCCATTTTCCGCTACAAAACTTAATGAGGCATGATATGTTTGGGGAGTATTTGAAATAACTATAATAGCAAAAATTGAGATACAACTAGAAAAAAGTATGATAATCAACCATTTTGATAAAAGATATTTTAAGTTAATTCTGAGTTTGTGAATTAAATCGACAATTGTATCTTTTTGTTTTATCTCACTCATATTACTTCTTTAAAAAATTAAGTAATCCTAAAATTAAACTAGCTAAGCCCGTTGCAGCACTTGCTATTGCAATAGTTTCTGTAGTCGATAAACCTTTTTTGCGTTCAGCATATTTCGGCACAAACACTTCACTTCCTTCCTCAACCTTAGGATATGTTTTAAAAAATAAAAACTTTTTGGTACGTGCTGCTACACCATTAGCATTTAAAACAATTACCCTTCGTTTATCAGCAAGTTCTGTAAAATTTCCTGCACGTTCTATATAATATTTTAAATTTTGGTCTGGTACATATACTACTTCTGTAGGAAACAATACCTCACCATTTACTTTTATTTCCCTTTTTTGTTTTGGTACATTTACAATATCATCTTCCTGCAAATAAATATTTTCCAAACTATTAGTATCTGCCAAAAGCTTATCTACATTTAAACCTATTTTAAATGTAGGGTTTGCATACTCACTTGTAACACTTGAGCTGCTATCTTTTATTTGAGATTTTAATTTCTTGAAATAAATATCTGTTGTATCTTTTAAAATGTTAGCCTTATTAGTTCTAGTAATATAAATACCTTTTAAAAATGCAGAACCTGTAAGCCCACCAGCTCTATTTAATAAGTTACTTACCTTTTCATTTTTATTAGCAACCACGTATGTTCCAGGGTATAAAACTTCACCTTCAATCTTTACTTTAACCTGGTTTTTATAGCCAGGTTTTACACGCACTGTTACAATATCCCAAGGTTTTAATTTTACATCTGCACCTTTTAAATCCAAATCTTTTTGACTGGTAATATTGATTACATTAGATAAATCATTAGACTTTGAATCATATTTATCCAAATCAATTCTACTCGCTATCTCAATTCTATCAATACTTGATGCATCTGTATAACCACCTGCTGCAAAAATTAAATCTTTCAAAGTTTGGTTTTCGTAATAAGGATAAATGTTTGGCTTTTTCACCTCTCCTTGTATGGTTATAGTATATTCCTGTTTATAGTCTTTGCTTAAACCAATTTCTATTTCATCATTCTTTTTTAGTTCAATATCTTTTTGTTTGCCATTAATAATTTCAATTGGATTAAACGATAACATTTCTTTACTGTAATCATCATTCACACGTTTTATAATGCCACGTTGTGTAAAGGCTTCAGGCGTTAATCCATCTGCATTTGCAATTAATTTACTCAACATTAAACCTTGTGAATGTTCGTAAAAACCTGGACGATATACTGCACCTTTTAAAGTAATTTTATTTGAGAACCTATCTAATATTTTTCCTACTTCAATAATATCACCATTGGTTGGTGTGTAGGTATTGTAATCAGCTTTGTAAACATCTTTAATCTTCTTTTCTTTATCGGTAGTTTGAATAATATGAATGGATGCACTGTAAGCATTAGGTGCAAAGCCACCAGCATATTCAAATATTTTTGCAATAGGTTCGCCATCCACACTTTCAAAAACAGCAGGCTTATTAATTTCACCACTTAAAGTAATTAAAGTTTTTGCACTTGGAATTCTAATCACATCTCTATCCATTAACCTTATATCGCTTGTCTGGTCTGCATTTAACAAAAATTTATAGGCATCAAATTTTCTGATTACCCTACTATTTCTTATTAATTCAATGTTGCGTAAACTACCAGTTTCACTTGGTCCACCACAGGCATACAATGCATTAAACAAACTGGCCAATGACGATAGGGTATAAGTACCAATTTTTCTTGCATCGCCAATAACAGTAACTTTTATACTTCGAATTTTTCCAAGACTTACATTTAGTTTGGTATTACCATTTGCAATAGCAGCATAACCATTGCCTATCAATTTATTTTTAATTTTTTGAGTAGCTGCACCTACACTCAAACCATTCACATCAACTATGCCTACATTTTTAATGTTGATGTTTCCATCTGGGCTTACAGTTAAGTTTTGACTGGCTTCTTGATATCCTGTTATGTCAATTATTAATTCATCATCGGCACCAATAATATAGTTTGATGGTGTAGGAATTCTAAGGTTGGGTTCGAATGTAATGTTGTCATTGTTAAATAAATCACCTCCAAAAATAAAAGTTGAAAAAGTTTTTTCCTTTACCTTTTTCAAATCTTTCTCAAACCCTGTGGTATCAGTACTTCTGCCACCTTCAAGCTTTTCTTTTTTAGCTTGGTCTGCAACTTTCTTTTTTAAATCAGGTGTAATAGAACTGGCATCAAGTCTTGCCAATCTTGCACGAAGCTTTACAATTTCACTTGCAGGAAAACCACGTTGAATAGCTAATTGTTCAGCTTGACTTTCACTTAATCCACTTTGTTGCAATTGCAATTTGTATTGAAGGATTTCCTCATCTGTTAACATATCAACTTTTATCTGTGTTATATCTTTACCTTTCAATAAATCAATTTGTGAAAATGAATTGATTGATAAAATTGTAAATACAATAACAAGAATAAAAACCTTGCTTTTAATAAAACGAATCATAATGTTTTGAAATGTTTAATCAACAATTGCTGATTATTGAAACTGTAAAATAGTTACTTGGGTAGAATTAAACTATATAGTTTTTTATTGATTGGATGGCAAATGTAAAAGAAATGTTGAATTATAAATGATGAATTTTGAATTCAAACTAAACTCTTATCGAAATAAACTTTTAGGTTTTGCCTTTTATTTTTTGAATTTTTTAAAAACTCTTCTCTGGCAAATCTTTAAATACACTATACACTGCCTTACTTTTAGGAAAAATAATCACCCAAAAAGTCAACACCAAAATCATAAAGTCAACATAAAAGCTTTGGTGCTTGCTGTACCATATTTCCAAAGCACCTTTATATGGCGAAATAACTTTTTGATAAAATTCTTGTGGTGGCAATGTTGATTTTGAGACCAACTCTTCCTCATCTCTAAACACAATACTGCCAATGCCTGTAATACCTGGCTTACAAGCCATAATTTGTTCTTGCAATTCTGGTGCATAATAACCAAATTGCTTTGCTACCAAAGGTCGTGGACCAACAAAACTCATATTCCCAATCAGCACATTTAAAATCTGTGGCAATTCGTTTAGCTTAGTAATCCTTAAAAATTTTCCCATAGGCAAAACCCTTGGGTCGTTGCGAGTAGTGATTGTGCCTGTACCAAGGTTTGGACTGTTTTTAAGCATTGTTGCAAACTTGATGATATCGAACTTTTTTAAATATTGACCAATGCGTTGCTGATAATAAAAAATATAATGCTCACCAGTTGCAAGTAAACCAATAATAACAGGAAGCAATGGGATAAATAAAATTGCAATGGCAATTAAAGCAAATAATAAATCGAAAAATCTTTTTATGAATGAATACATTTTTAGTAGTCTTTGGGTGATAGTCTTTGGTCTTTAGTGATTGATGTTGTAATAGTCTTTAGGTATTGGTCTTTTGTCTTTGGCGTTAGTCTTTGGTCTTTAATATTGCTTCTCTCAAAGCATTTATTCTTCGTTGCAAAACATTTAGCTCTTCCACAAACTTGTCTAATATTTCTTTTTCTATAAATTCCAATTCAAATGCCAATATCATTTGTGTTTCTAACTCAAAACTGGAACCAAGTGAATTGTCTAAAAATCTTGCAAAATCTGCTGAAGTCCTTCTGCTACAACCTTCAGAAATATTTGATGGGATAGAAACTGCACACCTTTTTATCTGCGAAATCAATCCATATTTTTCTTCAGTAGGTAATGTGTTAGCAATCTTATAAGTTTTCACAACTAATTTTATTCCTTCTTTCCAAACTTCAAGTTCTCTAAAGTTTCGCATATATAAAAAGTCTTTGGTTAATAGTCTTTGGTCTTTGGGGAAAACAAGTTTTTAGTTTTTGAAAAAAACAAGTCTTTAGTTTTTGGTCTTTAGTCTTTGGGATGAATATTATTAAGTTTTAAAATTTGAGTCTGTCTTTAGCTAAAGACCAACACCTAAAGACCAAAGACTATCCTAAAGACCAAAGACTAAAACCCAAAGACCAACCCTACATTTTACTATCCAAACTCACACCAGTATTAATGTGGCTAAACGTTGGAATAGCTTTGTTTAAAATGTCAACAACCTCAGCTTTTGTTATAGAAGCCTTGCCAAATAAGGCTTGCAGCTCACCAATTACATTTTGAATATTCTCTGCTTCTGGTGTTTTACCTTTTTTAATTACACCAAGCGAGTGATATTTATTCAAGTCATAATCTTCATCTTCAGTATAAAATTCTTCATACAACTTCTCACCATCTGTTACACTTGCAAAAAAATATACAGGATAATTTTTGCTGTTAAGGTTGGCAGCTTTATCACGAGCCTCAGCATCTGTGGCACATTCATCAACACTTAAACCAAACATATTTAAGAAAGGTGCAACAGCACTTGCAAAAGTTACAAGGTCTTTTTCTTCATCAAGCTTTGGAAAAAATATGTTGCCACTTTCGCCCAGAATGCAAGCCAGCAAACAGATTTGACCACTCTCTTCAGGGCTTACAAAAAACCTTTTTACATCACTTGGGCAACTCAAAGGCTGTTGCTTAAACATACGCTCAATAAAGCCTGCAAGCAAGCTACCATTGCTAAAAGCCACATTGGCAAAACGTGCAGTTTTAATAGGCAACACATCGCTGTAACTCATTATCAAATCTTCCATCAGCTTTTTGCTGGCACCCATTACGTTCACAGGATTTGCAGCTTTATCGGTGCTTACACAAAAAAAATGCTTGGGTTTATTTGCCACCAGCACATCCAGCAAACGCTTTGCATTAACCACATTATTGTTCACCATTGCCTCAATACAAAACACATCTTTTTCGCTGCGAACGTGCTTGTGTGCTGCAAAGTTGGCAACAATGTCAAAGGGTTTATTGGCTTCAAAAAGTTTATAAAAAACCTCATCATTAAAGTTTATGGGGTAAGTAATAAACTCTTTTGGAACAGTAATATCATTCCTGCTACGCACATCACGAGTCAGTTCTGTAAGCCCATTTTCATTCACGTCCACCACAATAACTTTTGCAGGATTATAACGAATCAACTGCTTTACAAACGATGACCCAATAGTGCCTGCACCACCAATAACCAAAGCACTTTTGCCTTGAATTTCCTTGGCTAATGTGTCGTGATGCGTTTGTAAATCCTGTGCAAAAAAACTCTCACTTCGTTTAGTGATGTGGGTTTTGATGAATTGTTCTATGTTGAAAATCATAAGTAGCTTTTGGGTGTTGGGTATTAGGTTTTAGTTATAAATTTTATTTCAATTAATAATTAAACATTAATAATTAATAATTATTCTTTTGGGCTGTAAGCAGTTGTAATGCTATTCAACTTTTGTTCGTGCTTTTCGTTACAAGCTTTTGTTCGTTCCTCACAAAAGGCTTTCCACTTCAATCACGCAGCCTTTGAGCATTTGGAATTTTATTGAGCTATTCGAGCGTAATGTTATTTATATTTTTGATTTTTTCATACGCTGAATCAATATTTTCTATTACGCTAACTAAAATTTGAATATTAGTATCATTACTATTTCTAAAAATTTCAAAGTCAAATTGATGTTCTTCACCAATAGGAACAGAGGCATTCCATTCTTCTAATTCACCTTGCATCGAAACATCAATCAGTGAATTAAAAATACTTTGATTTACTTCAGCTAAATTCTTTAATGCTTCAATTAAATTGTTCCTGTAATTCTCACTTTGCACTTTAGTCTTTATAAATAGTCCAAGTTATACAATTTAAAACACCACCTTCGTTTGCAATATCATTACTATCAATTGTTACAATATTACTTGCAGGAAATAATTCCTTAAACTGCTTAAATGCTATTTCATCTTCATTAAGATTAAATGTTGGAAGCATAATAAAATCCTGCATTTGCAAATAGTTTATATAAATTCCATTTGCTTGCAAATAGGTTTTGTTTTTTGAAAGATTATAAGGAATTTCAATGTATTTCAAATTTGCATTATGCAACGCTAATTTTAATTTAAGTTCTAACTCTTTTTCGTCAGTTGAATAATTATTTATGAAAACTGTGTCATCATTATAAAATCTAATCATTCCATCAGCGTGTCCAATTTCATCATTTCTGTCTGTTGGAATAAAAATGATTTTATCAACTTCTAAAATATTTTCTAAATCTTTAATAAGCAGTGCTGGGTTTATGTGTTCATTTTCTTTAAACACTTTATCACACATAACTACTTTGTTGTTATGCTTTACAATATTTCCCCCATCAATAATTAAGTTTGATTTTATAGAATGAAGATTTATGTTATCGCAAATACTATCAACATTTGAAATTGTTTTAATATGTGATTTATGTTTTATTAGATAATCTGGCTTGTATTGAAATTGTATAAACTTATTTTCATCAATTTGAACTGGCATATAATCTCTGCACCATATATCTTTTGTGTTTGGCAATGTCTGAAAATTGATACTGTTTTTGCTAAGTAATGCTTCAAACTCATTATAAAATTTAGAGAACTTTTTAGGCAAACTATCTGCTAGGTATAAAAAATTTGTTTGGCTATCAATTATCACTTTTATATTTCTATTATTTGAGTTGGATAAAGATTGTGATTGAAATAACAATACGATTTATTGTGATAATCTGTTTCGTTACTAAACTTACCCAAATTATTTCTTCTCACTTTATAAATTGGTTCACTAAAATTGTTGTTGCCACTGTTGACCAAATGCAAATCTTTCGATGTATCAAACACTTGCTTTCCATTTTTCAAAGCCAAATATTCTAACTCATCATTGCTAATGTTTTGTATCAATTCTCTAACAACATTATTTATTCCATTAATATTTTTCTTTGACAAAACGTGTTCAATGTTTCTTATTAAAATTCCACCAAACACTTTACTGTCAGTATTTCCAAATGTTATATCAAGACCATTTCTTTTGCTATTTAAAAATGAAATTGCATTTGTAAATCTGTGAAAATACCATTCACCAAATTCTAATTGCCTATTATGGTTATGTGAAAAATTATCAATATGATTTATTGCTGTATTATAATAATAAAACTCGACTTCTTTTATGAGATACTGTTCTTTGTTAGCAATGATTTTTGTTTGTCTCAACAATCCTCTTGCAATATCATCAAACTTTTTTTCTAAATCTTCAAACTCAACTTTACTATTTGATAAGTCTAATAATTGTTTTTCTAAATCAGTCATACTAATATTATTTTAACTACTCTTCAAAGCCTTTTTAGCATTCAAATTACTCACCACTTTCTTTCCTGTTTTTTCTTCCAATGCTTTGCGTGCAACATTGGCTACATTGCCACCTTGTTGTGCCACAACTTTGCTTTCATTAAAATCTTTAGGGTTTGTTGCCTGCGAAATATCTTTTGTAGAAGCCTCTGCCAACATATTTAAAATAAGTTCTGTGTTGGTCATATTATCTCTAAGGTTTTCTTTTTGTAAGCCTTTAAACTTTTTATATTCTTTGGTGGTTTTACCAGCCCAAGCCTTGGTAATAATATCTGTTAAAGCTGCAAACTCAAGTCCTTCTTTTACGCCTTTGTTTTTCCATTCATCTGTAAGTTCTTTTCTGATCTCAATACTTTTCAGCCTTTGGTTAATCCAGTTTTCACTATAACCCAATTGCAAGTATTGCTGCAAAGCCCTGTCAATAGTAAGTTCAGGGTCTTGCATTTCATTTATTCTATCATTAGCCACTTGTGCCAGCCACAACTTAAAAGGTTCTGCTTTTGGCGATGGAATAGATTGTATTAAACGAAAAAGCTGCTCTGTATCTGCAACATCTGTTTTGTAAAATTTACCATCTTCTGCTTGTAATTTCAGTTGTCCCAAATTATGGGACAACTCACTTCCCTCAGCTTTTAGTTTTGTTTTTAACGCATTCCAATATTTTCTTGGTCTTGGACTATCAGTTAGAACTTCAATTACATCAACAATAGAAACATACAATTTCTCTTGTTCTTCGTCCCAGGAAGTTCTAACTTTTTTACTCTCAAATATTTTTAGTTCGTTAATCTTGGTCATAAAAATTCTTTATTCAAAACTAAAGAATTTAGCGAAATGTTTAAAGACTGTTTTTGCACATTTCTTCAATCCCAAACTCTGTGCTATAAGGTGGCACAAAGTTTAATGTAGCATTAGTGTTTTTGGTATCAATAATAAAGCTTCCAAACAAGCGTTTATGCAGTGCTGGCTTTAAAGTTTTGATAATGCTTCGCAAAAATTTTGGAATGGAAATAAGTTTTGCTTCTTTGCCCAAAGCCTTACGTATCATTACTATCAAGGCATCTGTAGAAATTGGCCTTTTATCACCAGGAATAAAAATGCCTTGTGCCTGCTGATCAATAATTGTGTTTAATAATTCAACAAGATTATCAACAAAAACCATTGTTCTTGCATTGCCAATTTTGCCAAAAGGCAAAGGATAATTTTTGTTGCATAAAGCAATCAACTTGTCCATATTTCCTTTAACACCTTTGCCATAAACCATTGGTGGACGAACGATGGCAACCGTAAAATTTTCATCCTGCAAAGCCTTTACAAATTGCTCAGCTTCCAGCTTGCTTTTTCCATAAGAATCTTCTGGCGTGCATTCACTTTTATCTGTAATCAAGCCTCTGTCTTCATTGCCATAAACCTTTACAGAACTGATATAAATAAAATGCTTCACACCATCTGCCTTTGCTTTTGTTGCAAGTGCTTTGGTAATGTCAACATTAATTTTAAAATACTCACTATCGTCTTTACAAGCCATATCGTGAGCCTTACCTGCCAAGTGAACTATGCTGTCAAAGCCAGTGTAGTCAAAAGTTTTGTGGCTTTCATCCCGTACAGATAAAGTTGTAATGTTAAAACGTTCTTTATTGTATTCAATAAAACGCTTGCCAATAAAACCATTGGCACCAGTAACTAATATTTTCTTTTTCTCAAACATCTTATTTCACGCCACGAAACAACGACTGCCACGATAGCAACGATTATAAAATTTACTTTGCGTTCGTTGCTTTCTTTGCATCGTTGCGTGGGATTATCTTCTAAATAAATTATTTAACATTGGCTTCACATATTCAAACACTTTGTTTGCATATTTCAGACTCAGCTTAGCCATATTTGTTTTAATCCCATTCTCTGCACAACCCCTTACAATTTCCTGATTCAATAAAATCCTGCTTTTAAAACTTTCATTGCTTGTGCCACCAGTTCTCATATACACCAATGTTTCAGGTATGTATTTATAGCTAACTTTATGCGTGTATAAAAAACGAATGAGCAACTCATAATCTGCTGCTATTTTATATCCCATTTTATAGTAACCATATTTTTCAAACAATTCTTTCTTGCAATAGAATGCAGGATGTGCAGGCATATAGCCTTTTGCAAACTTGCTTGGGTTCCAGTTTTTGCTTGAATAATGGCGAATCACTTTTTGCAAATTACCTGGATTAACAAAAGAAATATCACCAATAATAGAATCTGTGTTATTCTCTTGAAAAGCCTTTGCCACTTTACTTATAGCATCATTAGTTGCTAAAAAATCATCACTATGAATTAAACCGATGATATCACCAGTTGCCATTTTGATGCCTTTGTTTAAAGCATCATACAAGCCTTTGTCGCGTTCGCTAATATAATTTTTAATATGAGGATATTGCTTTACAATTTCCATTGTATTATCCTTACTCAATCCATCAACAATAATGTGTTCAATGTTTGGATAGTCTTGTGATGCAACACTGTCAAGGGTTGTAGCTAAGGTTTTTGAACTGTTGTAGGTAATTGTAATTATTGAAATTTTCATAAGCCACAGATGGCACGAATGGACACGAATTAAAATATTATTGATAATAATGCAAGCAACAAAGCAGCAACTGCAATCAGCAAAGTTGTAATGCTATAAGTTGAATTATTATTGGATTGATTAACAATTGTTGTATTGTTCTCAATTTGCACAGCAACAGCAACTGCTGTTTCTTCTGTATGCGAAATAGAAATATTCATTCCTGCAAACTCAGGTTTACCACTTGAATTGTGCGTAATAATTAGTTGATTATACTTTGAACTTTTATAACTATTATTTGCTTTTACAATGGCTTCCTTTGCTGCAAACAATCCTGCAAAACTTGCTGCTGGATTGGGTTGCAGAATGCAGTATGAAATTTCTTTATCACTAAAATTATCTGTATAAAAACCTTCGCTTCTAAAATCATTTGTTTTAGGTAAAGAAGAAATTTGTTCTATGTCAATGCCAATGGAACTGTTTGGTGTTTGTTGTTGTGCGTTTGTTAAATTGTTGAATTGTTGAATTGTTGCTTCAACTTTTTGGTTTTGACTTTTGCCATTTAACTTTTCTTCCAATTCCCCAAACGTATTAATACTTGAATAATCATTTACAACAAATCCTACATCAGCCAATTTGCCATACATTCTATGTACAAAAATGCTGCTCTTTAATGCTTGACGATTGATTAAAGTGCCTGCTGTTATTGAGTTTGCATCAACTTGTAAAAACTGTGCTATTATTTCTTTCATTATATTTTTTGTTTCACACAAATAATATTTCACACAAAGCAACAAAGAATACTAAGAACACAAAGCTTTGTTACTTTGTAACCTTAGTACCTTTACGTGAAATCATAATCCATTCCAACAACTCTGGCAAATATGTGCTCGCTTGCCTTGTGGTGTTACAACTGGCAACAAACCAACTTGTGCCAAATCTTCTTTTAAAGTTTTAAAACATTTGTAACAACTGATATGATTGTTAGCTTCATCATCATTGTAAGCATAGCTTTCAATTCGTTGCTTCAATTCATTTAAAAACTGTGCAACATATTTTCCTTCTGTTACCCTGTGGTCAAATGTGATGCTTGCATTAAAGCGTTGCAGTTCTTCATCTATACTTGAAATGCCCATTATAGCACTGTTAAACATATTCACCAAAGGCCTGAAATATGATATGCCTTCACCACTTAAATCAGTTATAGTAAAGCTAATGCCAGTAAGGCTTTCAACAGGAATTTTATCTTCTAAATATTGATTAGATAAATTTAAAATCTGTTCTTCAACCTCTGCAATACTGTGTTCATTGGTGTTGGCAATCTTCACTACTTTCAATCCTTTATCAATGTCAACTGCAAAGCCAACATTAACTTCATTGTAAGTATAAATTTGATTGTCATTAAAAAATCCATTCATCAAAGGATACTTCACCAACAACCTTGAAGTTTCATAAACAACCAATGGCAACAATGAATTTTTAAAATATTTTAAATGCTTGTTCACACTGCCAAACAAACCATTTGTAGAAATGTTTATTGCCAATGTGCTAGTCAATCCAGTTTCCTGAACAGCAGATAAATACTCAATTTCACGCTTTTTATTGCTGCTTAGTTTTTGTGCAGTTGCACCATCAGGCAAAGCTGCATTTGATTTTTTGGTTGCAGTTTTTTGTGCTGGTGTTTCAGCAACTTTAGTAGCCAATGAAGGATTAATATATAACTCAACATCTTTAGCAGTTACCATTTCATAACCTGCAAAAACATCTGGATTAATATTTTTTTGTGCGAGTAATGTTTGTGCTGCAATAGAAAATAATGTTGTGCCTGTATAATTAAACTCAACCTTTGAAACGCCTGCTGTTGCTGGTTTTGAAGCAACAGTTTCCACAACTTTCTTCTCTTCAATTTTTATTTCATCAGCACTGCTATAAATTTCAGCAACAATATCATTCACTGTATAGTCATTGCCTTGCTCACAGTTGTATTTTATAAAACCATCTGCTTCTGCAATTACTTCATAGGTTGTTTTAGATGTTTCAAACACCATTACAATATCGCCCTTTTTTACTGCGGCTTTTTGCTGAAAATTAACTTCAACCACCGTTAAAAAAGTATCGTTTACTGCAAGTAATGGAACTGCAATTTGTTGTAGAACTGCCATTAGTTACAAATAGTTTTTATGTCGTTAATAATCCTGTCTTTGCCTGGCAAAACTTGCTCTTCAAGGCTTTTAACAGATGGAATAGGTACAGGCAAACCTGCAATTCGCTTTACTTTAAAGCTTTCAATCATCACTTCACTCAATGCACTAATCAATTCGCTGCTGTATGCTGCATAAGAGCTTCCTTCTTCAACAACAATTAATTTTTTAGTTTGTGCCAATTGCTGTGCAATAAAATCAACTGGAATTTCTGAAATCAAGCTTGGGACAATCAATTCTGGTTTTATATCACATTCCTTAAAAATATCTTCCAACATTGCTGCCACATAATCTGCCATTCCACCATAAGTAACAATGGTTACATCTGCACCACTAACAACTGGCTTAATGTGAACAATTGGATAAGCATCGCTAGAACGCTTGTAGGTAAAGGCTTTTGAAGGGTTGCTTAAAATCTTTTTACCATAATCTGTTTTATTTTCTAAAACAATTACTGGTTGTTTTTCTTGCAAAATATTATTGAAAATAATTGCAGGATTAAAGAAAGTATTAATGGCAACTGTCTTTACGTGGTCTATACCAATCAAAAATTTATCAAGTGTTTGAGAGTGAGTTGGCCCATAACCACGCCTGCCACCCATTGGCGTTCTCACTACAACAGGGCAATCAATCTGCTTGTTAAACATATGGTGAAACTTGCTGGCGTGATTTACAATCTGGTCGAATGCCAAAGTAATAAAATCGCCAAACATAATTTCGGCAAAAGGCTTAAAGCCATTCAATGCCAAACCATTTGAAATGCCCATTATTGCTGCTTCAGAGATGGGTGTTGAGTAAACCTGGTTTGGTTTCATAAAACTCAAATCCTTAGCAACTTTAAATGCACCACCATAAGGGCTTAAGCAATCTTCACCAATAAAAACAAGCTTATCATCTTTCTCAATTTGTTCTTTAAAGAAAGTATTTAGCAATTCAACCTGCCTTTTATTGATGCTTTCTAAATCAATCCAGTCTTGCGTTTTCTGGTTTTGGTGTGGTGTGTAATAATCATCTAATGCAGTATCGCCTTCTGCTAAAATGGCTTCCACCATCCTGTCAATATCTTCATCAATCTTTTCTTTAAAGCGATTGAAATATTCTGTTTCTTCCTGTTCAAACTTTATTAAAAAATCCTTCGCCCTGTATTCATCAATTTCAATTTTTTCTCTGTCGTCATCGCCTTTTGAATGTGCATTTAAACGATAAGTATCTAAATGAAAAAATGCAGGTTTGGTTTCTGTTCTTACATAATTTATAGCATCAATCGAAGTAGATAAAAGAGTTTCCACATCCCAGGTATCGCCCTTGAAAGCCTTGATACCAAAGGCTTCTGGACGAGCAGTAATTGAGCCAGCAAGGTTTACACTTTGTGGTGTGCTTTGTGCATAAAAATTATTTTCGCAAACAATCAACAAAGGAATTTCCCATTTAGAAATGATGTTCATTGTTTCATACAAAGCACCTTCACCCAAAGTGCCATCACCAATAAACACAATGCCAATTGCACCATTTTGTTTTAGTTTATTGCCCAATGCATAACCTGCTGCAACAGGCACAATGCCACCTTGAATGCCATTGCTGTAAAAATTATCTCTACACAAATGTTGGCTACTACCAATGCCACCACTTGTACCACTTGCCTTGCCCAAAAGTTCTGCCAGCAAGCCACGCACATCATTTGTAAAAGCCATATAATGCCCGTGGCAGCGATGGTTTGAGAAAATAAAATCTCTTTTCTCAAGCTGTGCTGCAAATGCCATTGCACTAAACTCTTGCCCAACGCAGGTATGCACTGTGCCATTGAGTTTGCCTTGTGAAAAGAGTTCTAGAAACTTTTCTTCCACACGACGAATAGTAAGTGCCTGTTTAATTATTTTATGATTGATTGCCATTTTCATTTTTTATTGCCACAAAGGCACGAAGCCATAAAGTTTTATCTGATTGTTCTTTTTAAAACTGGTAATGCAGGATTGCCTTTATACATTGTGTAAGGTTCCAAATTTTTATCGCCAACCGAACCTGCACCTAATACTGAATGAGAGCCACACACTACACCACTTGTGACAATGCTTTTAGCACCCAGCCACACACCTTCTTCTAAAGTTATTGGTCCACTTGTATAATCGAATGTTGAACGCATTGCATCGTGGCTGCCTGTCAATAATAAACAGCCTTGCGATAAGCAACAATCATTACCAATTGTTACTTGTTCTAAATTATCTATCCAAACATTTTCACCAATCCAACAGTCATTTCCTATGTTAAGTTTCCAAGGAAATTTAATGTTGATACAAGGTTTAAACCTCACGCCAGTTCCAATTTTTGCACCAAATAATTTTAGCAAATAAGTTTTTAAACTTGATGGAAATGGCAATGATGATTTGAAAAAAACAACATTTATAAAATACCAAATTATTTGTGTGGGCTTTGATGCACCAATGCTTATAGTTGTTTTGTAAGTATTAAGTTTTACTATGTTCATCTAAAATTAAATGCAATATTTATTATTTTCTTTTAATAAAATAGCCACACGGCTGCTTAACAATCTCATCGTAAGTTATATTATCCCCAGCCATTCGTTTTGTTTCAATATACTTAAGTGAAAAAACTGATTTCCTTTCATCGATATACTGACCTTCTATGTTTGATAAGTTGCAAAGAGTATGGATTAAATCTTCTGTTGAATACAATTTGTCTTTATTTTGACTGAATGTTGATATTGTTGAATCGCTTATCCAGCTTGACTTTTGAAAGATTAATGGAATGCTTATTGTGTTGATGTTTGGATAATTTGCATGATGTCCTGGAAAACCATTTTCACATATTCCATTTGGTAAATCTCCATGGTCAGCAAAGTAACAGGTTATATCGGATTTATATTTTTTGGATAAAGAAAATAATGAATCAACAACATAATCATTATACAAAATTGAGTTGTTATAGTTCTCAATACATGAAGAATTTTTCTCGTTGAAGTTCCATTTTTTAAAGTTTACAGGATACCTGTTTGTATAGCTTTCATGGCTGCCAAGCAAATGAATAAAAATGATTTGCTTTTCTTCTTTCTTTATCTCATTTTCAAATGGCTTAAAAGTTATTTCATCAAATGCATCAGCCACTTTATGCAAATCTATAACTGTATCACATGTTTTTGCAAATTGCAAATACAATGACCCATTGCCAGTAAATTGCTCCATATCTGCATATATGCCCTGTACAGTAATCCACTTTGTTTTATAGTTTAAACTTTTATATACGTCTATAATGCTTGGTCCATTTAATCTTAAATCTGGGTTGTCATAAGAGCCAAAATCCATTACATAATTTAATGCAAAGCTTGTACTAGCGTAGGGTGTAATAGTATTTGTTAAAACTAGTAGATCATTTCTGGTTAATAATTTTGGAGTAGTATTAATCTGATAACCATACAAACTCATGTTTAACTTAGACTCAGACTCGCCAATAATTACGACAATTTTGTTTGGCAATATTGAGTTAGGTTTTGGTTTATAATCTAAAGAGTTAATTTTATTTTGATGCTCCTGAATTGCTTTTGTAAAAGCAGCCTGATCTTTTTTTAACAAATAAAATGCTGAATAACCATTTAACATATCACCAACAACTTTATTTTCAAAATATATAGAACTGATAAAGCCTAAGAATAAAATGCTTTGCTTAAATAGTGATGCTTTTTGGGATACATTTTTTTTTATTGCTACAAATAAAACGGCAATAGCTATTAATGAGTATAAAACAAGCCACAATGCAGAGCTGTTATGGTCTTTTATAAACTCTGTATATTCTCTTGTGTTGGTTGTAAATAAATCGCACCAGGTTCTTCTTTTAATAAGCGATGTACCATAAATATCTAAAAATCCAATTTTAACCAGCTCCTGAAATCCATATATAATCAGAATAAAAAAAAGCAAAATTGCTGCTGTAATTTTCCTGATATGTGTAACTATTTTATAAACAAAAAAACAAAAAATAATGCGTGTTGATATAATAAGTAAAAAGTGTTTGCCTGTTTCTAACTTGTGAAATACTAGTATAAAATTTATAATAGGAATAAAGAAAAAAAGCCAAAACAGGAAAAGTACTAAAAATTTATTGCTTTTTAATTCGGCAAAAAATTGTTTTAACATTAATGCTTAATTATTGAACAACAAATTATAATCAGATACCAATTGAGGATTGTTAATATACTCATTGGCTACTAGCCATGCTCCTTTGCAATAATTTTCAAATTCTTGCTGTTGCCAGCTTGCAGCCTTTTCTATAAATGGCACAAATGAAGTTGGCTGTATAATATCAACTTCCCAACCAGCTTTTTTTTCATTCAAATTTAGCCAGGGCGTTTTATTACTGATTAATACAGGACGACCAATCATAAAGGCTTCAAAAATTGAATGTCCAAAATTTTCGCCCTGTGTTGGCAAGCAATACAAGTGATTTTCTTTTATCAATGGCATTACCTGACTAGGTGTAATTTCTCCTACATAGTTTACTTTAATGTTTGAAGCAAACGTTTTGATTATTGATAAACAATCCTCCCAATAGTTTTTATCTTCTGTTGGACCAGCAATGGTTAAAGCAATAGTTGATTTGATATGTCGTAAATTTTGCAATAAAAATTTCAAGTTTTTTATATCTACAATCCTAGCAATGAAGACAAGCTTTAGCTCGCCTTGTTTTTTTTCAATTGCAGATAAAACGGGTTGCTGTAAGTCAGGTAAATTATTTGCAACACTGATTTTTACGTTACCAAAATATTTTTCAATAGTTTCTTTTTCTTGTGGTGTGGTTGCATGAAAGTGAATTTTTTTGTGAATCCCTAACGCCTTTAAAATCATCATTACAACTTTCTTTTTAGGATATGTTTTTAAGTAATGCAAAGCACTTTCAAACAAAGCACCACGTGGGCAAAGAACGATTTTTATTTTTTTAAAATGAAGCCAGCAAATGAATAATGGCTGCAACACAAACCAAAAACTCCACAAATGATTTAAGTAAATACTATCTGGGTTTATTTCTTTTATTATCTCTTTTATTTTGTTTCTGTTCAGGTTATCTTTCGAGCAATAATAAACCTGAACATTGCTACCATCAATTGGCTTTACCCATGTATTAGCTTGAATATTTGGATATGGCTTAGTTTCATTTAAATCAGTATCAGCTGTAAATACAAATACTTCAATATTTTTTTGTAAGGCAATTGATAAATTTGTTACACTTTTTATAGGGCCACCAGCTTTATAGCCAGGATAAAACCAGTCTGAAAATAGTAGTATTTTAGTTCCTTGCATTTCTTTTAAATTCCAATAGTTGTTCAATTTTCTGCATCAACCTTTCTTTCTTCATAAAGTAATCTTTATAATATCTAACTACCAACCAAAACGTAAAAGTTCCTTTTACCAATTGCCCTAAAGTTGTTTGTAATTCGCAATCTGGCCTTACAGCATAATATAAAATTGGGAAAAGTAATAGCACAAAAAAAGGTGAAATTTTTCCCCATCTCTCGGCAATTTTAAACACAGTACAAAATAGAAAGCCTAAACCAAAACAAAACATAAGCACACCAGGAAATTTAAAGGCTATATAACCATCAGCAACTATGCCTAATGCCATTGAAGTATTTTGGGCAATTTTATGACCAGAGTACTCATTGAAAATTTCTTTATTACCAGCTTGCAATTTATCTGGAGCCAAAAACCTTGGTAGAAACGCAGCTTCTAAATATTTGGATAATAATAAAGTTCCACAGAATTTATCGGTCAGGTTCATGTGATTCATTGAACTTGCTGCAATCCATGCCTGATTGATACGAACAAGTGTATTGGCAACTTTTTCTTCTGAGAATAGTGTAGTATTGTCTTTAAAGGTTTCACTGTTTGCCACACCTTGTAACGCAACGCCATAGTCACCAACCTCTTCGTTATATAGTTGATTTCGGTATTCGCCCTTAAAATTTTGCAATACGTAAGCAAAAGATATAAATAAAACTGAGTATCCTAATTTTTTTGATATTGTAATTCTGTTAAGAAATACATAGTAGAGTCCAAAGAAAATTATCCATATCATAAGGTCATGGAAAAATGCTAGCCTGAATGCCCAATAAAATTCGTATAAACCCACTAGTGCTATATGGTATTTATATTTTTTGGCATCTAATGTCAATAAACCAAAAAGACCAACATATCTTAACCCAGATAATAATAAAATAAAGAATGCCAATTCACCAGGTATAGGAAATAAAATGTAGGAAAAGTTTAGTACAAGCCCAATTTTAAGCCAGTTTTTCATAGCTTCTTCGTTTAGCGTTGCCTGTAATTTTACAAAGCTAAATCTTGTACTAAAAATTTTTGTTGGGATTAAAAATAACCCAAAATGAAATGCAAAAATACCTGGTATTGCAACGCTAAAATATTCGTCTGGCTGTAGCTCCATTCTATATGGCATAAACTCAGCATCGTTGTAATTATATAAAATGGATGGTGATAATAAATAGTTAACAGCATACATTACCAATGTAAATTCCCTAAAGGCAATTGTGTTTGAACTTGCAAAGAACAAATTTAATATATACATAATTCCTAGTAACAGTGCAGTTGTCTGTAAGCCTACTGTGAAACTGAAAACTACTGCTGCTGCAAGAAATATAGCTATTTTACTATCTTTAAGCATTATATTGACTTAACACTTGTGCAATTTTATTATATACATTCTCGTAATAATAGTGAGATGAAATTGCTTTTGTGTTTTGATTTTTTGTTTGTAAATACTTGTGGTATGATTCGTTTAAATTGTTAAAGTCAACCTCACATACAAAAGGTTGAAATGATGTATTGGCGTAATTATTACAACTCAACATTACTGTTGGATACCAAGTGTCTATTTTACAGGCAAGATATTCAAAAAGTTTATTTGGTGCATTGTAGATATAGTTTTTAATATGGCCATTGTAAATGATTAATCCCACATCGTAATTTCCACTTTTTATTGTTGATGGGATTTCATCGTAATTAACGCTGCCAAGAATATTGATATATTCTGAACCCAAACCTTTAATATAATTTATGGCATCATCATTAAATTGATTGGTATAAATATCCCAGCTTGCTTTGCCATTTTGAGCTATAATAAACGTTGCAAATTCTTTTATATACATTGTGTTTAAACCAAGAGAGCCAATATATACAAATTTTGTGCAGTTATTGTTATTGCTGGTTTGCACACTTTGTTCAATCCATTTTTTTGATGGATAATTTGGCATCAACTTATGTTTTGCTTCATCATATTTTATATTCTCATCTTGTAAAAACATCTCAAGCCTTTTATCATTTGTATGAGAAATCCAAAACGCTTTGCTATATAATTTTTGCTCTTGCTTGTGCAACCATTTTATTATAGCCGAGTTGCTTTTATATTCTTCAGGTGAAGTGTATTCGTGGTAATGAATAAAAATCTTGCAAGCAGTATTTATTTTTTTGTACCATAGTGCTGGCAATGCAGACAAGGTTTCGTAATAAAGAACTGATATTGGCTTAGTAAAAATTAATTTAATTAAAATAGAAAAGTACAGAAAAAAATATTTGAATGCCTTTACTATTGTTGAACTTGCTTGAATGCCTTTAAATCTTTTGATAACTATATTGCTACTTTTTGCAGTGTAGCTTGTAAAATTTTTTGGACATTCAGTTGTAAAAACATAAACTTTTTTTTCAAAATTTATATCAGCCAAATAATCCAATAAATTGGTAATAGGTGGATATTTTTCAAGTGGCTGAAAATGAATGATAGCAATACTTTTCATTGATTATATCAAACTTTTTAAAGTATTGTACACTTGTATTGCTCTATCCCTGTAACTATGTTTTTTTTCTATTGCAGCTTTGTTGCCTAAGTTCCTGAATTCAGTAGCCTGATCTTTTGTTAATGACAATAAGTAGTTTATTTTTTCAACACACTCGTCTGCGTCTTTGAATAAAAATATCTCTTCACCATCTTTAAAAAACAAATTGTGCTCTTTGGTATTGGGTGCAACTTGCAAGCCACCAATGCCTGGTACTTCAAAGGTTCTCATGTTATGAGAGTTTTCATTATGAATTCTCATCAAGTTTATTTGCACTCTATACTTTCTTAATATCTTCCATTGCTCTTTACTGTAAACAGGTTTATGTGTTGTTATATTTTTATTGGTAACAAACTTGTTCCAGTCATTTCCATACACATCAATAGCTACACCTTTTGCAGCAAGTTGCTCTATAAATGCAGCCCTCACTTTATCTGGATTTCCCAAAAAACAAGCTTTTATAACTTCCTGCTCTTTTGCACATTCATCAAACAATTCTTTGTTTACGTCAAATGCAAAAGGCAGTAAGCCTGTTTGTGCATTGTATTTTTCCTGAAGCTGTTTTTGAATTTCCAGATTATACGTAAAATGAAAATCGTATAAACCAATAGAATTAGTAACATTGGCATTGCCACTGCCTTTGCCTGTAAAAATAAATGGATTGTCGCCATTGTAATTTACTAGCTTTATACCTTTATTTTTTGCATATTGCAAAGACTGAGGCGTTATTTCCATTCCTTTAAAAACCCAGATAATTTCTGGATTAAAGGTGTCAACAAAATCTATAAACTGCTTGTTTATTTTTTTTAAAATATTTGATAAGCCAAGCTTGAATTGTATTTTTCTTAAAATGCCACCGCCAAAATAATAATCATAAAAAATTGCCTGTGCTGTAAATCTCTTTGTATCAACACCAAGTTCAATTAAATATTTATAATAAAAATTTTCTATCGAAAAAACTTTATCCGAGCCTACAATTAATAATTTCATCTATTACTGATAGTTAAATTTTTTGCCAAATGCAACAATAGGGCTTTCTAAAAATTTATAAACAAGCCACGAGAAAAATATTGATACAATTAATGCTGTTACTGACGCTGTAAAAAGCCATAAAGGATTTTGAAGGTTGTGGCTTTTTGCAAACACAACTTTGGTTGATCTTAAGATTAAGTAATGAAACAAGTATAGTGAATAAGATATTTTACCAATCCAGTTTAAAGTTTTATTAGTTAATAACTGTGAATATATACTGTTGGATTTGCCCAAAGCAATTGCAATGCAACATGTAAAGAACAAGGCAAACAATGTGTTTCTTATAATGCCAATGTCCTGATAAATTGTAAATAAGGTAATACATGTAATTGCTGAAAATAGTAAAAGCCCTAGCAGTGTTTTATAATGTTTGCTTACAAAATTTTCAATGCCATATTCTACGTTTATCCAAGCCAATAAAACCCCAAAAGAAATAGCGTCCATTCTACAAGGCAATAAAACATAGGCAGGAATATTAAAGCTAACACCAGCTACTGAATAAATGCTTCTAAAAAAAATTGCTGCTACTATAAAAATAATAAGCAGGTAAGGCAATATTTTAGTGTTTGTAAAATATATTATTAATGGCATTATTAAATAAAACTGCTCTTCAATTGCTATAGACCATGTAACAGACATTGCTGCATTGCCCATGTTGTTAAGCTTTGCCATAAACAGGTTTTGCAACATGGTAAAATATGACCAAAGAGGCAATACAGTATTACTTGCTAAATAAGATTTTCCCCAGAATAATGGTGCAGAACAAATGAGCACAAAAATTATAACAAGTAAATAGTAGTTGGGAATAATTCTTAAAAAACGCCTTATGTAAAACGTAGAAAAATAGTTCTGTTTATTTTTATTGCTTATTAAAATACCACCAATTAAAAAGCCAGATAACACAAAAAATAAATCAACACCAGCCCAGCCAAATGAAAAAAGTTTTGCTGATAATTTTCCTAAATAAAGGCGTGAATTTATTAATTGATTATTGATATAATGAAAGCTTACCACAAGCATAATTGCAATGGCACGCAAGCCGTCTATTTGCGGTACTCTTTTAACTGTGTTCATTTTGCTCTATCCTTTTCTTAAAAACCTAGCACTGTTTTTTCTATTGCTTGTGCCAGTTTTTCAAGGCTATATTCATCTGCTTTTTGCAAAGCATTTTGCGAAAATTGTTGTTGATTGATTTTACTGTTGTATGCTTTTTCCAAAACTTCAATCAAACTTTCTTCGTTATTAGATTCAAATACAAAACCATTTTTATTTTCATTAATCAGGTCGCAATAACAGCCTACTTTGGTGCTTGCAATTGCTGGAATGCCACAAGCCATTGCCTCATTTATTGCTAAGCCCCAGGTTTCATTTGGACCTTTAGAAGGCAAAACCAAAATATTGCCAAGCCTGTATATGCCAGGCATTTTAGATTGATTCTGAAAAGGTAGAAAATGGACCTGAGAATTATTTTTTGATTGTTCCTTTAACTCATTTTCCAAAACACCATTACCCACAAAAACCAAGTGTGCATTGGGCTTGCCAAGTTTTAAAAAAGAGTTTAAAAGCAATAATGGATTTTTTTTGTTTTCAAATTTGCCAACAAATAAAAAAACATAATCATCTTTAGGTATGTTCAAATCTGCTCTGTAGTCAATTAAATTTTGTGTGCCGGCAAATCGTTTATTATCTATTGTATGAGGGCCAAAAACCAATTGCTTTTCCTTTACATTATGCTTTAAAAAATATTGTTTATTGTTTTGACCACAGTATAATGCAACATTAATTTTAGTATAAACCCATTTCAAAAATATCCTTCGTAAGGTCTTTTTTAAAGTAATTTTTTTAGGTTCATCCAGTAGGGTAGAGTCGCCCCTGAAAATGATTGGAGTTTTATTTTTAAAATATTTTAAAACTTTAAGGTGGCTATCAAAGCTCCAGCCATACACCATTATTGCTGCTGGCTTATATTCATTAATCTTGTTTATAATATCAGGATTAATGATGCCTTTAAAATGATGCGAGCCTGGCTGTGTTGAAGTGTTATTTAAAAACTCAAAATTATAACCTTGCAATAAAGGAATGTCCCACGAAATTGATTTGCCAAATCCTGGGTCAAACTTTTCCTTTATTGATGACTCGCCCCAGGTATAAAAAACTTTTATGTCAATGTTTGCACGTGAAGAAAGCAAACTAAAAAGTGGTGCGTTATACTGTATAGGATGTGAAGAAACGATAGCTAATTTTTTCATTAAAAAGTGCCGCTTTTTTTGTTCAACAGGTTTTCTATTTCTCCTACTTTTTTTGAATATAAATTGCTGATGGCAAAATTTGAACGCAAGGCTTGAAACTCTTGCTGGTTATAGTGTTGCAGGTTTGTAATAACGTTTTTAAATATGGCAGGCAAGTCTTTATTGTCAGTTCTGCTATCACTCATTTCCATCAGGTTTTTAATTGGTGAATATGTAGTGATATTGTTTGACACAACAACTTTTCCTGTGCTTAAATATTCCATTACCTTATGATAGTTGGTACCATGGCATTGATCTTTTAAAATATCATAACAAATTAAAAACGCATCCATTCTTTTAAACTCCTGTGCAAGTTTTTTTGGATGAATAGGGCCATGGAGAATTACATTTTTTGAGCTTTTTAGCTCGCTAATAAAAAGTTTAACTTCTGTATCACTTTCTCCTCCTATGTTAGATTGCTTTGTTTCATACGAACCCCAGAATTCAAAGATTGCATTTTCATTTTCTTTTATAATCTGAACCAAGCAATCCGTATCAATATCTTTTCTTAACCAATTACCAGAAAGTCCAACCCTTGTAGTATTATCATTTTTGATTTGTTGATTTGAGCCAATAAATTCTTCAGCTAAGCCATGATGAATAAAATGCTTTGGCACATTATAGTCATGATACATTGCCAGAATTTCTTTTGTTATTGAAATAATAACATCGCAATTATTTGCACTGTTAATACCATCTTTATTCAAAGGTTCATCAATAGGATTATAAAGTTTAAATGGATTATTGGAAAAGTATTTGAAAGGATAGTAGTCACCTAAATCAAAACTCCACACGATATCAATTTTTTTATTGATTGCCTTTTCAATTTTCTTTATATGATACTTCATTAGAAAATGAAAAAGCGACTTAAACTTAAACTTTATTTTATATGAAAATGAAAGTGAATGATTGATGAGGTGCAAACCATTTGCTTCATCGCTTTTTGCAATTTGCACATTGCCCGAAACTTTTGTTTTTTGTGGTGGATTTAAAAAATATACTTCATTATTATGCCTTGCCAATTCAATAGCATAATGATGCTTTGCCAAAAACATATTGCCCCACGCCTGAGGTGAAATGATAAGAATTGTTTTGTTTGTTAACTGCAAAACTTTTTGCTTATTTGTTTTTTTGTTTAATAATATAACCTGGTCTGTTTTTTACTTCTTCATATATACGCCAGATGTATTCTGCAATGATGCCTAAGCTGAATAAAATTAAGCCCGAAAAAAATGTTATTAAAAGTACTAAAGATGTCCATCCTGGTACTTCATTCAATTTCCAGTAATTGCTGTTTCCAAATAATTTTACATACAAGTAAAAAATCATGAATGCTACAGAAAACCCTGAAAGCAGCATGCCTAAAGTTGATATAAGTTTTATAGGAAAAGTTGAGCTGGAATAGAAAAAATCCTTAGCCAGTTTTACTTTCTTTTTAAATGTCCACCTCGATTTTTGATTGATTCCTTTTGGCCTTGCAAATGGTAAATAGTAAGGATTAAAACCTAAACGTAAAATTTCAGTTACAGTAGTTGTGTTTATTGGGTGTATCCTTGTATTTAATATATCAATTAACTCTCTGTCAATTAAAAAAGAATCTGTTCCTTTTGGTGGTAAAGCAACATCAGATAAGTGATTCATTATCCTGTAAAACCATGTTGAGGCTAGCTTTGCAAAAAAATTGTCACCTCTTTCTTCCCTGTATTGTATAACTAATTTTTGCCCTTGTTCCCATAACCTGTATGATTGAACAATCAGCTCGTAAGGTTGTTGTTCATCATCTGGAGTTATTGTTGCACAAGCACCTTCGCACACGCTAAAGCCTGCAAATATGCTGTAATGACTTGTGTAGTTTCTGCTTAACTGATATGCCCTGACATTTGGATATTTTTTTTCCAACGATTCTGCAATTTCAAAAGAATTGTCTTTTGAACCATCATCCATAATAATTATCTCAAAAGGTATATTCTCTTTATTCAGTAAAGCAGTTATTTTTTCTGTACAATTAATTAACCTGTTGCCACTATAGTAAGACAGCAGTATTACAGAAATTTTTTTTGAGTTCATTTTATGCAAAGAATTTTTTAATTACTGTAGCAACTCTATCTACTTGCTCTTTTGTTAATCCTGGAAAAACAGGAAGGCTTAAACAAGTATTGGCAATTTCTTCTGCAAGTGGCAAATCACCTTTTTTATAACCTAAATCTTTATATGCTTCCTGCAAGTGTGGAGGAACAGGATAGTGGATTAAAGTACCAATGTTTTCCTTAGCCAAAAACTCTTGCAATTCATTTCTTCTTTTTGTTCTCACAACATAAAGATGATAAACATGAGTAGCACCTGGTGCAGTAAATGGTAATATTAAATCGCCAACACCTTGCAATGCTTCATTGTACCATTCACCTATTTGTTTGCGTTGCAAAGTCCATTCTGGCAAATATTTTAACTTAACTTTTAGCAATGATGCCTGGCATTCATCAAGCCTCATATTATAGCCAATCATTTCATTGTAATATTTTTTTTGCGAACCATAGTTTCTTAGCACAGTTGCTTTTTGAGCTAAGCTTTCATCGTTGGTTGTTACAGCTCCTGCATCTCCCAGTGCACCAAGGTTTTTTCCAGGATAAAAACTAGTAGCATTTATATCGCCCCAGGCACCAGTTTGTATATTGTTCCAGGTAGCACCATGAGCTTGAGCATTGTCTTCAACAACTTTTAAATTATGTTTTTTTGCAATGTTCATTATAGCCTGCATATCGCAACACTGACCATACAAATGAACAGGAATTATGGCTTTTGTTTTAGGTGTAATTGCTGCTTCAATTAATGAAGGATTAATGTTGTAGGTATTGATGTCTGGCTCAACAAGCACAGGAGTAGCACCAACATAAGTAACAGCCAAAAGTGTTGCTATATATGTGTTTGATGGTACAATCACTTCATCACCTTCTCCAACTTCCAAAGCTCTTAGTGCAATATGTATAGCATCAAGTCCATTGCTTACGCCAACAGCAAAATTGGTTTTATTGTAGGTTGCATATTCTTTTTCAAACTCTTTTACCTGGTTGCCTAAAACATACCATTCGCTGTCATAAAATTTTTCAAATGCCTCAAATATTTCTTCCCTTATCTGTTTATTTGATTTATTGAAAGAAAGGAAAGGGATAAAGTTTTCTGTACTCATTTTGTAATAAAATTAATTTCTGCAATAAAGATTTATAAAGTCTTAATCTGACGTGCAGGATTACCTACCCAAATTGTATTAGCAGGTACATCTTTTAAAACTACACTGCCTGCACCTATAATTGCATTTTCACCAATTGTTATGCCGCCCATAATGGTTGCATTGGCACCAATTGAAGCACCTTTTTTAATTGTTGTTTCAGTAAATTTTTCTGGAAACTGTTTAGACCTTGGATAAATATCATTGATAAAAGTTGCGTTTGGGCCAACAAAAACATTGTCTTCAATCCTTAATCCATCCCATAAATACACACCACTTTTTATAGTTACATTATCGCCAAGTATTACATCATTTTCAATAAACGTGTGGCAATTGATATTGCAATTTTTGCCAATAACTGCTTTAGATAAAATAATTGAAAATTGCCAACAAACTGTGTCTTCGCCAATATTGGTGGTTTGCACATCTGCTAATTTGTGTATAGTGTAATTCATTATTGGCAAGTAAAATTTAAATATGTTTCGTAATCTCTTATATAATCACTTTCATCATAAACATGCGAAGCAAGCACAAGGCAAATTGCACCTGAAGAAAAATTAATTTCTGAAGCCCATATTCCTGGAGGAATCAATAAGCCCATATTAGGTCTGTTAAGCTGCACTTGCCTTTGTATTTTTCCATCATCTAGCAACACTTCAAAAGCACCACTTGCTGCAACTAAAAATTGAAAGCAGGTTTTGTGTGCATGTGCACCACGAGACTCGCCACCTGGTATATCGTATAAATAAAATACACGCTTTACATCAAATGGAATTTCTTTTCCATTGTTGATAGAAGTGATGTTACCAACCCTGTTACCAACTTTTGGTAAGTAAATTAAATCGCAATTAAATACAGTTGTTGCAGGCATAAATTATTTTGCAATGTTTTTAAAGTCTTCAAAATTTCTTATGTAATCGGCCTCACTAAATTCTAAGCTAGATAAATGCAAGGCTAAAGCGTTTGTAGAAAAATTTTCAATATGCCTCCATGTTAAGGCAGGAATATACAAACCATAGTCAGACCTGTTTAAACTAAACTTAAGGGTAGTGTTATCACTGTTGGTAATGACAATATCAAAGCTTCCACTCAATGCAATGATGAATTCTCTTTGTTCGTGATAAGCATGCCCACCACGTATTTCGCCACTTGGTACATCATAAGTCCAAAACGTTCTTTTTATTTCAAAAGGTAAATGATTTGGATGTTGCAAAAAAGATAAATTACCACGTGGGTCAATAATTTTTGGTAATTTAATAATATGAGGATTCATACTGGGAATTAATTTATTTTATAAAACCATTTTGTGCCTTCAATTCTTGTAAGCAACGAATCTTTTACTACTGTATTTATTTTTTCAATTGAAAAAGGAGATGCAACAACGCAGGTAACACCTTCTTTCTTTAAATAATTTACAGTAGCTTTTTTTTGACTTAAAGTTTTGGTTGTATCAAAAATCTCTTGAAACAAGACATTACGATTGTGGGCACTTAATGTCATTGTGTAACCATCTTCATCTTTCCTTAAGCCTGTGCAAAACCAAGGATGAACGCCAGCACCACAAAGCGTTTGACCAGAATATTCATTATTGCCAATCATTGCCATTAAGCCTGGTTTTGCTTTGTTGTAATCATTTATAGCTTCGCTGTACCAGCTATTATTTTGTGCTGATGCATCTTGCTTGTAACTTGATTTAAGAAAGCTTACTGCAATAATAAATATCCATAAAATGGATGCAGTAATGGTTACATATCTTATTATTTTCTTCTTATAATTCAATGCAAAATATAGAATAAAAAATATGGATATGATGGTTATTAAAAATATATCAGCCCTTATAAACTGTGGCATATCAAACCTGGCATCAAATAAAAAAATACCATTTGCATCTTTGGCATAAACATCTAAACAAAAGCTTGGCAAACTGGCTATGCAAAAACTTGCTAATGCTGCTACAACAAGAAAAACCAGTTTTTGATTTGTTTTCCTGAAATGATTTATACCAGAAAATAAAATAATAAACTTAACATTTAGCCACATAAAAACACTGATAAAAAACATAAGGAATGTTTGCTTAACAATGCTTCCTGTAATATGATATTTTGCAGCCAGTGTAGGTAAATAATCAAAGTAGTAACCTTTTTTTGACAAAGCCATTGTAGTCATATTATCACTATTTGCCAACGCGAATTTAAAAATGAATAAGCAAACGGGTAAAGCAATAAGCAAAGTAATTAACCAGTTATATTCTTTTTTAAAAACCAAAAGCAAAGCATAAAAACCCAATAGAATTGCCAATGGAAAAAATAAAGCAAGCTTACTTGCAATGATGATGCACAGAAAGGAAATAAAGATAATTTTGGTGTACCAATTAGGCTTTGAAATTGACAGAATAAGGTATAAACATAAACCTGAAAAAAGCATTGACATTGCAAAACCAGGACTACCTAATGGCAGCACATAACCTTCGCCTAAAAACAACGTATTTGCAAAATCTCTTTTCAATAAATTTACAATGTGTAGTGGTCCAAAAAACATTAGCATACACACCACAAAAAATTGAATAAAGTAAGTTTGTTTTTGTGAAAATGCAGGCTTAAAAAAATTGTTGTATAACTGAACAATGCAAGTTGCAATTACACCAAATGAAACTATTGGAAGTATTTTAAAATATACGCCCCACAAAGCAATTTGCGATGGTAATTGAACAAATTTTGCTATGTGAGCAGCAGGTAAAAGTGCTAATGCCTGATAGTTGATTCCAATGCCTTGATGATATACTGCATTTGAAAAACTGTGATTGGTTTTTAAAGATTCAACAATGGCTGTATAATAAAAATAATCGCCATCGGTTCTATTGAATTTTAAATGTGTTGCATAGGCTAATTCTTGTGTTTGAAACAGCATTAGAAACAGGGGTGCAAGGCATAATAAATCAAAAATTGAATTTAACTGAAAATTGAATTGCTTGTTTTTTAACTTAACTGCTATGAACAAAACAAAGAGTAAGTAAATAACAATATCACTTGCAATAAATAAATAAAGCAACCCACAAATTATACTTCCAAACACAATAGACAAACCTGTTTTTATTACACCAGGAAAGTTGCTGATGATTGATATTTTATTAATAAAAAAATCGCCAACAAAAAGTGTTGCACCAAAATATACAAATACTTTCAGTACATCTGCAATATGTAACATACCACTGCATAATGGAAATGCAACTGCTAAAAATGTCCAAAATAACAAGTCAATTATATTAACCTTATTATTGGTTTGTTCGTTTAACAACATTTAAAATATAGTAATGAAATTAGGATTTTGTATAAAAAGAATTGATGCAATCAGCAACATAATTTATTTGCTCATCGCTTAGCTCAGGATATAAAGGCAAGCTTAATATTTTGCTTTGCAAATTTGTTGCAACTGCAAAGTCTGAAGGTTTTGTGCCAAGATAATTATAGCAAGGCAAATTAGGCAATACAGTAGGGTAGTGGATTGCAGTCTCTACACCACTATCTTTTAAATGTTGCATCAACTCATCTCTGCGTTCTGCTAAAATTACATACAAATGAAAAGTATGCTTACTGTCGGGTCTAACTTTTGGAGTCGTAATTTGTGCAATATTTTTTAATGCTTCGTCATACTTTTTTGCATTGGCAATTCTTTGTTCCGTCCACTTTAAAATGTGTGGCAGCTTGGTATTTAAAATTGCAGCCTGTAAGCCATCTAATCTGCTGTTAATACCTTCAATTTGATGATGATGTTTTTTTAATGCACCATGATTGGCAAACATTTTACATTTTTCTGCAAGTGCATCATCGTTAGTTATTATGCAACCTGCATCTCCATAAGCACCTAAATTTTTGCCAGGATAAAAACTAAAGCTTCCAGCAATACCAATAGTTCCAGCACGTTTGCCATTTAATTCACTAAAGTGAGATTGGGCACAATCTTCAATTAAAATAATGTTGTGTTTGTTGCAAATATTTTGTATGGTTTCTACATCTGCCATTTGCCCTTGCAAATGCACAAGAATTACAGCTTTGGTTTTTGGTGTTATAGCTGCTTCAAATTTTGTTTCATCAATGCTGTAATAAGTTTCATTAATATCAACAAACACAGGTGTAGCACCAGTTTGTGAAATAGTTTCACTGCTGCTTATCCAACTATTGGCAACAGTTATTACTTCATCTCCTGCACCAATATTCATCATCTTCATTAAAATATATAAACTGTCTGTACCATTGGCAACGCTAATGCAATGCTTAACTCCATACAATGCTGCAAAATTTTGCTCAAACTCTTTTACATACTTGCCACCAATAAATGCAGTTTCATTTATTACACTTGCTATGGCAGCATCCATTTCAATTTTTAAACTTTGGTACTGTGCTTTTAAATCTACAAAAGGAATATTCATTTTTAATTTTTTGTGTATTGATTTTCAGGAATGATATAATATTTAACGCCATCAATTATTGTAAATGGTGGCTCAAAGCCAGGCATTGCAGTTGCTTTAACTTTAAGTGCTACATCGCTTGCCACATCTCCTAAATTTATTTCTTTAAGCTTTGCAACATCTTTTCTGTAATAAATATTAGTGCCTCTTTCTGCTATTAAATTTTCTTGTGGCGTGATGCTAAAATTGTCGTTTAAAATGTTGCCAATATTTTCTTCAAATAAAATAATGCTTTCTTCAAAAGTCTTGTCATACAAGTCTTTTACCATCATTTCTTTTGTTAAGTCAAACCTTCTTTCAGCAATTATTTTTCCATTGTCTATACCTGCTTCAAGCTGGTGAATTGTTGTGCCAAAAACTTTTGCCTGATTATATATGGCAAATGAAAATTGGTTGCAACCTCTGTATTCAGGCAATGGTGCCATGTGCAAATTGATAGCTATTTTTTTTGCTTTAGCAATATGAATATCTTTAAGTATTAAATGATACTGCACAGAAATGATATAATCAAATTCTTCATTGCAATTCAAAATATCATCAAGTGTAACGCCAAAGGGAATGCTGTTTTCTTCTGCCAGTTTTTTAATACTTAATGCAGCATCAAATCGTGGGTTGTCGTTGCTGAAAACTGCAACAACCTCGCAGTTTAGCTGCTGCTTGTTTTTTATTAAAAACTCTAAACACTTGTAGCCAATTGGCTTAGAACCTAAGAATGCTATACGTTTCATTCAGCTCCTTTACTTATTAAATAATTAATTAATGGTTGATGATTGGTTTGCTTTACATAATCTAAAACAGTCCAGTTGTTTTTTAAATCTCGTGCATTTATGTTAGCACCTTGTTGCAATAAAAAATCTAAAATTGCGTAGTTATTATTTTCTAAAACTTTTGTTTTGGCATACATAAAAACTGTTGTGCCGTTTGCATTGGTACTGTTAATATCTGCACCACTTTGCAGTAATAGTTTTATAATTTCTAAATGATGGTTAAATGCTGCAAGAATGATTGCATTCCATCCTTTGTCATTGGGCTGATTGATGTTTGGTATTTCAGGAATTAATTGTTTTGCTAATTCTATATCTCCATTCTCACTAGCTGCCCAAAGTGTAGAAATTTTATTCACTTTAAGGCTAAATGTTTTTTGCTTTATAGTAAATTTTATCTATAATCTCAACAGTCTTTAAGCCTTCAAATGCACTTGTACTAATGCTTGCATTGTTTGTTAATACATTTACAACATTTTGGTAAACCTTGTCATGGTTGCTCATGCTGCCTTGATAATTTCCATAATTATTGGCAGTATTACCAACAGGTAAATTTTCAATTTTATAGTTTTCTATATTTTGGTATTCAAGTTCATTTAAATACTGACCACCAATTTTTACAGTTCCTTTTTCTCCAAAAATGGTTAAAGAACCTTCCATATTTTTATTGTAACTATTAACAGTGTAGTTAACTGTACCTATAGCTCCATTTTGAAATTTAAGAATAGCTACACCAGTATCTTCAAACTCAATTATATCATTGTGTGCATAGTTTGATGTGTAAGCCTCAACATCTTTTATATCGCCAATCATCCAATACAATAAATCTATAAAATGACTAAACTGTGTATATAATGTACCGCCATCTAAGTCTTTTGTTCCTTTCCAACTGTTTTGATAATAGTCGGCATTTCTGTTCCAGAAACAACTTAACTGAACGCTGTAAATTTTTCCCAAACGTCCTTCATCAATTATTTTCTTTACTGCTTCTACTGGTGGGTTAAACCTGTTTTGCTTTATAGCAAATAATCTTTTGTTAAATGTTTCTGCGGTTTTAATCATCTCACCACAGTCTGTAACGCTTGTAGCCATTGGCTTTTCACACAACACATGAAAGCCAGCCTTTAAACTTTGAATGGAATGCATAGCATGCAAGCCATTTGGGGAGCAAACAGAAACAACATCAATAGTCTTTTCATTGGCTAATAAATCAGCAATGTCGTAATATGCATTAGCTTTATATTTTTCAGCCATTGCATCTGCTTTTTCTTTTATGTTATCGCAAACGGCAACAAGTTCTCCAAAGTTATTTATATGTTCGGCATGGCGTTGTGCAATACGCCCACAGCCAATAACTGCAAATTTTATTTTGTTCATTTATCTAATTTTTTTAATAAGCTTACTTACAATTTTTAATGGTCTTAGCATAGGGTATTTATCCCAAAAAGGAATAAAGGAGCCATAGTCGCTATGTGGTACCATTGGTGCATTAATATAGGCATCAAATTCTTCTTCAGTAAAATCAAGTTTCTTTAATACAAATGGTCTGTCTACTAAGTACAATTCGTGTGGGTAGATAGGTTCTTTTAATTCCTCAATAGCTTGTTCTTTGGTCATTTGCCCGCTAAAAATTAAATTGGATAAATGAGCCTTGCGTTTATCTACCTTAAATTTTGTTGGTAAAATATATCCCTGATAAAACCTTGTAAAAACTGATTCATAATGCTTTCCACCATAATCTCTCCAACCAAATTCTTCTATAATTATTTTCTTTACTTTCTTTTTGTCATAGTCAATATAATTCAATGGAGATATATATTTTAATCTGTGAAAATGATCGAATTTATATTGCTGTATTGGAGAAATTAATGGATAAGTTTTTAAACGAACAGAGCCAAACTTTTTGTGAATGTTAATAAGGTTGTCCTGGTTTTTAGAAATCCATGTATTTGGCAAAAGCCCTTCTGTTACTACATTCTGTCCATCAATTACAACTCCAATATTATATTTTTTATTAATGATTTGGAGTGTGTTGATAAAGCCTAAGTCCATGATTGCCTCAATATCTATAACATTGGCTTTAAAGAAAGATTTTTGAATGTCTTTATATTCATTCCAGTCAACAACATAGGTATATAAGTTAAAGCCTGTTTTATCAACAATGTTTTGAATGTTTTGCACAGCAAGCTCACTATTCCAGCCATTGTCAAAGTGTACAAGCAATGGTTTTAAGCCCCATTCTTTTGCTTTAAATGCAAGATAAGTGCTATCAACACCACCACTTACACCAAGTATGCAATCATAATCTTTGCCTTTACCACGTTGTTTAATTTCGGTCAGTAATTCATTCAGTTTGTCAATGCCTTCCTGGCCTTTATATACTCTTTCTTTTTCTTTTTGCAGGTATTCATAATAGTAATTACAAATACCTTTTTCGTCAAATGAAATATTAGGATCTGCAATGTTATCCATTACAGAAATACTACATTGACGATAATTGGGGTCTTGGATGGAGAGAACCATTTTTTATAGTATGTTTGAATTTGAGGTGATATTGAAAATCAATTTATCTTTAAGAACTTAAGCAGTAACTTATTTTTCAGATAGTATAAACGGGTTATTTTTTTGTTACTGTTAATTTTATCTTGCAGGTTGCTAAAGAACCTTTCTATTTTAGTTAGTTTGTTATCGTATTGGGCTTTAAAGAACAGTAATAATTCACTGCCTTTCATTTTGGTTAAATCAATTGATCTTATATCGCCAGCATAGTGAATCAAGTATTCTTTTTTGCCATCAAGGTGAGCAGACATTTTTGCATTTTCAGGGTCAAGTAAATATGCTTTGCTCCATAGCATGTATTCAAATGCTTCAACCTTGCTGTTATGCCTTTTAAACATTATAGGCAATACTGTATTAAAGATTGATTGGTTGGGCATATGAAAAACCTTGCGATTGGTAAAATATGGAAACCTGTTTTTGTCAAAGCATTTGTCTAAAAGGCTTTCATCAAAATGTGATGGTGATGTTACAAACTGCCCTGTGTTAAAGAAGTATCCAGGATATTCATATTCAGGATATATGGTTTTAACGACTTCAGGATTTACAAAAATTCTTTTTACAGTTTCGCTGAAAGGTTGTGGATGAATTTCTTCGTGCAAAATAAAATCAGCATCAATTCTATTTAATTTGTCAAGTAGCTTTCCAATAAATATTATATCTGAATCCAGTAAAAAATATCTTTTTTTAGAGTTGGCAAGATCAATATGAAAATGAATTTTTGCAGAACCCCAACCAAAATATTTTTTTTTGAGTTTAAGTATTTTAACATTCATTCTTTTTTCAAGAATTCTGCTGCTAAAACCTCCATTCAATTTATCCTTTATTAAAAATATTTCTACATCTGGATGGTAATACCTTATTGATGCTACACACAGTTTTGTTAAAAAGAAATCTTTGCTATTTGCAATTATTACAACAGATATATCAGATTGCATTCTTGTTAAAATAACTTTTCTTTTAATTCTTTTTGTGTTGGATAGCTAATTAACACAGCCTGGTGTGGACGCTGAAAAACAAACATGCTGCCTGCACTAACTGCACTTGCACCAGCTTGCTTTGCTTTTGCAAAATCTTCTACATTGCCTGCACCGCCAATTGCAATTACAGGAATGCTAACTGCCGAAGTAACCTCATTTATCAAGTTTACATCATAGCCTTTGTAGGTTCCATCAACATCAATATTGTTTAACACAATTTCGCCAGCACCAGCATTTTCAACTGTTTTAGCAAATTCGATAGGCGAGAAGCTGGTTTTATTTTTGCCATTATCTGTATAAACCTTATATCCACCAAACAACCCTTTTTTAACATCAATACTTGCAACTACACTTTGGTTGCCAGTAGCATTGGCTATTTGTGTTACAAGATTTAAATTGGTGTGTAAGCTTTTATTGATAATTACTTTTTCAAAACCATTAAACAATATTTGCTTTGCCTGTTCAAATGTGGTAATGCCACCACCATAGCTCATTGGCATAAATGCTTCACTTGCAATTTCGCTAATAGCTTCAATATTTGGTGGGCGATTATCACGAGTTGCATCAATATCAATTACTGCAATTTCATCAACTTCTTTTTCGTTGAAAATTTTTACTGCATTAATTGGGTCGCCAACATATTTATAGTTTTTAAACTGAACTGATTTTATCAATCCACCTTTATGAAGCAATAATGTTGGTATAACTCTTATTCGCATTAATAATTCTTTGCAAAATTTTCTAAAATTTTCATTCCATACTTGTGACTTTTTTCTGGATGAAATTGTGTGCCTAAAATATTTTCATGTTCAATGCCTGCTGCAAATTCATAGCCATAATTTGCTGTCACTAAACAATCTTTTTTGTCTTCTAAACTTAGGTGAAATGAATGAACAAAATAAAAGCGTGGCTCATCATGCATACCTTCAAACAGCTTTGATTGCTGATAGTTTGCAACATTTGTCCAATCCATGTGAGGCACTTTTTGGTTAGATGCCAGTTTGCTTTTATTAAATGCAATTGTTTTTCCTTTAATCCAGCCTAAGCCTTTTTCAACTCCTTCCTCGCTCGATTCTGTTAAAAGCTGCACACCTAAGCAAATGCCAAGAATTGGTGTTTTATTCTCAAGCACTTTTTGATTAAGAATATTGACCAAGCCACTATTGTGTAAGTTGGTCATTCCATAATCAAAATGCCCTACGCCAGGCAGAATAAGCTTTTCAGCTTGTTCAATTTTTGTTGCCTCGTTGGTAATTTGAGATGCAATGCCCAAACGTTTCAACATATTCTTAATTGAACCAAGGTTGCCTGTATTATAGTCAATGATGGTTATCATTATACTGTCAAATATTTTTTTCTGAATTGTTCAAAATTGCCTGAACGTATATATCCATTGTATTCAATTTTATTTTTAAATGGAATACATTTTTCTTTCTCTAAATCTTTAATTTTTTTAGCAGCAACGCCTGCTATCACACAATATCCTTCAGTAAAAGATTTTGTTACAACAGCACCTGCTGCAACAATTGTAAAATCTCCAAGCTCTACACCTGGCATTATTTTGCAACCTGCACCCAACCAGCAATATTTACCAATTTTTACTGGTTGGTTAATGTGTTTTCTGTTATCATACATATCATGATTGGCACTTACTATAACTACATTTGGTGCAACCTGTGTATAATCTCCAATATAAATTCCACCTTTACCCTGAATGTAACAACCTTTCATTATGCCAGGATAACTATCTACACCTACATACATATTTTGTGCATCATATACCTGACTTGCCCAATGCACAGGCCAGTATGCATCTTTATTTCCACCAAAATTTATAACCTTTTGCATAAACCAAAATCCAAAAGTTACTTTGTTTTGATAGTCATTTGTTTCTCTTAAAAATCTGAACTTGGGTAAGTAAGATGCAGCAATGCCTACTATTCTCAATGGATTTTTTAATATGTAAATTATTTTATTCACTAATAAAATTTATTTATTACAAATACTTAAAAACTCTTTCCTGTAAGGGTTTGCAGGGCTGTAGCTATCAAACTCATCTTTATAAATTGATGAATATTTTTTTATGGTTAAAAAATTTGAAATGCCAATATTAAATTGCCTAGATAACTTTCTTGCATTTGATATTTTTAATTTTTTTAACAGATAAAGTATGTGTGTGCTTATATTTCTTAACTTGGTTTTCTCGGCATCAACAATCATTTCATTGGTAATGTCTGTATCTCTATTTGGGCTATTTTTAATTGATTGAAGCATTTCAAAACTTTCAACACTTCCTTTATAAATATCAATTTTTGATGATGCCTGATTAGGGGTTTCTCTTGGCCAGCTTACCCAGCCTTGCACTAATAAAACACTATGTTGCATCCCAATTCTTAACCTTATTTCTGTATCGCCACTTGCATATTTTTCGGATAAGGTACCTGAATTTTTTAAAATGCTTGTTTTAAATAAATTGGCTGTAAAGCTTGAATCTATTAGGTTTCGTTTACCAAAATATACGTTGCAAAAAATTTGCTTTGGCGTTAGTAGTGCTGGAAAAAGTATATGGTTACAATAATTTTTTTGAATTAGCAAAGCAGCTTCCGGAAATTGGTTTGCATAAAACATTAAGTATTCAATGGCTGTAGGAAACATAACATCATCGCCATCAATAAAAATTAGATACTCGCCTTTTGCAAGGTTTATTGCTTTATTTCTGTTTGGATACTCCCTTAAATTGCTAGCATTTTTATATGCAACAATTCTATCGTCTTTATATTCATTAATAATTTTCCAGGTATCATCAGTACTGCAGTCGTCTGCAATAATATATTCAATGTTTTTATAGGTTTGGGCAAGCACACCTTCTATAGCATCACGCACATACTTTGCACTATTGTATGTTACTGTAATAATTGTAATTAAAGGTGTACTATTCATTACAGTGCTAAAGTTTCTTTGTAGGTTTGGGTTAATGTTTCCATACCAAAATACTGCTGCAAAAGTTTCTTGTTCTTTTCAACATCTACAATAGCATCGTTAAAATTCTTGTGCGATTTTTTAGTTAATTCAAATACATGAAATCCTTTTTGTTGCAAAAATTTATATAGGTTATTATTTTCAAACATATACACCTTGCTACCTTGCCACAAAAGTTGCATAATGTTTCCCCATGCCTGAGAACGATTTTGAGGCATGATTGCAATTTCTGTTTGAGATAAAATATTTTCATAATATTCATATGGCTCAAGCATATCTGTAATGCCTATAAATCGGCCATTATATAAATGTTTGCCAAACCTTATAACATCTTCTGCATATGACTTGTCTGAACCATATGATAATGGACAATAAATTTTTTGCGTTATATTTTTTGGCAAAAGATGTTTAATGGCATAAATATGCTGGTTGTTTTTTGATGCTGAATTTCCAAGCAATATATCGTTGCTTTTTAATGTAGAATCTTTTTTTACCACATAATCAAAAACGCCATAAGTAAAATATTTGAATTGAGTTTTTGGCTGAAGAAGTGGCTTTACCAGATTAAAATCATCTATTGAATAATGTGCTACAATATCAACTTTCTTTAAAAAATCTAATTTAATATCACTTGATTTTCTCTTGACAAAAAATTGTTTGCATTTTCCTAAAAATTTAACAAGATAGTCAGTTCTGTAGTGTTGCAATTTTGTATATACTTCAGGTAAGCTAAAGGCATCGGCACCCCAAAAAAACCAAACAATTTTTTTATTGCTGATATCGAACTGGTTAAGGTATTCAATAACTTCATTACTTAAAAAGTGTATATAAATTGTGCTTGCTTCTATAACAAGTGCATCAATTTTTTTGTCTCCCTTTACAATTTTGGGAACAATTCTAAGGTTGTCTTCAATTGTGGTTTTGCCAATTACCTGCCCAGTCATTTGTTCGCCATAAATAACAAATTGATGATCAGTTGCAGGGTCAAGCTTTATTGCAATATTTGCAAACATTTGTACAAAGCCACTATTAACAGCTAGGTGCAATTTCATTGTGTATCTTAATATTCAGGTGTTCGTAATTATATTCACTCCAATAACCAATTTCTTTTTTTTGGAGAGAGTATTTTATTGTTTTATAGAAGCTATCTGTAAAATAACTTCTTAATGCTACGGCTTTGCCAAAGCAAAAATTATATAAATTTCTTTTAAAAAGCGTGTAAATCAGGTTATAATAATAAGTTTTTAATTTTTCCTTATCTAATAAATCAAATTTAGTGTCTTCTATAAAATTTAATTTCAGGAATCTTATTTTCTGGTGCAAATAGCTTTCAGAACTTACTTTTTTTGAAGCCTGATTTTTTGTTAAACGCCAAAGGGATATTGGGTTAATAAGCACCAAAACATTTGTTGATTTTAACAAAGTCAGCCTTGTATAAGTATCAGCATTGGCATAGCTTTCATCAAATAAGTTTGCCTTTAAAATGGCAGTTCTAAAAATATTGTTGGCAAGACTTGAATTTAAAAAACCACCACCAAAAAACTCTAAATTAAATCCATCTTTACTCGAAATTTCAATAGGCCCTATAAACTTTGGATTTTCTGTTTTTACAATTCCAAATCCACAGTTTTTAAATTGTTCCATTTCTGTTACTGCCAATTCAATTCCTCTGTTTAAAGTAACATCGTCACCATCTACAAATACTATATACTCGCCTTTTGCCAAGCTAATTGCTTTGTTCCTGTTTTTATACTCAGTTAGATTTTTGTCATTTCTTATTGCAATAATTCTTTCATCATTGTATTGCTTAATTATATTCCATGTATTGTCAGTGCTGCAATCATCTATTACTATATACTCAAAGTTTTTATAGGATTGGTGCAAAACGCTTTCAATAGTTTGTTGTATAAATTTTTGCGAGTTATAGGCAACTGTAACTATTGTAATTATTGGTGTTGCAGCTATATTCATTTAGCTAAATGTAAATTCGTGATTATAGAATTTCTCTATATTTTGCTTATATACTTTACTGCTATATAGCTCTGCACAAATATCAAACTGTTGTTTTTGATAGTTATTGAAATCAACTTCATCAACATCTAATGTTTCAATATCAGCAACAATATTTGCATATAAATCTTCGTAGGTTTTATATACCGTTTTTAAGTCTTTAAAGCTGTCAGTAAAAAAATCATCATTATACACAGCAAAAGATATTGCACCACTAAAAACTGGCTCTATAAAATAGCCATCTAAACCTTCGCCAAAAGTTAAAGACCACTTTGCCTTGCTTATTAATTCTTTAAACTGTGTGTAGCTTAAACCTTGTATTTGCTGTATTTGCAAGCCATTTATTTCTTTTAACTTATTAATTATTTTTTCTTTTTCAGGCTTGTTGTCTGGCGAATAAACCAATAAGTTTTCCTTGTTTGTTTTAATTACAAAACTGTATTGTTCAGGACTTATCCAAACAGAAAGTTTATGCAATGGCACATCAAAATGTTCTCTGTAATATTTTGTGCAATATTGTTGGTGTGCAGTTGTTATTGTTACAAACTTAAAAGTGTTTTTTATGTTCTTTACTTCTTCCTTAGTTGGCATCAACATTATGTTTTGGTTCATAATGTTGTAATGCACTACATTAATATTTTTTAAGAAATTGCTTTCGTTAGCTGATAAATTCTGGCAAAAAAAACTTGATAAAAAATCTGGAGCATGAATAATAATTTCTTGCAACTGATTAAAATAATTTACAACCTGGTTAAAGCCGTAAATGTTAAAGCTGTTCTCAATGTTATTATACTTTAATAGTAAATTATCTTTTGAATGAGTGCAAACCATTACTGCAACATCATTATTATTCTCAAATATTTTTTTGGTTTCTGCTGCTATTGAAAGTATTGAAATAACACCACCACTCATTGTTTCTTTTCCTGTAAACCTGTCTGCACCAGGCACAATAAACACAATCAGTTTTTTTACTTGTTTGCTAAACTCATTCTCAAAAAACTTCTCTTGCATTGGCTTTAATTTCCTTTCTCTTGCAAGTTTCTGGCGATGTTCTTTGTACTTTATGTACCTGTAAATATTTTTTATACTTTCCTTCAAGCTTAGTGATTGTGCTTTGCAATTACCGAATCTAAAATAGTTGAAAACTTTGCAGCACCATATTTATTTAAGTGGTCGTTATCATAAAAATCCTGCTTTACAAAGCTTGTGTCCTTTACCCAATTGAAATAATGTGCATCATACCTTTTGCATAAAACGTTTATTACTGAGTCATTACTTTTTACCTGTGCATCATCAAAGTATTGATAGTAGGTTTTATAAGCAGGTGCATAAATAATATAAACATTGATATTACGCTTTTTTAATGCATTTAGCATTTCTTCCATGATATCAATATTGATTTTTAAGTTATGTTGCTTTATTAAAGTTTTATGGTAAAATAACTTTTGCTTTCCCAGTGTATCTGTTACCCTTTTGTTGCAATCAGTAGAATCCATTTTATTAAAACCATAATCTGTTATGCTGCCACCTTCATCTGAAATTTGTTTAAATCCTGTTTTTGCTGCTGATATCACTCTTGGTACACCAAGAAATGCAATGATGCTGTGGTTTTTAGAGTCAAGGTAGCTGAAATCATGATTTTTTATTCCCCAATAATGATAGTAAGCATATGTTCTTAAACTTTCAGTTACATCGTTCATGTCATAATAAAGAGCCATGTATGACATAGTAAAAACAACTGTTTTCAGTTTAGGCAAATTATCAATCTGCTGCATTAAAATTTCTTTGTCAAAATATAAACTCTGACTTGAGTTTGACAGGTTGATTGTTGGGTTTTTGAAATACTCAGGATCGATGCCATAAAGTGCATGCGACGAACCAAGTATTACTGTATTGATTTCTTTTGCTTTTGTATCAAGCGTTTTCTTTTTAATAGAGTATGTTGTAGGTATTTTTCTAAGTTTACCTTCCACATAAACATAAGCAATTAATAATGGCAACGAAAAGATAAAAATTTTGAGTAAAATCTTTTTCATTGCTGCTAAAATTGAAAGTATATAAACTCTCTTTTTTCAAAAACACCTAAAAATATTATTGATAAAACCATTATGTAATAAACAGTCCAGCGTATATAAATTGGCTTTAAACTTAGGTATTGCTTAATGTTTGTTTTACTTTGAATGGTATGTATTGCCTCTAAGAAAAAGATTAGTGCAAATGCAATGGCAACCTGCATGTTTGAATTGTGGGCAACACCAAAGCTTATCTGGTGTGTACTTAGTATTTTAAAAATATCATGTAAGGTATTGGTAAAAATGGTTTTTATAAAATAGAATGCATTGGCTACTGACGATGATCTAAATACTATTAATGCCAATGTAACTAAGCTGAATGTTATTAAGATATTGAAAAAGCCAATTGTTTTTCCTTTTGCAAGTTCAGCAAACTTCTTAAAGTGCTTGTCTATAATTTTATCTTTTATAGAGCCAATGATGATGTATAATCCATGTATTGCACCCCAAAGTATAAATGTCCAGTTAGCACCATGCCAAAAACCACTTAATAAAAAAACTATGAAAATATTAAAGTACAACCTGCTTACAGTTGCAACTTTATTGCCTCCAAGTGGTATGTATAAATAGTCTTTAAACCAGCTTGAAAGTGAGATGTGCCAGTGTCTCCAGAATGCTGCAATAGATTTTGTTTGATATGGATTGTCAAAATTTTTCATTAGCTTAAAACCCATTACCTGTGCTGCACCTAAAGCAATGTCACTGTATCCACTAAAGTCACAAAGTAATTGGTAGCTAAAAAATATTGCTGCAACCAGTAATGTTATTGCTGCATAATTGTGAGGGTTATTAAAAACAGGATCAACAAAAGTTGCCAACCTATCAGCAATTACAACTTTTTTAAATAAGCCCCAAAGTATTAATAGCAAGCCATTTTTTGCATTGTTATAATCAAACTTTTTTTCTTCCTTAAATTGGTGCAACATGTTTTGTGGTCGCTCAATAGGACCAGCAACAAGCTGAGGATAAAACATAACATACAATGCATAAATGCCAAAATGTTTCTCGGCTTTTTGATTGCCTCTGTACACTTCAATGGTGTAACTCATTGCCTGAAATGTGTGAAACGACAAACCAATTGGTAAAGCAATAGTCAGGTAGTAATAGTTGCAATGCCAACCCAGACTATCAGTAATAGCTTTTACATTGTCTATAAAAAAGTTGAAGTATTTAAAAACTGCCAGTACACCAATATTTGCAACAAGGCTTGCAATCAAAAACCTTTTGGTGTATAGTTTGGATTTAGTTTCACGAAACTTTTCTATATATATGCCAGCAAAATAATCTATCACAATTGTAGCACCTAGGATAGCAATATAAAGAGGTATGAATGCCATATAGAATAAGCAACTTGCTACAAGCAACAGAAACCATCTATACTTGTGTGGTAGCACAAAATATAAACCAGTTACTACTATAAAAAATACAATAAATTCTAATGAATTGAAAAGCATTTTATCTTGCCGGAATACCTTTTATTGTTTGATTGTCGCCAATATTTTTTGTAACAACAGCACCTGCACCAACTGTTACATTATTTCCCAAATGAATGCCAGGAAGAAGAACAGCACCTGCACCAATACTACAATAATCTCCCATTTTTACTTTGCCTAAAATGTTGCAACTTGGCGAAATTTCGCAATATCTGCCAATAACACAATCGTGATGAATAGTAGCATTAATATGTATTAAGCTGCCTTCACCAATAAATACATTTTGTGTGATTGTTGCGTTTGTTAAAATATTTAAGCCTTGTTGTAATGTAACAGAATACTTGCCAATACTGGCTTTGGGCGAAATGATAGAAACAAGTTTACCACCATAGGATTGTAGCCTCAGTGCAATTTGTTCCCTCAGTTTTGGGTTGCCAATGCCAAGCACAAATTCGTTATTTGTTGCAAATAATTTCTTTACTTCTTCTTCTGTTTTTAAAATAGTAAATTGTTCAAATACTGTAGTAGCAGTATTTGCAGCATAATCATCAAAGAAAAATATATCCTTATCCTGATTAAGTTCTGCAAAAATTCCAAGTATTTCTTTAGCGTGTCCTCCTGCTCCTGCTATTAACATTTACTTAATAGTATTTAAAATAATGTTTGAAATTTTCTCTACATTTTCTATTTCCAAACCTACATATAAAGGCAAGCACAAAACACGCTTGCTTGCATTTTCACTAACAGGGCAGCTGTACTTTTTGCCAATATATTCTAAGGTATTTAATGATGGATTAAAATATCTACGTCCAAAAATTTCATTTGCAGCCAAAGTATCTTTTACTGCTAAAAGTTGCTCTTCATTTTTAAATAAAACAGGGTAGTAGGCGTAGTTATATTTTGTATGTGCATCAACAGTTGGTTTAGTTAAACCATTGTCATTTGCAAATAATAACGCATCATAAGTATTGCAAATGTTTTTTCTGCTATCAATAATAGTTTCAATGTGAGGAAACACACACAAGCCCATCGCAGCATGGAATTCAGAGTTTTTACCATTGATTCCAACACCATAAAAACTTTCTGGTGTTTGATGCCCAAAGTTTCTTTGATACGAAATTTTATGAGCAACATCTGCATTGTTTGCAGTTATGCCACCACCTTCCACAGTATGAAATAATTTTGTAGCGTGAAAGCTTAAAGTTGATACATCGCCATAATTTAACAGGCCTTTATTTTTATATTCAACACCAAAAGCATGTGCAGCATCGTATATAACTTTTAAATTATGTTTTTGTGCAATGCTTTCAATCAATTCAACATTGCATGGAATGCCATACACGTGTGTTGCAAGTATAGCTGATGTTTGAGGTGTTATAGCAGCTTCAATTTTTGTTGCATCAATAGTTAATGTTGTTGGTTCAATATCAACAAAAACTGGTTCGCAATTTTCCCATACAATTGATGAAGTAGTTGCTACATAGCTAAATGGAGTGGTTATAATTTCACCTTTTAATTCTAAAGCTTTTATTGCAATTTGTATAGCAATTGTTCCATTATTTAAAAAATAAAAATGCGGAACTTGTAAGTATGATTTAAGCTTTTGCTCAAGGTCTGTAACTAATGGTCCATGATTAGTTAAATGTGCTCTTTGCCAAATGCCATCAAGCAGTTGTTTATATTCTTCTATTGGTGGAAGAAAAGATTTTGTAACGTTAATCATGTTATTTAAAAAGTATAAGTAAGATTGTAAGTATTATTTTATGCAAGCACTTTGTTATATACCTGCACTAAGTTTTCTAAATATATTTCTTTAGAGTATTTTGAAGCAATTGATTGATGCATTTTATTTTCATCAAACACAATTTCTTTTGTGTAAATTTTATTAATGTACTCAGCAATTTTTTTGTAATTCTCCATCTCCACTATTAATCCATTTTCATTGTCTTTAACAAAGTCGCCAGATGCACCATTGTCAACTACTATTGTTGGTACTCCCATTGCAATAGCTTCTGCTATTGTAACTCCAAATGTTTCGTAATAGCTGGTTGAGATATATAAATTTGAATTGGACAGGTGTTTGGCAACCTCATTGTTATCTATGTTTCGAATTATTTCTATGTTGTTTGCCAAGCCTAAGTTGTTTATTTCTTGCTTTATCAAATTAATAGCTTCAGATTGATTTACATCTGATATAATTAATGAAACTTTTATTGGTTGAACTATTTTATAGTTGTTTAAAAAATGACTGATACTTTTTAAAAACGTTGGTATATCCTTTATTTTAAAAGGCCTTGTAATTTGCGTTATTTTAAAGTATGAATTATTGCTGTTATTTTTATGTTCAGGATTAAAAACATCTGTATTGATATAGTTTCCCAGCACTACTGGTGCTTGTTTTAGCGTAAGCAACGATTCGTAAATTCTTCTATCCTGGTAGCCAACTGCTATTAACTGATTGGTGTCAGATATTGCTTTTTTAATAAGCTTATGAACAAACTGGCTTGCTTTGTAAAATGCAAATGGGCCATGACTTGTAAGCACAAATGGAATTTTAGTTATGCCAGAAATTTTATTGGCAACTACACCCGCAATCCATGGATCATGAGCATGTATAATGTCTGGCTTCCATGTTGAAATAAGCTGTTTTAATTTGGTCACATATTTCGATAATAACAAACTGAATCGTATTTTATTATTCAAAAAAACGTAATCACTTATTCCAAAATTGATAACTTCTAATTTTTCTGAAACGCTGTGGTTATACTTAGTATTTGCTGATGAAAAATCTTGCAAAATTCTTTTCTTTCCCACAGGTTTTGAATTGCACACTACAACTTTTACTTCAAATTTTTCGCTTAGCAATTCGGCCTGCTGCTTCATAAAAACACCAAGCTGAGGCATTTCTGTTGTTGGATACCAGGAAGCAAGAAATAAAATTTTTTGGACCATTAACTATAAACTGTGTAATTAAGTTTTATTGCTTACCTCTTGATGGGCTCAAAAAATTATGTAACTTGTAAAAAAAACTTTTTGTCCACGAATTTTTAAAGGCTTTTAGCTTGTGGTATTCCTTTATTAAATCTATATACTGAGGTAAAAGTGATGCTAGTACAACTTCCCTTTCCTTTGTTTTTTGTTTAGTAAACTCTTTATTAGTGCTTATTCCTCCATCTTGGTAAATTGTTGTTACAAAAGGTATATGCTTATGCTTTATTCTATGAATTAAAAGGGCATTGATAAAAAATTCCCAATCAGAAACTATTTTATTCTTTTCATTATATAAACCTAAAGTATTGAATAAATCTTTTTTTATAAAGCTTGCACCATGTGCAATTGAACCTTCAATGAACTGCAAAATATTTAATGGATAGCTGAATGTGTATTCCCTGCCCGAATTTTCGTACTTTATATTTCCATAGTATAATTCTATACCTTCTTCAATATTGCTTTCAAGTAATTCCAAAATATTGTTATTTGAAAAGTAATCACCACTGTTTAAGAAAATGCAGAATTTGCCGTTTGCTTTTTTAATTCCTTTGTTCATTGCATTGTAAATACCAGCATCTTCTTCACTTGTATAATAATCAATTTTGTCTTTGTAGCTTTCAATAACATTTACACTATTATCAGTGCTTGCACCATCTATTATTATGTATTCAAAGTTTTTGCCTGTTTGATTGATAACGCTTTCAATGGTTTTCTTTAAACCATCCCCATTATTTTTATTAACTGTAATGATAGAAAGAAAAATGTCTTTTGTTAAGCTATTCTCCATGTTGGTTTAGCTATGCTTTAAAACACTTTCATAAACTTTATTCAACTTATTTAAAAATGCTTCTTTCGAATATTTAGATGCAATTGATTCGTGCATTTTGCTTTCATCAAACACTATTTCATTTGTTGCAATTTTATCAATGTAAAAAGCAATTTTTTTATAATCACCTGTTTCAGCTATCAAGCCATTTTCAAAGTCGTTTACAAAATCCCTTGCAGCACCATTATCTACCACAATAGTTGGAATGCCCATTGCTATTGCTTCTGCAACAGACACACCAAATGTTTCGTAGTAGCTTGTCGAAATATAAAGCTGCGAAGCTGCTAATTCCTTCGCCACAGCAGTGTTTGGCATATTGCTTTTAACAGTTACAATATTTTTTAAGTCTAATACCTCAATATCTTTTTTTAGTAAGTCAATGCTATAACCATCATTTATCTGCGAAGCAATCAACAAAACTTCAAGTTTTTTTGTTGTTGAATAATCTTTGATATAATGATGAATAGCTTTAAGGAAAGTTGGAATATCTTTTCTGATTGATGTGCTTGTTATATGAACTATCTTAAAACTATCGGTGCTGTTTTTCTCTTTATTCAATGGATTGAAAAGGTCAGTATCAATAATGTTTCCAATGGTTATAGCTTTGTTTTTTAATGCTAAAATTGATTCAAAAATTCTTTTATCCTGATTGCCAACTGTAGTAAGCTGATTGGCGTTTGCAATTGCATTTAACAAAAGTGTATTAACCAGGCTACTGCTTGTGTTAATGAATAAAGGTGTATGGTTTGTCAATATATAAGGCACGCCAGTTTCACTTGAAATTTTGTTAGCTATAACGCCAGCAAACCATGCATCATGAGCGTGTATTATATCTGGTTTCCAGGTTTTAAAAAGTTGCTTAAGCTGTTTATTAAAGTTGTTGAACATATTCTTGAACCTGTTTTTTTCATTTAAAAAAACAAACTCTAAAATATTAAAATCAATTACTTCAAATTGTGTTGATTTTATGTATTCAAATTCGGGGTTTGGCTTTTTAAAAAAACTTTTAATAAAGCCTTTTCTTCCTACACGATTTGAATTGCACACCAAAACCTTTACATCGTATTGCTTACTTAATAAAATTGCCTGCTGCTGAAAGAAAATACCAGATTGTGGCTTTTCAGCAATAGGAAACCATGATGTAATAAGTAGTAATTTTTGTGGCATAATTTATTGCTAAGCTAGTTAGCTTTTTTGCCAATATTTAATTTATGTGTAAAAAAAAGACGTGGTATTGACAATGGATGTTTAAACCACAAAGCCAATGGTGTAAAGGATTTGCAAGCCAAGCTTGCACGAAATGCCACAGCTAAACTTTTTTTGCTAAACTCATATTTTATTAATGGAAACAAAGCCTGGTAAATAGTTTTTTTATTAACCAGTTTTTTGTAATGGCTCAATAAAAATTGTTCAGCTTTGTGCCAGTAAACTTTATCAAAATGCGAATTGCTAAAACCATCTGAACTATAAAATGCTATTGTTTCATCAATAAACTGCCACTTTATTTTTTTGTTGGCAAATAGTAATTTATTCAGATAAATATCAGCATTAACCTTCATTGAAATATCATAACCACCTGCTTCAATTACATATTGTTTTTTATAAAAAATAGATTGATGGCAAATGTTGTCTTTACACATTTTTTCATCATCAAATTTGCCAGCATAAGTGCTATTGAATCTTTCTACAAAAACATTTCCATACACAACATCACAGTTGGTTTGTTCAATTACAGCATTCACTTTTTCTAAAACAACATTGCTGTATAAATAATCGTCACTCCCTAAAAAATAAACCCAATTGCCTTTTGCAAGTGCAATGCCTTTGTTCATCGCATCATAAATGCCTTTGTCTTTTTCTGATATAAAATTGATATGACATTTGCCTTCATATGCTTTTACCAATTCAATTGTTCCATCAGTAGATTTTCCATCAACTATTACAATTTCATAATCCTTAAAAGTTTGTGATGTAATGCTATCAAGCGTTTTGCCTAATGTCTTAACAGAATTGTATGTTGGAATAATGATGGAAAACATTGAATGCGAAACTGCTTAATTTAAATTTTCGTTTATGTATGTAAGCAGGTTTTGTGTTGGGTCAAGCTTGCTTTCAAATAAATGCAAGGCGTTTTTGTGTAGTGTTTTATAGTCTATTGCAGTTGTTAAAACATTACTAAGTTCATCTGTATTTTCAATTGTAAAGCCAAATTTAAACTCCTTATTAAGCTCTATGTAAGTTGGTAAATTGCTTGCAACTGTTGGCAAGCCAGCTTTCATATACTGAGAGAATTTACCTGAGGCAAAACCAATATGATAAATGTTTTCTCCAATATACCTATCGTTAAAGTCAGGAACATAAAATGCCAATCCTAAATCAAATTGCTTTACATATGCAACTGCATCGTCAAAAGATTCAATATAATCTGTAGTAATAAACAGGTTTGTTTTTTGGGTAGCTACATCAAGTATCTTTTTATGTAATTCAAACTCTGGGTTTAGCTGAAAACGAGAATGAATTACTACAACAAAATCTTGTGGCAATTTATTATTTGCAATTAAATCATAAATTATTTCACCACCACTCCAGGTTGAGAAACTTCCAAAATTTACTATAAGTTTTTTTGATGAATCAATATTGAACTTTTTACGAATATTAACAACTGACGAACTTGTTTTTTTTGCTAATTGTGGAAGTGCTACTGGAATAAAATGTGATTTTATGTGCGATGATATTTCATTCTCTTTCCTTATAAAACTATCTCTTAAATTATCCTGGATTATTATGTTCCTCAAATTTTTACAAGCTGTTATTTCAAGTTGTTTTTTATTGTAATGTTTTGCTGTAAAAATTTCGAAAGAAAAATAATCTAAACTAGCTTTTGTAAAATGTTTTTCTCTTAGTTCATTTGCCCAAATAATTCCATCTGGGTCAATGCCAATAAGGGTTTTTACTTTGTTAGTTAATTTTGTTAATTCTCTTTTTTGCTTATAATGCTTATAAATGCTATAAGCATATTTAAAAATATTTCTTCTGAAATTTGGAAAAGCGTTAGGATAAATTAAAACACGATTATAGCTAAAAAAAGGCTTGAAGTAATTGTTGTTGCAAATAAGAACCGATTCCTTTTTTTGCTCTTCTAAAATACTTATTAAACCAAACAATGTTGGGTTATTAAAAGTATCAATATTTCGTGTTACAAATAATATCACTACTTCAGCAAATTACAAACTTCAACAATTTCTTCATCCTTTAAACCCAAGCCACTTGGCACATAAAAACCATTGCGTGCAAGCTTTTCAGCAACAGGATATTTTTCATTTGCAAACAAACCCATGTTTAAAAAAACAGGTTGCTCGTGCATACACCAAAAGAAAGGACGTGTGCCAATTTTGGCATCACTTAATTTTTTTACTGTATCAATTTGCAATTGTTCAGTTTCTGCAACTAAAGCATAAACCCAATAAATATTTTCGGCATAATCTGTTTTTTGCAATGGCAGTTGAAAGCCTTGTAAGCCTTGTAAATGCTGGTTATACAGGTTGCCAACTTCTCTTTTGCGTTTAATATGGTAATCTATTCTTTCCAATTGAGCAACACCTAATGCTGCCTGTAAATTGGTCATTCTATAGTTCCATGCAATTTCGTTATGGATAAAACGTCTGCCATTAGGTTCAAATGCAAGGTTTCTATATTTTTTGCATTTGTCTGCAAGTGTGTTATCATTGGTTACAATCATTCCACCTTCGCCAGTTGTAATGTGCTTATTAGGATAAAAGCTGAATATGCTGATGTCGCCAAAGCTGCCACACATTTTGCCATTATAAGTTTGGCCATGCATTTCAGCAGCATCTTCAATTAGCTTTAAATTATATTTTTTACATAAGTCTAAAACTGGTTGCATATCTACAGGCAAACCATAAATATGCACTACTAAAATAGCTTTTGTTTTAGATGTTATTTTAGCTTCAATTTGTGTTACATCCATATTCCATGTTGTTGCATCACTATCAACCAAAACTGGTTTAATACCAAATGTAACAAGGCTTTGAGCAGGAGAGATGATGGTAAAAGTTGGCATTATAACCTCATCATCTTTGCTTAAACCAAGTGCCTTAACAGCAATATCTAACGCAGCAGAGCCATTTGAAACAGCAATGGCATGCTCGGTTCCAATATACTTCGCAAATTCATTTTCAAACTTTGAAATAAATGGACCTTCACTAGAAATCCATCCTGTTTCTATACATTCAGTAACATATTTTAATTCGTTGCCACCTAAAAGTGGTGTGTTTACAGGTATCATATTTTTTATTGTTTGACTTTTGAAAGTTTTTAAAACTCTCTGAAAGTTGTTCTAAATTTTATATTTTTTTTAAAATAAAACAAACGCCCCAAGTATCTTTGCCTGGTTTATTCTTAGTTAAAAACTCTTCTGTTTTTATTAGTTCAAAACCAGTTTGCTTAGCAAGCAATTCTATTTCTGGGATTGAATAGTGACGCATTGGATGAACCTCATTTAATACAGTCAATTCGTTGGTTTGTTTATCCTGAATCATCACCTCAAAATTTACATCAACAACATTGGTTGTTGCATTTGAAGTGGATTGTGCAATGCGTGTAACCTTAATATTTTCGTCTTCCAAACGTCTTACCCTTGTTTCAGGTTGCTGAGAATATACTGCTGGTGTAAACCAAACATCAAATAAAAACAAACCACCTGTTTTTAAGTTTTGGTGTGTGATGTTAAAGCAATTTATCAATGATGTATTATCAGTTAAATAACTAATAACATGAAACAAAGAAATGGCTGCGTCGTACTCTTTATCAAGCTTTGGATAACTTGAAATGTCGGCTACAATTGTATTGAAACCCTTTATGTTCTTGGCTTTGGCAACATTTGCCATGTCTTGGCTACGCTCAATGCCAATAAGTTCTAATTCATTTTGGCAAATAAAATTTGCATGAGAACCACTGCCACAACCCAACTCAATAATTGTTTTAATATCAGGGTTAAGCTCCTTTAATGTGGATACAACATAATCACTCTCTGCCTTATAGTTTTTGTCTTTATAAAGTAAATCGTAGTAGTTGCTATATGCTTTAAAGTTGGACATTATTTAGTTTATAGTTTGTAGTTTATTGTTATTTTTTTTTAGCGTTAATTTTTATTAACTACTTGTTCATCTGTTATTGGGTTAAACCTTACTTTATCCATCTCGCCACAATAAGGCCCTTGCTTTATCTCAATCATTTCACTTGCCTCAAGCATTTTAAAACCATGACCACCATCAGCCAATAAAATAACATCGCCTTGTGTAAGCACTGTGCTTTCTAAATAGTTCTGTTCATTATCATAAAAATCAACCCTTACCTTGCCACTTTTAATATACAAAACCTCTTGTGTTAACTTCACTTCTCTTGGTACCAGGTTGTGGCGATGAGGTGCTATAACATAGCCTTCAGGCCTGTTCATATAACCCAATTGTTGCGATGAATTATCATCTGTAAAAAACTCAATGCCATCTTTTTTAAATGAAGATTTTATTACAACTGCTAATTGAATATTGTTGTGTATTATTTTGTGTATCATATAATATTTTTTTTAATCGTTAAACCAATCTGTTTTTAAAACCAACTGACGCCAGTTATTATCAAATGCTAAACGCCAGTCATATTTTGCTCGAGCTTTCCAATAATAACTTTTGGCAAGCCGCATTCTCCAGCTTTCAAGTTTTTTATATTTAAATCTTATACTTAACAAATTATTTAACCAACTTTTATAAAACTTTGAAGGAATACCTGCAAGCAATGTTAACTTGGAAAACTTGTATTTTCTATAGTCTGTATAGCTGTCGCAATTGCCTTGATTTAATAATCTTTTGTTTAGATATTCCTGAGTCATTCGAGCTGGAGGGATAATATGATAAATTACGGCCTTATTAGTTAAGCCAAATTTATATCCCAACTCTTCGATTTTAATATTTAAGCCAGTTTCGCCATCGCCAATCCATTCTCCTTTTGTATTTTCTGGATTAAATCCACCGCTGTTAAAAAATGCTTCTCTACGCATCATTTGATGACAACTATACACGCCACAATCTTTATCTGTAATCAGCATTTCCTCATTAGAATAATTAAGGCTTAACCAACCATTGCTACACATTTTTACAAGCCATTCTGGAGGTTCAACTTCCCACATTGGATATACAACACCAGTTGCACTGCCAACTTTTGGCTCTGTTTCAAAAATTTTAAGTAAGGCATTAAAAATTTGTGGGTCAGCAATCATATCATCATCAGTGTAATATAAAAATTCTCCTTTCGTAAGTTTAGCTGCAGAGTTTCTTGCATAATGCACGCCTTGCCTTGCTTCAAAATGATAATGAATATTATAGTTTTTATTATCCTCAATAAATTGCTTTACCAACTGTGCTGTATTGTCTGTTGAATTATTATCGCTTACAATAATTTCAAAATTATGTTTGTCAAAATCAATGTCAATAAAGCTTTGCAGCGTTTTTAAAATTGTTTTATTGCGATTGTAAGTTGGAATAACAATTGAAATTAACATTCTAATGAAGTAATTTTTTTAATTTAATTTTTAACCTTGTTTTAAAAGGAAGATCAGGTTTTTTGACAGTGTTCAAATCAAAATTATTATATATGCCACTCATGTATGTATCAGGCTTGTAATACTTATACTTTATTCCATAAGTATTCATAAAATAGCCTAAAATCAATATATCTTTTGGAGGTACAATATTCTTCTTACTTAATAATAAGCTTGCTATGTCCTCTTTCTTGTTTGGGTTAATTGGCCCCTGAAAACTATAATATAAGGATTTGCCTAATTGAATAGTATATTTGCCAGCATATACTGCTTCATAACCTATTGTTGAACCAACACTCATAGCAACATCACATGCATCAATTAAAGCATAGGAACTAATAGGTGATGTAGGATGAATAATATGTGTTGTATTGCTTTCTAATTCCTGAATTTGTTTTATATAATCTTCGCCAAGCCTTTGTGCATTGGGGTGCACACGTACATATAATTTCCAGCCTTTAAAATTATCTTGTTCAACAATTTGCTTTACGTATTTAATAGCATCAAGCTGTGTTTCAAAATATGGGTTGTTCCAGCTATCATCAATACTAGAAAACTCATCGTCGCTTGAAGTAAAGAATACAATATTGGTGTTTTGTTTATTCCAGCCCTGAGGCAAAAAACCTTCTTTTTGTAACTCAGTCATACTATGCCACGAACCCACAATTCCTTTTCTTCTATTGGCAAAAAACTCATGTGCAATTTTTTCTTTTTCCTGTTCATTTTTATTTTCATTCCATAAAAGCAACGCATTTTCTTTAAACTTTTCAATATTGTGTATAGTATGATTTTTAAAAAGAGAATATTTTTGAATATTGCTTCCTCGTTCTGAAATGTAACAATCTACACCACATTTTTGTGCTGCTCTGAATATGGCTTTGGTATAACTTAATCGCCCATTAAAAACATAAATTTTTTCGTAGTTATTTTTTTGAATGTCTTCTATTGTTTTTAAATAAATAGCCACACAATCTTTATAACTATTTAAAATGTAAGATTTAAATTCCTGTAAACTGATGTTGGGGTTTTGTGTATTGCTTATATATGAACTTAATATTGACCAACCAATATCATAATTATCATAATACAGTGTTTTAAAATTATTGTGACTACTAAAGTAATGTTCCTCTATTGTTAAATCTTTGGTTTTGGCTATCCAAAAATCATCAATAAACTCAGTAATATTTGTCTTTTTATTTAATAATTCATAACCTTTTTTTCTTTTTGCAACACATATACTGCAAGATGCTGCTTGCTGTTCATTGTAAGTTGTGTCGCCATTATTTAAAATAATCTCATTTATAAGTTCGCAACTTCGCAACTTACCATTGCAAAACATATTTGTAACATTGCAACCCTCGTCTAAAAGTGTTTGCATTATTTCCAAATCAGTTTCGTGATGTGTAGGCCACAAAATATGTGTACTATAAACTGCTACTTTCATTTATTTATTCATTATCTGGCTATAAGTATATTCATACTTACTGTATGTAGCTTCATCTTGTGCATTAAAGGCAGGCTTCTTAAATGGGGGATAGGTTTGACCAAACATACTGTTGGCAAATTCAATCTGAAAAATTAACCTTTTATCTTTCGTTAAATCTTTTCCTTTGTGTAAACCTCTTGTGTCAACTACCATTATGGTGCCTTTTTTACCACCAAGTTCCACCATATTTTGTTTACCAAATGCAGCTTCAACTTCGTCATCATTAAATCTTCCGTCACGCTTCAATGTTGGGTGAAGTTCTTTATGGCTTCCACGAACATAACAGTGTGGACCAGTTTCGCTATCTACATCTGTTAAGTAAAAAAAGAACTTTACAAATTTCAATCTGTCCAAATCAAAATGATACATCTGTGCTGCTTCAGCTTTTCCTCTGCCAGCAAAAGGAACACTCCACCACATTGCCAATAAATCTACAATAGGTTTTGTGTTTAAATACTCCTGTGCAAATGCTAAAAGCGAGGTGTCAAACACAAGATTTTGAATTTCTTTGCAACCAATAATCTTATCCATCGAAAATTGATATAATGGCGATTGTATATGACTTTCGTTAAATATTTCCTCAACATTTACCACATCAATTTTGTAATCTCCATTTGCATTAGTCTCAGCTATTTTTCTATACTTGCAAGGAGTAGTTTTGGCATATTCAACAATTTTATTTACCGCATCTTCACTAAGCTTTGCATCAAAAACAAAATAACCATCACGTTTAATTCCTGCTAAAGCATTATCAAATTGCTGCTTACTTTTTAAATTTAAAATGCCATTTTGCCAATTTACATTCTGATATTTTGGTTGAGATATTTTGTTGCTTACAACGTCATTTGATTTACCAGAAGTTAGCACAAACAACTCCCTCATATCAAGGTAAGCAGATTCAGGCGTTTTGCCAGTTGCCTTTAATTGTTGTAAGCCATTGTCTATACTTTGGTATAGACGTTTTCTTTTGCGATATGCAGTTATTAATCTTCCTATCATAAAATTTTATTTTAGAGTGATTGAATAATGTTACTGATTACTATGAAGTTTGGTGATATTATTTTTTGAAATACCAACTAGCTTTTTAAAGTAAACGGTGTCTTCTAAATAGAAAGCTAACTTATTTGCAATAAAAATAATTAGTGATATTAAAACTGCAACAAATAAAATAGAGGTTAATAAGGAGTTTTTTGAAAGCCATATATGCGAAAGCGAAAAAGCCAATAAAATAATTGGTTGATGAATTACATATAAAGTGTATGTAAAATCTTTTTTTGGTGTGATTAAAGAGAAAAAATCAATGACTTTGTTTTTAATTTTTAAAGGTAGTAGGTGAAATGTAGATATTACAAAAACAATGGAAAGGAATTGTATAACTATGAACTTGTTTATAAGGTGATAATTTACCGCAGGCAGTTTACTTCCTTTTATAACAAATAATGAAACTAAGCAAATAAGCGAAAAACAGCTAAGTAGTACAGTAAAACGTCTTCCAATTTTTAAAGTATTTTGTCTTTCATACCATGCAAACATTGCACCACCAAACCAGATTATGTAAAAGTAAATTGCCTCATGGATATGCCCTGTGTACACTACAATCAATGTAAACAAAAGAACTAGTAGTAGCGAAAACTTATTTTTATTAAAGAAAAAAAGTGCAAAAAATGATGCTATAACGTATAAGAAAAATTCGTCGCCCAAAGTCCATAAAGGCCCATTCATATTCATTGGAACATTTGTAAATCCTTGCAAAAAAAATAAACAACTGAATAATTCATTTGGTGAGTATGTAATAGATTCCCTTGCTAAATAAACATCGTTTGGTAATCTAAAGGTATCATGACCATGCAAGTTGAGTTTATGGACAATACCAAATATCAGCACACAAAGTATTATTGAGAAAATCAAGGGTGGATAAAGTCTAATAAGCCTATCTTGCCAATATTTTATAAAATGGAACTTGTTACTATTTTTTTCTGAGTTATTATATATTGATTTTGTAATTAAGTATCCACTTAAAATGAAAAAAGCAATTACAGAATATGATGCAGCATAACCACAAGTTAAAAAAAGTTTTGAGGTAGAACCAAGCTTTGGTGCTATTATGTATTGATTTGCATGAGAAATACAAACCAATATTGATGATAAAATTCTAATGCCATCTAAATATTTAATGTGTTTTTTTTCTCCCACTTATTTACAAATATTTCTTACAATACAAAATGCTTCGGCAAAATTGCAACCTACTGCAACGCCCCATCTTTGTGCTTGAATTTTTAGTGCTTCTGGTGAACGTGGATGTGGGTATGCTCTTTTTTCAAATTCATAACTTTCCATTCCTTTTATTTTGGCATCAATGTTTTTTTCAGAAACTGATACAAACATATTTGGAAGAAAATGCCTTGGATCTGTTGGTGCTCGCCATTCTGTGCCACTTGGAGTTTCAAAACTTATTATTGTTTTTACTTGCTCGTGTGCCATTGGCCTGCATGCTGTTATTACTGCTTCAAATGTTCTTTGATGATCAACATTTACATCGCCACCGTGGTGCGTAAAAATAATTTCAGGATTAAATGCAGCCTTTTCTTTTTCTATCACTTTAACAATATCAAGCATTGCAACAGTATCAAATCTGTTATCTGCAAAATCGTAAATGCTTACACTATGATAACCAATAGCAGCCTGTGCTTCTTTAATATTGTTTCTATGAATTTCTAATTCACTTTTCCATTTTTCTACATCTCTATTGTCTGCCCTTGACGTAATGCCTTCACCCAAAATAATAACGTGCGTGGTTACATTATATTCAGTAATTAATTTATTCATTGTTGCACCCAAGCCTAATAATTCATCATCAGGATGAGCCACAACAAGCATTATTTTTTTATTTCTTAAAAATTCTAACATTGGCATTTATACAATTTTGCTCTGTGTTAAATTGAGCATTTGAAAAATCAAACTTAAAATTTTCTGTTTCTATAAAGGCATTTGGATAGCCTTCGCAATCCAGCATCCTTATATAATCATATACTTTACTCAACTCTTGCAAAGCATTGATATTACTCTCTTCTGGCTTTCTTCTTTTAAAAATTACAGATTCACCAGTTTGTGGTTTTGGTTCTATTTTTTTATCAACAATTTTTTCAATCATTGATTGAATGATTGGCGAAGCCCTTTCAAAAATTTCAGTAGCTGTACCATTTAAAGAAAGATTTTCTTTTAAATAAACATCGCCAGTATCTAAACCTTCATTCACTTTTATGGCTGATATTTTTGTTTCAGTTAAACCCCTTGCAATTAAATTTTGTAGCGGACTACCACCTCTGCCAAAAGGCAAATCAGTCATATGAAACACAACGCAGCAATAGTTTTCAAAAATTTCCTTTGGAATAATATACGACCAGTGTGGAATAAAAATTTGTGCAGGGTTAAGCGACTTTATTTTTTCAACATTAAAATCTTCTTTTGTTGAAATCCTTGTCCACACTTCATTTGACCTTGCTTGTAAATTTTCAAACAAATCATTATGCCAGCTTTTTGCAGTAAGCAGTATGTAATTGTTTACAATATTTCCCATTGCAATGGTGTTCCTGCTTTAATATCCTGGCTTACTTTTTTGCCTAATAATGTTTCATAAAATTTTGGTTGCAAACCATCGCCAGGTCTTATTACCCTTAAATTATTTTGGGTTAAAGTATCACCAGCTTTCACATCTTCAACAATGTATAACGACCTTTTAAAACGCAAACTTTTTTCCTCATCTTTTTGCACCCCATAAAAAACTTTGCCCATTGCTAAAAAAGCCCTTTCACTTTCTATTACTAAACTTTTTAATTCGTGTGGTTCAATAGAAAAAGCACTGTCAACACCACCATCTGCACGGCTTGTTGTAAAATGTTTTTCTACAACACAGGCACCTAAAGCAACAGAAGCAACTGCTGCACCAATGCCCATTGTATGATCACTTAAACCAACGTGGCAATGAAACATATCTCTTAAATGAGGAATAGTATTAAGGTGTGTATTTTCTGGTGTAGCAGGGTAAGTGCTTGTACATTTTAGCAACACTAAATCGCTGCAACCATTGCTACGCAATACATTTACAGCTTCATCAATATCTGAAAGTTTAGCCAAACCAGTTGACATAATTACTGGTTTGCCAGTCTTTGCAACCTTTTTTAAAAGTGGCCAATCTGTATTTTCAAAAGATGCAATTTTATATGCAGGTACGTTTAAACTTTCTAAAAAGTCAACAGCACTTTCATCGAATGGGGTACTGAAAACTACTAACCCAAGTTCTTTTGCTTTGTCAAAAATAGGTTTATGCCATTCCCAGGGTGTATGTGCCTCTTTATATAAATCATATAAATTCCTGCCAGCCCAAAGCGATGTTGCATCATTAATGTCAAACAAACCACCTTTAGCATTAATGGTCATTGTATCTGGTGTGTAGGTTTGCAGTTTTATAGCGTGTGCACCTGATTGTGCTGCTGCTTCCACAATAGCTAAAGCCCTGTCTAAAGACTGGTTGTGGTTGCCACTCATTTCGGCAATTACAAATGGCTTGTGTGTTGCACCAATTGTATAATTTTCTATCTTAATATCTTTCATTCTGCTTACAGTATTTATTTTTTGGGTTGATAGTTTAAAATATATGCTATATGTTTTCGCTAAATAGCTGTATTAAAACGCGAATAATAGAACACTGATGACATGTATTTAACAGATTTATTAGATTTTATCTGCAAGTATCCGTTTAATCTGTGTTAATCTGTGTGCCATTACAATAAATTTATGCTTCGGTTATTTGAAGTAAATATTTTTTGTTGTTTATTCTAAAAAAGGCTGGGTATCTTTCATTATCGCACACACGCAATAAATTAAATTGCTCTTCAATTGTTTTTTTAATATTCAATTCGCTATCTGCTGCTGTGCGTCTTTTGTAGTAAGTAGGTTCGCCAATTTGTTTTGTAGCACTATTGTTGGGATATTTTTTTACAAAATTTATAACCAGTTCAATAGTTGCCAAACCTTGCTTGTGCTTGAGTTCTGGGTTTAATTCTGTTCCATTATATTCAATAAAAACCTGTTCATAAATATCACCTTCATCAACACCTTCACTGGCTTCTAATAGTGTTACAGGAATTGTGTTTTTGCCTTCTAAAATTTGCCAGGTAAGTGGCGACATTCCTCTGCCAAGTGGCAATGCACTTTCGTGGATGACTAAATTATGCTTGTTAAGTTCGAGTGATTTAAAAATTTTTTCGTAACATAAAAACACAAGTATATCACCTTCTATTATTTCTTTTTCAGAGAATATGTAATTGCATTGATGCCCCATTGCAATAAGCTGTTGCTGCAATTGATTGCCATAAGGAACAATCCACGATGTGTTACTACTGCTTAATAATTGAACAAACATTAACGCAGTGAATTTATTTTTGAATGAATAACCACATCAATAAATTTATTGTCAAATAAGATGTGTTCCTTTAAAACAGCTTCTTTATAAAATGCCTGCGATTCGGCTGCTTCATACAATTTTGGGCGAAGATTATAAGCATAAATAAACAGTTTATGTAACTGTAAATCTTTAAAGGCAACCTGTTCTATCAATTGTAAATAATTACTCCAATGAAACACAAAAAAATCTTTCTCTAAAGAAGTGTTCATTACAAAGGATATTTCTGCATTTTTATTGTTCCAATCTATGTGTACCAAACCACCATAGCCAATTAAAATATCATTTTCTAAATATGAAAATAATATTTGCTTAGGGTTTTCCTCTTCAAATAAACTGGCAACAACTGTGTTAAAATAATTGTCTTGTGTTTCTTGAGTTAATGGCTGTAACTGGCGTAAATGATAGATTTGCTCGTTACGCCAATGCATTATATTTATTCTATCTTCATACCTAATGGGTATAATAGAGAAATGATTATTTGTAAATATTTGTTGGTTTAAAACTTTATAAGTTTTCATTCAGCATTTTATATTTCAATTCAGCCATTTTCCAGTCAGTTAAGTTATCTATATCCTGAACCTGTGTTTCATCTAACACAATAGCACCACTATTGCTTGTAAATAGTTTTTGTTCTTTCTTAAATGATTCAATATTTAACCAATAAAACATTCCTGCATCGTGATATAATGGTTGCAAATCTTGTGAACGCTTGTTTAAATTTTCTTCCCATTTCATTGATACTTTATTGGTATCATCAACTTGCAAACAACGCTGAATGGGGTAGCCAAATTTTACTATTGGAAAAACAGAAGTATAGTTTTCGTTTGTTAAAACTTCATAGCCTTTTTGCAAGGATTCTATTTGCAGTAAAGGGCTTGTAGGGTATATGCAGCAAGCGTTTGAGTAACGCTGGTTGCTTTTTTCCAAATCATTAATTACTTCTAATAACACATCTGCGGTGGTTGCAAAATCATCAGCATTTTTTGCACTACGCATAAATGGAACTGTTGCACCAAATTGCTTTGCTATGCCTGCTATTTCTTCATCATCTGTACTTACAATAACTTCATTAAACAATTTACTTTCTATGGCAACCTTAATGCTATAACCAATCATTGGCTTACCTAAAAAATCCTTGATGTTTTTTTTAGGAATGCGTTTGCTGCCTCCACGAGCAGTTATGATAGCTATATTATTTTGCATTGAGGTGTAGTTTAACCGAAGAGAATACACAAAGTTTTTCGAAAATAAGTCGCAGAGAAATTGCAGAAAAATCTTTGAGAACTTTGCGGTTAATAAAACTATTTAGATAAAAATTTATTAATGCAATCAATTACATATTGCTGTTCTTGCACAGTTAATGTAGGATACATTGGTAAACTTAAACATTTGCTATAATAGGCTTCTGCAATTGGAAAATCACCTTGTTTAAAGCCTAAGCTTTTATAGTAAGGCATAGTATGAACAGGAATGTAATGTACCTGTGCGTAAATTTTATTTTCCTTTAAATAATTATACAATCCAAGCCTGTCTTCAATTTGAATAACATATAAATGAAAGGCGTGGCCTTCATCATACTTTGGTAAAGCAATGTTGGGATTATTGGCAAATGCTTCATCGTAAACTTTTGCAATTTCTTTCCTTCTTTGCAATCCTTCATTGGCACGATGCAATTGACTAATGCCCAAAGCACAAAGCATATCTGGTATTCTGTAGTTATATCCAAGCTCCTGCATTTCCATATACCAGCCACCATGGTTTTCGTGCATTAATGCAGGATTTTTTGTAATGCCATGTGTTCTTAATTTTAAAAGCCTATTGTATAAAGCTTCATCATTTGTAGTAATCATTCCACCCTCTCCACAAGCAATATGCTTAACAGGATGAAAAGAAAAAATGGCTAAGTCTGCAAACACACCATTGCCACAGTTTTGTTTGGTGTTGTTGCTGTCAATAAAATAACCACCCGGTGCGTGGCAGGCGTCTTCAATAATCCATAAGTTATGTTCTGCTGCTATTGCCTTTATGGCTTCAAGATTTACCGCATTTCCTGCAAAGTCAACTGGTACAATACCTTTAAAAAAACCTTTTGGCTTTGATTGTATCAATGCCTTCAATTTTTTAATATCAATTAAAAAAGTATCAGCATCAATATCTGCAAAAAAGACATTGCCACCGCAGTATTTTATACAGTTTGCAGATGCAGAAAATGTAATTGGCGTTGTAATGACATTTGTATTTTCAGTAACATTTAAAGCCAATGCACACAAGTGCAAAGCTGCTGTACCATTAGCAACTGCAACAGCATATTTACTGCCAATGTATTGGGCAAATTTTTCTTCAAACTCTTGTACCCTGGGTCCCTGAGTTAAGTAATCGCTTTGTAATGTTGAAACAACAGCATCAATATCTGCTTGCGAAATATGTTGTTTACCGTAAGGAATGTTCATTTGTAATTTTTTTTCTCGCAGATAACACGGATAACGCAGAAATCTTTGGAGTTTTGTTTTATTGTTTTAGCTAGTTTTATTCTACTTCAACATGTTCTTTTATTAAGCTTCTTAACTTTTCAACACTCAACCATTCTTCGTTTTCGCCACTATTATATGTAAAACCTACAGGCACTTTTACTGCATTAAATGTTTTAATAAAATCGTTTAAGTTAAACACTGGTACTTGTGGTAAAATGGTATAGTACTTTCCTAAATCGTAGGTGCTAAAAGAGTCGCTTGCAGTAATCATTTCTTCATGCACTTTTTCTCCTGGTCTTATGCCTACAATTTCCTGTTTGCAATTTTCATCAACAGCAGTAGCAACATCTGTAATTCTGTAGCTTGGAATTTTTGGTACAAATAATTCGCCACCCCAAGCATGTTCCATTGCATGCATTACCATTTTAACACCATCGAGTAACGATATGTTAAAGCGAGTCATGTTAGGGTCTGTAATTGGTAAAACTCCTGTCTTTTTTTTGTTTAAAAAGAAAGGCATTACACTACCATTGCTACCCATAACATTACCATATCTTACCACAGAAAAACGTAAATCTCTATGACCTTTAATATTGTTAGCAGCAATAAAAAGTTTATCGCTAGTAAGTTTTGTAGCACCGTATAAATTAATAGGAGCACAAGCTTTATCTGTACTTAAAGCAACTACGCGTGTAACATTAGTTTCAAGGCTTGCACGTATTACATTTTCGGCACCACCAATATTTGTTTTTACACATTCATCTGGATTGTATTCTGCAATAGGCACATGCTTCATAGCTGCTGCATGTATAATACAGTCAATGCCTTCACAAGCACGTTTCAACCTGTCAAAATCTCTTACATCTCCTATAAAGAATCTTATTTGAGGGTATTTTTCAACAGGATATTCCATTGCCATTTGAAATTGTTTTTGCTCATCTCGTGAGTAAATAACCAATCTCTTAATGTTTGGATGATTTTCGAAAATGTACTTTGTTAATGCCTTGCCAAGTGAGCCTGTGCCACCTGTAATTAAAACTGATTTATTATTTAACATGGTCTAAAATATTAAAAGATTGAATATTGTTATTGCCAAAATTCCACTCGTAAGGAATAAAAGGTGTTACAGAATCCATTGCTGCCTCTTCTGCAAATGGTTTTATAATGCCCATATCAGATATTCTACTAATTACAGTAAGACAGCCAATATCTTTTGATGTCATTAAAAAGGTTTTGCCATCATAAGTTCTCATACCAATCCTTAAAAAATACTCTTGCGGTAGTAGGGGAATTTTTTTAAAAGTGAGCGATACTTCATTAACCCCCTTTTTTAAAAAAGGCATCTGGCAATTATCGAACATAGTATCTGCACATGTTATTGCATTGCCATGTTTGTTTTTAATCCCAACTGATATATTTGGCTTATCAAAATCCTCATCACTTTCTAAAACTAGGTTTACAATTAAATCATCACCAATTTTAAAGTTCTCGGTATTTTCACCACTTTGGTTTTGAAGAATAATTTGCTTAATAATTACTTTTTCGCTGCTGTCTAACTTTTCCGAACTAAATACGCCTTCTTCACTACTGTTTTTTTTGAAGTAGGAATTTAAAACACTATCAACATCACCATGTTCCTTCATTTGACCAAATTCGAGCATCATTGCTTTAGTGCAAAGTGTTTTTATAGCACCCATATTATGGCTAACAAATAACACTGTTCTACCTTCATTAACGCTTACGTCCTTCATTTTGCCCAAACATTTTTTTTGAAACTCTAAATCACCAACTGCAAGCACTTCATCTACAATTAAAATTTCAGGCTCAAGGTGTGCAGCTACTGCAAATGCTAAACGTACATACATACCACTACTATAGCGTTTTACAGGTGTATCAATATAACGCTCAACACCACTAAAATCAACTATTTCATCAAACTTCCTAATAATTTCCTTTTTAGTCATTCCAAGCAAGGCACCATTTTGAAATACATTTTCCCTGCCTGTTAATTCAGGATGAAAACCTGTACCCACTTCAAGCAAACTTGCGATACGACCTTTAATTTTTAAGCTTCCAACAGTAGGCAACGTTGTTCTGCTTAAAATTTTTAATAATGTACTTTTTCCAGCACCATTTCTGCCAATTATACCAAGTACTTCACCAGATTGAACATCAAAATTAATATTTTGTAAAGCCCATACATAATCACTTTTTCCTTTTTGGGTTCTGTCGTTTACTTCGCCAATTTTTGTAAATGGATCTTCCTTGCCACGCACCCTTGCCCAAAACCTATTTAAATCATCTTTAATTGTTCCAGTGCCAATTTGTCCAAGTCTGTATTGTTTTGCAAGATTCTCTACCTTAATAACTGTGCTCAATTTTTATTTTTTTATTGTGAGGTTATACCGTATCGATAAATGACTTTTCAGTTTTGCCAAATACCAACATTCCTATAAATAATATGATAATAGAAAAAATAAGGGCATATAGCAACATGCCATAATTTACTTCACCACCTAAAACACTTCTTCTAAACGCTTCTATAACTTGTGCTATAGGATTAAATGCAATGTAATTATAATACTGTGGATTTTTCTCTTTAACAACATCTAAAGATATAATTACAGAAGAGGCATACATTAAAAGCTGCACCCCAAAGCCTACTAAAAATGTTAAGTCTTTATATTTATTTGTGAATGATGAAATAATCATTCCTAAACCCATTCCAAGGCAAATCATTATTACCAGAAAAACGGGTAATAACAAAACATTTGCAGTTACTTCAAATTGCATTTTTCCACTGTAAATAAAATAACCATAAAAGCAGATGAAAAGAAAAACCTGAATGCAAAATTTCAGAAGGTTAGAGATAACCTTTGCCAATGGCATAATTATTCTAGGAAAATATACTTTTCCAAAAATGGCAGCATTTGCTGTAAAAGTATTTGATGTATTATTGATGGCATCTGCAAAATATGTCCATAAAAGAATACCCGATAAATAAAACAATAAATGCGGTGTGCCTATATCATCAGTTTTCATTTTTGCAATATTTCCAAATATTACAGTAAATACCAATGTTGTTAGTATAGGTTGTATAAAAAACCAAAGCGGACCTAAAATAGTTTGCTTGTAAACGGCAACAATTTCTCTTTTAATAAATAGTGACAATAAATCCCTGTATTTCCAAACCTCTTTAAAATCGAAGTTTAAAAAACTGCTTTTGGGAGTTATTTCAATATCCCATTTTTCTGTCTGCATTATCTTTTGATTAGTATAGTTAGAATTTACCAATAGCCATTTGCCTGTAAAGCTCAAAATATTGATTGGCTATTTCTGCTCTGTTAAAACGTTTTGCGTTTTGCACTCCATTAGCAATTAATTGTTCTCTGTGGGCATCGTCATTAATTACTTTTAAAAATCCATTTCTGATAGATTCTACATCAAATGGATTTACAAACTCTGCTGCATCTGCACCAATTTCTGGCATTGATGAAGTGTTACTTGTTACTACAACACGGCCTGTAACATTGGCTTCGGCAATTGGCATTCCAAAGCCTTCGAATGTAGATGCAAATGAAACAATATCACATTTTCTATACAATGCTGCTACTTCTTCGTTTGTTATAGAACTAGTAATATTTTCATAGTCAATATTGTTGTTTTCAAGAGCCTTAATTATTTCATCATTCAATTTACCAAGTATTAAATATTTGCATTCTATGCCTTTTAAAGCTTGTGCTATGCGAGGTATATTTTTGTTAGGGGCGGTACCCAATTGAAATATTAGTGGTTTGGTTTTGTTGAATTGATTAGGGCTATATTGATGTTCAACAGGAACAAAAATATTGATGACTTTTATTTTGTTTTCAGGATAATTTATATAGTTTAATAGGTCCTGTTTTGTGGCGTTTGAATTAACTGTAATTACCGAAGATTTTTTTGCTGGTAAGGTAAACCAAAAGTATTTAAGTAGCTTATGCCTTAGACCATATTTTCTTTTTAAAATACCACAGTCGTGTATGGTTAAAACAGTTTTTTTTTGGGGTAAAAGGTAATTGGCAAAATGTATGTCGCCAGTTATGTGATTGATTTGTTTTTTACTAAATAAGGCTTCAATAATGATGCAAATTCGTTTTAATACACCGCTGCTTCTGTACGAAAATATTTTTTCAGAAATGTTGATATCAGTAGGTTGTAACTCCCTTATAGTTTTAAAATAACTTTCAAAACTATGATTACCACTGGTTCGTCTTTTTCTTTGAAATTGTACTACTTCAATCATTTAACAGATTGTCTTAATCCAAATCAACAATATCGTTTAATGCCTTAACATTATAGGTCAAGAAGACTGCCCAAAGCCGTGCAAAGTTTAATTTACTGGTGATAAAGAGTTTGTAAACCCAAACAGGAACTAGTGATGGATTGTTGAAGGTTTTCATTGATTGAAACCATTTTTCGAAAGGAAAAGTGAAGCCTTGCTTTGGCCTGTTCCAGATTTTATTGGGAAGCTCATTAATAAATGCATCTACCAATAAAGGTTTGGGCTTGTTAGCTTTGGTATTGAACTTAATGTCAGTATGTAAATTGTTTATGTAGTCAACTAAATCTTTATCTAAAAATGGCAGCCTCAATTCTATGCTGTGCCACATGCTTTGCACATCGCTGTCTTTTAACAATTGACTTTGCATATAAACTGCTGTTTCAAAATATGCTGCCCTGTTTTGAGGGGATAATTTAGTTGTATCTTCCTGATAATTTAGTTTGCTTATTTCTTTCCAAACATCACTTTCTTTTATTCCTAAAATCCTTGCTACATCCTTTGGTGTAAATAAACCACGATACAGCAAATATTCTGATGCGTTGATTTTCTTTTTTAGAAAATCAAATTTTTTGTTTGGGTAAGAGCCTTTAATAAATGATGGTAATAATTTATAGGCAACAGCCAAACGAGCATATTTGTTGAATTGTAACGAGCGACCAATTGATGGATAACCACCAAATATTTCATCTGCACCTAAGCCGCTTAAAACCACTTTTATACCATTTTGCTTGGCATATTTACAAATGAAATATGTATTAATTGCATCTGTAGAAGGTTGGTCAAGGCTTTGATAAATATCATCCCAACTATCAATAAATTCTTCTTTAGTTATTTTATACAAATGGTGCTTTACACCTGTTTGTTTTATTATCAACTCCTGATATTCTTTTTCAGAATATTTTTCGTCGTCAAAATAAATGCTGATTGTTTCAATTGGTGAGCTTTGTTGTTGTTGGGCAAGTATTGCAAGAATACTACTATCAATGCCACCACTTAAAAAAACACCAACTGGCACATCTGATACAAGGTGCCTTTTAACTGCTGCTCCTACCAGTTGCTTTGTTTTTAATGCTGCTTGTGCGTAAATGTCAGACTTTGAATTTTGATATTCGTATTGCGAATAGCTTGCAACTTTTTCTTCTTTTGTAGCAATGTTAATTGTAATGAAATGCCCACGTGGTATTGTCTTTACATTATCTAAAGTTGTAACAGGCTCTGGCAAAAAACCAAATGTCAAGAACCATATTTTCCAATTGGGATTTTCTTTCCAGTTTTCATTGGCAGCTTTTAAGCCCCTTATTTCTGACGATAAATAAATATTATCACCATTGTAACCAATGTATAAAGGTTTAATACCTGCATGGTCACGAGCTGCAAAAAGTGTGTTGTTTTTTTTGTCAATAATCACAAAAGCAAACATCCCTTTTAACTTGGGCAACATTGCCTGCTGCCATTGTGCGTAGCCTTTAATTAAAACTTCTGTGTCTGATTGCGTTTTAAATTGGTGACCAAGCTGAACCAGTTCTTCTTTTAGTTGTTGGTAATTGTAAATTTCTCCATTAAAAATTATTTCAATTTCACTAGTAACATCAAGCATTGGTTGGTGACCAGTAGGAGATAAGTCGATGATTGAAAGACGTCTATGTCCTAAAGCATATCCTAAATCCTCATTTATAGTTATACCACTATCATCAGGACCACCCCTGTGCATAGCATCTATCATCTTAGGAATACTACTTTTTAGTAAGCTTTTGTCTTTGGAAATAATGGCAGCAATGCGACACATAATTTAAAAATCTATTGTTACTAAGGGGGCTTTTTAAATTAGTATGCTTTGTTTTTAGAGCTGCGTTTTCCACCAAACAAGGCTCTTGATATTTTCTTGAAAAATTTCTTTATGCCTGTTTCTTCTCCCAAATCATCAAAATAGTGTCCAGATGTTTTACTTACATACCCATAACCATAACCTTTTCCATAACCATACCCATAACCATATCCATACCCATAACCATAGCCATAACCATAGCCATAGCCATAGTAACCATACCTAGCACCAACTTTAACGTCATTAATTACCAAGCCCATGTTAGGAAGCTTTTTGTGCAAATAAATATCTTCGATAAAATCAACTTGTTTTTTTAGGGTATAGCGTTGGCGAATTACATAAAGGGATGCATCAGCATATTCTGCAATAGTAAAAGTGTCACTAACCAAGCCTACAGGTGCAGAGTCAATAATGATGTATTCGTATTCTTCTTTTAATTTGGCAAATAGTTTTTTCATATTCTCGCCCAACATCAACTCTGATGGGTTTGGTGGAACTGGTCCACAACCAAATATGTGTAAAGTAGGGTATTCTTCAAACTGGTAATACAGGTTATCTAATTTATCTGTTTGCCCAATTAAGAAATTACTGATACCCATTTCTTTTTTCTCGAGACCAATGTTTTTAATAATTCTTGGTTTACGTAAGTCAAACTCAAGAACGGCAACTTTTTTATTAGATATTGCAATTACGGCACCCAAATTTAATGTAACAAAAGATTTTCCTTCTCCACTTATTGATGAGGTAATAAGTATTGTTTTTTGTTCTGCCAATAAAAACTGGAGATTGGTTCTTATAATCCTGAATTGTTCAGATATAATGCTTCTGCTTTTGTGAGCAACTACAAATGCTTTGGTGTTGTTATAGTGTCCAACTTCGCCAATAAATGGTGCTTCAGTTTTTTTAGTAATGTCTTCTCTGCTAGTTACTTTATCATTCAATAAATTTTTAACATATATTAATGCAATTGGAATTAGCAAACCTATAATAATTCCATACATACGCCATCTTCCCTGATTAGGTTCAAATGGGCTACCGGGTACAGTAGCTTTGTCTAATTGAGCGTAACTTGAAGAGGTTGATGCAGATGATATCCAGGTTTCTTCTCTACGTTGAATAAGATAAACATAAATTGCTTCCTTTACGTTTTTATACCTGTCAATGCCTCTTTTGCTTATGTCAAAGTCAATAGTTTTAGAAACATTTTTATTTAAATCCTTGTTGCTGTCAGCAAGTGAATTAATAATTTTATCATTGTCATCTATATAATCTTTTAACCTCAATAAAATACTATTTCGAGTTGTTTTAAACGTAGTTTTTGCTTCAGCTAATTTATCACTGTTTTTTGCATATAGCTCTTCTGTGGTAGGTAATTGAATTTTTGCTCTTGTATATTCAGATACTAATGAGATGATAATTGGGTCATCTATACCTAAGAATGAAGGTATAACATCAATATTTTCAGAGTTTTTAATTTTTTTATCTAATCCTTCTGCATAGGTCTTCTTTAGTAACAAGTCTTTTATTCTGGACAAGTTTGAACTATAAGTACCCAAATTTATACTCAAAAGCCCACCAATAGCAACATCTGGGTTTGCATGTTGCAAAGCCCCTAAATTAGCTTCAACATCACCTAATTCTCTTTTAACATCTTCGAGACGCTCATTAATAAAATTGATTGTTGCAATAGCTGCCCTATTTTTTTCTTCAACATTGTCATTTTGATATTGACGAATTAAAGCATTCAAAATATCGGCTCCTCTTTGTGGTTCATCAGATACAAGTTTGAAAATGATTATAGAAGTTTTTTGACTAAAAGGAGCTACAGATAATCCGCCAATAATTTCATTTGCTACTGATCCTGTCGGTTTCCAAATTGCTTTATAAACTTCCTTTCCACCAAAAGAAGTTATTGGATCAGATATTTTAATAATATTTCCATCAATGTTAATGGGAACATTCCAATTGAACTTAATTGAAGATTTACCTTTATTAATAGAGCCACCATTTGAGTTAAGCTTCGTTATTTCATAGTTATAATAACTGTTTGAGTCAACAATAGAGTCGAACTGAAAAGTGAAAGGAAGGTTTTTGTAATAGATTTCAGTTAATTTGACATTTCCTTCAGTATAAAATTGTAAATTAAACCCATTTTGCCTAACGATTCTTGACATTAAAGTATTCAATTTTAGTAGTTCAACTTCGTTTTCAAGGTTAGCCTTCTTTCCTCCCATTACAGCAGCATCAACTAAGTCGTTACCACCACCTCTAATAGAACCACCACTTCCACCACTTTCTTTAACCATCATTCTGGCTTCATTTCTATACTTTGGTATAAGATATCTTACATATATATAAGAAGCAGTGATACACAACGCTAAGCTAACAATGAAGAGAGGTAAATAGGACAAATACTTGAACAACATCTCGGTAGGTGTTGACTTCTTCTCTGTTTCAATTACTAATAAATTATCGTTTTTTGCCATTTTAAAATTCTTTTAAAGATATAAAACTATCTTTTTATAATTCCTACTATTGTGAATAAATATACTATTGTTGATATAGATGATATTACAATACTTAAATCTCTTAAATAATTGGTGCGATCTTCAGAATATTTATTCTTTCTTTTATTAGGTCCAACATATACTATATCATCAGGAAATACCTGAAATGCAGGCCCATTTATGAAGGCAACATTGGTTAAATCTACCTTATACGCTTCATACTTTTCATCAAGTTTTCTCAAAATCATAATTGAATCTCTCGATCCATAGTCATTTATATCACCAACTTCAGATAAAACATCGATAATGTTTGCTTTATCAGAGCGTAGTGTGACAATCCCTGGCTTTCTAACTTCACCTAATACATTTACCTTAAATTTATCCAAATTGACAATAACTAAAGGATTCTTAACTTCATCGATTAACAGCTTTTCGATGTTATTTGATAACTCATATTTATTAAGTGATTCGGCTTTTAATTTTCCAATTCTGGGAAATGTAATAAAGCCAAATGAATCAACTTGATATGTAGATGCAGCACCAGCCCTTACGCCTCCAACTGTTGGTGTATTAAAAACACCTGCATCATCTTGTTTCAGTGTACCTGAAATTACCTGAATAGCAAGAATATCATCAATTTTGAATTTATATTCCTGATATTTTTTCTTGAGTACAGTTGTATCAAAAGCATTTTGAAAATAAGCTGAGTTTTTTATGTTCCTTGATTTACAACCAACTAATAAAAATTGAATAATAAAAAAGCAACAAAAAGCTACTAAGAGTTTTTTTAAGTTTGATTCCATATTTTCCTTGATATTTTAATTAAAATGTAAAGCTTCGCCACCTCAGTCACAAGTAGATTTTAAGTGCTGAGTGTAAAATATAAAAATTGCATCCGCCAGAAAATACATTTAGAGGGTAGGATGCAAACTTTTTTAAAAACCGGTGGCGAAAGTAACGATTTGAAGTTAAAAAACATTAACAAAATTTTAACTCTTATAGTTTTATTTTAAAACAATAGCGTTTCAATATATTAACTTCGTATGTTTGATGTTTTAGGTTGCCTATGAACAATAGATTTTTTTCGCTGGATGTCTTTCGTGGAGCTACAGTTGCCCTCATGATTCTTGTAAACAACCCAGGAAACTGGGACCATATTTTTACACCACTTGACCATGCAGAGTGGCAAGGCTGTACACCAACAGACCTTGTTTTTCCTTTCTTTCTTTTTGCAGTTGGCAATGCCATGGCTTTTGTAATGCCACGCTTGCAACAAGTTGGCGATAAGCTATTTTTTCAAAAAATTATTAAACGCACCATACTCATTTTTTTAATTGGGTTATTTTTAAACTGGTGTCCTTTCTTTGATTGGAAAAACGGAGAATTGGTATTTAGAAAATGGAGTTTTATTAATGACAAAAATCCACAAGACGTTTTTGAAGATGGAGTAAGGATTTTAGGTGTATTGCAACGCATTGCTATTTGTTATTTCATTGCATCTGTAATTGCTTATTACTGCAAGCCTAAAACTGTTTTTATTGTAAGCGTTATAATATTATTGGCTTATTGGTTGTTAAGTTATATTTTGGGTGAAAAAAATAATCCATACACGCTTGAAACTTTTTTTGGGGCAAAAATTGATGCTGCAATTATTGGCAAGCACCATCTGTTGCATTTTGATAAAGTTGCTGGCAAAACATACCATTTCGATTACGAAGGTTTGGTAAGTTCTACTGCCGCAATTGTGCAGGTTTTGTTTGGCTATATGGTTGGTTATTATATTCAGCTAAAAGGAAAAACCTACGAAATGCTCAGTAATCTTTTTGTATTTGCTGCAATATTGCTTTGTGTAGGATATTGGTTGGATATGGCTTTTCCTATAAGTAAAAAAATGTGGAGCAGTAGTTATACAGTTTATACAACAGGGCTGGCATTAATGTGCATTTGTGTATTAATGTACTTGATTGAGTTTAAAAATAAAACAGGAGCTTGGGCTAAGTTTTTCGATGTATTTGGCAAAAATCCTTTATTTATTTTTGTATTAAGTGGCTTTTTGCCAAGAGTTGCAAGGCTCATAAGAATTGCAGATGTAAATGAAAAAGGAGAACCCATTTTCCTTAATCCTTTTACTTGGTTTTACGAGCATATTTGCAAGAATGTTGTTACAAGCGATTTGCGTTTTGGCTCATTGCTATATGCTGTCATTCTTATCTTTTTTTATTGGGCAATTTGTTATATGCTAGATAAAAAGAAAATTTATATTAAAGTTTAAAGTGGGTTACAGTTTACGAGTTATGCAATTTGCGTCATATATCGTGTATCTAAAATCGTAATTATAGAAAAGTGCTTTCAGAAATTAAAAATAAATATCCCGAAGTTTTATTTATTGCTAAGTTTTTATTGTTGTTTTTGTTCCTTTATTTGGGAACAGAATTTTGGATTGGTGTTACTTCGCCAGGAAACCATTATTGCAAGTTTTGCGATGATTATTTTAACTACATAAAATGGCTAAGGAATTCCATTTTAAAAGCAGCCGAAATACTATGTAATATATTTGGTTATAAAGCTACAAAGCTTAATAACATTACTATAGAAGGAGTTAGTGGATTTAAGGTAACTATGGTTTATAGCTGTATTGGTTATGGTATTTTAAGTTTCTGGACAGCATTTACTATAACTTATCCATCTGCTTTTAAAAGAAAAATTAAATGGCTTTTTGGTGGATTAATTTGCTTATGGTTTGCCAATGTTGTAAGGATATGCCTGCTGCTTATATACGTGAATAATGTAAAAAATATTCATTCTTTTCCAAAACACCATTTGGCATATACCATTGTTACTTATGTTATTGTTTTTATCTTAATTTATTTTTTTGTGAAGGAGAAAAAAGCAATTATAAAACCTTAACTTCTCACATTTCTTCCACACCTATAAAACTATATTTCGTTTCTATTTATTGTACTATAATTTCGCCAGTTACATTTTTAGTTGCTTAACTAAAATCGTAATCCTTAAATCGTACATCGCAAATAAAAATGGCATTACCCTACCTTATAAAACGCATATATACCAACAGCTCAGAAGAAGTGGTGAGGCGTGGAAAAAAAATCCATAATACACCTAATGCTATAGAGCTGATGGAATATGATGAGCTGATGGGTAACATTAGCTTCAGGGTTAAAGACGATAATTATAACAGCTACTATAAAACTTACCTCAACCAGTTTCGTAACGAAAAAACACTTGCGTTAAGATGCACATGCCCTTATAATATTACAGAAGTATGTCGCCACAAAGCAGCGTCATTGTTCTATTTGCAGGAACTGCTTGATAAAAATATGTTGGGCAATAGCGAGATTGAGTATCATCAAAAACACACAGTTGTTAAGATGAAGCAAATTGATTTGAAGTTGCTAAAAATGTTTAGCAGCCTTAATGGATTTATTGCTGCCGAGGAATTTTTGCGTAGCAATAAACCCAATATTATTGATGCAAAAGATGAAACTGTGTGGGCAACTGTTACAGAAAGTGGTATTGAAAATAAATTACTGATTCGCAAAAATGATGAAAGAAATTTTGATACAAGCTGCACTTGCAACACAGAAACCAAACATCCATTATGTATTCACAAAACCATTTTATTTTTACATTTATTAACCAAGCATGGTATAAACTATTTTGATAGTATAAGAAATTGGGATACTGTAAAAGATAAGTTGCTGGCTATTTATGGCTATAGTTTAAAGGATGACTTGAAAGATAAATTTGAATTTACCTACCAGGATGGCAGACCTTTTTTAAGAGTGTTAGATAGTACAATTAAACGTATTGTTGCACCTGTAGAAGTTGCACCAAAGCCAAGACTTTTTGAAATAGAAACTGTTGCAACAGCACCTGTAATTCTAAACAATTTTACCGAAGAAGATAGACCTAAAACTCCAGAGCTTAGCTTAGGTTTAGTTTTTACAACACCTTCAACACAATATCCTTTTTTGCAAATTGAGTGCATACAAGGCATTGCCAATGAAACGCATACTGCCTATGTAACACGAATTGAAAAAATTGATTTAAATAAATTTGTAAACACTGATGTGTTTGATGAAGATGACAAACAATTATTGCAACAGGTTCGTAAATTGTTGCCCTATGAAATAAGCAGATACATTAATCGCAATTCACCATTTGGTGGCATTTGGGAGAATATAATTCAGCAGCAAGATGAAGATTTACCACACGAAACAAGACAACTTATTGCTGAATATTTACACCCTAAACTGAAAAAGGTATTTGAAGAGCAAAGCCACAGTGCATTTGTGTTTCAGCTACCCGAAGGCAAGCAGTTTACAACTGCAGCCACACAAAACATACATCTTGCCAAAGAAAGTATAACACCTTATTTTATTATTACTAAAAATGAAAACGACTATACAGTTGAGTGCAGGGTAAAGCTACCCAATAACGACTTAAACATTAATGAAAGTGAAAATGTTTCGCCATTAATTTATCAAATGCACGAGACAATTTATTTGTGGGAAAATGCAGAAGATATAACTATTGTGGAGCAGTATTTACCAAAAGGATTTGTAATAATTGACGCAGTAAATTGGAACACACAATTGCAGGATTACATTTTACCATTAACCAAAAACTATGATGTGCAGTTTGGTAATGTGCAAAAAGAAGAGTTGAAAAATGTAAAACCTTCTCTGCATATTTTGCTAAAAGAGAAAGGCGAATATTTGGTTTTTGAACCAGTGTTTACTTATAATAATTACAAAATAAATGTAAGCGACAAAGATAAAATTATACTTCCTGTTGAAGATAAAATATTAATTATACAAAGAGATATTAATGCTGAAACAGAGTTGGTAGATAAGATACAGGCATTACACTCGCAGTTTGTGAAACCCAATAACAACAATACTTTGGCATTGCGTGGTGCAGAAGTATTAAAAAATAACTGGTTCTTTTTGTTTATAGATGCAGCCAAAGAAATGAACATTCCAGTGTATGGTTTTGATACACTTAGAAACTATCGCTTTAATACATCTCGTCCATCAACAAAAATATTTATAAGTAGTAATACCGATTGGTTTGATGCTAAAGTTGAAATAGATTTTGCTGGACAAAAAGTAACTGTTGATGATGTAAAAAAAGCACTTGCCAATAAGCAACAATTTGTGCCTTTGGCAGATGGAACACTTGGTATTTTGCCAGAAGACTGGATAAGGAAATATAGTTTACTTTTTAAAGTAGGAGAGGGCAAGCAGGATAATATGAAGTTGAGTAAGTTTCAATACAGTGTTATTGAAGACTTGTATGAACAACGCAACGAAGAAGAATTATTTTTTCAATTGGAAGAAAAATATGACAAGCTGCGTTACAACTATGAAATTAAAAAAGTAGCTACGCCACCACATCTTGAACCTATTTTAAGACCTTATCAACAAAGTGGTTTTCAGTGGTTAAATTATTTAACTGAAGTGCAGTGGGGTGGCATACTTGCAGATGATATGGGTTTGGGAAAAACGGTGCAGGCATTAACTTTTTTGCATCATTTAAAAACTACAAATGGTACATTAAAAGCACTTGTGGTTTGCCCAACAACATTAATGTTTAACTGGCAAAACGAGATTAAAAAATTTACACCAGAATTGACTTATTATACACATCATGGTGGTGCAAGAATGTTGGAGGATTTAAAGAAAAAAAATGCCGATGTAATTATTACAACCTATGGCACTTTGCGTAGCGATGTACAAGAGTTTATTCAACTGCAATTAGACTATGTAATACTTGATGAAAGTCAGGCAATAAAAAACCCAAGCAGTAAAGTTACTAAAGCTGCTTGTTTGCTGAAAGCTAAGAACAGACTGTGTTTGAGTGGTACGCCATTGCAAAACAATACCTTTGATATTTTTGCTCAAATGAATTTTTTAAACCCAGGAATGTTGGGTAGTCAAGACTTTTTTAAGAGCGAATTTGCAGTGCCTATTGATAGATTTGGTGAGAAAGAACAAAAAGAACATTTACGCAAATTGTTATACCCATTTATTTTGCGAAGAACAAAGGAGCAAGTTGCAAAGGATTTACCAGAAAAACAAGAGATGGTTTTGTTTTGCGAAATGGGAGATGAACAACGCAAAATTTATGATGCTTACAGAAATGATTTTAGAGATAAAATAATGGGTGTAGTACAAGATGTTGGAATTCAAAAAAGCCAGTTAACGATTTTGCAAGGCTTAATGAAACTACGTCAAATATGCGATAGCCCTGCAATTATTAAAGAAGCTGATGGAGAAAAATACCCAAATGTAAGTGTAAAATTAGAAGAGTTGGGTAGAGAAATAAGTGAGAATATTAGCAATCATAAAGCTCTTGTATTTTCTCAGTTTTTGGGTATGCTTGCCTTAATAAAACAACGCCTTAAAGCACTTGGTATTGCTTATGAATATTTTGATGGAAGTAGCACTGCTGCTGAAAGAGAGAGAGCCATTACCAATTTTCAAAACAACGAAGAGTGTCGTGTGTTTTTAATTTCGTTAAAGGCTGGTGGTGTGGGCTTAAACCTTACTGCTGCCGATTATGTTTATATAGTTGACCCATGGTGGAACCCTGCTGTTGAGCAACAAGCTATTGACAGAACACACAGGATTGGACAAACCAAAAACATATTTGCGTATAGAATGATTTGCACAGATACTGTTGAAGATAAAATTTTAAAACTACAGGAAAAGAAACGCAAGCTTGCCAGCGATTTAATTACTGACGACGAAGGCTTTGTTAAAAGCCTTACTAAGGAAGACGTGGATTATTTGTTTAGTTAGATTATCTTCTATAATGAAATCAAAAATAGTGTTCTGCATTTTATATTCCTGCATACCTGCAATCATTTAATGCTTGCTTTACAAAATTGTGTATGGTATATCTGGTGGTGATATTATGGTTGATTTTATTGCTTTTTTACTTATAGTAATTGAATTCATACTTGCCTTAACTGTATTTAGAAAAACACAGTATTTCTTCGCGGCAATGCTTTCCACTTTTATTTCTGTGGCTATGTGCTGTATTGTTTTCAATTTATGGAACCAGCATCTGGAAAACGTATTTGAAAAGGAACATAAAATAATCTCAACTAAATTTTATTTAAAAGAGTTGTAGTAAAAAACTATAGTCTAAATATTCATCATTTTACCACATGCAATAAATATTTTTCCTTAAAATATTCTTCATTAAAAATATCGTAAATGCTCAACAACTTGGGGCGTGTGTGACTATCAGATATTTCTTGATGCAAGTCACCACCTTTTAAACAAATTAATCCATTCGGTACATTGGTTTTAACAGCAGTGTTTAAAAGTGGTTTGCTCCAATGCCATAAGTCTTTTAAAGGTGCAACAGCACGGCTAATTGCAAAGTCAAACTTTCTGTTTTTTATTTCCTCAACACGCGTGTGTTGAGTAGTAATATTTTTAATGCCGGTAGCAGCACATATTTCGTTTACAACTTTTAACTTTTTGCCAATACTATCTACTAAATAAAATTCAGTTTCAGGAAAAAATATTGCTAATGGAATACCAGGAAAACCGCCACCACAGCCAATATCAATAACCTTGGTAGCTTTGGAAAATGTGGCAACTGTAGCTATGCTTAGTGAATGCAATACATGGTGCAGATACAACTCATCAATATCTTTTCTTGATACCACATTTATCTTTTCATTCCATTCTTTATATAACGGCAATAGCATTTGCAATTGCTCTGTTTGCTTAGGTGTAAAGTCTGTAAAATATTTTGAAATAATGTCCAATGTATATGAATTAAGAATGATGGATTATAGATTTCATAACCATCAATTTTAAACTAATTTTTGATGCTTATTTTTCTTGTGGTAATCAATAGCAAAACTATTATTAACCCAATGAAATATAAAATATCCCTTGTGTCAACCACGCCACGACTAATGCTTGTATAATGAAAATTAATGCCCAGCATTTCTATAAAATAATCGTAAGTGCCTTTAAATATTGGCAGTTTGCTTATTGCATCAAAACCACTGTATAGTATAAAGCAAACAAAAGCTGAAGCAATAAATGCCACTACAGAATTATTGGTATAGCTACCTACACACACACCAACAGCAGTATAAATTGCAGATAAAAATATTAAGCCAATATAGCTGCCCACAGTTGCTGCAATGTCAATGCCTGTATTGCTGCTTAAAGCCTGAATACTACAACCATAAACGATTGTAGGCAATAAGGCTGTTAATACTATTAACATACAACCATAAAATTTGCCCCAAACAATTTTACTTTCTGTAAGTGGTAATGTTTTAAGTAATTCAAATGTGCCAACCTTATATTCTTCAGGAAAGCTACGCATAGTAACAGCAGGAATTAAAAACAATAAAACCCACGGTGCATAGCTAAAAAAACTAGATAGTGATGCATAGCCAAACTGCAAAATGCTGGTATCGGGAAATACAAATAATAATAAGCTATTTAGTAACAGGAATACAGCAATAACAATATAACCAGTGATACTATTAAAAAATTGTTGCCATTCTTTTTTACAAATCATGAACATAGGCTGTAAAAATAGTGTTATCTGTTTTACGATTGATTGTAGTTTGATATTAGTATATAATTTATAAAAAAGTAAATAGTGGGTAACAGTTTTCTTGTTTTTTAAATCAAAAAAAATCTATCATTTATCTTCGCTGCGTTTATGTATAAAATTCACACATTAGTACGGGGTTTTATTTTATCCTTTATAGATTTATTTTACCCATTGTTTAAAAAAATAATGCCATTGCAAACCTTTAGGTATGCTGCTTGTGGTGGAGGCAACACCTTGCTGGATTTTATATTATTTGTCATAGTTCACGATTATATTCTGCATAAACAGCCTTTGCATATAACAGATCAATTTATACCAAGAGCATTTAGTGTAGCTGTGTTTTGCAGTTTTTTTGTTACGTTTCCTTTAGGTTTTTATTTAAGCAGATATGTTGTTTTTCAAGGTGCAAAGGCATCAAAAAAAATACAGTTGCTGAAGTACTTTATTGTGGTTATGTTTTGCCTTATATTAAACTATGGCTTTATGAAAATCTTTGTAGATGTATTTGGCTGGGAAGCTAAATTGTCTAAATTGATTACAATAGTATTTGTGGTTTTATTCAGCTATATGGCACAAAAACACTTTACTTTTAAACTAGATGATGGCACAGAAATGATAGACTAAAAAATGATTGAAACTATTTGAATGATATGATGTTTATCATTAATCTGGCTGAATGTTTTTTGACTTAATGACTTATTGACTAATGACTCTTTACCCACAATCTACACCCACACAACTTGAATTTAATAAAGTAAAAGCCTTGTTGCACAACTATTGCAGCACAGATTATGCAAAAAAGAAAGTTGAAGAGCTAAGGGTTCACACACATAAAAAATATATTGAAACTGAACTGAACCAAACACATGAATTTAAACTGGTGCAGCAGCAGAATCAATATTTTCCATTAGATTTTTTATTGAATATTTCAAGGCAATTAAAGCTGTTAGGAATTGCTGGTGCTACTTTAAGTGGCGAAGATTTTTTGCAAATAAAATCGCTTGCCGAAAATATATTTAACATTTACCGCTGGTTTGATAATGAAAGGAAAAATGCTTATCCTTTTTTGGCAAAGCTTGTTGAACACTCTTATTACGAGAAAGCTATTATAGAATGCATTGATGAAATTGTAGATGAGACTGGTAACGTAAAAGACAATGCCAGCGAGGATTTGCAGAGAATAAGAATGAGCTTGTATAAGAAAAGGAATGAGTTGAGAAGAGTGTTTGAAAAGGTTTTAGCCAAGCTTGCCAAAGCTGGCTACAGTGCAGATATTGATGAAAGTTTTAGTAGTGGTAGGAGAGTAGTGGCTGTTTTTAGTGAACATAAAAGACAGGTAAAGGGCATTTTGCATGGCGAAAGTGATAGCAGGAAAACTGCTTTTATTGAACCAGAGGAAACCATTCAACTTAACAATGATGTATTTAGTTTAGAAAGTGAGGAAGCAGGAGAAGTACAAAGAATTTTGCGTGAGCTTACCAAAAAACTCAGTGTTTATGCGGCTTTGCTGCAAACTTATTTAAGCATTATTGGTGAGTTTGATTTTGTAAAAGCCAAGGCAAAACTGGCTATTGACATGAATGGAAATTTGCCAAACATAGTTGACAGAGCTATTGTTGATGTTAAAGATGCTTATCATCCACTGTTATATTTATACAATAAAACATCACACAAAAAAACAATACCAGTAAGCGTTTCATTGAATGATAAAAGCAGGATACTGGTAATAAGTGGTCCTAATGCAGGTGGTAAAACTGTTACTATGAAAACCATTGGCTTAAACCAAATGATGCTGCAAAGTGGTTTGCTTGTGCCAGTAAATGTTACCAGCACAATGGGTATTTTTAAGCAAATATTTATTCACATTGGCGATGAGCAAAGCCTGGAATTTGAGTTGAGTACTTACTCATCTCATTTGCTTAGTATGAAATATTTTTTGGAAAATGCCAATGGTAAAACGCTTTTTTTTATTGATGAATTGGGTAGTGGCAGCGACCCTAATTTAGGTGGTGCATTTGCACAGGTTATTATGGAAGAGCTTTGCCACAGGCACGCCTTGGGCATTGTTACAACGCATTACCTTAACTTAAAAGTAATGGCAAGTAATACAAAAGGAATTATAAATGCTGCAATGGCTTTTGATGAAAAAAAACTATTGCCAATGTATCAGCTTATTGTTGGAAAACCCGGTAGTAGTTATACTTTCTCTATTGCACAGCGTATTGGTTTGCCACATCAATTAATTAATAGGGCAAAGCAGTTGGTAGATGATGAGCATTTTAAACTTGATAAATTATTAAACAATACTGAACAAAATTTACAGCAACTTAATAAAGAAAAAAATGAATTGGGTAAACTTGTTAAGGAAAATGAAAAGCTGAAGAAAGAGATGAAAGCCTTAATGGATAAGGAAAAGCACAAGCAGCAAGTAGAGATATTAAGGCATCAAAATAAAATAAGCGAAGACAGGATTACTTATTTAAAGGAAATGGAACGCAAGCTAAAGCAGGTTGTATTTGATTTTAAGAAAGCAGAGAATAAAAATGAAGTAATAAAAAACTTGCAAAACCTGCTGTTTAAAAAAGATGAAAAAGTGGTGGTGAGTAAAATGGCTAAAAAAGTAAATTCGAAATACACCGAATTGAAAGAGGAAATAAAAGTGGGTAGTTTGGTAAAGCTGAAGAAAAATTACCAGGTAGGGACAGTAAATGAAATAAGGGGCAAAAGGGTGATTGTGCAAATAGGGTTGCTACCAATGAACGTAGAAATTGATGATTTGGTGGCAGTGCAAAAAATTGAGGTTGTGGAAAAGTAGTTTTATTGAATTTTGATAATTCATAAACAACATTATATTTGTTGCCTAAACAATTTATTAATAGCAAAATTTTACAAACTGTGTCTTACGAACAAAACGAAAGAAAACAAGAAAGCGTTTTCAGCAAAAGGATTAAAGCTGGTAAAAGAAGAACCTATTTTTTTGATGTAAAGGCAACTCGTGGAAACGACTATTTTTTAACTATAACTGAAAGTCGCAAACGCTTTGATGACGATGGTTACGATAGACATAAAGTATTTATCTACAAAGAAGATTTCAACAAATTTGCTAAAGCATTAAACGAGACAATTGACTACGTTAAAACAGATTTAATGCCTGATTTTGATTTTGATGCTTTTAACCATGAATATCCTGAAAATGCAGAAGGTACAGCAAATACTGAAATTGCTGAAAGTGCAGTTGTTGAAGCTGCAACTGTAAATCCAACACCAATAATTGATGAAGTTGTTGCAAACAACCACAGCGAAAGTGTTGATAAATGGTAATGACCAAAATTTACATATAGCAAAAAAGGCTGCCCTAAAAAGCAGCCTTTTTTATTGTACTACAAGTTACAAACTAACTTTTTCAACAGTGCTTGCCCCACTTGTTTCAACCTTAATATTTGCAGCATTGCCACTATAATGTATAGTGCTTGCCCCACTTGCCTCACCAGTAATTTCTTGAGATGCGTATAGTTTTGCAGTACTTGCTCCACTAAGGTCAATGTTATATTTTTCTGTTTTTAAATTCTCGTTAGCAATAGTGCTTGCACCTTTTGCACTTAATGTAACATTATTGCTATTGCCATATAAGTTTATTGTACTTGCCCCACTTGCAGCAATACTTAAATCTTGTACCTTAATATTTCCATCAATTCTACTTGCCCCACTTGTACTAAGCTTTAAGTTATTACCTATAATAAATTCGTTAATGTGTACTGTACTTGCACCTGAAATATCTATCATATCAATACTTTTAGTTGAAACATTTACCACAACTTTTATATCATTGAATATATCCCAAAAGCCTGTTTCTATATAAATTTTTAATATGCCATTTTTCACTTCAGTAATAATGTTCTTGTTAAATTTTTCGTTGTTACTACCCACAGAAACCTTGTCCTCGTTGGCTTGTGTAAAATTTACCTCAATGGCATTGCTTACGTCAATAGCAGTAAAGCCAGTTATATTTCTTGTTTCAAATTTCTTAACCTCACCATTTTCTCTATTGTAGTGATGACAAGCCACTAATGTGACAGCCAATAGCAGGAAAAAGAAAACATTTTTTTTCATTTTAAAGTTTTTTGTAAAAACGAATTACGTTAATAATCCCCATTTTTATAAAAAGTTAGTGCGAATATTTTTTTATTATTATTTTGTTTAAAATAATTGTCATCAAAAAAAATAAAACAGTAATATTAATTGTAGGGGCAACGGCTGTTGGTAAAACAAGTTTTGCTATAGCGGTTGCACAATATTTTAGTACAAAAATTATTTCGTGCGATTCCCGTCAGTGTTATAAGGAATTGAATATTGGTGTTGCAAAGCCTTCTATAGAAGAGCTGCAAAAGGTTGATCATTATTTTATTAATTCTCATTCTATTCATCAAAGTGTTAACGCAGGCGTTTTTGAAAAGTATGCTTTGCAACGTGTTAATGAAATTTTTATGAACAATGATGTGGCTGTAATGGTTGGTGGTACTGGCTTGTATGCAAATGCCTTTTGCAATGGAATTGATGAAATGCCAGAAATTGATGAAACTATCAGAAAAAAAATTATTGATAACTACAATACATTTGGTTTGGCTTGGTTGCAAAATGAAGTAAAAAGTAAAGATCCATTTTTTTGGCAAAATGCCGAGCAACAAAATCCACAGCGTTTAATGAGGGCATTGGAAATTGTTGAAGCAACAGGTAATTCTATTACAAATTATAAAACAAATAATAAAACCGAGCGTGATTTTAACATAATAAAAATTGGACTTGAGCTGCCAAGGCAAGAACTTGTTGAAAAAATTGATAGGAGAGTAGATGTAATGATTAAAGAAGGATTGATTGATGAAGTAAAAAACCTCATTGAGTATAAACATCTGAATGCCCTGCAAACAGTGGGTTACAGCGAATTGTTTACTTACTTTGATGGACAATGCAGTAAGCAAGCTGCTATTGAAAAAATAAAAATTCACACACGCCAGTATGCAAAAAGGCAAATGACATGGTTTAAAAAAGACAGCCAGATACAATGGCTTAACCCAACTAAAGCATTTGATATAGGCAGCTTACAATAAATTATTTTCTATTGCATATTTTGTAATTTCTGCAATGCTTTTCAAATTCATTTTAATTAGCAATCTTGTTTTATATGTACTAATTGTATTGGCACTTAACGATAATTTAGCTGAAATTTCGGGCAAAGATTTTCCTGCTGCCAAAAGTTTAAACACTTCAAACTCCCTGTTAGAAAGGGTTTCGTGCACAGCATAAGAACTGCTTTTGAAATCAATCAACAAATCAGCAATTTCATCAGTAATATATTTTTTTCCAAGCAGCAATTGATTAACTGCATTTATTAGTTCTTCGGGTGCACTTTCTTTATTTAAGTATCCACTGGCACCGGCTTTAATGGTTCTTGCTGCATATTGTTCTGCAGGATGAATACTTAAAATTAAAATTGGAGTTTGTGGTTGTGCTTCTTTTAATTCTTTAATAAAATCTATTCCATTTCTACTGGGCATTGAGATGTCAGAAATAATAATTTTGAACTCTTTTTTAAGGGCAATCTTAAACATCTCCACTCCATCAACAGCTTCAGTTATTTCTGCAAAAGGATATGCATCTTTTAGTATTTGTATTAAGCCTTTTCTTACTACACTATGGTCATCACCTATTAATATTTTCATTTTGTGTTTTTATTGGTATTGAAATTATAATTCTTGTTCCTTTAGTTTTTTCACTTACAACATTAAACGTACCACCTAATACAGATGTGCGTTCCCTCATACCTAAAATACCCAATGTTGCCCTTGGCAAATTTTTATTAAATCCTTTTCCGTTGTCAGCAATAATTAACCTCAACTGGTTTGAAACTATAAAGAAGTCAATATACACAGTAGTTGCAGCAGCATGACGCATTATGTTGGTAAGCGATTCCTGCAATATCCTGAATAAATTGTTTTTCATTTGCACGGTTACATCTTTTTCATCAACATCAAAATAGCAATGGCAAATAATACCAGTACGTTTTTTAAAATCCTGAATCAACCATTCAAAGGTAGCTGTTACACCTAAATCATCTAAAATGCTTGGACGTAACTGCGTTGATATTGTTCTTACAGTTTTAACTGCTGTGTTAAGCATTTCAATTATTTCCTTTCTATCTAATTCGTCGTTGCTATCTTTTATAATATTCTTTTTAAAAATAGCACTTACAGCCATTTTAATTCCAGTAAGTTGCTGTCCAAGTTCATCGTGTATCTCCCTTGAAATATTTTTCCTTTCCTCCTCCCTCACATTTTGCAAATATGTTGTTAAGGTTCTTAATTCCTGATGAGACTTTTCTAATTGTTTTTTTGCTTTTTCCTGTTCAGTAATATCAGTAAGCATTAAGTAAGTGATATTGTTATAAACGCTGAATGAAAAATTAAAATGCCTGAACACACCATCCTTGCACAATGCTGTGGCAACTATTGTGGTTGGTTGTTTTAACTTTCCATTTTTATAACTATTAACTAAATTTTCCCAATAGTTATAAAACTCTAAACGCTTGCTGATATTGGGTTGTGTAAGTTTGTACCATTGCTTTACTGTAGGCACATCTTCAAGTGTATAGCCAGTAGTTTGTATAAATGTTTTATTGACAAAAATTGTTTTACCAGCTTCATCGTATCCTCCAATTGCAATTGGTATATTTTCTGCTAGTGCCCTAAACTTTTGTTCGCTTTCCATTAAGGCTTCTCTTGCAATGGCTTGTTGCGTAACATCGTTAAACAATGTGTATAGTGTATCACCAAAAATATTTTCGCTTACTTCAAAAGTCCTTATTATATTGTCTTTGCAAACAATTTTCGTGATATAACTTGGAATGGGTATGTGGCTATTTGTATCATTGTTTTTTAACAATTCAATGGTACTTTTAAATCTCTGTCTGTCATCTTTATTCACTATATCATCAATGCTGTAATTGCTAATGTCATTTGTTTTTGCATTAGGTTTACTGTTATGATGCCCCACTATTTCAGCATGTTTTTTATTGCTGTAAATTACATTCGACTTTATGTTTACACTTAGTAGTGGTAAAGGCAAATTTTCAACAATGCTTCTAAACCTAACCTCACTGGCAAGCAGCCTTTCTTCAGCAAGTTTTCTGTCAGTAATATCATAAAAAAATGCATATACTGTTCTTGAATCATACGTTAAGCCTATTTCATAAACTCCTACTGTCCCGTTTTTTCTCCTTAATTTTCTTTCAAGTATTTTTATCTCGCTTTTCTTTCTGTGCACCAATGCGTTTACAATGCTTGGCCAGTTTGCATAGGCTGTTTGTTTTTCTTCTTTAGAATTATGAATAACATGTTTTCGCCATTCATCATACACTTTCAACTCACTTTCATCGTAGCCAAAATCAATTTTAAATTTATTATTGATAAAGTTAATTTCATACGTTTCTATATCGCATCCTGCAATGGCAATTGGCGTATTTTCTGCTATGCTCCTAAATACGTTTCTCGATTTTATTAAATTCTCTTCCTTAAGTTTTTGTTGGGTAATATCAGTATATACGTAATAGGCATAATTATCTGTAAGGGTTGCAGTATATTCAACAAGTTTTATACTGCCATTTTTTGTTTCAATTTCAATGGTCTTTTTAATTGGCTTTTTTGTAGCAAACAATTTTTTTATTTCACTTTCCCACATTTCAATGCCCTTACGCTTTGTTTTAGTGTCTGCATTTGTATTTTCAACTACTGTTTTTATATCAGGAAAATCTAACAGCGAATAACCAAACTCTTGTGTAAATGCCTTGTTTAAAAAAACAAATTTGCCATCAGCAGTTACAAATGCAATAGGCAAAAGCATTTGCTCTGCAAGGTTTCTAAACCTTGATTCGCTTTCCTTTAAGTTTTTTTCACTTTCCTTACGTAGTGTTATGTCATAAAAAAAAGCATACATTGTATTGTTGTCATGCGTTAGCCCTATTTCAAAGGTTCTAATTGCTTTGTCAATACACAAAATCTGGCGTTCTAATATTTTTTGCTTTGGTGTTTTATTTTGAATTAATGCATTAACATACTCACTAAACTCTTCTTCCTTTTGCTCTCTTTCTTTTTCTGATTGATAAATTATTTTTTCGTACCAGGTAGAAAATGATACATTATCTGTGTATCTGTAACCAAATATTTCTTCAAATTTTTTATTGCTAAACTTCAGGTCAAATGTTTCTATGTTGCAGCCACCAACAGGTATTGGTGTGTTTTCTGCAATTCGTTCAAATGCCTCTTTAGATTGTAGCAATGCTTCTTCTTTTTCAACCTGAACAGTAACATCTAAATAGGCATAGTATATAAAATTTTCGTAAAGCGTGGCAGAATATTCCATTATTCTTTTTTGGCCAGACTTGTTATATACAGCCAACCTTCTTGGTTTAATCTGTATTCCACTTGTTAAATTTTTTACATCTTCTTTCCAATATTTTTCTGCTATATTTTTTTCTTTACTTGTTTTATAACTTATATTAAATAATTTTTTTATGGTAGGAATCTCGTCCAGCATATAACCAAATTGCTGAGTATAGGCTTTGTTTACAAAAACAATTTTTCCATCAATAGTAATAAACGAAACAGGCAATGGCACAAGTTCTGCAAGTGTCCTAAATTTTTCTTCACTTTCTTTCAACTTCTGTTCTTCCAGCACTTCTTCTGTAATGTCGTAATAAGAACAATAGATGTTTGTATTACTAATGGTTGTGTCGTGCTTTAAAATTCGTTTTTCATTATTTTTATTGTAAACACTTATTATGGCTGTATTTGTCTTTTTTCCACTCTGTAATGTATCAACAGATTTTCGCCAATCGCTTAAAGCTTTTTTTCTGTCAACTTCTGTTTTATATGCAACCTTTAGCCATGCATTAAAGTCTGGTATATCTTTTAATGTATATCCAAATTGTTGTATGTATGCCTTATTTAAAAAAATAATTTTATCATCAACAGTTTTGCAGCTTATGGGTGTTGGCAACAGTTCTGCCAGTTTCCTAAATTTTTCTTCGCTTTCCTTTAACAGATTAATCTGGCTGTGTATATCAGTTACATCTTTTCCTATTGCAACTGTACCTATTAGTTTTTTATTGTTGTATATTTTATTAGTTTTCCACGATATTGTTTTTACAGTTTTGTCTTTGCAAACAACAGGAGCAACTATTGTTCTTGTTTTATTTTTAGATGATATAAAACTGATGTAGCCTTTATAAAAAACAGGATATTTTTTTTTAGGTACTACAATATCAAACCATTGTTTATTTGTTAATTCCTTATTTGTATAACCAATTATTTTTTCTGCACCCTTGCTTATTGAATGCACCGACAAATCCAGGTTTATTATAAGTATAATTGCTTCTGTAGATTGTATAATCTGCCTTTGAATATTGATTTCTTCAAGCAGGGAAGCATTAATGCTTTTAAGTTTTATTAATGTGCTATCAGCTTTCATTTTTTATTTAAAAATTACTGTGCCTAATTGTTTGGTAATATCTCGTTCAATATCTTTTAAGCTCTTATGCACATCAAGTAATTGAATTTGCTGTTTGAAGTCTGTTATGTTTTCTAATTCATCTTGATTTTGCGATAATAACTTTTTTATTTTCTTTAGTTTAAAATAATTCAGGCTCATTGCCACATCTTCATGGCTCACATCTCTTGTAGTAATGTGCATTCCCTCTAAAATTTTGTCCCAGTTTTCACTTAATTCAAATGGAAACATGGTTATAGAAATTACCAATTCCCTCAACTCGTTGTCATCGCTGTTTATAAAGTATTTAGCTGTTGGCTGCTGGTTTTTATAAAACAAATCTTTATAGGTATTCAATAGTTTTTCAAGTATTACATTGTCAAAGTTAAATGCATCAACTTCTTCAAAAATATGCTGTGCAACGGTTTTCCCTTCTTCCCAATTCTTTAAACCATATTCAAGTAAAACCCTCAATACATTCCTTTCATGCAATTCATCCTGGCTAAGTATAGAAGCAGTTTCATGTTCATTTGTATTGGTAATATTGGTCGATGAATTTAATATCTGGTTAGCTTCATCAAAAGGTAAACGCTTTTCATCTTTACTAATCTTATCACGCTTGTATTTGTTTACAAGATTAACTAAGTTGCCTTCGTCAATTTTAAGCAAATGGCTGCATTGCTTTATGTATTCCTGTTGCTTAACAAAGTCTTCCTGCCTGTTTATTTTGCTTAAGGTTTCTGCAATGTGATTTACAACTTCATTCTTCTTTGTAATATCATTGCCTACTTCCTTCATCATTATTTCCAATTGAAAAATGATGAAATCCTTTTTATTGTTTTTTACAAATTCATTAAAGGCTGTAGTGCCAACTTTATTTACATAGCTGTCTGGGTCTTCATTGTCAGGAATTAATACCAACCTTACGTTCAGGCTTTCTTCCAAAGCCATGTCAAGCCCACGCATGGCAGCTTTTACTCCTGCATTGTCACCATCATAAATAATGGTTAGGTTGCTTGTATATTTTTTTATTAAACGCAGTTGTTCTGTTGTTAAGCTTGTACCACCACTTGCAACAACATTTTCTATACCTGCCTGGTGCAGGCTTACTACGTCTGTGTAACCCTCAACCAATAAACACTCATTGTTTTTATCAATGGATTGTCTTGCCTGATAAAGTCCATAAAGAATTTTACTCTTTACATAAATCTCATTTTCAGGTGTATTGATGTATTTTGGTGCTTTATCGTTTTTGCCAATTATTCTTGCACCAAAACCTATAATTTTTCCTGTGTTATTATGTATAGGAAAAATAATTCTGCCACGATAATTGTCCTGTAAATCGCCATCATTTCTTACAACACTTAAACCGGTTTTTGGTAAAAGCTCTTTATTAAATTGGTTAGCCAATAAAGCTTTAGTCAATTCATCCTTTGCCTGTGGGTTATATCCAATCTGAAATTTTTTAAGTATATCATCTCTAAAGCCACGTTCCTTTAAATAGCTTACAGCAATATTGTTTCCTTCACTGCTATCCCATAATCTTCCTTCAAAAAACTGTGCAGCAAAATTGTTAATGATGTATAAGCTATCGCCAGTTTGTTGCAGTTGTTTTTGTTCAGGCGTTTGTTCTGTTTCCTCTATTTCTATATTGTATCTTTTGGCAAGCCAGCGTAATGCTTCAACATAGCTTAGCTTGTCGTGCTCCATTAAAAAGGTAATGGTGTTGCCACTTTTGCCACAGCCAAAGCATTTATAAATCTCTTTACTTGGCGATACTGTAAATGATGGGGTTTTTTCGTTATGAAAAGGACAATTGCCCAAATAATTGGCACCACGCTTTTTAAGCTTGATGTATTCTCCAATCACATCAATAATGTCGATGCGATTTTTTATTTGTTCTATAGAATTTGGGGTTATCATTTTGGGGTTGTGAAGATATAGAATTGACGGTTTTCTATAATAAAAACATCTACACGTTGTTATTTGTTATATAGTCTAGAATGAAGTGTATTTTGCAAAAGGCAATACAAAACACCATAAAATCTACGTTAATTTATTACTGTTTTCAGACAGGCGTGTTGATATCGTTTGCATAAAATTCAATATTTTAAAGGAAGCGGAAATGGCAAAATAATTTTACCTTGCACTTCTAAATTATTGTTTCTTTATGAAAAAAAATCTACAAAAATTATTTGTATTATTAACAGTCTTTATAGCTGTAAATGCCTCTGCCCAAAATCAGGTTTATTGGAGAGAGGGTTTTGAACCAAGTTCTACACCAGCTTGTGATTTAACTACTACAAATCCTACTTCTATAACTCCTGCACCTACATCAGATATATCATATTATTTTAATGGTGTTGGTGGAAGTTGGTATGCAAAAAACGCATACAGAACTACAGGAACAAACTGTGGTAACGGTACAAACCACGTTCGTTTTAGAAATATGGGAACCACTGGAACTTTTGATTCAGGAACACTTATTACTCCAGTAGTAGATTATGGAATACAGGAGTTTCATTTTTTAAGGGCTAGGGCTTCAAGAACATATTCATTGTGGGTTACTAATGATACTGGTGCTTTAACAACAAACTGGACATTTGTGACTAAGTTAAACTCATGGGCAAATACTACTTGTCAGGATACAACTGTGGTAATTGGTAGTGCAACAGCAAAAAGATTAAAAATTATTACACGAGCTGGTCTTGACGTTGATATTGATAGTGTTTATATAACAAGCTTCTCTCAAATTATGCCAGTAAAATTTAATGGTGTTTCTGCTTCTGAAGCAAATGGAATAGTTAAATTAAACTGGAACGTTGCCACTGAATTAAACACAAACAGCTATGTAATTGAAAGATCAACAAATGGTGATAATTATGTTGCTATTGGCACTGTAAGTTTAAATAAATCTAAAGCTTATACATGGGTTGATAAAACAGCAAATGCAGGTGCAAATTTTTACAGAATTAAAGCTGTAGATAATAATGGTAGCTACATGTATAGCAATGCAGTTAAATTAACCATAGGAAAAAATAAATCAGAATTTAACGTTTATCCAAACCCTGTTTCTGATAGTAGATTGAATATTCAATTAAGTGGTATTACCAGCGGAAATTATAAAGTGAATATTTATGGAATGAATGGTTCATTGGTTTACACAACTTCTTTAAACAGTGCAGGTACTTCATTGGCAAATACTATTGACTTGCCAAGTGCAGTAAGGGCTGGTACTTACACTTTAGAAATTACCAATGGAAGCTTTAAAACTGTAAAATCAATTTTAGTAAAATAGGTTTCTTTTCATAATTAAGGTTTAGAAAATGGGGAGCAGTATTTATATTGCTCCTCTTTTTATTTTTACATATATGCAAAAAAAATATTTCATATCCTTCATCCTTTGCTTGCATGTTTTAACTTGTGCTGCACAAAAAACAATAACAGTTTCGCAGCATAAAAAATCAAAGTATAAAACTATTCAATCAGCTATTGACGCTGTGCCTACTGGCAATGCAAAACCCTTTACCATTATTGTAAAAAATGGCATTTACAAAGAAGTGGTAACAGTAGATTCACGCAAAAATTTTATACGTTTAATTGGAGAAGATGCTACCAAAACAATTATTACATTCAACAACCATGCAGGCACCAAACTTGAAAATGGCGATACCTTAAACACATGGACATGTGCAAGCTTTTTTATTTATGCCGATAATTTTACTGCACAAAATATAACTTTTGAAAACAGTGCTGGCTTTACTGCTGGGCAAGCTGTTGCAATAAGGATTGAAGGGAATAGAAACGCGTTTGAAAATTGTAGATTTGTTGGAAACCAAGATGTACTTTTTTTAAGTGGTAATGGCGTGAAGCAATATTTTAAAAATTGCTACATAGAAGGAACAACTGATTTTATTTTTGGTGCGTCAACTGCTGTATTTGATAGCTGCCATATACATAGCAAAAAAAACTCTCATGTTACTGCTGCTTCAACCAATTCAATAGTGCCTTATGGTTTTGTATTTTTTAATTGTAAGTTAACTGCCGATAGTGGGCTTAACAAAGTGTCATTGGGCAGACCATGGAGCCCAACTGCAAGTGTAACCTATATTAATTGCTGGATGGATAAACACATTATTACCGATGGCTGGAATAACTGGAAAAACCCAGCCAATGAATTAACTGCACGATATAACGAATACAATAGTTCAGGCCCTGGTGCCAATGCTGCACAGCGTGTAAAATGGAGCAAACAACTTACTGATGAAGAAGTAAAAAAATATACTTTGAAAAATATTTTAGGTGATTGGAAACCGTTTTGATTTGTTAATCCTGGTTATCTCAATTTTGATTTTCTGATGCTTATTCAACAATAAGCTTTTCATTAAACGCATTATTTTGTTTATTAATAATATTCAACAAATAAATCCCTTTGGGTAAAGAAGAAATATTGAGTTGATAATGATTGCTATTTATATTGTGATGAATAATAGTTTGACCCAATTCATTAATAACATTGATTTGTTTCATACCTGCACAAACAATATTCACAACATCTTTAGCAGGGTTGGGATAAACACTTACGCTGTTTAAAGTTTGAGGTTTAAAGTTTAAAGTTCTTGCTTCGCTATACTGTTTCTTTCCATCAAAATCAATAGCTTCAATCCTGTAATACACATTCCCAATACCTAATTCCCAATACCTAATTCCATCAATAAAATTGTATTCATTTAACACTTTATTATTCGCCCTTTCACTACCAATAGTTATAAAGTCTTTACCATTTGTAGAGCGTTGAATATTGAAATGGGAAACGTTCATTTCATTGGCTGTTTGCCAAATATTTAGTATAGATTGCTTCGTACCTCGCAATGACGCGGAATATGAAATAAATTTAAGTGGCAAGGGTTGCACATACACACAAACAGTATCACTACTGGTATAGCCATTTACTGTTTGAGTTAGCACATAGCAGGTGTTTACCAAAGGCTTTACCCAAAAGCCAGGGCGTGTGCTGTCTATGTTTACAGGTATGCCTTTTATTTGCCAGTGCAGGGTATCTATACCATTGGTGTAGCTGCCTATAAACACGCTGTCACCTATATGTATGGTAGTGTCTCTGCCTGCATCTGCTTGCAGGTTAAAGCTATCTAAATTATATACTGCAACATCATCTACATAATAACCCGCACTGTTAGAATATAGAGTCTGTATTGGTTTAGTTTGTGTGTTTGACCAATTCTTAAAATTGCCTAATGTCAAATATTGTTCCCCCCCTGTGCAGTAAAAATGCCACTTATTTTTACCCAACCCATAGTATCAGTAACTATTGGATTGCCATAATCAACAATTTGTGGATTAGCCAGTAATAGGCTTTTGTTAATGGTATCGGCATACATCATATTATTAGTAAATAACATTGCAATATTGTTGCAGCCCCAATTTACAGTATTAACTAAACTAACATAATACTCAGCATAGTATCTTTTATTTTGTTTCAAACTATCAAGAAGTTTAACCTGTATATAATCAAGATAATTGACATTATTTGCATAATACATTGCGAAATAAGCCACCCCTGTTTTAGGATACTGATAACTAATGTGTCCATTAAGTCTATTATAAGGTATTCCATCTAAAGGTTGGTTATTAGTACAGACATTTAAGTATCCTGCACCTCTCCTATCGGGCTTATACCAATAATCAGGTTTGCTGTTTAAAATATTGTATAAATTATTATTATCTGGACAATTAGTGTATTCCTCAAAACTCGAGTTAGGTACTAGATTGTTTTGTTGTTGTGCAGTAGCTTTATGTGCAATAAAAAAACAGATTAAGAAAGTAACCCTGCATAATACAGGGTTACTTGATAAATTATTCATACTATTCAATAATTAATTTTTGAGTAATTAAGCCATATAAATTATTATTGTCGATAGAAGTCTTATTGCTTTATTTCAAAATAGTAACCCCACCACTAAATATGCCTCTTACAGTTTTGGTATCTATAATGTAATAATATGTACCAATAGGTAAAGGGCTGCCATTGTGCGTGCCATCCCAAGGTTTGGTATAGCCTACACGAGATTGATATACTGTTCTGCCATACCTGTCAAAAACATTAATGCTGCAACCAGGGTAGCTTTCTAAATGCTCAATTATCCATTTGTCGTTTATACCATCGCCATTTGGGCTAAATGCTGTAGGAATATTAGGTGCCTTTAACACAACAACCTTTACCACATCGCTTACGCTGCAATTGCCACTTCCTGTAATGGTTAATTTATAATTCATGTCATCATCAGGAAAAACCTGGGCAAACAATACTGTATCATCAAGCATAAATTTACTTATACCAGCTGGTACAGTTTCCCAGTAATAGCTTAAATCGTGGCCATAATAATGCAAAGGTTTTATGGTAAGTAAACCACCTTGTATAAAAGTTAATTGTGTTGGCAAATCTAAAACAGGGTAGGGGTTAATGGTTACATTGCCATATGCAGTATCACTAACACAACCCTGCAGGTTAATGATAGAAAGGCTTACAGCATAATTACCACTATCATTAAATTGAAAAGAAGGATTGGGTTGTGTTGAACTACCCAAGCCACCAAAATTCCAGTTCCATTTATCAATTGCACTGGTTTTGCCATTACTTTTATCGGTAAAGTCAATTGTTTTATAAATACAAATGCTGCTGTCTGGCTTTAATGTAAATGCTGCTTTGGGTTGTGGTAAAATAGTAGTTAATTGCTTAGTGGCAGAGTCTGAACATCCATCTTTACTGGTTACTATCAGCTTAACAAACGGAGAATCCAATAAAGAATAATTATGTGTTGCAATAGCCAATGACGATGTGGTGGAATTGTTTTTATCTCCAAAATTCCACAAATAAGTAAATAATGCCTGAGAATTGTCTGCAATGGTTGAAGTGCTTGTAAATACTGCTTTTCCTTGAGGCAGGCACACTATAGCAGGCAGTGTAAAATTAACTTTTGGCAATGGATGAATTGCAATTGCCTGTGTAACAGAATGGCTGCAACCACTATCTGTAGTAACTTTTAATGTAACACTGTATGTGCTGGCACTTGCATATTGGTAAGCAAATGAATTTGCATTGTTTTTAGTGATGCTATCATTATTGCCAAAATCCCATTTCCAGTTGGTAATTGTGCCAACTGTTGTGGTTGAACTATCGTTTAAAATAATATTATTTTTTTCGCATAAAGGGTTGCTAACACCAAACTTTGCAACAGGCGATTGTAGTACAGTTATGGTTTGCCTTGCACTATCTATACAGGCAAAGTTATTTGATGTATAGGTATATTTTATGGAATAGCTACCAACATTTACCAAGGCTGGATTAAATAATCCTGTAGAAACATTGCTTATGCCAGAACCTGTAAATACTGATGTTCCAGGTACGCCACCAGTTTCTGTTGCTTCAGTCAATATCCTGCTGTTTGCATCTTTACAAATACTTTTTATTGATAAAAACTGCACTTTAGGACTTTGGTGTAATGTTACTGCAATTGTTTTTTCGCTTACACAGCTAACGCCACTGTAGGCATACACTTTTACATAAACAATTTGTGTTGCAGGTTGTTGAAAACTGTTGTATGTGGTACTATACACTTTATTTTTTTGTGGTGCGTTGTCAACAGTTTTGTGTAACAAATTATTGGCTGTATCCCAATAAATTTCAAGTTTGGTAATGTTACCAAAATCTACGGCTGATGTATTTTGAATACGAACACTATCATTGCTGCAAAGATTGGCATTGTTTAATACTGCAAAATTTGCTTTGGGTGTAGAGCCATTTACAGTAAAGCTTTGGGTTAAACTATCAACACAAAAATTATTTGTAGTAACAACAAGCTTTACCTGGTAATAACCTGTATCGCTATAACTGTGTGTTGGGTTTTTTACTGCAGATGTATTAGGATTGGCGGTACTTGCATTTTTATCTCCAAAATACCAGTTGTATGTAAATAAATTTTGTGTGCCATCAGCAATTTTAGAACTGTCTGTAAAATGGGCTAGTGCATCATCTAAACAAATTTCAGGAAGTGAAAAGTTTACAACAGGCAAGTCGTGAGTTGTTATAACTATTGATGCTGGATTGCTTGTGCAACCACTGCTGTTTTCAACAATTAATGTAATTGTATTTTGCCCTGCATTAGTATAACTAACAACTGGGTTTACTTTAGTAGTGAAAGTATCTTTTTTGCCGTTGCCATAATCCCAATACCATTTTACAATTGTTGCTGGTGCTTTAGTGTTTGACGAATCAATTAATGTAAAAGTTCTACTGGCACAGCTAGTGTCATTTACAATAAATTTTGCAATTGGCGGTCCGCTTAGTGTTATTGTTTTTACGGTATCTGCAAGGCATCCAATATCTGTAATAATGCTATGACGTACATTTTTATTTCCAAAACCAGAATAAGTTTTTGTTGGATTTTTTATACTGTCAGTTGTACCATCCCCAAAATCCCAAATGTATTTAATAATGTCTCGCCCACCAGATGTTGAACTATCTAAAAATGGAACAATATTACCAGAGCAATTGTTGGTTGTTATTGTAAAATTGGCTACAGGTGCAGGAAAAACCTGAACATCATAATTTATTTCCTGGTCGCCATTGCAGCCATCGGTTGTTGGGTTATTTACCAAAACCTTTACAGGATAAGTTCCTACCTGATTAAATTTATATGTGCCTGCAAGTTTATATACATAAAGTGTTTTACCATCTTTTACAAAACTGCTGTCATAAACAGGGCTGCTGTTGGTAACATTTGTATTGGGAGACAATGCTGCGTTTCCACCAAAATCCCAGTTAAGCTTTAAGGGTTGATACGGTAATGTAATGGAAAAATGAAATGGTGCATCAACACATGTTGCAGGAAAATTAACTGTGGCATATTGGTTTTTTAAACTTATATATTGATACAAATCCAACACATTTGTGCCACCATTATAGCCATAGCTTTCTACACGGCCAGTGCCATAAACAATAGCACTAAATCCTGTATCAGCAATTACATGGTGTACAGGATTTGTTGCAGATGATGTTGTAACATCTTCCTGCAAATAAGAATAATTTGTTGAAGGAATATCTATAAAAGTTCCTTTTGGATTTGCCCCATCAATTTTAAGACTTGACTTATGGTTTTTATCAATAATAATATTTACATAGTGGTTTTCAACATTTGTAATATTACTAAAGCCAGTAAATGAGTTTTGGTGTGCCGAAAAGAATGTAATATCCTTTAGCGTTTGCTCAACTGGGTTTAAAACAACCATTTCTGGGTCGGCATGGCAGGTTTTTGAATTGCTGTTTGTTGTGCAGTTTGTTTTGCATGTTGTAGATGTCATAAACTGTACAACTGAAATTGGCTGGTCTGCATCAATATAAATTGGATTGCCTGTTTTAAACCAATAAAACTTATGAGCTGCATCGTAATTGGATGTAGTAAGATTTTGTGTAGTTCCATTCTCAGTTACATTAACAACAGTTGCTGGGTCTTTTATATAAATCCTGAAAAGGTCGTACGACCTGTAAATAAATGGTGCAGTAATAAATTTTTTGCCCCAGCTACGCACAGGAAAAAGCTCTTGGTAAAGATTATCGCCACCACTAGCATTGTTGCAATCAAAAGCACTCCATGTTGTGCCTGCAAACACAGCAATGGGTTTACAGCCTGTAGTTGAAGTTGAGATTGATTTTACAACAGTTCCAGATATATCAAGTGTTGCAGAACCCTGAAATTGATAGCAATCGCCAGCATTGGCCAATGTAACCTGATAGGTTGAACCAGCAGTTTTAGTATTTCCACCATTGATTGTTGGTGTAAATTCAATTGTAGTATTAGGTTGTGTGGCAACTACAGCAAATTCTCCAATATTCGCATCACCGCCTCCACTTGAGCCATTGCTTGGATAGCTTGGAACAACATATTCAGTGCCTAAAACAGGCGTTGGTAACACTAAAGTTGCAGCACTTCGTGCACTTCTTATAATATGGGCATATACAACCACAGCCACATCAGATGTAACTTTTATTGCAGCATTTGTTTGTATGCCATCTTTCTGGTTTAAATAAACGCTTGCATTGCTGCCATCAACAGGACCAGAGCCTGAACTTCCAAGAATTTTTTTTGTAACTTGGTTTGCTGTTACTGTAAATGGGATGCTTATGGTGCCTACTTGTATATTTCCAGTTGCATTTTGGTCGCTGGTAATATAAATTGCCATTAATGATTGTGTGCCATCAATATGGCTTGTATATGCAATCCAAAACTCCTTGCCTTTGTTAGAATAATTTTGTGAGAATATAGCTGACGTGGATAAGATTAATGCTAAAAAAAAGTACAGTTTTTTCATTATATAAAAATGAGGGTGCAATTTAAGCAAGATTGACTTTGTTTAAAGCAATGTGTTTAACCTTCTATCATATTTTAAGTAAATCTTTAGCCTGTGTTCCTGTACAAAAAAGAATATCTAAAATGCTTAGGTTTTCAATAAAGCCATTTCTGTCTTCAAAAACCTGAGGATATTTTATAGAACAAGGGTGGGGGTGCAGCTGAAAATATTGCTTGCTGCAAAGTACATCCTGTGGTTTTATTTCATCTTGGCTTATGGTAATGTCTCCATTGCTTTTTAGCAACTTTAGCATTTTTTCCATAATAAAAATGTTCAGGTCAAAAAGGTATTTATACTCTTGCTTAAAAATATTTTCTACTTCAAATTTATAGTAATCAAAAAATGGGGCATTGCCATAGCAACTAAAAATTGCCTTTTGATGCTGTAGTCTCCAACTTTGGTCATATGCAATTTTGACATCTTTATATAGTGTCTTTTGGTTTCGTCCACCAAGTAGGGGAATGCTTAAACTAATGGTTCCATTTGCTCCAATTATTACTGTTTTGTTGCCAAACCAGCCTTTCTGGTATAAATTGTTAGGGCATAATTCAATATTTTTATTTTTTAATAAAATATTAAAGTAATTTATATTCCCAAAATATTGTAAATCAATCATTAAATTGTATTTTTTATAATAATTGCAGTTTTAGTAACAAGTTATGCCAATTATTGTAATATATAGATAGTAATTAAATTTTACTTTATATTTAACTTATATTTATAATATGTTATAAATTAATAAATTATTGTTTTATTAGTGTGATAAAATATTTTGTAAATACATTTTAACTTTTTGTAAGAGTATTTGCTCAAAATATTAGTTGGTAAATTGCTCAAAATTGATGCGTGAATAGTTAAAAATGTAAATAATTTTAAATTGAAATTAAATTTTATATAAATAATGTTTAACTTTTTGTAAAAAATATTTTGCGAAGCATAACGACAAAAAGTCGTAATAAAAATTGGCTTTACTTTTACTGTAGCAACGTAATTAAAACCTGTAGCAAACCAATAATGAAACCTAAGACTGCACCAATAATTTCTACAAACCTGAACTCATTACTCATAATAGTATTTAAAATTTGTTCTAATTTATCGCTTGAGAAAGATTCAACTTTTTCCTGAACAATTTTTTCAAGGTCTAATTGTTGTTGAAGAGTGCCCATATAATTTTTCATTAAGTCTGGAAAAAGCAATTCAAGTTCTGCCATAAAAACTTCTTTTAGCTGGGCAATGGTTTTATCGCCAATAAACATACTTAACATAGGCATTGTTGCAGAAAGTTTAGTTTTTAAAAACTCATCAATATGTTTATCAACCAGTGGCATTACTTTTTGTAAATTTTCTGAACTTGTAATTTTTTCTTCAATTTCCTTAAAAGAAATCAATTCATTGCTTACCAATTTGCCCAAATGCTGTGCAAAAACCTTTTGCCTTTTGGGGAAAATGCCATGAAATGTAATGCCTAAAATTCGTCTGGGTGTTTTAGGATGGAAAAGCATTTTAATAGCTATCCAATTAGTAAACCAGCCTATAAATGCAGAAATGAACGGAATTAGAATAAGCCACTTATTCATTGTTTTCTTTGGGATTAATGATGATTAAACAATAAAAAAACCTCTTACTTTTTGTAAAATAAGAGGTTTAAAAGGGAGAGTAATGGGTCTCGAACCCACGACCTACAGTGCCACAAACTGTCGCTCTAACCTACTGAGCTATACCCTCCATTTGGGGCTGCAAATATATAGGGAAAGTATATTTAAAATGTAAGTTTATAAATTGTTTTTAGAATAATCTTCTCACTATTTTGCAATAGCAATCTTTGCCTTTTTATTTTTTATTTTCTGATCTTTAATTAATTGCATTGCTGCTGCCAGCTTATTTTTCCTAATAGCAACAAATGAAAAGAAATCTTTAACGTGTATTAAGCCAATATATTCTTTTTTTAAATTTCCTTGTTGAGCCAAAAAACCAACTATATCTATTTTATTTACTTTATCTTTTTTGCCAACACCTATAAAAACTGTTGACCAGCTTGGTTTTGGTGGCAATGTAACTTCCTTGGGCAAGTTAATTGCTTCCATTGACTGATTGACAAATGGTGGAAGGTATTCAGTTTTTCCAAGTATTAAAACCACATCTCCACTTGCTTCCATCCTTGCTGTTCTGCCATTTCTATGTGTAAAAATATCTTCGGTGTGTGGCAATTGCTGGTGAATGATATATCGTACATTATTTATATCTAAACCACGAGAAGCTAAATCTGTAGTAACCAAAACATACACAGTTCCATTGGCAAACTTGCACAAGGCACTGTCACGCTCTTGTTGCTCCATTGCACCATGGTAAAACTCGTTTACAATACCCATTTGTGCCAGTTGCCTGCTTGTGTTTTCAACTGCATCTCTATGATTGCAAAATACAATGGTTGATTTATCGCCTTGCATACAAATTAACCTGAACAATGAATCTATCTTTTCATCATCACCACTCAATAATTTTTTTATGGTTAATTTATTTTCTGGCTTTGCTTCATTGGTTAAAAAATCAAGCTTTACTTCATTTGCCAAGCCAATAAATTCTGGTATTTCATCTGTTAATGTTGCAGAGGTAAGCAAACGATTTTTTATGTTGGGTAAAGAACCTATTATAAAGCTAACTTCTTCGGTAAAGCCTGTTTCCATTGTTTTGTCAAACTCATCAAGCACAAGCGTTTCAATAGTATCAATTGTTATATTTCCTCTACGAATATGGTCTGCCAACCTGCCTGCTGTGCCTACAATTACTGTCGGTGCCTCAATTAAATTATTTTCTTCTGTTTCTCTTTTATGCCCTCCATAGCAACTTGTAATTTTTAAGCCAGTACCCATTTCCTTAAACACTTTTTCTATTTGCTGTGCCAGTTCCCTTGAAGGTACAATAATTAATGCCTGTGTTTTTTTAATTGAGGTATCTACCTTTTGTATTACTGGCAATAAAAATGCAAGCGTTTTGCCAGAGCCAGTGTCTGACAAAAGTACAACATTGGCATTGGTGGCAGTAGCTTCTATGGCAGCCAGTTGCATTTCGTTTAAAGCCTTTATATTAAGGTTGTTTAATATGGTTTCTACAGTAAAATTATTTTGTTGCATGGCTGCAAATGTAATAGGAATGAAGTTGGGCAAGGGTTTTAAACGTTAAGTGTTTAAAACCTTTATTATAAATCGTTAAAACGATTAGCAAAAACCAAATTTAATAGCCCACGACTTAAGTCGTGGGCTAAAATGAAAAATATTATAGGTAATGGCTTCAGCCATTTTTTAAAAAAATATAATGTTAGGAAAGCTTATGCTTTAAACTACCAGCCTTATTCCATCTTTTTCAAAAACAATTTTTCTTTGCTTAAACAAACTGCCAGTTGCCATTTTAAATGTCTTCTTGCTCATTCCAAAAATCTTGTAAATATCTTCTGGGTTCGATTTATCGTGATAAGGTAAATAGCCATTGTTTTCTTTTAACAAGCGAAGTATTTTATCCAACTCATCCTCTACCTTATTATAACCTTGCTTGCCCAATGCCACATCAATTTTAAAACGAAGTTTTGAAGCAGTATCTTCAGGATAAACCTTTTTTATAAAACCTGTTAGGCTATCGCCAATATTAATATTCTGGAACACATCGTTACTATGCAAAACGCCTGTATGCTGGCCATTAATGATAACCACATAGCCAATATTGGTTTTTCTGTATATCAATAAATCAACTGTATCAAGTTCTTTAACAGTAAGGTTTTCGTTACTTAAAAATGTATCTAATTTTTCTGTAGCTACCATCCTGCCACTCACTTTATCGATCTCAATCTTTACAAGATAATCTTTACCAGCAACCATTTCATTTATTTGCTTGGTGCGTGGCACAAATATATCTTTCATTATACCCATGTCTAAAAAAGCACCATGTGGGGTAACTGTTCTTGCCTTTAGCTTTACAATATCTCCCACAACTCCTTTTGGTTGTTGTGTAGTAGCAATTAACCTACCCTCGCCATCATGATAAATAAAGGCATTTACCTTTTCTCCAACCTTTACACCTGCTGGCACAAAACGTTTTGGCAATAAAATACCATCTGCCTCGTCTTCAAGGTACACACCAAAATCTACTGTCCTCATAACTTTTAAAAGATTAAACTGCCCAACATTTATCATAAATTGCAACTATTTTGTTCAAATATATTGCAAGCCTCGAAAAGTTAGAATATTTAATTTGGGCAGATTTTACTTCAGTTCGTATTTCATTAATTGCAATGGCTTAATAAAATTTTAAGAAGCCTTACCCTTACAAAATTTGTGAGGATATTATAAATAATAAAAGTGTTGTAAGGTTTCTTAGAAGTGTTTCGTATGAGTCAAAAAAAGTATATGAAACAAAATTATTTTCTGTTAATGTTATTTAGTATTGCTTTTATAAGTTGTCAAAAGAATAATGATACACAAGTTAATTATTTGCCAGAAGCAATAAACTTAAAAATTGAGCAAAATGCGACTTCTAAAAATGTTATAACACTTAAAGTATTAAACAAGTTGTCTGAAGATATTACCCAGTACAGTAAAATTTTTGTTGACGAAATCTTATCGTCACAAGTCTTTACAGCATCTCCTAATAAGTCTTACAGCATAAAGATAACATACGACAATTCAATAGTTACATACAACATAAGCTTTGATAGTGGTTACAATTTTACATTGCAACGCTCAGGTAATGGATTTACTAAAAAGAGTATTGCAGAAATGTACACTGGTACTTGGTGTGGCATTTGTCCAGGCACTTTAATTCCTTTAGAAAATTATTATAATACACATTCAAAAACAATTTTTATTGCCATTCATGGGCCAAATGGAAGTAGCGACCCTTACACTTATATATATGATGCACAGTTGCGTGCAGCATTTAATGTTAGTGGTGTTCCAACTGTTGTTTTAGATAGAAAATTTAATTGGGCAAGTTCAAGTGATACGAATACGCTTAACCAATTAACATCAGGTAAAGGGAGTACTGGTATTAGGTTAGAAACTTCAATAACTGGTAACACTATTAACGTTACGAGCCAGGTGAAATTTGACTCTACAATTGCACAACCAATAAGGCTTGCAATTGCTTTAGTAGAAGATAGTATGGCATTTAACCAAGCTAATTATGGACATTTTGGATTGCCAAACCCTATTGTAAATTATTGCCATAGAAATGCATTACGCAAAATGGCAACAGATATTTTTGGTGACGCTATTCCTGCTGCATCTACAACTGCAGGTAATACGTATCAAGCTAATTTTTCTATAAATGCAAATGGATATAATTTATCGAGATGCAGGGTTATTGCTTATGCTGTATATGGCAGTAATGCCACAAAAAAAGGAATTTTAAATGCACAGGTTGTTACTGCCGGGCAAACACAGGATTTTGATTAGAAATAGTTTTATGAGCTTGGTTAAAAGTATTGGAAAGTGATTGCTTTTTGAGGTTGCTCTTGCTTTTCGAAGCTTGTAGCTTAGTAAGCATTTGCTATTCGAGGCTTGTAGTCTCGAAGTATTATTCTATCGCTTTCAGCGATAAATATTAAAGCAAAAAATCAATTTCAATAACACCTTTACCTGTTAAATAATTTGTTGCACTGCTGTAGATATAATGTTCAGGTTCTGCTACAATACCTGCCCTTACTGGGTTTTGATGAATATAGTTTAATTTACTTAATAAAAAGTCCTGTGAATAAATGGCTTCAGGATGATTGTTGCTTGTCCAAAATTTAAACACATCATTTGCATTTGTTCTTTTTCCAAAAAACTCAAACATATACAACAACCACTCCTTTCTGCTTTCTGTTTATTCTTGAATACTTTTTAAAATTGCCTTGTTTGTAAAGGTTTTAAAATCTCTTACAATATCGCTAAGGTTATTGTTTTGTGCTGTCCAGATAAAATGAATATGATTGGTCATAATAACATAACCACCAATTTTCAATCCTTTCTTTTCCCTGCAATAGTTTAAGCTATCTATAATTATATCCTTATATCTCTTTCTTGAAAAAATATCTATCCAACCCATTACTGTAAATGTGAGAAAGTGTGTTGATGATTGGTCTCTTATTTTATAGCCTTCGGCAAATTCATAACTCATAAACTGATTGTTGTTACAAATCTATGTTTTTTAATTGTTGCTTAAATCTCTAATGCTCTTTGAAGCTTGTAGCTTCGAAAGCACTATTCTATTGCAAATAAAACTGCGAGGCTAAAAGCCTCGAAGAGCTTGGTGCTTAAAGCAACATAATAAGACTTCGAGGCCGTGGCCCATAGAAGAGCTTGCTTGTGAGCTTACCAACAAGGGCTAAAAATCATCCTCTTCAAAACCACATACTTCCCTGTAAGGTATTTGTTTTATTTTTTCTAAAATTTCATCATTTGGGTATCCATAATCATCTTGAAACCACATTAAATTTAAAAATGAAGTACCAATTTCTGTTTCACTTTTAACTGTATCAGTTTTTAATCTTGCAATACACATAGTTAAAGGGAACTCTTGGTGTATATCAATAGGTTTTCTATGTTTTTGCTCTTCTGGGTCAATTATAGTTTCGGTAGGTTCAATGTAATAATACCCTTTAATGTTTTCTTTATATTTTTTAGAAATTGGAAGGTTTTTCAAAAGCCATTTATTTCTATGTGCAGTTGGATATCCCATAATAAAACTGTCGTATGTATATGACTGCTGCAAATACTGAATTTTAACTTTCAAATCTTTATCAACTATTAACCAATGATTATCCATATTTATAAATTTTATTCAATATCAGAAATTCTAAGTGTTTTAAAAGCTTCTTCAATACACAATACTAGAAAGTCTATTATTTCTACAGGCAACTCTTTTGAAATTCGTGGACTACATATTCCATCAACTTCAACTATTTTAATATAGTTAATTAAAGGCTGTTCAATTGAATATTTATTGATATTAATTTCATTCAAACGTTTACTAATAATATTGCCTAAGTGTTTGCTTAGTTGTGGTGCGTATTCATACTTTATTACAGCTATCCAAATTTTATGTGTCTTAGGCATAATATTTACTAAAAATTAAAAACAAAAAATCAATATAACTTGATTACTTTAATATTATCAATGTCTAATCCTAAGTCCTCAGTAGATTCTTCAAAATATTTTTGAATTATTGTAGGTTTAATGTTACTGTACATATCTTTAAAATGAGGAATTATAAATAATAAAATAGCATTTTCGTTTATTTTTAATCTTCTTATTCTTCCAGTTTGTTGAGTAATAAGAGTTTTACTTGAAGAAGATAATTCATATATACCGTGAGTAACTCTATTTAAATTAACGCCTCTATTTATTTTACCAACAACTGCTAATTGTTTAATTAAACCACTATTAAAATCTTCCAATAATTTTGAATCATTATTTTGAGTATGATAAGCATAATCTGATACTTTATTAGCTTGTTCAGTATATCCAACAAATACAAGAACCTTGTTATCCTCATTTTTAAGTATATGTGTAATTAATTTTTTTATTGCTATTCTTGAACTTTTTAACTTTCCCATAAACGTTTTTCTTTCAGTTTGTAGTTTAGTTAAATGGAATGAGTTTGGACTTTCATTTAATCGTTTAAATCTTTCATTATATTGTAAATATTTTCTATTTTCTTCAATAGTCAATAATGTATGTACTAAAAAGGGTTGAACTTTATTAACTACCCCTTTACCTTCAATTTCACTCATTTTGACATCAAGAACTATGGGGATAGAATATTTTTTTAATGACTCTCTTTTATAACTAGATAAAGTCGCAGAAACTGCAATTTTATATTTAAAACTATTATTTTTTAATAGGTCTTCATAAATTGTGTCAAACATATAATCTGCTTCATCTAATAAAACCACATCATATATTTCATTGAGTTTTTTATATACTCCTTGATAACATTTTCTTTCTATAAAATTAAGATAATGTTTTTTCCCCCACTTAATTAATTCGTTTGGAAAGTCATTGTCTCTTAAATTAATATTATCACAACAGTATAAAATTTTAGTAAATCCACTTTCTACTAAATAATTTAAACATTTGATCATAATTAATCCTTTTCCAGTTCCAGTAGGAGCTATTATCATACCATTGAAACTCGCTTTTTTTAAAGCTTCATAAGCCTCATTAATTAATTTTTCTTTTTCGTTCATTTAAAATGAGTATAACTTTAAAGTATTTCTTCCCCGCCTCGCTCTTCGAAGCTTGCAGCTTCGTAAGCACTATTCTATTGCTTAAAGCAATAAAATAAAACTGCGAGGCTACAAGCCTCGCAGAGCATTTATTAATTCAAACTCCTAAAATCCACCGGCACCAGTTTACTTACTCCAGGTTCCTGCATGGTTACACCATAAATAACATCAACAGCTCCCATTGTTTGCTTGTTGTGCGTTACAATGATAAACTGAGAGTTATCGCTAAACTGTTTAATCATTTGCGTAAACTTACCCACATTGGCATCATCCAAAGGTGCATCCACCTCATCTAAAATACAGAAAGGTGCTGGCTTTATTAAATAAATAGCAAATAATAAGGCAGTAGCAGTTAAAGTTTTTTCTCCACCACTCAATTGCGTAATAGAAGATGGGCGTTTCCCTTTAGGTTTTGCAATAATATCAATGCCTGTTTCAGCAAGGTTATCTGGATTTTCCAAAATCATATCAGCAGTATCTTCCTCTGTAAACAATGCTTTAAATACTTTTTGGAAATTGTCTCTTACTTTATTAAAAGTATCTAAAAACTGTTGGTTGGCTGTAGCTTCAACTTCTTGTATAGTTTGTAGTAAACTATCTTTTGCAGTAACCAAATCATTCTTTTGCTCTAAAATAAATTCATAACGTTTCTTCATTTCCTGGAAAGCCTCAATGGCAGTTGGGTTTACCTCACCCATATTTTCCAAACGTTTTCTCATTCTGTCACTGGTGGCTTGCAACTCTTCAAGCGAAGTGTCTGTAAGCCTTTCAGCGTCTAATATATCATCAATGTTTATTTTAAACTCAACCTGCAAACGCTCTTTCATTCCTGCAAGCTGAAGTTTTAAATCGTTTAACTTGTCTTTTATTTCACTTAATAAATGCTCAACATTTTCTTTCGATTTTGTCTTCAACCTTAAAGCACTTTCTTTTTCTTGCAAGGCATTTCTTAAATTGTAATAAGCAGCATCGGCTTCATTCAATTTCTTTTCTTCTTCCTCTTTATTTTTTAATAAAGTAAATAATAATTTTTCACCAGTTTCCAATGCAGTTCTGCTTTCAATAATCACTTGTGCCGATTCTGCCAATTGCTTGCTATTTGTTTCAATTTGAAGTTTTAGGTTTTGCAATTGCTCTTCCTTAAACTTCAATTCCTGTTGCAAAGAATTTAATTTAGATTGTTGTTTGGTAAGCTCAATATTTTTTTGATTAAAACTATAAGAAGCAGTATTGTACTGCATTTCAGCAGTTTTATAATCTTCTTCAATTGTTTTAATTTGTGTTGATGATTGTATTAAATCTTCATTCAACTTAGTCAATTCTTCCCTTGTAGATGCAATAGATTCTTGTTCTGTTTTCAAGCGTGTTTGCATTTCTTCTAAACGCTGCAATGCTGTTGTGCGTGAAGCCTGAAGGTTTTCTATTTTATTTTTTGCAGCAAAAACCTGATTGGTTAATTGGTTAATTTCCTGTTCTGTTTGGCGAATTACATTTTCTTTCAATTCATTGTTAAAACCAATTACGAGGTTGTGTTTGCCTTGAATATCACCTTTTAAAATATTTACAATATTTTCCTGAACGGCAATCTCTTCTTTTAGTTTCTCTAAGTTTTTCGCACGACCAATTTTCTTTCCTTCAAATAAGCCAACACTTCCACCAGTTAAAGTATATTTTCCTTTAACATATTTTCCTGTTTTTTCAAGTACTATTGAACCATTGCTGTTTTCAAGTGCTTCATCATTTTCAGCAATAAAAACATTGCCCAATAAATGTTGTGCTAAGGCTTTGTAAGCATCGTCAACCTCAATCACATCAAGGGCTTTGGTAGTATTGTTTGGTTGATGATTGTTTTCGTTTGAAGCATTTTTTAAAACTACATCTAAAATGAAAAAGTTTGCTTTTCCTTTTTTATTATTGTCTAATAATTGCACAGCTTGCAAGCCTTCCTGCAAATTGTTTACTACATAATAATTCAAATAAGGTTCAAGCACATTTTCAACAGCAGCACGATATTCAGGCTTTACATAAATAATATCTGATAGGATAGGGGCTTTATGGTTCCAGCCTTGATTGTTGTGTAAAAATTTCACACTTTCAGGATAACCTTCCATTCTATCAACCATACTTTTCAGTAGGTCGTGTTCATTTCTTTTTGCATCAAACTTCCTGTTTTCATCTGCCAGTTGAGAACGCAATAACTCAAGCTCACCTTGCGTTTCAAAGATTTGTTCTTTTGTTTTTTGATGATGTTCTTGTAGTTGAACTAAATCTGTTTTTTTAGTTTCAAGAAGTGTTTCTTTATCCTTTAATTCAACATTTAATTGTTGCAGTTGAGATTCCCTGTTATTATTTTCTTCTGTAATTTGGTGAGATGAACGTTGTAAATTTTGAATAGAAGTATCAGCAACAGCCACCTTTTTTTCAGCATCAAATTGGCTGCGTAATATTTGTTGGTGTTTACTTCTTGTTCCATCAACTAACACTCTTTTTTCATCAACAACTTTCCTGCTCTCATCTGTTTGTGTTCTTGCTGTTTCAACTTCTGCCTGAAAAGTTTTCAGTTTAGCTTCTTCATCAACTACTTGTTGCTTGCTAAAACTAATGCTGTCCTCAATATTTTTTAATTGACCATCTGCCTTTGCCAAAAACTCTTTTAAGCCAGTTTCTTTCTCTTGCAAGTATTGTAATTTCTGCGTTGCAAGGTTTTTCTCATTCTCTTTGGTTCTCACATTTTGCACCAAATCATTAAAGCTATGCTGCATTGTTTGCAATGCTTTTTCCTTCTCAATAAAACCTACTTTTTCAGCTTCCAATGCTGCTTCTTCAGTGGCAACTTCTGCTTCCAATTTTACCTTGCTGTTGGTTTCATTTTCTTGTTGCTCGTTTAATGTTTTGTAAGTGATATTAAAACCTTGCAAACTTGCTTTAGCCAATTCAACTGCTATTTCCTTATATTCTTTTTTTATTTCATAATATTTCTCAGCTTTTTTAGCCTGGCTTTCCAGTTGCTTTAACTGATTATTTATTTCAAATAATAAATCTTCAATTCTTGCTAAGTCTTGCTCAGTTGCATCTAATTTACTCTTAGCTTCTTTTTTGCGTGTTTTATAAATCGTAATGCCAGCAGCTTGTTCAAGCATTCTGCGTCTGCTGTTTTCTTTATCACGAATAATGTCATCAACCATTCCAAGCTCAATAATAGCATAGCTATCAGTACTTACACCTGTATCTAAAAATAAATTATGAATATCTTTTAACCTGCATTGCACATCGTTTAAACGATATTCACTATCGCCATTTTTATAAAATTTGCGTGTAACAGTTACTGTGCTAAACTCTGTTGGTAAAAGGTTCCTTGTGTTTTCAAAAGTTAAACTAACTTCTGCCAAGCCAGATGCAGAGCGACTTTTAGAGCCATTGAACACCAATGCACTTTGGTTTTCACTTCTTAAAGAAGATATTTTTTGCTCGCCAATTACCCAGCGAATGCTATCAATAATATTGCTTTTACCACAACCATTAGGCCCAATAATACCTGTTATGCCCTCATCAAAACTTACAACAGTTTTATCGGCAAAACTTTTAAATCCTTTAATTTCTAAACTCTTTAAACGCATACTTACTTACTATTTTAAATTAAGAGTTATGGATTAAGTGTTGTGAATGTTTACACATTCTTAATTCATAATTTTAAATTCTTAATTCATTAAATTAAAGCATCCACTCTTCAATTTGAATTAAGCCCAATAAATTATTCTTGGGTCTGCGAACATAGGCGACAGAAAGCGTAGAACAAAGTGCTAAAAAAAAGATGTGAATAAGTAGTGGGGAAATGAAATTTTAATTTCGTTAAGCAATAAACTTGAAAGTTAGTTTATTGTGTATTTTTATTTTGTCTTAATACGATTTTAAACATTTTTATAAAAAATTAAAAAAATATTTGGTTTATTAATGAAGACCTCTACTTTTGCAATCCCAAATAAATAAGGTTGATCTCGTAGCTCAGTTGGTAGAGCACATCACTTTTAATGATGGGGTCTTGGGTTCGAGTCCCAACGGGATCACAAAAGTCTTGTAATTTATTTACAAGACTTTTTTATTTTATAAAATAATTGAATTGCATTCTCATATTAAAATAGGAAAAATTGTTGCAACATTTGGTGTTAATGGCGAAGTAATTGTAACACATAATCTTGGTAAAAAAACTACTTTTAAAAACATTGAAGTATTGTTTGTTGAGCAAACGAAAAATACTTTGATTCCATTTTTTATTAAAACAGCTAAAGCTAAAACTGAAGACGAAACTTATGTTTTATTTGAAGATATAAAAAGTAAGGAAGCTGCTAAAATGCTTGTTGGTAAAGCAATTTGGCTGTTACAGGATGATTTTAAAAAGCAGGTAGAAAAAAACTCTCCAATTGCATTATTGGGCTACACTGTATATGCCGATGAAGAATTAATTGGGGTGGTAAATGAGGTAATAGAACAACCACATCAAATTCTTTTAACAGTAAATTATAAAGATAAAGAAGTGTATTTACCAATGCACGAAGAAAGCATTATTGGCATTGATCATAAAAAAAATACCATCATTTTAAACTTGCCAGATGGTTTGTTGGAAATTTATGTATAGCCTGCATTTTGTTGCAGGCTTATACATTTTATTTTTAAAGAGATTGATTTAACCCTTTAAAATCTTTTACATTAATTAATTTATCCAGAGCTGTATCAATTTTCTCAAAATGAAAGCTAGCTAAAGCCAAATTCATTTCAGCAACAATATGCTCGTTGCACAAGTTGCCAATACTGCCTTCATGTGTGTATTGTGCATTGATATTTGCTGGTTCAAATGTGTTGCTTTGTATTTGCTCACCAACAGTTTTATAGGCATCTCTAAAGCTTGCACCTTCAAGCACCAATTGATTTACAGCTTCTACACTAAACAAATATTTATACTTATCATCTTGCAAAATATTATCCTTAACCTTTATTTGAGAGATAGCATAGTTGCATATTTCAATGCAATCATTCAGGTCTTTAAATGCAGGCATAAAGCTTTCTTTAATCAACTGCATATCCCTATGATAACCACTACTGAGGTTACCAGTAATTAATGAAATTTCATTTGGTAAAGAAGCAAGTTTATTTGCCTTAGCCCTTATTAACTCAAATACATCAGGATTTTTTTTGTGAGGCATAATGCTGCTGCCTGTTGTAAGCTCATCAGGAAAACTAATAAACCCAAAATTCTGGTTGATGAACAAACAAACATCCTGACTCATTTTGCCTAAAGTTGCAGCCACATTTGCCATTGCCTGTGCCACAATTTTTTCTGTTTTGCCACGTCCCATTTGTGCATACACAACATTATAATTCATTACATCAAAACCCAACAACTCTGTTGTCATTGTTCTGTTTAAAGGAAAGCTTGAGCCATAACCTGCTGCACTGCCCAAAGGATTTTTATTAGCAATCCTGAATGCAGATTGTAATGTAACCACATCGTCAATCAGGCTTTCAGCATAAGCACCAAACCATAAACCAAAACTGCTTGGCATTGCAATTTGATAATGAGTGTAACCTGGCATCAATACATCTTTATGTTTTTTGCTTAATTCAATCAAAGTATCAAACAAACTTTTTGTTGCTTCAACTTTTTGTTTAATCTGGCTGCGAATGAATAATTTTAAATCTAAAAGCACTTGGTCATTTCTACTTCTTCCACTATGTACTTTTTTACCAACATCACCCAAACGCTTTGTCAGTAAAAGTTCTACCTGGCTATGCACATCTTCAATACCATCTTCAATCACAAAATTTCCTTGCTTCACATCGTGCAGGATTTCAAGTAAGCCATTGGTCAGTTGCTGCAATTCATCTTGAGTAAGCAAATTAATTGTTGCCAACATTTTTGCATGTGCAATGCTACCAATCACATCGTGTTCTGCAAGCATCAAGTCCATTTCACGGTCTTTGCCTACAGTAAATTTCTCGATTTGTTGGCTTACGTTGAAGCCTTGTTTTTGCCAAAGTTTCATTTTATTAAGTTTATAGTTTGAAGTTTAATGTTTAAAGTTTTTATTTGCCACAAAGGCATTATGCCACAATTTTTGCTAAAGACCAAAAACTAACAACCAAAGACCAATTCCTAATTCCCAATTCCTAATACTTTTAATCCATTCACAGTTGCAATCTCTGCCAAAGCATCAATATCATACAATTTACACGCTTCTAACACAAGTTTCATTTCTGTCCACATATCACCATCTCCAAAAGGTTTATAAACATCAGCTATGTTATCAGTTCCAATGGCCACTTTTATTCCATAAGGCAACATTTCTTCAATTGGTGTAATGGCGTTGTGGCTTGGTGCAAGCCTTTCAGTTCTTGGATGATCAATCCATGCAATTGGACAACTAACAACCATCATTTCTGCTTGTTTCATTAAGCTATAAATTTGCTCACGTTTTTCTTTTTTGTGAGCAGCAACAGATATACAATGTATAGCTGCAACCTTGCCATGCATATTATGTTCTATGGTTTTTTGTGCAAGAAATTCTGTTTCACTTTCTTCATCTGTATTAAATTGATCAACGTGCACATGCACCATCTTGTTCATTCTTTTTGCTGTGGTCATCAATACATCTAAATGCTCACCCTCCTTGCCAGCATCCTTTGCAGGCAAGCCACCAATTATGTCAACAAACTCAGCACCCATATCAAACCAATACCTTGCATCTTTATCCAACACACCTTTTAATGTTTGATTAATAAATTTGAATTGTATATTAGGATAATTTTCTCTAAGTTTTTGGGCAGCTTTTATGCTTTTATCCTCAATGGCTTCATCCACATCAATAAAAGTTCCAACAGCTTTTACACCTTGTGCAATCATTAATTCTGTTGCTTTTGCCATACGTTCATACACTTGGTCAACACTACTTGTTCTTTTAAGGTTATCTACTATTCCCCACTTTTCCTTTAATGGGCTATACACTTGTTTAAATGTAGTTTCATCAAGGCTGTAAGCCCTGTCAAAGTGGGCGTGTGTATTTACCCAGCCACCTTTTTCACTAATTTTTTGTAGTAACAAATTTTTAACGTTCATAAAAAGTAACACATAAAAAAAAGGCTTTCAAAAAATGAAAGCCTTTTATAAATAAATAAAATAATTATTGGTTAATGAGAACAACGAATTGAACGACTGTCTCTCCAATTGAGTATTATGCTCACTCAATTTCTTGTTAATTACTACCGATGTTCTTATTCGTTGCATTAGGTGCAAAGATGTAGGAATTCATAATTTGTTAATGTTAACTTTTTGTTATGTGGATATTTTGTGGGTTTGGAAATGCGATTGACACGTTAATGGAATAATTGACTTTATCAACTTTCGAAAAGTTAATTTACGAATAGATGAAGTTTTTTAGAATTTTATTTTTCTGAGGAAAATGGCTATGAAGTCAAGCCATAGCATGTTCCATCAGGTTATTGTTAATTTTTCATATCAAAGATAATTCCTTTAAAAGCATCCATCCAAGCATTTGTTTTGCATCAATAAATTTGTCCATACTTTCACAAAACTGCTATTTGTTGAAGTAGTAGTAAATGCTTTGCCAAATTACTTCTTCTTCAAGATATTCTTTGGTACACAACTCTCGCTATTCTGTACCAGTTTTTAATCGCTTCAGTATTAAAAGAAATACTTTAGCTAAACATAGTTTACTCTTTTTCCCTCATTTCCATACACTTAAATACGGTACTACTAATATTTTAATCTTATTTTCGCTTTTAACTCTCACTGTTATTATGATTTCTAGTCAAAATCCTTAACTGTTGAGTGTTCTACTTTATTTTAATAAAGATTAAATTCTTTTAAACAACCTTTGATATAAGAATGACTAGCCAATGCACACTCGAAAGAAATTCATAAAAAATATAGCATTAACAAGTGCTGCTTTATTAAGCAGCAGGTTTGTTATGTATGCAAATGAATTTGGCTACACAGCAAACAACAGCGATGACAATGTTTTACTGCTCGAAAAAAGTGATGCAGACTATGAAAAATACAGGAAGGGATTTAACTTAAGAATAGAAAAGCATCCAAAAATTATAGCAGTTTGCAAAAGCAATAATGGTGTTATTAGAGCATTGCAAATTGCAAGAGAAAAAAAGTTAAATGTTACAGTAAAAAGTGGTGGGCATTGCATGGAAGGCTTTAGCAACAACGATGATGGAATGGTTATCAACCTTTCATTAATGAACAGTTTAGAATTTGTTGACAAGGCAACAATCAAGGTTCAACCTGCAATTACATTAAGAAAAATATATGAAACACTTATTCCCAAAGGGTTTTACCTGCCAGGCGGCAGTTGTCAAAGTGTAGCAATTGGTGGTTTAACTTTGGGCGGTGGCTATGGCTTATTAAGCAAAACATTTGGGTTAACCTGCGATAGTTTAATTGAGGCAACTATGATAACTGCCAATGGAAATATTATTAACACAAAAAATGATAAGGATTTATTGTGGCTTTTAAAAGGTGGTGGCAATGCAAATTTTGGTGTGGTTACCGAACTGAAATTTAAACTAAGCAAAGCACCCAAAACAATGCAAAACTTTAAATTCAGAAATCACAGCATTACTATTGAAGACGCTTTAAGCCTTTGTAAAAACTGGTTTGAGAAAGTAAAAACATTACCCAACTCGTGCTTCTCTGCTTTTATATTTAATGGCAACAGTGTTTATATAATGCTTACCAATGCCGATAAAAACACAAAAACTGTAACTGAGTTTATTGAATTTTTTAAAGCAATTAAAGACATAAAAGCTACTAAAACACCTCCAGTTCCTTTATCAAGGGCATTGAGTTATTATTATGCCGAAGACAATGCCATTCATTTTAAAAATGCAAGTGCTGGTTTATATAAAAGCTATGATGACGTTGAAAAAACGCTACCAATTGTTTTTGAAAAAATAAAAAAGAAACCAGGCATTTTATTTCAGGTAAATACATTGGGTGGCAATATTCAAAACAAAGCATTTGAAGCTGCTTCCTGTTTTCCTTATCGCGATTATTTATATTTTTCAGAGTTGCAGGCTTATTGGGATGAACCCAAGCAAGCTAAGCAATTCCTTGAAAGTTTTGAAGTCATTCAAAAGGACTTTGCAGATGCTGGGATAAATAATCATTACAGAAATTATCCTGATATAAACTTTAAAAATTGGCAGCAATCATATTATGGCAAAAATTTAGACAAGTTAAAAGCTGCAAAAAAGAAATATGATGCCAACAATTTATTTGCAGGAATCCAGATTTTGTAATAGCTCACACAATTAATCAACTATCATTTTCCTTGTTTGCTTGCCATCATCAGTAATAATTGTTGCTATATAAATCCCTTTTGCCAAAGGCGAAATATCAATTGTATTTACTCCCATGCTTAACGGCTGCTGCTTAAGTTGTTTGCCATACAAATCAGTAATAGTAATACTTCCAGTATTTGTTAGTTTGTTAAGCTTTATATAAATAAATGATTTAGCAGGATTAGGATAAACAACAATTTCGTTAATTATTGATTGTTCATTTATTCCCCTGCAGGCAACTATGGTAGTGTTTATAGTTCTACTATTATTACAACCTTTGTTATCGGTATAGCTATATGTAACACTAGCTGCACCAGTTGCATTTCCAGTATTTACAAATCCACTGCCATTAATACTTATCAGGCTACTGCTCCATGTGCCACCTGCTGGTTTACCAATAAGTGTAAAGGGTTTGTTTTTGCAAACAGTGCCACTTGCACCTGTAACACCTGTAGTGCCTGGTGCATAGCTAATTGTTGGCATAGGTGGTATGGCATTCACTGAAATGTTTTTTGTTGTATAGCTGCTGCAACCATACACATTGCTTGCTGTATATTTTATAGATGCATTTCCTGCACTTGTTCCTGTTGTCAATCCATTACTTGAAACTGTTGCCCTACCTGCAATGCTGCTCCAGGTTGTTGTGGTACCCATTGGCAGATTTGTTGTATTGCTTAATTGAATTGATGATCCAACACATACCCTGCTATTGCCAGTTATTGAATCTAAATTGGGCAGTCCTGCAACATTAAAATTAGTGGTTGCTGCACTGCTGCAGCCACTAATTGTTACTGTGTAATTAATGACACTTGTGCCAAAGCCAGCAACTGTTACCAATCCTGTGCTTGCATTAATAGTTGCCACACCATTGTTACTACTGCTCCAAACGCCTCCACTTGTTGAGTTGCTTAACTGGCTTGTAGCACCTGGCCCATTGCAACTATAATTTGTACCTGTTATTGTATCAACATTTCCTGCACTGCTTACAGTAGTTGTGTCAGTTGCAGATGCACCACTATAGCTTGCATCTGTATAGCCAATAATATAAGTGCCTGCAGCAGGATAGGTTGTTATGGCTGTAAAATAGGTAAGCGTTAATGTAGGAAATGCTGCTGTAATTTCTGCTGTATTTTCAAAGGCACTGCTGCTTGTACCATTTAATATACCATTGGTTGCAAATAATAAATAATACTCGCCATTTGATTGCAGCACATAAGCATCTGCAAGTGTATCTACAATGTAGTAATATCCACCACTTGGTGTGCCACCAGTAATAGTGCCACCACTACAAGCTGTTCTGTGTGTTGCTGTTCTTATTGGTGTGCGAATAGTTGATGCACCACGAATGGAACGAATATCAGTTTCTGTTCCTGCAACCAGTTCATCATAAAACAAAACATTTATTTCAGTACCAACAGGCACGCTATAGTATTCTGCCTCGCCACGCCTGTATGTGTATGTTGAATGGAACTGAATTTCATCCCAGTAAATAACATTGTTATAAGCATAAAATAAAGTATCACCACTCCACGAAACTGCTTCATAGCCTCCAACTCTAGTTGCATCAACAACTGTACTGCTCCAAGTGTTTTTTACAGTCCTGCTTATTTCAAAATGTATAGGATATTCATGTGCCAATGATGGATTATAAAAAGCACCTACAGCAACAATAGTGTCTTTGCTTATAATGCCAATATCTGTAACAGAAATCAATGAAGATGATGAAGCATAAATAGGTTCGCTGCTTACTGCCCAGCTTGTGCCATTATATTTAGCCTTATACATTCCTTTGGTAACAGGTGTTGTGGCAGAATTATAGTTAACACCAATGTATGCCACAACCAATCCACTATCTATTGTCATTTCAATATCATTCACATTCACATCTTGCCCAATGCTTGCTGCGTTAATCAAAAGCTGTTGCCAGCTACTGCCTCCATTTAAACTATAAAAAACACCACCTTTATTGTTACCAACAAGTTGTTTATAGCCAGCCATTACAATTTGATTGTTAGAGCCGCCTATTGCAATAGTTGATACCACTGCACCTGTAAGGTTATATGGTGATATGTTAGCATCAAAAAGTTGTGTCCATGTTGTGCCTTTGTTATTGGTTTTATAAACCCTGTTGTTGCCAACATAAGCTGTATCCCTTGTTACCATTTCACAACTATAGTATGGTGCACCATCACCATTTGGAAAAATTGCCTTGCTCCATGCTTTTGATGCAGTATTGTAATTTTCAACATACCTGATACCGCTTTTACTGGCAAGCCAGCCAAAATCCTTTGCAGCATTCATATCAAAATCCTTTACCTGCACAGCATTAATACCTTCATCAACTTCTGTTATAACGCTGCCACTGTTTTTTGTAATGCCAAGTCCCTGATCTGTTGTTAGCAATAAAACGCCACCTGTGTTTGGATGATTTTTTATAAAAAAAACTGTTCCATCATTTGGATGCGTTTCAAAGCTGGTGTTACCAAGGTTTTGCCAGCTACCGCTGTTGCCATTATTGTTGCTATAGGCACTACCAAAATATACAAAATAGCTGGAAGCATTTACAGTTCTGAATTCAATATTAGGACCACTATTGCCTACAATACCTAACGAATTGGTTGTATAAGTTCCGGTAAAGTTTGGTGCTTTAGCCATTTGCTTACCGCTTGCATCGTTACCACCAATAAATACAGTTCCATCATTATACACAGCCATGGCAGCCCAGTTAATTGATGAACTTAAACCAGATAATGTATTGGTAGTTGCAGAAGATAAATTTACACCTGTAGAAATATTACCACCAAACTCTACTGCCTGCGGATCTGAAGATGCTTTAAATGCATACAGCTTATCATTTTTACCAACAACCAAATTGCTGTAGCCTTGGCCTGTAATTGTTGCAGAGGTGTTGATAGTAAGGTTGCCACTTGCATCTAAAGTACCAGTATAAAAAGTGTTATCAGGGTTGTCATTTGTCATGGCAAAAAACTTATTGCCAAGTATTGCAATATCGCTGATATGGCTGATGCTTGTAATAGCTGTTGCACTTGATGATGCAGTGGTTGCATAATAAACAGTGCTGGCAGATATAAAAAATATTTTGCCAGACTGGGCATGATAAGCAAGCTTGTTAATACCACTTCCAAAACCTGATGCTGAACTTGCAGCATCTAAAACCTTAAAGCTATCAACAGTTGTAGCAGCACCTGATGAAGGTACTACAGCAGTTGTATAAAAAATTGAATTGGCACTTTGTGTGGAAATGAAAATCGTGAATGAATCTGGCGAGCCATTTTTTTGTCCCCCTGTAATGGCACTGATTGAGCCACCAAAAACTCCTTCAACATTTGCAATGGTTTGACCATTTATTTTAAAAGCGACTGCAAAAAAAATAAAGAGGGTAATTATTTTTTTCATACGTTTTGTTTTACAGGGTAAAAGTAGTTTGGTTGATTAAGCAAGCATTCACCCAAAAGTATGAAATTTTAATGCAACAACATTATTGTGCATAAGAATATCTACACCCATTTTACAAAATAGCTGTCATCAAAACCCATGATACCTACATCAAACTCTTTTTTAAATATGCCATAGAATGTGCTGCCAGTACCACTCATGGCTGCATAAACAGCCCCTTTGTTATATAGCTGTTCTTTTATTTTTTGCAATGATGGATAAGCAGTAAACACTGATTTTTCAAAATCATTTACTATGCTATTTTTCCATTCAGAAATGGGTTGTTGTATTAGTTGTTTAACAGACACTACAGGCGTTACAGGTACAATATTGGCAAATGCTTGTGCTGTAGAAATATGAATATTGGGATTAACAATTACAATTTTATAATTGGATAAATCTATATCAACAGTTTGCAGTTCCTCGCCACGAGAAGTGGCAAAGCAAGTTGTATTGATAATAAAAAAAGGACAATCGCTGCCAAGCTGCAAAGCATATTGCAACAATTGCTGCTGCGTTAAATTAAGACTGAATTTTATATTAAGCAACTGCAAAGTAAACGCTGCATCTGCACTGCCACCACCAAGGCCTGCACCCATTGGTATTGTTTTGTGCAGGTGCATTTTTATTGAAGGTAAATCAAAATCTTCCTTTAACAGCTTGTATGCCTTTACACATAAATTGTTTTCAGTATTGGCATCTATTGCAAGGCCTGTGCTGGTAAACGCAACATCAGTTTGCTTGTTATTACTTACAACAACTTCTAAAGCATCGTTAATATTAATGGGATAAAAAACAGTCTCAAGGTTATGAAAACCATCTGCACGTTTTTCAACTACGTTTAAGCCCAGGTTTATTTTAGCATTAGGAAATACAACCATCTGTTTTTTTGCACAAAAATATAGTTGTGGTTGGGTTATTGATAATGAAATTTATAACAAACACCTTGAAGGTATTGAATTATGCATTCGGTTGTTCTGTTGGAAATTTTGAAATATCCATAAAGAAAACCTCCCAGGTGTGGCCATCAAAGTCTTCGATAGAACGCTGTTGCATAAACCCATAATCCCTCATTTCGTGTGGTTCAATGCCACCAGCTTTAAGCCCATTTGCCATTATTTTATTCACTTTATCCACACTGTCGAGCGATAAAGAATAAAGTGCTGCAACATTGTTTTTAGTATCTGCAATGGGTTTGGTTGCAAAGCCTGCAAACTTTTCGTGTGTCATTATCATTACAAAAATATTCTCACTCCACACCATACATTTACCAGTATCGTCAGAAAACTGGGGATTATTTGTAAAGCCTAGTGCTGTATAGAATTCCATTGATTTTGCTACATCTTTTACTGCAAGATTTATAAATACTTGTTTTGCCATTTTATAATTTTATTTAAGTGAATGTTTGAAACTATTTTTTGCTTTGGCTATACTTAGTCAACAGCGTTTCATTACGTTTGAACTGAAGCCAAATATAGTTGATGTTGTTGATTGTGATTACAAATGTTGAATAGCGTTTTGTTGAGCCTGTGACGAAAGGAAAATGTAATTACAAAGGTTAATGATTAATTTGTCAAGCCCTAATATTGCCCAACCTTGTGTTGGTAGCTGCTTTATTAAATCATCAATTGCTTCTTGTCGCAAAAAGACTTTAAGCATTTTTTCTTTTTGAAGATTTTAGTTTGGTCAAATGAGCATCAAATTAAAGTTCTCAACTCTTGGGCTTTCTAATCCTTTTTGAATTGCATTTCTCAAAGCAATTACTTTCCTCATTTTCCAAAAGTCGAAGCCCTGCTCTAATTACTTCACTTGCATTTTTATATCGCCCAACTGAAACTGACTACTTACAAGTAGTTAAAATAATCGCCAAGCGATATTTATGTATTTTCCATTTTGAAATTTTGTTACAATACCAAAAATCCGTAAGTGTCAAAATGTAATTTCAAAATATTAGAGCGTTTTCGGAAAAATTGTTGCCAATGGTTTACGGCTTGGCAAGAGTTCTACTTTATTTTAATAAAAATTAAATTCTTTTATACAACCTCGATATTAAAGAATTTACCAAAAACTATTTATAAAAATCAACCTTTAATTTGCACAACAGTTTATAAAATAAAAAATGAAAAGTATTAATCCAACTACAACACAAGCTTGGCAGGCATTACAACAATATTACAACACAACCATGCACAGCAGGCAAATGAAGGAAATGTTTGCAGCCGATGCTGAAAGGTTCACTAAATACATCATACAGTTCCAGGATATTTTGTTTGACTACAGTAAAAATATTGTTGATGAAAAAACAATGCAATTGTTGTTGCAACTGGCAAATGAATGTGATGTAAAGGCTGCCATAGCTGCACAGTTTAATGGCGATAAAATTAACGTTACCGAAAACAGGGCAGTGCTGCATACAGCCCTTCGCAATAAGGGTAGCAATGCAGTTTCTGTAGATGGAAAAGACGTGATGCCTGATATAAAAAAGGTATTGCAGCAAATGGGAATTTTTTGCGACAGCATACATAATAAAAAACACTTGGGCTATACTGGCAAACCCATTACAACCATTGTAAACATTGGCATTGGTGGCAGCGACTTAGGTCCTGTAATGGTTACAGAAGCCCTGAAACCTTATTGGGTAAATGGTATGCAAACCTATTTTGTAAGCAATGTTGATGGAACACATATTGCAGAAACATTAAAGAAAATTAATGCAGAAGAAACCTTGTTTTTAATTGCCAGCAAAACCTTTACCACACAAGAAACTATGACCAATGCACACACTGCACGAAGCTGGTTTTTGGATATAGCAAAAGATGAGGCACACATTGCCAAACACTTTGTAGCATTGAGTACCAACGAAAAGGAAGTAGTAAAATTTGGCATAGCCAAAGAAAATATGTTCGAGTTTTGGGATTGGGTGGGTGGCAGGTATTCTTTGTGGAGTGCAATTGGGCTAAGCATTGCATTAACCATAGGCTTTAAAAATTTTGATGATTTATTAAATGGTGCATACAATGCAGATGTACATTTTAAGGAAACAGCGGTTGAGAAAAATATACCTGTAACTATGGCTTTGCTGGGCATCTGGTATGTTAATTTTTTCAATGCACAAAGCGAAGCTATATTGCCTTACGACCAATACCTGCACAGGTTTGCAGCTTATTTTCAGCAAGGCAATATGGAAAGCAATGGCAAAACCATTGATAGGAGTGGGGGAGAGGTTAACTATTCAACTGGTCCTGTTATTTGGGGCGAGCCTGGCACAAATGGTCAGCACGCATTTTATCAATTAATACACCAGGGCACGCCAATTATCCCATGCGATTTTATTGCTCCTGCTATCTCTCACAATAAAATTGGCGACCATCACCAAAAGTTATTGTCACACTTTTTTGCACAAACCGAAGCATTGCTTAATGGCAAAACCAAAGAGCAGGTAACTGAAGAATTTGCCAGTGCCGGCAAGGCTTTCAACGAAATTGAACACTTGATTCCTTATAAAGTGTTTACAGGTAACAAGCCTACCAACTCTTTTTTGGTGCAACAAATTACACCTTACACATTGGGTAGTCTTATTGCCTTTTATGAGCATAAAATTTTTGTGCAAGGCGTTATCTGGAATATTTATAGCTACGACCAATGGGGCGTGGAATTAGGTAAGCAACTTGCCAATTCTATTTTACCTGAATTAAAAAATAATGATATAGTTTCTTCACATGATAGCAGTACCAATGGCTTGATAAATAAATACAAGGAAATGCGAAGTGAATATTATGATTAATTGTTCTCACAGATAGCACAGATAACACAGGAAATTTATCTGTTAAATCTGTGTTATCTGTGAGCAAATTTGTTTTGATATAAATGTGTTACTCATTGCTACTACCAACTTCCCTACATTTGTTTTATGAAGAACATTTTACTATTTGGTGCAGGCAAATCGGCAACTGTGTTAATTGATTTTTTAAAGATTGTTGCTGATGAAAAAAACTGGAACGTAGTAGTGGCAGATGGTAGCCTGGAAGTTGCCAAATCAAAAACCGGTTTGCACCCAAAGCTTACACCTGTTGAGGTGAACATTGAAAATAAAGATGCAAGGCAGGTATTGATTCAGCAAAGCGATATTGTAATTTCCTTAATGCCTCCACACCTGCATTACCTTGTGGCATTGGATTGTATTGAGTTTAGCAAAAACCTTTTAACTGCAAGCTATATAGATGAGCAAACAAAAGCATTGGCACAACAAGCCAAGGAAAAAGGCATTTTGTTTTTGTATGAAATGGGGCTTGACCCAGGCATTGACCACATGAGTGCCATGCAGATTATTCACGATATTCATAAGCAAGGGGGTAAAATTACTTCATTTATTTCTCATTGTGGTGGTCTGGTTGCACCAGAAAGTGATGACAATCCATGGCACTATAAAATAAGCTGGAACCCAAGAAACGTAGTAATGGCAGGCAAGGCAGGTGCTACTTATTTACAAAATGGAAAAGTGGAAAATATTGGATATGAAAATTTATTCAATTTAGACAATGTAGTTGAAGTAAGCAAAGATGATTTTTTGGCATATTATCCAAACAGGGATTCGCTTGGATATATTGATACGTATGGATTGCAAGACATTGATACTTTTATAAGGACAACTTTGCGTCACCCTGAATTTTGCTTTGGCTGGAAAAATATTGTTGACCTGAAGCTAACCAATGAAGATAAAATATATGATACAAATGGGATGACAATACAGCAATTCTTCAAGTTTCATTTAGACAGAAATGGCTTTAGCAATTGGTTTGATGATATGCTGATGAACAGGTTAAATACTGCAAAAGATACACTTGAAAAGTTAATGCAATTAATGGAAGCCGAGGAGACCGCTATTGAAGAAGGAAGCTCGCCTGAACAAACGATAATGATGGTTGATGAAACCGGAAAGCTTGATACCATTGACGTTGAGGAAGTAAAAGGCACAGCAGCAGAACAGGTTGCATTGAGCATGAATGAGGCTAACATAAGTATAAAGCAATTATTTTATCTGGGTATGGATGATGAGGAAACCCAGATAAACCTTGGTATTGCAAGTGCTGCTGACGTGCTGCAATTTATACTTGAAAAGAAATTGGTTTTAAGTGCCAATGACAAGGATATGATTGTGATGCTGCACGAATTTGAGTATGAAATAAACGGCAATAAAAAAACACTTAAAAGTTTATTGCGTGTCATTGGGGAAAGCAACACACACACTGCCATGGCAAAAACTGTTGGCTTGCCATTGGGCATTGCAGCAGAATTGATACTCGAAGGAAAGATAAAGGAAACTGGTTTGCACATTCCAATATTGCCAGGTATTTATGAACCAGTGATGGAAGCACTATCTCGACACAACGTCATCTTTACTGAGAGTTAAAATGATATTTTTAATGACAAATGACTTTTTGACCAATGACTAAATTAAGCGTTAATATAAACAAGTTTGCTACACTTCGCAATTCTCGTGGTGGCAATAATCCCAATGTAACACAAGCTGCAATTGATGCACAGCGTTTTGGTGCAGATGGTATTACTGTGCATCCTCGACCTGATGAAAGGCATATAAGGTATAATGATGTGAGGGAAATTAAAAAAATAATTACAACAGAATTTAATATTGAAGGCAATTGCACTGAACAAAGCTTTGTTGATTTAGTGCTTGAGGTAAAACCAGAACAGGTAACACTTGTGCCAGATGCTATTGGTCAATTAACAAGCAACCATGGCTGGAATACGATTGAACATAAAGATTATTTAACCAACATTATTAAAGTATTTAAAAATGCCGGAATTCGTGTTTCAATATTTGTTGACCCTATACTTGAAATGGTTGAAAGTGCTGCTGTAACTGGGACAGATAGGATTGAACTATATACTGAAAGTTATGCAGTTAATCAACAGTCAACAGTCAATAGTCAACAGATGGCGATTTTGAATAAATACATTGCTGCTGCAAATAAAGCAAAAGAATTGGGTTTAGGTATTAATGCAGGCCACGATTTGGATTTGAAAAACCTTAAATTATTCAAGCAATCTATTCCTTTTTTAGATGAAGTAAGTATTGGGCATGCTTTGGTTTGTGATGCAATTTACCTGGGCTTTGAAAATACCATACAGATGTATAAAAGGCAGCTAATGTAGATTTACTGCTTCGCAAAGTTTAATTACTTCAATAGCTTCCTTAACATCGTGTACACGTAAAATTGCTGCCCCATTTTGAATGGCAATTGTATTTAAAACTGTAGTTCCATTTAATGCTTCCTGTGCAGTAATGTCAAGTGTTTTATAAATACTGCTTTTTCGTGAAATGCCTACCAGTAAAGGCTTTTGCAATGATTTGAAGAATGATAGATTTTTAAGCAACTCAAAATTTTGCTCAATAGTTTTTGCAAAGCCAAAGCCAATATCAAGTATCAAATCTTTAATGCCAAGTTTATCTGTTGCATAAACTTTATCTACAAAGTAATCATACACTTCACTGGCAACATTATTATAATTTGTATGTTGTTGCATGGTTTGTGGCGTGCCCTTCATGTGCATACAAACATAAGGTACCTGCAATGCAGCAATAGTTTCAAACATAGCAATATCAATGCTTCCGCCACTTATATCATTCACTAAACTTGCACCTGCTGCAACACATTCTTTGGCAACGTTGCTATAAAAAGTATCAATTGAAATATATGTTTCTGGAAATTTTTTATGTATAGTTTCTACAATTGGCAGTACTCTTTTTAATTCTTCATCAGCATTAATCAACTCGCTGCTTGGTCTTGTACTTTGCCCACCAATATCAATAAAACTAGCACCTTCAACAATCATTTTTTCTGCTGCAAATAAAGCTGAGTCTACATTTTTAATTCTGCTGTCATCATAAAAGCTGTCAGGCGTTGCATTTAAAATACTCATTACCACAGGGTTTTTAAACAGTATTTCTTTATTATTAAGATTTAGTGTAAACATCTTTTTATTAATTTGCAACTGCAAAATATAAATGCGAAAATGCAACATACCAACGAACAATACGATAAAATAATTGCTGGCTGTAAAAATGTTTTTATAAAAAAAAATACAGACTATGGCACAGCCTGGCGTGTGCTTAGAACGATAAGCGTGGTTGACCAGATTTTTATTAAGGCATTGCGTATAAGAACTATCCAGGATAAAAAAACGCAACTTGTTGCAGATGGTATTGCAGATGAATTTAAAGGCATAATAAACTATGGCGTAATTGGATTGATTCAATTGCAACTTAACAACCCACAAGTGGAAGATTTGCCTATTGATATTGTTGAAAAAAATTATCAGCAGCAAATTGATTTTGCTAAAAAAACAATGCTTGATAAGAACCATGATTATGGCGAAGCCTGGAGAGATATGAGCCAGGAAAGTTTTGTAGATTTAATATTGGTAAAGCTGCAACGCATAAAACAAATTTTAAGTAATGATGGTAAAACGCTTATTAGCGAAGGCATTGACGCAAACTATGTTGATATAATTAACTATGCAGTGTTTGCTTTAATACTTAGTGAAAACTAAGCAAGTCTTTAGGTTTTAGTCTTTGATCTTTAGACAAAACCTAAAATAGTTTTTACCAAAGACTAATACCCAAATACTAAAGACAAACAAAAAAAATATGAAAATATTAGTAACAATTTGCAGATGGCTTGTAGGTTTATTATTTATTTTTAGTGGATTGGTAAAAGCTAATGACCCATTGGGCTTAAGCTTTAAAATGCTTGAATTTTTTGAGAAATGGGATATGCACTTTTTTGATAATTATTCATTGGCATTTGCTATAATAATAAACATTGTTGAAGTTGTTGCTGGGGTTGGAATTATACTGGCATGGAGACCTAAATTTTTTACATGGCTACTATTGTTGTTAATTATTTTCTTTACTTTTTTAACAAGCTATGTTTTGTTTAGTGGCAAAATACATGCTTGTGGTTGCTTTGGAGATTGTATTCCTTTAACTCCAATTCAAACCTTTACAAAAGATATTATACTGCTTGTTTTAATATTGATAATTCTGTTAAGTGTAAATAAAATTCAATCGAGTGTAAGTACTAAAAAAGCCATCACTATATTGGCTGCAACATTTGTATTTGTTAGCTTTGTAGAGTTTTGCGTATTGCATCATTTGCCATTTAAAGATTGTTTGGCATATAAAAAAGGCAATAACATTATTGAGCAAATGAAGCCACCTGTTGGTAGTGTTAGTGATAGCTTTGCTATATTTTATACTTATAAAAAAGATGGAAAAACGATAAAAATTAATGCAGAAAAATTTCCTGATGATTTTGATTCTACTTATGTACAAATTGGTGAAGAAGAGAAAGTGCAAATTAGAAAAGGAAATAACACTGCAAAGATTGCTAACTTTAGCTTAACTACTTTAAGTGGAAATGATACAACCCAGGCTATACTTGCTATGCAAGGCAAATATATTTTGGTTTTTGTAAAAGATTTTTCTACAATGTCAGATAAAACAAAAGTCATTGAACAAATTAATAACTACGCAAAAAGTGGAACTCCTGTATTTGTAGTAACAAATGACAAAGAAGGAATAGCAGCAAGTGGTGTAAATAATGTTCCCATTTTTACTTGTGATGCCACAGAAATTAAAACTGCAGCTCGTGTAAATCCAACATTTGCACTAATGCAGGGTGCAACAATAGTAAATAAAGTTGCAGGTGTAGATGCTGATAAGTTGATGAAGTAAATGCACATGTAATCCACAAATTTATCTATAACTAAAAAAATAGTTTATGTTTGCATAACTAAATATTTAGTTATGGCAAATAAAACACTTACAAAGGCTGAAGAGCAGGTGATGCAAGCCTTATGGAAACTGGAAAAAGCATACTTAAAGGATATTCTTGAAAACCTTGCAGAACCAAAGCCACACAGCAATACTATTGCTACCTTACTCAAAATTTTAATAGAAAAAGAATTTGTTGCCAATGAGGTTCATGGCAGAAACCATTTGTATTATCCATTAGTTTCTAAAGAAGATTATTCTAAAAACTCCATCTCAAATATTGTAGAAAATTATTTTGATGGCTCATTTGCCAATGCAGTTTCGTTTATGGTTGATAAAAAGAAACTGAAAATAAAAGACATTGAATTGCTATTAAACCAACTAAAATCTAAATAATATTTTTATGTTGCCTTACTTCTATTTTTTAAAAGTAATGATTTGCAGTGCCATATTTATGGGCTATTATTATGTTGCTCTTCGCAATAAAATTTATCATCAGTACAACAGGTTTTATTTATTGTTTGCATTTGCGTTAAGCTGGTGCATACCAGTTTTGCCAATTACATTGTCTGTACCAAAAGAAACTGTTAGCACACCTGTGTTTCAGGCTATACAATACATTTCAGATACTGCTGAACCGTTTGAAACAACTGCTGTTGTTGAAGTTACTAAACCAATATTGACATTTAACAATATTTTGTTGTGTTGCTATGGAATTGTTTGCATGATAATGATGATAATATTTATAAGGGTTTTGTATTTTTTATTCAGGCTTACAAAAAAATACAAAGCACAAACCTTTAACACATGCAAAATTTATTTAACGCAAGAAAGCAACACGCCTTTCTCTTTTTTCAAACATATTTTTTGGAACACGACAGTAGATGTTGAGTCTGCTATTGGCAAACAAATTTTGCAACACGAGTTAACGCATATTAATGAAAAACATAGTTGGGATAAAGTGTATGTGCAACTTAACTTGTTTGTTGGTTGGTTTAATCCCTTTTTCTGGTTAATGAAAAAAGAGCTTGAAATGATTCACGAATTTATTGCAGACAAAAAAAGTGTGCCCAATGCCAATACTGAATTATTTGCCCAAATGCTTTTAAATACTGCATTTGCTGGGAAAAATATCTCGCTTACCAATCCATTTTTCTTTTCACCAATAAAACGCAGATTAACTATGCTTACCAAAAAATCAAACCCAAAATTTTCTTATGTGCAACGCATTATTGCCTTGCCTGTATTAACTGTTTTAGTTATTGTTTTTTCTTTAAAAGCACAAGGCATTAGCGTAAAGCAGGTTATTAATAATAATTTGCCTGGCACATTTACCATTAAAACCAATTCTACAGAAACCAATGCTGCTGAAAGCCCAGCAACTACTAATATCAATACACTTTTCTTGTTAAAAAAGAAATATAAAGTTGTTATTGATGCAGGGCATGGTGGTACTGATAAAGGTGCTACAAGTGCTGATGGTAAAACTTTTGAAAAAGATATAGCATTAAATTTTGCAAAAACAATAACTGAATTAAATGCAAACGATAATATAGAAATAGTTTTAACAAGGGAAGATGATGTGTTTATGAATCCAAAAGAAAAAGCTGAATTTGCTAAAAAACAAAACGCAGATTTATTTGTGAGTTTGCATTGTAATACAACTAAGAATACTGAAGAAAAAGGTATTGAAATTTATACAGTTTCTAAAGAGAAGAATAATAGCTACAAGGAAAAGAGCGATGCATTGGCTACTTATATTAACACTTATATTGCTAGCAGTGGTTTTACAACTCTAGGCATTAAACAAAGGGAAGTAGGTATATGGGTTTTGCAAGCTACCAATTGTCCATCAGTACTTATAGAAGCAGGATATATTACAAACGAAGAAGATTGTAGAATGATGAAAGATAAAGATAAAAGGAAAGCGTTTTGTAATCAAGTTTTGAATGGTATTCAAAATTATTTATACAACGTAGATAACGATATTACTGTTGATTTTAAAGATGCCAACACGTTAAAAACACTTAACAAGAATATTGATTTATTAAAAGAAAATGAAAATGAACATTCAGCAAATTCTAACCACAGAGATACTTTTTTAACGCCTGAACAATTTAAAGAAAAACATAAAATGCAAACAAGTAGTAGTGGTGTAACTAATGAAGAAATGAATGAATATAAAAACTTAGTTGAAAAATCAAGAACAGGTAGCAGTGATATTCCAACAAAATTTGACACAAAAAAACTAACTAAAGAAGAGAAAGAAAAAATGTTTGTGATATATAATAAAATGGATGAACAACAAAAAGAAAGTGTAGAAATAAAGGTTCATAAAAATAGTGATACATACGTACAACAATCGCCTACACAAAAGCAAATAAATGAGTGGCTTACAAATGAGCATTTTAGAATAGCGATTGATAATAAAACAGTAAATAAAGAAACTATCCAAAATATAAAGGCAACAGATTTTGCAGTATATGGTGTTCTCGAAACTTTTATTAACGGCTTAAATCCAAGTGAAAATAAATATAATGTGCAATTGATTACAAATGAATTTTATTATAGAAACAAAGGCAATAAAATACACCTTTATTGGAACAATTTTTCACCAAAAATTTCAGATAATAAATTAGCTAATGAAGCAACATTAGAAGAAGTAAAATGGATGGAAGCCTTTTCAAGGAAATACAATCCTCATACACCTTCAACACCAACAACTAAAAATGGAATAACGCAAGAAGAAAGAAAAAAAGCAGAACAAATTTTTGATAAAATGTCAGCAGAACAAAAGTTGGAATCGAATGTTGTTTTTGAAGACCCAAGGCCTGTTGCTGATTTAAACAAAGAAAATGGGTTGAGTAAATATATATCTATGAAAGTAGGAGTAAGAAAGCGTTATTATTAATATTTACTTGTATTGAGATTGGTTATTGTTTTTGATTCATCAACCACTCTATTGCCAAATTATAGCCATATAAACCCAAACCAGTAATTACACCTTTTGCGTGTGCAGATATAAAGGAGTTTTTACGATATTCCTCCCTTGCATAAATGTTACTGATATGCACTTCAACAACGGGAGATGTAATGGCAGCAACAGCATCAGCAATAGCAATGCTTGTGTGGCTGTAACCAGCAGGATTGAACACAATGCCATCAACACTAAATCCAACACGTTGTATTTCGTTAATTAATTCGCCTTCAACATTGCTTTGATAATAAGTAATTTTTATAGTAGAAAACTTATGTTGCAATTGTTGTAGATAATTTTCAAAACTTTCATTACCATAAATATCAACCTCTCTTTTACCAAGCAAGTTTAAGTTAGGACCATTTATAATGTGAATGTGCATTTGCTGTATTATTTATAATCAATCAGATTTAATTTAACTCCATAAGCATCATCTTGAAAAGCAGGCTTGGGTGTAGTTTGCCATATATAAAATAAAAATTCTTTATAAATTAAACCAACACCTTTGGCATATATTTCTTTGCTATATCTTTTGTCGTTAAATGTGCTTGCATCAAAAACTGCAGGCGTTTGCTCATCGCTTTGCAATACAGTATAGGTCGTATCAAATTTTTGTTTAATGCAAGTAAAAGGTTCTGCAATCTTTTCATAACGATAATTCCAGTCATCAAAATAGTAATAAGGGCTTACACCTAAAGTAGTATTAATGTATATATTACCTTTCCAGGTTTTGTTTGAGGAAACAGGATCTACTAATTTAATGAAACGTAAATTATTTTCAATGTATTCAATTTTACCATTGTTTATAGTAGCTATATTGGTTACTAAAAATTGCCATGGTTTTGCTTGTAAAGTATCAGTTATATATCTGTAAATTCTATAGCTTGTATTGCCTGTTGCATCAATAAAACTGCTTTCAATGCTGTCCTTTATAACATAACTATGTATTTCTTTAGATACTCCAAAGTTGATAAACACAGTTGAATCTAACCTATATAAAAAAACTTTACCAACCTGTAGTGGAAATAATTCATTTACTGAGGTTATGTTTAAATTTTGATTTACCTTATTGCAACCAACTAACAGTGAAACAATTAAGGCAATGTAGATGCAAAATGCTTTCATAAATGAGGTTGTGAAAGTAGTGTTTTTATAAACATTTAAGGTATTTATATCAAACAAAAAAATTTCATTTGCTTTGATATTAACTTTCGATGAATTATTTTTGCAGCCTGAATTTAACCCTTACAAGTTTAAAATAATCTTTGAATATGTCTAACTTAACATTGTTGGAGAAGCTTCAACTACAGGATGAAAGAAATTTATTAATCCAAGGTCTTCCATCATCAATAGAAAAACAGTTTGCTAAATTATCTTACGCAAAAAATGTAACGCCTCTTGTAAAAACCAGAAAAGTTGATTTTGCTTTAGTGTTTGCAATTAATCAAAATCAATTGATTAACATTATGAAGGATGTGATGCCTGCACTTAAAGAGGATACTAAGTTGTGGGTTGCTTATCCTAAAGTGAGCAGCAAAATTGTAAGTGATTTAAACAGGGAAAGCAGTTGGGATTTCTTTACTCAAAATAATTTTGAGGGAATGAGCCTTGTAGATCTTGACCATATGTGGAGTGCTATGCGTTTTAAAAAAACAGGAAGTACTAACATTATTGCTGCCAAAAACAATGATGTAAAGGAAAAAAACACAACAGTTGAAAAGATAGAGGTAAAAGGCATTGAGTTTGATAAAAAGCTTAGTGTTACCCCAAGCGTTTTAGAGAAGGCATTTACAAAGCATAAACAAGCCAAAGAGATATTCTCTTCATTATCGCCATCTCACCAAAATGAATATGTGGTTTGGATTGAAGGTGCTAAAAAAGAAGAAACAAAGCAAAGAAGATTAGATTCGGTAATTGAAAAATTAATGGCAGGTAAAAAAACGCCTTTAGAGAAATAGTTATTGCAATATTTTATTAAAAAGGTCAGCACAATGTGCTGACCTTTTTTTATGCTTTTTTGCGTATTAAACTTAATAAAGCAAAAGTTATTAGTCCATTAATCAATATCAGTTCATTGCCTATTTTGTAGCCATGAAAAATGGCGTTGGAAACAGAAGATAAATGCAATTGAATATGCAGCTTTTTTTCGTACCATTCTGGGCTGCTTAATACATCTATGCACAAGCATAATACAGGTGCAGCAATACATACAAGCCACACAAATTTTTGGTTAATTTGTTTTTTTGTTAAAATGCCAAATGCAAATAAACCTAGCAAGGGGCCATAAGTAATACCAGCAAATTTTAAGATGAAATCTATAATCAGCGTATCATTAATTGCCTTGAACAATAGAACTAAAACAAAAAATATAAATGCAAATGTCAGGTGTACTTTTAGCCTTGTCTTCTTTTTAGTTTCATCGTCACCAACTTGCTTGTTTAAGCTTAAAATATCAATGCAATAGCTGCTTGTTAAAGATGTTATTGCACCATCAACACTTGGAAACAAAGCACTTATTAAGGCAATTATAAATATTACACCTATCGAAGCACCAAATGTTGTGCTTAAAGCAATTGTAGGGAACAGATAATCAGGACTTACGCTTAATTTATTTTGCGAAGCATATAAATATAAAATGCCACCCAAAAACAGAAACAAAAAATTAACTATGACCAGCACAGTAGCAAAGCTCATTATGTTTTTTTGAGAATCTTGCAAACGCTTTACGCTAATATTTTTCTGCATCATTTCCTGGTCAAGACCAGTCATGGCAATAGCTATAAACATTCCACCCAAAATATGCTTTACAAAGAATGTTGATGCTTTAATATCAGTATTAAAAATCTTAGTGTAGCCTTTAATATTCATTTGATTAATTGCTTCGCCAAAATCAATGTTAAGGTTTTTCGTGATAACGATAATACAGGCAACAAGTCCCACAAGCATACCTGTAGTTTGCAATGTATCAGTATAAATAATTGTTTTTACACCACCTTCAAAAGTATATAGCAAAATAAGAATGAGTATTACTAAAGCTGTAATCCAGAAAGGTATTTTCATGTCATTAAAAATAAAAATCTGTAAAATATTTATAACTAAATATAGTCTTGCAGTAGCACCAATTGTTCTGCTTAAAATAAAAAAAGAAGCTCCAACTTTATGGGCTTCAACACCAAACCTGTTTTCAAGATAGGTGTAGATGCTTGTAACATTTAACCTGTAGTAAAGAGGCAATAAAATAAAGGCAATTACCAAATAGCCAAGTATATAGCCAAGCACTAATTGAAAGTAATAAAAATTGCCTGAACCCACACCACCAGGCACACTTACAAAAGTAACCCCACTAAGCGATGTGCCAATCATGCCAAAGGCAACCAACATCCAGTTACTATTTTTGTTGCCAATAAAGAATGAATCGTTATTGCTTTTGCGAGATGTAATAAACGCAACTAAAAGCAGCACAGCAAAGTATCCTAAAACAAATATTAATAACGTTGTTGAGTTCATATTTACAAAATACTAATTAAAAAAAGAGAGCCTTAAAAGTAAGGCTCTCTTTAAATTTATTTATTAATGTTGATTAATATTATTCACCAACTTTAAATTCAACTCTTCTGTTTTGTGCTCTTCCTGCAGGAGTTGCATTATCTGCAGCAGGTTTTGTATCACCATAAGCAATAACGCCTAAACGAGAAGCATCAACACCTTTTTTAACTAAGTAAGCTTTTACAGCATCAACTCTTTTTTGAGAAAGAGCTAAGTTTTTATCAGCTTTACCAGTATTATCTGTATGACCTTCAATGTTTACTTTTCTAATTTCAGCATGGTCTTTCATAATTGAAGCCAATTTATTTAACTCAGCAGTTGCTGCACTTGTAAATACGGCACTACCAGTTCCAAATTGAATATTTTTCGCTTCAAAATTGTATTGTTTCAATTCTGGGCAACCATTGTTTGATGATGGTCCAGGGGTGTTAGGGCATTTATCATCCTCGTCATTAACACCATCTTTATCAGTATCTGGAATTGGACAACCTTTGTAACGAGCAACACCAGCTACACTTGGGCATTTGTCTTCTTCATCATTTACGCCATCATTATCTTCATCAGGAATAGGGCAACCTTTGTATTTTGCAGTTCCTGCTACTGTAGGACATTTGTCTTCTTCGTCATTAAGACCATCTTTGTCTGTATCAGGAATAGGGCAACCACTATATTTTGCCAAACCTTTAACAGTTGGGCATTTGTCTTTGCTATCAACAACACCATCACCATCAGTATCTTTTTCTTCAGCAACAGCTACTGGAGGTGGGGGAGGAGGAAGTGGAGCAACAGCAGCAGGTGCATCCTTATCTTTTAAAGGAGATGCAAAACCTAAACGATAGTTAAAGTTTGTAGTAGCATTATCAGTTACAGCTACATTATTATTGTACTGAACGTTTAAAAACGTTTCGCCACCTAAGTTAAATTGTAAACCAGCACCTATTGGAAAATAAGCAGCATAGTTGTGTGCGTTATACATTGAAGCACCTAAACCAGTTGAGATATAAGGAACTACAATATAATTATCTGGCAATAATTTAAAATTTAAATTAGCGTCTAATTCCAATAAAAATCTATCTTGTCCATCAGCAGATGCTGTATTTGGTTGGAAAGGATATTTTAAAAAGCTACCTGTTGCACCAGCCATGAAATCAATATTGTTAGTTAAGCCTTGAAAATATTGAACAGTAAGGCTTGGAGTCATTTGTTTTAATTTAGCCCACTTTTTATCTTTTAGAACATCAGAAAAAGAAGTAGATTTAATTAAAGCAGGTGTTGTAAAATCTTTCATCGAAAAGCTAACTCCAAGAGAGGGTCTTTTTTTGTTGTTAGCTGTTTGGCTAAATGCAATCGTTGTAACTAAAGCAGCCAGTAACACTAATTTAATTTTCTTCATATTATTTTTTTTGGTGTGGCAAATGTAATGGGTGAAATTGAATTGTGAAAAAAAACTAAAAAAAGTTTTAAAGTACTTTTATTGAGTAGTACCTTTTGGCACAACTTCTACCTTAACCCTTGTTACTCCTTTTTTTATAAAGTTTAGCTTTTTTGCACCTAAATAAGATAAATCAACAATCCTTCCCTTTTTGTCCATTCTTGGATGCATCCTGTCGTTAACCCTTACTATGATTGATTTACTGTTAGATAAATTGGTAACACGCAGCCATGTACCCAATTTAAACCTGTTGCTTGCACAGGTTAATTTTTTGTGGCTAAATATTTCGTCAGTTGATGTTTTGGTACCTTCAAGGCTTTTGCTGTAAAAGCTAGCCATACCATAATAAATTTTAGGCTTTGCTATAGAATCAACAATAGCATTTACACTCATACTGTCCATTTCATTAAACTTTGTCATAATAGCAGTATCCTGAAAATCAAGACCAAACTTGTGTGTAATAGCTATAGATGATAACGGCTCGAGCAAAAGCAAATAAATTAAAAGCACCATAAAGGGTTTCATATAGCAGTTAAATTTATAATATTACGAATGTATTGGTTTCCAATTAAACTTTTTTTCTAATTAATAGTTACAGAACTGTACATTTGCAGCCGCCTAATTTTATTCTTGGCGAGCTATATTCTTATCTTAACAACTACAAAGATTAATACATACAATGAGGCAGCTTAAAATTGCAACCCAGATTACCAATAGAGATTCGCAAGCAGTAGAAAAATATTTGCAGGAAATTTCTAAAATTTCCATGATTACACCTGAAGAGGAAACTACATTGGCTCAGAAAATTAAAATGGGTAATCAACGTGCATTAGACAAATTGGTGCAAGCTAACCTGCGTTTCGTTGTATCAGTAGCAAAACAATATCAACACCAAGGATTAAGTTTGAGTGATTTAATTAACGAAGGAAATCTTGGATTAATAAAAGCTGCTCAACGTTTTGATGAAACCAAGGGCTTTAAATTTATATCTTATGCAGTATGGTGGATTCGTCAATCTATTCTACAAGCTTTAGCTGAACAGGGAAGATTAGTACGTTTACCTCAAAATAAAATTGGTACATATAACAGGGCTAATAAAGCTTTTATGGCTTTTGAACAAGAGCATGAGCGTGAACCAAGTACTGAAGAATTAAGTGATATTTTGGAAATGAGTGAAACGGAAATCAACAATATTTTTCAAAGCAATACCAGGCACAGCAGCCTTGATGCACCAGTGCATGAAGCTGAAGATGTAGCAATGGGTGATTTGCTTGAAGGTAGTGATGATACTGATGAAGACGTGATGAAAGATAGCTTGCGTGAGGAAATTAAACGTGTTTTAAAAAGCCTTAGCCCACGTGAAGCAGAAATTGTAAATGCTTATTTTGGTTTAAATAATGATGGTACTACCATTGAGCAAATTGGTATGAAATACGATTTAACAAAAGAACGTATTCGCCAGATTAAAGAACGTGCTATCAAGCGTTTGCAAAAAGCTAGATACAGCAATGCTTTAAAAGCGTATTTGGGTTAAAAATTACAACATAAATAAATAGAAAATGGCTTGTTATTTAATAACAAGCCATTTTCTATTTATCATTAATAGCTTTCACTCTCATTAGGAAAATCATTACTTTTAACATCTGCAACATATTGTTTAATGGCAGTATCAATTTGTTGTCCCATATTTAAATACTGGCGTAGAAAACGAGGTTTAAATTCTGTTGTAATACCAAGTATATCGTGCATTACAAGCACCTGGCCATCACAATCTCCTCCAGCACCAATACCAATAGTTGGAATACTTACACTTGCTGTAACTTCCTTTGCCAAGGCTGCAGGAATTTTCTCCAACACTACAGCAAAGCAGCCAGCTTGTTCAAGCAACTTAATATCATTTCTTAATTTATCAGCTTCTTCCTCTTCTTTAGCACGAACATTATAAGTACCAAATTTATAAATGCTTTGAGGCGTTAATCCCAAATGACCCATAACTGGAATACCAGCACTCACAATTTTTTTTACACTATCAATTATCTCTTCTCCACCTTCCATTTTAATGCTATGCCCACCAGTTTCTTTCATAATTCTAATGGCACTTGCAAGGGCAATATCACTATTGCTTTGATAAGTTCCAAAAGGCATATCAACAACAACAAGGCTTCTGTTAACACCACGTACCACACATTGTGCATGATAAATAATTTGCTCAAGCGTAACAGGCACAGTAGTTTCATAGCCTGCAATTACATTGCCTGCACTGTCTCCAACCAATAATACATCAATACCTGCAGCATCAAAAATTTTGGCAAATGAAAAATCGTAAGCAGTAAGCATTGCAATTTTTTCGCCATTAGCTTTCATTTTAAGCAAGGTATGCGTAGTTACTTTTTTTACTTCTTTATGTATAGACATTTCAAAAAATTATGAATTATAAATGTTGAATTATGAATTATTTTTTAGTTCAGCAACAGGCAGGTAATAAACTTTTTGTCCAAGCTTTTGATGATGCAACACATAAGCATTCAATAATCGTTCTGCAATATTGCCATAAATTCTTGATAAAGCTGGTGTTTCCTGCACTACAAGTGTCTTCTTTATTTCAAATAAAATATTGAATAAAAATGTTAAGTAGCCATTCCAAAATTCATTACTAGCAATAAGCATATTGTACCAGCTTGCAGTTAATCCATTCATAAATTCATTTACGCTTTGCATATATTCTGGATACAATTTCTTAACAGCATCTTCGGTTAGTTGCCAGGAAATTGTATCGTGATCTTTAATGTACTGTTGCTTAACACTCCATTTTTTCAGCTTAATAAACTTATATTTTTTTGGCAAAATGATATAGCCATCGTTTAACTTATTTTCTATAACAGTTTTAAGTTTGGGTGTAAATATTTTATTAAAACTTGCTTCTTCAATTGGATAAAACTGAATTCGCTTTTTATCAAGAATATTTTTAGGCAAAGTAAAATATCTTCTATAAGAACACAAACCCCAAAACCTTATCTGCTCTGGCTTGTAGTTTTTCCATATATGATATAAAACAGTAAGTTCAGAGAAATTTTTATTCCATTCAGAAATATTATCAGCACCATCATCTCCTTCAAAACCCAAATCAAAATCAGCTACTTTTTTACCAGCTTGTATTGGTTTTATATAATCAATATTTGGGCAAATGAATGGTTTAAAAAAAACGCAAAAAAGTGTAAAAGAGTTTGAAGTTTCTTGTTGCATTATTTTTTATTTTTTAACCGCAAAGGACACAAAGTTTTTACGCAAAGCAACACAGAGATTTGTAAAAACTATTAACAACTTTGAATTACACTTAATATGCTTTCAATAAAAAGATTAAAAAAATATTCGTGTAATCTGTGCAATCTGTGGCAATAAATTTATTTTAATTCTTGCATATCTACCAGCTTTCTGTAAATACCATTGCTTGCAATTAAAGTTTCGTGTGTGCCACGTTCAGCAATTTCGCCTTTGCTTAAAACAATAATTTCATCTGCGTGGCGTATGGTGCTTAGCCTGTGTGCAATTACAATTGTAGTTCTGTTTTGCACCATTTTATTAATGGCATCCTGCACCAGCCTTTCACTTTCAGTATCAAGGCTACTTGTTGCTTCATCCAAAATCAATATTGGTGCATCTTTCAATACTGCACGTGCAATAGTTAAACGTTGCTTTTCTCCACCACTTAGCTTGTTTCCTCTATCGCCAATGTTTGTATCAAAGCCTTCATCTTTTTTTACAATATAATTATAGGCATTGGCAACTTGTGCAGCTTCTTCTATTTGTTGCATTGTAGCAGTTGGGTTACCAAATAAAATGTTATTGGCAATGGTATCGTTAAATAAAATTGGCTCTTGGGTTACAATGCTTATTTTGCCTCTTAAACTCTCCAAAGAATAATCTTTAATATTTATCCCATCAACCAAAATTTCACCACTTGTTACATCGTGAAAACGAGGAACCAAATCTGCCAGAGTACTTTTTCCAGCACCACTGCTGCCAACAAGTGCAATGGTTTTACCTTTTTGTATAGTTAAATTTATATTCTTTAAAACAGGAATTTCATTATAGCTAAAACTGATATTCCTTAGCTCAATAGCATTTTTAAAATCAGTAAAGTCAACAGGATTTTCTTTGTTTACAATAGTGTTGGTTGTGTTTAATATTTCTTCAATTCTAAATAAAGATGCACTTGCTTTTTGCATATTATAAAAAGCTGTGCTTAACGTTTTTGCAGGATTAATTATTTGAGAAAAAACTCCAATGTACATTATAAAACCTTCGCCACTTAAACCAAATCCTTTTTGTTCTAAAATGAGTTTACCACCAAACCAAAGAATAACACTTAACACCATTACACCAAGCACTTCACTTATTGGGCTTGCAAGGTCACGTCTAAAATTCATTTTATTTTTAACTACAAAAAGCTCGTCATTAACATCATTAAATTTTTTCTGAATCCTTCTTTCACTTGTAAATGCTTTAATGACACGCATTCCACCTAAGGTTTCTTCTAAAATGCTTAATCCCTGAGAAGATTTTTGTGCTGCTTCATTGCCTTGCTTTTTTAAACTTTTTCCAACCCTGCCAATAATAAAACCTGCAATTGGCAACAGTACAAGTAACATAGCAGACAATTGCGGACTAATAAAAATCAAAAAACCTAAAAGGATAATTACGTTAATTGGTTCTTTAATCATTCCATCAAGCGTATTGGCAACTCCACCTTCAAGCTCCCATGTATCAGTTGTCATTCTACTCATTAAATCGCCTTTACGTTGCTCACTAAAATAGCCAATAGGAAGTGTAAGGATTTTATTATACAAATCGTTGCGAAGCTGTACCATCATTCCATTTCGCATTGGACTCATAAAATAATAACTCAAATACACAAACAGGTTTTTTAAGAAAATAGCCAATATAATAAAGCCACAAACTATTGCTAACGCAACAGATTTTCCATTTGCAATAATTATTTTACTTACATAATAACTAAGTGTGTCGAAGAAAGATTTTGAGCTAAATTCTAGAACAGGTTTAATAGTAACTAAATCACTTTGATTGAAAATGATTTTTAAAAATGGAAACAACATTGCAATAGAGAATATACCAAAAATTACAGAAAATATAATTGAAATGGTATATAAAACTGCGTTCTTTTTATATGGTTTTAGGTATTTTACTAACCCAAAATATTTTTTCATTTTTCAAATATCAAATAATGTTTCAATTAAGAAAATGTTTATGTGTAAGAGTGTATAAATTACGTGGTTTAGTGGTAAGGTTTATAAATAAAAAATTTGGCTATGTTGGATTAGAAAAGAAAGTGCAGTAAAAAAAATAGCCAACAAACATTGTGAATGTATTTGCAACAATATATACTATGAATATCCATTTTCTTTTTTTTAAGAGATGGTATAATGACAATAATAATAGACAGAGTGGAAAACCAAAAAATAAAAAAGGTTCAATTGTATCAGTCAATAAAGGATGCCTTGTTAAGTTGCTAAAATATTCTGCTACTGATACAAATAGCATAATGAAAGTTAAGTATGCCAGTATTTTCTTCACTAAATAGTAATGTTATTGAAGCTAATAAAATTTAATCACTTTAAAGAATATAATGGTCCATCAGGGTGCAGTGGATTATACATTAATTTATTTTCAGTAGGAATTATAACCAAATCCATCAGCTCCATTGGTACTGCACCAATCAAAGGTTCTTCATTATTTGGCAATACAAACGCGTCAGTAATGCAATCCCTATCCATAAACTTTAACCTTATTGGACCAGCAACATCAAGAGTTCTTTTTGTTCCATCTGCCAAAGAAATATTTGGTTGCTGCCTTACCCTTAAACCCAATTGCTGCTTAATATTTTCGTTGATTGATAAACGAATAGCACCAGAATCTGCCATTGCATTTACCTGCATTTTTCTGATTTTATCTTTGGGTAAATAACCATCTTCACTTAAAGTTTCATCGGCATAATTAATTATTTCAATATCTGCATACACTAAACCCATAGATAAAAATTTGTACAAATATAGTTGGTTTATTTATTGAATATATTGCATTCGTATCGCTAAAACCTTTACATAAAAAAACAAAAACTGCATTTCTTTTTAACAAGTTTATCAACACATTAAATACTGTTTTTATTTCATTCCAATCACAACTATATCTTCGCGGCAACTTCAATTTTATGAATCCATCTGTAAAGATTTTTGCTGGAACAGGCTCTCAACAATTGGCAGAAAAAATAGCACGCAGCTTTGGTGCTAATCTTGGTAAAGTAAATATTCAAAAGTTTAGCGATGGCGAAATACAGCCAGTGTTTTTAGAAAGTATAAGGGGCGATTATGTTTTTTTGGTTGCAAGCACACATGCACCTGCCGAAAATTTAATGGAATTACTATTAATGATTGATGCTGCAAAGCGTGCCAGTGCTTATAAAATTGTTGCTGTGGTACCTTATTATGGTTATGCACGTCAAGATAGAAAAGACAAACCTCGTGTTGCAATTGGCAGCAGGCTTATGGCAACATTAATTGAAGCTGCTGGTGCAAACCGTGTTATTACAATGGACTTGCATGCACCACAAATACAGGCTTTCTTCGACATTCCTGTTGACCATTTAGATAGCAGTGCTATTTTTATTCCTTTCATTGAAAATTTAAAATTGACCAACCTTTGCTTTGCTGCACCAGATGTAGGAAGTACCAACAGGGTAAGGGAACTTGCAAGTTATTTTAATGCACCAATGGTTATTTGCGACAAGCATAGAAAACGTGCCAACGAAATTGCAAGTATGGTTGTAATTGGTGATGTTGCAGGAAAAGATATTGTGATTATAGATGATATATGCGATACAGGAGGAACACTTGCAAAAAGTGCTGCATTGCTTTTAGAAAAAGGTGCTACAAGTGTAAGAGCATTTATTACACATCCTGTTTTAAGTGGTAAAGCTTATGAAAATCTGGAGAATAGTGTTTTAAAAGAACTGGTTGTTTGTGATACTATTCCTTTGAAACAAAAATCAGACAAAATAAGAGTAATATCTGTGGCTGACTTATTTGCTATTGCAATACGAAATGCTGCAGAAAACAAAAGTATTACCAGTTTATTTGTACATAGTCAATTGAAAAAATAAACTATAAAAAGAAAGGGAAAGTTTTAAACTTTCCCTTTCTTTTTATTACTAATTAATAGCTTTTAACACAATATTCTTCACTTCATTTATTGTTACTCTTTCCTGTGTCATTGAATCTCTGTAACGTATAGTTACAGTATTGTCTTCTTTAGTTTGATGATCTATTGTTACGCAAAATGGCGTTCCTATTGCATCTTGCCTTCTATACCTTTTTCCAATGGCATCTTTTTCTTCATAAAAACATTTAAACAAGCCTTTACATTCATTCAATAAACCTTCTGCAATTTCAGGTAATCCATCTTTTTTTAATAATGGTAAAATGGCAAGTTTGTTAGGTGCAAGCTTAGCAGGAATATTCAATACAACTCTGCTGTCAGTAGAGCCATCTTCTTTGTTAATTGTTTCTTCATTATAGCTATTGCTTAATACCAAAAGAAACATTCTATCTAAACCAATACTTGTTTCTATTACATAAGGAATGTAGTTGCCATAAGCCTTTCCTGTGGCTGGGTCTATGTCATTATCAAAATACTGCTGTTTCTTTTTGCTGTATTCCTGGTGTTGCTTCAAATCAAAATCACTACGGCTATGAATGCCTTCAACTTCTTTAAAACCTATTGGAAACTCAAACTCAATATCACAAGCTTCTTTAGCATAATGAGCTAGTTTTATATGGTCGTGATAACGATATTTTTCAGCAGGCAAGCCAAGGCTTAAATGCCATTGCAATCTTTCTTCTTTCCAGTGCTTATACCATTCTCCCTCAGTGCCAGGGCGAACAAAAAATTGCATTTCCATTTGTTCAAATTCCCTCATTCTAAAGATGAATTGACGAGCCACAATTTCGTTTCTAAATGCCTTGCCAGTTTGTGCAATACCAAAAGGAATTTTCATACGTGCCGTTTTCTGCACATTCAAAAAGTTTACAAAAATTCCCTGTGCAGTTTCTGGTCTTAAATAAACCATGTTATCATCAGGATTATCACTTGCCACTGCACCAAATTCTGTTTTAAACATTAGGTTAAACTGTCTAATGTCTGTCCAGTTGCAAGTGCCACTGATGCTGCATTTCATGTTGTTTGTATAAATTAATTCTTTCAGTCCGGCAAAGTCGTCATTAGCCAATAATGCTTCCATTTGTGCAATTATTGTTTCGCCTTTTTCTTTATCTAAAGTATCAACAAAAGCCTCAATTAAATGATCAACCCTGTAACGCTTTTTGCTGTCCTTGTTATCAATCATTGGATCACTGAAATTATCTACGTGTCCGCTGGCTTTCCACGTAGTTGGGTGCATAAAAATTGCAGCATCAATACCTACAATATTATCGTGCATCTGTGTCATGCTTTTCCACCAAAAGTCCCTTATGTTTTTTTTCAACTCACTACCCCATGGACCATAATCATACACAGCACTTAAACCATCATATATCTCACTACTTTGAAAAACAAAACCATATTCTTTTGCGTGGGCAATTATTGCCTGAAAATTATTCTCTGTTGCCATAGGCTGCAAATATATTGGTTAGGAGTTTTAAGAATTTAGAGGTAAAAAAATTAAACTAAAAAAACTGTGTAAGATTATTAGCAGCCTTGTATTTCCTTAACTGCTTTTTCAACAATGCTGCCCCAATAAAAATGTTCAAAATAGGTTGCTGGTAAATTAGTATCAGTTGCAATATTGATAACAGCCTTGGCAAAACCTTGCCAGTTCTCATCTTCAATCACTATCATTTTATTGACAACAATATTTTGTGGAATGCCAATAGCACCACTTTGGGTAGTAACAAGGCTAACGTTAAAGCCCAATGCCTCAACAATTTTTGTTTTAATGCCACCACCATCATTTACAGGATTTATAAAAATATCTGTTGCTAAATAATACTCAACAATATCATCTACAAAGCCTGCATATATTATGTTTTGATATTGCCTTAACTCGTTATAATCATCTGGTAGGCCTTTGCCACACACTATTATTTTGTAGTTAAAGTTATTTTTAATTAATAATGGATTGATGTGTTGAAGTATAATATCCAGGGCATTCAGATTGGCTTTATAGTTTAGTGTTCCATTAAATAATAAAATTTTATCAGTAGTATCTATTTTGTATTGCTCCCTTATTTTTAACGAAGCTTTTTGCTTTTGTTCAATTGCAGGAATTTGCTGTAAGTCAAAGCCATAAGTAATTACAGTGCATTTGCCTGCTTGCAATTTAAAATGTTGCAAGGCATATTGCATATCATTTTCATTAATAAAAAAACTATAGTTGGCTTTATTATGTATCCATTTTTCATAATCCCATAGAATCTTCCACCAACTTTTGTTAAGGCTTTTAAACCTTTCACTTTCTATGTTGTGAGAATGCACAATGAGTTTTACCTTACAAAACTTTTGCAGCAAATAGCCAAGCCAGCCATAGTAAGGATGCTCAATAATTAAGTGAGAAATATTGTTTTGCCTTATAATTTTTTTTATAGTAAAAAAATAAAAAATATTGGCATAGCGTATGGGGCTGTTGCTTAAAATATTTATCACTTTATAGCTTGCCAGTTTAGGATTGTTGGATTGTGTGGTAACGCAGATAAGGTTTACTTTTTTGCTTAACCATTCATTAAATAGTGCAATACCTTTTTGCCCACCCATTTTGGCTGGCAAAATATTATAACTTACAAGGCTTAAAACATTCATATTAATAATAGGAAAGTAAAAATATGGGTTGAGGTTTATTCGCCACCAATACACTTGTAAATTATTTGCTTTTCAGTTAAAGTGTCTTTATTGCTGTTAATAATATTCCTATACATTTGTTTTATGAGACCAGTCAGAACATTTGATTTTATTGTAGTTTTAAAGAAAACATCTAACAAGGCCATTGATACAGTCAGCTTGCTGATGCTTGCCATTGCTGTTGTATTTTTTTTATACAGCTTTACCATGCAGCTTGCAAACAATGGCTTTAGCCCTGCACTTGCATTGTTGCTTGTGTGGATTGCAGGTATTGTAGGCTGGGTTTTATTTAGTAATAGCCAAAAGAAAAAAGGCATTGCACCAAGCTATAGGTTTGTATTAATGCTTGCAGCCTGGGGCTGGTTTATGCACCACGCTTATTTGCATGCAGTAGCATATATACTTGCAGCAGCGTATTTACTTGCATCGTTATTAGAAAAAAGCCTTAAAGTGACACCAGAATGGGCTTTTGATGAAAATGAAATTGTATTTAATTCTTTTCCTCAAAAAAAATATGGCTGGAATGAAGTAACTAATGTGGTATTGAGGTTTGGTATGCTTACCATTGACTTTAAAAATAATAAAATAATGCAGGGAGAAGTAAATGATGAAGTGCCTTTAGAGGTAGAAAATGATTTTAATGAGTTTTGTAAAGCACAACTTGATAAAGTTGCGTTAGATAAATTTTAACTTTATTTTTTTATTTTGATAAATGAATTAATTTGAAAACTGCACTTACTTTTGCTTTGTGAGAAAAATAGTGGCAACCATATTACTCTTTTCTTTTTTAATGGCTAACACGCCATTGAAAGAGTTATTGAAATTGCCATTACTTATTGAACATTACACCAAACACAAAGCAGAAAATAAATCTATTGGTTTTATAGATTTTTTAAAGATGCACTACTTTAATGGCGACCCAAAAGATGCAGATTATGATGAGGATATGAAGCTGCCTTTTAAAACCATTAGTAACGATTTTGCAACCATTGTTTTCAGTACCCCAAATACTGTGAGCATTGATGTTCCCAAACAAATATTCATTCAAACTTCTCAACCAAAATTCGGGCATCAAACACTAAATTTTTCTTCTGCCAACCTTAATTCTATTTGGCAACCTCCACGATTTTGTTAAGTAATATAGCCACGTATAACATGAATGCACACAGACAAAACTGTTAGTGCAAACTTGTTATTTGTAGGTAAAAATATTTGTGTAAATCTGTGCCATTAGTGGCACACAAACTATTTTTATGCTTAATAAAATCATTGAGTTTTCTATAAAAAATAAACTCATCATTGGGCTGTTCATTATAGCTCTTATAAGTGTTGGTGCATATCAAGCAACCAAACTTCCTATTGATGCTGTGCCAGATATTACCAACAATCAAGTGCAGGTTATAACTGTTGCCCCATCTTTTGGTGCAGCAGATATTGAACGTTTGGTAACTTTTCCTATTGAACAAGCCAATAGCAATATTGCTGGATTAAAGGAAATTCGCAGCTTTTCACGTTTTGGTTTATCATTGGTTACCATAGTTTTTAACGATGATGTTGATGTGTATTGGGCTAGGCAACAAGTGGCAGAAAGATTGCAACAAGCACAATCTCAAATTCCCCAAAGCATTGGTACGCCTACATTAGGGCCTATTAGCACAGGCTTGGGCGAAATTTATCAATACGTTGTTCGCCCTAAAAAAGGCTTTGAAAAAAAGTATGATGCAACAGAGTTAAGAACCATTCAAGATTGGATAGTTCGCAGGCAATTGTTGGGTGTTAAAGGTGTGGCAGAAGTAAGCAGCTTTGGTGGCAAATTAAAGCAGTATGAAATTGCCGTAAACCCCAATAAACTTAATGCCTTTGGTATTACAATTAACGATGTTTTTGCAGCATTAGAAACTAATAATCAAAATACCGGTGGTGCATATATTGAAAAAGGTCCAACAGTTTTATTTATACGAACAGAAGGCTTGGTAAAAAGCATTGATGATATAAAAAATATTGCTATTAAAAGAAGCAATAGTTCGTTGCCACTTTTTTTAAGAGATGTTGCTGATGTGAATATTGGTTTTGCTACACGTTATGGTGCTATGTGCTACAACAATCAAGGCGAAGTAAGCGGTGCTGTTGTAATGATGTTGAAAGGTGCAAACAGTAGCGAAGTAATTAAAAATGTAAAAGAACGCATTGTACAAATTCAAAAAACTTTGCCTGAAGGTGTGGTGGTTGAACCTTTTTTAGACAGAACAAAAATGGTAAATAATGCCATTGGAACTGTTGAGAAAAATTTGATAGAAGGTGCGTTAATAGTGATTTTTGTGTTAGTTATCTTCTTAGGAAATTTAAGAGCTGGTTTGCTAGTAGCATCAGTAATTCCACTATCAATGTTGTTTGCAATTTGCTTAATGAATTTGTTTGGTGTGAGTGGAAATTTAATGAGCCTTGGTGCTTTGGATTTTGGATTGATTGTAGATGGTGCTGTAATTATTGTTGAAGCTGTAATGCACTTATTGCATCATCATAAAAAATTACATCATCTAAATTTATCGCCAACACAAATGAATAATTTGGTTGAAAATTCATCTAAAAAAATGATGAATAGTGCAGTGTTTGGGCAAATAATTATTTTGGTTGTTTACCTACCCATATTCACTTTACAAGGCATAGAAGGAAAGATGTTTAAGCCAATGGCACAAACAGTTGCATTTGCTTTGTTGGGTGCATTTATTCTCTCTCTTACTTATATTCCAATGATGAGTAGTTGGGTTTTAAACAGCCATAAACCTTACAAAGAAAACTTATCAGATAAGCTAATGCATTTTGTAGAAAATGCTTTTACAAAGAAATTAATTACAGTTTTAAAATATCCTAAAACCGTTATTGCTACTGTGTTTGCTTTGTTTGTAACTAGCATAATTGTATTAACCACTTTGGGTGGCGAATTTATTCCTGCATTAGAAGAAGGTGATTTTGCAGTTGACACAAGAGTGCTTACTGGTAGCAATTTAAACACAACCATAGAATTTACACAGAAAGCAGCTCATACATTAAAATCTAAGTTTCCAGAAGTTGAAAAAGTAGTTACAAAAATTGGAAGTGGTGAAGTGCCAACAGATCCAATGCCTTTGGAAGCTGCTGATATGATGGTAATTTTGAAAGATAAAAAGCAATGGACAAGTGCAAAAACTTTTACTGAATTGGAAGAAAAAATGAGTAAAGCTTTGCAGGATATTCCTGGTATTACAGCAGGTTTTCAGTTTCCTGTGCAAATGCGTTTTAATGAATTGATGACAGGTGCTAGACAGGATGTGGTTTGTAAAATATTTGGCGAAAACCTTGATACACTTGCATTATATGCAAGTAAACTGGGCAAAATTATTTCAACAGTTAATGGCTCACAAAATTTATATGTAGAGCCAATTAATGGAATGCCACAAGTTGTTGTTGAATATAACAGAGCAATGATTGCCCAATATCATTTAAATATTGCAGATATTAATAAGGTTGTAAATACTGCATTTGCAGGGCAAAGTAGTGGTTTGTTATTTGAAGATGAAAAACGGTTTGATGTAGTTGTAAGGTTGAATACAAACGAGAAACGTAATGTTGATGATATAAAAAATTTATTGATTCCAACACCAAATGGTTTGCAAATTCCACTGCATCAAATAGCTACTGTTGAAGAAAAAAATGGCATCAATCAAATTCAAAGAGAAGATGCAAAACGTAGGATAGTTGTGGGTTTCAACGTTAATGGTAGAGATGTGCAAAGCATTGTGCAAGAGTTGCAGCAAAAGGTAAATGCACAATTAAAATTTCCTGTTGGTTATTATGTTACTTATGGTGGTGCATTTGAAAACTTAACACAAGCCAAAAACAGATTGATGATTGCAGTGCCTATTTCATTATTACTCATTTTTATTTTACTCTACTTCGCTTTTAAAAATATGAAACAAGGATTATTGATTTACACAGCCATTCCATTATCTGCAATTGGTGGTATTTTGTTTTTAGCACTTCGTGGAATGCCTTTTAGCATTAGTGCTGGCGTGGGTTTCATTGCATTGTTTGGTGTAGCAGTTTTAAATGGAATTGTATTGGTTGCAGAGTTTAATAAACTAAAATCGCAAGGACTACAATCATTGCCACACATAGTAATTAAAGGAACTAAACTACGATTAAGACCAGTGTTAATGACAGCATTTGTAGCATCGCTTGGGTTTTTACCAATGGCAATAAGCAATGGTGCTGGTGCAGAAGTTCAACGTCCATTAGCAACTGTTGTTATTGGTGGTTTGTTAATTGCAACGCTACTTACATTGTTTGTATTGCCAATTTTATATGTACTTTTTGAAAAAGGAATTTCAATTAAGAAAAATAAAATTGTCATCAAGTCATTAGTGCTAATTTGTGCAATATGTGGCTTGCAAAAAGCTAATGCACAAAAAACAATTACACTCAATGCTGCATTAGATTCTGCAATTGTAAATAATCTTACCATAAAAAATGAAACACTAAAATCTGCTTATACAAATTCATTAATTAAAACAGCAACTGATATCCCTAAAATCAATGCTATGACTGAATTTGGGCAAGTGAATAGTCCTTTGTTTGATATGCGTTTTGGTGTTTCTCAAAGCATACAATTTCCTACTGTTTATAAAAAGCAAAGGGAATTATTACTGGCAGAAAATAGCACACAAGCATTGAATAAAGAGCTGAAAGTTTTTGAATTGAAAAAAGTAATCACACAAACATTTTATCAATATTATAGCTTAAAAAACAAAGAGCAATTATTGATAAAAAGCGATAGCTTGTATGCTGTATTTTACAGCAAAGCCCTGTTACGACTGCAAAAAGGCGAAAGCAATGTATTGGAAAAAACAACTGCTGAAACACAACAAGCCAATATTGCTTTGCAACTAAAACAAGTAAGGCAAGAGTTAGAAAGCACTTTGATTTTATTGCAGTATTTGATGAATACAGCAACACAATACATTCCTATTGTTGCAACAAGTAATATCTATGAAAAGTTAGTGATTGATACAAGTGCATTACAAAATCATCCATTGCTAAAACTATTGCAACAACAAGCATTGGTTCAAAAAAGTAAAACTAATTTAGAGCAAGAAAGGCTGAAGCCAGATATTAACTTAGGCATCTTCAATACAAGTTTTACAGGCGTTGCAGCAGATAATAAAGAGTATAAATTGGGCAATAGATTTACTTCTGTGCAGTTCGGTTTAGGTTTTTCAATCTTCAATCAAAGCCAAAAAGCAAAAATTAAAAGCAGTAAAATAGCAGAGCAAATAGCAACTGATGAAGCTAATAATACTCAACAACAATTGAGTATTTCAATGCAGCGATTAATAACTGCTTATAACAATAATGTAGATGCTTTGAAATATTTTGAAACTGATGTTTTAAAAAATGCTGCAACTATTAAAGCCACTGCCAACAAGCAATTCATTAATGGTGAAATCAATTATTTAGATTATGTAATGCTGTTGAACAATGCAATATCTATTGAAAGCAATTATCTAAACACATTGCAAGAGCACAACAATATTGTTATTGAAATAAATTTTGTAAACAAGTAAAATAATTAAAATGAAACATATTTTTCAGCCACTAATAAACACAAATAAGATTTTATGTAAATCTGTTTTACTTGTGGCAATCATCGCACTTTTTTCTTGCCATTCGTCAAACAAAGAAATAAAACAAGAAATTGCTGTAACTAACGACAGCATTGTAACACTTACAGAAGCACAATATAAAAATGCTGGCATAGAAACCATTTCTATCCAACAAAAGAACATTGCATCTACACTAAAACTGAATGGAACAATTGATGTACCACCACAAAATTTAGTTTCTATAAGTTGTCCTATGGGCGGCTATTTAAAGAACACAAAGTTGTTGCCTGGTATGCATATTAATAAAGGCGAAGTAATTGCTACAATTGAAGACCAGCAGTTCATTCAGTTGCAACAAGATTATTTATTGGTAAAATCTAAACTGCATTTTGCAGAGTTAGAATATAACAGACAAAAGGAACTTAACCAAAGCCAAGCTAGCAGTGATAAAATAACACAACAAGCAGAAGCAGAGATGAACAATAACAAAATTCTATTAGCATCAATTACCGAAAAATTAAAGCTTGTTAATATTAATCCCAACAACATCAGTTCAAAAAATATTTCTAAAAGCATTTACTTATATGCACCCATTGATGGTTTTATAACTAAGGTAAATGTGAACATTGGCAAGTATGTAAGTCCAACAGAAATTTTATTTGAAGCAGTTAATCCTACTGATATTCATTTGAATGTAAAGGTTTTTGAAAAAGACATTTCATCATTAAGTATTGGTAAAAAAATTACGGCTTACACCAATGCTGAGCCACAAAAAAAACATCAATGCGAAATTATTTTAATCAGTAAAGATGTAAGCCCAGATGGAAGTGTTGATGTTCATTGTCATTTTGAAAATTATGATAAAACATTATTGCCAGGAATGTATATGAACGCAGAAGTTGAAGTGTCAAACAATTTAAGCAATGCCTTGCCAAATGATTGTGTGGTAAGTTTTGAAGGTAATAATTATGTGTTTGTTGAAGAAACGAAAATGAAATATTTACTGAAAAATATTGTTGTTGGAAATACTGCAAACAACGTTACACAAATTAGTAATGCCAATGTTTTGCATGGCAAAAACATTGTAAGCAAAGGTGCTTATACTTTATTGATGAAAATGAAAAATACGGAAGAGTAACTTTTAAAAACAGCAAAATTTTTATAGCTAACGTCTGTTAGCCTACATTTGCAAATCAAAATTTTTACTTATGCAATTTTCTTTTACCGAAGAACAATTAATGATACAGCAAGCTGCAAGGGACTTTGCACAAAATGAATGCTTGCTTGGCGTTATTGAAAGAGACGAATTACAAAGGTTTCCTAAAGAACAAATAGAGAAGCTGGCTGACCTTGGTTTTATGGGTATGATGGTAAAGCCTGAAAATGGGGGTGCAGGTTTAGACAGTGTTAGCTATGTTTTGGCAATGGAAGAGATTAGTAAAGTTGATGCCAGCACCAGCGTGTGTGTGAGTGTTAACAATAGTTTGGTTAATTATGGTTTGGAAAAATTTGGTAACGAAGAACAAAAAGCCAAGTACCTGCAACCATTGGCTCATGGTAAAAAGGATGGCGAATTATATATTGGTGCATTTTTATTGAGTGAACCAGAAGCTGGCAGTGACGCTACTTCTCAGCAAACAACTGCTGAAGATATGGGGGACTACTATTTATTGAATGGAACAAAAAACTGGATTACAAATGGTAGTAGTGCAAGTGTGTATTTGGTAATGGCACAAACCGACAGAAGTAAAGGCCATAAAGGAATTAATTGCTTGATAGTTGAAAAAAGCTGGCCTGGTGTTGTTGTGGGTGCAAAGGAAAATAAACTTGGAATAAGGGGAAGTGATACACATACTATAATGTTTAATGACGTTAAGATTCCAAAAGCAAACAGGATAGGTGATGAAGGTTTTGGATTTACGTTTGCAATGAAAACATTGTCTGGAGGTCGTATTGGCATTGCATCTCAGGCATTGGGTATTGCAAGTGGTGCTTATGAGCTGGCATTAAAGTATAGTAAAACACGTAAGGCATTTGGAAAGGAAATATGCAATCACCAGGCAATACAGTTTAAGTTGGCAGATATGGCTACACGCATTGATGCTGCACGTTTGCTTTGCCTAAAAGCAGCATGGGAAAAAGATAATGGACTGAATTATGATTTAAGCAGCAGCATGGCAAAAGTATTTGCAAGCGAAACTGCAATGTGGGTTACTGTAGAAGCTGTTCAAATACATGGTGGCTATGGTTTTGTAAAAGAATACCATGTAGAGCGTTTAATGCGTGATGCTAAAATTACACAAATTTATGAAGGCACAAGCGAAGTGCAACGCATAGTAATCGGCAGAAGTATTTTGAAATAAAAATTTGATTTGAATACAACTAAAAAAGCACAGCATATGCTGTGCTTTTTTAGTTGTATAATTGAATGTTATTGGGTATTCAAATTGCTTTTTCTTTTGCTGTATAAGAAGTAAACTAAAATACCAAGTGTTCCCCAGCATAAAAAGAAAATCCATGTTTGTGGTCTTACAAAACACATAAGGAAGATATTAAAGGCAACACCTAAGGTGCCAACAAGGTAAACAGCAGGTGTTTTATATGGTCTTTCCAATTCAGGACTTTTATACCTTAAAATCATAACAGCAACACATACCATTGCAAACGCTAATAAAGTACCCATACTGCACATTTCACTTACTTTGTCAATTGGTGTAAATGCAGCTACAATTGCAATTACAATTCCTACAAGTGCAGTGCTTTTGTGTGGTGTTTTAAACGTAGGATGTAATGTTTTAAAGAATGCAGGTAATAGTCCATCTTTTGCCATACCTAAGAAAATCCTTGTTTGCCCAAGCATCATTACAAGCATTACACTCATTAAGCCAGCAGTTGCAGCAAGAGTAATAATAAACACAGCCCATGTAATTCCATTTTCGCTGAATGCAGATGCTACTGGTGCAGATTTATCAAGCATATTATATTTAACCATTCCTGTTAAAACCAATGAAACCAAAATGTATAAAATGGTACAAATAACCAACGATGCAACTATTGCAAATGGTACATCTTTTTTAGGATTGATAGCTTCGCCAGCTTGTGTTGAAACTGCATCAAAGCCAATGTAGGCAAAGAATACAATTGTTGCAGCAGTTAATACACCACCAAAGCCAAAATTAACTTTCGTTACACCATCAGTAACAGTTGTAACAGTGTCTGGAATAAATGGATGCCAGTTTTCTGTTTTAATATAAAATGCACCACAAATAATTACGAATAATACTACTGCAATTTTAATAACAACAATTACATTGTTTGTTTTTGCAGCTTCTTTAATTCCTTTTATAAGGATTGCTGTTATTACAAATGTTATTAAAAATGCTGGGAGGTTTATTGCAAAAGATGGGGCTGCCTGACCCAAAGCCAATGCTTTTTCTTTTGCTGTTGCTAAATCATTACAAAGCCATATAGGAATATCAATATGGAGTAAATGTAAAAGCTTTACAAAATACCCACTCCACGCCACAGCAACTGTTGTTGCACCCATCATATATTCAAGTATCAAATTCCAGCCAATAAACCAGGCAAAAATTTCTCCAACTGTCCCATATGCATAAGCATAAGCACTTCCTTCAACAGGTAAAACGCTTGCAAATTCTGCATAGCATAAAGAAGCAAATAAACAACCAACACCAGCAATAATAAATGATAATGCCAGAGCAGGGCCTGCATAATCATGTGCAGCAATACCTGTTAATGTAAAAATTCCACCACCAATAATGGCACCAATACCTAAAGAAGTTAAACCCCAACGTGTAAGTACTCTGTTCAAGCCACTTTTTTTCATATCAGCCTCAAAAGCTGCAACTGGCTTCTTTCTAAATAAACTCATATAAGTTGTTTTGTTAAAAAATTTTGAGTTGGAAAAATAGGGATTTATTCCATTGCACAAATAATTCTTTTAATATTGCTGACAAACTAATTGACTGTAATGCAAACTACACATACACCTGCAAAAAAAAGTAAACTTACCTGGTACATATTTTTTGCTATGATTTTGGGAACGCTTGTTGGCTGGGCTTATAACGAATTTGGCAAGGGAAATACTATAACAGTTACTGCACCTAAAGACTTTTTAGGAATGGATAGTGTTTTGATAAAAGATAATAAAACATATGCTAGTGCTGGCTTTTATCAAAAGTTTTTAGTGGTTAAAGACTCAGGTGCTTATAAAAAAATAAAGGATAGCTTGCCTAAAGATTGTATTGCATTGTTGCAAGGCACATCAAGCAAGATTATTCCTGTTGTAAATGGCATTAAGATTGAAAGCCTTAAGGAAATCAATGTTATCAAAGGTTCTAAAGTTACAGCAAGCATTACAGCATTAACCGATTTTAGTGATATTATTAAATTGCTTGGAACTATTTTTATTCGTTTGGTACAAATGATTATTTCGCCATTGGTGTTTTGTACATTGGTTGTTGGCATAGCTAAACTTGGCGATTTAAAAACTGTTGGCAGGGTAGGGGGCAAGGCAATGCTGTGGTTTATTACTGCATCGCTTGCAAGCTTATTAATAGGAATGGTTTTGGTAAACTGGCTACAACCTGGTGCAGCATTGCAAATGGCTACAAGTGATGATGCAGGCTTAAAGGATTTGGCAGCAAAAACACAAGAGTTTTCATTAACAAAATTTATTGAGCATGTAATACCAAAAAGTGTTTTTGAGGCAATGGCAACCAATGAGATTTTGCAACTGGTTATATTTTCTATTTTCTTTGGAGTAGCTACTGCTGCTGTTGGAGAACGTGCAAAGCCAATAATAAAAGCATTGGATATAGCCAGTGAAATTGTATTAAAGATTGTAGTGTATGTAATGAACTTTGCACCAATTGGTGTGTTTGGAACCATAGCTGCCGTGGTAGCAAAAAATGGTCCTGGCATTTTTAAATTTTATGGATATTACTATTTGTATTTTTTAATAGGCATTGCAATTTTATGGGTGCTTTTATATAGCGTTGGGTTCTTGATTTTAAGAAACCGAATGAAAGATTTATTAAAGAGAATCAGCAATCCTTTATTGATTGCATTTAGCACCACCAGCAGCGAGGCTGTATTTCCAAAATTGACAACAGAGCTGGAAAGGTTTGGCTGCAAGGATAAAATTGTTTCCTTCATTCTGCCACTTGGATACAGCTTTAATTTAGATGGAAGCATGATGTATATGACCTTTGCCAGTTTAACTATTGCACAAATATTTCATGTTGATTTACCTATTACCACACAGCTTACCATGTTGCTTGTGCTTATGCTTACTAGCAAAGGCATTGCTGGCGTACCACGTGCTTCGCTTGTAGTAGTATTGGCAACTTGCAGTATGTTTAAAATACCTGAAGTTGGTGTGGCTTTGATATTGCCAATTGATCATTTTTGCGATATGTTCAGAACAGCAACCAATGTGCTTGGAAATGCTTTAGCTACAAGTGTTGTAAGCAAATGGGAAGGCGAGCTTACTGAGCCTGTTGATAGCTAATTCAGTAATTCATCAATCTTCTTTGCTAAATCTTCATCTTTTTTGGTAACAATATTGCCGGCATCATGTGTGCAAAGCCATATCTCTACTGTGTTCCATGTGTTTTGCCATGTAGGGTGGTGGTTCATCTTTTCTGCTTCAATGGCAACCTGTGTCATAAAAGCAAAAGCCTGTGAAAAGTTTTTGAACGTAAATTTTTTATAAAGCTTGTTGTCTGTATTTTGCCACATATATTTCAATTAAAATTGAGAAAATTAAAAAACCATATTCTCTTTGTTCTTGATTTTTTCGTTAGTTAGTTCTGCTACAAGTTGCACGCCTGTAATGGTTTTAATGGCATTTATTATCCAGTTGCATTTTTCCTCATCCACAAGTTCGCCTTTCATCAACCATAAAAAATCCATATTCCTGAATTCTGGCAATAAATATTCTCCATCAAAATGATTGTGATATATATAGTGAGTTAAAGCTGTTTCTGGCTCATTAAATTCATACACATTGAAAAAATAATCCCTTTTTTTTCGTGTCAACTGAATTTCAATTTCGTTATTTAATTTAAACTCAGTACCCAAAACACTATTAACCTGCCAGCAAAAAAAATAATTCTTTATAGGAGCTATGATGCCAAGTAATCTTGTGGTATCAAAAAAGTCTTCGTTAAAGTTGCTTTGGTCAAGTTTTAGTTTCATAAAAATATATAGCAAAAAAAAGAGACAATTTTCATTGTCTCTATATTATTTTTCAAATTATTTTTTTAATGCTTCTGCCATTGTTTTGCCAATGTCTGCAGGGCTTGCTACAACATGAATTCCACACTCAGCCATAATTTTCATTTTAGCTTCAGCAGTATCATCTGCACCACCAATAATTGCACCTGCATGTCCCATTCTACGACCTGGAGGAGCAGTTTGACCAGCAATGAAACCAACAACCGGTTTTGTTTTATTATCTTTTATCCAACGAGCAGCGTCAGCTTCCATGCTACCACCAATTTCGCCAATCATAATGATGCCATCAGTTTCAGGGTCATTCATCAACAACTTAACAGCTTCAACTGTAGGTGTGCCAATAATAGGGTCTCCACCAATACCAATTGCAGTGCTAACGCCAAGTCCAGCTTTTACAGCCTGGTCAGCAGCTTCATAAGTTAAAGTTCCGCTTTTGCTTACAATACCAATTCTTCCTTTTTTAAATATAAAGCCTGGCATAATGCCTACTTTTGCTTCTTCACTTGTGATAACGCCAGGGCAATTTGGACCAATTAACCTTGTATTAGTTCCTTGCAAATAATTTTTTGCCTTAACCATATCTTGTACAGGAATACCTTCTGTAATGCACACTACCAAAGCAATTCCAGCTTCAGCAGCTTCCATAATGGCATCTGCAGCAAATGCAGGTGGAACAAATATGATACTAACATTGGCACCTGTTGCTTTTACAGCATCTGCAACTGTGTTAAATACTGGTTTGTCCAAATGTGTTGTGCCACCTTTATTAGGAGTAACGCCACCAACTACATTGGTTCCATATTCAATCATTTGTGTTGCATGAAAGGTACCTTCAGTTCCTGTAAATCCCTGAACGATTATTTTTGAATCTTTGTTAACTAATACTGCCATAATTATTTTTAAATAGATTGCAAAAGTAGGGGAAAGGCATTGTTGATTTTTTGCAAAAAGTTATTTAATTTTTTTTACCACAGAGATACAGAGAGCACAGGGTTATTTAATATAATTTATTGCCTATAAAAATGATTAACCAATATTCAATACACAATACACAGTACTCAATTCTCAATAATCAATATTCAATTAGTTTGGCATAAATACAGCATTGCAAAAAAGTTGCTTACCATTTTCCCAAAACAACCTGAATAAAGGATTGTCTGCAAGAAAAACAACACTACCATTGCCCATTTCACTTACACCAAACAAGGTTCCATCTTTAAGTTTATTGCCAACTTTAAAGCCCCTGAAACCTGCAACATAATTGGACTTCTTTAACACACCTACATTCCAGCCATCTTTCATAAACTCATATATATTGGCATCAAGTTTTAAAGTGTAATAATCTTTATCATAACCATAAGCAAGGGGATGTGTGTTATCTAACTCAACTTTATAAACGGCACCAGGAATATTATTTGGCAAAAAATCTCTTTCTCTATTTTCATATTTAAGCAAAGCAGAGTAACCACTGTCACTACTTTCTTCTTCAGTTTTGTTTTTAATGTCAAACTCATTTGTTTGTGCCAAGGTGTTTACTGCATCTTGTATAGCAATTAATCTTCCACCACCTCTTACAAAATCTTTTATTTTTTCAATATTGCTTTTATCATTTAAAGATCTATAACCACCGTCTGGCATAATAATAACATCATATTTTTTTAAATTTAAACTGCCAATCTTATCAGCATTAACAAGGCTTACAGGATAATCTAGTTGATTGTCAAATAAACTCCACACTTCACCAGCAGCATTTGCATTAACTTCCACACCTGTTAGCAAGGCAACCCTTGGTGCGTTTATTAATTTAACATCAGCACTACCAAAATCGCTTCCCTTTTCTACAAAGCCACTTGATACAACAACAGGTTGAATGTTGAATTTTGCAGCAGCTTCATTTACTATTTTATTCCAGTCTGCATTTGCATTGCCATTCTTTAAGACTATTACTGTGCCTGCCTTGTAGCTATTGCCATCTATGGTAAATGGCTTGCTGGCGATTCTTATTTTAACACCATTCTTTAAAAGATAAGCAACTAATTTGCTACTGCTAAAACTTGTGTGAGGAATAACAACACCATAATTGCTTGTAACAGTTTTTATATTATTTTCAAATGAAAAATTATTGATGGTGATGTTGCCTTTTGTTGCATAAGCATCAACGCCATATACATAAGGTAAGCTCCATGCAGTTATGTCGTAAGTGGCACTATCACTCAATTTGCTGTTTGGTTCAAATAAAACTGTAACCATGCTGCCGCGTGGCTGATGTGTGGAAACTGCAATCGAATATTTTTTAAATTCTACGTTTTCTGTTTTTGCATTTGCATAGCTATAGCCAGAAATTGCAGCAGCATTGGTTTTGCCATAATTAATACCATTTGCTTGTAATAAATCTGCAACTGCCTTTACTTTATTTTCATCATTGCTGGTTACTATATAAGTTTGGTAGTCTGCATTTAAACCTTGGCGATTACTAGTAAAATATTTCTTAAACTCGTCAATAACCAGACTGGAATTTTTGCTTGTAGTTTCAATGGTGCTAAGGCTTGTGGTTACGTGGTGCATTACCCTGTCAGTTAAAGTCAATATTTCATTGGCATTTGTATTTACTCCAAGTCCAGCAGCAATACCACCTTGCTCATAAGTCATGCCTACGCTGCCATTGTAAGTTGGGTAAGTGTCGCCATAGCTTGGATAAAACAAATCGAATATTTGCTTTGTAAAATACAACCATCCATTTTCATCAAAATACTTGCTGTGGTTTTTACCAATCTTTGTTTGAAACTCTTTTTGCCATGGTGTAATTATATTATGCATTGGCTCGGCTGCAGGAGCAAAATAATATGGTGCGTCATAGCCTTGCTCATGAAAATCTACATGCACATGAGGCATCCATTCGAGGTACTTCTTTATACGAAACTTAGTCTCTGCTTGGGTTTGCCAAGCCCAGTCTCTGTTTAAATCAAAATTGTAATGGTTTGTTCTACCTTGTGGATACACTTCACCATGTTCCCTGCTTTGAGCATCAGCATTATAATTTTTGCCAACAGTTGTATTGTACCAGTTTACATACCTGTCCCTGCCATCAGGGTTTAAACAAGGGTCAATAATTACGATAGTATTTTGCAGCCAATCATTCACTTCTTTTTTACTTGGATTTAATAATTCATAAGCTGTAAGCATTGCTGCTTCTGTACTTGCAGGTTCGTTGCCATGCACATTGTAACTTAGCCAAACTATAGCAGGAGGATTTTTTAGCAAGGGAGATTGCTTGCCTACATTAGCACCTGTTAATGCAATATTATTGTGCTTTATTTTTTCTAATATCTCAATATTGGCAGCACTTGAAATAAATGCAAGCATCAACTCTCTGCCTTCATAAGTCTCACCATATTTTTCAACTTTTATCTTTGTAGAATCTGTTTTGGCCAAGGCCTTAAAGTAATCTACTACTTGGTGATGACGTGTAAACTTAGTACCAACCTTATATCCCAAATAGCTTTCAGGACTTGGTGTGTTTTGTGCAGTTGATGATAATGAAATACAGCACAGTAAAGACAGGATGACAAATAAATATCTCATTTGTTTTGTTTAAAATATAATACTGCAAAACAAAGGGAAAAAGTAATAGGCAAAGAGTAGGTTTTAGCAATTAAGGTATTAACAACAAGCTACTCTTTAATGCTTAAAGCACCAGAAGGACATTTGTTAACTGCTGCAATAACTTCTGCTGATGTTGCATTTTCCAGTTTAATCCAGGGTTGTTCTTTTGGCTGAAAAACAGACGAAAGGTTACGCACACAATTGCCTGAATGTATGCACTTGCCAGACTGCCAAACCACAGTTATTTCCCCATTTGTATATTCTTTCTTCAGATTATTAATATCCATAAAATATAGTTTTAAAATAGTACGTCTTGATATTCATCAATCTTATAAAATACACTTTTTGCAAATGGGCAAAGAGGCATAATTTTTATTTTTCTTTCCCTCGCAAACTCAACTGCTTTGTGCACCAATTGCTTGCCAATTTCTTTACCTGCAAGCTTTTCACTTACTTCGGTATGGTCAATAATTATTTTATCATTACCACTCCAAACATAAGTCATCTCTGCCAATAGCTCACCATTTTGTTCTACATAAAAAGAACCTTTTTTGCCATTATCTTTTTGTTGGATGTTCATTTTTGGGTTTGTTTATAAAGCTTTGTTGTATTTAATGAAAGTCGTTTCAACTTGAATGTAAGGAGTCTTTGTTATAATCAAAGCATTATTGGTATTTCCTATATCTTCTCAGGCCAGCATCCATTGCATTATACACCTTCTCTTTAAGTGCTGCTACATCCTTATTTGTTAATCCTTTCACACTAATTTCCTGTAAGTAAACAACCCTATTTTTTCCAGGCGTTAGGCTAAAAATACTCTTAAAATGCAGTCTTTCGAGAGTGTCTATTAAAAGTAAGGGTTGAATATTAGTTTGTGTTTCAATTGCAATTCTAAATGCCCCATCATAAAATTCTTTAAGCGGTTGTGGTGTCACATTAAATGTTCCTTCTGGAAACATAACAATAGATAAACCCTTTGTTAGTGCTGCTTTTAAGGCCCTCACACTTTTAGCCCTGTTTTCTGCATTGCTCCTGTTTACCTGTATCGCTGTTGCTTTATATATCCAGCCAAAAACAGGAATTTTTACCATCTCTTGCTTGCCTAATGCCCTTACTGGCTGATGAATTGCAAGCACAACAGGTGGAATATCAATATACGAAACATGGTTGCCAACAAATATGTATTGCTTATTAATATCATGCGGTGCTTCATAAATTTCTTTATGCCTTATGCCTACAGTTATATACCAAGTACCTGACCAAATTTTACAAAGCGTATAAATAAAATTACCGCCCTTTATGCCAAACATTGCAGCCACTAAAACAAATGGCAATACAACAATCATTATAACAATGAAAATAAGTAAAGCATAAATGCAGTAAAGGATTTGTATGGGTTTTAATATAAGTTTCAGTTGAAAGTATAATTATAGGTGATAGTTTTTTACTATTTAACTACTTGCCATTTATCAGTTGTTATTCCACATCATTCAGTACATCCAGAATAGCTTTTACAAAATCGCTAACCAGATAGCTAATTGTTTTTCCAGTAGAAGTATCAGTTCTTCCATCTTGTAATTGTGTGGCACCTTCGCATATATGTAAATAGGCTGGTCTGCAGGTACTTGCTGTATAGCTTACATATTGCCTTGCATGTTGCAATGTAATGCCTGCAGGACTTACAGCACTGCTTAAAGCTTTTTCAATACAATCTAAGTCTAATTCAATTCCACACAAGGTATCTTCAGTAAAGCCAGCAGCATGTGCCACTGCCTGCATAAAATTTCTTTTTTCGTGTACAAAAATGTCTTCGTATGTAATACAATCTATAAAAGGATTATTTACCATATCTATCCACACATTTTGAGGAATATAGTTTTGGTGTAATCCTACAATGCAATACTTTTCAAGGTATCCATCTTCTTCTGCATACCTAAATCCATTGCCACTGTGCCTGCCTTCAAGAGGCCTGTAATCTGCATGTGCATCAAGGTTTATTGCATTCAATTCTGCAATGTTTAATACACCAGCCTTGTGCCATCCTTTTGCTGCACCTTTAATGCATGGATAAGAATTATTGTGCCCACCACCTATAACCAAAGGCAGTTTTTTATTTTGTGTAATAATGTGCATCAACTGCTCAACTTCAGCATCTATTATAGTTACAGCGTGCCTGTATGCAGAAAGCTTTTCTTCATATTGATGTGCATTTTTATTAATCAACTCTTCAACATCTGCAAAGTCAAAATGTCCAAGCAATAAAATTTCCTGCCCATCTAAAAAATCATTGCTTTGAATATTTAAGAATGATTGTAAAAAGGGCAGCCAGCTTGTATTGGCACCACCCACACCATTATTAGCCTTTACACCAATATCTTCTGGTATTCCAAACAAAACAAACTTTGCTTTGCTGCTTTTTATTGAAGATTCTATATCATTAATATTTGATAAAACCTGTATTCTTTCTCCTAATTTGGTTTCAAATCTTCTGACTTTTACCTGAGATAAAATATCTTGTTTGTTATATAGTTTTAAATGACTAAGCATAATAGTTTTGTTTAGGTTACAATGTTAAGTAATTCAAAAATAGCAACCATTTTTTTAATAAAAAAGCCTCAATAAAAATTGAGGCTTTTTATATGTTCATTTAAAAAAATTATTCTACTATTACTTTTTCAGTTTGTTTACCTGCATCTGTAATTACAGATACCATATACATTCCTCTTGCAAAGCCTGATACATCAATTGTATTTGTGCCAATACTTAAAGCCTGTTGTTTAACCTGCTTGCCATACAAGTCAGTAACAACAATACTTCCAGCACCAACCAATGTTTTAACATTTAAGTTTATTGTTGAGCGTGCTGGATTAGGATATGCTACTAATTGCTCATTCTCCAATGTTACATTATTTATCCCCTTGTTAGAACATGTAACAATGTTTGATGGTGTTGTCCTGCTATTACTGCAACCATTGGCATCTGTAATAGTGTACTTAACGTTTATTGTACCATTTACATTGCCTGTACTTACAGCCCCACTTGTTGCATTGATAGTAAAACCAGATGCAGTGCCTGTATTAGACCAAACACCACCTGCTGGTTTTCCAACTAAGTTAAATGTTTTGTTTTTACAAACACCACCATTACCTGTAACGCCTGTTGTACCACTTGCATAAGCAATAGTTGGTGTTGCAGGAATTGCACCTACAGTTACAGTTTTTGTAACTGTATTGCTACAGCCTGTTGCATTAGTGATTGTGTAGCTTATTGTTGAAGTGCCTGCACTAGTACCAGTTACAACACCTCCTTGTGTTACACTTGTTCTACCATTTGTACTCCACACACCACCTGCTGTTGCAGATGACAAAGTGAATGAAGAACCTACACAAATTGAACTTGCTCCACCAGTAATAGGTGCTACAATTGGTGTGTTGCAACCTGTGTAACCTCTCCAAGGTGTTTGCACATAAGGGAAACAAGGTTTGAATGTTGTATCATTATGTGTAACGCCAGCGTGGAAAGAAAGCACATTTACTAATTGTTGAGTAACAGGACTTCCACTTCCTGTGTAATCATCATACCATAAGCCAATAGCAGCCAAAGCCACACCACCTACAGCTTGTAGTTCAATAGTTGTTACATCATCTTCCAACCTTCTGCCATTAGGAAAACCATCCATATTAGGAATGTTTTGAATAGAAGTGTTACCATTAAATCTTGCATCTGTTAAACCTAACACAGCAGCATTAACAATTCCTAAAGAACTGAAGTCTGGTGAGTTTCTTGGTGTAACAGGAACAGCCATATTTAACCTTAAATAATCGCCAAGGGTTGGCAAAAAGTTATTGATAAAAGGTTTGCCAGCAGCTAAAGGATTTCCACCTTTACCTGTTGCTAATTGATAAGGTGCAAGATTTGGTACACCAGTATAGAATATAGGTAATAAATCCACAGCACGAGGGCTATGATTATCTGGTAATAAAATAGTACCAAATATTGCATCATCCAATGCAGTACCAGCAACAGCAGGCGTGCCTTTTAAGCTAAATAAACCTGGTTTGCCATTTCTAAAATCAAAAGCACCTAATGAATTAGATTGAATACGCAATGCAGCTAAACCTGGAACAGCAGTTCCAAATTGTGAGTCATCCATATACAAAGCCAATTCTGGATTGCTGAAGTAAGAAGCAAATTGTAAATCGTTGCTTGGCATAGTTGCATTCCATTTGTCTTTCATTCCAACAGGAATAACGGCTTCGTTGGTTAATGGCATACCCAAACGAGAAACCTGAATCCAATTGCCACCAACACTTTCAGTACCTGTGCTTGGGTCAAAGGTTGTCATTTCTCTTCTATAAGATGAAGCATAAACGCCAATTACAAAATCGCCATCTAAAATGTTTGTAGCCTGTGCTGTTGTTTTTCCAGCTTTTTGCAAAGTAGAAATAGGCACTTCTATACAAAGGCTATGACAGTTAAATTTCTTTAAACCATCTTTACCATTTGTTCTAAATCCACCTAAATCAAATGCACCACCAAGGTCAACAAAAAATGGATCATCGGCAGGGCCAGCAAAAATTTTTTCGCCAGTAGTGGCAGTAGCAATAGCACTTGTAGCCAAAGCATCGTAGCTGCTTGCACCTAAACCAACTATTCCATCTTCTATACTGCGAGGACCAATATTTGGTGGTGGAACAATACCATTGGTTACAATGGTTTGAAAAGATGCACCACCATCTATACTACGCATTAAAGTGTAGGTAGTTTTTACATTTTGTTGCCCAAGACGAATATTGAAAAACGTAGAACCATCCTGGTTTGTATGTGTAAATGTGAAACGATAAATAATATCATCGCCAGTAGTGGCTGTGTTATTATCAATATGAATTTCGTAACGAATATTTTCGCCAAATGTGTACCAGTTAGGGCCTCCAGCAGGATGCTCAAAAGGAATGTAGTTAGCTATTAACACAATTTTGTTTGTGTCGCAAGGGCTGCGAAAAGCATACAAATCTGTATTATCTGCCAGTGGGTCGTTCGAAATTAATGGGGCTTCTCGGTGAGAGGAAGCTATTGCACTTTGGGTAACTACTAAAGCTACCAAAGCGAATGTTATTTTATAAAATATTTTTTTCATTTTTATTTATTTAATTTTTTAGAAATGGGTTGCCAGATTCTTGCTCGCAGAAATCGCTAAACACGCTGAATAAATTATTTTAATTTCTGCGTATTCTGTGTTTTCAGCGAGAAACTAAAACCTTGCTTGCTGTGTGTAATCATACCCTCTCCAAGGTGTTTGCACATAAGGGAAAGATGATTTAAAAGTGGTATCGTTTTTAGTAGGACCAGCAGTAAATGACAATACTTTTACTAACTGACTTGTAACTGGGCTACCACTACTGTAATCATCATACCACAAACCAATAGCAGCCAAAGCCACGCCACTTACAGCTTGTAGCTCAATAGTAGTTACATCATCTTCCAATCTTCTGCCATTAGGAAAGCCATCCATATTTGGAATACTTTGCAAAGCAGCACTACCATTAAATCTTGCATCTGTTAAACCCAACACTGCTGCATTAACTATTCCTAAAGAACTAAAGTCAGCAGAGTTTCTTGGTGTTGGTGGCACAGCCATATTTAAACGCAACATATCGCCAAGCGTTGGTAAAAAGTTATTGATAAAAGGTTTGCCAGCAGCCAAAGGATTACCTGCTTTACCAGTTGCTAACTGATAAGGTGCAAGGTTGGGAACACCAGTGTAAAATATTGGTAAAATATCTACTGCACGTGGGCTTGTGCTATCTGGTAAAAGAATAGTACCAAATATAGCATCATCCAATGCAGTGCCAGCAACAGCAGGGCTTCCCTTTAAACCATATAATCCTTTTTTACCATTTCTAAAATCAAATGCACCTAAAGATTTTGATTGCACTCTTAATGGACTTAAACCTGGAACAGCAAATCCAAATTGTGAATCATCCATATATAGAGCCAATTCTGGATTTTTAAAATAAGAAGCAAATTGTAAATCGTTGTTTGGTGTAGTTGCATTCCATTTATCTTTCATTCCAACAGGAATAACAGCTTCGTTGGTTAATGGCATACCTAAACGAGATACTTGTACCCAGTTGCCTGAATTTGTAGTAGAGTCTCCACTAACCAATGTTCTCATTTCTTGACGGCTTGCACTTGCATAAACACCAATTACAAAATCAGCATCTAAAATATTAGCAGCTTGAGAAACATTTTTACCATCTTTTTGTAAAAGATTAATAGGTATTTTTAAAGCAATAGTGTGTACATTAAAACGAGCAACACCATCTTTGGTTTTGTTGGTTGTATTATTAGCTTGTCTGAATGCACCTAAATCAAATGCACCTGCAAGGTCAACAAAAAATGGATCGTCCACAGGGCCACAAAATACTTTTTCGCCACTGCTTGCAGTAGCAATAGCATTGGTCATTAAAGTGCCATAATTAGTGTTTAAACCTGCACCACCATTGATACTACGAGGGCCAATGTTTGCAGGTGGTACAACGCCATTCATTACTATTGTTGTAAATGTGCTGCCACCATCTAAGCTCTTCTCACACTTGTAAACTGTTTTTAAATTTTGCTGCCCTAAACGAATGTTGAAGAATGTAGTACCATCCTGGTTTACCTGAGAAAAGGTAAAGCGATACAGGATGTCATCGCCACTTGTGCCTGTTTGGTTTTTGATGTGAATTTCGTAACGAATGTTTTTTCCAAAGCTGTAGTAGTTGGGTCCACCTTCTGGCAACTCAAAAGGAATGTAGTTGGCAATAATGGTTACAGTGTTGGGATCATCGGGACTGCGAAAGGCATACAAATCTGTGTTGTCTGCCAAGGGGTCGTTTGAAATCAATGGTGCTTCTCGGTGAGAAGAAGCATTTGCTGAAACGCTTAATAGCATTGCAGCAAGTGGAAGGAATAAATAAAATTTCCAACCACTACGAGGTAGAGATTTTTTTCTCATAATGAAAAATTTAATTAATGAAGAAATAAGCAATTGTTAATTGCAAGAATTGAATTACCATACTATGTACGCTGTGGAAATGGAAATGGATTTGTAAGGGAAGAAAATATTAAATCATTGCTCTTCTAAGCTTGCAGCTTAGTAAACTATATTCTGTTGCCTAAGGCAACAAAATAAAACTGTTAGGCTGTAAGCCTAACAGAGCAAGTAATATAGCTCTCAGAGCATACAGAAAAATTCTGCATATTCTGCAAGAAGAAAGTTATGTAATTATATATAAATAATTTACTTGCCTTCCATTTTATTGCAAGTCTCTAAACTGCCCAACCTAAAACGAAATGGAATTTTAATTGCTTTTTCTAATTGCCATTCTTTTTTGCAAAAAAATCCCCAGTTTAAGTAATTGTAGCTATTGGTTATTGTAAATGATTTGTATTTGTTGAAGGTAATTTCTTTCTTATGTAAAGTATCTGCAACCTTAGGCGTGTATTGACTTATAGCTTTTGTGCTAAACAAAAACATTGCTATAAAGAAATATGAAAATGATTTTTTCATTAAGAAAGTAAAGGTGAATATTTTTGAATATAAAACTACTAAAGCGAGTAATATTAACCACAAATTTCACAGAGTTTTCAATAGTTTTTTGTATTCTCTGCGTCTTTGCACCTTATGCAGCTTTGCGTGAAACCATTAAAAAAACACAGCCAACTTTAGCCTTGCAAAAAATGGTGTGCCTGGTGTAAAGTTTAACTCTGTTACAGAACTGCCTGTAGGTTCATTCTTTAACCTTGACTCTGTTGCAAACTGTGCTTCATTCCATTTAACGTTTAATATATTTTCAAGAGCCAAGCCGATTTCATATTTTGGTTGTGTGTAGTTTATAGAACCATCAAGTAAAGTATAACCCAATGCTGTTATGCTGTAATCTTCATTGGCTGCACGATTGGCAATATAGCGATACGTTAATCCACCATTAAACCCTGTTTTATTTTTATAAAACAAACCACCTGTGCTGGTAATAGTTGGTGCAAGGGGAATATAATCTTGCCCTTTGGTAACATCAATAGCACGTGGTTTGGTAAGGTTAACATTGGCATTGGCAAACCAATGCTGGTTGAACTGGTAACGTGCAATGATATCAATGCCTTCCCTATGAGTTTTTCCACTGGGTTCTACATTACCATCATCACCAACATAAACAAATTCTTGATCAAGATATAAATACCAAACTGCTACATTGATGAATAAATTTTTTGTTGGTTTCAATATCACACCTAAATCGCTGCCATAAGCTGCTGGTAAAATTTCTTGACCTTTATTTGCTATTACAACACGAGTATCGTTGCTGTGAAAACCCTTGCCACCCTTTACATACAACTGTACATTTTTATTGAATGTGTATTGAATGCTAAGCTTTGGACTAATGATTGACTGTGATTGTGCAGGTTGCTGTGTGGTGGTTAATTTATTTAAATAATCAAAGTGAAAATAATCATACCGCACACCTACATCAAGCAACCATTTACCAACGCTTAATTGTTTTCCTACATAAGCAAAAGCATTGCCCTCATTGATGTCTCCCTTTTTTATATTGTCCAAAAATTCACGCTTTACCACGTGTGCAAGCGTTGAGTTAAACGTAGCATCATACCTGAAACCTGCACCATAAGTTGTAACAATCTTTAGCTTGCCAAAATTATTTGTGGTATTATATTTTGACAAATAGCCAAAAATATTCCTGCTCTCTTTCTGGTTTATTTCATCACCATTCACATCATCATTTAAGAAAAAAGTAAAGTTGGAATAAAGGTTAAATATATACCTGCTGTAATAAGCCTGGTTTTCCCACACACTATTGTTTTTAAAGGTGTGCAGCAGTTTTGCACTTGCATTGTAGCGTTCTGTATTTCCTCCCTCGCTTGGGTCAATGCTGCCAAACCTGTCAATGCTTCCATCTTCCACTGCACGTGTAGGCACTTGTCCACTGGCATCCCATTTACTGGTAAATGCACTGGCACTTGCACTAAGCTGTGTGCGACTGTTGAAGGCATAATTGTATTTGCCAAAAATATTAATGCGATTGAAGTTTTGTTTGTTGATTGTTGGTCCATCAGTATAGTTAAATTCTCCCGCTATGTAAGCATTTTGTTTGTCTTTATTTTTTTTGAATACATCGAGCATAGCCAAAGCTCTATAAGTATTGTATTGTCCAGCTTCCAACTGAAAACGGCTTTTGTCAATATTAGTAAATGTGCTGAAGTTTACATAGCCAGCAGTGTTTAAATTGCCTTGTTGTGTATAGTAAGGACCACAGCCAAAGTCAATGTTGTTAATGGTTTCAGGAATGATGAAGTGTGCATCAGCATAACCCTGACCGTGGGCATGAGACACCATATTAACTGGCATTCCATCAACCGAAACTTGAATGTCTGTGCCGTGGTCGCAATCAAATCCACGCAAAAAAATCTGCTCTGCCTTTCCACCACCTGCGTGTTGAGCCACAAATAATCCTGGTACAACACGTAGTAATTCCTGTGTATTTTTTACTGGCTTTAAATCCAAATCTATTTTAGCAAGGGAAGTAAATTTTGATGAATTGCCAGCCGATAGCACAACCACGTCTTGTAGCATTAAAGCATCAGGTTGTAATTCAATCCTTATATTGCTATTTCCTTCTGAAAGTGTTGTTGTTGCTGGCTTGTAGCCAACAAATGAAGTAACCACACTTGCACTGCTGCGGGTAACTTTTATAGAAAAATTTCCGTTTGCATCAGTAATGGCGTTGCTGGTCTCTACCCCAGCTTCACTAATGTGTGCAGCCTCCAATGGCTGACGGCTTCTTGCATCAATAACTTTTCCTGTAACAATGGTTTGGGATGTTGCCATAAAAACGCCAAGCAACATACAAGCAAGCATTGCTGCTTTTGCTGTATAAATATTTTTCATTTAAAACTCTTTGAGGTTGGTGGAATGTTTCTCACAGATAACACAGATTTACACGAAAACCTGTATTCTTTTTATAAGTGAGAACAATAAATTTTACAGATAAAACACTGTACACAAAATCTGTGTACATCTGTGTAACCTGCAAGACCTAACACTCGGGAGGGGGAGTTTTAATTGTATAGCTATTAGTAGGAATATAAAAAACATAGCGAATATTATTGGCTAAAACTGCTATTGTATATGTAAAATTAAATGTTGGGTTTGTAACTATTGTATGCTCTGCTGCAAAGGTTGGTGCTTTAGCAATATCGTTTGTTTTTTCTGAGTCTGCTTTTTTTGTAAGGCTTAACGATTCAAAGTGTGTGTGGTACTTTCCGTTTTCCTTGTGCACTGTAGAAACGTGCTCAACCATCCAGAAAATATGTGCAGCAAGGTCTTTTACATAAGGCAGCACAGGCATCACAACACTTGTAGTGTAAGAAAACAGCAGTAAGTATGTGATAATTTTTTTCATTTATTATTTTACAATAAAAACAATTAAACATACTTACGCTAAAACTTGAAGAACGGATTTCTACATATTAATAAACCTTTCAATCGTCCAGTAAAGAGCAATCAATCCAATTAAAATAGACATTGGATATACAATCCATTTTCTATAAAAAGGTTTTTTACCAAAAGGTAAAATCAACAAACAGAACACAGCAAGTATGATGGCTATTTGTCCAAGTTCAACTCCTACATTAAATGAAATGATTGAAGTTGCAAATTTATTTCGTGGTAAACCTATTTCATTTAAAGAACTGGCAAAGCCTAAACCGTGAATTAAACCAAAACCAAATACCAATAAAATTCTCCATGGTTTAAGTTCTGATATCAACATATTTTCTACAGCTACAAATAAAATAGATAAGGCTATAATTGGTTCTACCACTGCACTTGGGGCTACTATAATGCTTTTCATACTTAATGCAAGTGTAATAGAATGAGCTACTGTAAAAGCTGTTGCTTGCCACAAAATTGTTTTTACTTTTTGGCTTAATAAACATAAACCAACAACAAATAAAATATGATCGAAACCTTGAGGAATAATATGTGTAAAGCCCAATTTAATATAAAACAAAACAACATCCTGCGTTGGTGCTGCTTCTAAATTGTAATTGATAGTGTGGGCAAATGTGTTTGTAATGGCTAGTAAAACAAAAACAAAAGCTAATACAACTTTAATTGAGTAATTATTTTTTTTGAACAACATAAAACTTGTTTTTTTAACACATAGCTATCAAAGAGATTGTACAATATTTGCACTATGTTTCTATGTGCCTTTGTAGTGAAGGTAATTAGCAGTAAAAATAAAAGGCAAAGCAAAATAAATTTCGCAATGCCTTTATCAACCTCAAACTAGGTTATATATTTTTTAATGCGTTTGCAGTTTCTTCACTTAATGAAACACCTATGAATGCTGTATTTGCAGCAGCTTGTTGCAACATGGGTTTGGCTATTTCCTTTTGCCCTGCCTTTAAATAAATTAAACCTGCACGGCTTAACAAAACAGGATTTTTAGAGTTTGTTTTCAATGCTACTTTTATATAAGGTAATGCCTTTGCATAATCGCCTTTGCTATAATAAACCCAGGCTACAGTTTCGTTTACATCAATATTATTAGGCCTTCTGTTATACTCAAGCAAAGCGTGTTCAAGTGCTTTATCTGTATTATTTACTTTTAAGTAAGCATAAGCCAATTCTCTGTCGCCATAATGCCCAAGTGTTTCATCTTTATCATTAGCTTGTGCATCTTTTGCTAATTCATCAATTACTTTTTTTGCAGTTTCTTCAGCTTTTTTTGTTTCACCAGCAGCCCTGTAAACATCAACCAATTCTGCCTTAATGCCATTGTCATTTACTATAGCATCTGCTTTTTCAAAATAATCAATGGCTGTTTTATAATCCTTTGCAGCCAATGCCACACGTGCCAAACCAGTTAATGCATAAGCATAATTAGGACGCATTGTTAAAGACAATTTATACAAAGTATCAGCACTTTTAAAGTCACCTGTTTTTTCGTAAAGCTGTGCAAGCTGTGTTCTTGTCCACTCAGTATGTTCATCTCCTGCTCCACCGGTTTCCACAGCCATTTTCATAGCTTTAATAGAGTTGTTGTAGTCACCAAAAATCTCCCTCAAATAAGATACCCTTGAGTAAGAAGTCAGGTCTGGACGAATGGCATTCATTCTATCTGCATTCACCACAGCACTGTCATAATTGCCCATTTCCACATTGCCATCAACTAATAAACCATATACATATGCATTGTTTGGATTTACTTGCTGGGCTTTGTGTGCAATAGCTAATCCATCTGCAAAATGATGTTGTGATAAATAAATCAGGGATTTAAAAACTAGGGCATTAAAATCTAATGAATCCTGTGCTAAAACCTTATTGGTATAATGCATTGCTGCCTTGTCGTAATAAGCATGGTTGCCAGTTTCACGAGCTTCCTGAATAAACAATGCTGCCAATTTTAATGTAGATTTTGTGTCTGCTGGATTTGTCTGTATGGCTGTTAATAATGCTGTTGCCTTCTTTTTTATTTCAATAAATTCTTTATCGTCAGCAGCGTCACCCTTTCTGTCCAGCAGTTCATAAACTGTGTTTTCTTTTTCTTTCTTGCTTTTATTATATTTAAAGCCAATGGCTGCAATAGCTATAACAAATATTATAACTAATGTAAAGTAGATGTTTTTTTTCTTCATTTTGTTTGAGGTTTGAAGTTGAAAAAATTGATTGCAGTATTATCTACGCAGAAAGATGTGAAATAGATGTAACCAAGCTAAAATTTATTTAGCAAAAGGGGATGAAGGGTTTAAAAAATGGAAATATGGAGGCTTAATTTAAGGAAGATTTGATAAAAACTTGTTTCTATTATTATGGCAATTTTACCTCAGTTATATTCCTTACAAAAAGTACTAATTTTTTGCAAGTGAAAACAGCCACTTTCACCAATGCCAATCAGTAAGGCTAAGCAAATTTTCCTAATAAAAGTTATTTAACCTATTTTTGGACGAGGCATTTTTGATAAAGTAAGTTTTTGGTTTATCTATTTTTTCATTACTTCCCTTGAAATTTCTACACTTTGCAATGTGAAAAATTATTTTAATTTTCGATGCTAATATTCACAGTCTTTTGTAATTAATAGTGAAGTTGTTTAAAATTTATAATATTAAAAATGAGCGAATTAGAGATTTTACCACAGTAGTCACTGCGTTAAAGAAACACAGAGATAACTGAGCATTTCTTATACATCTCTTTTTTTTCTGTGAAATGCTTGGTTAACTTATGGGGTTAAAATAATTTAAAACAACTTAAGTATAACATAATAGCCATTTAAATTGAACCATATTAAAAAGTAATACGTTTTATGAGAAATTTTTTTTTTAAAGTTTTGATGTTATTATTTCTTTTTACTTGCTTTTCTTCTACTATCAATGCCCAACTTATCAAAGACTCATATAGGTTTTATAATAATTTTTCAGTATCTGCACCAGAATGTGGACTTGATTTATCGCAGGCTCAAGCTTTAGGAAGTTGCAATCCTGTTACAACACCTGGTAGTTTTATATTGGATACGCTACCATATTGTGGACTTAAAAGAACTGTTTATCATAATAATTTACACTGGGGTTTAAAATATCCAAATACTTCTGGTACAATTACAAGCACTTATACTATTAATCTATATGTAAAAACTACTAATTGGGGCAATGCACCATGGGTAAGAATTATTGACTTTTCAAATGGGGTGTCAGACAATGGTATTTATTATAAAACTTCTGGCGGTGCTGGTCGCTGCCTTGATTTTTATCCAAATGGCATTGTGGGAGCGTGTCCTTACTTTAATGACACTACTTACTATCTTTTAACCTTTACTAGAGATAGTATCACCAGTAAAATAGACGTTTATATAAATAATGTCTTATTTGTTTCATATAATGATATCGCAGGTAGTTATATTGGCACTGCTGGTGTTCCAATTTATATTTACAGAGATGACCAGATAGTAACTTGCGAATCTGGTGAAGCTAATTTTGCTTACCTTTCGTTTACAAATCAATATTCAGTACAATCAACAGTCGATTCTGTATATAATAACATTTGCTCAATTGCAAATACTTCTAACGCAGCAGATTTTTCCATCACACCTAATGTTAGCTGTGGTTTATCTAACAATATTAATATTAATTATACTGGTGATATAACTCCACCTGCAACTAGTTATATTTTTGGTTGGGATTGGGATGGTGGCAATGTTATCACAGGGACAGGTATTGGCCCTTATCTAGTAAATTGGAATACCCCTGGAATAAAGAATATCACATTAACCACAACCAGTATTGCTTGTGGTAATCAAGGAACAAAAACAAAGCAACTATTGATTAACCCAAGAACTTATTCAAGCCTCAATCAAACCATTTGTACAGGTCAATCTTATTTAGG
>CAYZDJ010000002.1:0-319816 GCA_964477265.1 uncultured Chitinophagaceae bacterium
GTTGAGAGTTCTATTTTATTTTAATACAATCAAATTATTTTAAACAACTTCATTGCATAAAACTACATATTGTATTTTTTTATATCAGCTATTTTTTATATGGCTGCAAAAAATGCAGGTGATAGTTTTGTTTATATTCTATTTTATAAATGGCATATAAATGAAACACATAGCAATTAACTTCGATAAAAAATTTAATACACACCATGTCAAACAATCTCTCTTCTCAATTTTTATTAAACCCAGATATTACTTTTTTAAACTTTGGTTCTTTTGGTGCTTGCGTAAAACCAGTGTTTCAAAAGTATCAGCAACTGCAACTTGAAATGGAACAGGAGCCTGTACAATTTATAACTGTAACGGGTTTGCAGCTTTTAAAGGAAAGCAGGGAAGCTTTAGCAAAGTATATTAATTGCCATGCCGATGATGTGGTGTATGTAACCAATCCAAGCTATGCGGTAAATGTTATTGCAAAGAGTTTTGATTTAAAGAAAGACGATGAAGTTTTAACAACCAATTTAGAATATGGTGCCTGCGATAAAACCTGGAGCTATTACTGTGAAAAAGTTGGGGCAAAATATGTTCGCCAGCAAATAGCATTTCCATTAACTACAAAAGAAGATTTTGTAGAACAATTTTTTAAAGGAGTAACTGCAAAAACAAAACTCATTTTTATAAGCCATATAACAAGCACAACTGGTTTAAGATTGCCAGTTGAAGAAATTTGTGCAATGGCAAAGCAAAAAGGAATTTTAATTTTTATTGATGGTGCACACGCACCTGCACAAGTAGAAATTGATTTACAAAAATTACAAGTAGATATTTATACAGGTGCTTGCCACAAATGGATGATGACACCTAAAGGCAGCAGTTTTTTATATGTAAAAAAAGAGCATCAGCATTTATTTGATCCATTGGTTGTAAGCTGGGGTTATAAGGCTTTGTTTCCTTCTCAATCGCAGTTTTTAGACTATCATCAAATGAATGGAACGAGGGATTACACAGCTTTTTTAACTATACCAACTGCAATTGATTTTATGCAACAAAATAATTGGAATAATGTTGCAGCACAATGCAGGGAGCTTACAAAAGCCAATGCCAGCAGTCTTTGCAGCGTTTTAAAGTCTCAACCTTTATGCCCAATTAATGATGATTTTTTGGTGCAATTGTATAGTGCCAGCATTAAAACAAATGAACCTGAAAAACTGAAAGAATTACTTTACGCAAAATATAAAATTGAAATTCCTGTAATGAGGCATTTTGATAAAGTTTACCTGCGATACAGCATACAGGCATTTAATTCACAACAAGATTTAGATAAATTATTTGAAGCTTTAAAAGAAATTATTGCCACAACCAATTTAATAGAAGCATAATAAAATTGAGGCTTACACAATCTGCACAAGTTTTAATCGTTTTTTATATGGCAAATTCAATTACTGAAATTAATTTGCACATATCTATCAATAAAATAATGTTTAGAACTGTAATGCTTGGAACAATAATATCCATATTTCTTTTAGCTTGTGGCAGCAATGGCAATGAGGTTACAAAAAAATCTATAAAACCTGATACATCCTTTTCATTTCATCCTTTATCAAAAAGCCAGAAAGAATATTATTATGGGCAAATTACTCCATTATACAATCAACTGCTTGTAAACAGTGGGTTTAGTGGTGCAGTACTTGTTGCAAAAAATGGCGAAATTGTTTTTGAAGATTATCTTGGAGAAATAAATCATAAAACAAAAGAGTACATCAATTCATCAAGTAAGTTTCATATTGCATCGGTTTCAAAAACATTTACGGCTGTTGCAATTTTAAAATTAATGGAGCAAGGAAAGTTAAAATTAGATGATGATGTAAGACACTTTTTTCCTTTGTTTCCTTACGATAATATTACAATAAAAGATTTATTGAGCCATAGGAGTGGCTTGCCAAATTATGTGCATTTAATGGATGGAAAAGTTGCTGTAACAGAAACCTATAAAGTGCGTGGCAAACGAGGCAGAATGATTACAAAACGCAGAACAATTATAAGAAAAGATAATGCAGTAAAAGAGGGGCTGATTAATAATAACGATGTATTACAGTTTTTGATTGACAGGCATCCTGCAATGGAAGCAAGGCCAGATACAAGGTTTCATTACTGTAACACAAATTTTGCTTTACTTGCTTTAATTGTTGAAAAAGTTGCTGGCATTGACTTTCCAACATTTATGCAACAAAATATTTTTGAACCATTGGGTATGAAAGATAGTTATGTGTTTAGCATGAAAGACACAGCCAATTATATTCCTTCTTATAAATACAATTATGTTCCTTATGGCATTGAAAAGTTGGATTGTGTTTATGGAGATAAAAACGTTTATAGTACAGTAAGAGACTTATTTCTTTGGGATAAAGCTTTATACAGCAATACAATTGTAAGTAAAGAAACTCTAAATCTTGCCTACACACCATATAGCAACGAAAAAGCTGGTACGCATAATTACGGTTTAGGTTGGAGATTATTTACCTATCCAGATTATACAGTTCCTTACCACAATGGTTGGTGGCATGGTAATAATGCAGTGTTTACAAGGCTTACAAAGGATACAGCAACTGTTATAGTTTTAGGCAACAGGTTTAATCCACGCATTTATAAAGCCAAGCAGCTTGGTAGCGTGTTTAACAATGTAGGTGTAAGCGATACTTTGCAAACCGAAGAGTCGTTACCATAAACTTATCTACTACTATTACTGATAACTATTTTATTTTTATTAAATCTCGTATAACAACACTGGCACACACAGCACCAAAAACTGCTGGCAAGTATGAAATGGTGCCATAAGCAGATTTTTTATAATTCTTCCCATCGGTAAGCATAAGACTTTCCTTTATTGGTTTTTCAGGAGAAAATACAACTTTAATTCCTCGCCTGATGTTGTGCTTGCGTTTTAAGGTTTTACGCACTTGCTGTGCAAATGGACAAACATCTGTTTGGCTAATGTCAACAACCTGCAACTTGGTTGGATCAACTTTTGCACCAGCACCCATACTGCAAACCATTTTCATTTTTTTGGCATAAGCCATAGATATAAAAGTAAGCTTTGGTGTAATGCTATCAATGGCATCAATTACATAATCTGGGTTTGTGTCAAGTTGCTGCTGCACCATTTCAGGATTTACAAATTGCTTAACAACATTTAATTCCAATTCAGGGTTTATGGCTTTCAATCTTTCAGCCATTATTTCAGCTTTGCTTACTCCATGGTTGGTTGCAAGTGCTGGCAATTGCCTGTTTCTGTTGGTTGGGTCAACAACATCTCCATCAATAATTGTCATTTTGCCTACACCACTGCGTGCTATAAATTCTGCAGCAAAACTGCCCACACCACCAAGCCCTACAATCATTACGTGACTATTGGCAAGTTTGTGCAAAGCTTCTTCTCCTATTAATAATTCTGTACGCGAAAGCCATGAAAAATCTGTTGTCATATTATTAAACTAATTGAAACAAAATTGTATGGTAATTATATTGCATTACTATTTTTGGTAAAAATATTTTTATGAAGCAAGTATTTTTGGTTGTTTTTAGTTTGATAAGCTGTGTTGTTTTTGGGCAAGTGAAAACCGATAGTATTAAAAATAATATTGATACAAGCTTTAGGTTTTATATTGATAGTTCTGGGGGCAAAAAAATATACACGCATGTTGATATAGAATCTGAAATAGCAGGAGGATTGCCTGTATGGAAAGCATTTCTAGTGTCTAATTTGAACATAGAAGGAGTTAGAGATTCTTTGCCAAGAAAAGTTACGCGTAAAGGATTCAGGCAAACGGCTTTTGTGACTTTTACTGTGTGTACAGATGGAAGCATTTGTGATATTGGAGTTGAAAATGAAGTCGATCCAATTATAAAAAATGAAGTTTTAAGGGTTATGAAAAAATCGCCAAGCTGGACTCCTGCAAGTATTAATGGCATACCTGTAAAATCAAGAAAAAAACAACCAATAACATTTGTAATAGAGTAAGATTAATTTAGTCTAAACTTTGGTTTGCGGCAGCAGCTAGTTTTCTAATTCTATCGAACTGTGCAGGAGAAATATCGTTATAAAAATAATAAATAGGGTCAATAGGAATACCATTTCTATGCACTTCGTAATGGCAATGTGGGCCACTGCTTAAACCAGTGCTACCAACATATCCTATCACTTCGCCACGTTTTACTTTTTCTCCTGCCCTTGCTTTTATACGCACCATGTGCCCATATAAAGTTTCAAAGCCATAGCCATGATTTATGACAACATGATTACCAAAGCCGCTTCCATTTTCTGCAGTTTTTACTGTGCCGTCTGCTGTTGCATAAATAGGCACACCGGTAGGTGCAGTAAAGTCTAACCCATTATGTGGGCGATAAATTTTTAAAATAGGATGTACACGCATTCCAAAACCACTGGCAATTCTAGTCAAATCCTTATTGCTAACAGGTTGTATAGCAGGTATGGCAAGTAAAAGTTTTTCTTTATTCTTAACTAAATTTTCAATGGTGTTATAGCTTTTGTTTTGAAAAGCCTGCCTGAGCGATAGATTGTTTAATTGATCAGTCATGGAGCTAATCAATTTATCCTCTGATAAACTTTGAATAAGCTGTGTTTCCTTTTTTAGTTCAACATCTTTTATTCTAGCACTATCATGCACTGGCAATGCTTCAAAAATAGAACGATAAACATTATTGTCCCTGTTTTCAAGTTCGTGCATTTTTTCTTCAAGCTGCCTTGTTCTTTCCTGTATAACAGCATAATTATCTCTTAAATCTTCGTTTTGTTTTCTTAAAATTTTTTCGTTTGGTCGTTCAGCATATCGCAAAAAAACAAGTGTAATAATAACAGCAGCAACCAATACGGCAGTAATATAGCCAAAGGTTTGAATAAGACGAACACGTAAAGGCGTTTCGTGCTTTTCGAACTTTAGCGTATGGGTATTGTAATAATATTTTACTTTTTTCATGTATAAAATAAAACTTACGCAAGATAAATTATTTGAGCCTATTGAGGTAAAAATGTTTGCCTGCAAATAGTGATTTATATTTTAAGTATGATACAAACATTTACATTTACCACTTTACCAGCTTATATAATTTTTAATGCGTTTATACATTTTTTTGATTTTATTTTTTGGGTGCAGTAAACTGTTTGCTCAAAATACAGATAGTATAAGCATAAATACCAATGTTGTTGTTTCTAGCATTATTGTTACTGGTAATAAAAAAACACGCACAGAAATTATACTTCGCGAACTTTTATTTAAAAAAGGCGACAGTATTCCTGTCTATAAAATTGCTGAAACACTTGAGCAAAGCAAGCATCAGGTTTTTAACACAACATTATTTGCAGACGTTACAATAAATATTGCCCAGGCTGGCGACAAGGCTATTGCAATAATAATAACTGTAAAAGAACGATGGTATATTTTCCCTGTTCCATATTTCAGGTTGGTTGACAGAAACTTTAACGATTGGTGGGTAAATAATAATCACAGCCTGGACAGGGTTGATTATGGAATTAAATTTTACCATAATAACTTAACTGGCAATAATGACAAGCTTACTGCAGATGTTATAACAGGGTATAGCAGGCAACTTTCAATGCGATATAACTTGCCATATATTAATAAAAGGCTTACTAATGGTATAAACATTGGTTTTACACACACCAAACAAAAGGAAATTAACTGTGCAACGAGCAATGGCAATAAGCAACTTTTATTAAAAGCTATCAATGGTTTTCCAAGAACATTTACAAGGGTTGATGCAACGTTTACCAACAGACCCAATTTGTATTTAAGGCATAATTTCAGAGCTGCCTATACCTGGGATAATATAGATAGTTTTGTTGCCTATGTTAATCCTGATTATTACGGCAATGCACAAACTAGCTTAAAGTATTTTGATGTTTCATATAGTCTGAACTATATTAAAACTAATTATAACGCCTATCCTACAAAAGGAGTAAGTGGTAATATTGGTGTTTATGCAAGAATTTTTAATGGGGAAAATAATTTTTTTCAGCTTAGTGCAACTGCATTGTTGGCAAAGTCGTTTAACAAAAAACTGTATATGCGAAACAGGGTTGCAGCCACAATTAAACCGTTGTATAATGGAGCATTTATAAACGAATCTATGTTTGGCTACAATCCTTATCAGTTAAGGGGTTTAGAGTATTATGTGGTTGATGGAAAATTTGGAGCAATGCATAAATTTACTTTGGGATATAATTTGTTTGACTTTAAAGTTAAAGTACCTTATAAAAATAAATTTATGAGCAGTATTCCATTTAAGGTTTATGCAAAAGTATATAATGATGCAGGGTATTGCTATAAGCCAAACGCAACTACTTTATTGAACAATAAAATAATGCACACTTATGGTTTTGGCTTGGATGTATTAACAATTTATGACGTTATTTTTAAATTTGAGTATAGTTTTAATCAATTTGGGTATAGTGGATTGTTTTTTGGATTGAGAGATTGATATATTTGCAACCCTAAAATAAAATGGTCTCATAGTTCAATGGATAGAATAGAAGTTTCCTAAACTTTAGATCCAAGTTCGATTCTTGGTGGGACTACCGAAAGAGACTTCAAGGTAAAATAGCCTTGGAGTCTTTTGTTTTTATTGCCTGAAATTTCATATCTAAAGTTGTTTTTAATTTATTCATTCTGCATTTATCGCTACAATATTTTACTTCATCCCAAACTTTTTCCCATTTTTTTCTCCAGTCAAATGGTCGTTTACAAGTAATACAAATCTTAGTTGGCAAATTTTCTTTTTTAGTCATTTTCATAGCTCACTTATTTCTGTATTCACTCTTGCATAACTTAGTCTTGCAATCTTTTTTGTAGTATGATAACTGTCTAAACCAATGCAGGTAATACTTTCAGCTTTTTCAATATCAATAAATCCATCTTCCAGCAACACATTGTCTGGTACAATAACTTTTATAATCTTTCCTATAATCAAGGTTGTGCCATTTAATTCAATATCTATTTTCTGTACAAATTCACAAGCAAATTTTATAGTGCTTTGTTCAACAAAAGGTGCAGCAATATTTTCAATGTATTGGGAAGATAAACCAACTTCTCTAAACTCATTTTTGCCTTCATCATACTTTGCACTGCATTGGTGTGCTTGTTTATAAAAATGTGGTTGTACATGGTTGATAGTATATTGTTTGGTTGTTAAAATATTACCCAAAGTATTTTGCTTTGGCTCGTTGGGCCTTATAATAATGCCACACAATGCTGGGTTTGCACCCAAATGAAAAAGGCTACTGAATGTGGCTAAATTTTCATTGCCTGCATTGCTTTTGGTTCCAATAAGAACAAGGCTTTTAAAGCCACCAAGCGAATTAATAAAATTGGCTCTGTATCTTGTTTCTAAGTGTTCAATATCCTTATTGTTGTATATCATTACTTTTTGTATGTTTAAGTGCAGCGATGTTTAATTTATGAAACTATGTAAATGTTTTTCACACTTTTTCCAATAGCTAAAAAATGAAGGGTAATAGCCAGTAACATCTTCAAAAATCCAATCTCTTTTATGTTGAATGCCTTTGTAATGCTGGTTTGTAGGATGTTCTTTGAAATTTATTTTACAGGCATCTATATCTTCAAAAAGTTCATCAAACTCACAAACTGCCACTTGAATATTTTTTATGTTTTTAGCTAAATCTAAAGTGAACTGTATTGTTTTATTGCACACAGGATATTTTTTGAAAAAACTTGGCTCTAATAACAACACCCTATTGGCCCTAATTTTTTTATTCCAATTGCAATCTATATTATAAAAATTGTAGATGTAAGTGGGTAAATTATTGTCGAACACAAAAGAATTTGAGGCAGTAAAATTTGTTGTTAAATTAAAGGAGATTAAGTCCTTTAAAATATCAGGGACTTCAATGTTTTCAATACTTTCATACGAAACATCTAAAAAAGTATTTGCCTGATTTGTGTAACAATATTTATTAATGTTGTCCTGATTTGCTAAATACTTTTTGTTACTAAAGCTACCAGCAACCCATTGCCAACTTAAAGCATTGCTTGCCCAATCTGCATCTAGTAAATAATAATACATCCATTGTGCTGGTTGTAGCCAATGACTCTTTGCAACATTACAGGCAATGCTTGCTATATACATTCGTAAATGATTGTGCATATAACCTGTGTTGTACAATTCATTTATAGCACTATCTACTGCAGTTATAGTTGTATTGGCATCAGTAATATTTTTTGGAATTAAATGGTTACTAATATTGGGTTGAGATTGCTTAATATCTTTATTTATGTCATCTTTAAGATGAAGCCAAACTTGCTGAAAATAATCTCTCCATGCCAGTTCCTTAAGAAAGTATTCAATTTCAAAAGGTCTATAGCCTTTGGCTAAAACGCTTGCTGCCACTTGCTTTGTAGTGATTACCCCACGAGAAATATAAGGCGAAAGTTTAGTAACTGAACCATCAATATAGTTTCGTGTTTTGCCATATTTAATAGGGTCAATTTTTTCAATCAACGTTAATATATCATCATAGTTTGTAGTAAAGTTCATTTATCTTTTTGAAATTTTATTCAGTGAAATCTGGCGTTGTAGGGCACACTTAAACCTTGTTATTTCAGCACTTCTTTTATGCAAATGTTTCTGGCTCACACCCTCATTTACTCTTTTTCTTCACAAGTTAAAACTGCTTCTTTTCAGTTCTTTTCGCATTAATGCAATTACATCTTTTTCTGCAAGGTCAAATTGAAAAGCAATAGCTTCAAAAGGTGTTCTATCTTCCCAAGCCATTTCAATAATTCTATCTTTTTCTATAGGTGTCATTTTGAGAGTTTAAAGCCTTATCAATTTTTTTTCTTTTAGCTTTTCAATGCTTAAGTAATTTGTTGCGTAAGACTTTTGCTTTATAGCTTCATAAATAAACAAATGATGGTCTCCTGTTTTTTGGGAGGATAATTTTTTGAGTAACACATGGCTGCAAGTATTTTTTATTACTTTAAAATCATTCCAGCTTTCAAGTAGCTTTCTCTTTTGCAGTAATGCTTCTTTATTAACTTGTTTGCCACTTTTTTTGCCCAAAATTCTTACAAGATTGTGCTGTTCTATATTTAATAATTGTAACACTGCAAACTCGTGAGATGTAGTATTGATAAGTGTTTTAGTATTTTCAAAAACTGCAATAGCAAATAGCTTTGGTTTCATGCTAATGGCTGTTACATAGGTGCATATATTGTAATTGTGTACGCCATTATTTTCAGTTACTAAACTGTACACAGGAAAATTAGGAATGTTCCAGGGCTTTTGCATCACGTATTTTTTATATCATTTTACCAAATCTTTTCTCTACAGCAATGGTTCTGTAGTCGAAAATATTTTTAAGCTGTTTTTTGATGAATAAGCTATTTGCAATAGCACCTACAAAACCAAAAGGAGGAATATAAGTTACAATATCAGTCATTAAAACGCCGCCATGTATTGCTTCAATCTTATGTTGGTGATGCCACATTTTATAAGGTCCAACACGTTGTTCATCTACAAAATATTCTTTGTCCTTAACATGAGTAATTTCTGTCATCCATTTTAAAGGCAAGCCCAGCAATGGTTTTACAATGTATGTAATAATCATTCCTGCATACACTTTATCATCGTCACTTTTGCTTGTTACCTTAAAATCCAGGTAATCTGGTGTAATTTCTTTTAAATTATCTGGGCTACTTATAAAATCCCAAACTGCATCTAAACTTGCTGGAATTTTTTGTGTTTGTGTAAATTGATAAAACATAATTTAATGTGCTAATATGAAATGTGCTTATTCAAAAATGATGTTATTGATTTATTTTATACTACTCATTCCTCCATCAATATGTAGTACTTGACCTGTAACCCAACTACTTTCATCACTCAATAAATACGCTGCTGCATTTGCAATATCATTTGGGTTGCCAATTCTTTTTAATGGATGACGTTGTGCATTTGCATCAATTTTTTCCTGATTGCTTAAAATGCTTGCTGCCAAAGACGTTTGGGTTATTGATGGTGCGATGCAATTAACCCTGATAATTGGTGCAAGCTCTGCAGATAATGATTTTGTTAACCCCTCAATTGCACCTTTGCTTGTGCTAACAATTGAGTGAAAATTGAAACCCATTTTAACTGCAACAGTGCTAAACAAAACAATGCTGGCTGCACTACTATTCTTAAGTTTGGGCAAGCAAGCCTGAATAGTTTTTATAGCACCACCAACCTGTAATTTAAAATCATTTATAAACTCTTCTTCTTTAATTCTTGCAAATGGCTTAAGGTTAATTGCACCTGGACAATACACTAAGCCATCCAACTGTTCAGGCAAAAAGTTTATATCAATATTCTCATCTAATACATTTACATAATGCGATGATATGTTTTGATTATTTGAAGCAGATGAATTTTTGCAGTATGTTCCAAAAACCTTGCTATGGCTTGAAAGTCTTTCTGACAAGGCTTTTCCAATACCTGAACTATGACCAACTATGCAGTAGTTTTTCATTTATTATAAAATTTGAGTTAAGTTGTAAAGAGTATTACTACTTTAATATGTCTATTATTTTTGGCAATAAAATTTTAAACCAAACTGTGTATTGCTCAGCATTATTTACAACTTCATTTTCAATTACTGAAATATTTATGTACTTATACTCGTCTGTTTCTTCTATATTCAATACTGGCGTTGAATCTGAAAATCCATAATAAACATAGTCAAGTTCATGTTCAATCATTCCATTATCTAGAATAGCATTATATATAAATTTGAATGCAAATGTTAATGTGCATTCAATACCTATCTCTTCTTTTAAACGCCTGCTGGCAGCAGCTTGTGGCGTTTCATTAAAGCATGGGTGCGTGCAGGCTGCATTGGTCCACAACCCTGCAGAGTGATATTTATTAGCAGCTCTTCTTTGCAATAGCATTTCATTTTTGCTATTTAAAATAATAACTGAAACCCCTCTGTGCAAAAGACCTTCTTTATGGGCTTTTAGCTTCTCTGAAGAGCCAATTATTTCATCTGATTCATTTACCAATACTACCTCATTTATTGTAGTAATCATTTCTAAATAAATTTAATTTTATAACGAATAATTGCTTTAACAAGCAAAGTGTATTTCATAAAATCCGATACCCTTATTCTTTCCTTCAAAATGTTTTGTGGCGAAAGAGATTTTATTTTTTTAAATAGTGTATAGTAATAGGTGTAAGCAATATATACTCCAACTTTAGCCTCATCCGAAAGCTGCTTTATGCCAATAAAAGCTTCTTTAAATTCAGCTTCTATCTCAGCTTCTATTTTACTTTTTTGCTGTTGAGATAGTTGCTTAATATTTACATTGGGAAAATAGTTTCTGCCTAATTCTGTATAATCTGCATTGGCATCTCTCAGGAAATTTATTTTTTGAAATGCTGAACCTAGCTTTATGGCATAAGGGTTTAATTGCTCGTATTCTTTTTCATTTCCCTCACAAAAAATTTTCAAACACATTAAACCTACAACTTCTGCCGAACCTAAAATATATTCATCATAGCTTTCTGCATCGTGTGTAGTTTTAATCAAGTCTGTTTCCATGCTTTTTAAAAACGTATCAATCAGGTATCTGTCTATTTTATATTTATTTACTACCTGCTGAAAGCTGTGCAAAACTGGATTTAAGCTAATTTGCTGCTCAATTGCATCATAAGTTTCTATCTTAAATTTTTGTAGTAAATAGCTTTTGTTGTATCCATGAAAAGTATCTACAATTTCATCTGCTAATCGCACAAAACCATATATGGCATAAATTGGCTGATGAAACTTTTTGCTCATCATTTTTATGCCTAGCGTAAAAGATGTGCTGTATTCATGTGTTACAAGTTTGCTTGTTGCAGCACTAATTTTATTGTAGATTTCAAAGTTATTCATACAATAATTTTTTAAGTGTGGGTATTACATGCAGTTGCAAACAAATACAAACAGCTAAAAGGGACAATACTTTTTTATTTATTTTGTTTAACATTTTTACAAATATATTAAACAAAATAATAATCACTAATTAAGTAAAAAATAATTTTTGTAAAATTATTTTAAGTTCTGAATATCTTTTTTGAAATCTTCCACCGTAAGAAAAAATGAAACCGTGCTTAGCTTAGCAATATTTGAACAGCTTATTTCGTTGCCAGACAAATAAAATTTTGAATGCAGCTTTTTATTGACTAAAGATTTTAAATCGCTTACAATGGCTTGTTTTAATGGGAAAGTAATATGTGTAAGTAAGTTGCAAGTGCCCAGTTTTACAAGTATTTCAGCTATGTGTTTAACAGGAACGTTTTGTCCAAGGTAAATAACCTTAAAGCCACATCCTTTAATAATATAACTGGCTAGCAAAATGGATAATTCGTGATACTCATTGCCTGGCAAAAACAGTATGAATGTATTTTTTTTAGTTATTGAAAATATCTGGTTTTCGGCAAATGAAATAATCTTATTTCTAATTAGGTTGCTTATGAAATGCTCTTGCAAGGGGTTGATTTTATTGATTCCCCAAAGCAAACCTACTCTTTGTAAAAATGGAAATATTACCTGAATGATGGTTTTTTCAAATCCTATTTTGAGTAACGAAGTTGTAAATATTTTCTCAAACTTTTCCTCATCAAAATCAACCATTGCTGTAATTAAATTAGTAATGCTGCTTTCATTAGATACAGATTCAATTTTAAGTAATTGCAGGTTATCTATCTCAGAAACTAACTGAGCTTCGTTAAGTATAGCTACTTTAGAAATCTTGTAACCATTATTTAAAAGCAAACTAATATTCAATAGTTTTTTCAATTCAAAATCGTTATAGGTTCGAATATTAGTGTTGGTTCTCTTTGGCTTTATAATCTTATATCTCTGTTCCCAAATGCGAATAGTATGTGGCTTTATGCCAGACAAGTGAGCCAAATCTTGAATTGAATAATTCGACATTTTTGTTTAATTTATTAAAACAAAAGTAAAACATATGTTTTGAAAATGTCAGCAACTAACTTTTTACTTAGCAACGAGGTGCTATTTTGCTAAAGCTTTCGTAATTTATTTAAATAATCCATTGCACTTCACCAAAACTGAACGTGTCTTTTAAACCATTTTCAACCTCCAACTCACCAAATGAATTTATGCCTTTTATAGTGCAACTAAATTTTATGTTATCTTTTCTCAGTGTAACCTGCTTGTTCTTTTTATACAATACATTGTTATACTCAGCCAATAAAAGGTCAAACCTTTCTTCTGCCAAAACAATATAATGCTCAATAACTTTTTTATATAGCTCATTGGCAAGTTCGATTATGTTATAAGTATTGCCAGTAATTTGTTTTAATGAAATAGCATTCAATAAACTTTTATCAAACTCTGTTTGATTAATATTAATGCCCATACCAACAATCGCAAGCCTTTTATTGTTATGATTTACTGTTTCAATTAAAATGCCTCCTGCCTTATTGTCGTTAAAATAAATATCGTTGCTCCATTTAATGACAGTATTATTTCCAGCATATTTTTTAAAAAAATTATGACAGGCTAAAGCAGACATTGCAACCAAAGGAAACTGATTTTGCAGATGAACGGTAGAAATATCAATAATTACGGAAAGAATAATATTTTCTCCTGCTTTTGCTTTCCACTGCTTACCCCTTTGCCCTTTGCCTGTAGTTTGATGATGGGCAAATATTGCTGTGCCATTTGTTGCAAGGTTTTGCTTTATAAGCTTGTGGGCATAATTATTGGTACTGTCAACCTCGTTAAGTTGTATCAGCGGTTGATTCAATTCTATTAAAGGTTTTGACGTTGGCAACAAAATACTATTTTTGGCGAAAATATAAAATCAGTTTCAAGTTTATTGCTATGACTTCGCTATAAACAAAAAGTACATTAATAACTTGCAACAAATTAATAAATTAACTTTCAAATAATATATTGGAACAAATAAACTTACTAAGCAATCGCACCAAAGCACCTGCAAAGCTTGCTAAAAATTCTAAGCTTTTTAAAACAATTATAAAAGCTATTGAAAATAAAAAAGGCGAAGACATTATATGTATTGATTTAAGAAAAATACCTGAAGCGGTTGCAGATTTTTTTATTATTTGCACAGCTACAAGTAGCCCTCAATGCAAGGCAATTGCAGATAATATTGATGATGAAGTAACAATTGCTTGTGGCGAAAAGCCATTTAAACAGGAAGGCTATCAGTCTCAGCAATGGATATTGATTGACTATGTAAACATAGTTGTGCATATTATGCAGCCAGCAACAAGAAGCTTTTATAAGCTTGAAGATATGTGGAGCGATGCAGATATTACTAAAATAGGAGAATAAACAAAACCCTTAATAGTTGGCCTTAGTCTTTAGTAATAAAGCCAATGAAAAATAAAATGAAAATAACCTTGGAATTTAGCTAAGACTATCTACCAAATACCAAAGGCAAAAAAATGTCAGACGAAATAAAACAAGAAAACACGGTTGCTGAAGATAAAAAAAGCGAACAGCAATCACAGCAAGGTAACTCAAGGCAAAAGCCTTTGCAGGAAAGGCTTTTTGATGAAAAACCACCACGCAAAGGGCCTAAGTTTAATATATATTGGGTATATGCCTTAATACTTGCAGCATTAATTGGCAGCACCATGTATAACGGAGGCTTAAAGCCAGAGGCTGCCAGATTAACTGAGACTGAAGTAATACAAAAAATGCTTTTGCCAGGCGATGTTGAGCAATTAGATATTGTAAAGATTAAAGATGTTGTAAGGGTATATATTAAAGGCGATAGTATTAATAAGCCTTACTATAAACAACGTTTTCCAAAATCAAAATATAACCCTGATAAAATAAAGGGGGTTGCCATTTTTGAATATGAAATTGGCGATGCTAAAACGTATAAAGAAAAAGTTGATAGCTTAATTACGAAAAACAACTTAGATACAAAAACATTCAATCAGGCAGACAGCGATTTCCTTAGTCCAGGAATGACTTCTATTTTAACATTGGTAATAATGATTGGTGCAATGATTTTACTAATGCGTAAAATGGGTGGTGGTGCAAGTGGTGGTGGACCTGGTGGTATTTTTAATATTGGAAAAAGCAAGGCAACTTTGTTTGATAAAGGAACAAAAGTGAACATCAATTTTGGCGATGTAGCTGGGCTTGATGAAGCAAAGGTTGAAGTAATGGAAATTGTGGACTTTCTTAAAAACCCCAAAAAATATACAGCCCTTGGTGGCAAAATTCCAAAAGGTGCTTTGTTAATTGGTCCTCCTGGTACTGGTAAAACATTACTTGCAAAAGCAATGGCTGGCGAGGCACAGGTTCCTTTCTTTAGCTTAAGTGGTAGCGATTTTGTTGAAATGTTTGTTGGCGTTGGTGCAAGCCGTGTAAGGGATTTATTTAAGCAAGCACGTGAAAAAGCTCCTTGCATTATTTTTATAGATGAGATTGATGCAATTGGTAGGGCAAGAGGCAAAAATGCTGTAATGAGTAATGATGAAAGGGAAAATACATTAAACCAGTTGCTGGTAGAAATGGATGGTTTTGGTGGGGATAGTGGCATTATTATTTTAGCTGCTACCAACAGACCAGATGTATTGGATAGTGCATTGCTTCGTCCAGGGCGTTTTGATAGACAAATAAGCATTGACAGACCAGATGTTGTGGGCAGAGAAGCTATTTTTAAAGTGCATTTAACACCAATAAAAGTTTCAGAAAATTTAGATATTCATAAGCTTGCTGAACAAACACCAGGCTTTGCAGGTGCTGATATTGCTAATGTTTGTAATGAAGCTGCATTGATTGCTGCTCGTAAAAACAAGCAAGGTGTGGATATGCAGGATTTTCAGGATGCGATTGACAGGGTTATTGGAGGATTGGAAAAGAAAAATAAAATTATTGCTCCGCACGAAAAAGAAATTATTGCTTACCACGAAGCAGGACACGCTATTTGTGGCTGGTTTTTAGAACACGCTTATCCACTTTTAAAAGTTACCATTGTACCACGTGGCACAGCAGCATTGGGTTACGCTCAATATACACCAAAAGAACAATACTTATACGATACACAACAATTGCTTGACCAGATTTGCATGACACTTGGAGGACGTGCTGCAGAAGAAATTTTCTTTGGAAAAATAAGCACCGGTGCCAGCAACGATTTACAACAAATAACTCGTATTGCATATAGCATGGTTACTGTGTATGGCATGAATGATAAAGTTGGAAACGTAAGCTATTACGACCCATCGCAAGAGAACAGCTTTATGAAACCATATAGTGAAGAGACTGGAAAAATTATTGATGAGGAAGTAAGGAAAATTATTGACAATGCCTACAGTGCTACTCTTAGCTTATTGAGAGAGAAAAAAGAGCAGGTAGAAATTTTGGCAAAAGCATTGCTTGAAAAAGAAGTATTGCACAAAAGCGATGTAGAAGAGTTAATTGGTAAACGTCCTTTTAAAGAAGAGAAAATTTTGGAGGACAACAAGCAAAATGACCTTGAAGCCCCACCAGATGTAACTGTAATTGCATAAAATATATTACTCATAAAAAAAGGTTGATTGCGATATAAAGCAATCAACCTTTTTTTATGAAAGTTTGTCAATAAATCAACAGCTTATTTTATCAATTCTTGTTTGATGCCTGCCACCTTCAAAGTTGGTTTGCATAAAAATATTGATCATATCAATAGCAGTTTCTAAACTTACAAAACGTGCAGGAATACAAATTACATTGGCATTGTTGTGTTGTCGTACAAGCTTTGCCACTTCATTGTTCCAGCAAAGCCCAGCACGTATATGCTGATGTTTATTGGCAGTAATAGCAACACCATTGGCACTGCCACAAAGTAAAATACCAAAAGCAGTTTCGTTGCTCTCTACACTACCTGCAACAGGATGTGCAAAGTCAGGATAATCTACAGAATCTGTTGAGTCGGTACCAAAATCTTTTACTAAAAAATTACTGTGCTGAAGCCAGTCTATAATTTGTTTTTTATATTCAAAGCCAGCATGGTCGCTGCCTATAGCTATTGGTAAAAGTGTATTGAAAGTTGTTTGCATAGAATTTATTTTTTAAACACTGAAATCATCATCAAAGATTAAATATACAAAGCCCCGTTTTTATATAAAGGCAACACATTTGCCACATCTATACTTACACAATATTCCATATCCTTCTCTAAACCATATTGTGCCAGCCTGTGCCAGTGTGTTGTTTTGCGAATGTAATCTTTTATATCGTGTTTATGTAATTGATACATTTCAAAAGCCATTAAGCTGCTATCGCAACGTATATCAAAATTTTGATGTACTTGCTCAATAACAGCACCAGCAAACAATGTATCCTCCAAATTAAACCTGTCTTTCCAAGCACTGCAACCCAGGTAAATATTTTTATTTTGCTGCAATAAATAATTGCATACAGCACTTAAGTTAGGGAAAGAGCCTGTAATAACATTGCTTGCATTTTTATTTAAAGCCATTTGCAACAGCTTGGTACCATTGGTTGTGGTTAATACAAGTGTTTTATCTTTTATAAAGCTTTCAGGATAATCTGTTGGCGAATTGCCATACTGCAAACCCTCAATCACTTTGCCATCACGCTCTCCTGCAGTTATGCTATTAGGCGTTGCATTACCAATAGCTATACATTTTGCTACATCATCTACAGGAATAATTTTAGTAGCACCATTATACAATGCTGTTGCAATAGTGCTTGTAGCCCTAAATACATCAATAATTACAACAACGCTGTTTTCAACATCATATATATCCAGTAATTTTGGAGAGAGTACGGTGTGTAAACTTGGTTTGCTCATATAAGGCTGCAATAATAGGACTTGAGTGGGAAATGATTTTACAATTTTATTATTGAACAGCCTTGTAATTTTTCAAAACACGTATCAGCAGTGATTAAAGGAATGTTGTAGTAGTTTGCAGTTGAAGCAATAATTGCATCTGCAAGTTTTAGTCTGTTATTTCTCATTAATACAATAGCAAGTTTTTTAATTTGGTTAGAGAAATCGTATAGAATGCAACAATCTAATAGAAGTTCAATATTTTTTATTTCTGTTTTGGTAATATTGTTTTTACTCAACAATTCCATTTCAGTAACAAATGAAACATGAATAATTTTATGCTCAATAAATGGTACAACTTTTTTATTGCCATCAAGCAAATGAATAAGCACATTGGTATCAACGAAAATATCATTTGCCATCTCTAAGTTTTCTTTGATATTTTACAGGCTCTTCATCCCATTTTACCAAACCTAAAAACTTTTTGATATTAAGTTTTTTTGTTATGGGTTTTTCTGTTTTTGTTACTAAAATATTTTTTGTGTTCATAGTTCAAAAATAACAATTATATTTTAATAATCCACCACTTGCTCTACAATAGCTTCAGGCATTGGTCTCCATTCATATTGCTGTGTCCTTAATTGTGGTTCAAAGCCAGCTTCTTTAATGGCAGCTTGTATGCTTTTATAAGTAAACCTGTGAGGTGCACCAGCTGCACTAACAACATTTTCTTCAAGCATTATACTTCCAAAATCATTAGCTCCACTATGTAAACAAATTTGAGCAGTTTGTTTGCCCACTGTTAACCAGCTTGCCTGAATGTTTTTAATATTAGGCAACATAATTCTGCTAATGGCAATCATTCTTATGTATTCATCTGGCGTAGTTAAATTATGCACACCACGAATGCGTGTAAGCAATGTGTCAACATCTTGAAACGTCCATGGAATAAAGGCTAAAAAGCCCTTTGCATTTTCGGGTTTTCTACTTTGTACTTCTCTTATTCTTTCTAAATGTATAAAGCGTTCCTCAAGTGTTTCCACATGTCCAAACATCATTGTGGCACTGGTTGTAATATTTAGCTTATGACATTGACGCATAATTTCAAGCCATTCATCTGCACCACATTTTCCTTTGCTGATAAGCCTTCTAACCCTATCAATTAAAATTTCTGCACCGGCACCAGGCAAGCTATCCATTCCTGCTTCTTTCAATGCTGTCAATACTTCTACGTGTGTACTTTTTTCAAGCTTGGTAATATGTGCAATTTCTGGTGGGCCAAGTGCGTGTAATTTTATTGTTGGATATTCTTGTTTAATAGCTTTAAAAGTATCAACATAAAATTGCAGACCTAATTCTGGGTGATGCCCTCCTTGTAGCAATAATTGGTCTCCACCCCATGCAATGGTTTCTTCAATTTTTTTTCTGTAAGTAGGCATGTCAGTTATGTAAGCTTCAGCATGCCCTGGTATTCTATAAAAATTGCAGAACTTACAGTTGGCAATACACACATTGGTTGTGTTTACATTTCTATCAATTTGCCAGGTTACCTTGCCATGTGGCACTTGCTTTTTACGTAGTTCATCTGCCACATACATCAATTCGGTAAGTGGAGCATTGTTAAATAAAAACATTCCTTCTTCAATGCTTAGGAATTCAAGGTTTAAGACCTTTTGATATAGTGATGATAAATTCATTTTGTAATTTCACGCAAAGGAACAAAGGATACTAAGACGACAAAGTTTTTTTTGAAAGAAGTTACTTAAAACAAAAATTTTATTTCCTGTCCTTCCACATTTCATTAAAAGTTTTTGGGCTAAAGTGTAAGTCGTCCCTATGTTTTGTCCAACCTTTAAAAATATTATTTACTACTTTGTTTTTTAAATTACCGCTACCCATATTCATCATTGTTCTGTTAAGGCTTGCTGTTTTCCAAAGCTTCCAGCTAATGCGTTCCATTAAAGTGCTGTTGCCTTTTTGCACAGCTTCGTGTCTGTTATCTAAAAGCAGTTCGTGCAGGTTAATTTTTACAGGGCAAACCTCTGTGCAATTGCCACATAAGCTACTTGCATAGCTTAAATGCTTATAATCATTCATTCCACTAAGGTGTGGCGTAATTACACTGCCAATGGGTCCACTATAAGTTGTGTTGTAACTATGCCCACCAATGTTTTTGTAAACAGGACAAGCATTTAAGCAGGCACCACAACGTATGCAGTACAATGCTTCTCTGCTTGTTGGATTTGCCAATAAATTAGTTCGTCCATTATCTAATAAAATCACATACATTTCTTCTGGTCCATCAGTTTCGTTTATTAACCTTGGTGCCGAAACAATGGTGTTGTAAACAGTAACTTGCTGTCCTGTACCAAACGTTGCAAGCAATGGCCAAAACAAAGCCAGGTCTGCCATTGAAGGAATTATTTTTTCTATACCTACTACCACAATATGTGTTTTGGGCAAGGCACAACTTAACCTTCCATTGCCTTCATTTTCCGTAACTGCAATACCGCCAATATCAGCAACAATAAAGTTTGCACCAGTTACTCCAACTTCTGCCTGTGCATATTTTTCCCTTAAATTTTTTCTGGCAATCAATGTAAGTTCTGTAGGAGAAAGATTGGCAGGAACCCCTAATTTATCATGAAATAATTTTGCAACATCTTCCTTGCTTTTATGCATAGCTGGTGTTACAATATGGTAAGGTGGTTCACCATCAAGTTGCTGAATATATTCTCCCAAATCTGTTTCCACACTTTCAATGCCATTAGCTTCCAAGTATTGGTTTAAATGAATTTCTTCGGTAACCATGCTTTTGCTTTTTACCAAAGTCTTGCAATTTTTTTCCTTGCAAATTTTGCCAATGGTATCCAATGCTTCTTTGCTATCATTTGCCCAAATAACTTTTGCACCACGTGCAGTAATGTTTTTTTCAAACTCAAGTAAATAATTGTCTAAACTGTTGATGGCTTTATGTTTTATGTTCTTTGCCATTTCTCTTGCAGCCAATAAATCAGTAAATTGTTGCTTGCCTTGTGGCACAACTGCATTGTATTTTCCAATATTAAAATTTATCTTTCTGCGATGGTTTAAATCGCCTGCTTTAATAGTGCTTTTAGCAATAAATGTTGCTGCTGTTTTTGTCATTTCAAAGTCTTTAGTCTTTGGGCATTAGTCTTTAGTAAAACCAATGCAAAGATTTGGTTTTTATTTAACAAATATTAAAACAAGTTAATGTTAGCAATTACTTTAATAGTTTCTGCGTTTTCCGTGTTTTCTGCGAGAAAAAAATTGGTAATAATGAGCAGCAAGTATTCACAAATATTTGTGTGCTTTGTAAATTGTATTTTGTTTTCCCATACTTTTAAAACCACAACCAAAACATTTTTTATGCAAAAACAAACTACATCTTGGTTTAGTCCATCTTTAAATAAAGAAATGCCAATTGCAAGCTATGGTCATTATGGGTTTGCTTTATTATTAATACCTACTGCTGCTGCCGATTATTTGGAATATGAGCGTTTTCAAATGCTGGATGCATTGGCACCATTTATTAATAGTGGTAAAATGCGTGTATTTAGTATTGATAGCATTAACAATGAAAGCTGGTTAAATAATAATATGTTGCCCGAGCATAAAGCTATTCGCCAAAACCAGTTTAACAATTATGTGTTTAACGAAGTTGTGCCTTGCATAAGAAACAACATGAGTAATGACACACATATTTATACCTGTGGTGCAAGCTTTGGTGCATTGCATGCAATGAATTTATTTTTAAAAAGACCAGATATTATTAATGGAACCATTAGCATGAGTGGCGTGTATGATTTAACTGAATACACAAAAGGCTTTTGGGATGACCAAGTTTATTTTAACAGTCCACAGCATTATATACCCAATTTAAACGATGAGTTTTATTTAAGTAAAATAAAGGCAAGTCATCATATACACATTTATACAGGTGCTGGCAGCTACGAAGATCCTGAAGCTAACAGGCGTTTTAGTCAGGTGCTTTGGGATAAAGGCATTTGGCACGATTTAGATATTTGGGGAGAAGATGTAAACCACGACTGGCCTACATGGCGTGCCATGTTGCCTTATATAATTGGTAATAAGTTTTAATGGTTCTACAATGGCAGCATTTCTAACCTTTCAAAAATTCAATAATGTAGCATCGGCAAATGCAATGGCAGATTTGTTGAAAGAAAATGGTATTGAAACAGAAATTGAAAATGAGAGAAATTATTTCGATGTAACTTTTTCCTTCAATCAATTTGAGGCGAACATTAACTTAAAAATTGAATCGCAAAATTTTGAAAAGGCACATCAAATATTAGAGCAGTATTTTGCCAATGATATTAATAATGTTGAGCCAGATTATTATTTGCTTCAATTTAGTAACGAAGAGCTATTGAATATTGTGGCAAAGCCCGATGAATGGGGAGCTTTTGATTATTTATTGGCAAAAAAATTATTAAGGGAAAGAGATAGCAATATAACAACTTCAACTTTTGAAAAATTTAAGGAAGAAAGAATTACTGAAAAAGCAAAACCTGCCACAACCCCTGTAAAATGGATTGTTATGGGATATTTGTTTGCCTTGTTATCAGTGCTTTCAATCATAAGTTATTTTACTGGCTTTGCGTTAGTTATTGTATATGTTTTATCCTTTTTAAAGAAAACTTTGCCCAATGGTAAAACTGTGTTTTATTACAATAACGAAGCTCGTAAACATGGCTTCATTGTTTTGGGCATCACGCTTACTGGTATTATATTTTGGGTTATTTGGTTTTTCATTCAATCGCCACACCGATAAAAAAATATTCGTCTATTCGTGGCTGTTAATCTCAACTCTACGATATTCGCAAACAAAACGAACAAGCGTTAGTTATGAGCCTTTCTTTTGATAATACTGAAAAAGCATTTGCCTACAAAACAGATAAGGAATTAAAAAAAGCTAAGTTTTTATTTAGCACAATGAGCTATCCATTATTTGTAACATTGGGCACAAGGCTTACTCCATTTTTAATGAAAACAGGCTTGCCTATTAATGGCATTTTACGCAACACTATTTTTAAACAATTTGTTGGTGGCGAAACGCTTGAAGAAACTGCTGAAACCGTTAATACGCTTGATAAATATAATGTTAAGGTAATTTTAGATTATGGTGTAGAAGGGAAAGAAGGAGAAGCAGAATTTGATAAGGCAACAGAAGAGTTTGTGCGTGTAATTGAATATGCAGCTACACAAAAAAATATTCCATTTATAAGTATAAAAATTACAGGACTGGCTCGTTTTAAATTATTGGAAACTTTAAACGAAGCACCAAGGTTAAGAAGTGGCATACACGATAATGAACTGGAAAATGATGAATGGGAAAGTGTAAAAGACAGAATGTATCATATATGCGAAGTAGCTGCACAGCACAATATTGGTGTGCTGGTAGATGCAGAAGAAAGCTGGATACAAGACCCTATTGACAGGCTTACAATGGAAATGATGGAACACTTTAACAAGGAAAAAGTTATTGTGTATAACACCATTCAACTATACAGGCACGACAGGTTAGATTTTTTAAAGCTGTCTCATCGTATTGCTAAGCAGGCAGGTTTTTTATTGGGTGTTAAATTGGTTCGTGGGGCATATATGGAAAAAGAAAGGGCAAGGGCAACTGAAAAAAGGTATCCTGACCCTATTCAAAAAAACAAGGAGGCAACTGATAAGGATTTTAACGCAGCAGTTGAGTATTGCATAAGCAACATCAATGAAATAGCTGTAATTGTTGCATCCCACAACGAGCAAAGCAATTTGCTGGCATTTGATTTATTAAAAAGAAGCAATATTCCTTCAAATCATTCCCATATCCATTTTTCACAGTTATATGGTATGAGCGATAATATAACCTTCAACCTGGCAGATAATAATTGCAGCGTAAGCAAGTATTTGCCATTTGGTCCTATACGAGACGTTATTCCTTATTTAATGCGTAGGGCACAGGAAAACAGTAGCGTTGCAGGGCAAACAGGCAGGGAACTGGGCTTGATAAAACGCGAAATTGCCAGGAGAAAAGGAAAGTAAAATTAATAGGTTATGCAATCTGTAATAGATGCTTTAAGAGATATATGGCACTCTTTAAATGAAAATCAAAATACAATTTTAATACTTGCTGCCATTGCATTTGCCATTTCGGTTATTGTAAAAATTTTATACAAAGTATCCAATAAAAGACAGGAAATTCAATACGAGAAAAGCCTGGAAAGACTTTCTATTGAACGCAGGTTGGCACAAGGCGATAGCTTACAAAATAAAGTAACCGACTACATTATTAAGTTTATAGTTATTGCAGCAGTAATAGTGCTGGTGGTTTTTGCACTCGATTATGTGGCAGGCTTAATTTGGGAAGATTAAAGCATAGTGTTGGGGCTGTTATATCACTAAATCCTTTTTTACCTCATGTTCCGGCTGTTGCAGGCTACACTTCGTTTCGGTGCTGCGTTGCACTTCGCACTAAACCTTCCACATCCGGCAGCCTTTCAACTTTTTATCATTATTCAACAACCAGCTTTTCATTTTTAATGGTTCCGTTGGTTAGTATTATCTGCACCATATACAAGCCTTTAGTTAATAGTGTACAGTTAATAGTTAATAGTTGTGTGTTGCTTGTCATTGCGAGGAGTTGCGAAGAATGAAGCAAAGCAATCTCTTTATGCACTAACTGACCCAAATAATTTATTATTCTCACTTCCTTAATATCCTTACCCATAACGTGCACCACATCTTTCGCAGGGTTAGGATAAACACTAACACCATTCCTAATCCCTAATTCCACATTCCTAATTCCTGAGTACTGCTTCCTTCCATCAAAATCAACAGCCTCTATTCTATAATACACTTTACTAATACCTAATTCCCAATTCCTAATTCCATCAATGTAATTGTACTTATTATTTTCTTTATTGTTGGCTCTTACTGTGCCTATTGTTATAAAGTCTCTGCCATTAATTGAACGTTGAATATTGAAATGTGAAACATTAATTTCATTCACAGTTTCCCAGTCCATCTTCGCTTGTATAAGCCCCACCTTTGGAGGGGTTGGGGCGGCTGTAAATTGTATAAACTTTAAAGGCAATGGTTGCACATTTACACAAACAGTATCGCTACTACTATACCCATTTACTGTTTGGGTTAGCACATAGCAGGTGTTTACCAATGGATGTACCCAAAAGCCAGGCCTTGTGCTATCTATAGGGATGATGCCATTTTGCAGCCATTTAATAGTGTCTATACCATTGGTTAAGCTGCCTATAAATACACTATCACCTGTATGTATGGTGGTGTCTCGCCCTGCGTCTGCTTGTAAGGGCATACTATCAAGTGGTATTACTGAAACATCATCTAAATAATAGCCCGCACAATTACACAAGCCACTCACAAAAGGTTGAATACTTTTAATACTAGTTTGATTATCTTCTTTAAAATTTCCTATAGTTATATATTGTTCACCGCCTAAGGCAGTATATATACCACCTACTTTTATCCAATTTAAAGTATCATCTATAGGTTGATTGCCATAGTTCAATATTTGTGGATTTGCATTTAAAACACCTCTTGGGTCATTTAAAGTATCAATATATACAGTTTTTTTTGTTAAAAGTAGTGCAACATTATTAGAACCATACGTAACTTTATCACTCGCACTTACAAAAAATTCTATATAGTAGCAGTGCCCCATTTTTAAACTATCTTTTAACTTTGTTTGAAAATAAAATCTACTTGAATTATTTCCATCATAAGTTTCTAAAATTACATATGCTTGCCCTGTATGTGCATATTGGTATCCATCTCCATTTCTTGGTACCCCTGAAAGCGGATTCATACTACAACTATTCGAGTAAAGACCATTTTGATATTGATAAGAAGTTGGCTGATACCAAAATAATGGTGGTGGGTCATTTATTGTGTTTGGACAAGTAATATAAACTTCAAAACTGCTATTAGGCACAAGATTATATTGACTATATACTTTACTGTTTTCTCCACAAAAAAATAGTAAAAGCCAAAGGCTTTTACTATTTTTTACTATTTTAAATAATTGTTTCATCTTATTCCAATATTACTTTTTTAACTTGTTGTTTACCTGTGGTGCAATTTAACACTTCCGTCTTCGCAGTGTCTCTTTGCAAAGCCTTTGCAGTAAAGCCAAAGGACGCTGCGTTGGGTTGTAGTGCTGTTGCATATAATTTTTTTCATTGTTAGGGTTAAATTGTTACCTTAATAAAACCAATACTTCCAAAACAAATATATTATTAAATAAAATGCATAATACTTACTCAGAGATATCTTATATCAAGTAAACCGAAGTATCTTCTTACTTGCAAAATCTGGTTGTAAAAAACATAAAATATTGAAATTAATGTTTTTATATTCATTCAGTAGTTGAAAAAATGATTTTTGCAATAGAAAGAATGCTTTTTGCGATACGCAAAATGGTTTTAAGAATAGGAAAAATCATTTTCCGTCTTCACTGTGTCTCTTTTGCAAAGCCTTGCAGTAAAGCCAAAGGACACTGCGAAAGGGTTGTATACTGTTTCATTTTTCATACTTTTATTCAATAATTAGTTTCTCGGTTTTTATTTTGCCTTAGCAAAATATGTTGTCTTTTTCTGGTTTTAAATGAATTAGGCATTAACATTCATTAACACCACTCACATTATTTTCTTTCCATTTAACTAATTAGTAATTCTGGGTTGTAATAATTAGTAACTACTTTGCACTAATTACGAAAAATTATAAGATTATGAGAAAAACATTTACATCCATTTTGTGTATGTTGCTATTAACTGCATTTGCACAGGCACAAACTATTTCAGGAACCATTAATGACGATGCTAAAAAACCAGTTGTTGGTGCATCTGTTACATTGCATAAGGCAAAAGACTCGGCTATTGTAAAAATTGCTATTACCAACAACGATGGAATGTATAGCTTTAATGCTGCCAATGGTAAATATTTTGTAACCATTACCAGTGTTGGTTTTGCAAAAGGAAGTTCTACTGTTTTTGATGCAACTTCAGCCGATTTTACTGTACCGGCAATTACATTGACTAAGGCAAGTAAAAGCCTTGGCGAAGTAACAATTAGCAGCAAAAAGCCAATGATTGAAGTAAAAGCAGACAAAACAATTTTTAATATTGAGGGAAGCATTAATGCACAAGGCACAGATGCCTTTGAATTGCTACGCAAATCGCCGGGTGTTATGATTGATAAAGACGACAATGTGCAATTAAGTGGTAAAAATGGTGTACAGGTTTATATTGATGGTCGCCCATCTCCACTTGCAGGCAAAGATTTATCTGGCTATTTACGCTCTATTCAAAGCAACAATATTGAGGCTATTGAATTAATAACCAATCCAAGTGCAAAGTATGATGCAGCAGGTAATGCAGGTATCATCAATATTCGTTTAAAAAAGAACAAAGCCTTTGGAACAAATGGTAGCCTTAATGCTGGTTATGCAATTGGCACTTATCCTAAATACAATGCAGGCATTAATTTAAACAACAGAAATAAAAAGGTAAACCTGTTTGGTAACTATAATTATAACAATAATAAAAGCACTAACACATTATCTATATACAGGGAATTGCTTGACACAAGTTTTGACCAGAATGGCAATATAGACAGCAAAACAGAAACACATACTTTTAAAACAGGTCTTGATTTTTATGCCAATAAGAAAAACACTTTTGGAATTATAGTAGATGGAAATTTTACCAATAGTGATATCACAAATTATGGAACCACTCCTGTAACTTATATACCAGCAAATACATTTATCCGAAACCTTATTGCAGACAATTCATCTGCAATGAAAAACAACAATATCAATATTAATGGTAACTATAAATATGTTGATACAAGTGGGCACGAAGTAAACTTTGATGGAAACTATGGACACTTTGATAACAACAATAACCAGTTGCAGCCTAACTATTATTATGATAAAAACAACACGCTCTATTATACAGCTTTTTATAGAATGTTAAGCCCAAGCACTATTGATATACTTAATGGTAAAGTAGATTATGAGCAAAGGCTTGCTGGTGGCAAATTAGAAACTGGTGTTAAAATATCTAACGTAAAAACCACCAACGATTTTCAGCGTTATGATGTAAGTGATATTAAAAACGATATCAAGACAATTGACAATTTGCGTAGCAATAAATTTGTTTATACCGAACAGATAAATGCTGCTTATATAAATTTTAATAAACAACTTAAAGGTGTAATGTTTCAGGTGGGTTTAAGGGTTGAAAACAGTAATGTTACTGGTGTTTCATCTGGTAAAAAAGATGCTGCAGGCACAATGCCTTTTGACTCAACAATAGAAAGAAAATACACTGACCTATTTCCTAGTGCCAGCTTAACATTTAATAAAAACCCAATGAACCAATGGAGCTTAAGCTATAGCAGAAGAATTGACAGGCCTGCATACCAAAAATTAAATCCATTTGAGTTTAAGTTGGATGACTATACTTACCAAAAAGGAAACACAGCATTAACGCCACAATACACCAACACATTCAGCATTAGCAATACATATCATTACATGCTTACTACAACAATAAGCTACAGCCATATAAAAGATATGTTTGCACAAATAATTGATACTACCGAAAAGTCTAAAAGCTTTATGACACATAAAAACCTTGCAACTCAGGATATTATTAATTTAAGTATTGGTTATCCTGTTCAAAAAGGAATTTATAATGCCTACTTTAGCCTTAATGGGTATTATTCAAAATACAAAGCAGATTTAGGGCCTAACAGGCAAGTTGATTTGGAAGTAACTGCTGCTAACTTTTACATGCAACATGGCTTTAATTTAGGTAAAGGTTATAAAGCAGAATTAAGCAGTTGGTTTAGTACACCATCTATTCAGGAAGGAACATTTAAAAGCAAGGCAATGGGCTTTGTTGATATAGGTGTAAGCAAATCTCTTTTTCAAGGAAAAGGAAACATAAAAATAGCTGTAAGCGATATTTTTAAAACAATGAAATGGCAAGGTAGCAGCGACTTTGTTGGTCAAAAATTAACTGGGGTATTTAGATGGGAAAGCCAGCAATTTAAACTGAACTTTAGTTACAGATTTGGTAAAAATACAGTTAAAGCTGCACGTCAAAGAGAGCTTGGAGTAGAAGACGAGAAAAACAGAACTAAAGGTGGCGGAGGTTTTGGAGGAAATTAGTATTTATATGTGCATTATGGTATAAATAGTATAATATAAAGGCTGCCAATTGGCAGCCTTTATATTTAATAATGCTTAACACATTTATTTCATTGTAAAAGTTTCTAAAAATTTAGTGGTAAAGTTTCCTTTTCTAAAGTCTTCGTTTTGCATTAGCTGCAAATGAAAAGGAATGGTGGTTTTAATACCTTCAATTACATATTCACTCAATGCCCTGTACATAGTATCCAAAGCCTCATCGCGGGTACGTGCAACTGTAATTAATTTACCAATCATGCTATCATAATAAGGTGGAATAACATAGCCTGCATACACGTGACTATCTACACGCACACCATGACCACCAGGCGTGTTTAAGTAAGTTATTTTTCCTGGGCTAGGTCTAAAGTCATTGTAAGGATCTTCAGCATTAATTCTACATTCAATAGCACACATACTTGGTTGATAATTGGCACCAGAAATTTTTTCGCCAGCAGCAATTTTTATTTGCTCTTTTATCAAGTCAAAATTAATCACTTCTTCTGTTACGCAATGTTCTACCTGAATACGAGTATTCATTTCCATAAAGTAAAAATTGCGGTGCTTATCTACTAGAAACTCAATAGTGCCAACGCTTTCATAGTTGATAGCTTGTGCAGCTTTAATGGCAGCATCACCCATTGCCTTTCTTAATTCAGGTGTCATAAAAGGAGAAGGAGATTCTTCAACCAATTTTTGGTGCCTGCGTTGAATGCTGCAATCCCTTTCGCTTAAATGGCAAACTTGTCCATATTGGTCTCCTGCAACCTGTATTTCTATGTGGCGTGGCTCTTCCACAAATTTTTCCATATAAATGCCATCGTTTTTAAACGATGCAGCAGCTTCAGCTTTTGCTGTGTTAAATGCCTTTTCTATTTCACTTTCCTCCCACACAACCCTCATTCCTTTACCACCACCACCAGCAGTTGCCTTTAAAATTACAGGGTAACCTACTACATTTTTTGCAAGGTCTTTAGCTTGTTCTACACTTTCAAGCAATCCACCACTACCAGGTACAACAGGTACTCCAGCTTTTATCATGGTTTCCTTAGCAGTTATTTTATCGCCCATGCTATTAATCATAGAAGGTGTGGGGCCAATAAATTTAATGCCATGGTCGGCACATATTTGAGAGAATTTTGAATTCTCTGCTAGAAACCCATAGCCAGGATGTATAGCATCGGCATTGGTAATTTCAGCAGCAGCCATAATGTGTGGAATGTTAAGATAACTATCCATACTGGCTGGCTTTCCAATACATACTGCTTCATCGGCAAAGCGAACGTGCAAGCTGTCTTTATCGGCAGTAGAGTAAACAGCAACAGTTTTAATGCCCATTTCTCTGCAAGTACGAATTACACGAAGGGCAATTTCGCCACGGTTGGCAATTAATATTTTTTTAAACACAAATTTTAATTTGACAATTAAACAATATGGCAATTCGACAATTGAATATTGACTAATTTAATCATTGTCGAATTGTCGAATTAAGCAGGTTGCACTTCAAATAAAGGCTGGTCATACTCTACAGGGCTTGCGTCTTCTACCAAAACCTTAACTATTGTTCCTTTTATTTCACTTTCAATTTCATTGAATAGTTTCATAGCCTCAATAATGCAAACTACTTTACCAGGTGTAACTTCTGTTCCAACTTCAGCAAAAACTGGTTTATCAGGACCAGATTTGCGATAAAAAGTGCCAATCATTGGGCTTTTTATAGTAATAGTATTGCTTGCAGCTGGTGCAGGAGTTGAAGGTGCAGGTGCAGCAACTTGTGGTGCAGCAGCTTGTGCAACTGGTGCTGGTGGTGCAACATTATAAACCTGTGGTGCAGGTGCAGCAACTGTTACCACTTGTTCTTCCTTTTGTTTAATGGTTACTTTACCATCTTTATCTTCAATACTTATTTCGCCAATATTACTTTTATTGACAATTTTTATTAGTTCGTGAATTTGCTTTAAATCCATTTTTGGCAAGTTTTGGTAAAAAAATAAGGTTTTTATCCTAAAAAGAGGTGCAATATAGGGGAGAATTGGTTAAATGGCTTGTTTTTGTTTGCACAGCATTTTAACAATTCTGTAACATTAAGCAGTAATCTGTTCATCAGTTCTCGCTGCCTACAAGCATCAATACACTTTCAATTCTGTTTTGTATGTCATTTAATGCAGTATAGCCTTTTGCAATTAAATGGAATTTTGATTCGGTGGTTTGAATAAACACACAAGGAAAGCCCGTAACATTTAACTGCTTGCACAAGGCAAATTCGTATTGTGCTTTTTCTTTGTAAGTATCACTTTTTAGTTTTGTATAAAAGTCATCTGCATCAATGTTATACTTTTCAAGCAAACGCCTGTATGCTTCATCATCTGTTAAATCCCTGCCTTCAAAGTGAAGTGCATATTGAAGGTCTGTTGCAAATTCAATTTGCTTGTTAATAAACATTTCCTTAAAAATGCACAATGCTATTGCTGGCTTTAAGCTATCAGGAAACCAGTCACTTTCATCGGGATTATTAATATGCCATAAATAATCTTCGCCAAATTTTACACCAGTATAATCTTCAACTGTTTTATAGGCTTGCTGTATATAACTTGCAGTTTGCTTTATAGGTATTGGCTTTTCAGGCAATACCATTCCTCCACTTAGTACTTCAAAATCCAGTGCATTGCTGTATTGTTTTTCTACAGTATTTATAACATTGCTAAAACCATAGCACCAGCCACAGTAAGCATCGTAACAATAAATTAAAATAGGTTTCATGGTGCAAAGATTAGTCAATAGCTAATGTTATGCAACACAAAAATAATCCTGATTGTTGCGAAAGTTAGTACCTAAAGCAATCTTAATAAAATTCAGGCAGATTGCTTTGTTGAGCAAGAATACAATTTAATAATTGCTGAATAGAATTGAATTGTTGAATGGTGCCAACGCCACTGTGGTTACAGTAAAATTACTGCAGTATGGACAACAAATAGTATAAATATGCAAAGCATATTTACAGTGAATAAAAATGAAATTCTTTTAGGAAGTGAAGGCGATTTAATTGCAAACCCTGTCTGCACAGCAACTACTTGCATAGGCTTCTGGCTTGGCTTTAAAGGCAAAGCCCATTCCTAAAATATAGCCCATTGCTTCTTTTAAAGCATCGTTACTTTTAAAATTGGGATTGGTGTTAATGTCTGCATGAACTTCCATTTCAATATTGTGTTTAATAAATAAGTCGCACAACTCATAAGCAATTTCAATGCTGCGTGCTACCTCTACAAGCATGCGTTCTTTAATGTGAAATTTTTGTTTTGTTTTTTCATTACTAATAAACATAAAGCCTCCATTATGTTCTCTTAAAAAAACAATAACTGTGGCAAACTCTGTATCGTTGCCTTTTACTTGGCTGTCTGTGCCAATGCAAACTTTTAGCTTAACGCCTTTTGCAGTTTCATTAATAATTGTTTGGGCTACGGCTTCTTTAATTGGAAAATGTAAAGCTTCGCCATTAAATTTTCTCCAATGCATATTTTTTAGGTTTGCTAAAGATAAATGCCATTTTTACTATTATTGCCAAACTTATTATCAACACTACGTGGACAATCACGTTATTACATGAAAAAACATTGTAGCAAATGCAATAAACTATTTGATTGTTGTGTAAATGATATAACAAACTGCCAGTGTTATAATATAGCATTGAGCCAGCAGGCAAAAACATTTATAGCCAATAATTATAATGATTGCTTGTGTGCTGAATGTTTAAAAGAAATTGAAACCATTAACTTTAAAAACGAAATACAAGCTAACCCTTATGTTGAGTAAAACCAAAAGCATTTTTGTTGCAATATTTTTATTATTGGCTACACAAAATATAACTGCACAGGTTGATACCTTTTTTATAGCAACCAAAAACGACTCTTTATTTTTTAGTAATGATTATAAGCAAATAGAAGAGCGTTATAATAAAAATATTGATGCTGTAAAAGGCGATTACAAAAAAGAGTTTAAAGAGATTTACAAAGAAAGATTTGAATATATTAAGCATCATTTTACCGAAAAAAAATTATTGACCAATGCTACAGCACAGGCTTATTTAAAGCAACTGCTAAATGAAATAATTAGCAATAATTCCTTACTGCAGGAACAGCCAATAAATATATTTTTTAACAAAACCGAAGTGCCTAATGCAACATTTGTTGGAGAGAATACAGTGTTCTTTAACACAGGTTTATTTGAAAGACTACAAAATGAAAGCCAGGTAGTATTTGTATTATGCCACGAATTATCTCATTTTTATTTAGACCATAGCAATAAACAAATTGAAAAATACATAACAACCGTTAACTCAAAAGAGTTTCAGGCAGAATTGAAAAGTATAAAAAAAGCAGAATATAAACAACGAGAAAGGGTTGAAAAATTGGCTTTGGGTTTGAAATTTGATAACAGAAAGCACTCAAGGTATAAAGAGTCTGAAGCAGATTCTTTGGCAATTGTTTTTATGAGTAAAACCAAATTTGATATAAGAGAAGCCGTTGGTCTTTTAGAAATTTTGGATGGTCTGGATAAAGATTCTTTTAACACAGAAAAATGCCTGCAAACTACATTTAACAGCAACGAATTTCCATTTCAGAAAAAATGGATTGAAAAGGAAGAAGGATTGCTTGGAGGACACGCTGTAATTAAAGAAGATACAACGATTGCAGATTCTATTAAAACCCACCCAGATTGTAAAAAAAGGATTGAAGCTGTAAAAAGACTTTTTGAAAAATATCCTCAGGGCAACGCACAAAAGTCTTTTTTAAATGCTGCTCTGTTTAGCCAGTTTAAGCAACAATTTAAGTTAGAAAATATTGCATTTTATACAGAGAAAAAATATTTGTCAAGTGCTTTGTATTATGCATTGATAAGACTAAGCAAGGAAGAGCCAAATCCTTATTTAATAACCACCATTGGCAACTTGTTTAACGAGTTTTATGCTGCCCAAAAAACACATCAGTTAGGAAAATACACAGGTATGCCTTCGCCAGATTTTGATGCTTCGTATAATTTATTGTTGCAGTTTATACAAAACTTAAACTTAGATGATTATAAAAACATCGGGTATCATTTTTTAAAAAAATATCAAAACCAATACTCAAAATTTATACAGTTTACAAATACAGTTATTGAAGCAAAAAAAATTTAGTTAAAATGCTTTAAACCAATATTTTCGCCACACACACATTAAAAATACAACATGAAAAAAACTATTTCAACCGCACTAGCCATTTTAGTGCTTCAGTTTTCTTTTGCACAAGGAAAACTTACTTTAGACAATGTACAAAAAGCGTTCATAAAAGGTGCAGGTGCCATTTATGAAAACAAGCAGGTAAAAGGGTATTACATTTTCTACGAGAGCGATAAAATTGATAGAAAAACAAGAGAATACACTATTCAGATTTTAGATGAAAACTCTAACCCTGTTAAAAAAACCACTTTCCAAGACCATAAAGACGTAAATATGTACGATGCTGAATTTAACGAAAACAGCTTGTGCTTTTTTTTAGTAAATGAAAAAGATAAAAAATATGTTTATAAAGTGTATGACTTGGATTGTAAACTAAAATATGAATATGAAAAGGAATATGACAAAGGTGATTTTATGTTATTGACTGGTCAAATTAATGCAATGGGAGGAGGAGATGACGCATCAAGCAATACCTTAATTGCTATTCCTAAATTGGGCTTTGTTTCTTTAATGCCAGTAAGAGAAGGCGGGTCAAATGTTTTTGAGATTGGTTATTACTCTTCTGCAAGCAATAAAAGTTATGTGCAAAGACCAGAGTTTGAAGAAAAGCAAATTGGTGCAATGTGCCTTGCTGTTATTGATAGTACAATTTATCTGGAAGTTGGTAAAAAGAAACACTTACTAAGTGGTAAGCCAACAACTTCTACCTATGCATTTAATGTTGTTACTCAAAAAAAGGTTTTTGAATTAGATGAAAAAATTGATCCTAAATATAAAAGCCTTCCAACGTTTTTAACGCTTGATGATAAAACAGGAAACTTATTAATGTCTGCAACATATTTTGATGAAGATGATAACATATCAAAAGATTATGGTTTAGGTATTGCAATTTACACTCTTTCAAAAAGTGGTAAAATAGTTACTAAAGAATATAACCCTTGGCAAGGAGCGTTTTCAAAGTTTTTGAATGTAAACGATAAAGGCAAAATTGAAGATATTGGTTACTTATGTATTCAGGATATTAAAAGAACACCTGATGGAAAATTGATAGTTGCTGCTGAAGGCTATAAAAGAAAATTTAATGCAGCAGGTGCAGCATTATCAATACTTACAAGAAATACTAATAACGGATTTACCAAAATTGTAATTACAGATTTAGTAATTATAGAATTTGACAATGCAAATAAATTGTCTAAAGCCACTACCTACAAAAAAAGAGAAGCAACTGCAGTAGCTGGTGCAATGGCTGACCAGGTTAGTCAACATGCTTTGGCATTGCTAATGAAATATGCAGGTTCTTTTGATTATAGTTTTACAACAGTTGCAAAAGATAATAGCTCATTCTCATTTTGCTATACCGACTGGGAAAAAACTGATGATTATAAAGGCGGTACTTTTAACTCAATTAAATATAGCGATGGCAAGGTTACCACAGATAAAATTCAGCTTACTTCAAAAGCAAAAGTTACCAGGATATTTCCTGCCAAACAAGGATACGTAGGCATTTACGAATACTTTAAAAAGGAAAAGAAAATTGAATTTCATTTAGAGAAACTAAACTAAACATAAAAAAATGCGAACTCAAAAGGTTCGCATTTTTTTATGTTAACAATAAAGCAAGCATTGTAGCAACTGCAATGTGAATACTTACTTTACTAAAGATTGCCTCAACTATTATATTTGCCCTTTAAATTTATTGCTATGCTTAAAGTTGGTGTTTTTGGAGTTGGACATTTGGGTAAATACCATTTAAACAATTGGAAAGAAATTGATGGTGTAAAACTGGTTGGTTTTTTTGACCCTAATAATGAAACTGCAAAACAGGTTGCAGCAGATTATGGTTTAAAAAGATTTGTTGACGAAGAAAAATTAATTGAAGCTTGCGATATTATTGATATTGTTGTACCTACACAGTTTCATTATAATTTATGTATTAGTGCTATTCGAAAAGGCAAACACGTTTTTGTTGAAAAGCCTTTGACACACACAGTTCAAGAGGCAAAAGACATAATGGCAATGGTAAAGGAAGCTGGTGTTAAAATGCAGGTTGGACATGTTGAAAGATTTAATCCTGCTTTTCTGGCGTTGCAAAAAATTGATTTAAAACCAATGTTTATAGAAGTGCATCGTTTGGCACAATTTAATCCTCGTGGCACAGAAGTAAGTGTGATACTGGATTTGATGATTCATGATATTGACATTATTTTAAGCATGGTTAAAAGCACTGTTAAAACCATTAGTGCCAGTGGCGTTGCTGTGTTTACAGATACTCCAGATATTGCTAATGTGCGAATAGAATTTAACAATGGCTGTGTGGCTAATTTAACAAGCAGTAGAATAAGCATGAAGAAAATGAGGAAGATGAGGATTATGCAAAAGGATGCTTATATTGGTGTTGATTTTTTAGATAAAAAAGCAGAAATCATTAAAATAAAATCGGCTGATGATGATAAAAAAGTTTTCAGTTTTGATGTGGAATTGCCAAATGGAAATAAAAAAACTATTGCTGTAGCCAATCCTAAAATTGAGGATGGAAATGCCATTTTACTTGAACTGCAAAGTTTTGTAGATGCTATAAAAAACGATACCCCAACAATTGTAAGTGAAGTAGATGGTTATATGGCAATGGATGTGGCACACCAAATATTGGCAAAGATTGGAAATGTGGCTGTGAATTAAACGAAAGCATTTGGTAGTTAGTCGTGAGTTTTAGAGAGTTCTTGCGTTAACTTGCTACTAACTCTCGATAACAACAAATGAATAAACCCCTACACATTGCCTATTACGTAATTGCTGATTATATTGCAACTGCAATAAGTTGGCTGTTGCTGGGTGTGTATGTTTTTAACGATAAAAATATTCCTGCGTTAGTTATAACATCATTTACAATTGTTCCATTTTGCTGGCTTATCTTGTTTTTGCTTTTTGGAAGCTATGCTTTACCCATTCACAAAAAATCGAGGCTTAACGAATTTACAAATACAGTTATAGCAACGCTTACAGGCGGTTTGCTTATCTATTTTTTATTGCTATATAAAGGCAATATTGTTGGTGGTTTTTCTCACTACATAACTCTGGTTTTTATCTTTTTAATCAATTGCTTTTTTGTTTTTTTGTTGCGATGGTTTTTGCTTGTAAAATCAAAAAAAGATTTTTTAAGTGGCAGAATTTCCTTTAATACAATCATTATTGGCAACAATAATCAGGCTGTAAAAACCTATAACGAGCTACAAAAAAACTTTGCCTATTTAGGGTATAAATTAGTAGGTTTTGTTAGCGATGATAACAATAAAAATGGGCTGCATAAATATTTGCCAAATCTTGGAAGCATTAGCCTTTTACAAAAAATAATTGATGAGCAAAAAGTGGTAAATGTTGTTGTTGCATTAAATAAAAATCAAAAAAATATTACCGAAGAAATAGTAAACAAATTGGCATTGAAAGATGTTGAAATAAAGCTTGTGCCTGATGTGCTTGATATTCTTTCAGGTTCTGTAAAAACATCTAATGTTTTTGGTGCAACTTTAATTGATTTGGATACAAGCCCATTAAAGCTGTGGCAACACAATGTTAAACGCCTGGTAGATGTATTGTTTGCATTTTCTGCATCGGTAATCCTAATTCCTGTATTCATCTATGTTGCAATACGCACAAGGCTTTCAAGCAAGGGAAGCATCATTTATACCCAGGAAAGAATTGGCTATAAAGGTCGTCCATTTACTATTTATAAATTTAGAAGCATGGTTGAAAATGCTGAAAAAAATGGCCCACAATTAAGCAGCGATAATGATGAAAGAATTACAAACTGGGGAAAGGTAATGCGTAAATGGAGACTTGATGAATTGCCTCAATTATGGAATATTTTAATTGGCAATATGAGCCTTGTAGGTCCAAGGCCTGAACGAAAATTTTATATTAATCAAATTACAGCGACAACACCTTACTACAATTATTTATTTAAGGTAAAACCAGGTTTAACAAGCTGGGGCATGGTGCAATTTGGCTATGCCGAAACTGTTGAACAAATGATTGAGCGTATGCAATACGATTTGATTTATATTGAAAACACATCTTTACTACTCGACTTTAAAATTATGATTCACACAGTAAGAATTATTGTTTTGGGAAAAGGAAAGTAATTTTAGTTACTGCATAATTTATAAGCTTACTACTACATTTGCTACATGTCTTTCAAAATTAATTGGGATGCTTTTGGAGTTACTGTTTCTGTGGCATGTGCTATTCATTGTGCACTGCTGCCTTTGATATTAAGCAGTCTGCCATTGTTTGGTGTAGATATTATTGATAATATTTATTTTGAATATGGAATGATTGCACTTGCATTTTTAGTTGGTGCATATTCATTGTATCATGGCTTTAAAAAGCACCACCATAGCTGGTTTCCATTTGTTATTTTCTCTTTAGGAATTTTATTTCTGATAAGTAAACAAATCTTTCACGAGTGGCATTTGTATTTGCTTGTGCCTGCGGTTGTGCTTATTATTCTTAGTCATTTTTTAAACTATAAATTTTGCCGTCATCATAATCATGCACATAAAGATGACTGTGACCATTAGATGAGACCTGATATTAGAAATATTGATGATATAAAAATACTGGTAGATAGTTTTTATAGCAAGGTATTGCAAAATGATGTGTTGAAACATATTTTTAACAATCCTGATTACTTTAATTTACAAACGCATTTGCCTGTAATGTATTCCTTTTGGGAAACAGTTTTGTTTTCAAATGCAAGCTACAAAGGCAATCCAATAGCAACACATATAGAACTTGATAAAAAGGAAAGCTTGCATGAAATACATTTTGCAACCTGGCTGCAAATTTGGTTTGCAACCATTGACGAAAATTTTGAAGGCAACATTGCTAACGATGCAAAAAAGAAAGCAGAGCAAATGAAACTGTTAATGATGTTTAAAATAGATGCCAGCAGAAACAAAGGTTTCATTCAGTAGTTTTTTTGCAAATCCATTCCTTTACTTTTGTTTCCAAACAAAAATTTTATGCAGTTCCGTAATTTTAAAATGGTTGGTTATGTGGTCTATGGTCGTGGTAGTTTTAATCAGTTAAACGAAATACTGGCACCTCAAAGAAAAAATGGTGCACCAATGATTTTTTTGGTAGATCATTATTTTGAAGGAAAATCTTTACCTAACAGAATCCCTTTGCAAGGAAATGATAAAATCATTTTTGCAGATGTAACCTATGAACCCAAAACCACGCAAGTAGATAAGCTTGCACAACAGCTTAAAGATGAATTTGGAACTGTAAGTGGTGTAATTGGAATTGGTGGTGGTAGCACAATGGACTTGGCTAAAGCCGTTGGCTTAATGATGAATAATCCTGGCAGCAGTGCAGATTATCAGGGTTGGGATTTGGTAAAATGTGCAGGTGTTTATAAGGCTGGTATTCCAACTTTAAGTGGCACAGGTGCTGAAGTAAGCAGAACAACTGTGCTTACAGGACCAACAAGAAAACTAGGAATGAACAGTGACTTTACACCATTTGACCAGATTGTGCTTGACCCAGAATTATGTAAAGATGCACCAGTAAATCAACGTTTTTATACAGGTATGGATTGCTATATTCATTGCATAGAAAGTTTAACAGGTACATACTTGAATGAGTTTAGCAAAAGCTATGGAGAGAAAGCTTTGCAATTGTGCAGAGAAGTATTTTTAGGTGGTGAATGGAATGATACTTATGATGATAAATTAATGATGGCAAGCTATGCTGGTGGAATGAGCATTGCATATAGCCAGGTTGGTGTGGCACATGCAGTAAGTTATGGTTTAAGTTATTTGCTTGGTACAAAGCATGGTATTGGAAATTGTATTGTGATGAATCACCTTGAAGAATATTATCCTGAAGGTGTGGCAGAGTTTAAGCAAATGGTTGAGAAAAACAATATTGATATTCCACAAGGCATTTGCAAAGGCTTAACAGAAGAGCAATTTGATACCATGATGAATGTGAGCTTAGGTATGAAACCTTTGTGGGAAAACGCTTTGGGAAAAGACTGGGAAAAAATAATGACAAGGGAAAAGTTGAGAGCATTGTATGAAAAACTATAATCCAATTTGCGATGTACGATTTTAGAATTACGATTTATTAACTATTTAATATTTCAAAATATCAATTCGTAATTCGTAAATCTAAAATCGTAATTACCTTGCTACTCTCAATATTTCAACAACTTATTACTGGCATTCAGCAAACTTCTTCACTTGAGTTTATTGCTGTAATAGCTGGTATTGCAAGTGTTTGGTTTAGTCGAAAGGAAAATATTCTGGTTTACCCTGTTGGGTTAATCAATACAATTATTTACATCTACATAAGTTTTAAAGGCAAATTGTTTGGCGAAGCCAGTGTAAATTTTTATTATACTATAATGAGCATTTATGGCTGGATTTTATGGAATAAAAAAAATGAAGCCCAAACAGATGTTGTTTTGCACATCACAACATCCTCTAAAAAAGAATGGCTGCAACACTTGAGTTTCTTTGCTGTTTTTTATATTGTTATTTATACTTGCCTCGCATTATTAAAAATAAATTTTGCAAAAGACGCTATACCTTATGCTGATGCTTTTGCAAGTGCAACAGCCTACACAGGAATGTGGTTAATGGCAAAGAAAAAGGTTGAAAGCTGGTGGTGGTGGATAGCTACAAATATTGCCTCAATACCACTTTACTTTATAAAAGGATATGTTTTTACAAGTGTTCAATTTTTAGTGTTACTGGTACTTGCTATTGCAGGATTAATTGAATGGAAAAAGAAGAATATTGAACAAGGAACACAAAATGCTTAAAAAAATAGTAATCATAGGACCAGAAAGCACAGGAAAAAGTACACTGTGTGAGCAATTAGCAAAGCATTACCAAACGCTTTGGTGTCCTGAGTTTGCTAGAGAATACCTTTTACAAAATGGAACAGATTATAGCTTTGATGATTTGTTAACTATAGCAAAAGGTCAGCTAAAACTTGAAGAAGATTATGAGTTGCAAGCCAAAGACCAAAGACCAAAGACTAATGACCTAATTTCCAATTTCCAATTCCTGATTATTGACACAGATATGTATGTAATGAAAGTATGGTGCGAGTATGTTTTTGGCAAATGCCATCAATATATTTTAGATGAAATTGTTAATAGAAAATACGACTTGTATTTGCTATGCAACATAGACCTACCTTGGGTTGCAGATGAATTAAGAGAATACCCAAATGAACAACCACGCAAAGAATTGTTTAATATTTATAAAGATATTCTCGCCAATCAATCTACGCCATGGACAATAATAAGTGGCAATAATGAAGAGCGTTTGCAGAGTGCTATAAAAGCAATTAATGAATTAGCTTAAAGCAACTTTTTATAATTTCAATATTGAATTCTTCAGCAGTATTATATGGCTCGCCATCAACATGCAATGGTGCAAGCTTTAGGTTTTTTATTTTTATAGATGGTGTTTGAAAATACAGCACATTCTTTTTTGTAATTTCTTCAACAAGATTTTGTAACTTATTATTACCACGCATTTGCTGCAATACTGCAAATGGCAACTTAGCCTTACTCATTTTTTGCACTATCACAATATCCAGCAAACCATCACTAAGCTTGGCTTTTGGGGCAATGGTAAAATTATTTCCAAACTGGTTGCTATTAGCAATACTTATAAAAAAGGCTTCTGTAAAAAAAGAAAAATCATCAATAATAATTTCAAACTGATAGGGCTGTGCTTTAAAAAAATTTAGAACACTCTGTTGTGTATATGTCAATAATCCACGCGAAGCCTTGGTAGAAAAATCGTGTGCAACCTGTGCGTCAAAACCAACGCCACTAAGCATACAGCTATAATGGTTATTAACCTTAAAAGCATCAATATACTTTGCTTCACCAGAAAATACGAGTGCTAAAGCAGATTTTAACTTCATTGGTATGTGTGCAGCACGAGCTAAACCATTGCCACTACCAATAGGTATTATTCCAAAATTTACATTGCAATTACGCAAAGCACTGGTAACCTGATTTACTGTACCATCTCCACCAATCATTACAACATCTGTAATATTTTCTGCTTCTATTTTATCTTTTACAAAATCATAATTTCCTTCGGCATTGGTATGCATTATTTCATAATCAATGCCAGTTGCTTTGGTTTCTTTTTCAATCAACTTTAATATCAATTCCTTTTTTTGTGTGCCAGATTTTGGATTAACTAAATAAATAATCTTACGCATTGTCTAAATCTTTTGTATTGTTCTTTAGTTAAAAATAGGACGTAAAAGTAGAAGATAAAACAGGATTAAAAATAAGAAGTGGCAAGTGGCAAAATAGATTGAAGAAAGATATATTAGGATTGTATCATTTGCAAAATTTCATCTATATAAATTCTTGTATTACACAAGCGTGGCACTTTGTGTTGCCCACCAAGTTTACCTTTTTGATGCAGCCATTTATTAAACACTCCTTTTTGCAATACAGTAATGATAGGCATTTGCAAGGCAATATCTTTTTGGCGTTTAGCTTCATAATCGCTGTTTACGCTTTTTAAAGCACAATCCAGTTCGTAGGCAAATTCGTTTATGTTGTGTGGTGTAGTTTCAAATTCTATTAACCATTGATGAGCACCATTGCTGGCGTTGTCAATATATTTTGGGGCAGCAGTATAATCGTTAATAACACAATTTAATTTTTGACAAACCATAGCTATAGCTTTGTCTGCATTGTCAATCATTAACTCTTCGCCAAAGGCATTTATATAATGTTTAAGCCTGCCAACTACTTTTATTTTAAAAGGAAATAAACTTGTAAACTGAATAGTATCGCCAACTAAATAACGCCACAAGCCACCATTGGTAGTAATTACAGGTGCATAGGCTTTATTTAATTCAACTTTATTTAAGCCAATAGTTCGTGGGTTTTCTTTGCCATATTCTTCAATAGGCATAAACTCATAAAAAATACCGTGATTTAAAAACAGCAACATTCCTTCTTCATTAATATTATCTTGTGCTGCAAAAAAACCTTCGCTGGCATTGTATATTTCAAGATAATGAATAGGCTTGCCAATTACTTGCTCAAACTGTTGTTTGTATGGTGTAAAACTTACTCCTCCATGAATGTATAATTCAAGGTTTTGCCAAACTTCACTAATTGTTTTTTTACCTGTAATCTCTAAAATGCGTTTCAATAAAATTAGCGTCCACGTTGGCACTCCAGCTATTGATGTTACATTTTCATTTATGGTATTAAGTGCCAGTTTTTCTATTTTATTTTCCCATTCATCTAATAATGCAATACTTAATTCTGGTGTGCGTAACCATTGCCCCCAATAAGGTGCATTTTGCAACAGCACTGCACTTAAATCTCCAAACTGCACATTTTCGTTTACAATGCTTATTTGATGAGAGCCACCAATAACAAGGCTTTTGCCAGTTAATAAATCACTATTTGGATTGTTATAGTAATACAAACTCAACACATCTTTTGAACCTTGAAAATGACAATCATTTAAACTCTCTTCGGTTATAGGAATAAACTTGCTTTTACTATTTGTAGTACCACTACTTTTTGCAAACCAACTTACTGGTGTATTCCATAATAAATTTTTTTCATCGTTCATCAACCTTTCAATGTAATGTTGTATATCTTCATACTCATGAATGGGAATAGATGTCTTGAAATCCTTTATAGAAAAGAGTTTTGTTAATCCATATTTTCTGCCAATTTCTGTGTATTGTGCGTGTGTAACCAAATCCTGCAAAACCTCTCGTTGTGTGGCAATAGGATTTTGCATCCAGGTTTCTGTTCTCCAGTTTCTTATTCTGGCTAAACGAGATATTGCAGGGCTAAGCAGTTTCAAATATGGATGTTTTAAGAGTAGCAAGATAAGGGACTTTTGAATAAAAAAACCACAGACATTTAATCTGTGGTTTTTGGATAATACTTTTTTTAAAGTAATTAACTAAATAATCCCCCTTTTTTCATTGACTTTATACTTTCGCCAATTTTAAAACCATTGTTATAAATCTCTACTTTGTAGTTGCCTGGCACAAATTCAGTTCCTGGTTTCCAATCAAAATTTACAGGTATTACTTTACCTTGCTCATAATTTACATCAATAGTTTCTGTGTATTGTAAATCAGCACCATCACGTGTTTTAAAGTTTCCGTGTGCTGCACTTACTTTTCCATCTGGTGCAGTTACTACTACTTGTAAAGATTTTTTTCCATTAGCTGCAACTCTGTTTTCATCAATTACAAACGACAACCTAAAAAAGTCGGCACGCTTTGCTGTTTCAGTTTCTTTTTCTTTATCGCCACGCATTTTTATAGCAGTGATATTTATATGCGATGCCGTTAAAGTGCTTGCCACATCTACTTTTTCTTCCAAATTTTTCTTTTCGGTTGTTAAATTATTTTTGTCTGTTGTTAATTGATTTTTTTCAGCAGTCAAATTATTTTTATCTGTTGTTAGTTGTTGATTTTCTGCTTTTAATTTAGAAATTTCAGCAACATAATTATCAACTTGTCCTGCAAGTTCTGCAATCTTTTGTTGGGCAGTTTTCAATTCTGCCTCACTGGCATTTTTCTTTGTTAGTATAGCACGTATTTCTGTTTTACGTTTTGCTATTTCTTCATTACGAGCTTGCAATGCCCCATTTAATTGCAAATTAGTTGTGGTCAATGTATCAATTTTTGCAGTAGCAGCGTCAAAATCAGATTGTAAAATACTTTTAGCACTGTCTAAATTGTTATAGTCAATTACTTTGGCAGCAAGGCTTTGCTGTGTAGTAGTTAAGTTGTTAGAAACTTTACTGTCTTGCACTTTATCGTAAATAATATAGCCAACCAAGCAACCAATAATAATCCATAAGAAAAGTTTTTGATTATCTTTTTTTGGTGGTACACCTCTGTTGGCAGTTGCAGATGGAACGTAATTCATTGTAAGTAAATTTTATTTTGGCAATATTAAAGACTTATATAATGTCGAAACTATCTTTAACATATTTTTATGATTACTAGCCACGAATACACGAATTTATTAAGTTTGAGTTTTATCTAAAGACCAAAAATTAAAAAGCTCCTTTTATGATTTCTAATTTGTTATTAATAGATATTGAAACAGTACCAATAGTTCAAAATTTTACTGACCTTAATGAAAACTGGCAACAGTTATGGACTGATAAAATTAGCAAGTCATTGCCCGAAAATACACTTGAAGAAAGCTGGAAAATGCGTGGTGGAATAATGGCAGAGTTTGGAAAAATTGTTTGCATTAGTACTGGCTATTTCTATGAAGATGAAAACAGGAAACAATGTTTTAAAATAAAAAGTATTTATGGAGATGATGAAACCCAGTTGCTGCAAGACTTTACAGAACTATGCAATAAATTTTACAAACTAAATAAGAATTTTATTTTTGGTGGACACAACATTCGTGAGTTTGATATACCATATATCTGTCGCAGGATTTTAATAAATAATTTGGCATTGCCAGAGTATTTGTGGCTGCACGATAGAAAACCCTGGGAAACAAAAATGTTTGATACCTTAAGTTGGTGGAAGTTTGGAGATAATAAAAACTATACCTCGCTGCATTTGCTTGCAAATGTTTTAAACATAGCTACAAGTAAAGATGATATTGATGGCAGCATGGTGCAGGATGTTTATTACAACGATAAAGATTTACAACGTATAGTTAATTATTGTCAAAAAGATATTATTGTTGTGGCAAATATTATTTTAAAATTTCAGCATTTGCCATTGCTAAAGAATGAAAATGTGGTTGTGGTAAAATAATTAGTTAAAAACTAAAAGTGAATAGCTAACAGTAAAATAAAGAATAATAAACACGCTATAATCAAATCGTAAATCTACAATAGTATATTGTAAATTGCTTTACACAATTCCTTCTCTCACCAAATCGTGCAAGTGCAATATTCCTGAATAAGTATTGTTTTTTGCAATAACCAATTGAGATATATCATTTTTCCTCATTAGCTCAAGTGCTTCAATGGCAAGCATTTCAGGCTCTATTTGCTTTGGATTTTTTGTATAAATGTCCTTTGCCTTTATATCATTGCTAAAAATATTTTTCTCTAACATTCTCCTTAAATCTCCATCAGTAATTATTCCCTCCACATCATTATTTTCATTAACAACAGCAGTAGCACCAAGTCTTTTGCTGGTTATTTCTACTATTACTTCTTTAAGTGTTGCTGTGGGTAAAACCTTTGGTGCAGTAGCTGCATCAAACAAATCCTCAACCCTTAAATATAACCTTTTACCTAAATTTCCTCCAGGATGATAACGTGCAAAATCCTTTGTGGCAAAGCCTTTCAACTCCATTAAAGCAACAGCCAAGGCATCGCCCATAACCATTTGTGCTGTGGTGCTTGTAGTAGGTGCAAGATTGTTAGGACAAGCTTCTTGCTGCACAGTACTGTTAATTATTATATCTGCATTTACGGCTAAGTAACCTTGCAAATTGCCAGTGATGGCAATAAGCGTATTACCAAAATTTTTTATTAATGGCACAAGCACTTTAATCTCTGCACTTTCACCACTCTTACTTATTATTATTACAACATCATCCTGCTGAATCATTCCTAAATCTCCATGTATAGCATCTGCTGCATGCATAAACAAAGAGGGTGTGCCAGTTGAATTAAAAGTAGAAACAATTTTTTGTCCTACTATACCACTTTTTCCAATACCACTTACTACAACTCTGCCTTTTGTTTTATTAATAGTATTTACAGCTTTTACAAAATCGTCGTTAATAAAAGGTAAAAGGTCGGTAATAGATATTGCTTCTAAAGCAATAGTGTTGGTTGCAGCAGTTACAATTTGAGATGACATAGTTGGGCAAAATTAAGGAAGCAGGAATGATATAATTAATGTCGAACATTTTTATTCATGCATTACAATGTTTTCACTCAACGGTGAGGCTTCGTAGCTACAACAGCACTTCATTCTCTTTTTTTGAAAAAATTTATGCTATGCATTTTTTCAATGCAACTCCATTGTCACCAAAAAGAATGATGTATTTTATACAAAAACAAATAGAGATGTTTTTCTCTATCAATAAACTTTTATTGGAATAATAATTCATTCACCACTCATCAAATCCAAACAATACTTAACATTAATTAACTTCAATCAAATAATGCAAGACTATATGTTTGCAGCATATTTAAAAAAATCAAAACGAATGAAAAGAATTGCTTTATCGCTTTTTGCAGGTTGTTTTGCTGTAGCAAATATTAATGCACAAGCACCAAAAATTAAATTCGAAAAATACACTTTGCCTAATGGCTTAAAGGTTATTTTGCATCAAGACAATACTGCTCCAGTAGTGGCTGTAACTGCATTATACCATGTAGGCAGTAAAAATGAAGATACTTCTCGTACTGGCTTTGCACACTTTTTTGAACACCTTTTATTTGAAGGAAGTGAGAATATTAAACGTGGTGAAATTGATAAATTTGTAAAAACTGCAGGTGGAGAGTTAAATGCAAATACTACACAGGACAGAACTTTTTATCACGAAGTATTGCCATCAAACCAATTTAAACTGGGTTTGTGGCTTGAGAGTGAAAGAATGATGCACGCTAAAATTGAAGATATTGGTGTAAACACACAACGCGAAGTTGTTAAGGAAGAAAAAAGATTAAGAAACGACAACCAGCCTTATGGAAGTTTAATGCAGGAAACATTTTCAAGAGCATTTAAAGTACATCCTTATCGCTGGCAGCCTATTGGCAGTATGGAACATTTAAACAATGCTAAACTTAGCGAGTTTATTGACTTTTACAAAACTTACTATGTGCCTAACAATTGTGTTTTATCAATTGCAGGAGATATAAATATTGAGGAAACAAAAAAACAAATTGCTGCCTATTTTACCGATATACCAATGGGTACAAAATCAATTAATAAACCCAATGTTACAGAGCCAGCAATTAATGGAGAAATAAGGGCAGAAATTGAAGACAATGTACAATTGCCATTACTGGTTCAGGCTTATCATACACCAAAGCAAGGCTCGGAAGAGTATTATGCTTTTGATGTTTTATCTACCATTTTATCTGGTGGAAAAAGTGCAAGAATGCAAACCATTCTGGTAAATAAAAAACAAGTGGCTGTGCAGGCATTTTCTTTTCCTTATGCTTTAGAAGATGCAGGGTTGTTTATTAATCTGGCTTTGCCAAATATGGGTGGTTCGGTTGAAGAACTTGAAAAATCTATGGATTCAATTATTAATGATTTAAAAGAAAACTTGGTAAGTGAAAGAGAATTTCAAAAGGTAAAAAACCAGATTGAAAGTGGCTTTGTACAAAAAAACTCAAGCGTTGCAGGTATTGCGGAAAGTTTGGCAAATTATGAAACATATTTTGGCGATGCTAACTTAATAAACACTGAAATTGAAAAATTCAGGAAAGTAACAAGAGAAGACGTAAGAAATCTTGCAAAAAAATATTTGAACAAAAACAGTAGAGTGGTGCTTATTTATGTGCCAAAGAAAAAATAAACTTTTAGTGATTAGTTGTTAGTAATAATCAATTTTCAATAATTAATAATCAATAATAAAATAGTAATGAAAAATAATTTTCAAATCTTTAAATCTTCAAGCATAGTGTTAGCGTTAATGCTATTGTTTGCAGTAAATATACATGCACAGGTTGACAGAACAAAACCACCTACGCCTGGTGCTGCACCTGTAATAAAAATAGGTACTCCTGCAAAATTTACTTTGCCTAATGGCTTAAAATTAATTGTAGTACAAAACAGTAAATTGCCAAGTGTATCGGCAACATTAAGTTTTGATATTGACCCAATTTTAGAGGGTAATAAAGCAGGCTATGTTGACATGGCTGGAGAATTAATAGGCGAAGGCAGCAAAACAAAAAAGAAAGAAGTTTTGGATGAGGAAATAGATTTTTTAGGTGCAAGTTTTAATACGTCATCTTCATCGGCAAGTGTTAATGCTTTGTCATCAAATTTTAATAAAGCTTTTTCATTAATGGCAGATGTGGTGTTGAATCCAGCATTTGCACAAGCAGATTTTGATAGAATAAAAAAACAAACTTTAACAGGAATTGAAGCTGAAAAAGATGAGCCAAATACAATAAGTGACCACGTTTCAAGTAAGCTAATGTATGGTGCAAAGCATCCTTATGGAGAGTTTAGAACAGAAACAACCGTTAAAAACATTACACTTAGCGATGTAAAAAAATATTACACCACTTATTGGAAACCCAATATTGCATATCTTGTTTTTGTAGGAGATATTACACCTGCAAATGCTCAAAAATTGGCATTGCAATGTTTTGGAAAATGGCAAAGAGGTATAGTGCCTAAAAATATGTATGTAGCACCAAAGCCAATGGGTAAAACAATTATAGCTATTGTTGACAGACCTTCTGCTGTACAAAGCAATATTAATATAGTATCTGCAATTACTTTAAAGCAAGGAACACCAGATGTAATTCCTGCTAATGTAATGAACACTATTTTAGGTTCAGGAGATTTATCAAGCAGGTTGAATACAAACCTTAGGGAAAAACATGCATTTACTTATGGTGCTTATTCAAGCATTTCTCCAGATAAATTTGTTGGAAGTTTTTCAGCATCGGCAAGCGTTAGAAACGAAAAAACAGACAGTGCAGTGCAAGAGTTTTTGTATGAATTTAAAAGGTTGAAAACGGAAGCTGTAGATGCAATGCTTGTAGATACTACCATCAAGCAAATCAGTGGCTCTTTTGCACGTTCATTAGAGTCTGCTGGAACTATTGCAAGATTTGCATTAAACACTGCACGTTATAATTTACCTGCCAATTATTATCAAAATTATTTAAGCAATTTATCTAAAGTAAATAGTGGATTGGTGCAGCAAATGGCAAATAAATTTATTACCCCAAACAATATGTATATTGTAATTGTAGGTAATGCTAAAGAAATTGCTAAAGGCTTAGAAAAATATGGCGAGGTAAAGTATTTTGACATTAATGGAAATGAAACAAAACCTGCTACAAGCAAGGCTGTTGATGCAAGCATAACTGGTGAAAGCATTGTAAAAAAATACATTGCTGCCATTGGTGGAGATGCTGCTATTGCTGCTGTTAAAGACATTGATATTAAAGGAACAACTAAAATATCTGTGGTTCCTGTTGATATGGTATTTACAAGAAAAAATGTTATTGGCTCTGCTTTTTTTGAAAGTGTAACTGCTGGTCCAATGTTATTGCAAAAAAGGTCTTTGATTAATGGTGCTTACACACAAGAACAACAAGGACAAGCTGTGCCAATGGAAGACAAGGAAAAAGAAGGATTTGATGAAGAATTGTTATTTACAAATGAAATATATTATTTAAAAAGTAATTACACTTTAAAGGTAAAAGGTATTGAAAGTGTAGATGGTGTTGATGCCTATGCTGTAGCTGTTAAATCTGCAAAAGGCAGAGAATTTACAAATTACTATAGTGTGGGAAGTGGCTTGAAAATAAAATCTGTAAATATTGAGGAAGCAGAAGGAAAGCAACTTGTAATTCCAATTATATATTCTGATTATAAAACCTTTAATGGCGTTCAAATGCCAACTAAAATGGTGATTGAGCAAGAAGGCATGAAAATAAATATTGCCTTTAACGATATTAAAATAAACACTGGCTTAAAAATTGAAGATTTAAAATAATTAAGACAGTATTCTTTTAAAATTAAAGACGCTCAGGCTTATGGCTTGAGCGTTTTTTTATGTCAGCATGTAATCATTAATTTTGCATCACTTAAATTTACAATGCAACAACTGCCTGTTTATGTTTCAATAGTTTTTATTGCAACAACATTTTTAACACTATACTTTTTTTATAAAGTATTAAACAAAAACAATAAACTGATTACAGTATTTATTGTTTGGTTATTGTTGCAGGCTGTATTAGCTAAAGCCGAGTTTTATTTGCAATTCAAAGCTATTCCACCACGAATTTTATTTGCTTTGCTGCCAAGTTTTATAGCTATTGTACTATTATTTACAACAAAAAAAGGCAAAGTATTTATTGATAGTTTAAATGTTAAATACTTAACTATTTTAAACATCATTCGCATACCAGTTGAAATAGTTTTGTTGTGGTTGTTTCTTAATAAAACTGTTCCACAAAGCATGACATTTGAAGGACAAAATTTTGATATTATTTCTGGCATTACCGCACCAGTAATTTACTATTTATTTTTTGTAAAAAAACAATTACATAAAAGCATATTCATTACATGGAATATTTTGTGTTTACTGTTAGTTTTAAATGTTGTTATCACAGGCGTTTTGTCAACACCACTTCCTTTCCAGCAATTTGCATTTCAGCAGCCCAATATTGCAGTCTTTTATTTTCCATTTATTTGGCTGCCAGCATTTATTGTACCTGTAGTTATTTTTAGCCATTTGGCTTTATTGCGAAAAACAATAATCAATAAACTTTAAGTTTTGCGTGGTTATAGTAAGTTGCATTTTCAGGTTGTTTTTTCTTAGCATCATTTATCTATCTTCGCTGCCTTACTTTTTTTATTTCGCTATGAAGTATAAAAGATTAACTATTATTAAACTAAACATAAATCAGCACACAAAAAATGGAACCAGTAACAATAATATTAGGTATTGTAGGGATAGTCGTAGGAATTATAGTCGGAAAATTTGTCCTTGGTAAAAGCAATAAAAAAGAAATTGAAGACGCACAGAAAAAAATAGCAGAAGTAGAAAAACAAATTACAGATGCAAAAAACCAGGCACAAAACATAGTAAAAGAAGCTCAGATAAAGTCAGAGACAATACGAAAAGAAAAAGAACTTGAAGCTAAAGAAAAATTTGTTCAACTTAAGGCCGATTTTGAAAAAGATACACTTGAAAGAAACAGAAAGCTTGCAGAAAGTGAAAACAAGATTAAACAAAAGGAAGTTAATTTAAACCAGAAAGATGCAGCTTTAGACAAGCAGGTAAAAGAAAATGAAGCAATAAAAGATAACCTGAACAAGCAAATTGAAGTTGTTAGTCAAAAAAGAACTGAACTTGAAAAGCATCAGGAAGAGCATATAAAAAGGCTTGAAAAAATTGCTAACCTTACTGCCGAAGAAGCTAAAAAACAATTGATTGAAAGCTTAAAAGCCGAAGCACATAGTCAAGCTTTGGCTTTGCAACAAGAAATTATAGAAACAGCTAAAGAAAAAGCTAATAAAGAAGCTCGTAAGGTTATTATTCAAAGTATTCAACGCACAGCAGCAGAGCAAACCATTGAAAATGTGGTTACTGTTTTTAATTTAGAAACTGATGAAATTAAAGGTCAGATTATTGGTAGAGAAGGAAGAAATATTAGAGCAATAGAAGCTGCAACAGGCGTGGATTTGATTGTTGATGATACTCCAGAAGCAATTGTGTTAAGCAGTTTTGATCCATTACGTAGAGAAATTGCTCGTTTAAGTTTACAACGCTTGGTTGCAGATGGTCGTATCCATCCTGCACGTATTGAGGAAGTTGTAGAAAAAACTCGTCGTCAACTTGAAGATCAGGTAATGGAAATTGGCGAAAGAACTGTTATTGAGTTAGGTATTCATGGTTTGCATAAAGAGTTGGTTAGAATTGTAGGTAAAATGAGATTCCGCTCAAGCTATGGCCAAAATTTATTGATGCACAGCAGAGAAACTGCCAACTTATGTGGTATTATGGCAAGCGAGTTGGGTTTAAACCCAAAATTGGCTAAACGTGCAGGGTTGCTACACGATATTGGTAAAGTACCAGACGAAGAAACTGAATTAAGCCATGCATTATTGGGAGCAAAACTTGCAGAAAAATATGGCGAAAATCCAGCAGTTGTAAATGCGATTGGTGCTCACCACGATGAAATGGAAATGACTTATGTAATTTCTCCAGTCATTCAGGCTTGTGACGCTATAAGTGGTGCACGTCCAGGTGCAAGAAGGGAAATGATGCAACAATACATACAACGTATTAAGGATTTAGAAAATCTTGCAATGAACTATAATGGTGTTGAAAAAGCTTATGCCATACAAGCTGGTAGAGAATTGCGTGTAATTGTTGAGGCAGAAAAAGTTGCTGATGCTGATAGTGATAAACTAAGTTTTGAAATAGCACAAAAAATTCAAGCAGAAATGACTTATCCTGGGCAAATAAAAGTTACTGTAATTAGAGAAAAACGAGCTGTGAATATTGCCAGATAAAATATTGTTATAAATACAAAAAAGCCACTGAATTCAGTGGCTTTTTTGTATTTATAAAATGCGACAACGTAAAAAAAAGTTTATTATTGTGTTTAACAAATTTTAACATTTTTTTCTTGGTTGTTAACAACAATCTCATGTTATTTGCGTTTTAGTAACCAAACAAATAAAGAAAAATTATGAAAAAAGTTTTCGCAATTATTGCTGCTACAGCAATTACTTTGGGTGCAAGTGCACAAATTAAAACCAACGCTGGTACATTTTCAAAGCCTAATGCAGGAAGTTGGTTAGTTGAAGGAACATTCACTCCAAACTTTTCAAGTGGAACAATGTTTAGTTTGCCTTCATTTAACGGTACAACTGGATTTAATGTTAGAAAATTTAACAGTGATTCAAAAGCAATGAGATATACAGCTGGTTTAGCTATTAGCAACAGCGGTGCTCAAAATGCAGAAACAGCTTTTGGAGTTGCTGTTGGTATTGGTGTTGAAAACCACAAAAAAGGTGCTGAAAGGCTTTCAACTTTTTGGGGTTATGGTGGTAAAATCGGCTATTCTAAAGATGTATTAAAAACATCTAGACTTGGCTTTGAAGCACAATTGTTTACAGGTTTTGACTACTATGTAGTTCCAAATGTTTACTTAGGTGCAGAAATGGGCTTTGGCTTAGGTTTAACTAGCACCACACCTGATGGTGGTAGTGCTACAACTGGTTGGGGCTTAGGTTCTGGTATTTCTCCAGTATTACGTTTAGGTTGGAGACTATAAAAAATCACAACTTTTTAATAAAAAAACCTCGCATTTTGCGAGGTTTTTTTATTGGGTTAAACTATTTCATTATTTTCACATCTTTATAAAAACAAAACTTATCTGCTTTGAAAAAGATTCTAATTCCCATTTTTTGCTTTATTGCAAGTGCAACATTTTCTCAAAAACGTGTAAACCAGTTTTCAATTACTGGCGAAGGGGCTGTAATGGCTACAGAACAGGCATTTTCTGTTTATAATGCAGGTTTTGGCGGTAGTGCCAAAATGCTGTTTCCTACTGGTAAAAAAAACTATTTTACAACAACACTTGGTATAATGGCTTTTAGTGGTCGCTCTGGTCCAGTAAAGGAAATTTTTAAAGAAGTATTAGGAAGCACCACAATTCCAGAACCATATAATACTGCATTTTCTACAACCAATGTTGCTCATCCACCACTTACTTTAGTAGTTCCAAAAGTGGGCTATAAATATTTTTTAAATAAAAAAATTAATGTCGAGGCAGAAGTTGGCTATTGTTTTGCTTCAGTAAAAAAATTATTTGAATCTATACCAGGCAAAATTGGCGGCTATGATTTTTCTTTGGGTTTTGGTTTTTTGGTTACAAAAAAATTAGATATTGGGTTTAGATACGAGCAATTTGAAAGTACTGCCAGTTCAAAAGATTACACTTCGTATGTGGCATTAAGAACATTAATAAATATTGATTTTAAGTAAAGCATTGCTCTTTATTTAAGTATTTAAAATATGATAATAAACCAGGACGATAAGGAGTTATTGATGTTGTTTAAGCAGTCTGATAAAAAGGAATTGGCTTTTACATCAATAATAAAAAAGTATCAGGAAAAATTGTATTGGCACATAAGGCGATTGGTTGTGGTGCACGATGATGCAAATGATGTGTTGCAGAATATGTTTATAAAAGTATGGAATGGCCTGGAAAACTTCAGGGAAGATAGCCAGCTTTACACATGGTTATATAGAATTGCAACCAATGAAAGCCTTACTTTTCTAGACAGTAAAAAAAGAAAATTTACAGAAAGTATTGATGATGAAGATAGCGAAACTTCAAATGGATTAAGCAATCAAATAAAGGCAAGCGAAGGCTTTGATGCAAAAAAATTGGAATGGAAGCTGCAACTGGCTATTCAATTATTACCTGCAAGACAACAACTTGTATTTAATTTGCGTTATTACGATGAAATGCCGTATGAGCAAATGAGCAAAATTTTAGAAACAAGTGAAGGAGCGTTAAAAGCTAGTTATCATCACGCAGCAAAAAAAATTGAGGATTACATATTAAATAATTAAACCTTTAAAAACCACTAAAGTCTTTAAACATACAATGAATGGTGATTGTGAAATATTATTGAAAGTAAAAGCAGAAGCGGTGTATGATAAAATTTACACTGTTCCTGATAATTATTTCGAAAATTTGGCAACCAATATTTTATTAAAAATAAAATCAGAGCAAAGCGTTTATACTGTACCATCAAGTTATTTTAATGATTTGTCGGATAATATTTTACAAAAAATAAAACAGCAAAAACCTAATGATATTTATAACGAGCTACAGGAAATTGCACCAGCTTTAAACACCATTAGTAAAGAAAACTTATATCAGGTACCTGATAATTATTTTGAAAATTTAACTTATACAAGCAATAAACAGCCTGCAAAAGTTATAAGTATTGGGTTTAAAAAATGGTATAAATATGCAGCTGCAGCAGCAATTATTTTTGTAACGGCCACAGTATATTTTAGTACAAATAAAGTAGATAAGCAAATTCAGGCAGAGTATAAAGCAGCTATTAAAACCAATGTAAATGAAGGTATTATTGCCTTGCAGGATGCAGATTTGGATAAAGTTGTTGATGCCGATAAAACAAATATTACAACTGAAGAAATTACCCAAAACGCTATTCCATTTTTTGGCAATGTACAAGAAGAAGTAGAGCAATTGAGTGATGAAGAAATAGACCTTTATCTAAAAAATAACAATATATCAACGGACGAAATATCTAACACAAATTCTTAAAACAGAAAACGATGAAAAAATATTTAATCATACTGTTTGCATTTTTCTCTGTGCAGGCTTTTGCACAGGAAGCAGAACAGCCACAAGAAAATTTACCTGAAAGCAAAGCAAATTCACAAGCAATAGAAGCATTAAAAACAGCTTATATTACCAAAGAGCTAAACCTAACGCCAGATGAAGCACAAAAATTTTGGCCTGTTTATAATGAATATTTAGGTGAAATGAAAAAGGCACATGCTGAATTGAAAGAAGATGTTGTGGCACTTGGAGAAAAAAAAGTAACTATTTTAAAAAAATATCAGGAGAACTTCAAGAAAATTTTGGGTACAGATGAACGAGTAAAAAAATGCTTTAATGCTGCACCAAGGTTTCATCAAATGTTACGAAAAGAATGGAAACGCAGAATAGAACTGCATAGAAAAAATGGTGAAGGAAGAATGCCAGGAGGCAAGCAGGGTGCCAACGATAAACAAGGTGCTGGCGGACCTCCAAAAAATGGTGGACCACAAAGAAGACCTCAACAACCAAACCCAGGTGGGCGAAGTTAAAAATAAATTAAAATTTAATCCTGTTTAGTAATAAACAGGATTTTTTTTGCAAACTACTAAGTCATTTTTCACTTATGTTTGCTATCCTCTTAATCTAAAACTTTATGAGAAAAGAAGAAGATGTTGAATTGAACCTTACAGGCGACGAAACTCAATCTGTAGGAAATGACGTAAAGCCCAAATGGTATAAACGTATCCGTAAAGGAATTACAACTTCAACTGCAGATAAAAAAGAAGTGCCTGAAGGACTTTGGAACAAATGCCCTGAATGCAATTATATTTCCACTACATCCGAACTTAAAGAGAACCTTTTTGTTTGTGGCAAATGCAACTATCACCATAGAATTGGCAGTGCCGAATATTTTGAAGTCATTTTTGATAATAGCGAATACACGCCATTATTTGATAATATTAAAAGCAAGGATTTTTTAAACTTTACCGATTTAAAAAATTACCAGAAACGCCTTGACGATATACATGCAAAAACTGATTTAAAAGACAGTATGCGTGTTGCTGTGGGCAAAGCCAATGACGAAGAAATGGTAGTTGCTTGTATGGATTTTGAATTTATTGGAGGAAGTTTAGGAAGTGTAATGGGCGAAAAATTTGCACGTGCTGTTGACTATTGCATTGAACATAAATTACCTTATATAGTTATTAGCAAAAGTGGTGGTGCAAGAATGATGGAAAGTGCATTCAGCTTAATGCAGCTTGCCAAAACAAGTGGTAAACTATCGCAACTTAGCGATGCCAAACTACCTTATATTTCTATTTTAACAGACCCAACTTTTGGCGGTATTTCTGCAAGTTTTGGAATGCTTGGAGATTTAAATATTGCTGAACCTGGTGCTCTTATTGGTTTTGCTGGCCCACGTGTAATTAAAGAAACTATTAAACGAGACTTGCCAGAAGGTTTTCAACGCAGCGAATTTTTATTAGAGCATGGCTTTTTAGATTTCATTATTGACAGAAAAAATATGAAAGAAAAACTTGCACAATTAGTAAAATTGTTTAGGCAATAAAACCATTTACGAAGTGCGATTTTAGATTTACGATTTTGTCAATATTTTCATATTTACCAATAGCCATTTACTATTAACTACTAGCCCCAAATTGGCAACAGAATTTAACAACAGGCAAGCTTTTTTTAATTACTTTATAGAGTCTAAATATGAAGCTGGTATTGTATTGCTTGGTACTGAGGTTAAAAGCATCAGAGATGGAAAACTAAGCTTTAATGATGCCTTTTGTTTAATAGACAATAATGAAGTTTGGCTTAGAGGGTTATATATTGCTGAATATAAACTTGGCACTGTTAATAACCATATTGCTGTGCACGACAGAAAACTATTACTTAAAAAAAGAGAGATAAAACGCCTGCAAGCTGCAACAAAAGAAAAAGGCTTAACACTTATTCCATTAAAGGTTTTTATTAACGAGAACAATTTGGTAAAAGTAGAATTTGGTATAGCCAAAGGCAAAAAACTTCACGATAAAAGGGAGACTATTAAGCAACGCGATAACGACAGAGAAATAAGGAAGTATTTGGTTTAACTTAAATGTAATAAAAATCCCCAAACATTGTTTGGGGATTTTTTATAAAATCATTCTTGTTAATAAAGCTTATGCAACAGCTGCACTTTCCATTGCTTTACCAGCTTTCTTCCTGTCATCTTCGTTCAGCAATGTTTTACGCATACGAATGTTTTTAGGAGTTACCTCAATACATTCATCTTGCTGAATATACTCCATACATTCTTCTAAAGTCATCAATGTTTTAGGTGTAATTCTAACGCTATCATCACTACCACTTGCACGATGATTGGTTAGTTTCTTTTCCTCAACTGCATTTACGTTCAAATCTCCTGGTTTAATGTGTTCTGCAATTATTTGCCCTGCATAAACATCTTCTCTTGGATCAATAAAAAATGTTCCTCTATCTTGTAATTTATCAATTGAATAAGCAGTTGTAACACCTGCAAATTTTGAAATCAACACACCATTGTTTCTTCCAGGAATTGGTCCTTTCCAAGGTTTGTATTCTGCAAACCTGTGAGCCATTACAGCTTCACCGGCAGTACCAGTAAGCATTTGACTTCTTAAACCAATTAATCCACGAGAAGGAATATCAAATTCAAGGTGTTGCATATCTCCTTTGCTTTCCATTACAAGCATTTCACCTTTACGTTGTGTTACAAGGTCAATTACCTTTCCACTATATTCACTTGGCACATCAACAACAAGCACCTCATAAGGCTCATGTTTTTTACCATCAATTTGCTTTACCAAAACCTGTGGGTTACCAACTGTCAATTCATAACCTTCTCTACGCATAGTTTCCACCAATACACCTAAGTGCAAAATACCACGTCCAAATACATTAAAGCTATCAGCACTATCTGTATCCTCAACCCTTAATGCAAGGTTCTTTTCAGTTTCTTTCATCAACCTGTCACGCAAGTGACGAGAGGTAACAAACTTACCATCTTTACCAAAGAAAGGAGAGTTGTTAATGCTGAAAGTCATGCTCATTGTAGGCTCGTCAACGCTGATAATTGGTAATGCTTCCGGATTTTCAGCATCAGAAATGGTATCACCAATGCCAAAATCCTCCAATCCAACAACTGCACATAAATCGCCAGCCAATACCTCGGTTACTTTACGTTTGCCCATTCCTTCAAACACATACAACTCTTTAACACGTGTTTTCTTAATAGTTCCATCAGCTTGCATTAAGGCAATTGGCTGACCTTCTTTAATAGAACCACGTGTTACTTTACCAATTGCAATCCTTCCAAGGAAAGATGAATAATCCAAAGAAGTGATTTGCATTTGCAAGGTTCCTTCATTAACCTTTGGCAATGGCACATATTTTAAAATACCATCCATTAAAGGAGTAATGTCTTCGCATTGTACATTTTCGCTATTGAACCAGCCATTTTTACCACTACCATAAAACGTAGGAAAATCAAGCTGCTCTTCAGTTGCATCAAGGTTAAAAAACAATTCAAAAACTGCATCATGCACTTCATCAGGACGGCAGTTTGGCTTATCAACCTTATTAATTACAACAATAGGTTTAAGATTTAATTGCAAAGCCTTTTGCAACACAAAACGTGTTTGTGGCATTGGTCCTTCAAAGGCATCAACCAATAAAATAACACCATCAGCCATTTTTAACACACGCTCAACCTCACCACCAAAATCGGCGTGACCAGGAGTATCAATTACGTTAATCTTTACATCATTATAAGTAACAGCAGCGTTTTTAGAAAAAATGGTAATACCCCTTTCCCTTTCCAAATCATTGCTATCCATAATCAGGTCACCTGTTTCCTGGTTTTCCCTGAACACTTTTGTAGTGTGCAATATTTTATCTACCAATGTTGTTTTGCCATGGTCAACGTGAGCAATAATGGCAATGTTTCTTAAATTCATATATTATTTTTTATTCCAGATAATAAACACCTCACTTAAAAATGTGGTTTTATTTTTTTGGTGTGCAAAAGTAAGGGATTGAAAGTTGGCGTGCTTAGTTAAGTTAAGGTTAAGTAACTCAATCGTGGTGCATAAAACTTGCTTCAGTATGGTTTTGCAGTAATATTTTAATTTAAAAATGAACTAACCATCTATTTTTTTGATAATCTTTCAAATATTACTCTACAACCAGTTTCTCATTTTTAATTGTTCCATTAGCCAATATAACCTGCACAATATACAATCCTTTATTGAAGTTTTTTGTATTGATGATAATAGCGTCATTGCTCGTCATTGCGAGGTACGAAGTCTGCCCGATATTCAGGCGGGCAATCTCTGTGTGTATCGCCTGACCTAAGCAATTAATCAACCTCACTTCCTTAATATCCTTACCTACAATATTCACCACATCTCTTGCAGGATTGGGATAAATTCGTAATTCATTATTCCTTGTTCTGTATTCAATATTCCTCACTTCACTATATGTTTTCCTTCCATCAAAATCAACAGCCTCTATTCTATAGTAGGCAATCCCCCCTTTGGGGGGTGGGGGGGCTGTATATTCATAATTGTTTTCTTGTTTATTGTTGGCTTTTACTGTGCCTATTGTTATAAAGTCTTTACCATTTATTGAGCGTTGAATATTGTAATGACTAACACTAATCTCATTCATAGTTTCCCAATCCATCTTCGCTTCAATAAGCCCCACCTTTGGAGGGGTTGGGGCGGCTGTAAATTGTATAAACTTTAAAGGCAATGGTTGCACATTTACACAAACAGTATCGCTACTACTATACCCATTTACTGTTTGGGTTAGCACATAGCAGGTGTTTACCAATGGATGTACCCAAAAGCCAGGCCTTGTGCTATCTATAGGGATGATGCCATTTTGCAGCCATTGTAGCGTGTCTATGCCATTGGTATAGCTGCCTATAAATACACTGTCGCCAATATGTATGGTGGTGTCCCTGCCGGCATCAGCATTTAAGTTAAAGCTGTCTAAATTATATACAGCTACATCATCTACATAATAACCTCCTCCGGGGAATTTGCTAGTTTGAATAGATTTTGAAAGTGTATTAATCTTTTTTTTAAAATTGCCAAGTGTTAAGTATTGTTCCCCGCCTTGTGCAGTAAAAATGCCACTTATTTTTACCCAGCCCAAAGTATCGGTAATTATTGGATTGCCATAACCTACAATTTGTGGGTTAGCAAGTAAAAGATTTTTGTTAATTGTGTCAGCATAAGTAACTTTATTTGTAAAAAGTATGCCTATATTGTTGCAGCCTAAATTTGTTCCATCACTCAAATTCACAAAATATTCTGAATAATATTTTGTGTTTTTTATTAAGGTATCGACTAGTTTAACTTGAATATAATCATTATAGTCGTTATTGATATAACCCATAGCCATATAAGCAACACCAGTTCTAGGGAATTGATAACCACCATATCCAAAAAGGTTGTAAGGTATTCCATCGTATGGTTGATTATTTGTACAGATATTATAATATTGAGCACCTCTTAATCCTGGTTTATACCATATATCTGGTTTGCTTAAATATAAACTAGCTAATGTTGTATTTATAGGACAATTTGTGAATTGCTCGAAGCTAGGGTTAGGAACTAAATTGGTTTGTGCAGTACATGCAGTGTATGTGTATAAATACAATACACTTGTTAAACAAGTGTATTGTATTATTTTTTTTAAATTCATCATATTAAAAGCTTTATTCAACTATTAGTTTTTGTGTTACAGTTGTATTATCGATATTATTCACCCTTATTATATAAATCCCTTTCCTTAAGGCAGCAATATTTATTTGTATACTATTTGTTTTAGCTATTTCCCTTTGTACAACTACCCTACCCATTAAATCAGTTATAGTAAAATTCTTAACCAGTTTAATACTACTAATATTTACATATTTTGTTGCAGGGTTAGGATAAACTGTCAATGAGTTAGTAATAGGTTGTTCTGCAACAATTTGTTTAGGCTGATTTACTCTTACAAAAGCAGGTTTGTCGCTTGTAGTGGTTTTGTTATTGTTGCCATATAAAATATTACTTCCAGTGCAACCATCATCAAACATATTAACGGTATTGGTAAAGCTATTATACAAATTACGCCACGCATATACTATGCTGCCATATTTAAGTGGACAAGCATCTGCAAAATCGTGCACCAATGTTAAATCGGGTTCGTAACCATAATTATAATAGTTGGTTAAAATATTAAAATATTCGTAATATGCCCTGTCGTAATTGGTGCTGTTATTGGGCCAAAAGTTCAGCAAGGTTTCAAGAGTGCTATAATCGCCTTGTGCTAGGTATTTACCTGCAGCATATATAAAGTCTAAACTGGTGTACTGATTGTTATACAAAAACTGTTGCAGGTCTGTACTGTTGTTTATGGTGGCTGGGGTAGTTTTTTTGCCCACGTTGGTCTTCGCTTCTATCTTCGCCGTTGTTGTGTGTTTCTCACCCACAACGAAATTCCTTATACTTCCCACTGCTTTAAAAAATTCCATGTAGTTAAATCTTTAATATATAATGATGCCGACGAATAACAATATTCCTCAGCACACAAACATAACCCTGCTTTTACAGGATTATTGTAAAAATAGCAAAGTTTAATACTTGGTACGATGCAATTCAATCCTTAAAGAATCTCGCTATGTCTGATGAATATTTAAAGTTCAGGTATAAGTAGTCATTCAAAATTAAACGGATAAAAAAACGTTTATTATTATGTGGGAAGAAAAACAAAACATTTGGAACTAACAGAAGAAGAAAAATCTTCTATAGAGTTATTACACAAGACAGGGGATAAACATAGTTTACGCCAACGTTGTAAGATTATTTTGCTAAAGTCAGAAGGCTATAGTGTTAAAGAGATTTCCAGCATTTTATCAACCACGCAATCCAGTGTAAACAATTGGTTGAAGCGTTACAATTCGTTTGGTTTATTGGGTCTTCACACCAAAGCAGGGCAAGGCAGAAAACGTATTTTGGAAGAAGAACATTTAAGTATTGTTAGAGCAGCAGTAGAACAAGAAAGACAACGACTTTCTCAAGCTCAAAAGATTATTGAAGAGAACATAGGTAAACCAATGAGTTCATCCACGCTAACTCGTTTTTTAAAAGTCATCACTGCAGTTACAAACGAATAAGAAAACGACCCAGAGGCGAGTGTGATAAAGAGTTTTATAATTATAAGGTAGCAGAGTTAGATTTACTGGAACAACGAAATGCTAAGTGTGAAATAGATTTATATTATGGTGATGAAGTACAAGTATCAGAAGAAGGTAATGTGCCTTATGGCAGGCAGTTTAAAGATGAAAATATTAGTATAAAAACTGCTAAAGGTAAAAGATTAAACTGTTTTGGCATCATAACAAGAAGCAACAATTTTGTGTTCAAAACAACGTATGATATAATTGATAGCAACTTTATTATAGAGCAACTCAATCATTTTTCATACAGCATCAAAAAGCATACGGTTGTTGTTTTAGATAATGCCAAAGTGCATCAATCAAAAGCAATGAAAGCTATGCAACAGGTTTGGGCAAAAAGGCAATTGTTCGTTTTTTATTTACCACCTTATTCACCACACTTAAATATTATTGAAAGACTATGGAAAGAATTAAAAGAAAGATGGATTAAAGTGAATGATTATGAATCAGCAGACAAACTGTTTTACAGCACCAAGATGATACTAAATGAAATAGGAAAATCTTTGAAATTGAAATTTAAAAAATAACATCCGTTTAATTTTGTGCAACTACTTAAACAATAAAAATTGATTTTTTATACCCCATAAAATTGGTTTTAGCAATACTAAAATTGATTTTTATAACAGGTTATATATTTAGTATAAAGTAAACTTTAAACAGGTTTATTTTTTCTAATGAAATTTTTAAAAAAACCTTTTGTTTCAAAACACTCTTTATACTATCTTCGATGACTTTCGCAAAAAACAGGTTAACCTCTTTTGTACCCTACTTTACTAAATATCGCTATGGTTACAATAAAAAACTAACTTGTTTTTTAATCTAACAATAACATGAAATAGTGAGTAAATGATTACTACAAAAAAACCAGTAGTTAAAAAAGCAGCTACTAAACGCAGCACCCCAAAACTAAGTCAGGAAGCTTTGGAGAATATTAAGCCTCTGCATCCTGCAATGAGCATACACGAGGGTTTACAAAAATATTTTGGCTTTAAAGAATTTAAAGGCACACAGGAGAAAAGCATTAACAGCCTGCTTGCAGGGCACGATACATTTGTGATAATGCCAACAGGTGGTGGCAAAAGCCTTTGCTACCAATTGCCTGCAATGATAACGCCAGGAGTGGCTATTATAGTTTCGCCATTGATTGCACTTATGAAAAATCAGGTTGATTTGATACGTGGTTACAGCGAGCAGGATGATGTGGCACATTTTTTAAATTCTTCTTTAAACAAAACACAGATAAAAGCGGTTAAGAGCGATTTGATTAAAGGCAAAACAAAATTGCTGTATGTAGCACCCGAAACCCTTACCAAACAAGAAAACTTAGAGTTTTTTGCAGACCTTAACATTTCTTTTTTTGCAGTAGATGAAGCACACTGTATTAGCGAATGGGGACACGACTTTAGACCAGAGTACAGAAGGCTGCGTGAGATGATGGATATAATTGCACCTACTATTCCTGTAGTGGCATTAACAGCTACAGCCACACCAAAAGTGCAAAGCGACATTGTAAGAAATCTGGGATTAAGAAGACCTAATATTTTTATTTCATCATTTAACAGGAAAAATCTTTACTACGAAATTCAGCCAAAGCTGAAGAAAGAGCAAACCATTAAACATATTACCAAGTTCATTTCTCAGCATAAAGGTAAAAGCGGTATTATTTATACTTTAAACAGAAAAACAACTGAAGAGCTTGCTGAGGTTTTGGTGGCAAATAATATTAAAGCTTGTGCTTACCATGCAGGATTAGACCAAAAGCTAAGGGCAGAAAGGCAAGACCAGTTTTTAAATGAAGACATGCAGGTAATTGTTGCTACCATTGCGTTTGGAATGGGTATTGACAAGCCTGATATTCGTTTTGTAATTCATTACAACATTCCAAAATCTATTGAAAATTATTACCAAGAAACGGGTCGTGCTGGTCGTGATGGATTGGAAGGAAACTGTATTTTATATTACTCGCACAAAGACGTTCATAAGCTTGAACATTTAATGAGAGATAAGCCGTTGAGTGAAAGGGAAGTTACTACTCAGCTGATAAATGAAACTGTTGCCTATTGCGAAAGCAGTGTGTGCAGAAGAAAAATTTTATTGCATTATTTTGGAGAAGAATGGGGCGATAAAAATTGTGGGCAATGCGATAACTGCAGAAACCCTAAAGAAAAAATAGAGAGCAAGGATAATGTGGTTAAAGTAATGAAAGTTATTAAAGCACTTGATGAAAGGTTCCCTGCTGAATATATGGTGAACATACTTGTTGGCAGGTTAACGCCACAGGTAACTATGTTCAGGCACGAAAAGCTTGCAGAATTTGGTATTGGTAAAGACATTCAGGAAATGCACTACTGGAATAGCCTGATACGCCAGATGCTGCTTGAAGATTTGATTAAAAAAGATATTGAAGAATATGGTCTGATTAAGTTTACAGAAAAAGGAGAGGCATGGCTTAAAAAACCAGCATCGTTTAAAATAGTTATTAATGCTGTGTTTGCCGATGAAGATGATGATGAAGAGGACAATGAATCTGAAGGTGGAGGAGATGCAAGTGCTGCAAGCGATGAAAAGTTATTTGAAATGCTGATGGAGTTGCGATTGAGGGAAGCCAAGAAAAAAGGATTGCCTCCATTTGTTATATTTTTAGAAAACAGTTTGCAGGATATGAGTACAACTTATCCTACAACGCTTGAAGAGCTTGAAAAATGCCAAGGCGTAAGTAAAGGCAAGGCTTTAAAATATGGTCGCCCATTTGTTGATTTGATTTCTAAATATGTTGAAGAAAATGATATTGAAAAGCCGGATGATTTTGTAATGAAAACTGTTGCCAACAAAAGCAGCAATAAGATTTACATCATCCAGAATATTGATAAAAAAATACCACTTGAAACCATAGCAAAAAATAAAGGATTTGACCTGGCAGAGTTGCTTGATGAAATGGAAACCATTGCTGCAAGTGGTACTAAGTTAAATTTAGATTATGCCATTGATGACTGGTTGGATGAATATGACCAGCAGGATATTTTGGACTACTTTAAAGGCTGCGAAACAAGCAGCTTACAAATTGCACAAAAAGAGTTAAGCGACAATGATTACACCATTGAGCAATTAAAAATAATGAGGATTAAGTTTTTAAGTGTGTTTGGAAACTAATCTTTCAACTACCTGAATAAAAAGAGTCGCTATGTAACATAGCGACTCTTTTTATTTAACTAAAAAATCATCGGCATCTTTCCAGAAAGGAAATTTATTTCGCACATCTTCAACTTCACTTTTATTTAAGGTAATTGTGTAAATATCTTCTTCAAATGCTTTATGGTAAATCGTTTCACCAAGTGGACTGATAACACAGCTATCACCACTGTGTTCAATATTATTCCCATCTGCACCAACCCTGTTTACACCAATTACATAACATTGGTTTTCTATAGCACGTGCTGTAAGCAAGCTTTTCCATGCATGGTTTCTTCGTTGTGGCCAGTTGGCAACATAAATCAACACATCATATAAATTATCTTTTTCCTGCCTTGCCCACACAGGAAAACGCAAGTCGTAACAAACCTGTAAATTAATTTTAAACCCATTTACCTGTGCAATCAGTTTTTTGTTTCCTGCTGTGTAATGCTTGTCTTCATTGGCATAGGCAAAGCAATGACGCTTGTTATAAAAACCCATTTCGCCATTGGGCAACATCCATATTAACCTGTTATAATATTTATCTTCTTCTTTAATCATTACACTGCCACATAATATTATTTTATGTTTTGCTGCAATATGTTTCATCCACTGTAATTCAGTGCCATCAATAGTTTCAGCAAATAAGTGTGGTTGCATACTAAAGCCTGTGCTAAACATTTCTGGTAAAACAACAACCTGTGTTTTTGTGTTTATGCTTTCAATTTTCTTTGTAAGCATATCTAGGTTTGCTTGTTTATTTTCCCAGAAAAGATTGGTTTGGATTAATGTGAATGTAAGAGATGGCATGTTAAATAATTTATTTTTAAAATAAAAAGAGCAGCCAATAATAGCTGCTCTTTATTTATTGAAATATTTTTTTAAAACACAGTAACATTCGCTGTTCCATTGGCATTCAATGTCATTACTAAACCTTTGTTTTCAACCCAAAATCTGTATGTTGTAAGTGTTACAGTTTGTCCATTTGTTACACCATATTGGCTTAAAATGCTTGGAATTAAAAGTGATAAAGTAGTATTGGTAGAAGTGACATCAGTTTTAACACTTGTAGTATATTTTTGAACTATGCATTGCATAGGGTTGGCATAACCTTTTAGCTTTAATGTTCCCCAAGCAATATTTTTACTGTCAACCGATGTTGTTTGTTTTGTTGTTACTGGGCCAGTAATGCTAAATCCTGAAACTGTGGCATTAGCAGTAGCATTTATAGATGATGTGCAAGTTTGTGTTATTACATCGCCATATGCAATTGGAAAATTAACTAATGGCAATACAGGACTTTGTTTTGAAGCCTGAGCAGGTATGCTTAAAGAACCTTGTGTAACTGTTACACTAATAGGTGAACTATTATAGCTTCCCAAATTAACCCAACTGCTACTTGAAAGTTGAAAGTAATTATCTAGCGAAGCAGATTGCCCTAAAAGTGATTGAGTAAATCCACGCATATATGTTGCTGTAGAAAAATCTGTTGTATTTGCAGGTGTTTTTAAAGTATCTTTCCATGCTGCACCCATTGTAATGCTTGCGTAGTCATAAGTTAGGTTTGTACCAGAAACTGGTGTGGCAATAATACCACTATCAAGTACATAGCCACTAAGTTTTGCCCCTGCACTATATTGTGCCTGAAATGTTGCACTTGTAATTTGTGGGCTACTACCTCCACCATTATTTCCACTACCATTGTCATCATCTTTTTTGCAAGCAATTATTGATGAAGCCAGAAAAAGGATTGCAAATATTTTTTTCATGTTTAAAAATTTTGTAGCCGAAGTTATAGGAATATTTTTTGCAAAAATTAATTTAAGCTTTAAATGTCATAAATACCTTTCGTGTAAAATATTGATGTGGTGCAGTAAATGCCCAAAGCAAATGAAGATTATAGCGTTTACAGATATTTCATTGTTATTGGCAAACCCTTTGGCAGCAAGCTGTTCAGCAGTTAGTGTTTCAAAAAAAATATCATTGGCTTTCCTTAATGCAATAAACTCTTCTTTTAGGCTATCAAGATTCCTGGTGCTTGCGTTACTGTTTGCAACATAATCATCTTCTTCAAAACCCAATAAAGGCTGGCTGTCTTTCCTTGAAAAACGTAAAGCCCTATAAACAAAAATTCTTTCAGTATCTATTAAATGTTGCAACAATTCCTTAACAGTCCATTTGCCTAAAGCATAGGCGTAATCAGCCTTTGAGGTTGGCAAGTCTATTATCTTATTGTTAATTTCTTTGCTGTATTTTTCAATAATTTCTTTAACAGAATCTCCCTTTGCAAGTTCAATATAATTGTGATAATATTGTGGGTATTCGTTTTGTGCTGGACGATGCATAATTTTTTTTTAAATGTTTGCGTATGCAAAAAAAATATTTTCGCATCTTTTTCATGGCAAAATTTAATAAGATTTTTTTGTACAATTATTTTACAGTAAAATTGCCGTCTAAAACATTTTTATAAACATTAATTTCTAAACTAAAAAAACGATTGTATTATGGCAGACATTAAACCAACTGCAGTAAAGGCAACAACATCAGTTCAACCTCACAGAAGCAGTAACTTTATTTCATGGCTTGCTCCTTTATTATGTATTATCCTAGGCTATGTTATCTGGAGATTTATTATTGGCTCACCAGATAATTTTACAGAAGGAAAACAAAATGGTGGATTTTGGCCAGAAAGGGAAGGACCTATAGGTAATCTGGCTCGTATGTATCAGGGAGGTATTATTGTGCCTATTTTGATTGGTTGCTTTTTAACTGTATTAACATTTGTAATTGAAAGATTACTTACAGTTATTAAAGCAGGAGGTACTGGCAATAATGCAGAGTTTATTCGTAAAGTGCAATATCACTTAGCTAACAAAGAAGTTGATAAAGCTATTGCAGAATGCGATAAACAAAAAGGTAGCGTAGGCAATGTAATGAAAGCTGGTTTACGCAGATACAGAGAAATGATTGGTAATACAGAATTGACTACTGAGCAAAAAGTGTTGAACATTCAAAAAGAAGTAGAAGAAGCTACAGCACTTGAATTACCAATGCTTGAGAAAAATTTAGTATTCCTTTCTACTATCGCTTCAGTAGCAACTTTATTGGGTCTATTGGGTACGGTAATTGGTATGATTAAATCATTCTCTTCTCTTGGTGAAGCATCTGGTCCAGACGCTTCTAAAAAACTTTCTCAAGGTATTTCTGAGGCATTATATAACACAGCTTTAGGTATTGGTACTTCGGCTATTGCAATTATTTGTTATAACGTGTTTACAACAAAAATTGATGCAATTACCTATGGTATTGATGAAAGTGGATTTACATTAACGCAAAGTTTTGCTGCAAACTACAAATAGTTTTTTTGTGGAATAAACAATAACTTACATCTTAATTGTAAACCTTATAAAATAATATAAAATGTCAAGACCCAAGATAGCCCGAAAAAGTACAAGCATTGATATGACTGCAATGTGTGACGTGGCATTTCTATTATTGTCTTTTTTTATTTTAACAACAAAGCCTAAGTCTTCAGAAGCTATAAATGTAAATCCTCCATCATCTGTTCAAACAAAGCTTGCACCTCAGAAAGATGTGGTGTTGTTTACTGTAGATAAAGGTGGTAAAGTTTTTATATCAATGGATAATGAAGATGCAAAGGCTGAAATTGCCAAAGAGTTAAACAGTACTCGTGGATTGAATATAAATGTTGACGCGTTTAAGAAAGCTGAATTCTGGGGAACGCCTTTTGGTCAAATTCCATCTTTTTTAGCTTTACCAGGCGAACAAAAAGTAGGCGATAAACTACCAGGAGTTTCTACTGACACAACACCAACAGGTGATAATGAGTTGAAAGAATGGGTTAGGTTAATTAACTCTTCATATAGAAACAAAGGCACTTTGAATTGGTTGTTTAAAGGTGACAATACAAGTAAATATCCAGCATTTAAGGCAGTTGTTGATGCGTTTAAAAAGAACAATATTCTTAAGTTTGATATGATTACAAACCCAGAGAATATTCCAATTGGCAGTGAGCTTTACAAGGAAAACCTGAACAAGCCAGCCAAAAAAGATTAACAACATTTATTAAAATAAAAATATTTTACAATGGCAGAAATGGATACCTCGTCTGGTGGGGGACACAAGAAAGGACCAGGCGTAAAAAAAGGAAAGAAACTCTCTACGAAAGTAGATTTAACTCCTATGGTTGATTTAGGATTTTTGTTGATTACATTTTTCATTTTCACAACTACAATGAGTCAGCCAACTGATTTTAAATTGTATTTGCCAAAAGATACTGACGACCCAAATAAACAAACTAAAACAGCCGAAAATGGTGCTTTAACCATAATGTTGGGCAAAGACAATCATGTGTTTTATTATGAAGGTCAGATTGATGGTTCTAATGCATCTGCAAAATTTAAAAGTGCCAACTTTGGAACAGGTGATGATGGCATCAGAACTGTGATTCTGAAAAAGAAATTGAGTACTCCAAAGGAAGATTTTATGGTAATTTTAAAACCAAATAAAGAAAGTACTTATAAAAATGTTGTAGATATTTTAGATGAAATGAGTATAAATGTAGTTAGCAGATATGCTTTGGTTGAAATATCAGAAACTGAAAATCAGTTGATAGATATTACAGAAAAAGCAAATCCGACACCTGCAAAATAGTGTATGGAATTTTGCTATTTTATTATCTAATTTAAAAAACTGTATGGAATTAAATAAAATATTAACCTCCGATTTTTTGGATATCCTTTTTGAAGGAAAAAACAAAGATTATGGAGCTTATGACTTAAGGAAAACCTATAATAAAAGATTAAGGAACGCTCTTATAGGAATGTTGCTTGTTTCTTTTATTTTTATGGGGTATAACCGCCTTGATAAAAAAGAGGCAAAAGACGTTAGACAATTTGAGGTTCAGGATATGCAATTGGAAAAATTAAAAGAACCACCGCCACCACCTGAACCACCACCACCACCACCACCACCAAAGGAACCACCAAAAATTGAAGTGGCACAATTTACGCCACCAAAAATTGTTCCTAAGGAAGAGGTGAAAGAACCGCCACCAGAGCAAAAGGAATTGGAAAAAGCAGCAATATCTGACTTTAAACAAAAAGGCGAAGAAGCCCCACAAAATACAGCTCCTCCACCAGAAGTTACAACTGGAGGTACAGGACCAGTAGAGGATGATGTAAACAAAGTGTGGACACACGTAGAGATTGAAGCTGAGTTTCAAGGAGGAATTGAAGCATGGAAAAGATACCTTACAAGAAACTTAAATCAGGATTTACCAAAAGATAATGGTGCACCTGCAGGAAGATATACTGTGTATGTAAGCTTTATTGTTGACAGAGATGGTAATATCAGTGATGTGAAAGGTGAATATGCAGGAAATGGTGATGATTATGGAATTGTTGAAGAAGCTGTTAAAGCCATTCAAAAAGGACCAAAATGGACACCAGCAGTTCAAAATGGCGTAAAAGTTATTAGTAGAAAAAAACAACCAATAACTTTTGCAGTTACTGAAGAGTAAAAAAAATATAGAATAAAAAAGGCAGTTAATACTAACTGCCTTTTTTCATTTTAAAAAAATCGGTTCTTGATTTTTTGTATATATTTTATAAAAAATGGAAACTGACCAAATACAATGCTGACAAGTAATACAGCTATTGGCCAAAGCAATGTAATTAATAAAATGTATAATAAAACATATAAAAATGTATTCTGAATCTCTGCTTTATCTAACAAATATTTACCAACCCTGCCACATAAAGAACCACCAATAGCAAAGGTGCAAATTATCAGAAATAATTGTAATCCATTAACATTCCACTTTTTCTTTAAATTATTAAACATTTTGTGATGCTTGTTGCGTTGCAAATTAAGTTCACATTAAGATTGATGAATGATTTTGACTACAATAAATTTTATTAAAAGAGAAATTAGTGGCAACCGACGGCAGTGGTTTTTTCAGAGAAATGTGGACTTATATATGGGATGTTTAAATTTAAGCCCCTTAATATTAAAAGGCAAGCCATTATTGATACAAATACTGGAACAACTTTTTTAGCTGTAACATTTAACTTGTAGTGAAAGCTATTTTTAAAAAGCATTAAAGCCAGCATTAAAGGCAATGTACCAATGCCAAACGAAAACATTACCATAACAGCATATAAAACATTGCCCATAGACAAAGCAGTTGTAATGGCAATATATACAAGGCCGCAAGGCAGCAGTCCATTTAAAAATCCTATCAATAAAAATCTATGTATTTTATGCGAATGTTGCATGGCACTAATAAGGTGATTTTGAACATAGATTTTGAATGCCTGTAAAAAATGGGCTTTGTTTTTTTGTAAAAAATTGGTAAACACCAATAGCAATAACACTAGCCCAGATACTATAGATAACGCCTGTTGCAAGCCAAGAAGCGAGATAGAATTGCCAATTAAACCAAACACTAAACCCAGTAAACTATAACTGATAACCCTGCCAAAATTGTAATAAATAATTGAAATGATTTTATGTGTATTTGAAAAATGCTGAGTAGGTAAAGCCAGTGCTAATGGGCCACACATAGCCAGACAATGTATATTGCCAACTATGCCAATGGAAAAACCACTTACCAATGCAACAACCCAAATGCTCATTTTATAATATTTATTTTTTGCTCATGATAATAAGGTGTGTTATTGTTTACCCAGGAAACACGAATGGTATATAAACCACGTACCAATCTTTGCTTTTCTACTTGTATTAATGAACTATTGTTTGCAACCAGTGTTTTATTAAAGTCTTTAATCTGGCTATCTGCTTTAAGCATTTCTATAAATCCTTTTGTTATATTATTTGCAGCTTGCCTGGGCAATTGAATGTTAAGGAACATGCTGTCTTGAGTAAGCTCAATGGCTTCATTTAATTGATGCAAATTTTTTGATGCTGCAATAATGTTTTCGTATTTTAATTCTTTCTCATAATAGTCTTTGTCAATCATTTCATTACTTTGTTTAAAAGCAATAAACACCATAGATAGCATTGCAACTATAAAAACAATAATGGTAAAGAGTATTTTATTTCCCCAGTTCATAATGTATAAATTTTAAATAAATGGTCCTAAAAATTTGGTTGAAACTGTTTGAATTTTTATGTTGTTTTGATACACATCAATATTAATTTCTGTGCTTCTTTTTTTCAATTCTTCTTTTGGTATTTCAACAAAAAATGTAGCATTGTTAATGGCTTCTTTTTTAAGTAAAATGGTATTGCTACCCACTAACTTTATTATTCCTTTTGTGCCAGATAACTTTAATTCAACAGGAATATTCTTATTGGTTTTGTTTATAATATTGGCTTCAAATAAATTGCTGATAGTATTGTTTGGCATCTCTTGATACAATTGTCCTTTGGCTCTTAAAATGTGCGTGTCAATGGTTTTGCGTGTTATTACCAAAACTGTCATAAACCCAAACATTAAAACCAGTAAAGCAGTATAAGCTTTCATGCGAGTGTTGAACTTAAATTTTTTGCCAACACTTATTTCATTTTCTGATGCATACCTTATCAAGCCTGTTGGAAGATTTATATGTTCCATTACATCGTTACAGGCATCAATGCAAGCTGTGCAGCCAACACATTCCATTTGAATGCCATTTCTAATATCAATACCTGTTGGGCAAACCATTACACATTTTTTGCAATCAATGCAGTCGCCCAGTTTTCTCTCTTCATTTTTTTTGAATTTCCCCCTTGGCTCACCACGAGAATAGTCATAGCTGATTTGCATGGTATCTTTATCAAACATTACACTTTGCAAACGACCATAAGGACAAACAGTGGTGCAAACAAGTTCTCTTACAAAAGCATAAACTGCATAAAATAAAAATGTAAAAACCAGCAAGCCCGAAAGCAACAGAATATGCTCTGACACTGGATCTTCAATGATTTTAACTAATTCATCGAAGCTTATAATGTAGGCTAAAAAGGTATTGGCAATTAAAAACGAAAGCGTAAAAAATATAAAATGTTTTAAGCTTTTTCTTACTATAAAATCAGTTGTCCAATCGCCATTATTTCTTGCTTTTTGTTGCGATGGAGAACCTTCAATCCACCATTCTATTTTACGAAAAATAAACTCCATAAAAATAGTTTGAGGACAAGCCCAGCCACAAAACAACCTTCCAAAAACTACAGTAAACAATACAACAAAAACAATAAATGTAATCATTGCAATGGCAAAAATAAAAAAGTCTTGTGGCCAAAATATTTTACTGAAAATAATGAACTTGCCCTGTATGATGTTTATCATAAAAAAGGGCAAGCCGTTCACTTTTATCAATGGCAATGTAAAAAAAATAACTAAGTAAAATGCTGCAATAACCTCCCTCGAAAAATACAGTTTACCCTTTGGCCTTAAGGCATACACCCAATTGCGTTTGCCTGTTTTGGTAACAGTACTTATTCTGTCTCTGTACGTTTTTACTTCTAATAAATCACTTTCAGTCATTGTATTATTTTACTTGCACAGTATCTTTTTTAACTACAGTTGAATCTTTTTTTGCAGCAGTTTCTTCTTTGTAAATTTCGCCTTGTGGGTCTTTGCCTTTTAAGTTGGTGTTGCTAATTGATTTGATATAGCTGGCCAATTGTGCAATTTGGTTTGGAGAAAAATTATCTTGCCATGCACGCATTCCTTTATCAGGCCAGCCAAGTTTAATGCTTCTAAAAATGTTTGATAGCGAACCACCATGCAACCAGTATTCGTCAGTTAAATTTGGCCCAACACCACCAGGCACACTGGCTCCATTAATTCCATGGCACACTGCACAATTTGCACTAAACAATGTTTTGCCAACATCAATGCCAGCAGCATCAAGCATTTTAACTGTGGTTTCATCCACATTATTAGATTGATTTTTTAAAAATTCTTCTTTTTCTTTTTCAGCATCTGCCATAGCAATATTGTATTCTTCAATTTGTAAAGGAGCAGATTGACTAACATGATAACGCCACATATAAATAATTGCTATTATTATTGAAATAGCAAATGCAGCCTTAAACCATGATGGAGTTACGTTGTTCAATTCCCTTATGCCATCATAATCATGACCAGTATCCATTCCAGCCTCTTCTTCAATAGGTCTAAAGTTGTTTACTTTTTTCCACCATTCGCCAAGGTTAAAAAATGGTTTGCTTTGTTGCGTTGCTTCTGTTGCAGTTTTTCCTTTTACCAACTTTAAAAAAGATAATGTGTATGCACCAAAAAACACAATAACCAAAGCCTCCAAAACAATTATACCAATTAGTACTGTTGTTATATTAAATATGTCTGTTGATTTAGTAACAGCAACTGTTGTTTCAGCTATTTTTTCTTGTGCCATTACAGATGAACCAACACAACAGGCAACTACTATTAGCAATGTTTTTAAAGCACTGCTGCTGTCATTTTTCTTTCCTTTTTCTGCAAGCATTTTTGCAGTAAATAAAAATGTTTTGGATATTAGGTAAATTGGCAGAAGCAGCACTACTGCTATAATTGCAAGCAAAAAGTTGCTATCTAAATTGCTGCTTTTTGGAGTTGGTGGCAATAGTGTTGGAGAACTATAAGCACAAATACCTGCTACTATAAATAGATACAGCAACCATGCTTTTATTATAAATTTCTTTTTCATTTTTTATAAAATTTTTAATGCTAATAATTTTCAAGTGGCAGTTGCTCTGCATGTTTTAATTCTTCTTTGCTCATTTTTAAAATCAAGATAGTAACTAGTGTAAAGAATGCTACAAACAGTGCCAGTGAAATGATTGGGTAAATGCTTACTCCTGTTATTTTTTCTAAATAGTTTGAAAATTTCATATCGTTTTTTTATTTTTTAGGTTCTAATTTTATGTCTTTGCCAAGCCTTTGCAGATAAGCTATTAATGCCAGTATCTCTTTGTCATTGTCAATTTTTATTTTATTGTCAGTATATAGTTTATCAGCCATTTCCTTAGCTTGCTTTTTTAAATCATCATTAGCAATAGCTTCATATCCTTCAGGGTAAGGCACACCCATTTTTCTCATGGCGTGTATTTTAGAATTGGTGCTTGCATAATCAATTTTATCTGTAAACATTGCAGGATATGCAGGCATTATTGAACCTGGCGACATTGATGATGGTTCAAGCATGTGATTGAAATGCCAGCTATCAGGGTTTTTGCCAGCTTCACGAGCAAGGTCTGGACCTGTGCGTTTGCTACCCCATTGATATGGATGGTCATAAACAAACTCTCCTGCTTTTGAGTATTCGCCATATCTTGTTACTTCATACCTGAATGGGCGAATCATTTGAGAGTGGCAGTTATAACAACCTTCACGTATATAAATGTCTCTGCCTTGTAACTCAAGTGGTGTATATGGCTTTACACTTGCAATGGTTGGTATATTTTCTTTTACTAAAAATGTAGGAATCATTTCTACCAAACCGCCAATGCTGATTACAACTAAACTTAATGAGAGTAATAATAAAGGCTTACGTTCTATAACACTGTGCCATATTGAATTTGCGGGTGCTTTATATGCTTTTTGCATTGCAGGTGCAGATGCTTCTTCCTTTGCTACAAATTTTCCTTGCTTAGCAGTTTTAACTAAGTTGTACACCATTACAAAAACACCAACTAAATAAATTGTGCCACCTACTGCACGCATGATATAAAATGGTTTAATACTTTGAACAATATCCATAAACTGATATTGCAATTGTCCTTCAGGCGTAAATGCTTTCATCATAAAATAGCTTTTGAAAGCACTCCAATACATTGGTATTGCATAAAGCAAAATACCAAGTGTGCCAATCCAGAAGTGAGTGCCAGCAAGCTTTTTAGAGTATAGCCTGGTGTTAAATATTTTTGGGATTAACCAATACATCATACCAAAAGTTAAAAAACCATTCCAACCCAATGCACCAATATGCACATGTGCAATTGTCCAATCGCTGTAGTGAGAAATAGCATTTACATTTTTTAATGAAAGCATTGGTCCTTCAAATGTTGCCATACCATAACATGTAACTGCAACAACAAAGAATTTTAAAACAGGATCTTCCCTTACTTTATCCCATGCACCACGCAGTGTAAACAATCCATTTAACATGCCGCCCCAGCTTGGTAAAATCAACATAATTGAAAACACTGTTCCAAGAGATTGAGCCCACTCTGGTAAAGCTGTGTAAAGCAAGTGGTGTGGACCAGCCCAGATGTATAAGAATATTAAACTCCAGAAATGTACAATACTTAATTTATAAGAATAAACTGGTCTGTTGGCAGCTTTAGGTAAAAAATAATACATTAAACCCAGGAATGGAGTTGTAAGAAAAAATGCAACTGCATTGTGTCCATACCACCATTGTACCAAAGCATCCTGCACACCTGCATACCACGAATAGCTTTTCATAAAAGATACTGGAAGCTCTATTGAGTTTACAATGTGCAACACAGCAACTGTAATCCATGAGGCAATAAAAAACCAGATGGCAACATATAAATGACGTTCTCTGCGAGTAAGAATTGTTCCAAAAAAATTAATGCCAAACACAACCCAGATTAATGTTATAAGAATGTCAATAGGCCACTCCAGTTCAGCATATTCTTTACCAGTTGTATAGCCAAGTAATAGTGTTACAGCTGCACATACAATAATAAATTGCCAACCCCAGAAATGTATTTTACTTAATTTATTGCTCCACATTGGTGTTTTAAGCAATCGTGGAATAGCATAATAAACACCAGTAAAAATAGCATTGCCAACAAAGGCAAAAATTACTGCATTGGTATGTACAGGACGAACCCTGCCAAAAGTTAAATTTGGTAAATACTCTGCAAAGTTTAATACTGGAAATGCAAGCTGAAAAGCAATAACAACGCCTAACAGCATACCTACTGCTCCCCAAAAAATGGTAGCAATAGCAAATTGTTTAGGCATCTTGTTGTCGTAATAAAATGTCTCCATGTTTATATTATTTGTTTAAATTGTTTTTGAATAAAATTTTATGTTGTGGCATTTCTACATCCTCAAGCTGCCCATCATTTACACTCCATAAAAAAGCTAATAAAAAGCCGGCAGCTATTAAAATGCTTATGATTAGTAGTAGAAGCATTACACTCATATTGTTACGTTTTTAAATTATATTTTGTTGCCATTATTCTGGTTAAAGTATATGTTAAAAAAATAATTGTTATAGAACTTAAAGGCATTAGAATAGCTGCAATAACAGGAGATAAGATGCCTTGCACAGCAAACCACAACCCAATAACATTGTATATTGCAGATATGCAAAACGTAGAAAAAATTATTGAGGAATTGGTTTTGACAAGTTTTAAAAAGGATGGTAATGATGTAATATTTTTTGCATCTAAAACAGCATCGCAGGCTGGGGTAAAATTGTTTGTGCCTTCAGTTATTGCAATACCTACATTGCTTATTTTTAAAGCACCAGCATCATTTAATCCATCGCCAATCATGGCAACTTTTGCAGTGTTGTTTTGCTGCAAGTTTTGTATATATTCTAATTTGTTTATTGGGCTTTGATTGAATTTTAAGCTTGCTTTATCATTAATTATTTTGCTTAACACCATTGCTTCAGAAGCATTGTCGCCAGATAGAATTGATAGCGTAAAGGATTTTTTTAAATTATGCAGCAGGCCAAAAATGTTTTTACGATACACATTTTTAATTTCAAACTTTCCTACAACTTCATCATCAACTTTTATAAAAACCTCTGTTTGTAAATTGTTGCTTTCTGCTTTATTAATAAAAGCTGATGAGCCAATTTTAATGTGCTGGTCATTTACCCATGCTTCAATGCCTGCACCTGCATACTCTTTAAAATGCTCTATTGAAATTGTTTCATCAATATCAAAATACTTAACCAGTGTTTTACTTAATGGATGATTAGAATTGCTTAATACTGAAACCAATTCTATTTGTAACTGGTGTGATATTTTTTTTCCTGTATAAACAATATTGTTTTCCTGGTTGTGTGTAAGTGTGCCAGTTTTATCAAACACAATATGCGTAAGGCTTTTAAGCTGTTGCAACACACTTGCATCTCTTAAATAAAAACTGTTTTTGCCAAAAATTTTTAGCACATTTCCATTGGCATAATTGCTTGCAAGTAATAAGGCACATGGACAAGCCACTATTAAAACTGTTGTTAGGGCGTTCCACATTTTTGAAGTATTGCCTTTTTGCAACCAATACATAGCAGCAGCAGTGCCAATTGCAAGCACAGCATAAGTAAAATATTTACCTACAGTATCTATTGAAGTTGGCTGTGGTTTTGATTTTCTTTTAAATGCATCATTGTTCCAAAGTGTGGTTAAATAGCTTTGAGAAACTGGTTTTACAACTAGTAATTCTACTCTGCCATTTAATTGCTTACCTCCAGCATATACTATATCTCCAACTTGTTTTTGAACAGGCATTTGTTCGCCTGTAACAAAGCTGTAATCTATAAGGCAATTGCCTTTGCTAACAATTGCATCAACTGGTATTACTTCGTTGTGATGAATTATAACAACATCATTTACTTTAATATCATTAATTAATGTTGTTACTGGCGAACTGTCTTTTAGTACCTGCAATGCAATTGGAAAAAACGATTTATAATCTCTGTCGAACGAAATGGATTGATATGTTTTTTCTTGCAGCCATCTGCCAACAAGCATAAAGAAAACAATGCCACTCATACTATCTAAATAGCCATTGCCCTGATGTGTTGCAATTTCATAAATGCTTCTGCAAAAGGTAATGGCAATTGCCAATGCAACAGGGGCGTCAATGTTCAGGTATTTATTTTTTAAACCTATATATGCCGATGCAAAAAACTCTTGTGCAGCATATAACAAAACAGGCAAAGATAGACCGATTGAAATTGCTTGCAAACCTTTATGAATAATAGGTTCTATCAAATGATTGCCTGCTAAATAATCAGGAAAACTTAGCATCATTATATTGCTAAAGCAAAAGCCAGCCACACCAATTTTTAATAATCTTTTTTTATTAGAGACCGTAATCTTTTTGCCATTAATATCTTGTAGATTAATGTGTGGCTCGTAGCCAATTGATGCAAGTGTTTCAACAACTTTTCTTAAAGTAGTTTTAGTATTATTGTAAATAATAAATACTTCTTTATTTGTAAAATTTGCAGTACAACTTTCAATACCATTGTTTATTTTTTCTAATTGCTCAAGTAGCCAAACACAGCTACTGCAATGCATTTGAGGTAAATAAAGTTGAATGTGTGTTTTATTGCCAGACAAAAATTGAATGAGTTTTGCCACTACATCTTCACTGTCTAAATATTCAAATTTGCTTTTATGTGCAACAACTTTTTGGCTTAAACCTGGTTGATTATTTAAGCTGTAATAATTGCATAAATTATTGCCTTGCAAAATTTCGTACACCATTTTACAACCTTCGCAACAAAAGGCTTCATTATGTGCTTTAATAATGTGTTTACCACAATTATCGCCACAGTGAAAACAAGTAGTAGTTTTAGATAGTATGTTGTTTTGCTGCAACATTATTAATGGTGATGGTGGTTTTCAGTATTGTGATGATGCTCTTCTTTATCGCCACATTTGCAATTGCCATTATCTCTGTTTACACAGTTTACACTTTCGGGTGTAAGCATTTGCAACAAGGATGTCCATTTTATTTTTGAAGGAAAATATGCATCGTTAAAAAGATGCAAAAGGCAAACTATAGCTTTTTCAAAATCGTTGTTGTAATGATTTTTATCAACTGCAACAACCTCTTTAATTGAGGCTAAAAATTTTTTAATTTTAGTTTCCTTACTGGCTGTAAGTTGCACTATTTCTGCAATGTTGGGAAAATGACTATTACTTTCTTTAGTATTAAAAACAGCAACAATAGCAGGGAAAATTAGTTTTTCTTCAAGAGAGGTTAATGAATTAAATTCATTAGTAAGTAGCGTGATATTCTCTTCTAAAGTATCATAATCAAATAAGTTCCTGTAGCAACTTATTTCCTCCAGCAATGCTGAAATCTGAGGATAAACGATCTTTTGAAGTTTATCAATTTTACGTTCGTACTTGTTTACAGTGGCACACATTGTAGCTTGTATTTTTATAATACAAAACTACTTTTGGCCTTACTTTTTAAATATGAGGAGTGATGTGTAGGAATATGATATTCATCATATTTTAGTGGAGCAGGTTAGCTGTCTTTAATAATTTAGGCAGGTTTACAATAGCAATTTTTTTGCCTTGCAATTCAATAATACCATCGCTGCTGAATTCTGATAATAATCTTATTGCAGATTCTGTAGAAGTGCCAACAAAATCGGCAATTTCTTCTCTGCTAAAACTAATATTTAATACTTTGGTTGCTTCATTTATGCCATAGGTAGCCTTGAAAAACAATAAAGCTTCAGCCATTCTTTCCCTCACATTTTTTTGAGCCATTGAAATAATTTGTTCTTCGGCTTGGCGTAAATTGTTTGATAAAAGCTTCAGCATTTCAAAGCTTATTTTAGAATTTTCTTTAAGCATTGAAAACAAAATATCTTTTGGCACAAAGCATATAGAGCAATCTTCTAATGCAATAGCACTGCAATGGTATTTTTCATTTGATAATAAAGAGCGATAGCCAACAACATCACCATCTTTTAGTAAGCGAAGTATTTGTTCCTTGCCAGTATTGCCTTGTGTGGTAAGCTTTACCTTGCCATGGTTAATGCAATACAATCCTAATGGATAACCATTTTCAGTAAAAATGTATTGACCCTTTTTATACTTGCTGCAAGATTTAACATTACTAAGCTCGTTTGTTTCTTCAATATTCAATCCTTTAAAAATTGAATGTACACGAGCATTGCAGCTTGCACAGGAAATATCGTGAATAGGATTTTGCATAACAATTAGTTTAATTAACTTACTCCACTTCCTTCATCAATTTTATTATCAGGGTTTACAAAATGAAGTTTACCAGTTTTATCTTCTGCCATTAAAATCATTCCATTGCTTTCTATACCTCTCATTTTTCTTGGTGCAAGGTTACAAACAACTGTTACTTGTTTGCCTACAATTTCTTCTGGTGCAAAATGCAAAGCAATACCACTTACAATAGTTCTTTTCTCAAAGCCTAAGTCAACTTCTAATTTCAATAGCTTATCTGCTTTCTCAACTTTTTCTGCACTTAAAATTGTTCCAACTTTTAAATCAATTTTTGCAAAATCAGAGAACTCAATAGCCCCCTTGTCCCCCAAAGGGGGATTCTGAGAAACTGGTTTGCTATCAATAGAATTATTCACTTTCGAGGATGTTTTAATCCCTCCTTCGGGGGGTGGGGGGGCTTTTTTATTTTTTAATTTTTCTATCTGAAATTCTATCTCACTATCCTCAATTTTTCTAAATAAAATTTCTGGTGCGTTGAGGCTATAACCTACTTTCAGTAAATCTATCTTTCCTGCATTTTCCCAATCCAACATTCTGTCAACAACCTTCATCATCTTCAACATTTTTTTAGAAGTATATGGTAAAAATGGATGAACCAAAATTGAAAGGTTAGCACAAAGCTGTAAACACAAATGCAGACAATTGTCAATCTGGTGTTGTGCTTCAGGATTTTCAGACAATTGTTTTGCTACAATCCAAGGTTGTTTTTTTTGCAAGTATTGATTGCCTTTTCTTGCTAAATCTATCACCTCAAATTGTGCATCTCTAAACTTATACTCTTCGAGATTATTTTGAATTTTGAATTTTGAATTTTGAATTTCTTGAACAAGTTGTTTATCGTCTTCGTCAATAATTTCATTATGAAACTTAGGAACTTTACCACCACATAATTTGTGCATCAACACAAAACTCCTGTTCACAAAATTTCCTAAAATATCACTCAACTCGCTTTTATACGATTGGGCAAAACCTTTCCACGTAAACTCACTGTCCTTTGTTTCTGGTGCAATGGCAGTTAAGTAATAACGCAAGGCATCAGCCATTTGTCCACCACCATTTTCAGGTTTTATCCAATCGTTTATATAATCATCCATTTCAATGCTCCACCCACGACTCGTACTCATTTTATCGCCTTCCAAATTCATAAACTCATTACTTGGAACATTGGCTGGTAAAATATTTCCATTTAACTTTAACATTACTGGAAAAATAATGGCGTGAAAAACAATATTATCTTTTCCAATAAAATGAACAAGTTTCGTGTCATCATTATACCAATAAGGCTTCCAATCTTTGCCATTATTTAAAGCCCACTGTTTTGTTGCAGAAATATAGCCAATAGGTGCATCAAACCAAACATAGAGAACTTTGCCAGCCCCCCCACCCCCCAAAGGGGGGATTTGTGAAGCAGGTTTAATGTTTGCTAACTCGCTTAACTTTTTAGCAATAGAACTTAAAACTTTTTCATTTTCAAATAAGACATCATTATTAGTAAAACGAATTACCTCAAAGCCAAGTTTGTTTAATTCATTTGTTCTTTCTTCATCACTTATTTTATTTTCTGGTAATTGGTGAATTGAACCATCAACCTCTATAATTAGCTTTTCCTTCAGGCAAACAAAATCAGCAATGTATTTATCAATAATATGTTGTCTTCTAAACTTGTACCCTTCTAACTTTTTTCCTCTTAGCATTTCCCATAAAACAATTTCAGCTTGTGTTGGATTGCTTCTATGTTCTTTTACAAATTCAGTTAACAGCTTATACAACATTGGGTCTGCTGTTTCATAACCAAAATTTTCAACTTCAGTAGGGTGTTTCAAAATCCCCCCTTTGGGGGGTGGGGGGGCTGTTGGGACTTTCACTCCCCAATCCAAATCTCTTGTAACTGCACGTGGCTGCAAACCACCATCAATCCAGCTTTTCACTTGCCCAACAACATTTGCACGCCAATCATTTTTATGTTCTTCCAAAACCCATTCACGCAAAAAATCTTCGTGTTTATTTAAAGGTAAATACCAATGTTTTGTTGCTTTTTTTATGGGTGCATTGCCACTTAAAGTTGATACAGGATTTATCAATTCCTCAGGACTTAAACTCTTGCCACATTTTTCGCATTGGTCGCCAAAAGCATTGTCATAGCCACAGTTTGGGCAAGTGCCTTTTATAAATCTATCAGCCAAAAAAGTATTGGTGGCTTCATCATAATACTGTTCGCTTTCCTTTATTTCCAAATCACCTTTATCATTCAAATTAGTAAAAAACTCTTGTGCAGTTTCGTGATGCAATGGCGAAGAAGTTCTGTGATAAATGTCAAAATCAATCCCCAAATCTTTAAAGTTTTGTTCAATGATTGGGTGATATTTATCTATGATTGCCTGTGCTGTTGTGCCTTCTTTCATTGCCTGAATGGGAATAGCTGTGCCGTGTTCATCACTTCCACACACAAAAACAACATCGCGTTTTTGCTGGCGTAAATATTTTACATAAATATCTGCAGGAATATATGCACCTGCCAAATGACCAATATGCTTTAAGCCATTGGCATAGGGCAATGCTGAAGTAATTAAATATCTGTTGTATTGTTTGCTCATTATTTGTAAAATTAACTTCCCGAAAGTTTTAAAACTTTCGGGAAGTTGTGGTGCAAAAGTAAGTGTATATTTTAACGATAATAAGGACTAATCATTAAATAAACTATAGGTCCAGTAATAGCTACATATAGCCAAATAGGAAATGTAATTTTTGCAATTTTTTTATGCTTGTCAAACTCGCCAGTTAGTGCTCTATATGTTGTAAATAGTATAAAAGGTAGGATAATTGCAGCCAATAATATATGTGTTATCAATAAAATAAAATATAATGTTCTTATTGTTCCTTCTCCTCCAAATTTTGTTTCTCCACCCAATAGATGATGTGCAATATAACTTACCAAAAACAGCACAGAAAGTATCAATGTTGCAAACATCATTTTTTTGTGTAGCAAATATTTTTTTTGTTTAACAGCAACTAAAGCTCCTATTAAAAACATGGCAACCATTGTGTTTAACACAGCGTTTATAGCAGCAAAAATGTGTACATCAAAACTTAAATTCATTTTAGGTTTTTCCTTGCCCAATATTGCAACAACAGCAAATACAATTACTGAAACTGAGATAATTAATCCCCTTGCCTTTTTATCATTCTTTTTAATTACAGGTTCTAACATATTATCTTTTTAAGGCAGCGAAAGTAGATGAATTAAAAACATAGCATTGCCAAATCATAAAATCTTTCAAATCATTTTAATCAAACTATATCTTCGCACAAACTAACTGTATGGCTAAACTTAGTAACTTGGCAGAAACACTTATTGGCAGCGAAATTGTAAAATTGGGCAATGCCATTAGCGAACGTATAAGAAATGGAGAACATATTTATAATTATACTATTGGTGATTTTAATCCTGCAATTTTTCCAATACCTACTGAGCTTGAACATCAAATTATAAAAGCATACCAAGAGCATCAAACTAATTATCCTCCTGGAGATGGGGTGTATGAATTAAGAGAAGCGGTGAGTCATTTTTTAAAAGAATGGGAAAGTTTAGATTACGATGTTAGTGAAATACAAATTGCAAGTGGTGGTCGTCCGTTAATTTATACTATATTTAGAACATTGGTTGATGCTGGTGATAAAGTTATTTATGCAGCACCAAGTTGGAATAATAATCATTATACGCATATAACAAATGGAGAGCATTGCATTATTGACTGTACTCCAGAAAATAATTTTATGCCTACTGCAAGCGATATTGAACCTCATTTAAAAGGTGCGACATTACTTTGCCTTTGTACACCACAAAATCCAACAGGCACAACACTTAGCAAAGAAAATTTAGAACAAATTTGCGATTTGATTTTGCAGGAAAATGAGAGCAGAAGCAGCGATGAGAAAAAGTTATATGTAATGTTTGACCAAATGTATTGGACACTAACATTTGGCGAAACTGTACATTATAATCCTGTTACGCTTCGCCCCAAAATGAAAGGCTACACCATTTTTGTAGATGGTATTTCTAAAGCATTTAGTGCAACAGGCGTTCGTGTTGGTTGGAGTATGGGACCAGCACATATCATTAATAAAATGAAAGCATTGCTTAGTCATTTAGGTGCTTGGGCACCAATGGCAGAGCAAAAAGCTGTTGCAAAATTTTTGCATGATAAAAAGAATATTGAAAACTATTTTCTTTGGTTTAAGGCAGAGGTTGAATTACGCTTAAATAAAATTTATAATGGTATTATTGACTTAAAAAGTAAAGGTTATAATGTTGATGCTATTGCACCACAAGCTGCTATTTATTTAACCATAAAAATAGATTTGGTAGGTAAAAAAACTATTGATGGCAAGCTGCTTGAAAAACAAAGTGATGTTACAGATTATTTATTAAGCCAGGCAAAATTGGCTATTGTTCCCTTTACTGCATTTGGTGCAAATGCAAGTAGCACTTGGTATAGAGTAAGTGTTGGAGTGGTTAAGTTAGATGATATTGATACAGTAATGCAAATGCTTGAAGACGCATTGAGTGTCCTCCATTAATTTTTATTGCTCAAAAAAACAAAGGGTTTAGAATTAGCTTTATTTATGTAATATGAAACTTTTTTTGCAGATGTATATAACCTATATGTGTTCAGGTCAAATACTTCTGTAGCGTTGCAGATAACGCCAATGTTTTCTGTTTCAAACAAAACATTGTTCAAGCTGATAATAGTTTGTTCAAGTTCTTGTTGGTTAATCATGTTTTTCTTTGTTATTACTAATAGGTCTCGGTTCAAATTTTGCATATAGTAGGGTTTAAATTGCTTTTCTAACAGGACAAAGGCATTGTTTGCCATAGGCATTTCTTCCACAAGAGGTAAGTATTGCACATAACAAAACTGCTATACAACAAATGGCAAATATTTTTTTCTTTATCATAACACCGCTAAGCTAAATATTTTTCAGTATAAATTTGTTAATCACAAAATATTTTGGAAAAATTTAACATACCAACTGTTTTAATTGCACCCCTTGATTGGGGTTTAGGACACACCACACGTTGTATTCCTATTATACGAACGCTTAAAGATGCAAATTATGATGTAGTAGTTGCTGTTTGTGCAAAACAAAAAGCATTATTGCAACACGAATGCACAAATGTGCGTTTTGTAGATTTGGAAGGTTACAATATTTCTTATGCCAGCAATAAACTCCTTTTTATATTAAAAATTATTTTACAAATACCTAAAATATTGCGATGTATTTACAGAGAAAATAAATGGCTTGACAGTTATATAAAACAAAATAAAACCGATTTAATAATTAGCGATAACAGGTATGGCTTTTACAGCAAAAAGGTTAAAAGCATTTTTATAACGCATCAACTGCAAATACTTGCTGGAAATGGTTTTATAGAAAATGTGTTGCAAAAAATAAATTACCATTGCATCAATAAATTTAATGCTTGCTGGGTGCCTGATTTTGTAGGCGAGAATAACATTGCAGGCAAATTATCTCATCCTAAGAAATTGCCCAAAACAAAAGTTGAATACATAGGTGCATTAAGCAGGTTTAATAACTCGTATGCAACAACAGTCAATAGCAATATTGAATACGATATATGTGTTCTTTTATCTGGCCCTGAACCACAAAGAACCTTGCTTGAAAATAAATTGTTGCAGCAGCTACATTATTTACCCAATAAAAAAATATTATTAATACGTGGCTTGCCACAAAGCACTATAAACATTGAGCATAAACACTGCACAATAAAAAATCATTTACAAGGCAAAGATTTATTACAGGCTATTAACAGCAGTAATATTATTGTTGCACGCAGTGGCTACACCACCATTATGGAGCTAATTTATTTGCATAAAAAAATAATTTTAATACCCACACCTATGCAAACAGAACAGGAATATTTAGCACAATATTTATCTACTAAAAATATTTGCATTACATACGTGCAAAATGAGATTGATATGGTGAAGGCGGTAGAAAAAGCCAAAGTATTTAACCCTATTTCTTTTGATATAAAATCTGCCGAAACTGACTTGCTTAATTTATTAACAAGCCAGTTTTGCCAACAATATTAATGCTGCTTATTCGTTTTAGTAGTAGTTAATCTTGTACCAATGCATTTCCGTAACCTTCGTAATTTACTTTCATTTATTATAGTCGTTTGCATTATTGGCTGTACCAAATACGTAGCAAATAATAAAAGCTCAAGCAACAGCAGTTCTACTTCAACAAGTGGTAGTTCGGGTAGTTCAAGTAGCAGTTCAAATAGCAGTGGTAGTGGTGCAACACCATTGGGTTCTGGAGGTTCAAGCAGTGGCAGCAGTGGCTCAGGTTCATCTTCAAGTGGCTCATCTTCAGGAAGTGGTAGTTCAACTGGGGGTGGTATTGTTAACTCTGGATCAGGTAGTACAGGAGGCAGTTCATCTGGCTCTGGTAGTAGTGGAGGGACAGGTTCAGGTAGTGGAAGTGGTGGTTCAACAGGTTCAGGTTCTTCTGGAACAGGTGGTAGCACAGGCTCTGGTGGTAGTACCATTGGCTCAGGTTCATCTGGTAGTGGTGGCAGTGGCACAGGAGGAAACACTTTGCCTGTAACATATTTGCAGGGTTTAAATTACATGGGCATTGGGGCTGTAAGTAATGTAAGCATGTTTGCAGACAGTGCTACTTTGCTAAGTGCAGGATATTACACTTCAATTTATGCAGGCAATGTTAAAGTAGGGGCATATTACAACAATAACCAGGTGCTTAATATTGGTAATTACTTATTAACGCCATATAACTTTTACTCGCTGATAATTTTTGATGCACCACAAGTATCTATTGCAGGAACAATACTGCCAAATGGCAATACAACACCTGGCGATAAAAGGGCTTATATAAGGTTTATAGATTTAGACCCTAGTACTAAAAATGCCAATATGATATGCAGTGCTGTAAGCTACATGGATAGCAGCTGGTTTATGAACAGACGTTATTTAGACCATCAGACAGATACTTCATTAACCCAATATAAAGATATATATGCAACTACAGCAGATATAAACTTTAAAATAAACAACCAGGTTGTTAAAAGTTTTCAATACGCATTTGAACAGGGGAAAAAATATACCATTATTGCTATAGCAGATGGCAATAATCTCTCAAAATACTATATAGCAAGGCACAATTAATGATAAAATTTTGTATTATTAGTTGCTAATCAACTGTTACATTAAAAATAAATTTGGCAGGTATTATTAATAAACTAAATAATGTTTACTATGAAAAACTTATTGTGCAATAGATTCGTTGTTGGTGAAGAACACCAACAACGGCGAAAAAATAATTTTACAATAATGAACAAATTGATTAAACTAACCAACAAGGGCATTAAGCCCTTGTTGGTTTTTATACTGTGTAGCAAATCTGTTACAAGCCAGGTAAATTTAGTACCTAACCCAAGCTTTGAAGTATATATACAATGCCCTAAACTTTATAGCTCTCAACCAACAAATTGGTTTTTACCAACTAGCCATAATAGTAGTCCGAATTACTTAAATGTTTGTGGCGATTTTTGTAACTCTGTTCCAATTAATTGTTTGGGTAATTATCCAAATTATCAGTATCCAAGAACAGGTAACGCATACGCTGATTTAGGATTTTTTAGCAGAATTGTTAATACTGGGGGGGGGCGAATTTATTATGAGACTAAATTGACCGATAGTATAAATGCAGGGAGATATTACCATGCAGGTTATTATATTAATTTAGCAAATGGGGTAAGGTATGCCAGTAATAATGCAGGTATGCTATTTACAAAAGAAGCTGTTTATGTAGATACCATAGCACAACCATTTGGAGTATTGGCTGCCAACCCACAAATAGTTAACTATGGTAACCCTATAATAAAAGACACTCAAAATTGGGTAAAAATAAGTGGCATATTTAAAGCACAAGGTGGAGAACAATATATAACACTTGGTAATTTCAGGAAAGATACTGAAACTAACATTGACAGTGTTAGTTATCCAGTTGGTAATAATTGGGCTGTATATGCCTTAGATGATGTGTTTGTAACACCACTTGATAACAACTATTGCCTGCCGGCAGATGCTGGCAGAGACACTACCATAACACAAGGCGATAGTGTATTTATAGGCAGCTATACCAATGGCATAGATACTATAAAATGGCTGCAAAATGGTATCATCCCTATAGACAGTACAAGACCTGGTTTTTGGGTTAAGCCTCTGGTAAGCACTTTTTATGTGGTAACGCAAACGGTTAATGGCTGCACTGCAAAAGACACGGTGTGGGTTACTGTAAATCCATTGCCACTTAAATTTATGAAGTACGATTTACGATTTACGAATGAAAGGCAGGTTGAAAATAATTGGTCAACTGCTAATGAGGTTAGTGTTTCACATTTCAATATTCAGCGTAGTATAAATGGTAAAGATTTTATAACTATTGGCAAGGTAAAAGCCAGTAACAAAGTGTTGAATGAGTATAATTTTATTGATGATAAACTACCGATTACTACCGACCAACTAACGCTTTACTATAGAGTAGTAGGTGTAGATAATGATGGAAAGAAACAATACACTGAAATTAGAAATATTAAATTAGAAATGCAAAATGGCGTAAGTGTTTATCCAAATCCAGCAAAAGATGTTGTAAATATTGTAGGCAAGGATATTAAAGAAGTGAGAATCATAAATTATTTAGGGCAGTTAGTGCATCAAGAGATTGCTTCGTACCTCGCAATGACAAGCACTAGTAATAAAACTAATCATTTAACGCTAAACACTAATCACTATTCAAAAGGGTTATACATTGTACAGGTAATACTAATCAATGGAACAATAAAAAATGAAAAACTGGTTGTTGAATAAGTGATAAAAGAGACCTATAAGGTTTTAAAACCTTATAGGTCTCTTTTATCACTTATTCAACTTTAGCTGCACCACATTTTCTATGTGGTGTGTGTGTGGGAACATATCTACAGGTTGTACTTTTGTTACCATATATTTCTCATCAAGCAACGCTAAATCTCTTGCCTGTGTTGCAGGATTGCAGCTCACATACACAATAATCGGTGCTGCCATATCCAGTAGTTTCTTTACCAACTTTTCGTGCATGCCTGCACGCGGTGGATCAGTTATAATTACATCGGGCTTGCCATGTTGTGCAAAAAAATCATCTGTACAAATATTAATTACATCGCCAACAAAAAACTCAGCATTATTTAGCTGGTTCAGCTTTGCATTTTCTTTTGCATCATCAACAGCTTCTTTAATCAGTTCCACACCAACAATTTTCTTTGCCTTATTACTTACAAAAATGCCAATGCTGCCAGTGCCGCCATATAAGTCATATACCGTCTGCGTTCCATCAAGTTCAGCAAAGTCTCTTGTAATGCTGTATAGCTTTTCTGCCTGCCTTGTATTGGTTTGAAAAAAAGACTTAGGGCTGATGATAAACTTATAATCCTCTAGTTTTTCTGTTATATATCCATTGCCTTTTACTGTAATAGGTTCAAGGTCAAAAATGCTGTCATTAAATTTTGTGTTAATGGTATAAAGCAATGTTGTAATTTGTGGAAACTGCTGCAACATATACTGCATAAGGCTTTCAACTTTTTGCTTATTGTTTTCTCCCACAACCACATTTACCATCAGCTCGCCAGTTGTGGTCAATCGCACTACCATATTACGCAAAAAGCCAACGTGGTTTCTTATATCATAAAAGCTAAGGTTATTTGCTTTGGCATAAGCTGCAACTGCATTTCTTATGGCATTGGTTGGCTCTTCCTGTAAGTGGCAGGTTTCTATTTCTACTACTTTATCAAAAAAACCACGAGCGTGAAAACCAGCAGCAGCAACATCTTCATAAATATTACCATCTTTTTTTAATGCTGCAAGCTCTTCATTGGTTACATATTTTTTTGTAGAAAAAGTATATTCAAGCTTGTTTCTGTAGTAGCGTGTTTCAGTAGCACCAGCAATTTCATTTATTGCAGGCAATGCAACTTTTGCAATGCGTTGCAAATTATCTACAACCTGTTGGTGTTTGTATTGCAATTGTTTAGGATAAGGTAGCATTTGCCAGATGCAACCACCACATACACCAAAATGTTGGCAAAATGGCTGCTCCCTGTCTTCACTGTATTCAACAAAATGTATAGGAAAGCCTTCGGCAAAATCTTTTTTATTCTTGTTCAACTTTACATCAACCACATCTCCTGGTACTACTTTTTCTACAAAAATTACTTTACCATCAATGCGTGCAAGGCTTTTTCCTTCAGCAGCATAATCACTTATCAAAACGTTTTTTAAAACTACCTGGGGTTTCTTTTTTTTCACTGTGCAAATGTAGAAGAATGGATGTTTAATATTCGGCACTAAGAAAATAACATCATTTTCCAATATCCGTAATCATTTTTTCCTAATTGCAAGTTTATGCAAAATAAGCGACAATACTTTCGCAGCCAATCCAATTTTTTAATAATATTTTGTATAAAATTTTTATTTGGCTTAATTAAAAATATTTTTAGTCGAGCCTAAAATATATATTTGCAAAAAATAAACAACAGCAGCACTAATGCAATTACTTAAAAAAACAATTTTAGCAACATTAATAATGGCAACGGTTTCAGCCAATGCACAAACAAGAACCTCAGCACAAAACCTGGTGCTTACCAATGAAGACTCCTTAAACCAAGGGGTTAACAAGCAAAAAACAGTAATCTCAGGATATGGCTCAGCTTCTTACAAAAGGGATTTTAATGAGCAGTTTTCAACTATGAATCTTGACAGAATTGTTTTGTTTATTGGTCATAAGTTCAATGATAAAATTTCTGTTTTTTCTGAAATGGAAATTGAAGATGCAAAAGTTGCTGGTGGTAGCGATGGTGGTGAACTGGCAATTGAACAGGCTTACCTAAAATTCAACCTAAACCGTAAACAATACATTATTGCAGGCCTTATTATTCCACGAATTGGCTTATTAAATGAAAATCATTTGCCAGTAAATTTTAATGGTGTTGAACGTCCGTTGGTTGAACAAATTGTTATTCCTGCTACTTGGAGAGAAATAGGTGTTGCATTATATGGCACTGCCAATAAACTTCCATTAAATTATAGCCTAGCGTTAATGAATGGTCTAAACAGTGCAGGTTTCGAGCATGGTAATGGTATTCGTGAAGGAAGATTTGAAGGAAGTAATGCAAGTGCCAATAACCTTGCTATCACTGCCTCTTTACAATATAACTGGAAAAATTTTAAGTTTCAACTTGCTGGTTATGTTGGTGGAACTGTAGGTTTAAGCAAACGTGCTGCTGATAGCTTAAACTTAAATAGTGGTGCATTTGGAACAACGCTTTATCTGGCTGAAGGTAATGTTCAATATACAAAAAATGCTTTTTCGGCACGTGCACTTTTTGCAAATATCAGCTACCCTGATGCTGCAAAAATTAATACGGCTTATGCAAAAAATATAGCAACAAATATGTATGGTGGATATATAGAAGTTGCTTATGACTGGTTATATAAAAAACAGCAGCAGCCTAATTTTACAACCTTTGCACGTTATGAATTTTTTGATTTGAATTCAGCAATACCAGCTCCACCAAAAGCTATATATGACGGCACTTTAAAGCAGCAGCATTTAATTGTAGGTATTAGCTATTTACCTATTCCAAATGTAGTGGTAAAAGCAGATGTAAGGCTGGCAAATACAGGAAATCAAAACCCAAATTTAATCATCAACCCAGCACCAAATGCAATTCCTTATAATCCTAAAAATACTTTTTTAAACCTTGGAATTGGATATTCTTTTTAAGGTTCTCACAGATAGCACTGATAACAAAGAAATAACTGTGAAAGTTTATTGTAAATTTTTTTAATACAATGCGTTTAAACACTCTTACAAATAATATAAACATCAAAGAAAGTATCTGTGAAAATTTGTGTTATCTGTGAGCAAAAAAATACAAAATGAATAGAAAAGATTTTATAAAAGCAGGTTGCAATTTTTGTTTGCTGGGTACAGCAGCAATTTTATTGCCCAATTTAACTGGTTGTAGCCCTTCTTATACTGTCTATTCAACAGAAAAAAAGAACAACGAGTTGGAGTTGCCGTTAACATTATTTGAAAAAAATCCATTACAAATTATTCGTGTAAAAGGAATGCAATATGATATTGCTGTGCAGCAAAAAGACAAAGAAAATTATATAGCATTGTTGCTGCAATGCACACATGCAGATAATGGACTTTTACCTGAGCAAAATGGCTACAGTTGCAGCTTGCATGGTAGCAGATTCAACGAAAATGGAAAAGTGGTTAAAGGCCCAGCAGAAATATCTTTAAAAAAATATAAAACAGCAGTGAGTAACAATTCACTCATTATTACTATTTAAAAAAATGAAAAGAATATTATTTATTGCAACAGCAATTGGAACATTAGGCATTACATCGTGTAAGAAAAATGAAGATGCACCAGCTATCAGTTTTGATGAATTAAAAACTGTAGCGTTAAAAGATTTTACAAATAATGTAGCCGTTGCTGGATATGCAGATTTAGATGTTGCTGCCACTAATTTAAACACAGCAATACAAGCATTAAACACAAATGCAACAGAAGCAAATTTAACTGCTGCAAAAACAGCATGGAAAAATATGAGAGGCATTTGGGAGCAATGCGAAGGTTTTTTATTTGGACCAGTTGAGGATAATGATTATGATCCAAATATGGATACCTGGCCCACAGATTATGTGCAAATGGATTCTTTATTAAACAGCACAAATGCTTTATCTATTACTGATATTCAAAGTGCAACACTGTCTTTGCGTGGTTATCATCCTATTGAATATATTATTTTTGGAAACCATGGAGACAGAACTGCAGCAAGCATTACTACACGCCAAAAGCTATATATGGTAAGCCTTAGCGAAGATTTAAAAAACACCTGCCATCAATTATATTTAAGCTGGACAGCAGCACCTGTTAATTTTTCAAATCAGGTAATTAATGCAGGAACAACCAGCACTGTTTATTTAAAAAAGCAAGAAGTATATCTTACCATTGTAAATGGTTTAATTGCTATTTGTGAGGAAGTAGGCGAAGGCAAAATGAAAGAACCTTTTGATGCAATGGATGCATCAATTGTTGAATCGCCTTACAGTGGTAATTCTATTGCTGATTTTAAAAATAATATTATTGGCTTGCAAAATGTATATCTTGGAAAATATGCAGCAAATGATGGTAAAGGAATTAATGATTTGGTAGCATTAAAAAATATTGCTTTAGACAATAAAATTCAAAGCCAGATAGCTACAGCCATAAGTTCTTTTAGTAATATTACAATGTATTACGAAGAAGCAATTATTAACCAAAGGTTGCAATGCCAGCAAACAATGACTGCATTAAATACGCTAAAAGAAACTTTGGAAAATGAGTTGAAACCCTTTGTAGTTCAGTATATCACAGATTAGAATTTTATACGTTGAAAAAAATACTTACCATATCTGCCTTGACTTTAAGTGTTGCATTACTTACTATGTGCAACAAAGCTGCTATGTTTAACGAAGCAGGTTACGATGAAAGATTAAGTGGAGGAATGGCAACAACTTTTGATGAAACATCAAAAGCATTTAGTCATGCAATTGATGGATTGAATGAAAGGGATCAGTTTATTCACGAAGTTGGAGATGTGGCTTTTGAACAAACTTTTGTTGCTGCACCAGCATTAATAAATGGTGGACTTGGCCCTGTATTTAATAATGTAAGTTGCATTTCTTGTCATCATAACGATGGCAAAGGCATACCTACAGCAGGTTTCACAAATTCATCATTGTTATTTAGATTGAGTATTCCTGGCATAGATGCAAATGGAGGCCCTTTAGCAATTCCTGGTTTTGGAGGACAGTTGCAAGACGTTGCTTTATTTGGTAAACAGCCAGAAGCCAATGTGAGCATTAGTTACAGCGATGTAATTGTTACTTATGCAAGTGGAGAAAATGTTACACTTCGCAAGCCAACATATACTGTAAGCAATGCTTATCAACCTTTGCCAGGCAATTATTTAATTTCGCCAAGGCTTGCACCACCTGTTTTTGGGCTTGGTTTGTTGCAAAATATTCCTGAGGCAACAGTGCTTTCTTTTGCAGATGAAAATGATGCAGATAATGATGGTATTAGTGGCAAGCCAAATTATGTTTATAATTCTTTTACCCATAAAACAGAATTAGGAAGGTTTGGATTAAAAGCATCTGCACCCAATTTATTAATGCAATCTGCTGGTGCTTATCATCAGGATATGGGTATTACAAGTTATATTTTTCCAAAAGAAAGTAGTTGGGGACAATCTCAATCTGATAATTTGAATGATGAGCCAGAACTTGCAGATACAACACTTAATGCTGTTGCTTTTTATGTAAAAACACTGGCTGTGCCTGCACGAAGAAATGTTACAAATCCTGATGTAATACAAGGCAAAGCAATTTTCAATCAGGTTAATTGTAGTGGATGCCATATGCCTGTTGTTCAAACAGGAATTGATTTAAATACAAAGGCGTTGAATAATCAACGTATCCAACCTTTTACAGATTTGTTGTTGCATGATATGGGTGATGATTTGGCAGATGGCAGACCCGATTATTTAGCTAATGGAAAAGAATGGAGAACTGCACCATTGTGGGGCATTGGTTTATTTGCCAAAACCAATGGAACTCCTTTTTATTTACATGATGGAAGAGCTAGAACTGTTGAAGAAGCCATTCTTTGGCATGGTGGCGAAGCACAAAAATCAAAAGAGAAGTTTATGCAATTGAGTAAAGAGGATAGAAAGAAGCTGATTGTTTTTATACAGTCGTTATAAATTGCAGCTATCTTTCGATTTTATTTTTTTCGGTTGGTAAGAACATCAATCATTAGGGAGAAAATTCTTTTATATAGCAAATCCTTTAACCAAGCTTTCCTTAAAACTTTTTACTCAAACCACAAAATTCTTTTTTATTTTATTATCCCCAACCCCTACTTTTGCCAACTCTAAAATTGGTTAGTAGTATCTTTTAAAATAATGGGTTATAAAATTCTTTTGTATTTACATTAAAATGTTTATAAAAAAGAGTGCCTTTACGTCTTGAAGGCAATATAAAATCAAGTCATTCAAACCCCAATCCACAAAGAGTTACAGCCAGTATTGCACTAAGTTTTAAATAATTTTATGTGCTGCTTACATTGTACTTTGTACTTTGTAAATCGTACATTGTACATCATAAATCGTAAATAAATTTTATGGCATTTAAAAAAGAAGTTAATCGCACCAAGAGTTCCTTCTCGCAGATTACTATCAGCCTTGCTTCTCCAGATTCTATTTTGGAACGCAGCTTTGGCGAAGTATTGAAACCAGAAACCATCAATTACCGTACTTACAAACCAGAAAGAGATGGTTTGTTTTGCGAAAGAATTTTTGGACCAGTTAAGGATTTTGAATGTGCATGTGGCAAATACAAACGTATTCGCTATAAAGGTATTGTGTGTGACAGATGTGGTGTGGAAGTTACAGAAAAGAAAGTTCGTAGAGAAAGAATGGGACACGTTAAATTAGTTGTTCCTGTTGTTCATATATGGTATTTTAAAAGTTTGCCTAATAAAATTGGTTACTTATTAGGTATGAGCTCTAAGAAAATTGAGAGCATTGTTTACTACGAGCGTTATGTGGTAATACAAGGTGGTGTAAAAGACAGTTTGGGTGTTGGTGACTTGTTGAGTGAAGAAGAGTATATGGATATTATGGATAATCTTCCAAAAGATAACCAATATCTGCCAGACGAAGACCCACAAAAATTCATTGCTAAAATGGGTGCAGAAGCGGTAAGTGATTTATTAAATCGTTTAGACTTAGACGAGTTAAGCTATCAGTTACGTAATGCTGCAGCAACCGAAACTTCTCAACAAAGAAAAGCAGATGCTTTAAAACGTTTAAGTGTTGTAGAAGCATTTAGAGATAGTGCTGAAAGGATTACTAATCGTCCAGAGTGGATGGTTATGCAATACATTCCTGTAATACCACCAGAATTAAGGCCACTTGTACCTTTGGATGGCGGACGTTTTGCAAGCTCTGATTTGAATGACTTATATCGTCGTGTTATCATTAGAAACAATCGTTTAAAAAGGTTGATGGAAATTAAAGCTCCAGAAGTAATCTTGAGAAACGAAAAGAGGATGTTGCAAGAAGCAATGGATTCTTTGTTTGATAACTCTCGTAAATCAAATGCTGTAAAAGCAGATGGTGGACGTGCTTTAAAATCTTTAAGTGATGTACTTAAAGGTAAACAAGGTCGTTTCCGTCAAAACTTGTTGGGTAAACGTGTGGACTACTCAGGTCGTTCTGTAATTGTGGTAGGACCAGAAATGAAAATGCACGAGTGCGGTTTACCAAAAGATATGGCTGCAGAATTATTTAAGCCATTTGTTATTCGTAAATTAATTGAAAGAGGTATTGTAAAAACTGTAAAATCAGCTAAGAAATTAGTTGATAAAAAAGAAGCGGTTATTTGGGATATCTTAGAAAATATTTTAAAGGGACATCCGATTTTATTGAATCGTGCCCCAACGCTACATAGGTTGTCAATTCAATCTTTCCAGCCAAAATTAATTGAAGGAAAAGCGATTCAATTACACCCATTGGTAACAGCATCTTTCAATGCCGACTTTGATGGTGACCAAATGGCTGTTCACGTTCCATTAAGCAGTGCTGCAATTTTAGAGGCACAGTTATTAATGTTGGCATCTCATAACATTTTGAACCCTCAAAATGGTACTCCAATTACACTTCCTTCGCAAGACATGGTTCTTGGTCTTTATTATATGACCAAACCTAAAAAAACTACTGATACAGAAGTTGTAAGAGGTCAGGGAAAAACATTTTATAACATTGATGAGGTTGTTATAGCTTACAATGAAAATATAGTGGACTTACACGCTAACATTAAAATTAAAACAAATGTTAGGGTAGATGGTAAGCTTGAAAAGAAAATAATTGACACAACAGTTGGTCGTGTTTTGTTTAACCAGTTTGTTCCTGAAGAAGTAGGTTTTGTTAATGCTTTATTAACTAAAAAGAACTTAAGGGATATTATTGGTGATATTATTAAAATTACCAACGTTCCTAAAACAGCTAAATTCCTTGATGACATTAAAACACTTGGATTTAGAATGGCGTTTAGAGGTGGTTTAAGCTTTAGCGTAAACGACCTTATTGTTCCAGATTTAAAACAAGAGTTATTGGATGGTGCTAAAAATGAGGTTGATGAAGCTTGGGACAACTACAACATGGGTCTTATTACTAACAATGAAAGATATAACCAGGTAATTGATATTTGGGGTAGGGTAGATACAAGAATCACTGATACTTTAATCAAAGAAATGGCAGCAGATAAACAAGGTTTCAACTCTGTTTACATGATGCTTGACTCTGGTGCAAGAGGTTCTAAAACACAGGTAAAACAGCTTGTGGGTATCAGGGGATTGATGGCTAAACCAAGAAAAAGTGGTAGCACTGGTAGTGAGGTAATTGAAAATCCAATTCTTTCTAACTTTAAAGGCGGATTGAATGTATTGGATTACTTTATTTCTACGCATGGTGCCCGTAAAGGTCTTGCAGATACAGCCTTGAAAACAGCAGATGCTGGTTACTTAACAAGAAGATTAGTTGACGTTGCACAGGATGTTGTTATTGCTGATGAAGATTGTGGCACATTGCGTGGTATCAATACTTCTGCATTAAAAGACAATGAAGATATAATTGAAAATCTTGCTGACAGGATTGAGGGAAGAACGTCGTTACACGATGTTTATGACCCGGTAACAGATAAGCTAATTATTGAAGCTGGTGAAGAAATAAGTGCAGAAACTGCTAAACAAATTGAAGAAAGTGGTATTGATGCAGTTGAAATTCGAAGTGTATTGACTTGTGAGGCTAAACGAGGTGTTTGTGTTAAATGTTATGGTAAAAATTTAGCAACAGGTTATTTGGCACAACGTGGAGATGCTGTAGGTATTATAGCTGCACAATCAATTGGTGAACCTGGTACACAGCTTACACTTCGTACCTTCCACGTGGGTGGGGTTGCTGGTAGTGCAAGCATTGAAAATGGTTTGGCTGCACGTTTTGATGGTACTATACAATTTGATGGATTACGTACTGTATCTACTTTAAACAACGAAGGAGAAAAAGTTCAGATAGTAATTGGACGTACAGGCGAGGTAAGAATCAGCGATGTAAAAGCTGATAAACTATTAATTACAAATAATATTCCTTATGGATCTACCTTGGCTGTAAAAGATGGTCAAAAAGTGAAGAAAGGCGAGATGATTTGTACTTGGGATCCATTTAACAATGTAATAGTTGCAGAACAAAATGGTACTATTCAGTTTGAAAGTATCTTAGATGGTATTACATACAGGGAAGAAGCTGATGACCAAACAGGACACAGAGAGAAAGTAGTAATTGAAACAAAAGACAAAACTAAAATTCCTACCATTATTGTTGATGGCAAAGACCAAAAACAATATAACTTACCTGTAGGTAGCCACATTACAGTTGATGAAGGCGATGATGTGAAAGCTGGTCAGGTGTTGGTAAAAATACCACGTGTATTAGGAAAATTAAGAGATATCACAGGGGGTCTTCCTCGTGTAACAGAGTTATTTGAAGCAAGAAACCCTGGTAACCCTGCTATTGTTTGCGAAATTGATGGTGTGGTTGCATTTGGAGCAGTAAAACGTGGTAACAGGGAAATTGTAATTACAAGTAAAGACGACACAACTAAAAAATATCTTGTGCCGTTAACGCGTCAAATCCTTGTTCAGGATGGTGATTACATTAAAGCTGGTAACCCATTGTCTGATGGTCAAATTGCACCTTACGATATCTTAAATATTAAAGGTCCATTTGCAGTGCAAGAGTATGTGGTAAATGAAATACAGGAAGTATATCGTTTACAAGGTGTACGTATCAATGACAAACACATTGAGGTTATTGTTCGCCAAATGATGAAAAAAGTTGAGATTAAAGATGCTGGCGATACTAAATTCCTTGAGGAGGATTTGGAAGACAGGTTTGATTTTGTAAACGAAAATGACAGAATATTTGATAAAAAAGTAGTGATTGAAGCTGGTGATAGCACAAAAATGCGTGCTGGTCAAATTGTAACTTTGCGTGAGTTGAGAGAAGAAAATTCTATTTTGCGTAGAGCAGACAAAAAACCAGTTGAAGTGCGTGATGCTAAACCTGCTACTGCAACACCTGTGTTGTTGGGTATTACAAAAGCAAGCCTAGGTGTGCCAAGCTGGATAAGTGCTGCATCGTTCCAGGAAACAACTAAAGTATTAAGCCAGGCTGCTATTAATGGTAAAATGGATGGTATGTTAGGCTTGAAAGAAAATGTTATTACTGGTCATTTAATTCCTGCTGGTACTGGTTTACGTGAGTTTGAAAATATGATTGTAGGAAGTAAAGAAGAATATGAAGTACTTGCTACAACAAGAGAAGCATTGAATTTTGATGATGAAGAATAATTTGTGAATTTGATTTATAAAAAAGCCTTTGCAAATAGCAAAGGCTTTTTTGTGGTTTGTAGTAAAACGAACTATTGATTTATAGTATCAAAAAACCTTACAATATCTTGTGCCAAATAAATTGTATTTACTTTTTCTATAGGATGCTTTGTATTAGGCATCACCTGCAAGTAAGCATTGGGTAATCTTTTGTAAACATTGATAGTTTCTTCAATGCTAACCATAGCATCTCTATCGCCAACTGCAACTTGCACAGCACATTTAATTTGTTGAAATTCTTCTGTTGTAAAAAGAGGATTATTACCCAAGTCAAGCATCATAATAGCAGTTTGGTCAACAACTTCCTGCCAATTGTTTGGGCTATGTATTTGCTGTAAATGTTGTGCAAATGCAGGAACTTTCTCTGCAATTTTTGCAGGGTTAAGTTGCTTTACTTCATTGGCAGCAAAATCTGGTGTCCAATTAAATTTTGTAGCCAATGTAAAAATATTTTTCACTTTTTGGGGATAATATAAAGCAAAATATAAAGCCACATAGCCACCCATGCTGTAACCAAAAATATTAATACTGTCAATTTTATTATCATTCAAATAAACAAGCACATCATTAGCAAACGTAGGTATTGAAAACTGTTGTGGCATTGCAGCATTACCATGCCCACTAAAGTTTAATTGATGAACAATATAATGCTGGTTTAACTCTTTTGCCAAAGGCACTAATTGTTGCTGGCTACCCAAAGCACCGTGAAGTAATAGTATGTGTTGCATTATTAAAATATTTTATTGAAATTATATTTATTAACCGCAAAGAGACGCAAGGTAAAAACGCATAGTCTGAAAAAGCCTAAGACCATCTCTTTGTATTTTCTTTGTGTGGTCCTTTGCCGTTAAAAGTAATTTGGACAAACTACTTAATCATTTCAAAATATCTTCAACATTTCGTTTAATATTTTCTGATATTTTTTGCATAGGTAAATCGTTGCTATCCTTACCAAATGGGTCTTCAATTTCCTCTGCAATTAATTCTAAACTTGCCAGTACATAAAATATAAAAGTAGTAACAGGTATAGATAAATAACCCAATGTAAATGCAAAACCAAAGGGCAGGGTTATAACATAAATAAAAATAAACTTCTTAATGAAAGCACTGTAGCTGTAAGGGATTGGTGTGTTTTTAATTCGTTCACAAGCACCACATACATCCATAAAAGATTGCATTTCGTTGTTGAGGATGATGTATTGCTCATTTGTAATACTGCCTTGTTTATATTGCTCATTTATTTTAGCAATAATACCTTGGGCAATGTTTATAGGCGGATGAATGGCACTGTTAAAATCTGGCAATTCAGGATGTGGTTGTTCGTCTAACTGAAGCCTTGTACTTTCCTTTTGCAAATGCCTTTTAAGTAGTACAGCAAACAATGGTATGGCTTGTGCAAAAAACTTTCTTGATGCTTTATCTTGCTGTGGTAAAAATACACCAAGTTTAATAGCCAGGTTTCTGCTGTTGTTTACCAGACTGCCCCACAATTTTCTGCCTTCCCACCACCTGTCATAGGCAGTGTTTGTTCTAAAAACCAATAACATTGAAATGGCAAAACCCAGCAATGTGTGCATTACTGTGATGTTTTTTATATAAGGATTTTGCGATAGTTTTAGGTAATTGTTTTCAAGGTAAACTATGCCCCAACTATATGTAAGAATGATACTAAGAAAAGGGATTAAAGCACGAAAGGTATCTGCCTTATGAAACTGAAAAATAGCCTTGAACCACTGCTTGGGATTGTAATTTACCATTGGTTGTAATTGTATTTGCAAACATAAAAAAGAAATGCCTGAATAGTTTTATTGGTCAGAGTATATCGTACCATTTACCCAATAAACAAGCCATTTGTTTTTTACTTTAGTTAATGAAATACCAATCCTATTTTGTTCTGAAATACCTAAACTTAAATAGGTATAATTACTTTGTTTATTGCTACAAGCTATTATTAATTTTTCTACATTTTCTTTCAAAAAATCAATATTCCTGAATTCAATAATCAGGTTGTTATTTTTTTCCTCTTGCTTGTAAGAATCGCTAGAATTTTTCTTATACATTCTATCAATCCATTTCATTTTTCTAATGAATGTATTGCAAAAACTATCTGATACAAGATTGCTACTTTTAAGATGATTGAGATATTTATTGATTTCCTTAAAGTCCAACTTCCAATTTCGTGCTGAATCTTTACCTGCAAGGTAAAATATATTATATGTGTTTAAAGAATCTTCATTGGCATAAAACCATCTAAAAAATTGCACAGCAGCTTGCTTTGCCTCTTCATTTTGCTTGGTGTTTAAACTGATTCTGCCATTTGTAAGTTTATCATAGTCTGGCAAGTCAAAATCAAATTCCCATTCTTTTTGCTCGTAACACCCATTTTGGATTATTTTAAGTTCCATCAGCTTACTTGCATCCATCATTAATATATAATCTTTAAATCCATCTCTTATAGTTTCTACAACAGCAATATTTCTTTTTCTATCAATAATATTAAACGTTATGCTTTCAGGTTTTCTTTTTTTATCGTATTGAGATATTAAGAAAGAAAAAGTAGAGTCATTTGCTTTTTTGTATGATAAAATTTCTTCAGCATAAGGACCTTCTATATCATTAATAAAAAAACTATCTGCAATGGCTAACTTGTAGTCAAAATAAAAGTCACAATAGTCGTAAGCATAAAAACTATCCTTATAATATTTTACAGTTACCCATTGTTTAGGAAAGTTGTCAAAATTGTATTTGTGAAATTTTAAACCACGTTCTTTAAAGGTTCTAAGAGATTCTTTATAAAAGTTTAGGCTATCATTCAACTCAAAATCAGTAAGCTTTTTATACTGCTCAATATTTTTAGTTGGCTCAATAAATATTTTTTGTCCGGGTTTTTGAAATAGAAAAACTGTATCTGCTTTTTGAGAAAACATACTACCAGTAAATAAAAAAGAAAGAATTGTTATTAATAATTTCATAAGAGAAACAGTTTAATTTTTACCTGTCATTGCGAGGTACGAAGCAATCTTTATAGTGTTATATTGAGACTGTTTCGTACCTCGCAGTGACGAGCTAATATCCTACCATTTACAAACTTCTGAAAGCCATAAGTCAGACCAGTTTTTATTCATTGAATTTATCAAGTTTATTTTCTGTTGACGATTACCACCTTTAATTCTTTTCTCTTCAGTTATTGCTGACTCTATAGTATCGAAATGTTTGTAATAAATAAGTTTAGTTGCGTTGTATTTAGCAGTAAAACTTTCAGGATAATACTTTGAAATATGCTGTTTCATTCTTACAAATAAATCAGAAGTAACACCTGTATATAAAACTGTATGGTTTTTATTAGTGAGGACATATACTGTTCCACTTATTTGTAAAGGCTTTATCATATTTCTAAAATAAGCTTTAAAGTCATTGCGAGGCACGAAGCAATCTATTTATTAGTCGTAGTGAGACTGCTTCGTTCCTCGCAGTGACAAATAGGATTCCTTTATTAAGTAAGAGCCATTCTTGCAATGACGAGAAAAAACTACTTCCTCTTCACCATTGTCAATATCGTAGCCACACCCACTAACTCTTCAGTTTCATCAATCATTTCAACCAACCATTTTACAATGCCTTTTGGTATATCGTTTTCATCTTTGGTATCTTGTGGTAGTTTTTCTTTGCAGGTAAAGCGAATGTACATTTCAGCACCTGCATACACAGGTTTGGTAAAACGTAATTCATCAATGCCATAGTTTAATAACACAGGGCCTAAATCGCTGCCATCAACAAATAAACCTGCACTTGCACTCATTACAAAATAGCCATGTGCAACTTGTCTCTCGAACATTGTTCCCTCAAAATTGGTGAATGTTTTATGGGCATAAAACTGGTCGCCACTCAAGTCTGCAAATTGGTTAATGTCTTCTTCAGTAATGATTCTTTTTTCTGTGATTAGCTGGTCGCCAATGTTCAACTCTTCAAAGTATTTCCTAAAAGGATGAATGCCATCGTGATTGCCTTTAGCGTATTGCTGATACACATTTGTAATAGCTGTCATCATTGTAGGAGAGCCTTGTACAGCCAAGCGTTGCATATAATGTTTCACACCACGCACACCACCCATTTCTTCTCCACCACCTGCACGTCCTGGTCCACCATGAACCAGCAAAGGAAGTGGGCTTCCATGTCCAGTGCTTTCCTTTGCACACTCACTGTTCAGTACTAAAATTCTTCCATGATGCGTACCGGCACCAACTATATATTGCTTTGCATTTTTAGTTGATGCTGTAACAATGCTACTGCACAAACTACCTTTTCCAAGCTTGCTTAACTCAATAGCTTCATCCATATTTTTATAAGGCATCAAAGTGCTTACAGGCCCAAATGCTTCTACTTCGTGCACATCTTTTGCTGCAAATGGTTTTTCATTTAGCATTACAATGGGACTTATGAATGAACCTTTTGTAGCATCTGCATCAATCACTTCAACACTATCTAAACTACCATAAATTATTTGAGAACTTGCCAATAATTTTTGCACTTGTGCCCTCACTTCTTTTTGTTGTTCTTTACCTGCAAGGCTTCCCATTCTTACATCTTTATTTAATGGATTGCCAATTACAGTTTGGCTCAAAGCCTTGCCTAGTGCAATTTGTACGTCTTCTATTTTATTTTCAGGAACAAAAATTCTACGCACAGCAGTACATTTTTGCCCAGCCTTTGTAGTAATTTCCTTTCTCACTTCTTTAATAAAAATATCCCACTCTGGCATAGTTGGTTCAACATCATCGCCCAATACAATGCAGTTTAAACTATCTGCTTCCATTGTAAATGGAATATTGTTTTGTAAAATATGTGGATTGCTTTTTAGCATTAAACCTGTGCTGGCACTGCCTGTAAAAGTTATTACATCTTGATAGTTGGTGTGATTTAATAAATCTCCAGCACTGCCACAAAGCAATTGCAATGCACCTTCTGGCAAAATATTACTTGCAATAATTTCTTTAACAACAGCTTCAGTTAAATAACTAGTAATGGTTGCAGGCTTAACAATAGCAGGCATTCCAGCCAAAATGTTCACTGCAATTTTCTCCAACATTCCCCACACAGGAAAGTTAAAAGCATTGATATGAATGGCAACACCTTCCTTAGGAACAAGAAGATGCACACCCATAAAACTATTGCCTTTGCTAAGGTTGTGGCTATCGCCATCTATGCAAAAACTTTCATCAGGAAACTTTCTTCTTAATGAAGCGTTGGCAAAAAGGTTTCCAATTCCACCTTCAATATCCACCCAGCTATCAGCTTTTGTGGCACCAGTTTTATAGCTTAAATCATAAAATTTTGGTAAATGGTTTTGCAGGTGAAAAGCCAATGCTTTCAACATTCTGCCCCTATCGTGAAAGGTCAGCTTTCGCAAATTTCTGTTACCAACTTCCCTAGCATAATTTGTTATTTGTTCATAGTCTAATCCTTTAGTAGAAGCAGTTGCAATGGCATCGCCAGTTACTGCATTGTATAATTCTTGTCCTTGACCATCGCCTGTAATCCACGAGCCAAGTACATAGTTTTGAAGCTGCATATAAAAAGTTTGAAGTTTAAAGTTTAAGGTTACAAAGAAACAGAGGAAGTAAAGAATGCAAAGAATTTTTTGAATACAGATTGTCACGATAATAATGAAATCATTATAAATCCTGAACATCTGCTAAATCTGCATTCTATTTATATTTCACTTTAACTTAGCAGCAACTATGCACATCAGGCTGTTTATAAAAAAATATGTTTTGATTGTTTACTTGCTGCTTGTTACTTTTTTTGTTCATCACAAAACAGCAGCACAGCAATATACCGCTAACTCATTCAAAGTTTCTTATCTCACGCAGGATAATGGCTTGTCTCAGGCAACAAATATTTTTAATTATGAAGACAGCAAAGGCTTTATGTGGATTACAGCTTATGATGCCATTAACCGTTGGGATGGAAAATATTGCAAGGTTTATAACAAAGATTTTTATTTTTTAAATTGCCACACATTAAAGCAGGGCTATGCTTTTGCAGAAGATGCCAGTGCAAATATTTACATAGGAAGTTTGATTGGTTTATATGTTTATGAAAGGGAAAAGGATAGGTTTGGTTTGGTAAAAATATTTACTGATGAGCCAGACGAGATTGCTATTCCTTTTGCATTTAAAGATGGAAAAATTTGGTGCTACAACAGGTTTTACCACATTGCTGCTTACGATGTTGCCACAAAAAAAATAACTTATTATAATAAGGTAAATATTGAACCCATTACATCAATACATATTTATAATATAAGCACTACAGGTTATGTGTTTAAGCGACCTTTTTTTGATAATGCAGGAATACTTTGGATTTGTGGCAATGAATCCATTATTAAGTATGATTTAAAGCAAAACACAACTGCCAATCCTTTGCATAGTTATTTTAAAACAAATGGCATATTGGTAAAAAGTTTGTTGTACGATGATAAGTTTAATAAAATAATATTTTCTTCTAACAAAGGTTTTGTAGAATACAATATTGGTAACGAAAAAACAAATAACTACAGCAAAATCACTTCTTCAAATACAAACACAATTGTTGATTTTAACACAACATTTTCTATTTTTAAAATTGGTAATTATTATACCATTAATTCAACGCAAAAGAAAAAACTTTACTTAATTAAAAACGATTTCAGCAGTTGTCAGGAATTTGGTGACGAACAGTTGAAACACGAAAAAATTCATACTGCAATTACATTTCAGCCAAATGACAAACGGATATTTTGGTTAAGAGATGATGGGCTTGGGTATTATATTATTGACTTTAACCAACAGGTTTTTAATAAAGAACTGGGCTTAAAAATAAATGGAAAAGAAATTTTTGATGGCTCGGCACATCATTTTGCAGAACTGCCTGACAAGGATATTTTAGTGGTTGCCCGACCCAATTTATACCTTCAAAAAAATGACACAAAAACCATAACAAAAGTTTTTGACTTTAAAAAGGATGTAGTAACAAGCATTCACACAGATACTTTTAGAAAAGGCGTTTGGATAAACTTCAATAACGAATTTGGCTTGCAATATTTTTTGCAATTTTATGATGGCAAAACAAATGCGTTAAGCAATAAAAAAATATTGATAGATGTCAATAAACAAGGGCTTTTGCAGGATATTGCTATAATGCCTGATGGTACAATTTTAGGTGCTTTTGAAAAAGGACTGTTTGTTATTGATGATGGAAACAACAATATAAAAAAAGTTGAAGGGTTGAATGTAGAAAATGCTTTTAAAATAAGTCTGCTTGATAAAAATGTTATTGGCGTTTCTTACCTCAACCAGCCAATGCACATCATTACTTTTAGCAATGATTACAGCAAGGCAATTAAAGACATTGCCATTATAAAAAACATCAGCAGCTTTTATGCAGTTAAGGTAAAAAACGATTATTGGATAGGCACAGAAGCTGGCGTATATGTGTTGAATAACGAATTTGGTTTTCTAAAAAAATTTGATGCCAACAATGGTTTAAGTGGCAGTTATATTTATGGTTTATTGCAAGATGATATAGGAAATATTTGGGTGAGCCATCAGTTAGGAATGAGCAGCATCAATACTTCGAGCCATAAAATAATTAATTACACCAAAGAAGATAACATTCAGGATTGGGATTATAACAACCGTTGCTTTTATAAAACTACAGATGGTTTTTTGTATTTTGGTGGCAGAAGTGGTTACAACTATTTCAAGCCACCAGTTAGCAAACCCAACACGCACAAACCAGAAATTTATGTTGATGAAATATTCAGGGATAATGTTTTGCTGAATGAAAATAACAATGCAAATAATATTCACAAGATTGATTTGGATTATAAAAACAGCAACCTGCAAATAAGGACGATTGTAAAGGATTTGTACAATGGTAATATGTATAATGTGTTGTATCGTTTGAAGTCAAAAGATTCAAACTGGATTAGCTTGCCCAACAATTCTTTCATTGTTTTAAACAACCTTGCACCTGGCAGTTATGACCTTGAAATAGCTTATGGCAACAGGTTTGACAAAAGTATAAGCATCCAGAAAGTCATTTCAATTGCTGTGTCAACACCATTTTACAATAGCACCTGGTTTTTACTTTTAATGGCCATTGGTGTTACTGCATTGTTGCTTTGGTTTTTCAATATAAGGAAGCTACAACAACAAAAGATTGTTTATGACAAGCAGCTTGCCATTGCCAATGAACGCACAAGGATTACTGAAGATTTACACGATGATATTGGTTCTTCAATCAGTAGTATAAATGTGTATAGTAATGTTGCACACCAGTTGATTGACTCTAACACTTTAAAGGCTAAGGATGTAATTGAAAAATTATCTCACCAATCAAAAAACTTGATGGAAAATTTAAGTGAGATTATATGGAGTTTAAAAACAGATGACAAGCAATTGATGACATTGGACACAAGAATTAAAAATCATATCAATGATGTTTTAGGAAGTGCTGAAATGCAGTATAGCATTGATATTGACAAGGACATTGACATTTACTTTAAAGACATTAAGGCAAGGAAAAATATTATGCTGATAGTGAAGGAAGCCATCAATAACATTACAAAATATAGTAATGCAAGTTTTGTGCATTTGTCATTAATGAAAGTAGAAGATGAAATTGTGTTATTGATAAAAGATAATGGGATTGGATTTGATGATGCACACCATCAGGGCAATGGATTAACCAATATGAAAAAAAGGGTTGAGGAATTAAAAGGAAAGTGTTGTATCACTTCGTCAAAAAATAATGGTGTGGAAGTGAAGTGTGTTTTTAACGTGTAACTATATTTAGTTACAAATGCCAATCACAGTTTAATTTACATTTGTCCTATGCCAATATCAATATTTATATATGATGATAGCACTGCAAGGGTTGATAGCCTGAAAGCCTTGATGGAACTGGATTCCAACTTAAAGGTTATAGGCACTGCCAGCAATTGCAGCAATGTTTTAAGTGAAATGGATGTTTATACCCCAGATGTTGTATTGATGGATATAAATATGCCAGAAGTTGATGGCATTGATGGTTTGAAAATGATAAAGGAAAAATATCCTGCCATTAAAGTATTGATGCAAACTGCATTTGACGATAGCGATAAAATCTTCACTTGCATTCGTAATGGTGCAAGTGGTTATATCCTCAAAAAAGATAGTCCACAACGTTTGTTGCAAGCCATTGATGAAGTCTATCAGGGTGGTGCAGTAATGAACCCTGCCATTGCACAAAAAGTGCTGGAATATTTTACACCACATAAAACGAAATCGCCATTAAGTGAGAGGGAAGATGAAGTGCTTGCCTTACTGGCAAAGGGTTTAAGTTATAAAATGATTGCTGATAAACTTTGTGTAAGTTATAACACAGTCAACACACATATTAAACGCATCTACGAAAAACTACATATCTCTTCTTTAGGCGAAGCCATTGCTTATTATTATAGGAATGTGCAGTAGGATAATTGCCACTAATACACGAATAAAAAATTATTTATAAAATATATCAAATCTTGATTATCCCAATAATCAGTTCAATCTGCGTTCTATCTTATTTCAATTTCACTATAATTAGGTACTAAACCATTTTGTATTGTTTTCATTTTTACATCGTCAAAACAGATGTATTCATTCACAATTAAAACATAACAAAATGAAACAGTTTAACAATATTATTAAAACCTTGCTTATTGCATTGCTTTTAATAACAGCAACTACAAGGCTTGCAGCACAAAGTTGTTGCCCAAACTTTGAGTGGCAATTCAATAGAATGCAATGCCAGACTGAAGATTGCAAACATAACAGCACAGCAGGTGCACCAGATGCATCTGTAATGTGTAGGTATAGTACCAACAGAATTACTGTAACACCTGCTGTGCCTGGCTTTACTTATAACTGGACGGTTACTGGTGGAACTATTAATAACACATTGCTAAGCACACTTGTCACTACTGTAAATTATATTGATGTGGTTTGGGGAGGTGGTACAACTGGTTACATAACTGTAACTATTGCCAATTCTGATAGCAGTTGTATTCAAACATTAAAACAAAAATTCTGTTTAACAGCTGCACCAAAACCACAATTTACCATCAACACAACTGATACTGTCTGCATTAATCAACCCATCACTTTTACAAGCACAACACTTGGTGCTTATACCAATTTAATATGGAATTTTGGAGATGGCACCACACAAACTGGTGGCAATATTGTTACACATAGTTACACAACTGCTGGCACTTACACAGTTTCATTAACTGCAACTACTGTTAAGGATTCTATGAGTTGTGGCTGCACCAATACTTTTTACTATACAATAGTTGTATCTAACGCTACTGGATTATCTATTTATAAACCTGATTGTAAAAGGATGCATTGTGCAGGTGATACTGTGCAATATTGTGCATCCATTACTGGTTGCAGTAGTTACACCTGGACAGCAAATGGAGGAACAGTAATTGGAAGTGGAAGTTGTATAAGGGTTGTGTGGAATGCACTTGTGGCTAACCCAAGTGTAACAGTTACTATACCTACAGCCTGTGCTGGCACTTGTGGCAACAGTGCAACTTTCTATGAAAAAATATTGTTTAATGGAATGCCTATTTCTGCAAATCCAATAATGTGTGTGGGTACTGCACAAACAATTATTTTACCATCATTACCAGGTGTGTTTTATCAGTGGAGTGTAACCCCTGCTGCAGGTGCAGTTGTTAATGGTGCAAACCTTAATACACCCTATTTTAATGCTACATTTCCCAATGCTGGCACTTTTGTAGTTACCTGCAACTATCAGGATTCTGTAATAGGTTGCAGTGGCACATCTTCTTTCACAGTTCAAGTGCGTCCATCATATAGTATTACAGGTAGTGCAACAAGTTGCGAAACCTGCACCAACACTTATGCAACCTCACCAGGCGTGGGTAATTTTAACTGGACAATTTCACCAGCATTGGGTGGTTTCCCTGTTTTAAACCAGCCATCAGTTACCATTACCTGGCCTTTATTTAGTGCCAATACTTATACACTTACAGCAACACAAGTTGGCTCTTTGTATTGCAACAGCCCACAAATCCAAAACATCATTGTTGCACCAAAACCTGTGTTAACTATCAATTCAAACATTAATAATATTTGCCCTGGCACACCAGTAAAAATTTGGGTAACATCAAATGTTACAGATGTTGATATTGTATGGAACACGCCAGGGGCAACAATTCTGGCAACATTAGGCAACTACAGGGATACCATTGTTGTTGTATATAATACCTGTGGTCCAAATACTATTACTGCTACGCAGGATTGTAAATACACCTGCACAAGTACATCAGTTAATATTGCCATCAATCCACCACCAAATCCAGTATTGGCTACACCAATAAATGTTAATCCTTGTATTGACCAAACAGTAACTTATACTGTGGCAAATTGTATTCCTGGCATTACATACAACTGGAATATATCAAATAATTTAGGAACAATAACAGGTGGACAAGGCACTTGCACAATAACAGTTTTATGGCACGGAAATCCTGGTGCAGGAAATGCTGGAGTGCTTACTGTGTCTCATTGTTGTGGCTCTGTTTCTGCAAATATTAATGTTACAGTTCCACCAATATTGGCAGTAAGTTTTGCAGGAAGTTTATGCTCTGGCACTGTAACTGCCACATCCAATATTGCAACAACAAGCTGGAGTGGCACATCAACTTTTTCACCATCATTTGGCAGCACAATAACCATCAGTTCTGCTGGTACTATTTGTGCCACAGCAACTGTGGGAAGTTGCACACAAACCAAGTGCTACGTTATTTTGCCTTGTGGCAGTGGTGGAGGTGGAGGAACACCAGCACCTTGCACCAAACCCAATGCAACATTCAGTGTAAACTATAACCCAACCTGTGTGGATGGCGTGGTAACATTTACTGCTGTGTCAGGCTATCAAAATTATTTCTGGGATTTTGGCGATGGAAATATTTCTTATTTGCCCAACACAACAACACATCAATATAGCACAACTGGTTTGGTAACTGCCACTTTAATTGTTGATGATTATGGTTGCAAGGACACATTTAGCTTAACCATTGATGTGCAGCCAAAACCAATAGTTACCATTGCACCAACACCAGTAATCATTTGCCCTGGTACAGGCACAAATCTTATTGCCAGCATTAATCCAAATGGAAACACTATGTGCAGCTCTTATAATTTTCAATGGATGAAAGATGGTGTTGCCATATCTGGTGCAATTGGCATTACCTATACTGCTACAAGCTATGGCATTTATACATTGGGTGTTACCAGTGCCACACCATCTTGTAACTGCACAATGACATCCAATAAGGCAATAGTAAGTGAGTATGAAAAACCTAAGGCAAATATTGAAACATCTTCTACAATTTGCTTTACACCACCAACAGCATTTTTTGGCTTAACAGCCACATCATACCTTGGTTATACTTACAACTGGAGCAGCAGTATTCCTTTAACATTCTCACCAAATAATTCAACATTCAATTTTACAAGTGTTAATGGAACACTTACACCAAACGTTCCATTTCAGGTTTACTTGGAAGTTGTTGATAGCAATGGTTGCAAGGCTTACGACACTTTGTGTATGTATCCTTTTGTCAACCCAACAGTAAGCATTACTTCTACAGGAACATTGTGTGCAAACAGGTTGAATATATTAAGTGTTGTATCGCCAAATCCTAATTATGTTTATAACTGGAACACAGGTTTTGTTGGCACAACTTATAGCACCACAACAGCAGGAAACTATTATACTGTGGCAACAGATATGCAAAGTGGTTGCACAGCATTCAGCAATTTTATTACCATAAATCAAACACCTTTTGTTGAACTGTATCCAATAGGTTGCGATACTATGTGTGATACATCTACACTAACTATTCCATTGCCACAAAACCCACCATTGGGTGCTTATACCATTCAGTGGTATGATGGACCAAAACCAGCAGGAACTTTGTTGCCTTATACTGGTGCAACCATTCCTTTAAGTGGTCTGGGATTGGGTAGTCACCAGCTTTGGGCAATCATCAGCTTTAGTGGCAGTTGCCCAGATAGTACAGGTGTGTTTAATTTATTTATTAAAAAATGTACTAATTGCGATTGTAAACCAGAATTTCATTTCAATGGCAACCCAATTGTGCAGCCTGGTGTTTGGCAAAACAATGTGTTTACATCAACAGGTAATCCAGTTACAGAAGGTTGCAGTCCTAATGCTGGTAGTTTGCAATGCAATACATTGTATCAAATTTATCACAACTTCAGCAACTCTTACACTGCACCTTGCACAGGATATGACAGTGCTGTAATTGTTAAAAATGGAACAACTGTGGTAGCAAGTAATAATAATTGCAGCCCTGCAAATCCAATCTATTACACGTTTACAACAAGTGGCACTTATTGCATTAAACACTATTTAAAAATTGATGGAAAAATTTGTGATAGCTGTGTAAGTTGCTTTGTTGTTAACTGTCCACAAGCCTGTGTTTGTGATTCTAATTTTCATTTTGTTGGTAATCCACATGTGCAGGAAGGAGAATGGATAGATAATAATTTTAAAGCCATTGGCAATCCTATTAAAGAACCTTGTGGAATGATGCAGGCTGGAAGTTTACAATGCAACAAACCATATAGTTTTTATATCAACTTTACCAATCCTTACACTGCACCTTGTGTGGGTTATGATAGTGCTGTGATTGTTAAAAATGGTGTAACTGTTGTGGCTACAAATAACAATTGTAGTCCTGCAAATCCTTTATACTACACGTTTACAGCAAGTGGCACCTATTGCATAAAACACTATTTAAAAGTAAATGGCAATACCTGCGATAGTTGTATAACCTGTTTCACTGTTACTTGTAATCCTGTTTGCGATTGTAAAAATGCTATCTTTCTGGGTGGTCCAAGCATTACCTGGAATGTGTCTAAAAAAGGTGGTGGCTTTGTGCCTTATACAATAAAGGGTGAATGTAATACATCTCTTGCTCAACAATTAGGTTGTGGTATTCCTTATAATTTTGGAATAGGTGTAGAAGTTTCAGGAGGTTGCCCTTATACATTAGTGATAGAACTAGCACCACAAGGAAAACCAGTAATTGCAATGCAAACAAATAATTCAACCACTACACCATTGACATATACCTTCAATGCAGATGGAATTTATTGTGTAACATATAAACTATACATTAATGGTGTGCTTTGCAAAACCTGCACACTATGCTTTAAAGTTTGTTGTTATACAATGCCATCAAATCCTGTTGATATTTATGGTACAGCAGTAGCTTGTAAAATTGGTGCAGGTACATTATTGAAGCACGATAGTGTAGGAGGAACTTGGTATAGCAATGATACAACCATTGCAACAGTGCATCCTAAAACAGGATATGTAACAGCAAGGGCTGCTGGTGTTGTACAAATATTTTATGCTTATATTAAATATCCTTGTGGCTGGCATTGGGTTGCCATTGATTACACAGTTTCTTTAGTTGATATGCCGAATGCAACTACATTATCAGCACCTGTAGTTTGCGTTGGAGGAACTATTCAGGCAACAAACAATACAGCAATACCACAAGGAGGCAGTAGTGAATGGAGTATAGGAGGCAGAGGAACAGTTAATAATACAGGTTTAATTACTGGTCAAAGTGCAGGATCAACTTATGTAAGGTATTCTGTAATTAATGCATTGGGTTGTAGAAATTATATAGATAAAGCCTTTGATGTAACAGCTTTGCCTGCAGTGCCAAGCATTGGCTATTCTCCAAATAATACTGTCAATCCACAAGCAGGTGCTAGTGGTGGCTCTGGTGTTTCTTTATGCAATAGCAGAACATTTATATTACGTGGTAAACCTTCAAATGGAGTATGGTCGGTAACAGGGGGTTTATCTTTTACACAATTAACAAATAATCCTTCAGATGTAAGAATGACAACAACAACATTGGGTGCAGCTACTATAACTTACACTGTAGGTGCAACAGGTTGTAGTAATAGCAGAACAATAAATGCTACTGTTGTTACTTGTGCCACAAAAGGAATAAATAATACAAACACAAAAAATATTATTTACACAGTGTATCCTAATCCTGCAAGAAATGTAATCAATGTAAGTATTTCTACAGCGATAACAGGAAGTATAATATTAACAGATTTGCTTGGAAAAGAAATTAAAAAACAAGCTATTTGTTTTGGTGCTAATTATATTGATGTTGGTAGTATTGCCAAAGGAATGTATCTTGTTACAGTTGTATCAGATAATGATAAGAAGGTTGAAAAAATTATAATTGAAAAATAACATAAAATTGTGAATATAAAAACAGCTACTATAATTAGTAGCTGTTTTTATTTATAACACTTCTCTCAAAATCTCTATGCTTCGCATTGTTGTAAACTGAGTAATATGTAATGCAAAATATTGTATAAGGGAATCTATTAATTGCCTGCGAATATTTTGATTGAGCTTTAAATTTTCAAGTTGCTGAATATTATTTATTGACAGAATTTGCGAAGTTATTTGTGCAATATTTTTCTCAGCAAAATAAGTGTGAGCAGGCAACTCACTTATAAAAAAACCTTGTTGCAAGTCAAGTATATTGTGGATTTCAGAATAGTTGTTTTGAATGCCTAATCCTGAATGTTCTGCAAGTTTTGCAGCAAAAAACAATGGAAAGTTTGCAATAATTGTATTGTCATTTGTTGCATCAAGCGTTAATAAAGACTCTTCAATAAAATAAAATAATTCAGGATTATTTTCAGGTTGTTTAATGCTGTGCTGCAATAGTTCAATGCAAAACATTGCCACTGCATTTTTAATTACATCAAAATAAATTGTGTTGTATAATTTAGCCCATTGATACTCTTTGATAAACTGCAAATGCTTTAGTTCGTTGTGATAAACCTGTAAATCTAAAATGGCAGCAGGTAAAAAATAGCTGCTGTTGTTACTGCCTTTTTTTGTTGGCTTTCTTATTCCTTTAACAATATAACTCTGTATGCCAAAAAGCTCTGTATATATAGTAGCAATAATGCTTGTATCGCCATACTTTACAGTTTTAACTACAATGCCCTTTGTTTTATGAATAGAATTCAAAATCGTGAGTTTATTTCGTGAGTTAATAGTGAGTTTATTATGTAAGTTAATCGTATGGTATTAAAACTATCGAATTGCAACTCACGAATTAGAACTCTCGATTAGCGAAAGTATTTTCTCTACATCTTCTTTGGTGCACAGACTTTTGCCACTGCCCAAAGTTGCTGCTGTGCCACATGCAACGCCATATTGTAACACTTCTTTCCAACTTTTGTTTTGAGATATTGCAAGTGTAAGTCCTGCAACCATACAATCGCCTGCACCCACAGTACTTTTTACTTCAACCTTTGGCGGAATAATGTGATGTGTTTCTTCTTTATTTACCAGCAATGCACCTTCACCTCCAAGCGATACAACTATTGCCGTGCAATTAATTTTTGATAATAAATCCTGCACAGATTGCTTTATCATTTCAATGCCTGCATACTCTTCAATTCCACATAAAATACTTAGCTCATTAAGATTGGGCTTTAATAAAAATATCTTTTGCTTTATTATTTGTTCCAGGGCTTTGCCACTTGTATCAACAATAATTTTTGTGCTGCCATATTTTAATTGTGCTGCAACATTTGCATAAAAACCTGCATTAATGCTTTCTGGTAAACTGCCACTCAACACAGCTATTTCAGCATTATGGGTGGTAATATTTTTAAGTAGTTTATGTTGTTCTTGTTCTGTTATTAATGGTCCATCCATTCCAATTCTATATTCTTTATTTGTGCTTTCATCAATCAGCATCGTGTTCATGCGTGTATTGGCTTGTATGGAAATTGACGAAGTATTTATTTTTTCCTTAGCCATTAATTCATCTAAATATTTACCATTATATCCACCACTAAAATACACTGCAGTACTTTCAAATCCAAGGTACTTAATAGCCCTGCTAACATTTATGCCTCCACCACCTGGCTCATCTTCAGGATTTTTGCCTTTTAATTTTTTATCTGCAACAAGCTGTTCAACCCAAATGGTTTTATCAATGCAGGGATTGGCTGTTACAGTAATTATTTTGCTCATTAATTTATGTTTTTCTAAAAATAATTTTAAACAATTGTTTCAAAGCTACAGGTAAAAAAACTCTCATAGGCACACTGTTCATTATTTTTAAATCCTCAATAATTTTAGTTTCATTTTCCAGAAATTTTAAAACCAGCTGTGGTTTATTTTTCTTGAATATTAATGCAAATATTTCATTGCCCTGCATTTTGTTTTTAGATAATACTTCAAGTAAAATGCTATCATAAAAATGGAATTTTTTATCATTAAAAGTTCTTTTTAAAAAAGGCTTTTTATTATTTGCCAATAGTTGTGTTATTTGTGTTACCTGTTTTTGAATATTTTTAAAGGCAAAGCCAGTACTTGCTTTTACACAACCACCAGCTGTGCCCATGTTTATTATTTTATCAGTGTATAATTTAAATTTATAATCCGTCATTGGTATTATACCAAATTCTGTATGTGTAATTTTATAGTTATTTATTTTTAAAGTATTGGCAATATATTCAGCAAGTAATTCATTATATTCTTTTTGTGTCAAAATGTTTTTTGTAAAAAATGTATATTCAATCAATGCTTTGTTTGGTGCAGTTGGCAATACATACACGAAAGCAGTGCCCTTATCTTGTTTAATGAAAAAATCCATAAAAGTTGCTTCATCAGCATTAAAAACATTTGCCTGTGTTTCTATTTCATAACCTTTAAAATGCTGTAACAAGCTGTTTGGTGTTTCAAGTTTGTTTTTAGATATATTAATTAGTGTGGAATTAAAAATGTAATCAGCATAATAAGTACTGGTAGCAGTTTTTACGCAACCATATTTTTCGACATTTTCAATGGCAACAATTTTTTCCTGAACAAATGTTACATTGTTAAACTGCTTTGCGTGGTTTAAAGTATGGTTATAAAAATCAATACCTCTTATTTGCTTATATGTATAAGGAGTAATATTTAACGTTGCAGCAAAATGCTTGGACTTAAAATGCAGGTTATCCCATTTATGGTGTACCAGGTTTTCAAATCTTGAGTTTTCTTTTTCCCAAAAGCACCAGGTTCTGTCATTTTCCTTTTGCAGGTTGCTATCAATTACCAAAATTTTTTTGTGCTGCAAATTTTGTAAGGATAAAATTTCATATAGAAAAGTTAAACCTGTACAACCGGCACCACATACTATGTAATTATAGTGATTCATTAAAATTAAAAATATGAATATGAACTGAAAATGAGTATTTTAAAATTAATTTCAAAAAAAAAACTTAAAAATGCAACATAATGATAAAAGTTTTTGTCTTAGTATTGCAAACTATTTTTTAAACAAAAAACTTGATATGAGAAAATTTACAACCGTTCTATTGGTTTTTCTTTTGTCGGCCGTGCAGTTGTTTGCACAAAATCGTACCATAAGTGGTAAGATTACCGATGAGAAAGGAGCTGGGATTGCTAACGTTTCTGTTAAAGCAACAGGCTCATCAAAAGGTGCAATTACAGGTGCAGATGGTACTTTTACCTTATCTGTAGCTGCAAATGCAAAACAATTAATTATTACTGGTATTGGCTATGCAACTCAAACAGTTAGTATACCTAGTAGTGGTACATTAAATGTTAAAATGTCTGCTAAAACAGATGTGGTTGAAGATGTTGTGGTATACACAGGTTTAACTGCTGTTAAAAAATCAACCTATACAGGTGCTTCTAGTGCTGTTGTAAGTAGAGATTTAAATGAAAAAACCTATGGTTCATTCGACCAGGCATTACAAGGTCGTATACCAGGGGGTTTATCTTTGTCAAGTAGCGGTGCTCCTGGTACCAGTTCAAGCTTAATATTAAGAGGTACTTCTTCAATATCTGGTACTAGCGATCCTCTTTACGTTGTAGATGGAATAAGGGTTGAGGCTAATATATTCCAGGGAATTAACCCTAATGATATTCAAAGTATTGAAATTTTAAAAGATGCTTCTGGAACTTCATTGTATGGTTCTGCTGGTTCTGCTGGTGTTGTAGTTGTTACAACTAAAAGAGGTACTGGTGGTAAAGGTACATTTTCTTATTCTGGTCAGTTTGGTTATAAAGACAAACCAGAATTTACTTATGATATGATGACAACCAAACAGCTTTTGAAAGCTCAGGAAGATTTTGGTAAAGTTTTGGATTCTGATCCTGCAAATCCTTACACTGGAGATGCTTTAAATACACCAGGTTGGTTTTATTCTCCATTTAATAATCAAAATATTGGTTTAACTCCTGCTCAATTGGCAGCTAATGCTTATATTTTAGATTCTATGTCTAAAACAAGTACAGACTGGAATAATATTTTCTTACGTAGAGGTAGCTTTAGCAACAATGAAATTTCATTCAGAGGTGGTTCTGGAAAAACAAGATTGTATAGTAATATAGGTTTATACAAAGAAGAAGGAACTACTTTAAGGTCAGATATGAAACGTATCAGTTGGAGAAATAATTTCGACTATGGCGATGACAAGTTTTCAATTGCTATAAATTCAACTATTGCTTATACACGCAGAAATTTTCAACAATCTACAACTGGTAACAGTTTAGGAAATCCTTTCCTTGTAGCTAATGTTTCTACGCCTTATGCACCAGCATATAATGCTGATGGTTCTGTTGCTACTGGTACAGGAAATATTTTTGCAGCACCTAATACTTTAGATTTGACGTTGCGTGATATGAATTATAGCGATCAAATCAAAGTGTTATTGTCTGTAGCAATGTCTTATAAAGTAGCTAAAAATTTAACAGCAGCTGTTACAGCTGGTGTAGATTATAGAGAAACACAATCAACTAACTATGGTGATAAAAGAGCTTACACTAGAGCTACATCTACTTCTCCAACAGGAAGTGCTGGATTTTTGCTTGAAGGCTTAACCAGATTTTTGCAACCAACTATTCGTCCATCTTTAACTTGGGCAAATACTTATAACAAACACGAAATTACTGCAAGCGTTTATGGTGAATATTTCCATGCTTACGAAAAATCTTTAAGTTCTCGTGGTTGGGGAATTAATCCAAAAATGCCTAACACGCCAGCAGCAATAACTCAGGGTAATGCAGCAAATCAACTTTTTGCTGTAGTTACTGGTAGCAAAACAGAAAGAGCACTTTCATCAGGTCTATTTACTGCATCTTATACATATAATTCAAAATATACTTTCTCTGGAAGCTTTAGAAGAGACGCTTCTTCTCAACTTGCTCCTAGTGGAAGATCTCAAAACTATATGTCAGCAGGTTTAGCATGGGATATGACTAAAGAAAAATTCTTAGAGAATTCAAAAGTATTTAATAACTTAAGGTTTAGAGCAAGCTGGGGAACTGCAGGTAACCAAAACAACTTTGCTAGCTTATTTGGTGACTTTGGTTACTACGGTACATGGGGATATAATGGAAACGGTTATTCTGGAATTGCCACAACAGCACCTAACGTTGCAGCTCGCCCAGACTTGAAATGGGAAAAAACAGCTACAACTAATGTTGGTATAGATTATAGTATGTTTAAAAACCGTTTATATGGTGATTTCAATTTATACCGTAGATATACAACTGACCTTACAATGTTTGTTAGACAATCTTTATCTCTAGCTGCTGGTGGACCTTTCACAGCATTAGATATCAATGATGGTCAATTAGAAAACAAAGGCGTTGAGTGGAATGTTAACTATGAGTTGATTAAAAATAGAAACTTGGTTTTAACATTATACACACAAGGAGCTTATAATAAAAATACAGTTCTTAGCTTAGGTAGTGTTACTTCGTTTGAGCAAGGTACAGAATTAGTTACAGTTGGTTTACCTTTAGGTTCTCATTACGAAGTTAAATGGGGTGGAGTTGATGCTGCTACTGGAGCACCTTTATATTACAGTGTAGATGGTAAACTTAAAACATCAAGGTCTGATGCTGATCGTGTACAAAAGTATGGTACTTGGGAATCTCCTTGGAAAGGTGGATGGGGTAGCAGATTGAAATACAAAAACTGGGATTTCAATGTTTTCTTTAGCTTCCAAAGCGGTGGAAACAAAGTAAATAACATGGAGTATTTTGTAGAAAATCCAGTTGGTTTCTTAGCTAATGGATATAATCAGGCAGCAAGTTTAAATTTCTGGAAAAAACCAGGAGACATTGCATCTACACCTAGTCCTAAATATGGTACTAACTTTTCATCAAAAATTATACATGACGCATCATTCATACGTTTAAAAGAAATTTCAGTGTATTATACAGTTCCACAAAAAACTTTAGATAAATTGAAATTTATTAAATCGTTGAAATTCTTTATTACTGGTAATAACCTTTACTTGTGGACAAAATGGATTGGTATGGATCCTGAAGCAGGAGCTGAAAATATCAATTTGAGCGAATTTCCAAATCCAAAATCAGCCACAATTGGCGTTAATGTTTCATTCTAAAAAATTATATAAATATGAAAAAATATAAATTAATTATTTTAACTCTATTTGTAGCCACAACTTTTGTTGCTTGTAAAAAATCTGTTGACTTATTTCCAACAGATAGGATAAGTGATGATAAGGCTATTACAGATATGAGTGATTTGCAGGCTGCAGTAAATACTGTGTATGCTCGCATGGGAACACAAGCTAATGATGTTTATGTAAGTGCATTAATGTCAGACGAAGCAAAATTAGGAACAGATAATTCTGGTCAAGGTGCATTAGAATATCGTTATCAAATAGCTTCAGCCGCTGGTACCATCAATTCTACTTGGAGTGGTTATTACACTGCAATACATCAAATCAATACGGTTTTACCTTATTTTGATAAAATTGCAGGTGATGCTAGCAGAAAGAAAGAATTGCAAGGTCAGTTGCTTGCTTTGCGTGCAATTTGCTATTTAAATTTATTACAATCTTATTCTGGTCGTTATAATCCATCAGCTCTAGGTGTGCCATATATCACAACTGTTGATATTTTGGCAAAACCTAAACGTAATACAATGGGCGAAGTAATGAAAGGTATTGAAGATGATTTCACATCTGCTAATACATTGCTTTCAACTTCAACAAGATTTAGCGATACAACTATCAATTATTTAAATATAATGGCTTTCAGAGCTAAAGCTGCTTTATTGAAAGAAGATTATACATCAGTTGTTACTTATTGTAATTCTTTGTTGAATAGCACTAACCTTCCTGCTAACACAAAAAATATTGCTACTGGTACAGGATCTCTTACAACAACTGCTAAACCTTATGCAGATATTTGGACTGATGTATATAATACTGATGGAAATTTAAATGAAACATTGTTTAGAATAAGATACGCTACTTCAACTACTATGGGTGGTTTATTTACAACAAGTACAAATGATGTTTATTATGCTCCTTCAGACAAGTTACTTGCATCTTTCCCTACTGCCAACGCTCCAGCAGCAGGTAGTGATGTTAGGAAATCATTATTTGTAGGAACAGTTGCAGGCAAAAGATTTGTAAAAAAATATGAAAAATCTTCAAGAGGTGGATTAGTTTTGGATATGAAGTTTTTAAGAATTTCTGAAATTTATTTAATGAGAGCCGAAGCTTTGGCTAAACAAGCATCTGCTGATTTAACTGGTGCATCTGCTGATTTGAATTTGTTAAAAAGTAAAAGAATTAATGGATATACAAATCAAACATTTTCATCTGCGTCAGATTTGATGGATGCAGTAGTATTGGAAAGATATAAAGAATTATGTTTTGAAGGAAGAAGATTCTTTGATTTGAAAAGATATAATTTGCCAGTAAGTCGTTTAGGTACTGATGCTAATGCTGCTTGGCAAAATCTTCCAACAACCGATTACAGATTTTTAATTCCAGTTCCTGCAGAAGAGTTACAAGCTAATAAAAATATGGTTCAAAATCCTGGATATTAATTGTTAATTTTAAAAAATAAAAAATGAAAAATAGAAAAATAATATTAGGCTTTATTTCAGCATTAATTGCATTTTCCCTTGGATCATGTAAAAAGCATACCAATGATGAAAATTTGCTTGTAGCTGAAGAAAGAGCACATTTTACTGGAGTTAATGGCTCTAAACTATACGCTTTATCAAGTGATGACTCTGTTTGGATTAAAGTAGGTTTAACGACTAATTCTAGTGTATCAAGAACTGTTACTATTCAACCTGTTTCAAAAACAGCTGTTGAAGGTACAGATTATAAAATAAGTAAAAAAGTAATAACGTTTGCTCCAGGTCAAGTGTTAGATAGTTTTTATGTTAAGCCTATCAATTTCAATAATTATTTAGCTGGCAGAAAAGATACTATCAATTTTAATATTATAACACCATCTATAGCAGCTGCTGATTACAACCCTACATATTCTTTGATTGTTCGTGGTCCTTGTTTCGCAAGTGATATCAGTTTTACAGAGTTTGACGCTTTATTAGGCACATATGCTGATTCTCAGGATGATCCTTTCGGAACTCCTTATCATTATGGCGTTCCTATGAGTATTAAATCTTGGACTCAAACTGGTGCAACAACAGCAAGAGTTGTAATTAACAATGTTTGGGATGATAATCCAAGTTGGGGCGATATTCCTTTTTCTGTAGATTTTACAGACCCTTATGATGTGCACGTTTTGCCTATTACTACAATAACTGCTGGTAATGCTGGTAATACTTTTGGTGCAACTTATAATGGAATGAAAATTATCATAAGGGCACATACTAATGGTGCTTATGGTACTTTAGATTGGTGTGCACAAAAATGGGTTTTACAATACCAAATAGGTATATATAATCCAGCAACAAGTGCTGTAGTTGGATACTCTGGTACTCAATTTACATCTTCATTAGCAAGATAGTTTTAAAAATTGTTTTATAAAAAGCAAAACCCCGAATATTCGGGGTTTTGCTTTTATATAGCCTTTAAAGATTGCTAACATTTATCTTTGCAGCAATGGCAAAATATTTACACGATACAGTTTTACCCAATATTGCTAGCACAGAATCAAAGAAAAAACAGGTAGCAGCTATGTTTAACAATATAGCCCATAAATACGATTTTTTAAATAGGTTTATGAGTGGTGGTACAGATTTAAAATGGAGAAAAAAAACCATTAATGAGCTTATAAATATTAAACCAACAATGCTTTTAGATGTAGCAACTGGCACTGCAGATGTTGCTATATTAGCTAATGAAATATTGCACCCCAATAAAATTATTGGAATAGATATTAGCGAAGGCATGCTAAATTTGGGTAAAGAAAAAGTTGCAAAGCTTAATTTAAACAACAAAATTGATTTGCAAATTGGGGACAGCGAAAATTTAAACTTTCCTGATAATTATTTTGATGCTGTTACTGTAGCTTATGGTGTAAGAAACTTTGAGAATTTGGAAAAGGGATTGAAGGAAATATTGAGAGTTTTAAAACCAAATGGCAAGCTTGCAATACTTGAAGCTACAAAGCCACAAAATAAGTTCTTCAGAATGTTGTGTAAGTTTTATACTCTTAAAATTATCCCAAAATTTGGAGGAATATTATCAGGCAATAAGCAGGCTTACCTATATTTGAACAATAGTGTTCAGGCTTTTCCTGAAGGACAACAATTTTTAAATATACTTATAGATACAGGATTTACCCAAACTTATTTAAAAACACTAAGCTTAGGCGTATGTACAATTTATTGCGGAAGCAAATAATCCTGTTTGCAGTTTCATTATTTATAGTTGGTAACCTGTTTGCCCAAAAAGAGCAATGGCGTAGCCAGCACGATGAATTGCCTTACTATTTTGGGGCAACATTGGGGTTTAACACAGCTTCTTTATCAGCACAAAAGTCAGCAAAGTTTTTGCAAGATGATAGCATTCTTGTTGCTGAACCTGCATCAAGTGGTGGACTAGCATTAGGATTTCATGCAACCATGAAGCTATCTAAACACTGGCAAACAAGATTTAACCCACAAATTATTTTAGGTGGTGCCAGGTCTTTTAAATATACATTAGGCTCAAAAAATTTAAGTGAAACAACAGACCAAGGTTTTACATTGCCAACTACCTTAGTTACTTTTCCTTTGTCGTTGAAATTTAATAGCGACAGGATAGACAACTTTAGAACCTACCTTTTATTTGGTGTTAAAATGGATGTTGATTTAACAGCAAACTCTGCAAGCCGTAATCAGGAAAATTTTATTAAGTTAAAAAAGTATAATTATGGAATTGAGGCTGGCATTGGTTTTAACATCTTTCTTAGGTTTTTTACCTTATCGCCCGAGCTTAAAATAAGTTATGGCCTCAACGATATTCACGATAGAAATCCAAACCTTAAATATTCAAGTGTGTTTGATGAAATAAAATCAAGAATGATTATGTTTTCGTTGCACTTTGAAGATTAAACTGCTTATTGATGCCTTTGTTTACCAAACAAAATATAGCCATTGCCATTGCCTTTATTTTTCATTTAAGTGGTGCTATAGGTATTTTGTTTACACCCTATAAAGACTGGTTTATTGCAAATACCTGGCTTAACTTGCTGCTAATGTTTGGGCTTATTTTATTTACCCATAATGATGGTAATGAAAACAAGTTTTCAAATATCAAAAACTTGCTACTGTTTGCTGCAATTGCCTATATCATTGGGTTTGGGGCAGAACTATTAGGTGTAAATAAAGGTATTTTATTTGGCAATTATAGTTATGGTAACACTATGGGTGCAAAGTATGAAAATGTGCCATTAATAATAGGCTTGCAATGGTTTGTAACAGTTTATTGCTGTGGGGTAATAATGAGTTTTATGGGTAAATGGGCAACAAGAAAATTGAAAGAACTTGGCGAGGAGGATAAAACAACAAAGCGTGGGCACAACATTTCTCTACTGATAGATGCCAGCCTGCTGGCTACTTTTTTTGACTATATAATGGAGCCTGCTGCACAAAAACTGGGCTACTGGCAATGGGAAAACAATAAAGTGCCTTTTTACAATTATACTTGCTGGTTTTTTGTAAGTGCCTTGCTGTTGTTTGTTTTTACTAAACTGCAATTTAACAAGCTTAATAGATTTGCCATTCACCTGTTTATTATTCAATTGCTATTCTTTATTGCTATAAACAACTTAGTTAATAGTTAGTTATTTGCGTTTAATGATTAAACCTCTTGCATAATAGGTTGTATTTATTTACATAAAACCTAACAATAACTTACAACTATTCCTTGGATAGCTAATATGAAGGACGTCTATTATTACATTTGCTGCTGTTACATCGTTAAGCAGTAACCACTAATCATTAATAAATGTACATTCTTATAGCATTACTTACTTTTTGTATAATGGAAGTCATAACATGGCTTACACACAGATATATTATGCATGGGTTTTTGTGGTATTTGCATCAAGACCATCATCAACCCACGGGCAATAAAATGGAAAAAAATGACGCTTTTTTTTTAATTTTTGCTATACCAAGTTGGCTATGTATTATGCTGGGTTTGCAGCACAAAAACTATATAGCTGCTGCTATTGGCTTTGGCATTGCTTTATATGGACTGGCATATTTTATAGTTCATGAAGTAATCATTCACCAACGTATAAAATGGTTTACACGCAGCAAAAATAAATATATACGTGCCATACGCTGGGCACATAAAATGCACCATAAACACTTGGGCAAGAACAATGGCGAAAGCTTTGGAATGCTTATAGTTGCAAAGAAATATTGGGATAAGGTGAGGGCAGATGATAAACTAAAAAAATAATTTAATTAATATTAAAAATCGACTATTTTAGTATTACCAATTATTTTTTTAACTCTTAAAAACTATCCAATATGGCAGTTAAATTTAAAGTCATAGAACGTGGAAATACTCTAAAACCCACCCTAGAAAAAAAACATTATGCAATAGCTGTAGCAGCAGGCGAAACAACTTTAAAACAAATCGGTAAACGTATTTCATTAATGAGTACAGTAAACAGTGGCGATGTGCGGACTGTTTTAGATTTATTAGTGCAGGTAATGAACGAAGAGCTTAACAATGGAAACATTGTGAGACTTGGAAATTTTGGCAGCTTTCAGGTAAGTATTAGTGCCAATGGGCAGGATAGTGCTGATAAAGTAATTGCTAATAGTGTTAGGTATGCTAAAATTAATTTCAGGCCTGGTAAAGACCTTAGAGATATGTTAACTACAGCATCTTACGAAAAGGTATAGACTATTTGCAAAAAAATACAAGCGATTTGTTGAATAGATACTAACAAGATAAAAGCCTGTTTAAAATTTATTTTTGCTAAAGCCCATTGAATTCAAAATCTCAGTAAACTCTTTACAAAGTCTCAGTTTAAGCTGTTTTAAAAATAGATTTAGCCACAGAGTAGGTGAGTAAATCATAGGGTTAGTAGAGATGTTTGTTACATTTTAAACAGGCTTTAAGGCTGTATATTTTTTATACGTAAACACCAATATTTTCAACGCGTATCTGTATTTAAAAAGTTTTAAGTGAAGTCTTGTTACGTAATTGGCTTTAATAGATTTCTTATATAAAACTTAATAATGACGGTTATTGCTAAGGTTCTTGCATGCAACAATCTCAATAAATTCAAGAAGATTGTTTAGTTGGGCAAGAACTCAATCTTGCAACAACTTACAACTATTCTTTAGATAGCTAATATGAAAGAGGTCTAATACAAGTAATTCCTAAAACATTAAGTTTCTTTTTTATCGCTGTCAATTAAGTGTGTCTTTACAAATCTTATAACTATATGGTTACCTCCAATTTCATCTATGTTAAGTATTTTTTAGAAAATAATATTTTAGAATTTTAAGTAGCAATTCTTCTTCTTAAAGACTGATTTTTTATTTTGAGGATTATAAAACCATTCTTCGTTATTATGTTTTCTATTACAAAAACTATTTGCCTTGTGGGTAAGCAAAACATCAGCAAGCTTTAATTTACAACACCAGCACATCCTCAAAATCCTCTCAGCCTGCCTCATTCTTAACATTTTCATAAAAATTTACCAAACCAAAATTTTTTGCTTTGCCTTACCTCATTTTCTTTATTTTCATTGGCTAAAAAACACCAATTCATGAGAAAATTATTTCTTCTATTATCACTCACAATTGCAATCACTTCTTACGCCCAACAAAAAACTCCTGCAAAAAAATATCCAAGCATCATGTGGGAGATTACAGGCAAGGGATTAAAGCATCCAAGCTATTTATTTGGCACCATGCACGTAAGTAGCAAAATAGCATTTAACTTGTCAGACAGTTTTTACAATGCACTTAAAAGTGTAGATGCTGCAGCCATCGAAATAGATCCATTAACCTGGCAGGATGAATATAACAGTAGTATTTATAATAAAATTGGATCTGGTATGGGTTCGTTAATGTCTGAATATCCAGACAATAACTATATCTCAAAAAACAGTTTTTTGTTTACCGAGTCTGACATCAATTTCAGGATTGCATTGGCAACAGATCCTGCCATCATCAATCATTTTTTATATAGAAATTACCAGGGCGTTAGCGATTTTGAAGAGAACACCTACATTGACATGCACATTTTTCAAAGTGCCAGAAAATTGAAAAAAAGCTTTTATCCTTTAGAGAACTTTAAGGAAAGCGAAGCCTTGATGGTAAAGGGTTATAAAGAGCAGGCAAAAACAAAACGTAAAGAAAAAAGCAGGAGTACAGAAGTGGATATGGACGAAGTTAAATCATCGAAAAGTGGGGTGGATAATGTGGAAGATGCCTATAGAAATGGCGATTTAGATTTAATGGACTCGCTTGACAGATTAAGTGAATACAATGAAGTGTTTAATGAATATTTTTTGTATGAACGCAATAAAGTTCAGGCAAATGGCATAGATAAAATTATTGCAAAAGGGCAAAGCGTATTTGCTGCTGTTGGTGCAGCACACTTGCCTGGAGAGCGAGGTGTAATAGAACTTTTAAGGGCAAAAGGTTACAAGTTAAGGCCAATATTTATGGGCATTAAAGTAAGCAACCAACGTGATGTAATAAACAAAATGAAATTGCCTGTAACCTTTACTACACAATCTGCAGAAGACAATCTATATACTGTTGACGTGCCTGGAAAACTATATAATTTTAATGGGGCTTCTATGGGAATGGGCTTTGCAAACAACCAAAGGGTATATGCCGATTTTAGCAATGGAGCTTATTACATGGTTACACGCGTACCAACCAATAATTTAATTTGGAGTAAAACAACAGAAGATGTTTATAAAAAAATTGATAGTTTACTATACGAGAATATCCCTGGAAAAATACTGGAAAGAAATGCCATTGACATTAATGGATATAAAGGTTACAACATAGTCAATAAAACCAAGAAAGGAGACGTGCAGCGTTACAATATTATTGTAACCCCACTTGAATTACTGGTATTTAAAATGAGTGGTTTTGAAGATTATGTAAGTGGTGTTGAGGGTTCAACATTTTTTAACAGCATTAAAATAAACAGACCAAAAAATGAATGGAATTATTTTTCGCCAAAAGAGCAGGGCTATAAAATATTATTGCCAAACACGCCTGTTGTTGCAGAATCAAACACAGGTTATGGCAGAAGGTTTTATCGTGGAAGAATGAGCAGTGCAGACAATGACAATTATGAAGCTTATGATGAAAAAAGGGATATCTATGTAATGGTTTCTAAAAAAAGGTTTTCTAATTACGAGTTTCTTGAAGAAGATACTTTTAACCTGGCTTTAGCCAATGAAAGCCTTTTCTCTTCTGCATTGTTTGATACTGCTACGCAAAGAACAATGGGTAAGCTTAGCAACAATATTCCTTATGTAGAAACCAAGGGCATGTTTAACAGCAACTACAGTTACACTAACAGGATTTATGCAGTGGGCAGCGATTATTATGCAGTTATAGTTAAGCATAAGCAAAAAGACAGCCTTGTAAATGCTGCATTAAACTCATTTGCCTATATGCCTTATAAATATAGTGCTGCCAATACTTTCAGCGATTCTGCCCTGCACTTTAAAGTTACAAGTGCATTAACTCCAGATAGCCTTACCAATGAATTTATAGCTATTGAAAAACTTGCAAGAAAAACAAGGGAAGAAGAATATAAAACAAAAAAATATGAAGAGCCTTATAATACACCAGATGCAAGGATGACCTTTAGCAGCGATACAACCAACGAAGAAATTATTGTAAAAAGCGAAAAGTTTCCTAAGTATTATCAACTTAAAGACACTTCAAAATTCTGGGATAATATTATAGACGATCTGAATGTGAGGGTTAAAGATGAAACTCGCTACAATAGAAATGACGAAGATGATGCATTGCCATACTCTTACTACAGCTATCGTTTTTACCTGGATTATTTTGTAAAAGAAAAAGTGTTTACACACAATGGCAATCAAACACTATGCGATGTTTTGTACACAGATACCAATAGCACCCAAACAATAAAGGCAAAATTTATTTTAACAGGAAACAGATTACTTACTGCCTATACTTTAAGCAACAGCATTGCACCAATGAGTAAGGCAAAGGAAGATTTCTTTAACACATTCTCTTTCTTTAATGCAGATAGCCTTGGCGATATTTATACACCAAAGTCTGATGTGTTTTTTGCAGATTTTTATAGTAAAGATTCAACCAAATCGAAGTTTGCAAGAAAGAATATAGACATGGTAGTTTTTACAGAAACAGATATACCTAAAATGCTGGATGCAATAAACAGCCTTAGCGTTAAGGATAAAGATTACTTTCAGCTAAAAATAAGTTTTATAGATGCCATTGCTGATTTAAAAACCAGCGACACTACAGTAAATGCGATAATAGGTTTTTATAAAAAAGCTGGCGATACTTCTACATTTCAAAATGTAGCAATATTAAATCTTGCAAAATGCAAAACGCAGACATCATATAAACTGTTGGCAGATATTATAGATAACGACCCTCCTATTTTTGAAAACAGCAACAGTGCCTCAACATTGTTTAGTCGCTTGTCCGATTCTTTAAAACTTACTAAAACCATATTGCCACAGGTTATATCATTAGCCAATTTAGATGATTATAAAATGCGTGTATATGGCTTGCTTACTGAAATGCTGGACAGCAACATTATTACACAAAAAGATTATAAAGGCCTTTATGACAAGATACTTTTTGATGCAAAAATTGCTTTAAAGAAACTAAAGGCTGCCGATGAAAAAATAAGGACTGACGAGGATGCCAATGATAATAATTCCTACAGTGGTGGTGTATCAATTGATTATAACCTTAAAAGGTTGTTAAGAGATGGCATTACCTCTACAAGGTCTATTTCAGATTACTCTTCTTACAGCAGTTCTTCATCGTCATTAAGCGATAATGATGACATAGTTACATATTGCCAGTTGTTATTGCCTTATTACGATAAAAATGAAAATGCAAGGTTGTTTATAGATAAGTTGCTTGGCTTTAAAAGCAACGAACTAAAACTTAGCATTGCTACTATATTAAACAAACATAAAATGCCTGTAAACGATACTATTTGGCAAGCCATTGCAAAAGATGATAAAACAAGGTTGAACTTTTTACGCTTTGCCTTACGCACTAAACAAATGAATTTGTTTCCTAAGGAATATACAAGCCAGCAAGTTATTTGTAAAAATATTTTGCAAAAAAGTGGATATAGCAAAAAAGATAGTCTTGAATATTTGAATGTATATATGCCTATTACTTTAAAAAATAAAACAGGCAATATTTATTTCTTTAAGTATAAAAACGATGAAAAGGATGTTGACTGGAAAATTGCATATTGTGGCATTCAACCAGTAGATACTGCACAGGTAAACACAAGCGATACTTATGATGAATTTAGCTACAGGATTTTAAAAACAAATAAATCAGTAGAAGAACAAGCTGCAAAAATTATTAAAGAAGAAATATACAAAAGCAGGAAAAGCAGCTCCAACTTTTACGAATCTTCTAACAATAATTATAGATACAGAGATTATTAATCAGGTTATATAGCAGATTAAATTATTTGCCACACTGTTGTAATAAATATTTGTTATAACATTGTGGCAAATTTTAATTTATAAGAATGTATTTTTTAACTATTGCAAAAAAACAGTCAGTATTGACTTTAACTTTTTTACTGCTTATATCGCAAATATCAAAAGCATATGCAGCAGACGTATCAATAGTTTTAGAAGACCAGTATGGAGCAAAAATTAAGGAAGCGAAAGTTATAGTATCTAATCAAAACGATAGTATTTGCAGTAATAAAGAAGGTGTGGTAATTTTAAATACATCAGGCATTGATTCAATACAAATAGAAAAAAAACATTTCCCATCAAATAAAATCTCACTAAGCTCTGTTAAAAATGGCACTTTGGTTATTGAAAAAGAGTTTTCAATTTCAGATTTAATCAATCCCAAGTTTTATATTATACATGGGGGTTTATGGCTATTGCTTTTTGTGGTGTTTGCCGAAACAGGTTTGTTTGCTGGCTTCTTTTTGCCAGGCGATAGTTTGTTATTTGTAGCAGGCATTTACAACAAGGAGCTTGTAACAACTTATTTTCCATTTATTCAAAACGATTATGTGCAGCTATTAGTTTTATGGCTGCTTATTTCTGCTGCAGGCATTATTGGCAATAGTGTTGGATATTGGTTTGGGCGTAAAGTAGGCCCAGCAATGTATAACTGGAAAGAGAATTTTTTATTCAAGAAAAAATACCTTGAGCAGGCACACGAGTTTTATGAAAAGCATGGTGGTGGTGCTATTGTATTTGCAAGATTTATCCCTATTGTACGCACTTTTGCACCAATAGTTGCAGGCATTGTAGCTATGGATAAAAAAAAGTTTTCTTATTTTAACATAGTAGGTTGCCTGGCATGGGTGTTAAGTATGTTGGTGGCTGGTCACTTTCTTCAAAAATGGATTTTAACACAATTTCACTTTGACTTAAAGGAACATTTGGAAATTATAGTATTAGGCATTGTATTAGTTACAACTGCACCTGTAATTATAAAACTTGTTGGCAGCAAGAAAAAGTAATTTCTATAAATTGTCTTCAACAAATTTTTTGCAATAATCTTTAATCATTTGCCTAACCTGTGTAAACTGTTGCTGTACTTCAGTTTCAGTGCCAGTTGCCTTAGCTGGATCGGGAAAATTGTAATGCAATTTTTTAGCATTGCCAGGAAAAAATGGGCAACGTTCTTTAGCATTATCACACACGGTTATTACAAAATCGAAACCAATATTTCTATATTCCTCAATGTTATTTGAGGTATGATTTGAAATATCAATTCCATCTTCTTTCATGGTTGCAATGGCTTTGGGGTTTACACCATGTGTTTCAACACCTGCACTGTATATAACTGCTTTGTCTTTTGCAAAATATTTTAAGTAACCTTCAGCAATCTGGCTTCTGCAGCTATTGCCTGTACATAAAACTAAAACTTTTTTCATTGTTATATTTTTAAACGAATAACCAGATGATATTGATAATGCAAAACTTAGGGTCAAAGCCCCAAATGATTTGCAGAATTGTAATTGAGATTGTAATTACAATTGGCTTTTTATATTTCTTTAAAAACTGTTTCATATTCCTATTGTTTTACTTCTTCTTTCCATAATAATATTATCCCTCCATACGCCATTCATTTGTCCAATTTTTTCTCTGTATCCAATTACTCTAAACCCACATTTTTCGTGCAGTCTAATGCTACCTGTGTTTTCAGGAAAAATGCCTGCTTGCAAAGTCCATAATCCATTTTTTTCACTGCTTTTAACAAGCTCATTGAGTAATTGATAACCAATGCCCTTGCCTTGATGTTGTGTGGCTATATAAATGCTTACTTCTGCAACACCTGCATACACACAACGACTACTTACTGGTGTAAGTGCTGCCCATCCTGCCATTTCATTATTAATAAAACCAGCAATACGACTGTGTTTTAAATGACTTTCACTCCAGCTTTGCCAAGTGGGTGCAGTTGTTTGAAATGTAGCATTGCCAGTAGCTATTCCCTGCAAATAAATATTTGTAACTTCTGTATAATGCTGTTCTTGTATATCAATAATATTCATAAAAATTAGCAACAGCCTCCTCCTGGTGTGCAACAAACTTCTTTAGTTGTTTGTGATTCTTTTGTTTCTTGTGAAAATGAAACACCACAAGCATCGCTTGCTAAACAAGCAGTTTGTTTTGGTACCAATAAAAAATCTTTTCCATTGTAGTGCAAACCATATTTACCAATAGTATCTGTTTGGTATTCAACTTCAATTTCTGCATCACTAATCCCCAATTTATTTTCAGATAAACGTATAATATTTAATAGTTTTTGTGGCTTTAAACGATGGTCTGTATCAGTAGCATTCCACAGTTGAAAGTTTACTACTTTTTCTTTACGAATTGTACCACCACAATCAATAAAATGTTTTGTGATTAACCCAACTTCAGTGACATGGAAATGCTCTGGAACATAAGCTCCAGTTGGTAATTTAAAGTTTACTGTTTGTGCAGTTGCAAGATGTATTTTTATTTGTTCAAGCGTCATAATATTTATTTTATAATTAACAGCAATTAGATTTTTTGGTTTGAATTTTTATAGAAAGTTTACTGAAATACGTTTCTAGTTTTTGGAATGCTTTTTCATCAATACAATAGCAAATAGCATTGCCTTCAATTTCTCCTTTTATTAATCCAACATTTTTTAATTCTTTTAAATGTTGCGATACTGTGGGCTGTGCTAAAGGCAATTCATTAACAATATCGCCACAAATACAAGCATTTACTTTTAGCAAATAATCAATAATAGCAATACGTGCAGGATGAGCCAATGCTTTTGCCAACAAGGCAATTTCATTTTGCTTATTGGTAAAGTGATCTGTTTTTGATGCTCCCATTTTATATTTTAATATTGCAATATTACGATAATGATTGATATTCCAATATTTTTTTCTAAAATAAAAAAGGCTGCCATTGCTGGCAACCTTTTTAAAAAAACTATGAAGAGAAAATTTTAAAAATTAAATTTCAATCCTAACTGACCTTGCCAGCGACTGTTGATTGGATCAACTGTATAGTATTGACCATTTGCTGTTGGTTTTACAAAATTGAAAGTTGGTGTGTTACCAGCAGTATTTACAAACTTCATAAATGGTACAGTGTAGTTATTAGTATTTGTAACAAATGTTATGTGTCCCCAATCGTTGTTTAATAAGTTTAACACATTCATTACATCAAAACTTACTTGTAAACTTTTGCCATTTTTAAATTTGAATTCATGCATCAACTTCATATCTAAATTGTGGTTCCAAGGTGTGTGCAAAGCATTACGCTCTGCATATTGACCACGTCTTGTTTTTAAGTAAGCATCTCCTTCAATAAAGTTGTTTAGGTCTTGCCATTGTTGGCTTGCAGTATATGTTCCTGCATCAACTAAATGTGCATCAGCCTCATCTTTTGGAATGTATGGCAATGCTGCATTGGAACCTGCACCAAAAGCTCCTGCACTGCTATAAATTAAGCTGTATGGGCTTCCACTTTGACCACTATAAAAGAAGTTTAATGAAGTTGCATTCTTGTCATTCCATTTAAAATTTGTACCAACAACTGCAACAATTCTATGTCTTAAATCAAAATTAGAATAAGCAAGAGTTGGGTTATTTGGATTGATAGAAGGATTTACTTCAAAGTTAGATTGGAAAGAATTTCTGATACCGTTGCTCATGTCTTTACTAACACCATAAGTGTAAGCAAGCATCCAGTTTAAATCAAGTTTTGTTCCTTTACCTAAATTAATGTTATTTGTTGTTTTACTTAATTGTGCAGTAATATTATATCTGTAACCTTCGCTAGTATTAGTTAAGAAATAAACATTTGAAAAGTTTGCATTACGTTTATTGTTATTGCCAGCTTGTGTAGCTTTCAAGTAAATTGGTGTTTCTGTTGGACCACTTGTGTAGTAACGTACACTGTCAATTAAATTTATTTGCTGAAACTTTACATCGCTTAATGTTTTTGTGTAAAGCACGTCAACAGTGAATTTGTAGCCTTTGCCAAATTTGAAATCAGCAGCAATATTTGTTCTTAAAATAGTAGGTAATTTAAAGTTGTTATCTATAATGTCAAGCTCTCTTGTTTTAGTTGCAGAGTTATTACCAACCACACCATCAATAGTTGATTTTAAGTTTTCAGCATTTGTTAAGCCAACTACTTTAGCACCATTTGGAGCATAGTCAATATTACCATAATAATTACCACTTAAGGTATAAGCATATCCTAACCATGCAAATGGCATACGACCTACAAAAGTTCCTGCACCACCACGCACCACAATGTTTCCATTGTTTTTAACATCCCAATTAAAACCTAAACGTGGAGATATGTTTACCTTGCCTAACCATTTATTATTTAGTTGTTGAAATGGTGTAAAGTTGAATGTTGGATTATTGCTTACATAAGCATCATTGCTTGCTTTGTTCAACTCAGCATCAGTATAAGGTTGCTCTGCAACGTGAGAATAATCGAAACGCACACCAGCAGTTAATTTAAAGTTTTTAGCTAATGAAATTTCGTCTTGACCATAAACACTCATTAGTGCTACGCTATAAGGATTAGGTGCGTTGTTGTAAATATTATCTCTTGTGTTTTTTGTAGCATCTGTAGCAAACGTACCTCTAATGCGTGCAGGTTTGTTGGCAAAAAAATCATTCACGCTATTGTATTGCCATCTTCCATTCCAGCTATTTACAAAGCCATAAGTTAAATTATAAAACTCGTTGTGTGTACCAAAAGTAAATTTGTTAATACCACTTTTTAAAGTAATGTTATCTGTTATTTCAAAAGTAGATTGCTTCATATTATATACACTTGCTTCACGCCAGGTACCTAACCAAATAGTGTTTGCTATATCCACAAAAGGTGAAACTGTTCCAGGAAAATCTCTGTATTCGTGAACATTAATATAGCTTACCAATAATTGATTGCTCAATACATTGTTAACCTTGGTTTTTAATTCAGCAACAAGATTTATGTTGTTTGTATATTGGGTAAAGTCGGTACTTGCAAATTGAAAATTACCAGTAGAACGCTCAATATTGTTGCCCCAACCTTTGGTATATAAAGCACGAACCATTAAATTATTTTTTGCATTGATGTTAAAATCAAATCTTGCAAAAAATTTATCGCTGTTAGTAAAAATTTTATTAGCACCATAACTACCAGCGTCAAAACCACGAGCTTTAAATGTGTCAGCAATTTGTTGTGCAAGTACTGTAGTTACTGGGCTTCCTGCATCTCCTGCATTGTAAAAAGTAGGCTCTTGTCTTCTTGTTTGCTCAAAGTTTAAAATAAAGAAAGCTTTATTCTTTACAATTGGACCACCAAATGTTGCACCATATTGATGCTCATAAAAGCTGTTTGACATTGCTTCTTTTTTTCCATCTACACTTTTGCCAAACAATGCACTGTTAAATAAATTTTTTGTATAAGCATATACACTTCCATGAAAATTATTGGTACCACTTTTAGTAACAGCATTTACACTGCCACCAGTAAAGTTTCCTAGTTTGACATCGTAAGGTGCCAGTTGTACTTGTACTTCTTGTATTACATCAATACTATATGGAACTGTACGAGTACCAGCTCCTGCTGCACCACTTTGTCCACCACCACTTACACCACCTGCACTATTGCTAAAGCCAATAGCATCATTATTAACAGCACCATCAAGTGTTAAGTTATTATATCTAAAGTTGCTACCAGCAAAGCTGTTGTTATTGCTTTGTGGAGTAAGGCGTGTAAAGTCTGCAAGGCTACGCCCAATGCTTGGCAAAGTTTGCATTTGCTTGTTGCCAACAACAACGCCACCACTTGATTTTCTTGCAGAGCCGGTAACCACCAACTCGGTAAGTTGTGAAGAATTGTTTTGCAAAGCCACCTTAACATCTGGGTTGTTACCTAAGGTTAAATACACATCCTTTATTACTTCTTCTTTAAAACCAACGTGTGTAATTTTAATAGTGTAGGGACCACCTGGTTTTAAATTGGCCAATACAAAAAAACCTTTATTGTTAGATTGTGTATTCACCACAAATCCTGTTGGTTCATGCTTTGCAGATATAGTTGCATTTACAACTGCATTAATACCCTCTACAACAACACCACTAAAAGATGATGAAGTTTCTTGTGCAAATGAAATTGAAAAACTAAATACAAATGCTATAACAGCAATTGCTTTGGTAAATGTTTTATACATAAATTTTTTTTACACTGCAAAAGTGCCATTGCTATGTTACCTAAATGTTACCTACTTGTTACTGTAATATTACTTTTAGGAAAACTTTAACATTTCATATTTGGTATTTTATGCCTTAAAAATCAATTTTATGGATTGATAAGTAATTGTCATCTATAAAGTGTTATGAGAAGAAAACATGCTGTATTTTTAATAGTAATAAGCTTAATTGTTTTGGCTATTTATTTGTTACCACGCTACACAAAGTATCATTTACCAATTACTATAAAGCCTTCGCCTAAAAAAGTAACCATTGAAAACAAAAGGATAAAAAATGCAGCTAAAATGTTGTTTCAATATTGTAATCAGCATCATTATAATAATCGCTTTGCATTTATTGCAGATATGCAGCAGCATAGTGGAATGAAGAGATTTTTTGTTTACGATTTTATAAAAGACACCATTGCAGTAACAGGGCTTGTGGCACATGGCAGTTGCAACAATTATTATCTTGAAAAACCAAAATTTGGAAATAAGGTTGGTTGTGGTTGCAGCTCATTGGGTAAGTATAAAATAGGCAATAGTTATGCAGGAAGGTTTGGAACAGCCTATAAACTTATTGGCTTAGACAGCAGTAATAACAATGCTTTTGAAAGAAATGTAGTGTTGCACGCCTATGATTGTGTGCCAGATAATGCAACGTATCCTCAACCCATTTGCAATAGCTTAGGTTGCCCAATGGTTAGCTATCATTTCTTAGATACATTATCAAGCTATATTAAAAAGTCGAATAAAAGTACTGTACTGTGGATGATTGATTAGTATAATATTCAACTATTGATGATATACTCTTGAAGCAATAATTTTTCCATTCCCAATCTCAAGCACTTCGCCTATTTGCATATCAGGTTCATTTGAGGTTTGGCGTATGTATTCCATAAAAACCATTGCATCGTTGGCAACAATATTCAGTATTTTATAATGCAGATTGGGCAGCCTTTCAAAAGCATCCTGCCACCAGTTATGCAATGCTTGTTTTCCTTTAATTAATCCATTGGTTTCAGGTTGTCTTATCTTCAGCTTAGGGCTGTAATGCTCTGCATTATTATCATACAAGCTTAACAGATTTTCTAAATGATGCTCGTTAAAGGCAGCAAACCATTTTAGGGCAAGGGTGTGGTTGGGGTGCATAGATAATAATTTATGTAAAAGAAGTTGGTTAACATTTTTTCAACCGCAAAGACGCAAGAGTTTTCGCAAAGAAAAACACAAAAATTTGGTTGAATCCTTTGTTATCTCTGCGTTGTATTTTCTTCGTGTCCTTTGCGGTAAAATTTATAATAAACTGATTTTGAATAGACCAAATTTTAAACAACTTCAAAGTAAAGTTTAATATTGCGATCGGAAGATATAATCTAAATCGTATAATTATTTTACTTTAATCAGTTTGCAATGGAAATTCCTAAATTTTATGAAACTTTTATTCCTATTCTACGAGTTCTTCAATCTGGTGTAGTTTTTAAAACAAGAGATTTGATAGAAGAAGTAAAAGGAAAATTTTATAGTGAACTTACAGATGAACAACTAAAGATTGTTACAAAGTCTGGTGACTTATTAATTGACAATAGGATTGCCTAGGGAAAATCGTATTTAAAAAAAGGTGGTTATATAGAATTTCCTGAACGTGGGAAAGTTCGTATAACAGAAAAAGGAAAAAATCATAAAGATGAAATTTATTTAAAGGACTTGGAAAATGAAACTTCAATTTTTGATTTCTATAAAAAAGAGAATAGCATCAATGAGGGCAAAAATGTTTCTGAAAATATTTCTACTTCATCTCCACAAGATTTAATTGATGAGGGATTTGAAAAAATTGAAAATGATGTTAAGGAAGAACTGCTAAATAAATTGAAAAGTATTGATCCATATTTTTTTGAAAAAGTAGTATTAAAATTATTAAAAAGAATGGGTTATGGCGAATTCATTGAAACATCAAAATCTAATGATGGTGGAATTGATGGTATAATAAATGAGGATAAATTAGGTTTAGACAAAATTTATATTCAAGCCAAAAGATTTTCTGAAGGAAAGGTTAGAGAGAAAGATATTAGGAATTTTATAGGTGCAATGAGCGGTGATACAAACAAAGGCGTTTTTGTTACTACTTCAAAATTTGATGAAAAAGCATTAGATAAGGCAAGATCGGCTCATCATAAAATAATTTGCATAGATGGGAATAAGTTAATAACTCTTATGCACGAATTCAATGTTGGAATTCAAATCAAAACCATTTATGAAATTAAACAGATTGACGAAGACTTTTTTAATGAACAATAATGAAACTGTCACATAAAGCATCTATTCATTAATTTTTTCATTTTTTCTGTAAATTTGATTTCTAAATGTTTTAAAATGATAAGTTCAGAAATAAAGCAACATATTCATAAATTAATTGACAATGCTGACGATAATCAATTAGACGCTGTTCTTGAAGTTTTAGAACCTTCATCACCCCATTATACAGTTGCAGAGATTAACTCTTTTTATAAACGAGTTGAAATGCTTGATAACACAATCAATACAGGGTATTCTATAGAGCAATCCCACTCAATTATAAGAAATAAAACTAAACATAGTGGGTTATAAATCATTTTTCAGCTACAGCCACCTTGAAGAATATGAAGCTTACAATTGGTATGAAGAACAAAGGTTGGGGCTTGCTGATGAGTTTTTAAATGAACTGGAAACTGCTTATTATAAAATTGCTGAAACCCCACAACACTATAGTTTTATTGATGAACGAAAAATACTTCGAGATTATCTTTTACCTCGTTTTCCTTTCCTGATTGTATATAGAATAAAAGATACAAACATTGATATCATTGCGATACATCACGCTAAAAAACATCCATCAAAAAAATACGGCATTAACAAATAATTTCTATGTTTCTCAAAACAATTTTCCCTGCCCACCAGGCACACAAAACCTTGTGGTGTCAAGGTTCCAGCGTTCAGCATTAAGACCATACAGCTTGTTGTATTTAACAAACTGCTGCCTAACCAAATCACCAATTGGTCCTTCGCCACGCATACGCACACCATACCTGCTGTCATTTACCTGCCCACCGTGTCCAGTTTCTATTAAGTGCCAAACCTTGTCTGCCCTGTCGCTAAAGTTTTTGTACAGCCAATCGTGAAACATAATTTTTATGGCACCGTTTAACCTTATAAAAGTGTAGGCACTGAACACAGCACCATTTTCGCTTGCAGCTTTCATAATGCGTTGCATTTCGTGTTCATTCAACCCTGGTATCATTGGCCCAAGCATTACACCCATTCGCACACCAAGCTTGCTTAGCTCTTCAATAATCTTTAAACGCTGTGTGGCTGTTGTGGTTCTGGGTTCCATCACCCTTCTCAAATCTTCGTTAAACGATGTTATGCTTACCAGAATACTGATGAGGTTTTTGCCTGCCATTTCTTGCAGCAAATCCTTATCACGCAGCATTCCTGCATTTTTTGTAATCATACCCACAGGCTGATTAAATTCATTGCACACTTCAAGCAAACCACGTGTAAGCTTAAACTTTTTCTCGCAGGGCTGGTAGCAATCTGTGTTGCCACTAAGGCTTATTGGCACACACTGCCATTTGGAATTCATCAAAAACTTTCGCAGCAACTGTGGTGCATTTTTCTTTACAATAATTTTGCGTTCAAAATCAAGCCCAGCACTGTAACCCCAATATTCGTGGGCGTTGCGTGCATAGCAATAAATGCAGCCGTGCTCGCAACCCTGGTAAGGATTCATACTGTACCACATTCCTACATCTGGGCTATCAACCTTATTGACTATGCTTTTTGCATCATCTTCAAGGTAAACAGTTGCAGGATTTTCTTCAGTCCAGTCATCAATGCTTTCTATTTGTTCTTTTATTCTTTGATTTTTTAAAAAACGATTGGGTGTGTTTATTTGACTACCTCTTCCTTTTAAATAATCATCAGCTTGCTGTGTAGGCTTGGGTTTAGCGTTAGGATTGTCATCAATATTTTTCATTTTGTAATTTTTTATTTGCCACAGATAACACAGATTTTCACTAACTATTTGTGTTCATTCGTGGCATCTGTGGCTATTTAAAATAAACTCACTTGTTCCACCACCATTTCCTTCTTTCCAAGCAACTCAAATGTTGCAGCAACTGTGTAATGCTTTTGTTCAATATTTCTTTTTAATAGCAAAATATTATTCACCATAAAGCTTGCATTAAAATGCGTGTTACTCAATTCCAGCCAGCCTTTTTCATACTGCCAGGGTAAAAGTTTTCTGGCAATGGTTAAGTGTGGCGTGGTTATAAAATGAGGTTTATGTTCCTTATCGAATTTTAAAAAAGCCTGTGCTGGTTTTAGTGATTTTACAAGGTCAATAATGTTATTTTTTGTTTCCACATTTATATAAATAGTATGCGTGGGAAAGCTACCAAAATCGTTGAGGGAAACCATAAAAGACGAATGTTTATTAACCAGTAATCCAAGCTTGCGAACAATATTTTTTTCATTCATTCCATATTGCATAAACCTGAGCAAAGTGAGGTGTGGTTTGCTGTGCAGGGCTTGTGGGCATTTGTATTTTTCTGCAAAAGATTTCTTTATTGCATTCACTTTTTCTTTTACATCATTGCAGGGTTGAATGATTAATAAGTAGTCGTTAACAAGCATATTGTCTAATTATTTAGTAGTAACTAAAAATCTATGATGGGATAAAACAAATGAAATTGGAACACGGATGACACAGATTTTATATCATAATCTATCCGTTAAATCCTTTAAATCTGTGTTCAATCATTCGCTTAAATCAAAAGCATATTGTAAATCATTACCATTTTTTATCAAAAATTTATTCTGTTAACCAATTGTTCTTTACCTGTATTAGTTTGCTTATACAAACACATTGCACCTATCAAACATTCTTTTATACTGGCAACCTTCAATGTTTGCATAGACTTCATACTAAAAGACTGCTGCCATTGTTTCATTAGTTTTAACACAAGTTGTTGTGTACCTAAAAAACTGCCATCACTTTGAATACATAAATTACTTAAGTGCCTGCACAATAGGTCTTCTGTTTCTTCTGTTGTTGTAAAACCTGCAACAATTATGGGTTCTCGCTCTTTGCCACATTCAATGGTTATTTTATAATTAGGCATAGCATTAAAATTTGACACATTCATAAAACTAAATTTTGTAGTGTAAAAATACTAATTAATTTAGCATAACGAAATTTATTTTTTCACCCTTTTATTTTTTTATTCATGAATGAAAAGTTTATATCAAGAAGTGCTTATACAGGAACAAAAAACTTTGTTCAGCAAAACGTGCAAACTGCTAATGCCACAGGTTTTGGGGCAGCAGCAGATGATTTTATGGAACGTGGGATTGACCTTAATGAATGTTTAGTAATGAACAAGCCTGCCACTTATTTTTTCAGGATGAACAGTGATGCAATGGAAGATGCCAGCATTTTTTCTGGTGATGTTTTGATTGTAGACAGAAGCCTGAAAGCCGCCAATGGAAAAATTATTGTAGCTGCCATTAATGGCGAATTGTTGGTACGCCGTTTTGAACAAGGCTTTAACAAAGCCACGCTGATTGCTGAAAATAGAAGGCACAGCAATATCACTATTGAAGAATTTACACAGTTTAAATGCTGGGGTGTTGTTACTTGTGTGGTGCATATAATTGATAAGGGTTTGATTAATTTTAATAAGAGTAAAGATGCAAACCCAGTCAGTGGCTGAAAGCCCTGACTGCGGTTGTTGAGCGTATTACAAACATCAAGCCACCCTACAAACAAACCTTTTAACCGTTACTGAGGCTCTTAAAAAAGGATATTAAATATTCTTACAAACCTTAACCAACCACTGACGAGGCTTTTAGCCATCGTCAGGGTTTACGTAGTTTCCACTTAATTTTAATTTACTTAAATCAACACTTATGATGATTACACAACCATTAACAGAAGGTTCCTACTTTCATATTTACAACAGAGGTATTAATAGTGAAGATATTTTTAAAGAGCATAAAAACTATTATTACTTTTTAAAGCAGTATTCAGAATACTGCTCTGCTGTTTTTGAAACATTGGCTTATGCTTTATTAAAGAATCATTTTCATTTAGTAGTGTATGTAAAAGAAAATGTTGTTGTAAAAAAATATTCAGGCGATGGCACTATGCAATTAAATGCATCAAGGCAATTAGGGCATTTCTTTAATTCGTATGCTCAATCTATAAATAAAGCTTACAAGAGAACAGGTGGTTTATTTGAATCGCCATTTGAAAGAAAGCAAATTGATAATGCAAATTACTTAACTGCAATGATTTTGTATTGCCACTTTAATCCACAACTGCACGGGTTTGTAGATGATTTCAAAGACTGGGAATTCACTTCTTACCAATCCATTTTAGATGGCAATAATAATTTAGTTTCTTCTCAAAAAGTAATTGACTGGTTTGGCAACAAAAGTGCTTATGAAAAGGCACATGTGGAAAGATATAATGATGAGTTGACAAAGAATTTGAAGTTGGAATGAAATTTATTAAACACGCAGTCGTTGGCTGCAAACCCAGTTAGTAGTCGCAAACCCAGTCAGTGGCTGAAAGCCCTGACTGGGTTTGTAAGAAATATCTTAAATCTCGACCAACCACTGGTAAGGCTAAAGCCGTTATTAAGGTTTATGAACCTTAGTCGCAATTGTTGATAATTTGATAAACCTCTAACTAACCGCTGACGAGGCATAAAGTCATAGTCAGGGTTTTATCTTAAAATAAAAAATGGTAGCCATTGTAGATTGTAACAGTTTTTACTGTTCTTGCGAAAGGCTTTTCAGGCCTGCGTTAGAACATAAGCCAGTTGTTGTGTTGAGTAACAATGATGGTTGCATTATTTCTCGTAGTGATGAGGCAAAAGCATTAGGTGTTGGTATGGCTGGCCCTTACTTTAAGGCAAAGCCTATTATTGAAAAGCACAATGTGGAAGTATTTTCATCGAACTATAATTTGTATGGCGATTTAAGCTGGCGTGTAATGGAAACCTTACGCATAATGTTTGGCAAGGAAAAAGTGGAAGTATATAGCGTTGATGAATGTTTCATTAATTTAGATGCTGTGCCTTTGCATCAAATAAATGAAACAGCCACACAGATAAAAGAAACAGTAGAGCAATGGACAGGCATTAAGGTTTCTGTAGGGATAGGTGAAACAAAAGTGTTGGCAAAATTGGCTAACCGTTTAGCCAAAAAAAACAAGGATACAACAAACTGTGTTATGGTAATTGGAAATAACGAACAACGCATTAAAGCACTAAAGCAAACTAAGATAGATGCTGTGTGGGGTGTGGGTTTTAGCTACGCAGAAAAACTAAAAAAGTATAATATTAACACAGCCTACGATTTAAGCACAAAAGATATTTTTTGGGCAAAAAAAAATTTAGGGGGTGTGGTGGGCATAAGACTTTTGCAGGAATTGAAAGGCACATCATCTATGGAAATGAAAGATGAATTGATAGAGAAAAAGATGATTATGACCACAAGGATGTTTGGCAACCCAGTAAACGATTTAAAAAGCATTAGGGAAGCAGTGGCAACTTACACTGCAAGGGCAACGGAAAAACTGCGAAGACAAAAAGGTGCAGCTAAAACCATCAGTGTGTTTTTGGTGGCGAAGGATGAAAACCATAATGCAAGCTTTAGCAGGGGTGTAAACATCCATACATATACAACATTATCCATTGCAACATCAATGACTCAAGAACTTATAACGCCTGCCTTGCAAATGGCAGAAAGGTTATTTACCGAAGGAACCATTTATAAAAAAGCAGGTGTAATGCTTAGTGATATTGTAAAGGATACATCTATACAAGCCAATTTGTTTGTGCCTGAAACAAAAAATAAAATGAGGCTTTTGATGGACACCGTTGATAACATCAACTTCAGCCAAAGAGATGACGTGTTAAAGTTTGCAGCAAGTGGCACTAAACGCAATTGGAAAATGCAGCAAAATTTTCATAGCCCCAAATACACCAGCAGATGGAGTGAATTGTGTGAGGTGAAGTAATATTTTTAAGTAAACGATACGGCTTTATTCAAGCCTATTTACTTATCTCTGTGCTTGCTGGTTAAGTACTTATTATAAATAATTTCGCCCATAGGTTTATCATAAACCTTGCTTTCTACCCAAGATACTATGTCTAAATAAGCAAATGCTCTGGTTTCAAACCTGTTTTTTTCAAGGTGCTTAATCTTGTCTAAAAGCTTTTCAAACTCAGGCTTTAGCTTGCGTGGCGATATATTGAAAGTATCACGCAAAAACCTGAATATGGCTTCTTCAACCACAGTCAAGTTTTTCATTTTTGCCATAAATCTATACACTGATTTTATAAGAGATTCTATAATTTCATCATTGCCCAATTCGTAGTGAGACATTAAGTGCAACAGTCGTGCATAGCATTGCAAATCGTACCTTAAATCTACATGGCCATTAATAATAATATTCAAGTAATCAAGTGCTTTATCGTAGTTGTGGTTGCCAAAATAAAGCATGGCAATCTTGTAGTTAAACACCACTATCCTGTGCCTGTCAACAAATAATTCATAGTCTTTCAGTTCTTCCTTTAAAGAATCTATCAACATTACGCCTTTATCAAAAGAACCCATCATTAAATGCTGGTTTATTTTGGCAGCATTAATATAAATGGCTGTGTGCACTCTGAAGTTATCGTAACGATTGGCAGTTGCAGTGATGGCAAAGTCTTCAAGTTGTTTCAATACCTTTTCAAATGTTGCAAACCCACGCAAGTCAAACAGGGCATTTAATAAATTGTGCAAACCTTTAATGTAGTGCCCTGTTTCTACTTCAATCATTGCTTTGTCTTGCTCAAAAAGGCTAACAAGCTTTTGACCATAACGATAATACATTAAAAAATCTTGCCTTATAAACGCATACCAGCAATAGCTTTGGTAGAAATACAACTTTTCATAAAAGCCCTTTATATCATTTTCATTTGGAGGAACGTTGTTTTTAAAATAAGCTTTTATGTCCTTTTCATCTTCCTCATTTCTTGAATGTCCATATTGTACATACCAACGATACAACATTAAAGTAAGATTGGATAAACGTGTTACCCTATCAATATGTCCACTTATTTCAAGTGCTTCCTGTGTAAGGGTTTCAGCTTTTTCAAGTGGGCTGCGTGTAATGTGTAATGTTTCTATTTTTTTTTCAAGAGAAACAACTTGTGCAAGCGAGTTTATTTTTTGATTAGCTCTTGCTAAATCCTTTGCTTTTTCTATAATTTTTAATGCCTGATGTTTTAATCCTTTGTTATAAAGCAAACGTGCAAAGTCCAGGCTTTCGCTTAGTTGTAAGTCAATATTGTCAGTAGTTTTAAGCAATCTTAGCGATGAAAGTATTTCTTTATACAGATGCGATTTAAGATTAGGTAACTGTGTTTTTTGAATAGCAGGCGTTTTCTTTAAAATTAATTTCTCATCATACTCATCAAGCTTATCCAAAACATCAAACAACTGCACAATCTTTAAGTCATCGTTGTGTGAGCTTCTTTTTATATACAGTTTAAAATGCCTTTTTTCTGCCTTTTGCAAAGACTTTATTAATTGAAAAAGTATATCAGAATTTTTATTGGGCATCGTAAAAATATTTTGCTCAAACGCAATACTACAAAGCGTTTTAACTTTTTTTTATGAACTTTGATATAGTAAAATAAACCAATATTTGTTTTTACAGTGTAAAGGCAAATATTAGTTTTGTGTTATCAAAGTCAATAATGACAAACAATCGAAAGAGAAGCAATCGTTAAAGGCTGAATTCGAAATTTACAGTTCTATATATGAACTAGAACTTTTTCATATGGCAAGCAATCGTTAGAGGCTGCTCTGTTTCTACAGAGGAGCCCTTTTTGTTTTTGGGCGATGCAAAGTAAGGGAAAATAAAATTGTAAAAATCAAAGTAAAAAAGAAATTATTCCAACTCTTCCTGTTGCATCCTGCGGCTAATATCTTTTAAATTGCTTAAACGCTGCACTGTATAAGGAATGGTATCTAAACCACTGGTAAACCTTTGTATATACAAGTAGATGCCAATCAAAGTTCCTGCTGCAATTTCTTGTTCTTTATGTGTTAGCCAACTTGTAACATATAGCGATGTAATCATTACAATTAAAACAAACAGCTCCATAACACCAAAATTAAAGGCTTCTCTGTCGCTTATTTTTATTTGCCAGAAACGAAGCTTTTTATAGTGCCCTGTAATTGTTTTGATGTTTTGTGTTTCAATAACATCAACCTGTTTTTCTAATTCATCATTTTTTTCTCTGGTTAGCACTTTAACTTTTTTACCATAAAAATAACTAACAGAAAAAACTGGCAGTAAAATGATAATACAAATTATTGCTACATTTTTATCATAGTGAAAAAGAAAAAACAAAGAACCAATTAAATTAAAACCTGCTTCAACAACATATATTAAATCATATTCCAAAAAATCAATTAACTCTCTTACCAAAGTGCTGTGTGCAGAAAGCTTTGATGTATTTTGACTGGTTGCTGTATCGCTAATATGCTTTGTAATAATTGAATTGTAAATAGCAGTATAAGTTCGTGTATCATATTTGTGTCTTATATAGCCAACAACAATAAAAATAAAGTGCACCACAGCCAGGTAAATAAGGAATTTATTTTCGCCATAAATTAAACCATCGGCAGCCTTTGCAAAAAAATCTGGCCTGTATAGCAATGCCAGCATTTCTATACCAAATAAGCAATAAGTTACAATTAACCGCCATTTGTGTTGTTTAAAAATTGGTTTAAAAAATGAAAGTTGCTGCATTGTAAATACAAATGTAAAATATTACCCAAAAAAGAAAGTACCTAAATTTGATTTTACCTTTTAATATATTGAGAAAGAAGCTGATTATATTATTTGTAATAGTTCTTAACTGCTTGTCATCTGTTGGCCAGTATCCCTATACTTCAAAAATTACAAGCCCAGACCCATTGCCAACTCCTGTAATTTATGATATGCTTGGCGACAGTAAAGGCTACTTGTGGTTGGCTACTGATAAAGGGTTGATAAAATTCAACAGTCGTAATTTTCAGATTTTACCATTCACTTCTACACAACTTAAAAGTGTGGCTTATATTAATGAGGACAAACAAGGTAAAATTTGGTGTGCTAATTTTTACAAGCAAATTTTTTATGTAGAGCACGATAGTGTGAAGCTGTTTGAAGTAAAAGATAATAATTATTATAAAGAAACAAGCATTCTTAATTTTTTGGTAGATGAGCAAAGCATATTTGTAACCACATTAACTGCATTATTAATTATTGATAAAAAAACACATCAAGTTAATCAAAGAATAGCTTCTGGAAATCAGATAAATGCTGGACTTCAACATAGTGTATTATACAAAAACCAACTATATTTTTTTGACAGAAAAAACAAATTGCACAGTACAATAAATTCTCAAGTAGCAGCCTCAACCAATCAAAATTTTCTTGAAATAAGGCTTACTGTAAATAGCAATAAAATACTAGCTGTTGAGCGTGGCAAAAGAAAAAGAATGGCTATGTATTTTGATGGACAAAAATTAACAGTCTTGCCAAATTATAATGTTCCAGAAAATGCTTATGTGTATCATTTATCGGTAACTGCAGAAGATGAAATTTGGATTTGTACACAAAATGGTGCTTACTTGTGGGACTATGAAACAGGCAACACCAAAGCATTTTTTATTAACGAAAGAGTTAGCGATGTTGTAAAAGATTTTCAAGGCAATTATTGGTTTAGTACTTTAGATAATGGATTGTTTAAATGCCCTAATTTAAATTGTATAAAAATAGCATCGCCATTTGCAAGCAATAATGATAATGCTACAAAAATTTATAAACTACCCAACAACAATTTTTTAATTGGAAACACTAAAGGCGAGGTTGCAGAAATTGACAGAAACAATAAACTTGTAAAAAATTTTTTGTCGGCTTCTAACGAAGAAATTGAGTTTTTATATTATAGCAAAAAGAACAATAATGTGTATAGTGATGGTGGAATGTTTGATTATAAAACTGGTAAATTAATTACACCTTATGAGTTTGGAAAAGTGGTTTGTGAAGATGCTTTTGGTAATTTAATCATATCAACTTTTAATAGGGGAATGTTGACTGTAAATTTCTTTGATAAAGTTGATACAACAACATTACCTACTGGCAAACCCTTGTTTAAAAAATTTGGGTTATGTAATGTAAGCATAGCTGGAAATCCAATAAGGAAAGCACTTTTACTCAGGGTCAAAAGAAGTACATTTTGCCTTGCAGATAATAATGGTAAAGGTTTTTGGATTGCATATGATGATGATTTGTATTACTACAATTATGATGGCTCAATAAAAATTATTAAAGCAAAAAATGGTACTTCAATTTTAGCAACACATTTAGCCCAGCACAACAATAACTTACTTGTAAGCACAACAACTAATGGCTTGTATGTTTTAAATGATGGTGTTGAAGAAAATCATTTTACAACTGCAAATGGTTTACAAAGTAACAATGCTAAAAAAACAATTATTGACAATAATAAAATTTGGTTGTTAACCGATGAAAGCCTTGAAATGATTGATGTTTCAACAAAGCTTGTACAGGATTTTTTTTCATCGGCAGGGTTAGAATCCTTAACAGTTTATGATTTTGCATTAGATGATAACAAGATTTTATTGGCTACGCCAAATGGTGTGATGCAATATACCCAAACTGAAAATTCATTGGGCGAACGAATAAAAATTACGCAGCTAACAGTTGAAAATAATAATAAAGAAATACAACCCAATACTATTTTAGAATACAAACAAAACTCAGTAACGATACGACTTGACGCTATACACTACAAAGCACCAAACAAGTTATTTTTTCATTACAGGTTATTGGGCAGCGATAGTGTGTGGCATACAGTACCTGCATCAAGCAATATAATAAACTATAATTCTTTGGCTGCTGGCAATTATGTTTTTGAAGTATATGCTGCCGATGCAAATATGATTTTTAGAAGCACAGCTAGCAGCTTTGCTTTTAGTGTTGCAAAGCCTTATTGGCAAAAGGTTTGGTTTATTTGCCTGGTTGCAATTAGTATATTAATAATTACTTATTTAACAATAAAACTCTGGGTCAAACAATTTAAAACAAAACAACAGGCAAAAGAGAATTTGCTGCAAAGCAAGCTAACAGCCATTCGCAGCCAAATGAACCCACACTTTTTATATAATGTTTTAAATACTGTGCAGGGTTTAGTATATGCCAATAAAAAAAGTGAAGCCTCAGAAATGCTTGGCAATTTTAGCGATCTTATGCGAAAGACTTTGCAGGAAAGTGATAAAACAGAAGTTGTGATGAAAGATGAAATTGATAGTTTGCAACTGTACCTGGAATTGGAGAAAAAAAGATTTGAAAAAGATTTTGAATTTGTAATTGATGTTGATGAAACTATTGATATTACTGAGGTTTACATTCCTTCTATGTTTATACAACCTTTTGCAGAAAATGCTATTAAGCATGGCTTATTGCATAAACAACTAGGAATAAAAAAATTATGTATCAAAATTTTTCAGCAAGAAAATAACTTAATGATACATATTGATGATAATGGTATTGGACGAAAGCAATCTGCTATCATAAACCAAAATAAAAAAATACAAAGCACTGGTTTTGCCATTAAAGGCGTTGAGGATAGAATTGATATTTATAATGAAATGAACAAGGAAAAAATTAGTTTTGAAATTATAGATAAAGAAGAAGGAACATTAGTGAAATTAATTTTGCCTGTGAAGTGATTTACGATAGTTAAACGTTAGTTAAAGAAAAGTAATTGCAAGTTTAAACCCTACAATTAACTCGAGACTTAACTAGCAAAAAACTTTCGCTCAACTTACTTAAAAATAACTCGCGAAAATATGACTTGCATAATTATAGATGATGAACCCAATGCACGAATGAGCATTAAAGGTATTTTGGAAGAAAATTATCCAAACGTAGCTGTATTGGCAGAGTGCAGCAATGTACCAGATGCTGTAAAAGCTATTAACAAACACAAGCCTAATTTTATTTTTTTGGATATTGAAATGCCTAATCAAAATGGCTTTGCATTATTAAATTATTTTGATGAAGATGCCATTGATTTTAAAATTGTTTTTGTTACTGCATATAGTGAGTATAGCTTGCAGGCATTTGAAATGAGTGCTGTTGATTATATTCTTAAACCAGCAAAAATTGAAAGCATTGGCAAAGCATTAAAAAAGGTAGAAAGCTTTTATCATTATAAAGAATCTTACAGCACACTGAAAGAAAATATTGCAGATAACAGCGATAAAAAAATTGTGTTGCAAACTGCCGAAAGTATTTATGTTGTTAAATTACACGATATTATTTTTATTCAAGCCGAAGGCAACTACACTAAGTTTCATACTACAAGCCATAATGTTTTAACCATTACAAAAAAAATTGCAGAGTTTGATTATTTAGAAAAAATGGATTTGTTTTTTAGAAGTCATCGCAGTTTTATAATTAATGTTTCTAAAATAAAAAAAGTTGATAAAAAAGAGTTTGTAATTATTATGAGTAATGATGAACAGGCTTATTTAGCACAAGATAAAAAGCAATCTTTAATAGAAAAAATTGAACAATAGTTACCGCTTTAACTAAACCCCTTTATATGATTTAAAATATACATCGTTGCTTTCCACATCCTACGTCATTGCGAAGGTTCGTGCCTGAAGCAATCTCAAACTTAATCAAAGATTAGCAGCCACTGCCTCGCAATAACTTAACACTGTCTGAATTTAATACTGTGAATTGGTGTAAACTATATTTTCTTTCCTACAAAATACATCCTGTTTTATACAATAAAAAGCCTATTTGGTACAAAAAGCCAAACAGGCTTTTTTATTTTTTGCTATTTGCACCCATTAACAAATTAATCAACAACAAAAATTATTACAATGAAAAAGTTAATTCTTATTACAGCAATTTTTTTTGCAATTGCACAAAATGTTTACTCTCAAACTTGTGGATGTTTAAAAGTTAAAAACTTTAGTTCTGTTTGCAATAGCACAGCTAAAGGCAGACAGTTTATTGTTTCTTTAAGTGTTGAGTCTGCAACTGGTGATAGTGTTGAAATTATTAGCAACAATGGCAGCATTAATGGTTCTACAACATTTAAACAAAAACACACACCACCTACAACCGATTTTCAATTTACATTTAATGAAACAAATATTTTAAGCTATTTTGATTTTACTGTAAATATTAAATCTGGTGGCAGAGTTATTTGTAGCGAAACAAGACGCAGCGATTTACTTGCAGACTGTGGCAAAGACTGTGGTGCAAGCTGGGTTAATATTAATACACCTCCACAATGTACACACCCTGATGGAGTAAGTAAGCTAAATAATAAAGATACTATTTTAGGTATTCATGGAGGTATTAGTGCTGGTGCTGGTAAGGTTACAAGTTATATCACTAAAATTACAGATATACAAAGAAGACAACTTTGTAGTGGTCAACCTGCAGGAGCTTGGCAATCTGCACTTTCGTTAATGCCTATAGCTACAGCAGCAGAAATGGGCAGCAACTATGCAACAAGTATTACAGCAACTTCGGTTAATGGTGGTGGCTTTAATTCAGCAAGTGATTATTATTTATTCTTAAAACTACCTGCAAAAATAATTTCTCGTCAACCTTGTGCCGAAGAATTTAAAATTACTATGAGCATTACTGTAACATTCGAAAATGGTTGCACAAAAACAATTAACCACACGGTATCTTATTTGGCAAAATAAAAAATCAAACTATTATTTATTATAAAAATATTAAACAATGAAAAAACAATTATCAATTATTCTTTTGTTTGTGTTTGCCAGTTGGCAAATACAAGCACAGGTAAGTACATTTGATATTTACCCAGGACCACAAGGCAGCCAACCAGATGATTACACTGCCTATAATGGCTTTACTTATTTTAGTGCCAACAACCCAACTTATGGGCGAGAACTTTGGAAAACAGATGGCACTGCTGCTGGTACAACTATGGTAAAAGATATTTATGCAGGTGTACTTGGTAGCAACCCAACCAATTTATTTGTAGCCAACGGCATTTTATTTTTTACTGCAAATGATGGTACACATGGCAATGAACTTTGGGCAACCAATGGCACTATTACCAAAATGGTTAATGACTTTAATATTGGTGCTGCAAGTAGCAATGCATTAGTTGTTGCAGAGTTTAATAATGCACCAATAGTTGTAACAGATAGTGCAGGTTTTTTGTTATATAGAACATGTCCTTTAGGATATGAACTACATTGGGATCCTTTTCTTGCAAAAAGTTTTGACAACTGCATTGGAGTGCAGTCTTATCAATCTTATCAGCTTAGTTTAACTTTTAGTTTTGGAGGGAAACTATACTATGCAGGCACAGGCAATGGAATTACAGATAATGAACTGTATAGTTGGGATGGAACAAATGCACCAGTTTTAGTAGCTAACATTAACCCAACTGGTAACAGTAATCCAGGCGATTTTTTATTGCTTAATGATACACTTTATTATAGTGCAGATGATGGAGTACATGGTAGAGAATTATGGGCAACCAATATAAATAATAGTACTACAGCAATGGTAGCAGATTATAACACTGGTGCAGGAAATGGCAACCCTATACTCAAAGGTATTTTTAATAATAAATTAGTATGGTTTGTAGAACACGATAGTATGGGCAATGGTAATGGTGCTACAGTGCATTTGGGTCAATATATACTTCCAATAGCAAACGATCAAACAAGTACGTTTGGTGTGAAAAAAATACCCCCAAAAGGTGCTAAATCCAATTTTAAACCAATGACTGTTTTTGATAACACATACTATATATATTTTCCTGCTACTAACCCAACAACAGGCACAGAATTATATAGTTGGGATGGCACCAACCCACCAACCCTTGCTATAGATTACAACACAGGCACAGCAAGCAGCAACCCAAGCAATTTATTTACTTATAAAGACCATTTATTTTTTAATGCAACTGATGCCAATGGCAACACCAATTTGGTAATGTATAATGGCAATACCTGGGGCAATGTAAAAGATAGTGCAAGTGGGAGTAGTTTGTCAATGGGTAATGGAGGTATAAGTATCAGTTTTACCTTTTTTGATCTTGGAAACTCTAACTCTGGAGACTCTAGCAATATTCGTATTGGTACAGTTAAAGATACCAATGGAAATGAAGAAGTGGGAACTTTTGGATGTATTGAATTAAATTATACTCAATTTGTTGGAGATATTAGATCTGTAAATCACGATGTAGAGTTTGCTAAACCTGTAATAACTCAGGGCAGCAGCGATTCTCTACCCATCTACACTGCTTGGAATTTTAACAACAACAACACTTTTACTGCACAGCTTAGCGATAAAGATGGCAAGTTTAATAACCCAAGCAGCATTGGTACTTTTAGTAGTAAAAAAGGTGGTAAAATGGCTGTTCGTTATCCAAGCAATATTCCACAAAGTGAAAATTACAGAGTAAGAATAGTTGCTAGCAGCCCAGCAGATACAAGCCTACCAAGCAACGAAAAAATTGCTTTAATACCGGCCAGTTTTGTAAACACTTGCAACACTATTAACCCAAGTATAGACAGCATTTATGGAGATTATGCAATTACTTATACCTATTGGCAAATAGATAGCTTAGGATTGCCTATTGGCAGCTTTGCACCAGTAACAGTAAACGATACTTTACGTTTTGCACCAGATACTACCAATGCAGAAATGATGACCATAAAATCGTTGAACACAACAAGTGGTATTTTAAATATTTCTCAACCAAAATATAACATTGATGCTACTGCATTAAAAGTTGGTAAAAGAGTACCTGTCATTAACAACAATGCAACTTATGCTCACATACGCACAAGTCCTACAACTGGTTTGCCTTACAATCCACCTTATGTTGTAACACCAGTTATTGGTAACCCTTTTGGTTTTGAGTTTGGAAGCGATGGTATACCAAATTTGGTTGCAGGCCCAATAATTTTTCCAGGTCGTGGGCATTTAATACTACAACCAAAACCTAAAAAAGATGTGATTGCTTATGCAGGCAACAGATATGAATTGCAGGTAAGAGGTGGAAGAGGCTTTTACATTAAATCTTGTAACTGTTATAGGTAACTGTTATAATTAAATTAATAATGGGCAACTCTCGATTAGAGTTTAAAAGAAAGGGTAATAAAATAATATCAACTAAAAAAATTAAAATGAAAAAATATATAATAAATATGCTTGTGGCAATGGCAGTTGCTACAACAGCACAGGCACAAGTGCCAGAAATAACCACACAGCCACAAAACGCAAAAGTGTGTGTAGGTAGCAAAGCAACTTTTAGTATTGCAGCAAGTAATAATCCTACAAATGTTATATGGGAGTATAGTTTAAATGATGGAGAAACCTGGAGTGATATTACAAATATTAATTGGGCTTCAACCAATAGATATCTTACTTATGTTGATGTTGAACCTTTATCTGGAGCCACTATCAATGGTCATAAAACTAGCCATATTCTTATTCATGCAATTGCAGCAAACTCAAGTGGTAATTCATTACCATCTCAAGCAGCTATATTAACTATTAATACGGCTACAGATAGTTTATTTATTGCAAAGCCAAACAGCATAGCAACTTGTGTGGGCAATAGTTTTATGTTGGCAGGTTCACAAGCAAATGGTGTATTTAGTAGCAGCAATAATACTGTAGCAACAGTAAATTGTAGTGGTATGGTAAATGTAAAAGCACAAGGCACAAGTAGCATTAAATACATTTACACTAGCACCAATGGTTGCAGCGATACTGCAAGCTATGCTTTAAACACAACTAGCCCAACAGCAGCAATAGTAAGTGGGTTAACAAGTGTATGTGTTGGTGCAAATACAACCTACACTGCCAATGTTAATGATGGTGAATGGGGTAGTAATGGTAGATTAAGTATTAATAATAAAACTGGTGCAGCTACAGCCACAAGTGTTGGCATAACAGCAGTAAATTATACAATTACTGGTAGCAATGGTTGCACTACCAAAACTGCTTATGCAGCAACTGTTATTGCCTTACCTGCTGTGCCAAGTGTTGCTTATGCACCAGGTACAACCAATCCTCAAACAAGTGGTAGTGGATTAACTTTTTGCAAGAACAAAACATTTACATTAAGAGGCAAGCCAACTGGTGGAACTTGGAGTGCAACTGGTGGCGTAAGTATTACACCACTAAATGCACAAGAGGCAAGTGTTACAACTACTGCAAATGGTGCTATGCAATTAAGCTATACAATAGGCAACAATACCTGCACCAACAAAAGAACTTTTTCAGGTACAGTTGTATCATGCAGCAAGGGAATAGTAAACAGTTCTTTAAATGCTGGTTATGATTTTAAGGTATATCCTAATCCTGCACATTCTTTCTTAAATATTAAAGTTGGTAGTGGAATAAAAAATGCTGTTATAACAGATTTGTATGGTAAGCAAGTTAAGCTGCAAACTTTAAATACAGGTTTAAATACAATTGATATTTCATCATTTGCAAAGGGAATGTATTTGCTAACAATAGTTGGCAACAACATTAAAGAAACGCAAAAAATTGTTGTTGAATAATAAATGATAAACTAATATGCGGTTATTATTATTTATCATTTTGTTTGTGCCTTTACAATTTGTAAGGGCACAAACTTTAATAACACTTGCACCACAAAGCAGTTGTGCTAATGGCGTGTTTGTAGATTATATTGCAAAAGCCTGTATTGATGCAAATAAAACAAATGTTATTCTTTTAGGTGATGTATTTACAAATTATGACTCAATTGCAAGCATTAGTTTTATTATAGAAAAAAGTTTGGTAACAATAGATGAAAAAAAAGAAAAATTGCGAGTTGCATTTGGTAAATTACGTTTAGGAAAAAATGAAGGGCAACTACAAAATGACACTGCTATTGCAATAAATAACCTTAATTGCATAAACAATAAAGAACTGTCAATAGAAGTTTTTTTGCCAAAAAAAAGTTTGGGTAAGCATGTAAAGATTGAGTTAAGCTGCTATATAGTTTTTAAAAACGAATGTAGGTATTTGAGAAAATACTTATTAAAGTTATAATCTTTCAAATACTTCTTTTGCAAAATCAGCAAGACTTGGGTCTCTTGCACCCATTAAGAGCAGCACATTGTTTTGTTGCAAATGTGGCTTTATAGTTGCAACTAAATTATTTCTATTCTCTGTAAAAAAAGCGTTGCAACCCTTTGCCTGCAAGTCTTGTATTAAATCGTTGGCACTAATATCTTTTGTGGCTGTACCTCCTGCATAAAAAATTTCACTCATCCAAATCTCATCTTGTGGGCGAAGTGCATTGGCAATTTCCTCAACAAAATCGTTTCGCAAAAAACGTGTTGGCCCATAACCATGTGGTTGAAACCAAGCTACAACTTTATTTGTTAATGGCTGCAATCCTTTTATGGCAGCTGCACATTTTGCAGGGTTATGTGCATAGTCATCAATTACCAGAATATCATTTTTTGTTCCTAAAATCTGGTTGCGTCTGTAAATGCCTTTATATTTTTTTAATGCAGCAGCACAAGTCTGTAACTTAACACCACACTGACTTGCAACGCATACAGCAGCTAAAGCATTTTCCATATTATGCCTACCAATGGCTTTCATATCAAACAAAACTCCTTTTATTTTAAACTGCATATCAAAACCATTCTGGTTAAAGTTGGTTGCCATAAAACCAGCTCTATCATCGGTTGAAGAAAAATCCTGATTTGTATTTTCAGAGAAAGGAGCAGCTAATTCGTGAGAAGCATTTACAATAAACTTATTGCTGTTGCTTTTAAATATTTGAAAAATATCATTCAATTCCTCAATCTCTTTATGGTCTTTATCTATGTTCAGCAACAATCCAATTTCAGGATGATAGCTTACAATGCTTCCATCGCTTTCATCAGCTTCTATTACCAGCCATTCTCCTTTGCCAACAAAGGCATTGCCAATAAAATTTCTTTCCTGCAATCTCACCAAACCTGCACCACTAATGATGCTTGGCTGCAAACCTGCTGCATCTAATATTTCAAAAATCATTGCTGTGCTTGTGCTTTTACCACTTGTGCCACCAACTGCAATAGTTTTTTTAGTATCACTGATAATGGTTAATAATTCACTGCGTTTTATAATTGGAATATTAAGTTGCCTTGCTTTCTGTATTTCAATATTTGAATCTTCAACTGCAGTTGAAATAATAATCAGTTCTGTGTTTTCATTAATGCCACTTGCATCCTGAGGAAAACATTTTACCTTGAATTTTTCTAATTTATCCTGTGTATCATTAAAAGCATTGGGTGCAAAATATCTATCGCTGCCACTTACGTTTTTACCAATGCCAGCACAGTATTGAGCCAATGCACTCATGCCTGTTCCTGCTACTCCTATAAAAAAAAGATTGTTTATGTTTTGAAAGTTCATTTGTTAGTCTTTAGTAATTAGTCTTTGGTCTTTAGTTTTATATTGGTACTTTTTTCTTGGTATTTACCAAATAATAAAGACCAATATCTAAAGACTACTTCACATCAAAATCCACCACAACTTTTTCTGTTGTTGGATGTGCCTGGCAAGTAAGTATAAAACCTTGTTCAATTTCTTCATGCTCCAAGCCCCACACAACATCCATTTCTACATTGCCTTCAAGCAGCTTGGCTTTGCAAGTGCAGCATACGCCACCTTTGCAGGCAAAAGGCAAATCTGCACCATTTTGTAAAGCAGCATCTAATATAGATTTGTCTTCATTAAAACCAATTTCCACATCAAAAATTCTACCATCGCTTTTAATGGTTATTTTACTTTTTGTTTCAGTTGTTGTTGCTTGAATTGCTTGCCTGCGTTGAGTTTTGGTAGTTGTAGTAAATAATTCAAAATGAATTTTCTTTTGGGAAATATTCAAATTTTCCAAAAAAGATTTTGTTGCAAGAATCATTTCTTCTGGTCCACACACAAAGCATTCATCAAGTTGTTGCCAACTAATTAGTTTGCTAAGTTGTTCCAATTTAGTAGTATCAATTCTTCCACTGCTGATTGGTGCATCTGTTTTTTCTCTACTTAAAATATGTATTAGTTGCAATCTGCCCAAATGCTTATTCTTTAAGGCTTCCAGCTCTTCTTTAAAAATTATTGAACCAGTATTTTTATTGCCATATACCAAAATAAATTCACTTAATGGTTCTGCAACCAAGGTTGTTTTTACAATAGATAAAATGGGCGTAATACCACTGCCTGCTGCAATGGCAACATATTTTTTGTTGTTTGTTTCATCAAGTGTTGCATAAAATTTTCCATTAGGTGCAGCAATGTCAAGAGCATCTCCAATTTTCAATATATCATTTGCATAGCTTGAAAACAATCCATCATTAACTTTTTTAACTGCTATCCTAAAATCATTTTCTAAAGGAGATGAGCATAAGGAGTAAGAACGTCTTATTTCCTGGTTATTGATTGTAGTTTTTAAGGTAATATATTGCCCTTGTGTGTAAGCAAAAACTTCTTTTAATTCTGCTGGAATATTGAAAGATATAGAAACACAATCATTGGTTTCTTTTGTAATATTTTTTATTTGTAGCTTATAAAAATCCATTAGTTTTATTGTTGATATTTTGTTTGTGTTGGTATTATTAATTATTTGAAAATAGTTTAAAAGGCTCTGCTTTTGGAGATGGAATTGACTGAATGATGCGTAGGATTTCTTTATTAGTTCCAGCGAGTGTTTTTCTTTTAATGCCTGCAGATGTTAACATATCTACCTGGGGACAATTTGTCCCTATGAAGCTACCTAATTCAGTATCACGCTTACGTAATTTTTTTAAATAATCAGTTGGGTTTACTGAATCTGTTAGCACTTGTATAACATCTACCAACGAAAAATACCATTTGTCTTCTTCTTCATTATAAAAAGAACGTATGGTTGTGGTTTCAAATAATTTAATATTACTCATAATAATGAATAGAAAACATGAAAAAGCAAATAGAATTTATTTTCATTAATACGTTAAACTTTTCTCAATCCATCCATTAAAAAAGCAATCATATTTTCTTCAAGTTCTTTACCACTTATTTTTTGTTTGCTTCTGTGCCAGCTTTCAATGCCACCAATAGCGTGCAGCATAATTAATACAGTTGTTGAAGCATCTATCTTTTTAATTTCTTTTTTCTTAATGCCTTCTTCAATAATTGATGCAAAGCGTTTTCTATACGTTCTGCGTTGGTTTTGCATATTGCTTAAATATGGATTATCCAAATGCTTCCATTCCCTGTCACTCACATAAACCTGCTCAAAATAATGAATCATTCCATCTATATGAAAACGCAATAAGCTTTCAATCTTTCCTAAAATTGAAAGATTGCTGGCTTCAACTTCTTCCATTTTATGTGTGTAACGATTAGCCACATCAAAGCAAATTATATTCAGCAATTCGTTTTTGCTTTTAATATGGTTGTAAAGACTTGCAGCCTCAACGCCAACAACATCAGCTATTTCACGCATACTGGCAGCTTTAAAACCTTTTTCTTTAAACAGGGTTGCAGCTTTTTCAATAATAATGTCTTTACGACTTACTTCTTTGTTAGTTGTTTTAATACGTCCCATTTGCCAAAAATAAGCTAACAAGCGTTAGGAAAATATTTTGTGATAAAAATTGCTGAAAAATATTTTTAAGTGAAAATGAAAAGTTTAAAGCAGTGTTTTGTTTTTACAGCATATTTGTTGTTCAAATCTTTTTTATGAAACTGTTTAAAACTATTGCATTTGTTATATACTCCTTGCCACTTTTATTGTTTGCACAAAGTGCAAATTATGGTAGCTGGAAGGTAGAAACTTATGCAGCCAATGTTACAAAAATTACGCATACACCTAATGAATATTCCAAAAACTACAATGTTACCAATGCAGTAATAGCAAAGCCTGTAACAACCCTAAAGCCTAATTATTCTTTTGGTGATAGTGGTGCAATTTTGTTAAACAATAAAGCAATTTCTTTAACTCCATCTCGCGACAAAGAAGGTTATTACTGCTTAGGAATTGCATTGCAAAAAGATGAACAGATTTTTGGCGGTGGCGAACGTGCTTTGCCATTAAACAGAAGGGGTAAGCGTTTTAATTTATACAACAGTGCATGGTATTGCTATGGTGTTGGTGCAGATAACTTGAACTATTCTGTACCGTTTTTTATAAGCAATAAAGGCTATGGAGTTTTTTTTGACAACGGCAGCAAAGGCTTTGCTGATATAGGAAAAACAGATAGCAGCAAATTTGTTGCAGGCTTTTTAAGTGGAGAAATTAATGCTTATATTATTACAGGAAAATCTTACCAAGAAATCTTATCATCATATCACAAACTTACTGGTACACAACCATTGCCACCACGCTGGGCAATGGGAAATTTAATGAGTAGATTTGGTTATACAAGTCAGCAACAAGTTACACAAATTGCAAAGCAAATGAAAGATGAGAAGATGCCTGTTGATGCCATCATCTTTGATTTGTTTTGGTTTGGAGATAGCATTAAAGGTTACGTTGGAAATTTAGATTGGGTAAATAAAGAAAAATGGTACGACCCTGTTGGCATGATTTCTAATTTTAAAAAGCAAAACATCAACACAACTTTAATTACAGAGCCATACATTTTAGAATATACAAATGCTTATAGCGAAAGTCTTGACTATTGGAGTAAAACCATTTCCAATAATCCTTACACACTAACAGATTTTTATTTTGGAAAAGGTGGTTTGCTTGACATTTTTAGAAAAGATGTTGGTAACTGGATATGGAATTATCATTACAAAAGACAAATTAAAAATGGTGTTGCTGCATGGTGGACTGATTTAGGAGAACCTGAACGCCATCCTGAAGATTTATACCACAACCTTACTGATTTAGGCATTAAGAGAATGCTTTCAGCAAATGAAGTGCATAATATTTATGGGCATTACTGGAACAAAATGTTGTTTGAAAATTATGCAAAAGATTATCCTCAACAACGCTTGTTTCATTTAAACAGAAGTGGCTTTGCAGGCAGCCAGCGTTATAGCATTTTTCCTTGGAGTGGAGATGTTGGAAGAACATGGAGTGGTTTGCAGGCACAACCACTTGTAATGCTTGGAATGAGCATGAGTGGTGTGCCTTACATACATGCAGATGCTGGTGGTTTTGCACAAGGGCAAGAAGATAATGAACTCTTTGTTCGCTGGTTGCAGTTTGCTGCTTACACTCCAATTTTTCGTCCACATGGCACAGCGTTGTATGATGTAGATCCAGGTGCACCAAGCTTTCCAAGTGAAGCAGCCTTGTATCCTGAGCCTTATAAATCTCTTGCTCGTAAAGCTATTATTGAGCGTTATAAAAACCTGCCATATAATTATACATTAGCTTATCGTCAGGCAAAATTTGCTGAGCCTTTGGTAAAACCATTGTTGTTTAATTATAGCAACGATACCAACGCAGTTAAGGTAAATGATGAATATTTATTTGGTGATAATATTTTGTTTGCACCAGTAATGGAAAAAGAGCAGACAAAAAAAACAGTTTATTTACCGCAAGGCTTTTGGTACGATGTTGAAACCAATAAAATATATAAAGGTGCCGAATTTGTTGAGTTTGATGTAAATGAATTTAAAAAAATAGTGGTGTATAAAGAAGGAAGCTTTATTCCTCAATACAATTGTAATGGAGAAAATACTGCTGAAATAAACAGGAAAAATTTGAATGTATTTTATATTCCATCTGCAACAAAATCTTCTTATGAAATGTATGATGATGATGGCGAAAGCAAAAATGCTTTAGCAACAAATCAATATGAGTTGATAAAATTTTCTGCTACGCCAAAAGCTGCAAAAGGCTTTACCATAAACGTTAGCAGCAATAATGGTAAGTATAAAAACAAGCCTGCAGAAAGAGTTATTACATTTCAACTGCCATTAAATGAAACACCACTAAAGCAGGTTTTGGTAAATGGTGTTGCCATAAAAAACATAGTTGTAGAAAATGGCATAAGCAAGTTTGAGGTAACGCTTAAAAACATTCCTTTAAAAATTGATGTGAGTTTGTAAGAATGCCACATTATAAATAGCATAGTTTAACTAATGCAAGATTCTCAAAAAGATTATAGAGTAGAGGTAAGCAACAAACAAATTTTAAAAATTGCATTGCCTATTGCTGCAGCTATTGCTGTGCCTCAATTAAACTTTGTTACAAACAATATTTTTTTAGGGCATTACAACCAAATGTCATTAGCTGTTGCAGGCATTACGGGTGTTTATTATTTAATTTTTGCTGTGGTGGGCATTGGTTTAAACAATGGCCTGCAAATGCTTATTTCTCGTAGAGCAGGTGAAAATAAAATTGATGCCATTGGAAATTTATTTTCACAGGGTGTGCGTGTGGCAATGCTTTTAGCTGTTGCTGGTATTGCTATTACATTGTTTATTGCACCAACTATTTTTTCTTTAATGCTAAAAGATGCTGAGAAAGTAAAAATGGCTGTAAGCTTTTTGAATATCAGAATCTGGGGTTTATTTTTTTTGTATTTATACCAAATGCGTAATGCATTGCTTGTTGGCACTAATCAAACCAAGCTTTTAATATATGGCACAGCGGCTGAAGCTATTGCCAATATTGTGTTTGACTATGGTTTTATTTTTGGGAAATTAGGCTTGCCACAACTAGGCTTTAATGGAGCTGCTTATGCAAGTGTTATTGCAGAAGCATTTGGGTTGATTGTAATATTTTTTGTAATTCATTATAAAGGCATTTCAAAGCAATTGCAATTATTTAAAAGCTGGCAATACGATGCAGCCAATAGCAAACTGATTTTAGCACAATCTGCACCACTTATTGGGCAACATTTGTTAAGCATTGTTGCCTGGTTGTTTTTTTATATTTTAGTTGAACATCATGGCACAGAGGCAAGTTCTATAAGCAATGTTATGCGTAATGTATTTGGTTTTTTTGGTTGTATTACCTGGGCATTTGGTGCAACTACTAACACAATGGTTAGCAATATTATTGGTCAGGGGCTTGAAAATAAAGTAGAAGAATTAATCTATAAAATCTTAAAATTATCTTTCTTTTTTTCGTTAATATGCTGCTTGTTATTAAATGCTTTTCCTGTAATATTTTTAAAAATTTATGGACAAGATGAAATTTTTACACAAGCTGCAATACCTGTAGTGCGTGTGGTTTCAACAGCATTGCTTGTAATGAGTATTGCTGTTGTATGGCTAAATGCAGTTACAGGAACAGGGCAAACAAAAATCAATTTGATGATAGAGTTTTTTGCTATAATACTTTACACCACTTATGTTTATTTTGTTTTGGAAAAATATAATTTAAGTATATCAATGGGTTGGGCAAGTGAATGGATTTATTGGAGCAGTATGCTTATCCCAAGTTTTCTTTATATTAAAAGTGGAAGATGGAAAGGGAAGAAAATTTAAATTATTTATCGTGAGTTTAACGAAAGTTTATCGTAAGCAAAACGTTAGTAGTTTTCGCAAGTTTTTAAACTTTCGACTAACGATAACTGACGAACAACTTTCGAATTAACAACTACCGAATTATAAACTCGCGACAAAAAACTTACGTGTAAAAAACAATTACTTTTATTTGCATTTATGAGTACACCACAATATCAAATTAAGTTACCACAATTTGAAGGTCCATTTGATTTATTGCTTTTTTTTATAGAAAGAGATGAGCTGGATATTTACAACATTCCCATCACAAAAATTACAAACGATTTTTTAGCTTATATACATTCTCAGGAAAAATTAAATATTGAGTTAAGCAGCGAGTTTATACTTTTTGTTTCTACGTTAATGCGTATCAAAGCAAGGCTATTGCTGCCTCGTAAAGAATTGGATGCACAAGGAAATGAGATAGATCCACGCCAGGAATTGGTTGATAAAATTTTGGAATACAAACGCTTTAAAGAAGCAGCTGCTGAAATGGCTGAAATGGAAGCAACCAGGATGCTGATGATTAAACGTGGCAACCTACAAAAAGAATTAATTGCTATTGGAGAAGAAAGTGGTGAAGGAACAGAGATTCAAAATATTACTTTATTCAAGCTGATGAAGGCTTTTGAAAAAGTAATGCAGCGTGTTAATGATAGAAACAATAAACCTGTACACACTGTTGTAAAATACAATTACACAATGGAAGGCAGCAGGGATTATATGCTTGACTTTGTGCAAAGGGAAAAGAATGTGAGCTTTGAAAAGGTATTCGAAATTTGCGAAAATAAAATACACGCCATCTTTTTATTTTTAAGCTTATTAGAGCTTTCACAACAGCGATATATGAAATTGATATTGGGTGAAGGCAGAAATAACTTTATAGTGGAATGGAATGAAAACAGAGAAGAAGAAATAAAGGATGAAACACCAAACGCGAATGAAATTATTGAAGAATAATATTTTTTATTAACCCAAACAAACTGAACTGCAATGAAAAAAATCTGCACATTGGCAATGTTTGCCTTACTATGTATTAATGCTATTGCTCAAACTGAAGAAGAAAAAAAAGCTAAATCCAATGCTAATGCATTGTCAGCAAAAAAAGAATTAAAAGATGGTTGGGCAAAAGGCGGCTCATTAAACTTTAATTTAAACGAAGCAGGAAGAAATAATGCCTGGGGACAAGTGAAAGGAGGAGAAGAACAAACTGTGGGAATAAGAGCCCTTGTTGATTATGACTTTGATTTAAAAAAAGGAAAAATTTCCTGGTTAAATAATATTCGTGCCAGGTATGGTGTGGCAAAATTTTCGAGTGCTGGCGATGGTTTTAGCAAAACAGATGATTATGTAAGCTATACTTCTATTTATGGGCGAGAGTTAAAACCCAAATGGAGTTTAGCAGTATTGTTTAATCTTGAATCACAGTTTGACCATTATTTTTTATCTCCAGGTTATATAAAAACGGGGCTTGGTTTTATGTATAAACCCAATGCACATTTTTCTACATTGCTATCGCCTGCAATGATGAATATTACAACAAAACTTGCAAAAGAAGAAAAAGACTTCCTTTTATATAGTGTAGATTCTGGTAAAGTAAGCAGATATGGTTTAGGTGCTTTTTTACAGGTAAAAGCAGATTATGATATTGCCAAAGGCATTAACTACAAAGGGTTTGCTACGTTTTACAGTAACTACTTAAATCAACCAGGAAGCATTATAATGGACTGGACAAATTTGTTTACACTTACTGTAAATAAATTAATTGGTGCAACTGTAAGCATCAATATTCGCAACAACGATTTTGAAGTTTATAAGACACAAATACAACATGCTATTGGTGTGGGTCTTAGTTATAAGATTAAATAGCGTTTTAAGCATTAAACAAAAAATTCCAGTTGCAAGCAACTGGAATTTTTATTTGGCAAACGTTAGAAAGACTACGCAGTTTTTTTACACTCTTTACCACATTTGTGACCTTTTTCTCCATGTGCATAAACACATTTACCAGCTTTGTGGCATGCATCTGTGCAAGCATGGTCTTTCATTGTAGTTTTCTTTTCTGCTTTTCCTTTCTTTTCTTTTGTTGGAGCAGTTTGTGCGTTAGCAGCACAGCCTACTGCAAATAAAATTGCAGTGCATAAAATTAATTTTTTCATTGTAATTTTTTTGGTTATGAAAATATTTACATAAGTACTTACGAAATAGCTTCAATAAACTTACAGCAAACTTTAAAATTTATTATAAATGGTTTATACAAATTTAAAACTGTCACCGTCAAACAAGCCTTTGTCGCTGAGCTTTAAATGAGGAATTACGAGCAAAGCCATAAAGCTTAAAGTCATAAATGGAGACAGCAGTGTGCTACCCATTTCTTCTTTAGTCATTTTATCAATAGCTGTGTAATCTGCAGCAACTTTATAGCCATCTTCTGCACTCATTAAACCAGCAACAGGCAAGGGTACAATCATTTCTTTATTGTTACAAGTAGCACTCACTCCACCTTTGGTTTCAATTACTAAATTTATAGCAGCAGTAAGGCTTTCATCATCTACACCTACAGCAACAATGTTGTGGCTATCGTGTGCCACTGTGCTTGCAATAGCTCCTTTTTTAAAGCCAAAATTTTTAATAAATGCTTTTGCTATTGGGGCATTGTTATATCGATTAACAACAACAATTTTTAGAATATCAAGTTGGGAATTAGGTATTAACAATTGGGAATTGGTATCTAATAATTCACTCTTTAAAACTTCAATTCTGTTCGTTATTAATTGCCCATCTAATGCTTCTATAACAGGTATTTTTTCACCAGTAAAATCATTTGCTGAAACTATTAAATCGCCTACTGCTATTGGGTTGCAGTCAAATTTATTAATAGGTTCTACCTGCTTGGATGTAATAAATGATTTGCCATTTTCTGCTACCAATTCTCCATTAATAAATGTTTGTTTTATATTGAAATTAATTAAATCTTCAGCAACTATAAAATCAGCATCATCACCTTCACGCAGCATTCCAACATTTAATTTATAGTGATGAATTGGATTGATACAAGCAGCTTGCAATACTTTAAAAATATCAATGCCTTTGGCTACAGCCCTTGCACACAAAGCGTTTATATGATTTATAACTAAACTATCAGGATGCTTGTCATCGCTGCAAAACATTATCATTTCAGGATAGTCATTCAGCAAATCAATCAATGCTTCAAAGTTTTTTGCAGCACTTCCTTCACGTATCAAAATTTTCATTCCATATAGTAACTTGTCTAAGGCTTCTTCTTTTGTAAAGCATTCATGGTCGGTACTGATAATTACGTTTGAGTTTTGAGTCTCAAATTTATTACTTGCCTGTATGTATTGCTGTGCCTGCGTTCCACGAAGTCCTGGTGCATGCCCATCAATTGGCTTTTCAAGTTCAATGGCGTATTTAATTTTTTTCATTACTTCCTCATCGCCATACAACACACCAGGAAAATTCATCATCTCACTCAAATATTTTATCTCTTCCCTTTGCAATAACTTCTTTACATCGTCGCTGTTTAAAGTTGCTCCTGCAGTTTCAAAAACTGTTGCAGGCACACAGCTTGGTGCTCCAAAATTGAATTTAAAATTTACCTGCTTACCATTCTCAATCATAAACTCAACACCTTCCATTCCACATACATTGGCAATTTCATGTGGGTCGCTTATAGTTGCAACTGTGCCATGTGTTACAGCCAATCTTGCAAATTCACTTGGCACTAGCATACTACTTTCCACGTGCACATGGCTATCAATAAAACCAGGAAGAATATACGTTTGAGGCTTAACGTTTAACGTTTGAAGTTCAGTTATGGATTTTATTTTTTTACCTTCTACAACTACTTCTGCTGCATAAATTTTTTTATTAACTATGTCAACCAAATTGCCTGTTATAGTAAATGAGTTTTGCATATAAATATTTTAGTATGCAATAGTAAGAAGAGTTTGGTTTTTGTTATATAGCTTATTAATAAACTATTTCAACAAATCATTTGGATATTCAACTTGTGCCAAAAATAAACCTTGTGCAGGAGATTCAAAATAAGCTTTGCTACAATCTTTGGCAATAATAATATTCTCAAAATCATTTACAGAAATTAGGCCACGTGCAACCTTTAATTGTGTGGCAACTAAGCCACGCACCATACCACGTAAAAAACGATTTGCCTTTACATTATACACAAAGCAATCATTTTCCTTTGTCCAGTAACTGTGCTTAATGCTGCAAATAAAATTATTTACCTGCGTGTGCTTTTTGCTAAAGCTTGTAAAGTTGTTATGTTGTAAAATAATTGCAGCAGTTTCATGCAAAACATTTTCGTCAATTTTAAAAGGGAAAAAATAGGCTCTGTCATCTATAAACGCATTTTTTGCCTGATAAATAAAATACTTGTAAGCTCTTGCCTCTGCAGCAAACCTGCAATGTGCATTGTTGCTTACTTTATAAATATTCTTTACAACAATATCGCCAGGTAAAATGGCATTGAAGTTATAAATATGTTGTTGTGTTATTTGTACTTCACTATCAAAATGAAAAAAATTTTGCAGTGCATGCACACCTGCATCTGTGCGTGAAGAGCCAGTTAATTCAAAGCTTCGTTTGAAAAATATTTTCAAGCATTTTTCAACTTCGGCTTGTATGGTATTGGCGTTTTGCTGAATTTGAAAACCATTGTATGCGGTGCCTTTATATGCAATTTCCAAAAAATATCGTTGCATATTACAGTTGTTTTACAAAGGCTTTAAATTCTTCTACAATTGCAGTGTCTGTAAGTTCGCTTTGCAGGGTTTCAAAATTTTGCATATCACTAATACTTTGTTGTGCCTGCTTAAAAAAAATAAATTTGCCATTACTATTGATAAATAAATTGCATAATCTTTTTATCTGGTTAACAGAGTAGCATTTTTCCTTTAAAAAGTTGTTTGCAACCTTCAACCTGTCTTTTACTTTAAGTTCAGCCTGTGCTGCAATCAAAAAGTTTTTTACATCAGTTTCCTCTGCAAAGACTTTACAATTTGAATTTGAATTTTTTTGTGTATTAACTGCTATACCAGTTGTTTCAGTTGAAGCCTGCATATAGCCAACATCTTCAATAACTGTTTTTGGCGTTTCCTTAATAATTGCTTGAGGTATATAGATAGCAATTGTATCGCTGCCATCAACATAAATTTCATCTATACCTTCCTTGTTTGGTTTGCTATAAATTTTTTTAACATTACTTTTTATAATCTTGTTGGCTACAATTGCTATTTTGCTTTCTTCAATTTGCAAAGGCTCTGTTTGTTTGGTAATTGTTTTTTCTGCTTCCTTTATGGTATTATCAATCTTGTTTGCAGCAATGATTTTAAAGCTGTTTATATCAAAAAGCTCAACAGCTTTGTCATCATTTTGCTTTATGCTAAAGCCTTTGTCTTCATTGTTAATAGCTATTTCAAATGCAGCTTCTTTAGAAGATTGGGTAGTTATAAGCAAAGTATAATTTCCATTTTCAAGTTGCGAAATAGTGATAAAGTTTTTGCCAATGCTTTCATATATCTTGTCATTTACCTTTACGGTAAACCATTCCTTTTTTGTGTTTTCAATATATATAAAATGATGTGCCTGAGCCACAACTACATTGCACAGCAACAGCATTGAAAAGGTTTTAAAAAGTTTTAGCATTAGCCTGTTTTTTGCAAATCTATTTTAAAAAAATACAACTCATCATCAATTTTATGCTCTAATCATTTTTTGCAATCATTTCATATATGCAAACATATCTTTACCGCTTTACTTTTCTTAAAACAAAAATTATGAAAAAAATATTACTAACTGCATGCTTATTTGCAACAATATTGGCACAAGCTCAATTTGCATTTCCATCTCGCGACGAAAGCTGGAAAAAAAAATACAGGGCATTTGCCACAAAAACCAATGACCTTGTACACACTAAACTTCAGGCAAAATTTGATTACAACCAATCTCAACTAATAGGCAAAGTGTGGCTTACACTTAAACCACATTTTTATGCTACAAACCTTGTAGAGCTTGATGCCAAAGGAATGGACATTAACGCTGTAGAAATTGTAAAGGCAGGAAAAAATATACCAGTAAGTTATAACTACAGCGATAGTATGACTTTAAAAATTACCCTTGATAAAGAATATAAAGCCAATGAAACTTACACCATTTACATAAATTATGTAGCCAAGCCAAATGAACTTGTTGTTGAAGGCAGTGCTGCTATTAAAGATGCAAAAGGCTTGTATTTTATAAACCCAAAAGGAGAAGACAAAAACAAACCAATACAAGTGTGGACACAAGGAGAAACAGAGGCAACCAGCGTTTGGGTGCCTACTATTGATAAAACAAATCAAAAATCTACACAGGAATTTTATTTAACTGTTCCTTCAAAATATGTTTCGTTAAGCAATGGTAAATTAATTTCTCAAACTAAAAATGCTGATGGCACAAGAACAGATTATTGGAAAATGGATTTGCCACACGCACCTTATTTATTTTTTATTGGTATAGGAGATTATGCCATTATAAAAGATAGTTATAAAGGCAAAGAGGTAAATTATTATGTAGAAAAAGAGTATGAAAAAGTGGCTAAAAAAATATTTGGCAACACGCCAGAAATGATGAAATTTTTTAGTGAAAAAGTTACTGGCATTGAATATCCCTGGAACAAATATTCTCAAATAGTAGGTAAAGATTATGTGAGTGGTGCAATGGAAAATACAACTGCAACCTTGCATCAGGAAAGTGCCCAACAAAATGCAAGAGAACTAACAGATGGCAATGCTTGGGAAACAACTATTGCTCACGAATTATTTCATCAATGGTTTGGAGATTATGTAACCGCCGAAAGCTGGAGTAACTTAACAGTTAATGAAAGCTTTGCTGACTATAGCGAGTTGCTGTGGCAAGAGTATAAATATGGTGCAGATGCAGGTGGCGAAGAAAATGACAATGCTATGCGTATGTATCTTAGAGGCAATAACTATAAAAAAGATTTGGTGCGTTTTTACTATGCCGATAAGGAAGATATGTTTGACCTGGTAAGCTATCAAAAAGGTGGACGCATTTTAAATATGCTAAGGAATTATGTTGGCGATGATGCATTTTTTAAGTCACTGAACAAATATTTAACAGACAATAAATTTGGAAATGGCAGTGCAATAAAATTAAAACTTGCCTTTGAAAGCGTTACTGGCAAAGACCTGAATTGGTTTTTTAATCAATGGTATTTTGGCAATGGACATCCAAAATTAGAAATCAGCAATAGTTATGATGAAGCAATTGGAAAGCTGAATGTGTATGTAAAGCAAACACAGGATGGAGACAAGGTTTTTAAACTTCCTGTTGCAGTTGACATGTATTATGCTGGTAAAAAAGAAAAAGTAAGGAAAAGCATTTGGATTGAAAATAAAACAGATTCATTCAGTTTTGATATTGCAAAACCAGACCTTGTTAGGTTTGATGGAGACAATGTAATTCTTGCAGATAAAAAGGAAACCAAAAGCATTGTTGAATATACCATTCAATACAAGCAGGCTGGTAAATACCTTGATAGAAAGGAAGCTATTGATTTTGCCACAAGAAACAAAAAAGAAAATGGTGCTATTGATTTATTGATAACAGCATTAAATGATAATTATGACAAATTAAGAATAAGGGCTATTAAAGCATTGGAAGAAGAAAGCCTTGATGCTACTACAATTGCTAAGATTGAAAAGATAGCTACCAACGATTCTAAAAAACTGGTGCGTGCAGCAGCAATAGATTTTTTGGGTAGCTTAAAAGATAAAAAATATGCAAACTTATTTACAGCAGCAACTAAAGATTCTTCGTATAGTGTTGCTGGTGCTGCAATTGAAGCATTAATGCTGATTGATGAAAATGCAGCTTTGCAAATTTTGCCAGAACTAAAAAAAGATGCAAAAGCAAGGTTGAAAGAATCTGTTGCCAAAGTTGATGTTTTGAATAAGGGCGATAATGACTTTGATGAAATGAGCAAAAATTTTGGTTCATTAAACCCAATGGAAAAGTTTAATGAGTTTGACAATTATGCTTTTTTTATAAGCAGGTTAAACAATATTGATAACTTTAAAAAAGGCATTGATGATTTAATAAGCTTTAGAAACATGGTTGCACCATTTGGACAAGGCCTGAAGGAAAATATCAATAAAGAAATTATCGATATTAAAAAGAAGAAAGAAGCACAGAAATCTGGTGCAGCAAATGCATCGGTAATTGAAGAGCAAATAAAATATATTGAAGAGAAGTTGAAAGATTAGTTTTATAAAAATGTAAACAAAGCCTGTGTTTTTAATTAAATGCAGGCTTTTTTATTGATGTAACAACGTATTAAGTTTTTCTACAAATTTGTAACCCAATAAAAACATTATGACAGGAGTTGATATTTCAAAAAAATTAGAGTCGTTCAATAATCTAATTCAAGAGTTTGGCAACACAACCTTTAGCAGCAAGGAAATATGGAACAGAAAAAAAGAAATTGATGAAAACTTTAAAGCTGTACAATTTGAAACGCCAGAACAAAAAACTGAAATTACAGCAAGGTTTGAAACTTTGGTAGCATTAATTCAGCAAAAAGAAAAAGAAGTTGAAAACGCCAATGAAGTGTTTAGTGCAGAAGGCGAAAAGCTGACAAATGAATTTGATGAAAATGCAAACAAGGTTTTGGCAAAGGAAACCATAACCAAAGAGGACTTTAAAGAGCTGAGAGCCTTGTCTAATGGAGCTTTTGAATATTTTAAGCAGCAACGCTGGGTTACAAAAGAAAGGCGTACAACTGCATGGGATAAATACAATAACATTAGAAATATTGTTAAGGATAAAGAAGATGAATTGTTTGCAAAAGAAAGAGAAGGTAAGGCAAAGCAATTATCACAATCTTTGGAAATTACAGAAAAGTTATGTGTTGTTGTTGATGCTTGTCATCCAGATTCGCCAATAGAAAACCTGCAAAATTTTGTAATTAAGTTTAATGATTTTTTGAAAGAAAATAATTTAACTGAAAATAATAAAGCATGGTTTTTAATTGAAAAGCCAGAAGATATAAAATATAGCCTGCGTTGCAGAACAGAAACTTTAAATGATGTCAGGAATTTTATAACCAATTACAGGGATGCTTTAACACGTGAACATAAAGGACAAATTTTTGCCAATATTGATACTTTAAAAGAAGACTTAAATAAGGCTTGGGATACACACAAAGAAGAAAGGCAAAAACAGCAGGAGGAATGGGAAATAAAGAAAAAAGAACGTGACGAAAAACGTGTTGAATGGAATAAAAAGCAACAAGAATTTTTGGCCTTTCTTGAAAAGAGATTAGAAAACCAAATTGGCTACAAGGCAAAGCAGGAAAGCTATTTGCAAAGCCAGCAGGAATTTGCAAAGCGTTTTGAAAACAGGATTCCACAGCAACAGGATTATATAAAAAAACTGGTTGAGCAGGTAATTGATTTAGAAAAAAAATATGCAACAGCCTGGACAGATAGTTTTAAAACAAAAGTGGAGGAGTGGATTAAGGAAAAGAAGGAGAAGATTGCAAGTGTTGAGGCAGATATTGAAACCTTGAAAACAAAGGTTGCTGATATTAATAAAAAGAACGAGGAGTTTCCAGTTAAAATAAAAGAGCTTGACGAATCTATTGTTGAGATAAAAGCGAAGATTGAAGAAGTAAAGGAAAAGCTAGCAAATGACGTGTTACCAGAGGGTAATGATAATAAAACAATTGAAGATAAGAAAATTGAAATTGAAGAAATACAGCAACAATAATTTCTTAAAAATATTATAAACTTTTTTGGCAGAATATTTGGTTGCAACCTTTTATTTACATTTACCCCCAAATAAAATTTTGAATGAAGAAAGTATTTACCTTACTTACGGTTTTGTCAATTTCTGTTATTGCATTTTCGCAAAAGAAAAAAGTAAATCCAATAGCAAAACCTGCTGCTGCAAAGGTTGAAAAAGCACAAGCGGCAACTGCAAATACTGTAGCAAAAGGCGAAGGACACGATATTACGCTAACACTTACTCCTGCAAAAAATCAAAAAGCATATCTTGGTTGTTATTATGGCAAAGGCAAGGCTTTGGTAGATAGCTGCCAGCTTGATGACAAATGTGTTGGACATTTTAAAGGCAAGGAGAAGTTAACAGGAGGAATTTATTTTGTTGTATCGCAGGCTTACAGCATTCAGTTTGAAGTATTGATTGGCGATGTACAAAAGTTTAGTGTTGTAGGAGATACAACTGGTAAAGATAAATTTGTAATTACAGGCTCGCCAGATAATGATTTGTTTAAAATTTATTCAAAAAAATCTAGTGAGTATGGTGTTGTTTTAAACAAAATTGCAGACAAAATGAAAACTGCAAAAACCAAGGAAGATACAGCTGCCATTAGAAAAGAATACAAGGAAAAAGATGCCGAACTAAATAAATACAGGGATGAAATTGTTGCAAAAAACCCAAACAGTTTATTGGCTGCTTTGCTTACAGCAATGAAAATTCCAGAAGCACCTGAAACAAAAGATACTTCTGCTGCTGCATCAATAGCTGCTTACAGATTTGTAAAAGAACATTACTTTGATGATGTAAGTTTTTCTGATGAAAGGTTGTTGCGTACTCCATTTTTTGAAAAGAAAGTAGAAGATTATTTAAAATATTATGTAAGCACCGAAGCTGACAGCATTATACCTGAAATAAAATATATGTTGCTGGCAGCACGACCTTCAAAAGAAATGTATGCTTACTGGTTAACCAAGTTTACCAATAAATACATGACTCCAGAATATATGGGTCAGGATAAGGTGTTTGTTGACTTGCTTTTTAAAGAACATTATTTAAGAGGAGATACAACTTTATTAGATGCAAAATCTCGCAAAACTATTATTGACAGGGGTTACAGCATGATGCTTAATGGGCTTGGTGCAGTTGCTGCTCCATTAGATTTGGTTGATACGTTGGGTAAAGTACATTCTTTATATAGCATAAAATCTAAGTTTACTGTTATTGCTTATTGGGAGCCAACATGTGGCCATTGCAGGCAAGAGATGCCTGTATTGGATAGCTTTTACAGGGCAAAATGGAAAGACCTTGATGTAAAGGTTTACAGTATTATAAGTAAAGATGACCTGATACCTGAAATGAAAAAGTTTATTAATGAAAAAAACTTAAGCAGTGGCTGGTATTATACTTATGAAACCAGAGAAGCAAAGGAAGCAAATGAAAAAGCAGGTGTACCAAATTTCAGGCAGGCTTATGACTTTAGGGTAACGCCAACTTTTTATATACTTGATACTGACAAAAGAATTATTGGCAAGCAACTTACACTTCACCAGATTGATGACTTAATATCAAGAAAGCTGAAGATGTCTAAATAGATAAATAGATGAACAACCACAGAAAGTTTTGGTAAAGTACACATTATTATAAAAAATCTTTGTGTGGCTTTGCGAAAACTTTTTGTATTTCTTTGCTATCCTTAAAATATTTTTTACATAAAAACTTATCATATTTTAACAATGAAGAAATTTATTTTTTCAATTGCAATATTTACTGCAACAGCAGCAAATGCCCAAACTCTTTTTACTTATGGCAATAAGGTGGTTACCAAGCAAGAGTTTCTAGCAGCGTTCAACAAAAACCCATCTCAAACTGCTGATAGAAAGCAAGCTTTGCAGGAATACAGAAACTTGTACATAAATTTTAAACTTAAAGTGCAAAGTGCACTTGATAATAAGCTAAACTTGTTGCCAAGCTTTGTGCAGGAAAGCAACAACTTTAAACGCCAGATTGCTGAAACTGTAATTAATGAAGAGGCTAATGCAAAAACACTTTTAAACGAAGCTTTTGAACGTAGTCAGAAAGACATTGACGTTTCGCAAATATTTGTTGCAAGCAATGGAGATACAGCTACAGCACGTATGGAAATTTTTAAAGCCTATGCTGAACTTAAAGGTGGTAAAGGCTTTGAAGAAGTGTTGAATAAATACTGCAATGACGAAAGCATTAAAAAAGCCAAGGGAAATATTGGTTTTGTAACAGTATTTACATTGCCTTATCAAATTGAAAATATTGTTTTTAACTTAAAGCAAGGTGCCTATTCAATGCCATATAAAAGTGCTTATGGCTGGCATATTTTCAAAAATGTTTATGACAGGCCTGCAGTTGGTAAACGTAAAGTTGCACAAATACTTTTGGCATATCCGCCAAATGCAACTGAAGAAGAAAAAGCTAAAGTAGATTCTGTAGCCAATGTGGTACATAAACGTGCTATAAAAGGCGAAAATTTTGGCATGCTTGCAGCTGATTATAGCAATGATTACAGCACTGCAAACAATAAAGGCGATATGGGAGAAATTGGTTTAGGCAAGTTTAATAAAGACTTTGAAGAAAAAATATTTGCCTTAAAGAATCCAGGCGATATTTCTAATCAGATACATACTGCATTTGGTATTCACATACTTAAATTACTTGAAGTTTATCCAGTTGCTAAAACACTTGATGATGCCAATTATGCTTCAACCCTAAGGGTAAAATTAGATAACAGTGATAGATTGACCATTGCAAAAAAGAACTTAGTAAGCAAATGGAAAACTGCTACAGGATTTAAAAAAGCATTTTACAATGCCGAATCTGTTTGGGGCTTTATTGACAGCACAATTATGGATAGGCCAACAGAATCTTTTATTGGTATAGCAGGAGATTCAACTATTTTATTTTCGTGCAAAAAGCAAAATTTTAAAGTTGCAGATTTTATAGAATATGTAAAAACAGTACGCTTTAGCGAAACCGAAAATGGTTTAAAACCTTACGAAGAATTGATTACTGTATTTGAAAACCAAAGTGTAACAGATTATTATAAAAACCATATTGACGAATATAATAAAGGCACTCAGCAACAATTAAAAGAGTTTGATGAAGCTAATTTATTGTTTGCAGCAATGGATAAAAGTGTGTGGAGTAGGGCTGGAGAAGATAGTGTTGGCTTAAAAAATTATTACAAGGAAAACTTAAGTAAATATAGCTGGAAGCCAGGCGTAGCTGCTGTTACAATAAGTGCAAATAGTTTAACACTTGCAACAGAATTATATGATAAAATTGTAGCCAATCCTGCAGACTGGAGAGCAATTGTTGCAGCAGAAGGAGCAAAGGCAACAAGCGATAGTGGCAGGTATGAGTTTGACCAGATGCCTGTAAAAAATGAAATTGAAAAAAAGGCTGGCTTTATTAGTAAGCCAGAAAAAATGGGTGGTGATGAGACATTCAGCTTTATATATATAACAGGAATTTTTAATAACCCAGAGCAAAGAAGTTTTGATGATGCACGTGGTCTTGTAATGAACGATTACCAGCAAGTGCTTGAGCAAAAATGGTTGGCAGATTTAAAAAAGAAATATCCTGTTTCGTTTAAGGAAGATATTTGGCAAGCAATAAAATAGAATTCAAATATTGTAGCAATGAAAATCCCCAAACATTGTTTGGGGATTTTTTGTAAAAATTATAATCTGCAACATTTTTAATTGCCAATATTTCTATAATGCTGATACACAATTTTTAAATCCTGTAGCCAGTCATACTCCCTTGCATAAAGCAAGTCATTCTTTTTAAGCACACTAGCATTTACCGAAGATTTACCATTATTGCTATATCCGTTTGGTGTTAAATAACCAGCAGGAATTAGTGGCAAAGTATTTTGAAAACTTGAATAACCAACCCATGTTCGCTTGCCAAAAATTACTTGCCAGGCATTTTTAAAAATTGTTGTAGCATTTTTAAAAAACAATAATTGTACAGGGTAAGTTGCAATAACTGATAAGGCAATCCATATATCAAGCATTCGTTTCATCCTTTGCTGATAAGGGTTTGCCAATGCAAAGTGCCCATCAGCACTTAAGGCTTCTCCTGTAGATGTTTTACTATCGCTACCCACAATGCAGTGGCTTTTTTTTGCATGAAACCTAAAGCTGATTTTATACTTTTTTAAAGCAACCATTTTAGCAATAATTTCTTTAAAACTTAGGCTGCCTTCGCAAAAAATAATTTCGCCAAATCCAATTTGCTTGCACAATGTATCAATGTTGTCAATGTTGCCAATAGTATTGTCTTCATTTTGTTTTAGACTAATTCTTCCTAATAGTTTATTTTCAATGTCAACTTTCTGCATTAGGTTCAATACTTGCAATTGCTCAACATTGCTACCCACAATAACAGCTTGTTTATACTTGTCGGCTTCTACATCTTTTATCCATTTTAATTGAATAAAAATCCAACGCATCAAGGTAACCATTATGCCACTTACAATACCACCAGTTAAAATTACTCCACGAGAAAAACGCCACTGTTCTGGCATTAAGCTATATACAGCAAGCATAGTAATAATTGCTGAAATTGAAGCTGCAAAAGCTTTTGAGGGTTTATATAAATTGTCATAAATACCACTAAGCAATGCACCAACTATAAAAACGCATGTAAAAAGAGGGATAAAATATTGGGCTAATATGCTATTGAATTTTACACCTTCAGCAATTTTTATTTCCCAAAAATATTTTGTAAAATATAAACTTGCACTCACTACAAATGCATCAACCAGCAACATGCCACTTTTACTTACAATATTTTGCAAAATACTAACCAATGCCCTGCACCAAATTGCTATATTAATAATAATGGAAAAGAAAGTTGCCTTGCTGCCACTATAATGTTTTTTTACAAAAATGCTCATGGCATTGTAAAACATTCTTACATAGTTTAAGCTGCCACGTTTAGTGCTCTCTCCTTTAAAATGTATAATTTTTTGTTCACCAAAATAATAGTTTTTATAACGGGCTTGCTGCACTTTATAACTTAAATCTATGTCTTCTCCATACATAAAATAAGTTTCGTCGAATCCTTTGGTAGCTTCAACTACAGGCTTGCTAAGCATCATAAAAGCACCTGCCAGCACATCAACTTCATAGCTTTCATTTACAGGCAAATTACCCAATGCATATTTATTAAATGTTTTACTTTTAGGAAATAAAACAGACAAACCTGCCAACTTATAAAATGCTGCAGTAAGAGATGGAAACGCACGTTTGCTTTCTGGCAAAAAATTTCCACTGCCATCAATCATTTGCACACCCAATGCACCACAATCTTTATGCGTTACAAAAAAGTTAATACAATTTTTAAAGCAATCTTCAGGTACAATGGTATCTGGATTTAAAAACAAAACATAATCACCTTTGCATTGTGCAAGTGCCTTATTATTAGCTTTTGCAAAACCATCGTTTGTCTTGCTGGCAATAAATTTTATTCTTGGAAAAAGTGGTTGCAAGTATTCAACGCTACCATCTTTACTATCATTGTCAACTACAAAAACTTCTGCCTGCAATCCCTCAATAGCTTTTACAACACTGTGCAAGCACTGCTCTAAAAAATATTTTACATTATAATTAACTATAATAATTGATAACTGCATAAACAAGGTGGCAAAATAAGAAAATCAATTTGAAGATTAGTTTAAAAAATGTTTAGCAACACATACTTTTGGAAATTAACTGAAAAGTATGAGAAAAATTTTGGTTGTTGTTGTTAGTTTTTTCGCTGTGAAATACAGTAATGCTCAGGCAGATTTTATTGAGCTTGGGTCGCCACAGTACAACTTTATTGAGCGAATGGAAATAAAACTGCAACGCGATAGTGTTTTAAATTTTAGTTGCATAAAACCCTTTGACAGAAAGGTTTTAACGCAAAGGCTTGAATATATTGACAGCTTGCAAAAAGCAGGTGCATTAAAACTTTCTCGTGTAGATAAATACAATTTAGACCTTGCATTAAAAAATAATTTTGAATGGAGAAAAGGATTTGGCGACACTTCTTTGCAGTTTAAAAACCTGTGGAGCAAAAAGCACCTTGATGCACCATTTTACTTTGGTGTTAAGCGTGGTGATTTTTCGTTTTATTCTCACCTGATGTATAATTTTCAGCTAGGAAAGGAAAGTGCATCTGATGCTAAGGTTTATAATAACTCTCGTGAAATTGTGCAATGGAGAGGGCAGGTTACAAAAAGAATTGGCTACTATACTTATGCAACAGATAACCAAATGCGAATGCCTTTATATGCCAGAAATTATGCAACAGAGCATACTGCAATTCCTGGTCTGGGTTACTTCAAAGGCAACATTAGTGCAGGTTCTACACAGCCAATAGATTTGTTTGAAGTTAAAGGTGGCATTATGTTTAATGCTGCTAAGGGCATTGATTTGCAATTTGCATTTGACAAGGTTTTTGTTGGCAATGGATACAGAAGTTTAATATTAAGCGACTTTAGTAATAACTATTTATTCTTAAAGGTAAATACACGTTTTTGGAAATTTAATTACTACAACTTGTTTGCACAAATGATTAACAGAAGTGATATTCCACAAGGTGTTGATACGATTTATCCAAAAAAATATATGACGTTTCATTGCTTAGATTTACAAGTTACAAAATGGTTGAATGTTGGATTTTTTGAGCACATAATGTTTGGCAGAAAAGCAGGTTATGATTTAAATTATTTGAACCCAATGATATTTAGTGTAGCATTGGGTCATCAAATGGGAAGCCCAGATAAAGCCACTATTGGATTGAACGTTAAAGCAAATGTTGCTAAAAAATATCAGTTATATGGTCAGCTTATTATTAATGAACTTGTATTTGGCGAAGTGTTGAAATATAGCAAAGGTGCATGGGTAAACAAGCAAGCAATACAACTTGGTGCTAAAGGCATAGATTTATTTGGCATTAAAAATTTAGATGTGCAAGGTGAAATAAATATTGTGCGTCCATTTGTTTATACATCAAAAGATAATTACAGTTCTTATACACATTATAATCAAGCATTGGCTCATCCACTTGGTGCAAATTTTAAAGAAGTAATTGCTATTGCAAAATACCAGCCTATACCAAAATTGCAGTTGCAAGGCAAATTGATTTATTATGTTCAGGGGCTTGATAGTGCTAGAATTAATTTTGGCTCAAATATTTTTTCTTCATACTTTACAAGACCTTACGACTATGGCTGGAAAACAACAAATGGTTTAAAAAGCACAACAGTATTGGCACAGGCAAGTGCAAGCTACGAGCTGCTTCCAAACATTTTTATAGATGCTGACTATATTATCAGAACAAATAAAATTGAAGGAACACCATCAACAAGTTCAAATATCTTTAATGTAGGATTCAGGATGAATTTGAGAAAACGCGAATATGATTTTTAATTAGAATTCAAAATTGTTCAAGAACATTAAGTAGATTTGTTAAAACACTTTTTTATGGAAGCTAATACAATGATGAGAGAAAAATTACATCACTATATTGATATAGCTGAAGAAAATAAATTACAAGCAATTTATACTTTGTTGGAAAATGAAATTGATTGGCATTATTCCTCTGAATTAATTGATATGTTATCTGAACGCAGGGATAATCATTTGCAAGGGAAAAGCAAATCTTATACACTTGCAGAATCTGTTAACTTAATTCGCAATCAAAAGAAGTAGCAATGGCTTTTAATTTAATTATTAAAGAAGAAGCACATAACGATACTATTGATGCCTACAATTATTACGAAAATAAATCAGTTGGCTTAGGCGAAAGGTTTTTGGCTGAACTGGAAAAGCGGTACTTAGATTTAATAAAACATCCAACACATTACAGCTTTATAAATGAAGACGAACATTTAATATTCAGGGATATTTTGATTCATCATTTTCCTTATGTTATTGTGTTTGAAATTATAGAAAGCAATGTTGTGGTTTATGCTGTACACAATACATATAAAAACCCAATAAATAAAATCAGGAAATAATTTTACTTTCCTTGCATTATTATGTAAATCAAAATGGAAGCATACATTTCAGCTATCATATTAGGGTTATGTTTATCATCAATGGCATTGGGAATTTTTATGAGCATGAAAATTTTCAATATACCAGATATTACAACAGATGGTAGCTATACATTGGGTGCAGTTGTAACATCTGTAATGCTTGCAAACCATATTTCAATATGGTTAATTATACCCTCAGTTTTGTTATGTGGTGCAATAGCTGGCATTTGCACGGCTTTCATTCATACCAAATTTAAAATAGATGCTCTACTGGCTGGAATACTTGTTATGACTGCATTGTATTCTATTAATCTCACTATACTTGGTCGTAGTAATTTGCCTTTAATTGATACAAAAAATATTTTTTCTTCATTAAACATCTTCTCCAACTCAAGTTATAATTCACTGTTTATTGTTGGTGTTGTTATAGCAATTATTTTAATCGTTAAATCTTATCTTTTAAAAACAGATTTTGGTATTGCAATGAGAGCCACAGGCAACAACAATGCTATGGTTCGTGCATTGGGTGTTAATGATAATAAGATGAAAATTTTTGGCCTTGCCATTTCAAATGCACTTACAGCTTTTGCAGGATTTTTAATTACACAAAACCAGTTTTATGCTGATATAAATATGGGCATAGGTATTGTAATTACAGGGCTTGGCAGCGTTTTAATTGCTGATGCTTTAAAAAATTTATTCAAAGTAAATTCATTAACTAAACAATTAATTTTAGTAATTATTGGCAGTATCATTTTTCAATTGGTATTGGCAATAACATTGGCTATAGGCGTTAATCCTAATTTATTAAAATTAACAACAGCTTTGTTTGTATTGCTTATAGTTGGTATAACGAAATTTAGGTCAATTAGTGATTAGTAGTTAGCAATTTGGCGAAATATTAAATACATATGTATGCAAGATAATTTAATAGTCATAAAAAGCAAGGCGTTTGCAATTCGTATCATTCGCTTATATCAATTTATTACAATTGAAAAGAAAGAATATGTCTTAAGTAAACAACTTTTGAGAAGTGGAACTAGCATTGGTGCTAATATAAAAGAAAGTATTTATGGACAAAGTAGAGCTGATTTTCATACTAAATTGACGATAGCATTAAAAGAAGCAAGTGAAACAGAATATTGGTTAGAGTTATTATTTGAAACAGGTTATTTAACAAATGAAGAATTTAATAGCATTATTGCAGATTGTAAAGAAATACTAAAATTATTAACCTCTATAACAAAGAAAACTAAAAAGCAATGAGCGATTTAAAGAATAAATTTATTTACTAATTACTAACTACTAATTGCTAATTATAACCAACATATCAAAAACATTTAATAAAGCACAACCCACAGAGGTAAAGGCTTTGAGTAATGTTAGTATTGTTATTAATGCAAATGATTATGTAGTAATCGTGGGTAGTAACGGCAGTGGAAAATCTACTTTGCTAAATAGCATTGCAGGTAGCTTTTTAGTTGATGAAGGAAAGATAATGATTGATAGTAACGATGTAATAAAACTGCACGATTATCAACGTGCAAAATATTTATCTCGTGTTTTTCAAAATCCCTTGCAAGGCACTGCACCAGATTTAAGCATAATAGATAACTTTAGATTGGCTGCCTTGCGAACACAATTAAAGCCTTTATTAATAGGCACTTCAAGCAAATTTGTAAATACTGTTAAAGATAAAATTGCAATGCTTAATATGGGTTTGGAAAATAAAATCCATCAACCTGTAGGTACATTAAGTGGTGGGCAAAGGCAGGCATTAACACTTTTAATGAGTGTGATGGATGAAAGTAAAATACTTTTACTTGATGAGCCTACAGCTGCACTTGACCCTAAAAGTGCAGCAACAGTAATGCTTACCGCAGATAAGCTTATTAAACAATTAAACCTTACAGCAATACTGGTTACACACAATTTAAAGGAAGCCACAACCTATGGTAATCGCATTATTCAAATGCACCAGGGGCAAATTGTAAAGGACATTAATACCATAGAAAAAAACAAGCTTGCTGCAACCGATATTTTCGACTGGTTTCAATAAATACATACAGCATTTCATGTAAATAAAAAAGGGGCGAATACCCCTTTTTTATTATTACTGCATAGCTCATTTTTGCTTCTGGATATTTGTATTTTTCAGGAATTAGCTGTGAATTCTTATATTTGACTATACCGAGCTAAGTTCAATATCTTATTATCGAGTATTCAATCAATAATAGGCATTTAGAAAACCGTATAATATTTTTAATTATTATAGTTTCATTACTGCTATAATTAATATATTAGAAGCAGTCTCAAGTATTTTTTAGTTGAAGTTTGTATTTGCAAACCAGCATAATGTAATTAACCTGTATAACTATTATGAAGCATATAAAACTTGGTTTAATACTGTCCTTTTTCTGTGTAAAGCTATTTGCACAGGATCCCCACTTTACACAATATTTTGCAGCACCTATGCTCATGAATCCTGCATTTACAGGGTTTTTTAATGGCGATGTAAGGGTTAGTGGTTGCTACAGAAGCCAGTGGTCAAGCATTCAATATCCATTTGCAACAGGCACGGTTAGTGCAGATGCCAATGCCTTTAAAAGCTATATAAAGGATGGAGATATTATGGGTATTGGCTTTACTGGCTTGTTCGATAAAAGTAATAATGGTGGGCTAAAAACAAATTCACTTTCAGGTTCATTTTCATTTCATAAGCTGCTTGATGGGCAAGGCATAAACAGGCTGGGCATTGGTTTAATGGCAACCTACAATACACGATTGCTCGATTATTCAAAGTTTGTATTTGGACAGCAACTGACACCACAAGGCTTTGACAATACTTTGCCAACAGGCGAAAAAGTAAATGGCTTTACCACAAACTATATGGATTATTCTGTAGGCTTGCTATACTCTGCCATTACTGATGTGTCTGGGTTTTATTGTGGTGGCTCTATATATCATTTCAATCAACCAACCGAAAGCTTTAATGGTCCCATTCATCAAATTAAGCCAAGAATAGTTGGAAACGTGGGTGGCAATTTTAATGTGGCTGAAGCCAACAAAATGTTTTTAAGTGCTGCTTATATGAAAACAGAATACAGCAGCGATTTAATTTTTGGTGCAGCGTTTAGTAAAGCACTTACGCCAATACCCGAAGAAAATTGTAATTTAATATTAGGCGGTTGGTATAGGTTTAACGATGCAGTATCACCCTATGTTGGGTTAGAGTATAAAACATTCAGGGGTGGAATAAGCTATGATATAAATGTGTCAAAGCTAAGCACAGCAAGCCTTTTCAGGGGTGGATTTGAAATTACATTAAGCTATTTGTTTACACAGAACGAAAATGCCAACCAGATAAAGCAAACACTCTGCCCACGTGGCAGCAGCCAGCTAAGGTGGTTTGGATATTAATGAGCATTGAAGATAAATTTTGAATTTTAAATTATTAATGATGAAGATATTTAAGTTGATGCTGATTGTTGCGTTGTTAAGTTGTTTAGCTAACAATGCATCTGCACAAACTAAAATTACCATTGCTTTACAAAGTGGGAGTAATGATACTATTTGTAACAATAGTGTCAGTGTAAGCTTTACTTCTACTGTTACTGGTTGTTCTAATCCTACCTATCAATGGTATATAAATAATAGCCCTATCAGTGGTCAAAATGGACAAAGCCTGAGTTACAATAATTTTAGTAATGGAGATGTGGTAACTTGTAGGCAAACCAATGGCACAGCACCTTGTACCTTAGATACTTCAAATGCCATTAAGATTATTGTAAAGCCAAATCAAAGTATAACATTAGCTTCAGCTGCTGGAACTAATAACCAAACAATTTGTCAGTATAATGCAATAACACCAATTAAATATAATGTTACTGGAGCTACAGGAACAAATATTACAGGATTACCAACTGGTGTTAGTGGTGTTTATAGCAATGGAGTAGTAACAATTAGTGGTGCCCCTTCAGTTAATGGGACTTTTAATTATCAGGTTACAACTACTGGTAATAATTTATGTGGTTCAACTGCACAAGTGAATGGAACAATAACAATAAAGAAAGATGCAGATCCAGCACTAATTCCTGGTAACGTAAATACGCAACAGGTTGTATTCAATGGACAAAATTATTTTATCCGTTGTGGAAATTCGTCAAATGCTAATATTCAAATAGCTAATGCTACTACAAACACTGGTAACATTTCTCAATATAAAATTAATTGGGGAGATGGTAGCAATGATACTACATTCAATATTTTTCCTGCTATATTAATACACAATTATGTCAATGGTTTCTACACACTAACTCTAACAACCACAAGTGTTGATAATTGCACCAGCGGCATCAGCTATGGAATTTTTGTTGGTAATTCTCCACAAGGTACTTTAGGAAATCCAGGTAATCTATCTGGCTGTAGTCCTGTTTCAATTACTTTCCCAATAACCAACACCAATGTAAATGTACCTGGCACAACTTATGAAATTGATTTTGGGGATGGTACCATTTTACATTACACACATCCAAATATACCACCATCAATAACTCATATTTATACCGAGAGCAGTTGTGGTAAAACGGCATCTACTGGTCAATCAAATTCTTACTCTGCCTCAATGAAAGTGGTCAATCCTTGTGATGAAGCACTTTCTACAATTAGCCCTATTAAAATCAGTACATCAGGAACTCCCAAAGTATCTGTACCTAGAAATATATTTTGTGTAAATGAAAGTGTTCCTATCATCGACAGTTCTAAAAAAGGTGGATTTATAAATGGTCAGAATTGCCAATCAGGATCAAGTGCTTACTGGTCTATAACACCTGGCGTACAAGGAGTGGATTGGACAACTACAAGTAATTTAGGTAGTAATGGGGGTTTTCCAAATGATGCAGATAATTGGGCAACGGGTGACAATTTACTTAATGTAATTTTTAACACACCAGGAAACTATACAGTTACACTGCATTCAGCTAATGGTTGCAATTCCTCTAATCCTCAAACTGCTGATACAGTAATATGCATCACGCCAATACCCATAGCTTCTTTCACAACATTAAAAGATACTTTATGTGCTGGCGAGGATTTAACATTTACCAATGCCTCTAATATGCCAAGCTGTGGTAATAATGTTTATAGTTGGTCAACTTTAGATAGTAATATCAGCGGGTGTGATTTATCTGAACCACCAACTTTTGTTAATAGTACTACTAGTACATCTGCAAATCCTGTTTTAAATTTTGCTAAACCAGGAAAATATATTGTTAGCCTTATAACATCAATAGGTGGCACAACCTGTAGCTCAACCCCATTTAACAAAATCATTATTGTTAAGGATAAACCAAAGGCCGCATTAAGCATAAGCAAAACCAGCCTGTGCCAGGGCGATGTATTGCTACCAACGGTTACAGCAAGTTGTTTTGCAACAAATGCAACATACAACTGGAGTTTTACAAATGCTACACCTGCAAGTTCAAATACACAAAATCCAGGCACAATAACCTTTAATGGCAATGGTTCAGGCACTATAAGCGTAAAGGTTTCAAATGTTTGTGGCGACACTACGCCTGTACAAAGTGTTTCCATTAATCCTAAGCCTGTAGTTACTGATACTATGGTTGTCCAATTATCTCAATGTGGTGCAACAGATGGAAGCATAACATTAAAAGGGTTGGTAAGTGGTACAAGCTACAAAATTACTTACGATAAAAACAACGTCCCACAAACACCTATTAATAAAGTTGCTGATGTAAATGGGTATCTTATAATAAATAATTTATCGGCTGGTGTTTATTCAAATATTGTTATCAACCTTTTAGGTTGCCTGTCAGATACTCTTAATCCATTAACAATTGCAGATCCAATAAAGCCAGAAACACCAATGCTTACAGGCAATACACCTATTTGCAGTGGTGGCACTTTAAACCTTGGCTTTAGCAATACATATGCAGGAACTGTAAACTATAACTGGACTGGTCCAAATGGTTTTACCAATACAACAAGTGCAACGCCATCAATAAGTAATATAACTATAGCAGGAGATGGCACATATTCGTTAACAGTTACTATTAATAACTGTACCTCCTTGCCTGGAACAAAAGCAATTGCTGTTAATCAAACGCCATCAGCACCATCAACAAGCCCTCTTGTATATTGCCAGAATGCAATTGGCATTCCCCTTACTCCAAATGGAAATAATTTTATTTGGTATAATAACGCAACACTTACTAATGGCAGCACCACAGCACCAACACCATCTACAACAACAGCTGGTACAACTACCTATTATGTTATTGATAGCAACATAACTACAGGCTGTAAAAGCGGTTCATCAAGTTTGGTGGTTACAGTAAATACAACACCTGTAATAAGTAGTTTAACTTCAAATAATCCTGCACAATGTGCTTCAAATACAGGCAGCATAAGCTTTAATGTTGTGCCTGTAACAGGTAGCTATACTGTAAATTATACAAAAGGTGGTATTAATCAAGCTGCACTTACTAATGTTAGTCCAAGTGGAGGAGTAATAACAATACCTAATTTAGGTGCAGGCTTGTATGATAATATTAAAGTAACGCTTAATAATTGTCCATCAAATACACTGGGTTCAGTTACATTAAGCGATCCCACAAAACCAGCAACACCAATACTTTCAGGTAATACACCTATTTGCAGTGGTGGCACTTTAAACCTTGGCTTTAGCAATACATATACAGGAACTATAAGCTATAGCTGGAGTGGTCCCAATGGCTTTGTCAATACAACAAGTGCAACACCATCAATAACAAATATTACTACATCAGCAAGTGGCAGTTATAATTTAACAGTAACTATAAATAGTTGCACAAGTGATGCAGGTACAATACCAGTTCTAGTTAATCAAACGCCATTTGCACCTGCAACAACTCCTGTTATTTATTGTCAAAATGCAACAGCCACAAAGCTTTCAGCTACTGGCAGCAATTTAATATGGTATAATAATGCAGGATTAGTAAATGGCAGTACCATAGCACCAACGCCAGTTACAACAACAGTTGGCAGCACAACATATTATCTTATTGACAGCAGTAACGCAGGTTGCAAAAGTGGTTCATCAAGCTTAGCAGTAACTGTAAATGAAACGCCTGTTATCAGCAATCCAGTACCTGTAAGCCCACAGCAATGCCAGGCTACAAATGGCTCAATTAGTTTTAATGTTACCCCAGCTACAGGCAATTATAATGTTAGTTATCATAAAAATGGAGTGGCACAACCAACGTTTGCTGCCAATATTTCAAATGGTGTTATTGTAATTAATGGTTTAAATGCAGATTCTTACGACAACATAAAAGTGACTTTGAATAATTGTCCATCTAATACTTTAGGGCCTGTTGTTTTGAGCGACCCTACAAAACCTGCAACTCCTGTTATTGTTGGTGTTGATAGCATTTGCAGTGGCAAAACACTAACCTTAAATCCAGCTTCAATTATTGCCAATGGAATATATACCTGGACAGATCCATTAAATGTTAGTACAACATCAAATAGTCTGGCAATAAATAATATAGCTACAAAGTATGGAGGAGTTTATAAACTTTATGTTGTAGTAAATTTATGTAAGTCTAATGATACAACATTCTCTGTTCGAGTGGACTCAACACCAGTAACACCAACGCTTTCAAGCAATACACCAGTTTGTACTGATAGCACAATAAAATTATTTGCAACTACTGTTTATCCAATGGCAGTAACATATAATTGGGCAGGTGTTAATGGTTTTACTAGTACAAATCAAAATCCAACTATTTCAACTACAACACTTGCTATGAATGGAGCTTACAATGCTTATGTAACAAGTGTTGTGGGTAAATGTCAATCGCAAACAGCAGTAACAAATGTTACAATAAATGAAACACCGCATATTGGTTTTAAAGACAGCACTTATCCAAATCAATGTGCGACACCAACAGGTAATATTCGTTTAGATGGATTGAAAGCAAACACAGTTTATTCAATAACATATACAGTTGATGGTAATAATTTTAACCAAACCCAAACAAGTGATGCAACAGGTATTTTAAAAATTGATACACTGTGGGCTGGAACTTATTCAAATATTTATGTAACGCTCAATGCTTGCCCATCAAACCAAATTGGCAGCTATACTTTGTTTGATCCTAATCCTCCTGCAACACCTGTTATTACTGCTGTTGATACTGTTTGCAGTGGTAAAAGTTATATGTTAAATGTTGCATCACCTATTGCTAATGGTATTTATACCTGGACACATCCAAATGGTTCAACTGCTACTGGAACTTCATATACACTTAGTAATATACACTTAAATGATAATGGTATTTATAAGCTTTATGTAACATTAAATTTATGTAAATCAAAGGACACCACATTTAATGTAAGAGTTGATTCAACACCTGTTGCACCAACACTTTCAAGCAACACGCCTGTTTGTACAGATAGCACTATGAAATTATTTGCAACTACTGTTTATCCAATGGCAGTAATATATGATTGGGCAGGTGTGAATGGTTTTGCAAGCACAAATCAAAATCCAACTATCGCAACTGCAACACTTGCTATGAATGGTGCTTACAATGCTTATGTAACAAGTGTTGTGGGCAAATGCCAATCACAAACAGCAACAACAAATGTTACAATAAATGAAACACCACATATTGGTTTTAAAGACAGCACTTATCCAAATCAATGTGCAACACCAACTGGTAATATTCGTTTAGATGGGTTGAAAGCAAACACAACTTATTCTATAACATATACAGTTGGTGGCAATAATTTTAACCAAACCCAAACGAGCGATGCAACAGGTATTTTAAAAATTGATACACTGCGAGCAGGAACTTATTCAAATATTTTTGTAACGCTCAATGCTTGTCCATCAAACCAAATTGGCAGCTATACTTTATTTGATCCTAACCCTCCTGCAACACCTGTTATTGCTGGTGTTGATAGCATTTGCAGTGGCAAAAACATTGTTCTAAATGCTGCATCGCCAATCGCAAATGCAACATTTACATGGACTCATCCAAATGGGTCAACATACACTGGTAATAGTTATGCAATAAATAACACAGGCAAGCCGGATTCCGGATCTTATAAGCTTTATGTAACGCTGAATTTATGTAAATCAAAAGACACAACATTTAATGTAAGGGTAGATTCAACACCAATAGCACCAACACTTTCAAGCAATACACCAGTTTGTACTGATAGCACAATTAACTTACTTGCAACAACAATTTACCCAATGGCAGTAACCTATAGTTGGACTGGTGTAAATGGCTTTACAAGTACACTACAAAACCCAACAATAACAAATGCCACACTTACAATGAATGGTAGCTATACTGCTTATGTAACAAGTGTTGTGGGTAAATGCGAATCGCAAACAGCAACAACAAATATTACAGTAAATGAAACTCCAAATGTTGTACAGCTCAATGATACTACATATAAGGATGGTACTAATAGTGGTAATATTGTTTTTACTGGAACAGTTGCCAATACTACATTTAACTGGACAAATTCCAATCCTGCCATTGGATTGTCTTCAAGTGGTAGTGGCACTATAAACTTTAATGCAACCAACACCACACCATTTCAAATTTTTGGGTTGATAACAGTTACTCCTTCAACTCCTTTTTGTACAGGAAAGCCAATGATATTTAAGATTACTGTTAACCCTACACCTACATTAAGCAGTAAATTGAAAGACACTATTTGCACAGATAATCTATATACTTATCAGGCGGCAAGCACAACGCCAAATGTTACTTATACATGGAGTAGAAATGTTGTTGCAGGAATAAGTAATGCTGCATCTGCAAGTACAGACAGTAGTGGTATGATTAGTGAAACGCTTACCAACACTACAACACAGCCTATTGATGTGACATATAATTTTAAATTGTATTCTTTAGGAACAGTAAATACAGTGCCTTTTGTTTTGACAGTAACACCAGATGCAAAAGCCCTTTATACATTTACTACTGATAAGCTTTGTACACCAGCTTACATTGACACAAGCAATATTAAGGTTACAGATTTTCCTGATGCTAACGGCAATTATGAGTGGTATGTAAATGGTGGATTAATTGGAACAGGAATAAATTTCCCTGGCTATGCTATAACAAATAATGGAGACACAGTTTATATAAAGCTACAAGCCATCAGTAAATTTGGATGTAAGCCAGATACATTTGTACATAAGTTTTATACAGTAAAAACACCAATAGTTTCCTTTACAAAATCAAAGGTAAAAGACTGTGGACCCTTAAGTGTAGATTTTACAAATACATCAACACCATTAAATGCACCAACATATTTCTGGAATTTTGGTAATGGACAAACTTCTACACAACAATCTCCAACTAATATTGTGTTTATGTCTGACACAAGTTATAACAGGCATGATACAACTTACTACATAACACTTACTGCCATTACACAATGCGATACAATTAAGTTTGTAGATTCTGTTACTGTATTGCCAAAGCCGCGAGCATTGTTTCAGCCCAATGCTACTGTAGGTTGCAGCGTATTTAAGTTTGAAGCATTCAATAATTCACTTGGCACACACAATACATACACCTGGGATTTTGATGATAGTTCTGCATTGGTGATTGATACTGCAAGTGGGTTTTATTATCACAATTTCAGGGTATCGCAAACAGATACTTTTTACGTGAAACTTAAGGCAGAAAATATTTGTGGTGCAGATAGCTTTATAGTAAATATTGTTGTATATCCTAACACGATTGTTCCAAAACTTATACTCGATGGAACAAGTAATTTCGCATGCTCACCTTCCAATATTCGCTTTATAAATAATACGCGTGGTGCAAATAAATTTACAGTAAATTTTGGCGATGGCAGCCTGCCATATATATCAAACAACAACCCAGATACCATTTACCATTACTTTACAAATATTGGAAATGATACTGTTACTTTGAAAGCAGAGAATCATTGCACCGATTCTACAGTATCTCTTATTATTACGTTGTATCCTAAGCCTGTTGCAGGTTTTGGTGCCATGCCAATACATTATTGCAAAAATCAAAGCGTAAATTTTATTACAACTGCAGATACGACTCTTAATTTTTATTGGGACTTTGGCGATGGCACAAATTCAACAGCAATACATCCAAGTCATATATACGCAGACACAGGAACATATACTATAAAGCAAATTGTAAAATCTAATTTTACGTCAGGTGCCATATGTACAGACACAGCGAAGTTTACTGTTGTAATACACGAGTTGCCAAATGCAGCTTTTACTTCAAACGCTAATTTATTAAACTGCCAACCATTTTCTTTTTTAGGAACTGTTGTTGGTGGCAGCAACAATACATACAACTGGAAATACTACGACCCTAATAGTATTGATACAGTAAAAGCAGGTCCTTTTGCTACTCATATTTTTAACGATGTTGGTGTATTTAAGGTAAGATTGGTTGCATTTACTTTTTATGGTTGTAGCGATACAAGTTATGCAAGTGTTAAAGTTATTGAAACGCCAAAAGCCTTGTTCAGTTTGAGTGATAGCGTTGTGTGTGTGCCAGGAAAAAATATAACAGCCACTAATCATACAACATATAGTGCAGCAGATGCAATAAATTTTGAATGGTATGTTAATGGAGTATTGAAAGCACAAACAACAAACTTTACTTATAATTATACATTAGCACCAAGTGCCACAGTAGCTGCAACATATATTGTAAAACTTGTAGCTATTAATTCCTTTGGTTGCAGGGATTCTATTTTAAAAACAGTAATTGTTCAGCCAAAAGCCATTGCAACTTTCCAGATAAATGCACAACAAGGCTGCACACCATTTAACCTGCAATTCAATAACAGCAGCCAATATGCCAATATTTTTAAATGGTATCTTGATGGTGTTCCATTTTCAACTTCAATTAAACCTACACCAATTCAATTAAGTATTCCTAATAAAACATATTTAATAAAATTAGTTGTTGATCATACGCTTGGTTGTGGTGCAGATAGTACTTTCAACATTTTTATAACTTATCCAAAACCTGTAGCCAACTTCCAAATTCCTGTAGCATCATCCTGCACAGGTGTGCTTAATATAAACTGTTTTGATAATTCAAGTGTTGTTGGTGGCATTATAAAAAAATGGAACTGGAATTTTGGAGATGGTACTACTGATACTACATCTCACCCAACACACACATACAACACAGCAGGTGCATATACTGTGAGCCTGTGGGTGCGTGATGATAAATTTTGCATCTCTGATTTGACAACACAAGTGGTTAAGAATTTTGGTAAACCCAAAGCAAATTTTAGTGTAGGCAATGTTTGTTTAGGAAGTGATGTAGTGCCTGTAAACCTTTCTGTGCCTGGCTTTGGAAGCACAGCTATTAATAGTTTCTTGTGGAATTTTGGCGATGGCACATACCTTACAGGCAGTCAACCTGTGCATAAATACAATGCACAAGGCAATTATAATATAACCCTTACTGTTACATCAGATAGTAGTTGTGCTGCTGATACTATTACAAAAGCTGTTAAAATTTATGGCAGGCCAACAGCAGACTTTAGCTTTGAAAATTCCTGCATAAAACAAAATGCCAAGTTTACAAACAACAGTTTATTTGGCTTTGGCCAATCTTCTATTGGTAATAGTTTATGGACTTTTGGTGATGGATTAACAAGTAATGTAACCAATCCACAACATATATATACAGCAGCAAATAGTTACAAAGTCACATTATATGTAAGTGGTAATTTTTGTCCAAATCTTATTGACTCTGCCAGTAAAACAATTATTATCAGTCAACCAAGAAATGGTATTGCTTATCCACGTATTGAAGGTGTTCGAGGCACGCCAATTCCTTTGAATGCAGCAGGTGGTGGTGTTTCATATTTGTGGGTACCTGCAACTTCACTAGATAATGCAGCTATTCAAAATCCTGTTGCAACTTTGCCAATCTCAAGCCCAAGTATTGTAAACTATCAAATAAAAATTACAGATAGTTTTGGTTGTGTAACAACCGACAGGCAAGAGATTTGGTTGTTTGTTGGTTCTGATATTTATTTACCAACAGCATTTACACCAAATGGCGATAATGCAAATGATGTGTTTAAACCATTGTATGTAAACATTCAAAAAATTCAATATTTTAGAGTGTTTGACAGGTGGGGCAAAATTGTTTTTGAAACAAGTGATATGGGTAAGAGTTGGGATGGAACTATTAATGGTAAACCGTTACCAATGGATTCTTATGTGTGGACAATATCTGGCATTACAACAGATGGTACTGAAATTACAAGAAAGGGAAGTGTAACATTAATCAGAGATTAGTACCTTAATTTTAAAAACAGATTTTTAAATTTCCTTAAGGTATCAGGCAAAATATATTTTATGTTTAAAAATAAAACAATCTTTATTACAGGTGCAAGCAGAGGCATTGGAAAAGCAATAGCACTAAAGCTTGCAGCAGATGGAGCTAATATTGCAATTGCTGCAAAAAGCACAGAAGAAAATCCAAAATTGGGAGGAACAATTTTTAGTGCTGCACAAGAAATAGAAGCTGCTGGTGGTAAGGCTTTGCCTTTGCAAGTTGATATAAGAAATGAAGTGCAGATAACTGATGCTGTTGCAAAAACTGTTGAAACCTTTGGTGGTATTGATGTTGTAATAAACAATGCATCTGCCATTCAACTTACAAATACATTGCAAACCGAAGCAAAACGCTTTGACCTGATGCATGATATAAATGTGCGTGGTACTTTTTTGGTTACACAAGCTTGCTTGCCTCATTTGCAAAAAAGCAGCAATGCACATATACTTACTTTATCTCCTCCTATTAATATTATAAACAAATGGCTTGCACCGCATGTTGCTTACACTTTGAGCAAATTTAATATGAGTATGATGGCACTTGCTTGGGCTGCTGAATTTAAAAAAGACAATATAGCTAGCAATGCCTTGTGGCCAAGAACAACAATTGATACTGCAGCTGTAAGGAATTTATTGGGAGGAGATGCACTTGCTAAAATGAGCAGGACTGTTGATATTCTTGCAGATGCAGCTTATTTTATTTTAAGTAAAACAAATCTTGAGTACACAGGTAATACTTTTATTGATGAAGAAGTTTTAGCTAAAGAAGGCATTACTGATTTAGGAAAATATAGTGTGGTTGCAGGAGCTGATTTATATCAGGATTTATTTGTGTAGTAGTTATTACTTTTGCCCAATGAAAAAAGGCAAATTCTATCTTATTTTTTTCGGTGTCCTCGTTTTAGTATTTTGGTTGTTATTGTATTGCTTTACTGATTATTTTGATCAAAGCAGGTTACCCAAACGTTCACAGGTTACAGCCTTTAATTTTATTAACCAAAATGGCGAAAGCTTTGCCAATGCTGATATGCAAGGAAAAGTGTGTGTGGTAGAATATTTTTTTACAACTTGCAAATCTCTGTGCCCAATAATGAATGATAATATGCAAAAAGTATATGAAACATTTAAGAATGAACCTAACTTTTTAATTATATCTCATACCTGTGAGCCAGAAGTTGATAGTGTTCCTTTGTTAAAAGAATATTCTAAAAGAATGAACAGTGATGAAAAGCACTGGATTTTTGTTACAGGAAGAAAAGATAGCTTGTATAATATAGCAAGATTTAGCTATGGCATTGATGACCCCAAAAATGCAGTTGACGATATTGATGATGATTTTATACACTCACAATTTTTTGCTTTGGTAGATAAAAATGGCAATGTGCGTGGTGGCGTATATGATGGTACAATAAAAGAAGAGGTTGAAAAGTTAAAGCAAGACATAAAAGACCTGCTTAAGGAAAAACGAAAAGGCAGCAATTTTACTGGCGTTTATAGTAACTAATTTTTCTATTTAAAATCAACAGTACAGTTTTGGCATTTAATATTAATTTTTGCAGATGCATTGCCTACAATAGCTTTGTATGTTGAGTTTTTGCCATCACTTAAAGAAACTTTCGACTCATCATTTGCATAAATAAAAAAGCTTTTATAAATAGTACTATACACGCCTTCAAATTCTAAATTAAATCCTTTTACTTCTTTCAAAGGTAATCGCAGATTAGCATATTTATCATCAAACCAAATTGATTTTATGTCACTGCTTATTTTTTTAACTCTAACATCTGCATTGGTTCCATCAATTTGTATGCTTTCATTTAATTTATCAATTCGCATATTACCATAGCTTTTATTGCCATCAATCACATCAACACTTTCAATTTCATATTCATCATTGGTACTATTAAAAGTTAATTTTTTTACAGTGCCAATTTCAATTTTTGCATACTTGGTTTCAAGTTCTCCTGTGCCTAAATTCATAATACTCAAATCACCATTTATAAAATCTACTTCTGCATTTTCAACATTATTAATAGAAACATTTGCATACTTAGATGTAAGTGATAATTTATTTACATCATTAAGTTCTAAACTGCCATTTGTAATATCTGCATCTAATTTTTTTAGAGCATTCAATATTGCAACATCAGAGTATTTGCTTTTAAGGCACAAACTATTTTCTTTAGGAACGTATATAGTAAGCACTTTACGTTTTGCTGGTTCGCTTTTTATATATTGCCCATCAACACTGTAAACTTCAACAGTTTCGCCACTGCTGCTGCCTTGCGAATTGCTGGAACTATTGCCATTGCTGTAACTCATGGCATCTGCAATTACCTTAAAATTGTTGCCAAGCAGCCTTGTTTTAACATTTAGTTTTTCAAACCATGTATCACTGTTTAGTTTACTCATAGCTCCATCAAAGTAAACAACAGTTGTTATTTTTACTTTTTGTTCATCCCACACTTTTACTTCAATATTCCTGTTGGTATTTTCAATGCACACACCAACATTTTTGCCTATAGCAATTTCAACACTCACTTCTTTATTGCCATAACTTTCGCCATTGCTTTTTTTAAGTTCGTCAAAATGTTTTTCCTGATCAATTAGCTTTTGAGAATATTTTCTGCCAATAGAACGAGTAGTTTGAGCATTACAAAATGTAGTTGCTAATGCTAAGCAAGTTATTGCTATTACTGATTTTTTCATAATAAAATGATTGTTGATTTTTAAATAGACACAAAGTAAATTTTAGAACTATCTATGTTGTTTCTATTTTGTTTAAAACGAATATTTGTTTTGTTTATTTCGGCTTGAAACATTTTAAGTAAATCTAATTTTTGTTGATATACATTAATAAGCTGATTAAGTAAATCGTTATTGAAACCAATGGCTGCAATGTCTTTCTTTACTTGCTTTTCATCGTTTTCCATTTGTTTAAAATCTTTGGCAAAGCTTTTAAAGTATGCCACGTTTTCTGCATAAACGGGTGTGTTGTTTATTGCTTTTTTTTGTAAGGCAATTACCTGGTTGTACTGGCTGTCTATACTTTTTATTTGTACAAACGCAACATCGTTATTGCTTGGATTTATACCAACTAAATTGTTAATTGTATCATCGCTGATGATGTTATATGTAACAACCTTTATTACATTTTTGGCAACAGTTTGAATTACTGCTAAAGGGGTGTCTACCTCAACAGTATTTACTTGCAAATTGCTATGGGTAGTGTCTGTTTTTTTTGATGGTTCAACAGAAACAGTTTCAATAATTGGTTGTGTTTTATTGCTTAAAATATGAATAGCACCAACCACTGCAAGCCCAATAACAGAAGCAGCTACAGCATATTTTAGTATAGAAATAATTTTACTTTTATTGCCAATAGCTACAACTTTTTTTTCATCGTTAATGGAAGTTTTTATTCTATTCCAAACTTTACTATTTGGTATTTCATCTTCTTCAATTAAATGAAAGTTTTGCTGAATATGTTTTTTAAACTCGTCCATTTTTATATATGTTTTGCAAGTTGTTCTTTTAATAATTTTTTTGCTCTGTGATATTGACTTTTACTAGTGCCTTCGCTAATGCTTAGGCTGCTTGCAATTTCCTTGTGAGTATAATCTTCTACTGCATATAAATAAAAAATTTGCTTGCAACCATCGGGCAATTCCTTTATTGCCATATTAATTGTGTTTATATTAATGCCTTGCCACCAGTGGGTTTCATCATCTTTTATATTTTCAAAATGTTCATCTTTCCAGTCATTATATACAAATCTTTTTTTACAATATCTTATGCATTCATTAATTGTAATTCGCTTTAGCCAACCACCAAACTGTATCTCGTTTTTTAGTTGATGTAAACTTTTAAATGCAATTACAAATGCATCGTGCAACACATCTTCAGCATCTTCCTTATTGCCAACCATCTTAACACAAATACTAAACATTGCCTTGCAATAGCTGTTGTATAAGCATTCCAAAGCATTTGCATCGCCTTGTTTTGCTTTAACAATTATGTTAGCTTGTATGTTGTTATCTAAATTCAAATAGTATTTGTAGTAGTAAGAGTAAAGAAATTAATAATGGTTGGAATGATGCTAAAAGTTTTTCTCATAAAAAAAGCCCAAGTTACACTTGAGCTTTCTTAATATTTTCATAAAAATTAATATCGTTTAATAAGCGATGTTAATGGATAACGCAAATTATCATAACCCATCATATCAACCTTTATACTACCAACAACAATAGGGCTTTCTATCCTTAAAGGAATATGGTTTGCATCATCGCTAACCCACACAGTCATTCCTTCTCCACCCTGAAAAATAGTACCTTTAATAAGCAATGGTTTAAACTTAATAGCATTAAATTTTCCAAACTTAGTTTTTACAACTTCCTTGCCCATGTATTTAATGTATAAGTTATAATTCTCATTATCTAAAAACATATTGAATGGAATTTTATCATCAACTTTATATGCATCAAAATTGATGTTGCGGGCATAATAAATTGAACTTAAAACATCCTGCACACAATTAGGTACTTTGTAAACTCCTTTACTGGTAATGGCTGTATTGGTTTTTTGATTGAAGGTTACATTCTCATAAATTTTATACCCACCTTCATTTACATCTCTAATAAATTTATATGGTTGCAATGTTGCAGTATCAAAATAGCTTTCGTATTTATCACGAACTTTAAAAATAAAGTCGTAGTTGCTATTGCTTGTGCCACTACCAACAACATGATAGACAGGTTTGTTGTTAAGTGTCTCTACATCTGCTGTAAAGCTTGCTGTGCCTGCGTTTAAATATATACCTAATGCGTTGTAAAATATAGTGTAATTAATTTCTTCACCATCGGTAAAGGCATTGTTTTTTATGCCACAAAAGTCATCGCCAGCGGAAAGCTTTGTTGCTAAAAAAATGAAGGCTGTTGTAGTAAAAAAAAGTTTCTTCATATATTGTTTCTATCGTTTAAAGATTTTTATACCTAACATAAACAAACTTCCTGCCAATGCAGGAAACACCCTATTGATGAACCAAATAGCTGCTGCTGTAAACAATATACCAGCACTGTTTGTACTTAATAAACCAATCAGTTGAATGCTAATTTGTCCTCTAAAACCCATTTCTGTTAAAGCTATGGTTGGCACTATTGCCAATATTAATAAAAACACGCAAACCATTAATGCCATTAGCATTGGGTTTGCCTCAACTTTAAAAACATCGAGCAATAGTAAATACTGTATTACAAAAACAATGTACCTGTAAAAAGATAAAACTAAAATTTTTGTTAAATCTTTTGTAGTAAAATTTTCTACCAATTGAATTAAGAAAGCATAGCGTTTTACAAACCATAGTTTTTCTACAGCTTTGGTTATCCAGCTTAAGCTGTAGTAAACCATTGTAAGCAGCACAGTGCAAGTAAGTAGCACAAACATTAAGCCTGTGTATAAAAAAGTATTTATGCCTCCATCGCCCAAACCATTTTGATGAAATAAAATGCGTGAGAAAAACAATGCAAAAAAGCCCATTATAAAAGTCATTAAAACCTGACTTAAACTGCCAACCATAGTTAGCGATATTGCTTTTAACCTGTTTCCTTCTCTTAAAAACAAAACCCTGCCTACATATTCTCCTAAATTGTTAATAGTGTTTAATGCAAATGCCTGGCCGCTAAATACAGCTCTGAAAGCTTTTAAAAAACTTATCTTCTCTAAATCTTTTATTAGTATCTGCCATTTTTTTGTTTCTAATCCCCAGTTTACAAACATTAATAAAACCGCAATGGCAACATATATTTTTTGCTTTGCTGTAAATTGAAAAATTTGTTTCCAGGTATCTTTTAAATGAGGCTGGTGAAGGATTTGGTTATAAATGGAAAATGAAAACCATATAAAAATAATGGGGCCAATAACCCAGTTAATTAGTATTTTATATTTTTTTTTCAATCCTAGCACCAATAATTAATTATTTGGTTTCAAAAATAGTAGCTTAAATTGTTTAACCACTACTTTAGCTGCATTAATGAATAAAACTAATATTATACTTGGTGTTGACCCTGGTACACAACTTATGGGTTTTGCTTTGTTAAAAGTTACTGGAAAAAACACACAAGTTTTATTAATGGATGTTTTAAAACTGACTAAGCATAAAGATATTTATGAAAGGTTAGAAAAAATACACAGCAAAATTGCTGAACTGATTAAACTATACAGGCCCGATACTTTTGCCATTGAAGCACCGTTTTTTGGAAAGAACGTACAGAGTATGCTAAAGCTTGGACGTGCACAGGGTGTTGCTATTGCTGCTGCTATACAAGGTGGTTTGGAAGTTACAGAATACAGTCCTAAAAAAGTAAAGCAGTCTATAACAGGCAATGGAAATGCTGATAAAGAACAGGTTTGGAAAATGCTGCAAACGCTTTTGAGTATTGAAGAAAAGCCACAGTATTTTGATGCTACTGATGCTTTGGCAGTTGCAATGTGTCATCACTTTCAAACTTCAAATGCACTGTTTTCAAAAGCAAAAGCCTTAAAAGGCTGGGAAGATTTTATTGTAAAAAATCCGAATAGGGTTAAATAAATAAATGTTCGGTTCTCAATAATCAATGTTCAATTCTTAATGGCAAATCAGAAATATTAAATAAGAAATCAGAAATTATTTTTATGCTTACAAAAACAGATATAGAAAAATATTTTATTGCCGAAAAGCAGGAAGCTCTTTTGTTTCTTATAGTAGGCATTGCAGCTATTGCTACTGCTGTTGGTTTAATTATTTTTTGTAAAACAAATTTCTGGCGAGGCTTTGCAATGCCATTAATTGTTCTTGGTTTAATACAAGCTATTGTTGGCTTTACAATTTATAAACGCAGCGATGCAGATAGAGTAAGAGTTGTATATGCAAGGGATATGAATCCAAGTGAATTAAAAAATAAAGAGCTGCCAAAAATGGAAACTGTAAATAAAAATTTTATCGTTTACAAATGGTTCGAAATTGCTTTAATACTAACAGCATTATTTTTAGTTTTTAAGTTTAAAGCAAACGCTGTTTGTGAAAACAGTTGGAAGGGAAATGCCTTTTGGTATGGCTTGGGTATTGCTTTATTTATACAAGCAGCATTTGGACTTGGGGCAGATTACTTTGCAGCAAAGCGTGGAAAGATTTATGAAAACCAATTAAAGGAAAGTGTTGCCAATTTTAATAAAGTAATGCAATAAAAAAATCTCGCTGAAAACACGGGTTCTGCGAATTCTGTGTTTTCAGCGAGACAAAATATTTAAAATAATTCTGATAGATTATTTATATGACTTAATTTATTTTTTGCTAATAGTTTCTACCAACCATAAAAACTCATTGGCAAAATTGTCTATACTTTTTGCAAAAGTTTCATCAATTAAATTTCCTTCTGCATCAAATTTTTTATCTACAAATGGTGTAACCAAAAGCTGTGGCGATGCTATGCCAAACAGTGCAGGAACCAACAATAGCAACTGTTGAGATGCTCTCATGCCACCCATTGCACCTGTGCTTGCTGTAACTAAACCAAAAGGTTTGCGTGCCTGCTTAGGAAAATGATCTAATAAATTGTTTAGTGCTGGTGAGTAGCTTCCATTGTATTCTGGTGTAACCAAAATAAAAGCATCTGCTGCAAAAATCCTTTCAGCTAAAGGCTTGTATTTTTCTGGTGTTATATCAATATTAGAAAACACATTTTGCAACATTCCCAAATTCCAGTCTCTCACATCAATCAACCCAATATTATGATTTGTTTTTTCTGTAAAATGTTTTTTAAGGAATAAAGCCACTCTGTTTGTAACACTTGCCTGTCTTGGGCTGCTACTTATTATTTCTATGTTCATTCTGCGAAAATATACTTAGCGAAAGTTTTATGCTTTCGCTAAGCGATGTTAATTAACTATTTAACTATTGGTAAATATTTTTCTCTGTTAATGATAATGCCAATGGCATTTAAGATGACTAAAGCAACACCAATACCTGGTGCTTTTGCAATAAAAATCTCGAACATTAAAATACCAACACTTATTGGTGCAATTAAAATTAAACCCAATGCTCGTGTTTTTGGAATAAGTAATAATAAACCAAAGGTTACTTCAAATACTTTTATAACCTTTAAATAACCAGTTGTAAAAAGTAAGCCTGCAAAAGTGCCTGCATCACCTGTGGGCATTGGTTGCTTTGGCATAAAATGCAAGAAAAACTCTAAGCCAAATACAAAGAATACTAAACCTAAAAGAACTGCTGGAATTTGTTTTACAATTTTCATTTTATTATTTTTTTGTTTCACACAAAGCAACAAAGATTACCAAGCAACAAAGTCTTTGTGAGCTTTGCATTCGTTGTGTACTTTGCGTGAAATATTTTTTTAATTATGCTTGCTTAATCATTTGTACTGCTAAATGTAATTTCACTTCATCACTCACAACCACGCCACCAGCTTCAGTTACAGCACCCCAGGTTAAACCAAAATCTTTACGGTTAATCTTTCCTGTAATTTCAAAGCCAGCTTTTGTTTGTCCCCAACCATCAGTTGCAGTGCCACCATATTCAACATTTAATTCAACTGGTTTAGTTGTTCCTTTAATAGTTAAGTTGCCATTCAAAGCATATTCATCATCACTTTTTTTAGTAAAAGATGTTGAAGTAAAAGTTAATTTAGGATGAGCTTCTGCACCAAAAAAATCATCACTTTTTAAGTGGCCGTCTCTTTGTTCATTGTTTGTTGAAATACTGTCCACATCTGCTTCAAATGAAATTGAAGCATTATTAAAATCATCTGTTGCAGTTTCTAATGTAGCATCAAATTTTGTGAAGCTACCAGTAACATTTGTAATCATTAAGTGCTTTACTTTAAAAGTAATTTCACTGTGTGCTGCGTCAATTTTGTAAGTTGCCATTTTGTTTTAGTTTAATTGTTATAAAATTTATTTAATTTTTCATATTCCCCTTTAGGGGTTAGGGGTTTAATTCATTGGTACTTCTATTACCAGTAATTCAGTTTTTTCTTTTGCTGAAATATTTATAGCATCTGTATCCCAAATACCTATAGCATCTCTTTTACCTAAAGTGTTACCATCAATTTCAATTTCACCTTCCACAACCATTATATACACACCATTTCCTTTTGAATTGATGTTGTAAGTTGTAGTTGTATCAGCATCAAAACTTCCTAAGTTAATCCACGCATTTTGATAAATCCATAATCCATCATTGCCATAAGGTTTTACAACAGTTTGAAATTGATTTTGCCTTTCTTCTGGTAAAAAAGTTTTTTGGTCGTAGCGTGGTGCTACATTTTTATTATTTGTAAAAATCCAAAGCTGAAAAAGATTTACATCTTCAGTTTTACTGTGGTTAAACTCGCTGTGTTCAATACCACTTCCTGCACTCATTACTTGCACATCATATTTTTTTATAACACCGTGCCCGCCTGTACTGTCTTTATGTTCCAATGCACCACTTAAAGGAATGGTTATGATTTCCATATTGTCGTGTGGATGCTTGCCAAAGCCAAAACCAGCTTTTACAATATCATCATTCAACACTCTTAATAATCCAAAGTGAACTCTTTCAGGATTGTACCATTGTCCAAAACTAAAACTGTGTTTGGCGTTTAACCATCCGTGATTTACATTGCCTCTTGTTTCTGATTTGTGTATTATAGTTTTCATTTTTATTTATTTTAAATTAAATGTACATACATCTATTTGTTTAAAAAATTTTTATTCCTTTGTCCTCATTTTTTCAAGCAATGAGCTCAATGTAGAAGCATCTTCATCACTCATACTTACAGCATCTTCCCAGGTTTTATTCAACTTTTCTGTAGCTTCAACAAGCACATCAATTCCTTTTTGTGTTAAAGTAATCACGGTTTGCCTGCCATCAATTTCGCCTTGCGTTCTTTCAATTAATCGTTTAAGCTCAAGCCTGTCAACAATTCTGGGCACATTGCTACTTTTTTCAATCATCCTGCTTGCAATATCTTTAACACACATTTTTACAGGATGCTTACCTTTCAAAATTCTCAACACGTTGTATTGCTCATGTGTCAAGTCAAATGTTTTCATTTCTTTGGTGCTAAGTGTTTTTAACCACCAAGCTGTGTACAAAACATTTAAACCTGCTTTCTGTGTTTCGTTTTTAAATTTATTACTTTTTATAGCGTCTTCTAATTTCACAATGCAAATATATATGTATGTACATGTAATTTCCAAAAAACTTTTCTTTCTTTCAATGATAACAAAAAATTGGCTCGCAGAAAACACAGAATACACGGAACTTTCTGCGATTTCTGTGAGAGAAAAAATTTTCTTGTGAAATTAATTAACCAATAGTGTAGCTGCTACAATTCCTGCAGTTTCTGTTCTTAATCTTGTATTGCCAAGTGTTACAGGCTTAAAATTATTTTTCAAAGCCAACTCAATTTCATCTTGTGTAAAATCACCTTCTGGTCCAATAAGAATTACAGTGTTATCAGTTGTAGCAATTTCAGTTATTGATGTCTTGCTTTCTTTCAGGCAATGTGCAATAAGTTTGGTTTTTAAATCTAAAAGTTTAAATATTTCTGTATAGTTTGTAGGTTGATGAAGAATTGGTAAAAATGTTTGCTGGCTTTGCAGCATCGCAGAAATAATAATGCCATTTAATCTGTCAAACTTAAAGTTTTGCCTTTCTGTTCTTTTACTAATAAGAGGAATAATTTGTGTAACGCCAATCTCTGTAGCCTTTTCTAAAAACCATTCAAACCTGCTTGTGTTTTTTAAAAGAGAAATAGCGATACTCACGTCTCTCGTTTTTCGTTTTTCGTTCCCGCCTTCAAGTTTTTTTACAATAGTATTTCGCTTATTAGCTTCAATAATTTCAGCAACAACTAAATTGCCTAAACCATTTGTCAATTGCAGTTTTTCACCATTTTGCATACGCAATACCTGCACACAATGCTTGCTTGTTTCTTCGTTTAAAACAAACTGCTGTTGTGTTATATCAAGTTCTTTATGGTAGAAGTAAGGAAGCATTAAATCTTCAAAAATTATTTTTGGGGTGATGCTGTAAACATTATCTCAATTGTTTGAGTAAACTGAGTTTCATTCATACTAATATCAGGCAAAGTTGGCTTTGCTGTTTCAGAAGATTTTACAGCCATCATGTCTGCCCTGTTAAGAGAACTTGAATAATTTTGATAAATATTATTGTAGGTAATATTTTTAATTCCTTCTATTTTTAAGTTGGCAGACTGACTAATAACTTGTGCTTTTTTCTTAGCATCTTTTATTGCAGCATCAATAAGTTCTTCCCTTATTTTCTCAACTAATTTATCTGAAAACTGAGTGCCGTAGTTAAATGTTATTTTGCTATCAGGTTCATCTGCAAAGCTTGTAAACAAAGTGCTCAACTTGTCAATGTTTACATTAAACTCAAGTTTTATTCCTTGTGTTGCAACAAATCCATTTTTGCTATATACATTATCACAATATTTCATGTCTTCAGTAACGTTGTAAGAAGTATATTTAATCTCTTCTTTTGTAAATCCCAGATTAGTAAGTCTTTTAATTAAGTCAGCACTTGTTTGTTGCATTACAACAATGGCTTGTTTATGATCCATGTTTTGAGCAGCTATTGTAAAATCAACAACCATAATATCTGGCAAATACATTTTGCTTGCATCACCAGAAATATTTATCGTGGTTTTATTTGACAAGCCTTCTATGCTTGTATTAACAGGTGAGAAATTCTTACCTCCTGGCCTCCATTTTTGACTGTAACCTATAACTACAGATAGCAAAAAAGCAAATGCCAAAAATCTTTTTTTCATATATTATTGTTTACATATAAAATAAAAATAAATTCTATTCATTTGATGAGTTATCCAACGTGCTTTTCAAAAAATTGTCTCTTGCTTCTTTCAGTTTATTCCTTTTATATTCCTTAAATTCTTTTCTGCTTTTATTGTAAGCATAGAATAAATAAAGCGAAATAAAAATTGCTATTAATCCAATTGAAACATTCATAACAAATATTTTAAATTTATAACAATGACGCAGCTTTCACTAAATCTTCTGGTGTATCAATCTCAACGCCCATATAATTTGTAACAACCATTTTTAATTGAATTCCATTTTCTAAATATCTTAAACACTCAACTTTTTCAGCAGCTTCAAGTGGTGTCATTTGCCAATTTGTAAAATTAACTAAGGCTTGCTTTTTAAAAGCATACACACCAATATGCTCATAATAAGTTGGTGCAATATTTTTATCTCTGTGATAAGGAATTGGGCTGCGACTAAACATCAACGAATTCATATTTTTATCTACTGCAACCTTTACATAGTTTGGGTCTGCAATAGATTTTTCATCTGTTAAAACCTGCATTAAGCTAGCAACTTGTACAGTTTCGTCTTCAAAAACCTGTAACAGTTTTTCAAGTGGTTCACGTTTAACAAATGGCTCATCACCTTGCACGTTTACAACAATGTCAATATCTAAATCTGCAACAGCTTCAGCAATTCTATCACTTCCACTTTCGTGAGAACGCTTGCTCATAATAGCTTTGCCACCATTATTTGCAATTTCATTAAAAATAATTTCACTATCAGTTACTACAAAAACATCATTAAATAAATTGGTTGCAACTGTGTTATCATAAGTGTGTCTTATTACAGTTTTAGTGCCCAGCATTTGCATCAACTTTGCAGGAAATCGAGTAGCAGCATAGCGTGCAGGAATCATTGCAATTTTTTTCATACAGTTTTTTCTTTGTGGCTAACTTTTTAAAAAACTTATTACAGCATTTTCTGCTTCTTTACAAGCTTGTTCCAAATTGTCGTTAATAATTTCAACGTTAAAATGATGTTTGAAAGAAATTTCGTAAGCAGCTTTATTTACACGTGCAGCAATACTTTCATCAGTTTCTGTTCCCCTACTTTGTAATCTTTCTTTTAAAGTATTAATACTTGGTGGTTCTATAAAAATAGAAAGTGTGCATTTTAAATATTGTTGCTGAACGTGAATAGCACCTTTTACATCAATATCTAAAATAGGAGTTTTGCCTTCATTCCATATTCTTTCTAATTCACTTTTCAGTGTGCCATAATATTTTCCTTCATAAACCATTTCCCATTCAACAAATTCATTATCCTCAATTTTTTGTTGAAAATCTTTGGCACTGATAAAATAATAATCAATACCATTTTTTTCTAAGCCACGTGGCTGGCGTGTTGCAGCAGAAATTGAAAACTCTAGATTTGAATATTTATTTAATAAATAATGTGTAATAGAGGTTTTGCCTGCACCAGATGGTGCTGTTATAATGATGATTTTATTATGTTGCATTTGCGTTGCAAAATAATTGTTTTGTTTCACACAAAGCAACAAAGAAAACAAAGGCACAAAGATTTCTTTGTGCCTTTGCAGCTTTAACATCTTTATATTAAACTAAAAACAATAACTATTTGCTTCAATCATTTTTGCAGCAATTCTTCTTCTGCTTTCTTTGGTATTATATGGCTCAACTTTGGTAAATCTTTTTAAGCCAATATGCATCATTCTTAATTCATCTCCTTCTGCAAAACTGTTTAAGGCATCTTTACCTGCTTTATTAATTCTATCTGCAGCATCATAAATAAAGGTTTTCATTATGTCTTCACAAATAGCAGTTTGCTCGGCTTTGTTATTATTCATTTTTATTACACGCAACAAAGCACTTTCGCAATGAAAAACTTCTATTGCCATATCTGCAATATTCATTAAGACTTCTTGTTCTTTTTCCAATTGCATCATTAGTTTTTGAACAGCAGCTCCAGCTACCATTAAAATTGCTTTTTTAAAGTTGCTGATATATTTAAACTCCTTGCTGTAAAGGGTTTCATCATCAGCATTACCAAAATCAGGAATACTCATTAACTCTTTCTGTACATTCATTGCAGGCGTCATTAAATCAAGTTTTCCTTTCATAGCACGTTTCAAAACCATATCAACCGCAAGCAACCTATTAATTTCATTGGTGCCTTCAAAAATCCTATTAATACGACTATCTCTATATGCTTTACTGATAAGGTACTCATCGCTAAAACCATTGCCTCCGTGTATTTGCACACCCTCATCAACAACATAATCCAATGCTTCGCTACCAAAAACTTTTAGAATAGCACATTCAATGGCATATTCTTCGGCAGCACCAAGTAAAGCATGGGCAAAGGTTTCGCCACTTTGTAGTAATTCTTTTTCTTTAATATCTATCCAATTGCTTGTTCTGTATAAAGCACTTTCGGCAACCCAAAGCTTAATTGCCATTTCGGCAAGTTTGTGTTTAATAGCACCAAATTTTGCAATAGGCATTTTAAACTGCTCTCTGTTGTTTGCATACTGCGTTGTAATAGTTGTAGCTTTTTTTGCACCACCAATAACCGCAGCACACAATTTTAAACGACCAATATTTAATATATTAAAAGCAATGACGTGTCCTTTGCCAATTTCGCCTAAAACATTTTCTACTGGTACTTTGCAATCCTGAAAATATAGTTGTACTGTTGATGAACCTTTGATGCCCATTTTATGTTCTTCTGGTCCTTGAGTAAAGCCTTCAAAGCCACGCTCTACAATAAATCCAGTAAATTGTGTTCCATCAATTTTTGCAAATACAGTATATACATCTGCAAAACCACCATTGGTAATCCAACACTTTTGTCCATTCAACAAATAATGTTTTCCATCTGCACTTAAAGTTGCTGTGGTTTTTGCACTTAAAGCATCACTGCCACTGTTGGGTTCTGTTAAACCATAAGAACCCTTAAACTCGCCAGTAGCAAGCTTTGGAATATATTTTTGTTTCTGTTCTTCTGTTCCAAAATATAAAATAGGCAAAGTACCAATGCCTGTGTGTGCTGCAATGGCAACACTAAAACTATGACCAGCACCCAAACCTTCATTAACAATTGTTGCAGTAATAAAATCTTTTCCAAGCCCACCATAAGCTTCAGGCAATGCTGTTGAAAGCAAACCTTGCTCGCCAGCTTTATCCATAAGGCTTTGCATCAAGCCCTCTTTTTGCTTGTCAATATCATCCATTACAGGATACACTTCACTCTCTAAAAACTGATGGCACATATCCATCACCATTTTTTGTTCTTCGTTGAAATCCTCTGGTGTAAAGGTTTCTAAAGCATTGCTTTCTTTGATTAACCATTCACCGCCTTTTATTGAGTTGTTCATATTTTGATTATTTATTATTGATTATTAATGCAGAAGTTTTAGGTTTTGACTTTTAAATTCTGAGTTAACTTGTTAAATTATCATACACTTTTTGCAATACATTTTTTACAGTTTCAATTTCATTTTTATTAATATCAACCAATGCTTCATCCATTGTTTCGTTAGCTATGTCAATTGAAATTTCCTGTAGTTTTTTTGCTTTTGCTGTAAGATGAATATGATTTTTTCTTTTGTCTGTTGTGCTATTATTTCTTTCTACCAAACCCATTTTTTCAAGATTATGTATAAGCCTTGTAATGCTTGGTTTATCTCTATAAGTTTTATCGCAAAGCTGTTGCTGTGTAAGTGCATCTTCTTTCCATAAGTGGTATAAAACACTCCATTGCTCTATGGTTATTTCAATGCCAGCATTCCTGAAATTTTTTTGCAAACGACGATTAATGGCATTAACCGCCATAGCATTTATAACACTATAAAGCTCACCACGCCTGAATTGATTTTTTACCATAATAGTTGTTTATGCAACTATTCAAAGATGAGAGAGTTTTTTGAAATAACAAATTTTTTTATAGCATTAATAAAAAACCCTTTAACCATTTGGGTTAAAGGGTTTTTTGCGGGGTATTATTTATTGTTTATTCTACAATTATTTTTTGTGTGCTCTTTTGGTCGTTTGTAATAACACTCACCAAATACATTCCTTTTGCAAAACTCGATACATCAATTGAGTTGATGCCAATACTCAATACTTGTTGCTTTATTTGTTTACCATATAAATCAGTAAGCACAATACTTCCATTACCTATTAATGTTGCAATATTTATATTAATAGTTGTTTTTGCAGGATTTGGATAAATTACTAATTGTTCGTTGCTACTTGCTACTTGATTAGTATTTATTCCTTTAAAAGGGCAATTTATTACAGTACCTCCAATTGTTCGGCTATTGCTACAACCACTTGCATTGGTATATCTATATGTTACAGAAAATGCACCAGCTACAGCACCTGTACTTACTCTTGCTCTATTTGGAGAAATTTGTGTAAGCGTTACAACACCAGTACTTGTCCAGGTTCCAGGGCTTGGGTTGCCATCAATATCAAAAGTTCTGTTCACTCTTAATGCTAGTCCCACACACTGAGGATTTAACGCACCTGGTGCATAACGAATTGTTGGTATATTTGGTAAAGAACTTACTTGCACAATACGTGTTACATAATTTCTGCATCCTATTGGCATTGCTGCTACAGTATATCTTATTTGTGCAGCACCTTCACTTATGCCAGTTACATTTCCAACGGCATCAATAGTTGCTCTTCCTGCTATGCTACTCCAAATGCCACCAGCAGTAGCATTGGCTAAAGAAATAGTTTGACCAATGCAAATACTTGACGGACCTGTTATAGGCTCTATAGGGTTTGCACATAAAGTAATTTTATTTATTGTATAATTACCAGCATCAACGTAAATTAAATTACCATTATCGTCATTTGTAATACCACAACCACTTGAAAAATGTGGACCAACATTACTTAAATTTGTACCAGCAGAATATGGACCAGCCGAACCCATTACAATATAATTTGGAGTAAGAAAAACGCTTGATACACCAGCTTGTGTAACTTTAAATATCGCACTATTGTGGGCATCGGTTACATACATATTGTCTAAGTTATCCATAGCTAAACTAGTAGTGTTTATAGATGGAATACTTGCATAGGATGAAGAAATTTCATTGTGTATAGTTGTAATACGTAAAGTAGATAAATTCATTTTTCTAAATCGTAATACATAATATGATACACCACCAATTGTGGTGTTACCATATTCGGTAAAATACAAATGATTGTTTCTATACATTAAATCTACACCACCACTATTACTACCTAAATAACCAAAACCAGGAGGTTGCACGCAAGCACTTGCACCAGATGTTGATATAGATGCATAACCACTTACACCATCAGTTGCAGATTCAACACCTCCTGCACCATAAGCCAAAGTTGTAATGGCAGAATTACCATCTGCAATACCAGTAACAGGGTTACGAAATATTTTTCTTATCCTTCGCGATGATATTCTATCGGCAATATATAAATTGTTATTTTCATCCAATGTAAGACTATGCTCAGATGTAGTTGCAACACGAGCAAATCGTGCTGCTAAATTATCGTTTACCACATCCACACTGCAATATGGAGCACCACCAGCAGGTCCACTATTATAGCCACACACTGTACTCACAATTCCAGTAGTCAAATTTATTACTCGTAATGTTTCATAAGCACCTTCGGCAAAATATAAATAGTTGCCATCTGCTGTTACGCAAATAGTTGATGCTGCTATATTTAAATTAGTTGCTACATCACCATCGCCAGGCAATGTGCCTGTATTTATTAAAGCATAAGAACCACTTGGTGGTAAAGCTGCACCAGTACCAGCGATAGTTGTTACTTGGTGTGTAGCTGCATTCCATTTTCTTATATATTTTCCGTGCCTGTCTATAAAATAAATATTGTTAGATGCATCACTGCAAATTGCACCAGAGCCAGGATAAATGTTTATTGAAGTGCCCGCCCCATCACCATTTGGAGCTGCACCTAATGCAGGATAAGAAGCTGCAACAGTAGTGCCTACAATTGTTTCAACAGTTTGAGCGAAAGTAAAATTTAGTTGTAGCAGCAAAAGGTTGGCTACAATCAACACTATTGTTTTTTTCATCAGTTAGTTTTTATTTATGAAAAATTGAAGATGCCGATAGCAAGGTAATTTATTTGCATAATAATAAGTGCAAAATCTTTGGTTTTTTTAGGTTTCAAAGAATACTTGGAGTGTAAATTTTTTTTATTGGAAAAGAAAACACAATATAGATGAAAAAAATTTTCACCTATAGGGACGCAGAGAAGTACAGTGTTTTATTTTGTAAATCTAAAATCATAATTCGTAAATAATTATAATTCTTTCCTCAATCTTGCTACAGGCAAGTTCAACTGTTCTCTATATTTTGCTACAGTTCTGCGTGCAATATTGTAGCCTTTTTCATTAAGTAAATCTGTTAAAACCTCATCTGCCAAAGGTTTTCGTTTATCTTCTGCTTCAATTAAATTACTTAATATTTTCTTTACTTCACGTGTACTTACTTCTTCACCACTATCTGTGCTAAGACTTTCACTAAAAAAGAATTTTAACCTGAAAGTTCCAAATTCTGTTTGCACAAATTTGCTATTGGCAACACGACTAACTGTGCTAATATCTAAGCTAGTTTTTTCAGCAATATCTTTCAAAATCATTGGCTTTAATTCTGTTTCATCGCCAGTAATAAAAAAGTCATATTGATGTTGCATTATAGCACCCATTGTATTGGTAAGTGTTTCCTGCCTTTGCTTAATCATATCAATAAACCACTTGGCACTATCCAACTTTTGCTTAATAAACATTACAGCTTCTTTTTGGCGTTTATCAGTTTTGCTGCCACGTTCATACTCTTTCATCATATCCTTGTAACCATCACTTACTCTAAGGTCTGGGGCATTACGAGAATTTAAAGTCAGTTCTAATTTGCCTAAATTATTGATGATAAAAAAATCAGGAATTACATAAGCTTCCTTGGCATTGCTTTCTCCAGCATCGCCACCTGGTTTTGGATTTAGTTTAATAATGGTTTGATTAACTTCTTTAAGTTGCTCATCAGTTAAATTAAGTGCTTGCTGCAACTTGGTGTAATGTTTCTTTATAAAGTCATCAAAATATTTTGTAACAATAGTTATAGCCAATTGCACATCATCGCCATCTTCTTTTTTCTTTTTTAATTGTAGCAACAAACATTCTTTCAAATCTCGTGCAGCAACTCCTGTTGGCTCAAATTGTTGAATAAGGTGTATAATGTGTTCTACTTCTTTATCATCAGTCATTATATTTTGCCTGAATGCCAAATCATCAACAATACTGCTGGTTTCACGTCTTAAATAACCATCATCATCAAGGCTGCCAACAATTTGCTCTGCTATTTTAAACTGGTGTTCATCAACATCTAATTCGTTAAGTTGTGTAGCCAATAAATCGTAAAAACTTGTTTCGTTTTTTATTGGAATTACTTTTTTGTCTTCGTCAATTTCATAGGCATCATCACGTGTTTTGTAGTCTGGTATTTCGTCATCAGTTTCATTTACGTATTCACTTAAATCAAGATTTTCATACTCATCCTCGCTGCCATCAAGTTCTTCATATTCATCTTCAGGTGTTTCAAATTCGTCCTTAATATCTGTAGTTAAATCATCAACTTTATCTTCATCATCAAGCTCCAATGCTGGGTTTTCCTCAAGCTCTTCTTTAATTCTTTCTTCTAAATTAGCAGTAGGCACCTGCAGCAATTTCATTAACTGAATTTGCTGTGGCGATAATTTTAATAATTGCTTTTGATGTAATCCCTGGCTTAAAGACATTCTATTTACGATTGAACGATTTTAGATTTACGATTTGTTGTTACAAAAGAACAACACAAGTGCTAAAGAAATAATTTTTTTTATTGAAGAAAATGTGTAAAGAAATTAGAAACAAAAAAGCCTCTAATTTTTTTAATTCTTTAGAGGCTTTTTATAATTTATTTATTGTAATTATACAGTTGCATCTTCATTTTTTCTTCCTTTAATTTTTTTCCAAATACCACCAAAGAAAGCAACAATAGCTATTGCAGCAATTTTCCAGAACTTAAGAATAACAGCAAAAAAGCCAACCTTAGCCAATACTTTTCCTGCAACCAAACCTCCAATGGTCCAAGCTGCTACATTATCAACTTTAGAGTCAAAATCTTTGTATTGATTACCTGCTGTAAACTGAACAACTCCAAGTACCTTATCAATATTTTGCTTTACCAATGGCAGGTTTTCCATTGTTGCAATAGCATTTAAATTTATAAGTCCCTTGCGTCCAAGAATCCTTACATTGTAATTTAAAGTATTAGAACCACCTTCTGTTCCAAATTTTATTTCTTTTGCCCAGTGCAAAATTTTTCTATCCTTATCATAAAAAGGTTTGCTTGCCCAGCCAATTAATTGAATTGGTTCATAACCTTGCTTAACACGTTCTTTACTTGCCTCAACAATTTCTTCCTGCATATCTTTCAGTATCTTGTCATAATCGTTATCAGCAGCATCTTCATCTTTTACATAACCTATATCTTCATATTGAATATTAAAAACATAACCATCATTTGTAATGATACTTTGACTATCGGGCAACAACAAACCCAAAGTCATATCTGCATGCCTTGGATTGCCCCAAAAATCTACCAGCACTTTTTCTGCATCCTTCTCGTTAAGATATTTAAAGCCTTGTGGCACCTGGATAGACGCTATGCCATTTTTAAGTTGCACTGCACCATATTCGTATTTAAACGTTTTTGCAATAGAGTCCATCGCAAATAACTTTTTCAGATCTTCATTAAACTTTGCGTCTTCTACTGTTGGTGGCTCTTTAGTTTCTTTGGTTTCCTTATCGTGTTTTGTTTTTTGAGAAAATACAATAAAACAAGTGAAGCATAGCAGCAGTGTGGCTGTAATTTTTTTCATAAAAGTTGTTTTGGTGTTTAAATAATTGCACGTAAAATAGTGGTATTCCTTTTACCAGCAATGATTTATAAAAAATAAAAGTGGATAATAATATCCACTTTTATTTAATAATGCAATATAGTAAACCCAAACTATCTTGTAAATTTCAATTTTTTGCCTAAGTAAATTCACATCTATCGGTTGGTGTCCTCACCAACCGAAACAAATATTAATCCCTAAAATGTTTTAGTATTCCAAATTCATCTACACCATCTAAATAAAACTTAGCACTGCTCCATTTATATTCTTCTGGATACTTGCACAACACCCATTTTTCTTTAACAGGATTATTATGTATATACTCTAATTTTTGAATAAAAATTTCATCGGTGCTTAATGGAATAGCCAATGGGTCTCTTTTCCAAAACTGAAATTTTCTGTCTTCTTTATCCGAAAAAAATTTAGTTAATAAACTTGGATTATTAGCAGCAAGATATTTTTTAAACTGATGTGCTGTAAACTTAGCAAAACTACCAGCAGCACTTTCTTTTCCATTGGGTTGAAGAATGTTCCAAATAAGATGAATATGATTGGGCATAATTACAAAACCATAAATTTCAACTAACTTTTTTTGAACCAAATATTGCCATGAGTTGATGATGATTTGTTTAACATTATCATCTGCAAGTAAGGGATAAAAGTTATGAATTGTATCGGTATAGAAATAAGTTATTTGACAGCTCATTTGCCCTTGCCTTTTATGAAATATATTCATAGCCTAAAGATAGGGTTTGTTTTATTTCGGTTGGTGAGGACACCAACCGATAGGGGAATTGCACGTAAAATAGTGGTATTCCTTTTACCAGCAATGATTTATAAAAAATAAAAGTGGATAATAATATCCACTTTTATTTAATAATGCAATATAGTAAACCCAAACTATCTTGTAAATTTCAATTTTTTGCCTAAGTAAATTGCATTACTTCCCAACTCTTCTTCAATACGCAAAAGCTGGTTGTATTTAGCAATTCTATCTGTTCTACTAGCACTACCAGTTTTTATTTGACCACAATTTAAAGCTACTGCAAGGTCTGCAATTGTTACATCTTCAGTTTCTCCACTTCTATGGCTCATAATAGTATTGTAGCTATTATGTTGAGCCAACGTTACAGCATTTATAGTTTCAGTAACAGTACCAATCTGATTTACCTTTACAAGCAATCCATTTCCTATTTTTTTGTCAATGCCTTGCTGCAAACGGGTTACATTGGTTACAAATAAATCATCTCCAACCAACTGACATTTTTTTCCTATAGCATCAGTTAAATTTTTCCAGCCATTCCAATCATCCTCTGCCATTCCATCTTCAATACTTACAATTGGATATTTTTTAACCCAGGTTTCCCAGTATTTTACCAGCTCATCGCTGCTCATTACCTTGCCACTGCTTTTATGAAAAACATATTTCTTTTTCTTAGCATCCCACAACTCACTGTTCGCAGCATCCATAGCAATTACAATTTGTGAACCAGCTTTGTAACCAGCTTGTGTTATAGCTTCCAACACAGTTTCAATAGCTTCTTCATTGCTTTGAATGTTTGGAGCAAAGCCACCTTCATCTCCAACATTTGTGCTATATCCTTTTTTCTTTAATACACTTTTTAATACATGAAAAATTTCTGTTCCCCAACGCAAACCTTCACTAAAGCTTGATGCACCAACTGGCATAATCATAAACTCCTGAAAGTCTATTTTATTGTCGGCATGTGCACCACCATTTACAATGTTCATCATTGGTACAGGCAATGTTTTTGCATTTGTACCTCCAACATATCTGTACAAAGGCAAGCCAGCTTCTTCAGCAGCAGCTTTAGCAACAGCCATGCTTACAGCAAGAATTGCATTTGCACCAAGTTTACTTTTATTTTCAGTTCCATCAAGTTCAATCATCGCTTGGTCAATTGCAGCTTGTTCACTTGCATCAAAGCCCATTAACTCGGTTGCAATTTTTTCGTTTACATTTTTTACTGCTTTTAACACGCCTTTACCAGCATATTGTTTTGCATTGCCATCACGTAATTCAACAGCTTCGTGAATGCCAGTGCTAGCACCACTTGGCACAGCAGCTCTGCCCATTGCACCACTTTCTGTTATTACATCAACCTCAACAGTTGGGTTGCCACGGCTATCTAAAATTTGTCTTGCATGAACGTCTAATATAAAACTCATAATTAAAAATTTTTGCAAATGTATAAGAAAGCGTTAATGGTTTATCGTTTGTTGTTTATGGTTTGAGATTATGCAATGATAAAAAATTATTCAAAACTATGTGCCTATGTTTCTATGTGGTCAAAAAAAATTACAAACCTAACTTATCTATTGCAAGTTGTGTGGCAATAAGACTTGCATCCTTTTTGTTTAATGCTTTGCCCGCTGATATTATTTCTCCATCCACCACAACATTTATTGTAAATACTCTTCTCGTTCCTTCACGTTTATCTTCAACAACATCGTACAATAAATTTTTGCCATTTTTTGTTGCCCAGCCAATCAATTTATTTTTCAGGTTAATGTCAATAGCTTCAAGCGATTCAACAAACATGTGTGGAATAACAATTTGTTTTAAAACCCATTTTTGCGTTTTAATATAGCCTTTGTCTAAGTATATTGCACCTATTACAGCTTCTAAGGTATTGCCAAAAATTTGACTGTTGCGTAGCAAAGAATCTGATTTATTGTAAATCATCAATTGCTTAAAACCCATTTTAATAGCTATATCATTTAGCTGCTGGCGGTTAACCATTTTGCTTCTCATTTCAGTTAAAAAACCTTCGCCTTTTGTAGCATATCTTTTAAATAAATAATCTGCTACAATACTGCTCAATACTGCATCTCCAAGATATTCCAACCTTTCATTATTATCAACCAAACCTTCTTTAATGCTACGATGGCTTAAAGCAATTTCATACAATTTTAAATTGCTAACCTTAAGAGACAAAGTATTTTCTATCTCTTTTTTTAGATTTTTTTTAGATGTAGGAAATAATGAAGAAAACAATTTTAAATGAGAATTTATTTACGAGTCAAAAGTAAAGGAAATAGTTTGTGCAGTTGAAGTTCTATATTTCCACAACTTCTGTTTTGCTTAAATAATCGTGCAGGGTTTTGTCTAAAAATGGAATAAAAAACATATCAATAATAATAAGCCTTACTAAGCTACGAATGAGTATTTGCAATACATTGGGTTTTGTGTTACTATGGCTTACAACCTTTGTAAAACTTATTAACTTGCCAATGGTTCTTTTAAAAAAAAGTTCAGCTAAAAAGTAATAAAAAAATAATACTACAAAAAACAAATAGCCAAAATTGAAGTAGTATTTAAAATGAGCATTACGTAACTTAAACTGTTCTGCATAGTATTCGTTTATTTTAGAAATGATATAGCTGATTAAAAAAATAACCAATGTATCAACTAAAAAATTTAATACTCGTGTACCAATACCAACTTTGTTCATAGGGTGCAAACATAGCAAAGAAAAATGTTAGATGAAAAACCTGTAATGTTTTATAAAAGCAAAAGATAGAACGCAGATGACACAGATTATCACGATTTACTATGATTACCTGTGTTAATTTTGATAATCATTAAAATCTGCGTTCTATTAAAATTACCTCATTAAATACATTTTACCATAGCCTGCTTTAAAATACTGGTCAGTACTTATTTCTGTTCCATAATTATCGGTTGGCGTAAACTTGTCAAGTGCTTTGCCATCAAGGCTTGTAATAACCCTGTACAAGTAAACACCATTGCCTAAAGCAGAGCCATACATATCAGTTCCATCCCATTTGTAGTCTGTAATATTTCGTCCAATATGTAAATTGCCTAATTCGGCTTTTGTAATTTCCTTTACAATTTTACCTGTAACTGTAAGTATTTGTATGCGTATGTTATCAGGTACTTTTGTACCAGTAAGTGTAAACACAAATGCTGTTGATGTAGTAAATGGATTTGGATAATTAAAAACATTACTAATCATTGGCTTGTTATTTACTACAAATTGAACTCTGTATTGTTGTGGTCCTGCTGCATTTTCACTTTTGTCCTTTGCCTGCACAAATAATTCATAGGTTCCATCTTCTAAAAGTAATGGATTAAATTCGGCAGATGCAGTATTTTTTCCATCATTAATGGCAGGTATAAATCTTAGTGTATCGTTATCATATTTATACTTTCTTACTGTACCATCAGGAAACCTAAGCTGCACATTAATTGTGGCTGTATCATTAAGTAATAAATATTTTGATTCGTCTTTCAACGACAATCTTATATATGGTTTGCTGCTTACAATATCATTATTCAAAATATGTACACCATCAAAAGTTACGTCTAAAACTGGGTTAATATTATCTCCATTTACAAAGAATTTCTTAAAAGCAAAATTGTTTGTAAGGGTTTGTTCTTTTGGTGAATCATTTGGATTAATGCTTACGTAAAAATTATTGTTGCCAACAAAATTTGCTGAATTGATAGTTGTTTTAATAGTATCTACATCTCCTGGCAATAATTTTTTAAGCTTAGGAACAACAATTGTATTGGTAACATTGGCATTATCTGTAACGCTTAATTTAACTAGCAAACTATCGCTATAGTCTGTATTGCTTACATTTTTAAACACCATTGAAACATTCTGCAACTCTCCTTTTTGCAAGGTATCTTTAAACACAAAATTAATTGGCATTAAAGCTCCTTCAGGTAAAACATCTGCCAACAATCTCCAATACTTTAACTGATATGCAGTAAGGTTTACTGTGTCTTTTACCTGCATATAAATTTTTAAATAAGGATATGTTGAAGCATTAACAGTTGATATGTCATTATTAATTTGTGTTTCTGTATAATCATATAAAGTATCAACACTTCCATTAGCTTTTACTCCCAATAATTTTAATGCAACTATATCTTCCAATTCGTTTCTATTGCCTGCCCACAACATATTATACCATTTTGTTGCAGGACCAAATTTTGGAGAGACTATTATGCCATTGGTTGGCCTGGTTGGCACATTTGCGTTAAGCATCAATACATCACTGCTATCAACTGTAAATTTAGAAACAGGCGTAAATGCACTGTTATTTTTTTGATACACAAATGCAAATGCACGCACTTTATTAAATGAATCAATATCAGCAAAACCAACATTTTTTAAACGATGATATAAACTATTGCCAGCACCAAATAAAGTCTCGTCCTGCTTCCAATCATTGGCAAATGTTGGATTGCTCCATACTTTATCAAGAATGGTTGAACGAACTACAACATAGCTTCCATTTTTAATGATATTGTCCATAAAATCCATAGCAGCCTTGCGTCCTGTGGAAGTTATGGTTTCAAAACAAAAATCATATTCTTTGCCAAGTGTGCAACCTGTTGTATAAAACTGGCTTCCATATTGCCCTTGCTGTCCAGTATTGCAATTAAACAATGGTGCCAAAGTGCTATTGTTATAAACTGTAAAAATAATATTTTGATCTCTCCAGCAAGAGCCATACGTTACCGGATTTGCCTCATCGTTAATAGCGATACTAGTTCTTTCGTTATATGGCCACACGGAATTATAAATAGTTAAAAAATTATTTATAGTAGGGAAATTAAATTTTCGAGAATTTGTATCGGCAACAAGATTACTTAAGTTGCTTTCGCAATGCTGATAGAAATGAGACTGGTTAAAACCAGCTGTTGTTGCATTTTGCAAATAAACAAAACTGCTGTTTGCCCAACGATAACTGCTGCCAGTAGCAGGTACAGTAGCAACACGCCAGTAATATACTGTGCTGTCTTTAAAATTTATTGCAGGATCAAATTCAATTAAACCACCAACCGATGAAATGGTTTTAGTTACTTTAAATGAAGAATTAAATAAAGTGGTTGTATCTAACTCCATCACATATTGGCTTAATGGTGCAAAAACGTTGGCAGTTGAAGCACTAAGCTTGCTTTGTGCTTTATTTATGATAGAATAATTGTAAGGATAAATTGGTTTTATTTCATCTTCAAAAATTACAAATTGCTTTGTAACAGTGTTATTGGTTTCACTCAATTCATCATACTTGTTATTGGCATCAATGGTAATGGTAATGCTGTTATTTCCTTTATCTGTTAAGGGATTAATAGGAATATTAATATTGACAGATGTATCAATATAGCGTATTGATGCAATATTTTTATCAATAATTGTAACAATGCTGTTATTTGGGTAAGTACGTGTTACAGTAAGCTTCACACTATCGCCTGTGCCTTTACCAAGGTTATAAATATTGGCTTTAAGATTAAACGAATTATCAAGTATTGAAACAAATGTTGGACTAATTTTTACTTGTGCATCTTCTACTACAAAATCTGGCTTATCACTTACATAAATTCTTATAGCAGGATCGCCATGCAATAAAAATTGCTCGCCATGTGTTCTTCCAAAATAATCATTAAAGTTGTTGGTTTGCGTTCTTAAATTGTTAAGACCTCCTATCATATTCTGACCAATGCTTTTACCATAATCAATTTTAGAAACAGACTTGTAGAAACCTGTGGAATAATAATCAAGATAACTGGTAATGCCAAAATGTGATGTGGCAATAAAAGCTATGCTGCCTTTGTTTTTTGCAAATACAAATCTTTCGGCAAGGCAGGTTGGCTTTGTAAACCTTAGCACGTCATAATCATAAAAATTACCGGCACTACAACCATTAACTAAAAACACAGGATACTTGCCTGCATTATTATAATCATCAGGATTATTTAAATTATATGCCAATCCACTTGCTGCACTATGCCCAAAATAGGTAAGCAATCCAATGCCATTTTCAAATAATTTGGCAATATCATTTTGTGTTAAATTTACCGAGCTACTACTTGTTTTGCTTAATGTAACAGCAGTTGCACAATAGTTAGTGTCTTTTGCAATGTTTTCATAATTACTTAAATAATAAGTTAACAACTGGCTTAAACCAGGATCATCTGCACCAGCAACATGTACCAATTGTTTCATCCAAAGTTTATTGGCAATGGTTTGTGTAGTGCTTGTACCCTGTGTCTCATACTGTTTTATTTTATCTAAATAATCTAAAATTTCTTGTTGTGTAATGGCACTTAGCCTGCCAAAAGGCAATATTGGTGCAGGTTGTGTGTTGTCTGGCGAAACCAGCAAGGCATCGCTTGCAGGCCAGCCAAATGTTGGAACTAAATCTTGCTTGTAAATATCAGCGGTGCTTTCATTAAATCTAAACTCATCATAAGTAACAGCTTTGCCTATAAAAAATACATATTGTGGGGTTATTGTAAAGTTGGCTTTTGCATAACGTAAAAAATTCCTGATACTTAATGGATGTTTTTTTACACCATAGGCAAACTGGTCAGTTAGCTCGTCTATATCATATATTTTGGCATTAAAGCTACCACCATTTGCACTGTTTCTATATTGCCTGTATTGCTCAACAGCATTGGCACCATTCATTAACATTTTGTTTGAAACAATAATATAATCTGCCTGGTTGCCTGCCACAGAAAAATCAATAAAACTCTTTGTTTCAAGTGTATTGATGCTGGTAATATTTGCATTGGCTTTACTTACCAAAACATAGTTTGTAGCAGATGCAGTTGCTGGTATGGCAAATTGTAAAACACCAGTAATAGCAGTATCTGCAACATAATACCTTAAATTGGTAGCATCGTATAAAACTGGTAAAAGCAACCCTTTGTTAAAGTTGGTTATTTGCAAATAATTACCAATACTTGATGCAGGTAAACTAAATTCAAAATTGGTTTTATTGTCAAAATTAAATTGTCGTGGATATTGTAATTCAAAAAAACTGGCAATTGCTCTGTCAAACGAACTGTCCACTGTCCCTGAATTTACCTTATATATTTGGATAGACAGATTATCATTAACACCATTAAAACTGGACAGAGCTATATTGTTAACAGTATTAATGCTTGTAGCAAAACCACCAAAAGTTTTGTCTAAAATATTGGTGCTGTTAATATTTAATTTTATGTTGCGAGAAAAGCTGCCACCATTGCCTGATAAACCTGCAATGGCAGTAGCAGCAACACTTGCAGTAGCAACGTATAAGTTGCCTAATGAAATATTATAGGGAGTATTTATACCAATATCTCTTGTGCTTAAAAACTCTCCATTGTCATAGCTTGATGAATAAATGTCTTCGCCAACATTAACTGCATAGCCTCTGTTGGCCCTGTCTTTAAAGTTAAACCTTAGGTTATGCATAAAATAAGGTTCTATTGGTAAGGTATTGGTTGCAACATTGTTGGCTGCAAACCTGTATCGTAAATTATTTGCAGTGCTGGTATTTAAAGTTAAAAAATAAGTAGCAGTATCTGTAAGCAGGCTTAGTTTATCTGACAACTGGCTTGCAGTATTTTTATACAAGTATTTATCCATTTTGCCATCATTCATTTGCCCATAAAACTCTATAAAATCATTTGCACCAAACACACCAGTTGCAATACTTGTGTATATGGGCACTTGCACGCCATTTCTCCATAATTGAAAATGTTCTGCCTGTGTACTGCCCATGCCACTTGCTGCCAAAACACTTTGGTTAATACGATACAAGCCTGTTGCACCAACCTTAAATTTATAGTAGGTTTTGCTGTAATCAATCCATTCGTTGTTTAAAGGCTGCGACATAGCAACTACGCTACTTACCATAAAAGCAACGAATGCAATAACTTTTTTCATCTAATTGTTTTTAAGTAATAAATCACTTAGCTATAAACGTTTGTGAGGTTGTAAAATTACAATGTAAAATACTTTATTCTCACTTAAAAAAAGTAACTAAGTTTAGTGTAGAATTTTAGAATAAAGCGTGTTGTAATTTTTTTGAAACTGCAATATAAGGGATTTTTATTTCAAATGTGTTACCGAAAAATATTGGTTAACTTTTTATTTCATTAATGCTGGCCTTTGTGTTACCTCATGATAACAAATGGCTTCTTCGTTAAAGTAGTGCAACACCATGCTTTTTCGGCTTTTGGTTTTATCTATATGCTTATTACCTCCATGAAAAAGATTAGCATGCCAGATAAGCAAGTCGCCTTTTTTAGCAATAAAATTTGTTTTTTCAATTTTGTGCTCTACAATTTTATTGGCAATCATTTTTTCGTAAGCATCATAATTATTTTTGCCAAGCATGAAGTAGCTTCCTTCATTATCGTAATCTGCATTAAGGTAATAGGGCAATTTATGGCTACCAACATAATAATGCAATGGACCATTATCAGTTGTTATATCATCCAATGCAATCCATACACCCAGCAATCCACCTAATGGATGAGTAGTCATGTGTATGCTATCGCTGTGAGTATCTTGTTCGCTGCCCATTAAAAAATTTATGCTTTGAAATAATTTGGCTTTGCCATTTATTAATACATCAAGCAGTTCTGTAAGTTGTTTATCCTCACCAATATTTTTTAATAATGCCGATTTATGAATGGCAAACATTATTTTATTTACATAGCTAAAACCTACTTTTTTATTTTGTAATAATGTATCAATTTCAGTATTTATTACATCAACCTCTTGAGCAGAAAAATAGCTGCTTAATACAGCAAAACCATTTGCATTATAATTTAACAAACTTTGTTGCGATTGTTGGTTAAGTGTTTTAAATATGCTGCTATTAATAATTTTATTGTTATCAACTTCCTCAGATATGTTATTGCCAAAGTGTTTAAAATCTTTACTGCTTACAGGCGAAAAGTATTTTTTGTTTATACCTAATTTTTTATAGATAGGTATATTATGCATCAATTGCTTTTTATGAAAAAAATTATACAAAGCATATGTAAATTTTATTTTCCTTAAAAACTCTATCATAAAAATATCTTCAAAATTTTATTACAAAATGCGATGCATTTATTCGTTAGTATATCTTTGAAGTTGTTTAAAATTATTTTAACCCCAAAGGAAACAAAGTATTTCACAGGTAAAACAGAAATATATAATAAATGCACAGTTATCTCTGTGTTTCTTTAACCCAGTGACCGCTGTCGTAAAATCTCTAATTCGCCCATTTTAAATACTATAAATTTTAAACAACTTCTTTTTATGAAAACTTACTGGCACACAAAAAAACTAAACAATGTTGTGCCATAATTTCTCACAAAACTAAAACCAGCAAATTTTTCGTAACCATTGCGTGGTGTATGTTCCAGCACAAAAAAACCGCCTTGTGCAATTAACTTTTTTTCTACAATTATTTTTGGCAATTCATCTATTGTTCCAAGTGCATAAGGAGGACCAGCAAAAATAAAATCAAACTGTTCGTTGCAGGTATTGAGGTAACTAAATACATCCATTTTCAACAGCTTTGTATTTTCTATCTTTAAGCTCTCAATATTATTTTTTATAAATGCAAACATGGCATTGTCCTTCTCAATAATAGTTAAATCGCTTGCACCACGAGATGCTAGTTCATAACTAATACAGCCTGTGCCACCAAATAAATCAAGTGTTTTAATGTCATCAAAACTCATCCTGTTTTGCAAAATATTAAACAAGCCTTCTTTTGCAATATCTGTAGTTGGTCTTGTGTAAGGCATATTTTTAGGGGGATTAATCCTTCTGCCTCCTAAGCTTCCAGAGATAATTCTCATAAAGACAAATTATAGAATGGTGTGTAGTAATGTGCGTTGGCAACATTAAGATGTTCTTTAAAAATGCTTTGTGCATTGAGGGTTTCAAGAGATAACCTGCCAAAAACATTTTCCAGCAATTCAAAATGTTTGCCTTGTATATCAATCATTCCACTTACCTCAACAGGTGTGCTTTTTACGTTCAGTCCAAACTCTTGCACAATATTTAGCAAATAATAAATCACATCTTCGGCACTAGTGTAATTATAGCTTTGAACAAGCAGTAGCTTATTATTGCTTACCACAACCACAACCATAAATTTGGCATAAAACTGCACCTTAATTATTTCCATTATCATGCTGTCGCTGCCTAATAAATTTTCAAGTATTTTGGTGTAAATATGTTTATAACCAAATAGCATAAAGTTGTTTGTTACAGCATCGTTCAATGTTAAAGGCACTCTGTAAATTGTAGCAGGCGTAGTTGGCATTTGTACCACTTCTGCCTCGCATTTAAAATTATTGCTATTGCCAAAAACCGCTGTTAAATAAGGTTCAATGCTTTCTTTGCTAAACTTGGCTTGTGGCACAATTAAGGCATCGGCAATGTTTATGTAAAAAGTGGTTTGGCTATAGTTTTGGGTAAGTATTTTACTGTAATTTTTTATAGCTGCAAAAATGCTTTGCCAATTTGTTTTTGTTGCATCAATATCATATAGTTCAAACGCTTCAATGGCTTGAGGGGTTTTTGTAAGCAATGCAATATGATAGTTGCCAATTTCAGCAATTAATGTATTGGTAGCAGCAGTTTGGCCTTGATGCGTAGATATACTTAGTGTTTGAGTAACCATATTTCAAAAGTAAGAGATTGTATAAAACCCACTAAAAAAATCTGTAAAGGGGTTTAATTAAACCGTTTAAAAACAAGTAACTCGGCTAAATTTTTTCTATATTAAATCATAAGAATTTGCCATGAAAGTCAAAAAATCAGCAAAATATTTAATAGCTGTAGGCTACCACAAGTTCAATATTTACACACATTTTACAGCTATTTCCCCTACTTTTGCAGCCCCAAATAAAAACAATGGGATTTTTTATGAACAATTTTTTTAAACAATTAAATGCAGATGCTCAGGAGAATACTGGTGCCAACGATTCAGTTGAAGCAACAGAAACTACTGCAACAACAAACACACCTGAGACAGTTGAAGCACCAGCAAAACCAGCTTATGTAGAGCCAGTTCAAACTGCTCACGACGATTTTGACTGGTCAGTTGATAAACGCAATATGGGCGTTTACAGCCAGGATGAAAAAGCTAAATACGAAAAAGTATATGAAGCAACTTTTGTAAACATCAACGATGGAGAAATCCTTAAAGGAGATGTGGTAGGTTTAACAAAAACCGATGCCGTAATTAACATTGGGTTTAAAAGTGATGGATTGGTTTCTTTAAATGAGTTTAGAGATATGCCAAACGTTGCTATTGGCGACAGTGTTGAAGTTTTGGTTATTGAAAAAGAAGACAAAAACGGTCATCTTCATTTAAGCAGAAGACAAGCAAGATTACAACGTGCTTGGGAGCGTATTTTAGAAGTTAACAAAACTGGCGAAGTAGTTACTGGTTATGTTACAAGCAAAACAAAAGGTGGTTTAATTGTAGATGTATTTGGTATGGAAACTTTCTTACCAGGTTCTCAAATTGATGTTAAACCAGTTAGCGACTATGACCAATTTGTTGGTAAAACAATGGACTTTAAAGTTGTTAAAATAAACGAACAAATTAAAAATGCAGTAGTTTCTCACAAAGCTTTAATTGAAAGTGATATTGAAGCACAACGTGCAGAGATTATGGGCAAATTAGAAAAAGGACAAATTTTAGAAGGTGTTGTTAAAAACATAACTGACTTTGGTGCCTTTATGGATTTAGGTGGTTTAGATGGCTTATTATACATAACAGATATTTCATGGGGTAGAATTTCTCATCCAAGCGAAGTATTGAAAATGGATCAGAAATTACAAGTTGTTGTATTAGATTTTGATGACGATAAAAAACGTATCAGCCTTGGTTTAAAACAATTAACTCCACATCCTTGGGATGTATTACCAGAAAACCTTGTTGAAGGAAATACTGTAAAAGGTAAAGTTGTAAACATTGAAGATTACGGTAGTTTCTTAGAAATTTATCCAGGTGTTGAAGGTTTGGTACACGTAAGTGAAATTACATGGGCTAACACACCAATCAATGCGAAAGAGTTCTTTAAAATGGGTGCAGAGCACGAGGCTAAAATTGTTACTTTAGATAAAGATGCTCGTAAAATGAGCTTATCTATTAAGCAAATGACTAATGACCCATGGACTACAATTGAAGATAAATATGCAGAAGGAACAAAACATACAGGTGTTGTTAAAAACATTACTCCTTATGGTGTGTTTGTTGAATTGGAAACAGGAATTGGTGGTATGATTCATATCAGCGATTTAAGCTGGATGAAGAGGTTAAATCACCCAGGAGAGTTTACTAAAGTTGGACAAGAAATTGAAACTATTATTTTATCTATCGATAAAGACAATAGAAAATTACAATTAGGTCACAAACAACTTGAAGAAGATCCTTGGAATAGCCTTGAAGATACATTTGGCATAGGTTCTAGGCACGAAGGTACAGTTGTTAAAAAAGATGATAGAGGTGCTTTGGTACAATTAGCTTATGGCTTAGAAGGATATGCTCCAGCACGTCATTTGTTTAAAGAAGATGGCAAACAAGTTACCGCTGAAGAAACAGCAGAATTTGTTGTGATTGAATTTGATAGAAACGAAAAACGTATTTTATTAAGTCATACAAGAATCTGGGAACAAGTACAAGCTGAAGAAAAAGAAGTAGCTAAAAAAGAAGCAATTGCTGAAAAAGAGCAAACTTCAAAAGCTGTAAAAAACCTTCAGTCTAAAGTAGAAAAAACTACAATGGGTGAGTTAAGCGGATTGGCTGAATTGAAAGCTAAACTTGATGCTAACGAAGAAGAAAAATAGTTTTATTTAGTTGACTAAAATATAATAAGGCTGCATTTAATGCAGCCTTATTTTTTTGCAAACAATATTCAAAACTATATTTGCACCCTTGTTATGAATTTGAGTGAATTGCAGGGAAAATTTTCTTCATCCCCCCACCTGAAAAATTTGGTGGAGCAGATTCATATTGCCCAGTCTCACACACATTTAAAAAACCTTAGTGGTAGTAGTGTAGAATTTATTATTACTGCTGTTTTTCAAAACCAAAACGCTGAAGGTTTAAATCATTTAATTGTTTTAAACGATGCCGAAGAAGCTGCATATTTTCATAACTCTTTAGAGAATCTTACACAAGCACTAGACCTTTTCTACTTTCCATCATCATTTAAAAATATCAGGAACTTTAAGTTGCTTAATAGCAGCAATGTGATGTTGAGAACAGAAATGCTAACAAAACTTTCGCAGGGTGGCAATAAGAAAATGATTGTTACTTATCCTGAAGCATTGTTTGAAAAAGTAGTGCTGCCAAAGACTTTAAGTGGCAATATCATTAGTATTAAAACCAACGATACAATTAATCTTGATGGCATAATGGAATTATTTGTGATGTATGGTTTTGTAAGAACAGATTTTGTTTATGAACCTGGTCAGTTTGCCTTGCGTGGCGGCATTTTGGATATCTATAGTTTCGGTAATGAAAAGCCTTATCGTGTTGAGTTGTTTGGCAATGAAGTGGACAGCATAAGAATATTTGATCCAGAAACACAGTTGAGTGAAAGAAAGATTTTGCAGGTGTCTATCATTCCAAATGTTGAAACACAATTTGACAGTGGGGATAAAATTTCATTACTGGAATTTTTACCAGAGAATACAATTGTTTGGTTGAAAGATTGGGAAATTATAAAAGAAAAAATTGAACTTCAAGAGGATGCGTTGGCGTTGTTTACAACGCAGTTAAAAGTTAATAGTGAAAAGTTAATAGTTGAAGAAACCGAAGATGATTTCGACAACACAAAAATTTTAAAAGAAGTAAAGGTTGAAGATTTTGTTCCTGCCAATACAATTGAAAGACAAATTGGAAGTCGCACTATTGTTGAGTTTGGAAGCAAAAAACAATTTACAATTGATAATGTAAAATTGACAACGGATGAAAAAGAATTTTCAATTTTCAATTTTCAATTTTCAACTAAAAGTCAACCTTCATTCAACAGAAACTTTGAAATGTTGATTAAGGACTTGAAAACACACGAAGAAAATGGTTACAGCATTTATTTGTTTGCCGATCAAGCCAAACAATTAGAAAGGCTTTATACCATTTTTCAAGACTTAAAAGCAGAGATAAATTTTACACCAGTTCCAACTTCTATTCACGAAGGATTTATTGATGAAGCATTAAAAGTAGTTTGTTACACTGACCATCAAATCTTTCAACGTTACCATAAATATCGTGTTAAACAAGCGTTCAGTAAAAACAAAGCTCTTACGCTAAAAACCTTGCAGGACTTACAACCTGGCGATTTTGTAACACATATTGACCACGGTGTTGGTCGTTATTCTGGTTTGCAAAAATTGGAAGTAAATGGCAAGTTGCAAGAAGCTGTAAGGATTATTTATAAGGATAGTGATGTGTTGTATGTAAACATCAATTCACTGCATAAAATATCAAAGTTTACAGGTAAAGATGGCACACAACCCAAGATAAATAAATTGGGTAGTGATGTATGGAATAAACTAAAAGAAAAAACAAAAGCTAAGGTTAAAGAAGTTGCATTTGATTTAATTAAGCTATACGCTCAACGTAAGGCACAGCAAGGTTTTCAGCATAGTGCAGATAATTATATGCAAATAGAACTGGAAGCCAGTTTTATGTATGAAGACACGCCAGATCAAGCTAAAGCTGTTGCAGATGTGAAGAAGGATATGGAGAGTGAAAGCCCTATGGATAGATTGGTTTGTGGCGATGTTGGTTTTGGTAAAACAGAAGTAGCTATACGTGCTGCATTTAAAACTTGTGTTGATGGCAAACAGGCTGCAATCCTTGTGCCTACTACAATTCTGGCTTATCAGCATTATCAAACTTTTAAAAAGCGTTTGAAGGATTTTCCTGTAACTGTTGATTATGTTAATCGCTTTAAATCATCAAAAGAAAAAAAGGAAACATTAGAAAAATTAGCACAAGGCAAGATTGATATTATTGTGGGCACACACGCCTTGCTGGGCAAAGACACCAAGTTTAAAAATTTGGGTTTGATGATTATTGATGAAGAGCAAAAATTTGGTGTTGGTCATAAAGAAAAATTGAAGCTATTACGAACAAACGTTGATAGCTTAACGCTTACTGCAACGCCTATTCCAAGAACATTGCAGTTTAGTTTAATGGGTGCAAGAGATTTGAGTATTATTAATACACCACCACCAAATCGTCAGCCTATACAAACTGAAGTTGCAGTGTTTAATACTGATTTTATTCGTGATGCTATTTACTATGAAACCAATCGTGGTGGGCAGGTTTTCTTTATTCATAACAGAGTGCAAGGATTAGCTGAAATGGCTGGTATCATTCAGTCACAGTGTCCTGACCTTTCTATTTCTTATGCACATGGGCAAATGGAAGGTGACCAATTAGAAGAACGTATTTTGGATTTTATGGATAAGAAATACGATGTATTGATTTGTACAAACATTGTAGAAAGTGGCGTTGATATTCCTAACGTAAATACCATCATTGTCAATAATGCACATCATTTTGGATTGAGTGATTTGCATCAATTGCGTGGTCGTGTGGGACGAAGCAATAAGAAAGCATTTTGTTATTTGCTTGCACCACCAATGGGAACTTTGCCTGTTGATAGTAGAAAAAGATTACAAACATTAGAACAGTTTAGCGACCTTGGAAGTGGCTTCCAGATTGCAATGCGTGATTTGGACATTCGTGGTGCAGGCAATATGTTAGGTGGAGAGCAAAGTGGTTTTATGGCTGATATTGGTTTTGAAACCTACCAGAAAATTTTGAATGAAGCCATAAGAGAATTGAAACGTAAAAACTTTAAAGAACTGTTTAAAGATGAGATAAGTGAACAAGACGATTATGTTACAGACTGCACTATTGATACAGATTTGGAGATACTCATTCCTGATAGTTATGTAGAAAGCATTACAGAAAGATTGAGTTTATATACACGCTTGGATAATTGTGAAAAAGAAGAAGAGTTGCAAGCTTTTCATACTGAAATGGTTGACAGATTTGGACCAATTCCAAGCGAAGTGGAAGATTTATTTACAACAGTTCGTTGTCGTTGGCAGGCTGTTAAATTAGGTTTTGAAAAAATGAGCCTGAAAGAAAACACAATGCGTTGCTACTTCATCAACAAAAACGACAGCCCCTATTTTGAAAGTAATTTATTCAAATCTATTTTAGATTATCTGCAAACAGGCACCAACAAAGCACACCTGAAACAAGTAGCTAAAAACTTTTTATTGGTAGTAAATGATATTAAAGGAATGGAAGAAATGCTGAGGTTTTTAGATGGAATGGTGAAGGGAGTGATAAAGAATTAAACACTCACCTACTTCAAAGCATCTATCAATCCCTTAATATATACTTTATTCCTTTCAACTATAGAAGGCATATCCTCAATCTTGGATTTACGCACTGCTGTTGCTATTAACTTATAAGCTTCATTTGCTTCGTCAACATTATAAAAGCAAGAATACCAGTCTGCCAACTCATTATTATAGGCCATTCTTGCACCATTGCCATAATGCATTTGAATTGGCGTAGCATACCAGCTATAAGTATAAACATTAACATGGCTTTCTTCTAAAAACTCATAATAAGCCAATAAAAATTGCAGGTAATTTAATGTTCTCAATTTTATTTCCTGTTTCGATTCTGGTTTAATTGGTTTAATCCTCCAGGTATTCATCTCTTTACAAAAAGGGTCTTTATCCATCGATAAATCTGTGCCAATAGCTGCACTTTCGTAACGCTGCATCATAGTTTTGCCATTCTGATTAATCATTTTTTTTATTGCGTAGCTGCCATCATACTTTTTCTCTATTTTAAATTGCTGGGCATAGTTACTGTCTTTAGAAGTAGTGGGATTTAGTGTAACTAGTTTTTTATTTTCATTCCAGTCCCATTTTCCATAAGCAAAAAAATTATATCCAAAATGGCTGTAAGTTCCATTTTCATAAAACCTTATTACCAGGCTTTCATTGCCACTAGAATCTGATGTATTAATATCTTTTTCTATTTTAAATATGGTTGCTGGCAAGCCTTTTCTGCGTCCTTTATCATAAATATTGCAGGCTGATAATAAAATAGTAAATGCAAGAAAATAAAAGGTCGTTGTTTTCATTATGCTTTAAGATTTGCCTTGTAAAGTAAATAGAATTTTTATAAACAGAAATTTACAAAAATTAAAACCTGTTAGTTATAAGCCAATGCTTTTTAAAAATTAAGGTAGTTGCAGTGTTTTAAAATATTTTTAACTTTCAACTCTAACAAAAAAATATTTGATTTGCACAAATTTTATAAACAGATTAATGAAATTCACGAAATATATACTGTCATTGGCTTTTATCATTTGTATAGCATCCTGCAAAAACAAAAAAAACATACCCGATGTAAGTAACATTAAAATTGACTTGCAACTACAACGTTTTGATAAAGATTTTTTTACTGCCGATACCAATAACCTTTCAAAGGCATTTGATGATTTACACACTAAATATGAAAGCTTTTTTATTGATTATATTTTTCAGGTTTTAAGGCTCGATAAAAATCCTGCAAACACTATTCAGGAAGCAAAATTGTTTTTAGGCGATAGCATTTACCACCAGATTTATATAGATGCTGCTGCAAAATTTACTTCACTTGATAAGGCAAAAGATGAAATAACATTTGGGTTAAAGCTTACCAAATATTATTTCCCCAAGTATCAATTGCCCAATAAAATTATAACTTTTATAGGTCCAGTTGATGGTGTTGGCGTGGCACTCACAAGCAACAATGGCTTGGCAATTGGCTTGCAGGGTTTCATGGGTAAAGATTATTTTGCCTATCAAAATGGATATATAGCACAAACTTATCCTGCCTATAAAACAAGGCGATTTGAACCAGAATATATTGCTGCAAATTGTATTAAAAGTATTATTGATGAAATGTATATTGATGAAAGCAAAGGACGCCCACTTATTGAACGAATGATTGAGACTGGCAGAAGACTGTATGTGCTTGACGCCTTGTTGCCAAATACTGAAGACTCAGTAAAGACAGGCTATACAGCAGAGCAATTGAAAAGTTGCTATAAAAACGAGGATGTAATCTGGAGTTATTTTGTGCAAAAAAATTTGCTTTTTGAAAGGGAGCCAAGTTTAGTTTCTCCTTTTGTAACTGATGGTCCCAAAACACAAGAAATAAGCGAAGTGGCACCAGGCAATATTGGTCAGTTTACAGGCTGGCAAATTGTAAAAAAATGGATGAGCAAAAACAGTAAGGCAACTTTGCAACAATTAATGACAACCCCGCTGATGACAATTTTTAATGAAGCCAATTATGCCCCATAAATATTTTTGAATTGTGTTTTACGAGTAATAATGCATCCTAATTCCTAATTCCTAATTACCCATAACCCTATCTTCGCCAAATGCAAGACTTGATACAGCAAATAGAAAATTATAAAGCAGAAATAAACGCCTTTGACACCAGCACACCAGCACTTGCCGAAGAATTTAGGATAAAATACCTTGGCACAAAAGGATTGGTAAAAAATATAATGAGCTTAATGAAGGATGTGCCTGTTGAACAAAAAAAAGAAGCTGGACTTATACTTAATGAGTTTAAAATTTTTGTTGAAGAAAAATATAATGCTGCAAAGGAAAATACTGAACAAAGCGACAATTCATCAACTATAAATTATGATTGGAGTTTGCCTGGAAACCCTGCTGTTGTTGGTACACGCCATCCTTTAAGCTTGGTACGCAATCAAATTGTTTCTATATTTCAAAAGCTTGGTTTTGCTGTAGAGGAAGGTCCTGAAATTGAAGATGACTGGCACAATTTCGGTGCAATGAATTTGCCTGAAGATCATCCTGCACGAGATATGCAGGATACTTTTTATGTAAATAATGACGATAATGGGAAGTGGTTGTTGCGTACACACACAAGTAGCGTACAAGCTCGTGTAATGCAGCATCAAAAGCCACCAATTCGTTGCATTTGCCCAGGGCGTGTATATAGAAATGAAACCATCAGTGCAAGGGCTCATTGCTTTTTTCATCAGGTAGAAGGATTGTATATTGATGAAAATGTAAGCTTTGCCGACCTTAAGCAAACGCTTTACTTTTTTGTAAAAGAAATGTTTGGTGCAGATGTTAAAGTAAGGTTTCGCCCAAGCTATTTTCCTTTTACTGAACCTAGTGCAGAAATGGATATTAGTTGTTTAATATGTGAAGGCAATGGCTGCAATGTATGTAAACACACAGGTTGGGTAGAAATTTTAGGTAGTGGAATGGTGCACCCTAAAGTGCTTGAAAACTTTGGTATCGATAGCAATAAATATACTGGCTTTGCTTTTGGCATGGGCGTGGAGCGTATTACACAGCTTAAATATCGTGTTAACGATTTACGTTTATACAGCCAAAATGATCTAAGGTTTTTAAAGCAATTTACTGGTGTTGTATAGTCTTTAAAAACTTGCGATTAACTTCCAATTAACTCACGATTAACTTACGAATACAATGAAATTATTAGATGGAAAGCTTTCCTCACAGGCAGTAAAAGATGACTTGACAACACAGGTGAAAAATTTAAAACAAAGCGGCAAACGCCCACCACATCTGGCTTGTATACTTGTAGGCAATAATGGTGCAAGCGAAACGTATGTTGCCAGCAAAGTTAAAAACTGTGCGGAGATTGGCTTTCAATCAAGCTTAATAAGATATAATGTTGAAATAAGTGAAGAGGAGTTGCTGGAATCTATCAATAAATTAAACAGCGACGATGCTATTGATGGCATCCTTGTTCAGTTGCCTTTACCAAAACATATCAGTGAACAAAAAGTAATAGAGGCTATTTCTCCAACAAAAGATGTTGATGGATTTCATCCAATAAATGCAGGAAAGTTAGTACAGGGTTTTCCAAGTTTTATACCTGCTACGCCTTATGGAATGATGTTGATGTTTGAATATTTTAATATTGAAACAAAAGGCAAAAATGCCGTTGTTATTGGACGTAGTAATATTGTTGGTCGCCCCATGAGTGTGTTACTTAGCAACAATCATAAATATGGAAACTGTACTGTTACCATTTGCCATAGCCACACAAAAAACCTTGAAGAAATTTGTAGCCAGGCCGATATTTTAGTAACAGCAATTGGCAATCCTGGAATGATAAAAGCCAATATGATAAAGCAAGGTGCTGTTGTAATTGATGTAGGCATTACACGTGTTGAAGATGCAACTGCACCAAGAGGATTTAGAATAAAAGGTGACGTGGATTTTGATAGTGTAGCCACAAAAGCAAGTGCCTTAACACCTGTGCCAGGTGGTGTAGGATTGATGACTATTGCAGGTTTGCTTAAAAATACTATGCAGGCATATTTGAATAAATAAATACTCTTTTAACTCTGTGCCTCTGTGGTGAAATATTTTTTATATTGTCCAGGCTGCAATAATTCTATTTAACTTTAGTAGCGTTGGCACCATTCAAAATTTGTAATTCTATTTAGCAAAACATTAAATGATTCAAACAAAACATACAATTCAACTTCCAGTAATGGAATCCTTTTACACCTTACAAGGTGAAGGATTTTTTAGTGGCAAAGCTGCATATTTTATAAGGCTTGGTGGCTGCGATGTTGGTTGTGTTTGGTGCGATGTTAAGGATAGCTGGAATGCAGACATTCACCCAAAATTTAGTGTTGAAGAAATTGTAGAAAAACTAACGAATGACTTACGACTTGCTACTTACGATGTTAAAAACGATAAACCTATAATCGTCATCACAGGTGGCGAACCATTATTACATAATTTAGACGAATTAACTGAAACGCTTAAACAACAAGGCTTTCAAACAAATATTGAAACATCAGGTTCATCATCTTTAAGTGGCAGTTGGGATTGGATTTGCCTTTCCCCAAAAAAGTTTAAAGCACCGCTACAACAGGTTTTAAATGTTGCACATGAATTGAAGATTGTTGTTTTTAATAAAAGTGACTTTGACTGGGCAGAAAAACACACAAAGCTTGTAAACTCTAACTGCAGATTATATCTTCAACCAGAATGGGACAAACGCAATGAAATGACACCATTGATTATTGATTACATAAAAGCAAACCCTCAATGGCAATTAAGCTTGCAAACGCATAAATATATTAATATTCCATAAAACATTTTGCAAAAAGATCTGTGCAAATCTGTGTTATCTGTGAGAAATTATCCTTTAAACTTAACTAATCTTTCTACAGCAGCATCAAGCGTTTCTTGTTTTTTAGCAAAGCAAAAACGCAATACTTTATTATCAGTTTTATTGTTGTAAAAAGATGATAATGGAATAGTAGTAATGCCATAATCTTTTGTAAGCCTTACAGCTAAATCAAAATCACTTTCGTTGCTAAAATGCTCGTAGCTGTAACATTCAAAATAGCTGCCAAAGCTTGGCAATAGCTTAAACGGAGTTTGCTGCATTTGTGTTCTGAAATAATCCCTCTTAACCTGCATTTCTTTTCCTAAGTTTTTATATGCATCTTCATTTTGCAAATAAGCTGCAATGCCTGCCTGCATTGGGCTGTTGCAGCTAAAGCAATTAAACTGATGTATTTTTCTAAACTCATTTGTCAATGCTTTTGGTGCAATGCAATAGCCCAGTTTCCAACCTGTGCAGTGGTAAGTTTTACCAAACGAAAAACACACAAAACTTCTTTCAAGTAATTCAGGATATTTCAACATACTTAAATGTTGCTTGTCATCAAAAATTAAATGCTCATATACTTCATCACTTAAAATAAAAAGGTTGTGTTGCTGCACAATTTGCTTTAATTGTTCAATATCATTTTCGCTTAACACCATACCAGTTGGGTTGTGTGGGCTGTTAAGCATTATCATTTTTGTTTTACTTGTAATCTTTGCTCTTACTTCATCCCAGGGAATATTGTAGTTTGGATATTGCAATGAAATTAAAACAGGCACAGCACCATTTACTTCTATGTTTGGTATATAACTATCATAAGCTGGTTCAAAAACAATTACTTCATCACCTTTATTTAATACTGCTGTAAGTGCTGTATAAATGGCATAAGTGCCGCCAGGTGTTATAGTAATTTCATCATTTGCATCAATAGTATTGTTATACAAATTCAAACATTTTTCTACCAGTCTTTCTCTAAGTAATGGCAAGCCATTCATGTGCACATACTGATTGACACCTTGCTGCATTGCAGCATTTACAAGGCTTACAAGCTCTTCGCTCATATTAAAATCTGGAAAGCCCTGACCAAGGTTAATAGCTTTATGTTGCACAGCCAAACTGCTCATTACAGTAAAAATGGTTGTGTCAACATTGGGAAGTTTTGATTGAATTTGCATAGTATTATTTGCCACAAAGGCACAAAGAATTAATCTAATTTTTTCAACTCTAGTTTTAGTTGTTCAAGTGTGTATTGTTTAAACTCAATGTCATACTTTTTTCTTCAATTTTATTTCCTGCATGTTAAAGTATTTTTTAATTGTAACATTGATTTTTAGTTTTTGTTTATAATATGCCAGCTATAAATTCTCTTTTGGGTTTCATGCAACGTCATGCCTGAAATGATTTTATATTTATTTTTTTGTTTTTTATTTCCTTTTATTTCTACTGCATAAAATTCTTTAAGTTCTAAATAACCTTGTGCTAAGATAGCATCTTTAACATAAAGTGTTTGTTTAGCCATAATAGTTGCTGTACTGTCTTTCAGTATTACATAAGCATTGTTTAAAGCTTTAATTAAAACCGTGACAGGCTTGTTTGTTTCATTTGTAATTCTTCCTTGAGTTACATGAATTATGGCACAAGTATTATTGGGTTTTACAATTGTGTCTTTAATAATTTTTGTACTATCGTTAATTGTTTTATACTCCTTTGGTATCGTTAATACAGGACGCCCGTCTGGCTGGCTGTAATCATTATATTCTGTTTGCGTTCCCTGTTCATTAAACTTGTGTATAATATGATAAAATTGAATACCACCGTCAGGTGCAGAACTATATTCTGCTTTGCTTATTTGCCCATTTTTATAATATTGCAAATACACGCTTGCATGTCCACCAAATCGTCTTAGCCAATACTCAATCAATTGTTTTCCTTGATTGTTATATGCAATTAATTTACCATTTCGTTTGTCTTTATCCCAGGTTTCAACAGTTGATAATTTCCCATTTTTATGAAAGCAATTTATTACACTAGAGCCTTGTTTGTCTATAGTGGTTTTGCAATTAAGCTGGCAGTATGTAATGCTACAAAGCAAACAAAATAATATAACAAGGCAATGTTTCATACTGTAATGATATTTTGCTAAAAAAAATCCACATAATTTAGTTCTTAATTATTTCTAAAACATCTTCATCGTCTTCAATATTATGCATTTCTCTTAATATCTGTGGGTATCGCCAACTTACTCTATTACTCATTGGCACAACAGTAAACACTTTTGGATTGGGCAGGCAGGCAATAATTTTTGCAGCTTCTTCTCGTGTTAAATTTTTTGCAGGTTTATGAAAATAAGTTTGGGCTGCAGCTTCAATACCAAACACACCTTTACCCATTTCTATTGTGTTTAAATATACTTCTAAAATTCTTCGTTTGCCCCAGGTCCATTCAATCATTTTGGTAAAATATATTTCAGGTACTTTTCTTACATAGCGTGTTACACCGCCACCTTGCCACAAAAAAACATTCTTGGCAACCTGCTGTGTAATGGTGCTTGCACCACCACCCAAAGGAATCTTTGTTTTCTTATTTTTCTTTTTTGGCTTTAAACTTTTTTCAATAGCATCCCAATCAAATCCACCATGATCAGGAAAAGCCTGGTCTTCGCTTGCAATAGCTGCCAGCTTTACGTTGTAGCTTATTTCATTCCAGCGTACATAGTCTCTTTTTAAACCATAGCTAAAGCTGTTGCTTATTTGGGTAATGGTAATTGGTGGCATCATCCATTTGCAAATAATAATGTAAACCAGCGAAGTGATAAAGCCCCACAAAAAAAATTTCTTTGTAAATCGCCACAGTTTTTTCATACGCAAATATTAAAAATTAAATAGAAAAGATAACAATAATTTGCCTCTATCTTCGCCATAGTGAAAGCTACTGTTTATAAATCTACTGGAAGTTGGTACATTGCTCAAACGCATGATGGCAAAGTGTTTAATGCACGTGCCAAAGGTATTTTCAAAATTGATGGACATACTAGTACCAATCCAATTGCTGTTGGTGATGAAGTTGAAATGGAATTGGAAAATGAATTGGAAAACACTGCTACCATAACCAAAATTTGTGACAGAAAAAATTATGTAGCTCGTGTATCACCACACAATAAACACAAGCATCATATAGTTGCAAGCAACGTAGATCAAAGCGTTTTATTTGCTACACTTAAAAACCCAAAAACATCTCAAGGATTTATAGATAGATTTTTAGTGGCTTGTGAAATGCATCATATACCTGCTGTTGTTGTTTTTAATAAAGCTGATATTTACGAAGAAAAGGAAATAGAAAAATTTTTGAATTTGCAAAAAATGTATCAGCAAATTGGATACAAAATTATTTTAGCAAGTATGCAAACCCAAGATGGGCTTGATGTTATAAAGAGTATATTGCATGATAAAACAACTTTGCTAAGTGGACATAGTGGTACAGGCAAATCAACTTTTATCAATCACTTGTTTCCTACGCTTGATGTAAAAACTTTAGAAGTTAGTGATTCAAGTGGTAAAGGAATGCATACAACAACCTTTGCCCAAATGTATAATTTACCTTTTGGAGGAAGGATTATTGATACGCCTGGCATTAAAGAATTGGGTTTGGTGGATGTTACAAAGCAAGAATTGAGTGGTTATTTTCCTGAAATGAAAAAGCATTTACAAAACTGCAAATTCAATAACTGCCTGCATATTGAAGAGCCAGGCTGTGCAATAAAGCAAGCTATTGGCAACACTGAAATTAGTTTTGACAGATACCAGAGCTATTATAATATTTTGGAAAGCCTTGAGTGATTTGAAGATTTTTAATTGTAATTTGAAGATTTATCTTTCATTTATGACTGACTTAATGACTATTGACTTATGACTACTTTGTGCTTAGATTTTGGAAACACACGAAAAAAATGTGCAATCTTCAACGACAATAATTTAGTTGAAGTTATTGTGCTTAATGATAATGATGTTGCTGATATTGAAAATATCATTAATCAATACATGCCATCAAAATCAATACTTTCAAGTGTTATCAACCATTCGCCTGATGTTGAAAATTTGCTTTCAAACAAAACACATTTTCATAAATTAAACTATCAAAGTAAATTGCCAATTACAACGCCTGTTGGCAAGCCAGAAACTATTGGTGCAGATAGATTAGCTATTTGCAGTGCTGTTGCAAATATGTTTCCACAGCAACATAATTTGGGAATTGGTTTAGGTACCTGCATTACTTATAATTTCATTAATAAGTTTGGAGAATTTTTGGGTGGCAGTATTAGCCCAGGAATGAAAATGAGATTTAAAGCAATGAATGATTATACAGCACTATTACCTGTAATTGAAGCCCAGCATCAGTTTCCTTTAATTGGTTATGATACAAAAACAAATTTATTAAGTGGTGTTTTATATGGTTTGGCAAAAGAAATTGATGGCGTGGTGGATTTGTATAAAGAAAAATACGATAAACTAAATGTGGTATTAACTGGTGGCGATGCAGCATTTTTTAGCCAGCATGTAACAAATAAAATTATTTATGAGCCTAATCTTTTGTTTAAAGGATTATTGGCAATAAGTAATTCTAATTAATAATAAAAAAGGCGATGAATATTTCATCGCCTTTTTTATTATAACTATTTGTCTTAAAAAATTTCTTTAACCACGTTTTTAATTACTTTGGGTTTGCCCAATGTATAATAATGCAATACAGGCACACCAAATTGCTTTAATTCCTTGCTTTGTTGTATCAACCATTCTGTACCTACAAGTTCAACATCAGCATCTGTTTTACATTTCATTACTGCATTAGAAAGTTCAGTAGGTATATCAACATGAAAAATACGAGGCAATACTGTTAGTTGCTTTTTTGTTGTAATAGGTTTTAATCCTGGAATAATTGGAACATTAATACCCATTTCCTTACACTGCTTTACAAAGTCAAAAAACTTTTCATTGTTGAAAAACATTTGAGTCATTATATACTCAGCACCAGCATCAACCTTGTTTTTTAAATGTTGTAAATCTATTTCTAAATTGGGTGCCTCAAAATGCTTTTCAGGATAGCCGGCAACACCAGCACAAAACTTTGTTTTACCTCCATCACGTATATCTTCATCTACATAAATTCCATCATTCATTTTTCCAATTTGCTGTAGCAAATCAATTGCATAATGGTTGCCACCTGGCTCTGGCTCAAAGCTGGCTTCGTTTTTAGCAGCATCGCCACGCAAAGCCAATACATTATCTATACCCAAAAAATTCAAATCAATTAAAGCATCTTCTGTTTCTCTTTTGGTAAAGCCTCCACAAATAAAATGTGGCACTGCATCAATTTGATAGTGATTCATTATAGCAGCACAAATGCCCACAGTTCCTGGGCGTTTACGCACTTCAACCTTTTCAAAAGTGCCGTCTGCTTTTTTCTTAAACATACTTTCACTTCTGTGATAAGTAACATTAATCCAGCTTGGTTTAAATTCCATTAATGGGTCTAAATGGTCGTATAAACTTGTAATGGTTTTGCCTTTTAATGGAGGTAAAACTTCGTAGCTAAGCAATGTATCTTTTGCCTGTACTATATGTTCTGTAATTTTCATTTGCTGTGTAACTATATAAAATAAATGACTGCGAAAGTATTGTGTTGTGTTTATAAACCCAACTCTATCATTGGATCCCAAAATTTATTTTTAAAATCAACAACAGTGTCCTTTTCAATTTTTATTTTTTCTTTCTCTAAAAGTTCCTGCATTTGAGTTGGTGTTGCAAAATGTACCTTGCCTGTAAGCATTCCATTTCTATTAACTACCCTGTGTGCAGGCACTTTAGGTATTACATTGTGTGCACCATTCATTGCCCAGCCAACCATTCTTGCACTTAAACCACTACCCAAATATTTGGCAATTGCACCATAATTGGTAACCCTGCCTTTGGGTATTTGCCTCACAACATCATATACATTTGTAAAAAAAGTATATTCTTTTTGGGTGGGCTTATCTGTTTTTTCTTTTGGCATGCAATAAAAATAGTCGTCATTTTTTATTTTTTTTAAAATAATTTACAGCATTTGCTAAACTTTAGACCTAAGCCAATATTTTTGCGACTGAAAATTTTAGACCAAGATATGTCAACAACTGCAGTACATAATACAAAATGGTGGAGTGGTGGTAAAAGCCCTTTTAATTTAGAGTATGGAAAAGTAATGATGTGGTATTTTTTAATGAGTGATGCTTTTACGTTTGGAGCATTTCTTATTAGCTATGGCACAATTCGTTTTTCTACAAATGGCTGGCCCGATCCAAACCACGTTTTCAGTTCCTATCCATTTAAGGCAGCAGGTTCTGCTCCAGCACCTCTTGTGTTTGTAAGTATTATGACTTTTATACTTATTGTAAGTAGTGTTACAATGGTATTGGCTGTACAGGCTGGTCATCATCAGGATAAAAAAGGTGTGGTAAGAAATTTAGTATTAACCATTATTGGTGGTGCAATGTTCTTGGGTTGTCAGGCTTGGGAGTGGACTCACTTGCATGAGCATGGTGCATGGTGGGGTTTAAATCCATTTATTAATGCAGATGGAACTCACGCTACAACAAACTTTACCAATTATTTCTTTACTATTACAGGATTTCATGGTTTTCACGTATTAAGTGGAGTTGTTATAAATATTGTAATGTTAATAATGACTTTGAATAATACATTTGAAAAACGTGGTCATTATTTAATGATAGAAAAAGCAGGTCTTTATTGGCACTTTGTAGATTTAGTTTGGGTATTTGTATTTGCACTTTTCTACTTGGTATAATTAAAAAATAAATCGTAAATCAACAATCTCAAAATCGTAAATAAGAATGGCACACGTATATAACGCAGAAACTTATAAGGCAGCAAAAAAAGAAATCTGGAAAATAACCTGGATATTAACTGTATTGACAATAGTTGAATTGGTTTTAGGTTTTTGGATGTATTACTCAAAAAACACAATGGGTGCTAGCACAATAATGGCAATAAAAGGTGCTATCTTGATTTTGATGGTTACAAAAGCATTTTATATTGTTGCTTACTTTATGCACCTAAAGCACGAAATTAAAAACATGGTAATGACCATAGTTGTGCCTTTAAGTCTGTTTATCTGGTTTATCATTTCATTTTTATACGAAGGAAATTCGTACAATCATTTAAGAAATACCTACGATAAAAACTATGAAGCCCAAAAAGAAGTTAAGGTACAAGAAAAACACCATGAAGCTGGTGCAACACACAATGCAACTGAAGAACACAAAGGTGGAGAAAAGCATAACACAGAAGGACAACATCATTAATTGAGGAACAATATTTCCAAAAAGCCATTGCATTGCAATGGCTTTTTTATTTACTTTTAGTGCATAAAATTTTTGTAAATGCCAACTAACCCAGCTATAGACAATTACATAAATAAAGCACAACCATTTGCACAACCTATTATTATTCATTTAAGAAAACTGGTGCATCAAGCTTGCCCAACAGTTGAGGAGAATTTAAAATGGGGAATGCCAAGCTTTGAATACAAGGGTTTAATGTGTGGCTTTGCAGCATTTAAAAACCACTGCACATTTGGCTTTTGGAAAGCATCTTTAATGAAAGACCCAATGCTGATGGAAACTGCAAAAAGTGAAGTAGCTATGGGACATTTGGGCAGGATAACTTCTTTGAAAGATTTGCCAAACGATAAAAAAATTATTGGCTATATAAAGGAAGCCATGAAACTAAATGACGATGGAATTAAATTGGTAAAAGCAAAGCCTATTACAAAAAAAGAATTGGTAATTCCTGATGAAATATTAGCTATAATTAAAAAAAATAAAAAGGCATTTGCAACTTTTGAGGCATTTAGCCCAAGTAATAAAAGGGAATATATTGACTGGATTACTGAAGCTAAAAACCAGACTACAAAAGACTCTCGCCTTGCACAGGCAATTGAATGGATGGCAGAAGGTAAACCAAGAAACTGGAAGTATATGAAGGAATATAAATAGGTAAACTAACAATGGAGAGGTATTGTCTTGCTTATAGCTATAAGAGTTAAGTTGAAAACTATTATAGCACAAATAAAAAAACAAGCAACACTTAAAATTATTGCTGCTGTTTTATATTTACCTTTTAAATATTGATATAGTTTAACAGAAATATAATAAGCAGCAAAGAGACTTAGCAATACAGATGGAAATATATATAAAGCAAACTCCATTATGTTTTAAACAAAGTAAATACAATTCATAATTCATCAATAAAACTATATCCTTCAACATCAAATCTTTCCTTTAATAATAAATTCCTCATTAAAAATATTGTGCCTCCTAAATTTGTTTTATGAAAAAAATATTTTGTGTATTTGCACTTATATCAATAACTACAATACTTACAGCACAACCAACAGAAAAATGGACTTTAAAGAAATGTGTTGATTATGCTGTAAAAAATAATATATCTGTAAAGCAGGCAGATGTTCAGGCACGTATTGCAGCTTTACAAGAAAAGCAGGCTAAGCTTTATCAATTGCCAAATGTTAATTTTTCTACAGGCGTTTACCCACAATTTGGAAGAACAATTGACCGCTCTACTAATAGCTTTTCCAATACAGCAATTCTAAGCCAAAACTATGCTGTGCAAGGCAGTGTTGAAATTTTTAGTTTTAGTAAATTAAAAAATAATGTAGCAGCAAGCACGTTTAATGCAAAAGCTGCACTTGCCGATGTTGAAAAAGCAGCCAATGATGTAGCATTAAGTGTGGCAACATATTACTTGCAGGTTATTGCAAGCTATCAGCAAGTAAACATTGCAAAAGTTCAGATTGATCAAACAAAAAGTAATTTGGATTTTACACAAAAAAAAGTAAATGCAGGTAGTTTACCAGAACTTAATGCATTGCAATTTGAAAGCCAGTTGGCAACAGACAGTAGTAATTTAGTAACAGCACAAACCAATTACAATCAGGCTATACTTGCATTGCAAGGTGTTTTAAATATTGATGTTGCATTGCCTTTTGATGTTGAAATTCCTGATGTAAATAAAATTCCTTTGGATAATTTAACTGATTTGCAGCCAGAATCTGTTTATGCATTAGCTATAAATAATCAACCCTCTATTAAAGCAAATCAATTTAGAATTAAAGGTGCAGAAAAAAGTATTTTAGTTAATAAAGCTGCACTGTATCCAAGTTTAACTGGTAGTTATCAATTATCCAGCAACTACACTAATAAAGCACAAGAAGTTACTGGTTATACTATTTCTAATCAGTTGGCTGGGTTTGCTAGTGTAGGTAGTAATAATTATGATGTATATATTTATTCGCCAGAATACACTACAAAAAACACTACTTACTTTAAACAATTAGGTAACAATTTTGGTCAGAACTTAGGAATAAATTTGTCAGTTCCTATTTTTAATAATGGTACAAATAGAATTAATTACGAACAAAGCAAACTCAATTTACAAAATGCAAAAACTACCGAACAACAGATTGAGCAAAAACTGAAACTTGATATTTATACTTCATACAGCAATGCCCTTAATGCTTTACAAAAATTTAATGCTAGTAAAAAGCAAGTTGAACTAAACCAGAAAACTTATGACTTTGCCAACAAACGATTTGAAATAGGCTTACTATCAAGCTTTGATTTACTTACCTCGCAGGCAAATTTATTGAGAGCTAAAACACAATTGCTTGCAGATGAATATGACTACGTTTTTAAAATGAAACTACTTGAGTTTTATAAAGGCCAGGGCTTGAAATTATAAATTAATCTTAAAAAACATTAGCGGCATAAACACATTTAAACTATAAAAGCTTTACCTTGTCCTTGTAAAAAAGCTTTTGTATGTCCGTTACGCTTCAACAAAAAAATCAGCACCTTTTATGGCGTGCAACATTTGGTATTACCCTCAATAATATTGATGCAACTTCATCTGTAAAAACAAAGTCATTAGTTAAATCTATTTTTGAAAAAACTAGTGAAACACCTGTTGTTATTGATGTTGCAGATGAATCATTAAAAAAAATGTATGCCGAAGCCACCGATCCAAATGCAATGAACTCTCTTGATAAAATAATTGAAAAATTTAGCAAAGAAGAGAAAGAAAAAATAAGAAAACAAAGTCGCGAGGATATAAAAAAACTTAACCTTAAATGGCTTGATGAAATGACAACAACCAACAATTCATTAAGGGAAAAAATGAGTTTGTTTTGGCATGGACATTTTGCATGCAGGGAGCAAAATATTTTTCATCAGCAAAATTTATTGCAAATAATTCGCAGCAATGCTTTGGGCAATTTTAAAGACTTGCTTATAGCTGTAAGTAAAAGTGCTGCAATGATTTCTTTTTTAAATAATCAGCAAAATAAAAAGCAGCATCCCAACGAAAATTTTGCAAGAGAAGTAATGGAGTTGTTTACACTTGGTAGAGGAAATTATACAGAAAAAGATGTTAAAGAAGCTGCAAGAGCCTTTACAGGATGGAGTTTTAAGCTTGGTGGCGAATTTGTTTTCAGGAAAAATCAACACGATGATGGTAGTAAAACTGTTTTAAACAAAAGTGGAAATTTTGATGGTGATGATGTGCTTAATATTTTGCTTGAAGAAAAACAAACTGCAAAATTCATTACCCAAAAAATATATAAATATTTTGTTAATGATATAATTGATAATGATAAAGTTGATTGGCTAAGCAAAAAATTTTATAGCAGCAATTATAACATTGCTGAACTAATGAAAGATATTTTTAACAGCGACTGGTTTTATGATGAAAAAAATATTGGTGCAAAAATTAAATCGCCAATTGAATTGCTTGTTGGCTTAAGGAGACAATTAAATATTCAACTGGATAAACCAGAAGTACAATTGGTTTTTCAAAATGCACTTGGACAAGTTTTATTTTATCCTCCAAATGTTGCGGGCTGGCCTGGTGGTAAAAACTGGATTGACAGTAGTTCTTTAATGCTTCGTTTGCAAATTCCACGATTGATAAAAGACAACGAAGAACTAAACATTGCTACCAAGCCAGATGATGATATACAAATGGGAAGGATGGAGAAATTTTATAACAAAATGCAAATGGAAATTGCAAAGAAGTATCGAATTAGTGCTAAGATTAATTGGGCAGAATATGTAAAGTTGTTTGAGAAAGTAGAAAGGAATAACCTGTTGAATAATTTAAAGTTACTCATTCTTCAAACAGATGCAAAGTCAATAAACAATAGTGTTGTAGAAAGTAATATTAACACACTAAGCAGGGAAGAATATATAAAAACAGCAACTATTGCTTTAATGAGTTCTCCTGAATATCAGTTGTGTTAAACCATTTGCGATGTACGATTTTAGGTTTACGATTTATTCTAAAAAATATTAAAAACATTTAGGTGTAAATCTCAAATCAAATATAAATCGTACATCGTAATTCTAAAATCGTAAATGTTATGAACATAAGTAGAAAAAAATTTTTAACAACCACATCTCTTGCAACAGCAAGCTTTATGGTGCCAAAGTTTTTGAAAGCATTTGAAACTACAAATACTAAACTTGTGCCACCAGGCAATAAGGTTTTGGTAGTGCTGCAACTAAGTGGTGGTAATGATGGATTGAATACTATTATTCCTATTACTAATGATATTTATTATAGAGAACGTTCAAAGATTAGTATTGAAAAATCAGCAGCAGTAAGACTTACAGACGATGCAGGCATACATCCAGAATTAAAATCTTTGGCAGATATTTATAATGATGGTGGTATGGCAATTATAAATAGCGTTGGTTACCCTAATCCTGACAGAAGCCATTTTAGAAGTATGGACATTTGGCACAGTGCAAGTAATAGCAATGAATATGTAAATACTGGCTGGCTTGGCAGGTATTTAGATGCACAATGCAATGGATGCGATAAGCCAACTCAGGCACTTGAATTAGATGATGTATTGAGTTTGGCATTGAAAGGAGAACATGAAAAAGGCCTTGCATTTAAAGACCCAAAAAGATTGTTCAACACCAGCCAGGCAAAGTATTTCAAGGATTTGAATGCAAACCACCACGATGATGAAAAGCCAGTTGACTATTTGTATAAAACAATGGCAAATACTATAAGCAGTGCAGAATATATTTATAAGCAAAGTCAACTGCATCCAACAAATGCAACTTATCCAGCAACCGAACTTGGTAAAAATTTAAAAACAGTTTCTTCATTAATTCTTAGCGATATAAACACAAAAGTTTATTATGTAAGTATTGGCAGTTTCGATACTCATGTAAACCAGCAAAACCAGCAACAACGCTTGTTTAAAGAAATGAACGATGCCATAGAAGCATTTGTAAAAGACTTAAAAACTAATAATAGATTTGATGATGTAATGCTGATGAGCTTTAGTGAATTTGGTAGAAGAGTTAGTCAAAATGCAAGTGGAGGAACCGATCATGGCACAGCAAATAATATGTTTTTAATTGGTGGTGGATTAAAGCAAAAAGGTTTAATAAATGCTTTGCCAGATTTAAGTGATTTGCAAGACGGAGACTTAAAATATAAAATTGATTTTAAAGATGTGTATGCAACACTACTAAACAAATGGCTTGGTGCAGATGATAAAAATATTTTAAGCAATCAGTTTAACCTGATGGATTTTGTTTAAGAATATTATTGGTTATTTCAAATTCAGTTTATCAACTTTTATAATTTCTATATTTTCATTTCTGCTCATTAAACCAGGGTTAATGCCTGGTTTTCCTTCAGGTATTTCCGCATGCAAGTCCTGGTAATACTTAATCCATGCAGGAAAGAAAGCTTTTGTTTTTGGGTCTTTAAAGGTCATAGGTGCAAGCGTAAAAAAATCGTTGTTGTTATTGGCTTGTTTAAATGCTTCATACAATAATTCGCTGCAATACCATTTTCCATTATTCATTATAAACTCATCGTCATAGGGTTTGCCCACTTGTTGCCTTGCAAAATTTTCTGCATTAGGCAATAAATTTTTAAACTTAGTTTTAACCCTTGCAACTGTTATATTTTTTACAGAAGCTGTATCGCCACTGCGTTTGAAAAAATTTTGCAAACTGTTTATTTGAACATTGCCACCAATGGCTTCAACAACCTTTAAGCTATCTTTGTCTTTTATAACTAAGCTGCAATGAGAAAAATCTTTACCATCAACTCCTTCTGTTACATTTTCAATTGCATCACACAATTCGCCACAATCAAGGTTTTGAAATAATATATCTCCTTCCTGAATATTGTTTTGTTCTACTGGTTTATTGCATGCAATTAAAAAGCAAAAGCTAAAAACTATAATAAGTATTTTTTTCATTGGGCAAATATTAAAACAGTTTGTATAAATAGTCAACAAATAAATTTTGCCAGTTATTGTTACATTGTAACATTTGCTTTTTGTAAAGTATGTCAGCTGAAAAAATTTTATCGGATTTTAAAAAGAAAAACTTTAAGCCAGTTTATTGGCTTGAAGGTGAAGAGCCTTTTTTTATTGATGAAGTTGTTGAGTATGCCGAGCATAAAATTTTAACTGAAAGCGAAGCCAGCTTTAACTTATCAGTATTTTATGGAAAAGATACAGATTGGGCAACAGTTATAAATGCCTGCAGACGTTACCCCATGTTTGCAGAAAAACAAGTTGTGATAATTAAAGAGGCCCAGCAAATGAGAGACATTGACAAGCTGGAAGGATACATTGAAAACCCTTTGCAATCAACCATTTTAGTAGTTAGCTACAAAGAAAAAAAAATAGACTCACGAACAAAATTTGCTAAAACAGTAAAGTCTAAAGGCGAGCTTTTATCTACAAAAAAATTATATGACAACCAGTTGCCAGAATGGGTGAATGCAATAGCATATGGTAATGGATTAAGCATTGCACCAAAAGCATTGGCAATTTTAATAGAAAATATTGGCAATGATTTAAGCAGGATAAAAACAGAAATTGAAAAGCTTACAGTAAACCTTGGAGCAAGAAAAACAATTACTGAAGATGACATTGAAACTTATATTGGTGTAAGCAAAGAGTATAATATTTTTGAATTGCAGGATGCCATAGCCAAAAAAAATGTAGCAAAGGCACTAAAGATTATTCAGTATTTTGAAAAGAATCCTAAAGCTGCACCTATACAATTAATACTACCAAGTTTGTATAGTTTTTTTAGTAAGGTTTATACTATTTATAGTGTTGGTTCAAGCGATGAAAAGCTTATTGCATCTGCACTTGGAATAAATCCATACTTTGCAAAAGATTATATACAAGCATCAAAAAATTACAACCACAACGGTGTAGAAAAAATACTTTTATTACTGCACCATTATAATTTAAAAAGCGTGGGAATTAATAATGCCAATAATGACGATGCAGCATTAATGAAGGAGTTTATTATTAAGGCAATTGCTTAATATTAATGTGCAAGTGAGGCTCCTTTCTTTTCAACCTTAAGTAAAGAAATTAATGAAACTATTGAGTAGGAAATTATAAAGCAAATTGCAAAATCAATCAATAAAGCTATACCCGAAAAATTATTGTTTTGCACTATTTCGCCAGCACTATTTGCCGAAAAAAACATAAATGGAAATCCAAATCTGTCAATTTCACCTAAGCCAGCATTAAATTTACAAGTAACAAATGTTGTGGCTGTGCAAAGTCCAACTGCAAGTAAAAAAGTGAAGGATAAATTCTTTTTCATAGCTTTAATTTAAACCAATATTATTGGTCGTTTTGAGTGTTTAAAATCTTCAATTAATATCACCCCACTCTTTTTTCCTTTTTCAAAACTTCCAAAATGTTTGTCAATTCCTAAAGCCTTGGCACCATTAATTGTGGCACATTGCAGTAATGTTTCTTTTGAAATATTTCCACAGGAAGCAGCAATTGCCTGCAGTTCCTGCAAAATATTTAAGTTGGTATTACTTGCTAAACTATCTGTTCCAACTACAATATTTTGAATGTTGTTAAAAAGGGTCTGGAGGTTTGGAGATACGTTGTTAATGTACTCATTAGCTATAACGCACAAGCATAGATAAAATTGTGTTGCAGGTGGCTGTTTTTGTATAATTTCTATATCATAATTCTGTGTAAAAGTGTTATGCACTAAAATACAATTGCTATTATTATGCATATTATCTATAAAATAATTTAATGTAGAATTGTAGTAGCCATTAAAAAAAGAAATATCAATACCAAGTGTTTTGTAAAGCCTTAAAAAATCGCCTGTTTTATCTTTAAAAAAATTTATTTCATCAATACTTTCCTGGTTGTGTATTGTGGTTATTTTATTTTTTGAATGCAGGTTAATAAGTTGAAATAAATTTTTTGAAACGCTGTAAGGTGCATGTGGCACAACAGTGTTTTTTATATTTGGCAAATGTTTTTCAAACTCATTATATACTTGTAAACCTGCATTAAACCTAGGCTGTGCAGTAGCTGGCACAAAGCCAGATATTTCTATAAAATTGTGGTAATATAATTTTTGCTTTTGTTTTTGCTTAATTGTATGCGTTGTGTTGCAAATATCTCCCACAGCAACAATTCCATTTTCAATCATTTCATTTTCGGCTTGCTCAATTGCTGCTTCTATTTTTTCTCTATCTGCATTTCTTTTATTAAAAATGTTTAAAATAAAATCTACCATTCCTGTGTGTTTGGGAATGGCGTTTTTCAAATGACTCAATTCTAAATGGCAATGGCAATTTATAAAGCCTGGCGAAATGATGCCTTTATATTGTTGCATATCTTCGCCAGCGTCTTTTTTATCTACAATAGCTTCAATAGTTTTGTCTTTATTTACTATTAAAACTTTATTACTATCAAGTAATGTTGTACCATCAAAAATATTGTCTGCCTTAAACTTTAAATACACATTAGTTATTTTTTCAAATGTATATTAATGAAGGTTATTAGTAGATTATAGAAATTTATTTATTAAGACAAATTGTACAATTTTTACACAATTCAAAAAAACATTTGCTTATTTGCCAAAAACTATATTTTTGCCACGTAACTAAAACATTTAAAAATGTCAGACATCGCTACAAGAGTGAAAAAAATTATCGTTGATAAATTAGGAGTTGATGAAAGTGAAGTAACAACAGAAGCTTCTTTTACCAACGACTTAGGTGCAGATTCTTTAGACACTGTTGAATTAATTATGGAATTTGAAAAAGAATTCAACACTTCTATTCCTGATGAACAAGCTGAAACCATTACAACTGTTGGTCAGGCTGTTGCTTATTTGGAAGAACACGCTAAGTAAGAATTTTTACTCTTAATGGAATAATTTTAATCCGCCATTCTTTAGTATTTTGCTATAAGGTTGGCGGATTACTTATTAAGAAAACTAACTGAACTGTTTTTTTATAGTTCCTTCTCCTATATTTTTGTTTACAAATACAAACGTTGCCTTATGCAATTAAAACGAGTAGTAGTTACTGGTATAGGTGCATTAACACCTATTGGAAATAATTTAGAAGAATATTGGAATGGCCTGATAAATGGAGTTTCTGGTGCAGCTCCTATTACATTGTTCGATGCCAGCAAGTTTAAAACACAATTTGCCTGTGAAGTTAAAAATTTTGACCCACATGTTTATTTGGATAAAAAAGAAGCCAGAAAGCTAGACAGGTTTGCACAGTTTGCAGTAGCTGTAAGCGATCAGGCTATGGCAGATGCTGGCTTAAGCAAAGACACTATTAATCCTGATAGGGTTGGTGTTGTGTTTGCCAGTGGTATAGGTGGTTTAACTACTTTTCAGCACGAGGTTCAGGAATTTCAAAAAGGCGATGGTACTCCACGCTTTAATCCTTTCTTTATTCCTAAAATGATTTTAGATATTGCAGCAGGGCACATTAGTATGCGTCATAATTTGCGTGGGCCAAACTTTGCAGTTGTTAGTGCTTGTGCAAGCAGCACAAATGCTATTGGTGTTGCGTTTGATAATATTAGGTTGGGTAAAGCAGATATTATTTTAGCAGGAGGAAGTGAGGCTGTTATCAGCGAAGCTGGTATTGGAGGATTTAATGCAATGAAAGCAATGAGCGAAAGAAATGATGACCCACAAACTGCAAGCAGGCCTTATGATAAAGACAGAGATGGTTTTGTAATGGGCGAAGCTGGTGGTTTATTAGTGCTTGAAGATTTGGAACATGCTAAAGCACGTGGTGCAAAAATTTATTGTGAAGTTGTAGGTTGTGGTGCAACTGCAGATGCACATCATATTACAGCCCCACATCCTGAAGGCTTAGGTGCAAAGCATGTAATGCTTGCTGCACTTGCAGATGCAGGAATGAAACCTGAAGAAATAGATTATATTAATACTCATGGCACATCAACACCAATTGGTGATGGTGCAGAAACTAAAGCAATTACACAGGTTTTTGGAGAACACGCGTATAACTTAAACATTAGTGCTACAAAAAGCATGACTGGGCATTGCCTTGGTGCAGCTGGTGTAATTGAAGCTATTGCTTGCATTAAAGCTGTTATGCACGATGCAATTCCTCCTACAATCAATCATTTCACTGACGACCCAGAGCTTGATAGTAAATTGAATTTTACTTTTAACAAAGCACAATACAGAACTGTAAATGCTGCATTGAGCAACACTTTTGGTTTTGGTGGGCATAATGCTTGTGTTATTGTAAAAAAATGGAAGGGATAGTGAGTTTATTTGTTATTAAGTAATTCCATAAAATTATTCAGATATATTATTACGCCGATGAACATAATTTTATGCAGATTCGTGTACTCTGCAATAAAATTATCTTCATACATTTCATCGTTTAGTTCTTCAAGACTACTTAGTATGTTTTACAAAAACCTATTTAAAATAAAATAGTTTTTAGCAAATGATTTATAGAGAAGCAAAAATTGAAGACATAAAGAATATTCAATTTGTAAGAAATGCAGTTAAGGAAAATACTTTATCAAACCCCAATTTAGTTACAGACAAAGATTGTCAAGAATTTTTGATTGATAGAGGAAAGGGTTGGGTTTGCGAAGTTGATAATAATATTGTTGGGTTTGCAATTGCCGACTTAAAAGATAATAATATTTGGGCATTATTTTTATTACCAGAATTTGAGAAGCAAGGCATTGGGCAACAACTTCATAATATAATGTTGGATTGGTATTTTGCCCAAACAAAGAAAAAAGTTTGGTTAGGAACAGCATTTAATACAAGAGCAGAGAAGTTTTACAGAAAAGCAGGTTGGGTAGAAGTTGGTATGAACGGAGATGAAGAAATTAAATTTGAGATGACATACGACTTTTGGCAAAAGTCAAAGAAAAATTAAAATTTATACAACCATACCAACTACCCTTTTAAGCACTACTTGCTTTTAAAATTCGTAATAAACTCTTTAGTAAAATCACTTAAAACAAGACGACCACTTATTGCTGCACGCTGCATCAAAAGTTCATCCCAGTGTTCTGTGCCTTGCCAAAATGCTTTCTTAATTTCCATCATTGCAAGTGGCGATTGTGTGGATAATTTTTTTGCAAACTCTGTTGTTTTGATACCTAATTCCTCAATAGTATCAAAAACATCAACATACATTCCCTTTTGTTTTGCCCAATTTGCTGTTCTGAAACTGCTTGCATCTATAGCTAACTCATATGCAGCATTGGTGCCAATTTTTCGCTCAACTGCAGGGCCAACTACAAATGGCCCAATACCGACAGCAAGCTCGCTAAGCTTAATACTTGCATGTTGTGTTGCATAGGCATAATCACAAGCACTTATTAAACCCACGCCACCACCTATAGCTTTTCCATGCACTTGTGCAATAATAAATTTGTGACATTTACGCATTGCATTTATCACATTGGCAAAGCCACTAAAAAACTGCAATCCGTCTTTTTCATTATTTATTGCAATCAGTTCATCAAAACTGGCACCTGCACAAAAAGTTTCTTTTTCTGCAAGTGGGTTTGTTGAACCACTTTTTAAAATAATAACTTTGGCATTAGCGTCAAATGCAGCATTAACAAAGGTTTCAGCAAGTTTTTGTAAAATTGTTGAAGGAAGGGAATTGTGTTGAGGTGTATAAAATTCAATTATTCCAACGCCATTGTCTGTTGAATAATTCACATATTCTGACTGCATAAAAAATATTTATGCAAACATAGTGCAACACAATTAAGACAAAAAACTATTAAACTACTTTACCATTACACATGGGCTAATTACACATTTTTCTTCTTAACTGAAGTTTGCTTTGCGTACTCCATAATTGCATCAATGGTTTTTTTGCTTGGTGCAATAGGTTTCTTTTTCAAATCGTTAAGTTGTTTTTGAGTTTTCTTTAATTGTTTAACCTCTACTTGCAATGCCTCATCTGTCTGCAAAGCTTTATCAATTGCCATTTTTAAAATGGGTGAAGCCTCGCCATACAAAAACTGCATTAATTGTTGATGAGAAAATTTTCGCATACATCTATTAGATTAGCTGTGATAAATTTACAGCTTTCGAAGGGTAGATGCGGAATGTAGATATATAACGAGTGTGGATAACTTTTATTGTGCAGGCTATAAAAATTAAGGCTGGGGATATTCAATGATAAAAACATCTTCACCACTTTTTTTCATAAAATAGTTTTCCCTAGCAAATTTTTCAACGCTTTCTGGGTTGTTTTTTATGTCTTTTAGTTCTTGCCTTGCAATGTCAATTTCCTTTATATAGTATGCCCTCTTTTTTTGCAAGCCATTTAATTCTTCAAGTTTATCTTGTTGACTCAAGAAGCTTGTTTCGTCAAAAAATAAAATCCATACTACCATAAACACGGCAGCCACAATGTATTTATTGAAGAGTATAGAAAAATATTTTTTCATTGCTGTAAAAATAAAATCGGCACATTTAAAGTAAGCTAATGTGCAAAACTTGTCTTTTCAGTAACGCCCAGACTAAACAATGCAAAATCATATTTAACAGGGTCTTTTGCATCAAATTGTTTTAAGTAGCTTGTTAGTTCTATAGCTGTTTTCCAGTTAGACTTATTTGATTGTATCAGTTGGTAATGGTGTGCCACATTCATTACATGAACATCAAGTGGCATAATAAGTTGATGAGGGTTTATATTTTTCCAAATGCCAAAATCAACGCCAGCTTTATCTTGCCTTACCATCCATCGCAAAAACATATTTAACCTTTTGCAGGCACTGTTTTTATTGGGCGATGCAATGTGCTTTTTTGTCCTTGATGGATAACCTTTAAACACATTTTCATTAAAGCAATAGCTGTAAAATCCATTTAAGGCATTTTCAACAGTTTCATCTTTTTTACTCATCCATTGTGTAAATGCGGTTTCTAATGTTTTCTCTTTTTTTATGGCAAAATGATAATGCAAAACCTCAATCAAATGCACAGCATCAATATTGTTGAAAGTTCTGTGTACAAAGCCTTTTAAGTTGTTTTTCCATTTGCCTTGCTTATCTAAATTCATTATAAAATGGTATGGTTCATTATTCATGCAAGCCATTAATTTTTTGCATGAAGTAATAATAGACTTGCGATTGCCCCAAGCTAAAATGGAAGCAAAGAATGCTGCAATCTCAATATCTTGCTGTATTGTAAACTGATGAGGTATGGATATAGGATCATCAGCAATAAAATCTATATGGTTGTATTGCTCAACTTTTTTATCTAGAAATAGCTTTAAATTTTTCACTGATTTATATCATAAAATACACATTAAAATGTATTTACTTTTGTTGCAAATAAAACATCAATAAATGAACAATGATATTGCAGATATAAGAAAAGATTACACACTAAAATCTTTAAGTGAAAAAGATGTTTTACCAAATCCAGCCAACCAATTTGGTATTTGGTGGAATGAAGCTATAACCAGCAATATTGATGAAGTTAATGCAATGACTTTAGCCACCATAAAACCCAATAACACACCTGCTGCACGCATTGTATTATTAAAAGACTTTAACGAAGCTGGTTTTACTTTTTTTACAAATTATTTAAGTGCCAAAGGCGAGCAATTATTTGCCAATCCTAATGCTGCGTTATGCTTTTTTTGGAAAGAGTTGCAACGACAGGTAAGAATTGAAGGCATTGTAAAAAAAGTGGATAATGGCATTAGTGACGAATATTTTAACAGCCGACCTGTTGGCAGTAAATTAGGTGCATGGGCATCACCACAAAGCAAAGTAATTGCCAATAGAGAAATTTTGGAAGAGAATGAAAGGCAATACCAAAAAGAGTTTGGTAATGATATTAAACGCCCAGCACATTGGGGTGGATATATTTTGCAACCTACTTATTTTGAATTTTGGCAGGGTAGAAGCAACAGACTGCACGACAGAATTTGCTACACATTTGAAAATAACAATTGGAAAATTGAAAGGTTAGCACCATAAGTTTTTTACCACAGGTACACAGCAAGCACAGAGATTTTACCAATCTATTTTCTGTGTTATCTGCGTTATCTGTGAGAGAAGAAAAAAAACTACAAACCTCATAAGCCGGATTCTGTTTTTACACTATCATTTATCTTGTTGCAACATTACTGTTACAATCTTGCTGCCTACCCTGATGCTTGCCTTGCAGCTTTGGACGAGCAGCCCTCAAAAGCATCTATACGTGGCATTACAGCATTTAAGGTTTACCCATAAACTGTATTGCTACAATTTACCGTAGTCTCTTACACTACGTTTTCACCTTTTCCTATTTTGCAACAGGTAGTTATTTTCTGTGGCACTTTCTGTTATTGTATTGCTACAATACCTGGCTCTTAACCAGTAAATTGCTCTATGCTGTCCAGACTTTCCTCTATGCAATTAAGCACAGCGATAGTTCGGGTTTGTAGTTATTTTTCGTTCTTTACCATTTTTTTCTCCTATTCCCCTTTAGGGGTTAGGGGTATTTGTGCATTATCTCTTTCCATATCTATAATCCAATCTTTACGCTTCAATTCAAAGTTAGTTCCTAAATATAAACGCCTTACCTGCTCATCATTTGCCAGCTCCTGTGCTGTGCCATGCTTAAATATTTTGCCTTCAATCAATAAATAAGCCCTGTCGCAAATGCTTAAAGTTTCGTTTACATTATGGTCTGTTATTAATATACCTATGTTTTTATATTTCAGTTTTGCCACTACTGTTTGAATGTCTTCAACAGCAATAGGGTCAACGCCTGCAAAGGGTTCGTCAAGCAAAATAAACTTTGGGTCAACTGCCAAAGCCCTTGCTATTTCTGTTCTTCTACGTTCGCCACCACTTAAGCTATCGCCATTATTTTTTCTTACCTTACCCAAATTAAACTCGCTTAAAAGTGTTTCCAGCTTTTCGTGTCGTTGTGCTTTGTTAAGCTTTGTCATTTCAAGCACAGCCATAATATTATCTTCAACACTTAATTTTCTAAACACACTTGCTTCTTGTGGTAAATAGCCAATGCCCAATTGTGCACGTTTATACATAGGCAGTTTGGTTATATCATCCTGATTAAGATATACAGTTCCTTTATCAGGTTTTATTAAACCCACCACCATATAAAACGATGTGGTTTTGCCTGCACCATTGGGTCCAAGCAAGCCTACAATTTCGCCTTGCTTTACCTCTACAGAAACATCATTTACAACTGTTCTGCTCTTATAGGTTTTAACTAAATTCTTGGTATGTATGGTTAAACTCAATGTTTAATTTTTTGTAAAAATAGGTGATGCGTGTTTTAAGACAACTCATTCTAAAATATTTAACAAAGCACATAGAAAGGGTGAATATAAATGCAGCTCGATAAAAACACCTTTCAACTCTTACATTTGCAGCCATTGAAGAAATAATTTATGAGTGAGATTAGCAAAAATTTTGAACATAATATAGCAGACGAACATTGGTATAGCCATTGGTTAAATAAAGGCTATTTTAATAGCCAGGTAGATAACAGCAAACCTGCATACACTGTTGTTATTCCTCCACCCAATGTAACAGGTGTGTTGCATATGGGGCATTGCCTAAACAATACCATTCAGGATATTTTAATTCGTCGTGCAAGGCAACAAGGCTTTAATGCTTGCTGGGTGCCTGGTACAGACCACGCCAGCATTGCAACTGAAGCAAAAGTTGTGGCTATGTTGCGTGAACGTGATATTACAAAATCTTCTTTAAGCAGGGAAGAGTTTTTAAAATATGCCTGGGAATGGAAAGAAAAATATGGTGGCATTATTTTACAACAATTAAAAAAGTTAGGTTGCAGTTTAGATTGGAACAGAACATCATTTACAATGGATGATGATTACTACAAAGCTGTTATAAAAATATTTGTTCAACTGTATAATGATGGTATTATTTACAGAGGGTTAAGGATGGTGAATTGGGATCCTGCAAGTAAAACTGCATTGAGCGATGAAGAGGTTATTTATAAGGAAGTTGATTCTAAGCTTTATTACGTAAAATACAATTTTGTAATTCCCCCTTTGGGGGATGAGGGGGCTTTTATGATGGTGGCAACCACACGTCCTGAAACAATTTTAGGTGATGTAGCAATTTGTGTTAATCCTAATGATGAAAGATATAAAAGCTGGATTGGCAAGGAAGTTTTAGTTCCTATCATCAATAGAAAAATAAATATCATAGCTGATGAATATGTAGATGCAGAATTTGGAACTGGTGCTTTAAAAATTACACCAGCACACGATAAAAACGATAATGAAATTGGAAGAAAGCATAATCTTAAAACCATTGATACGCTTGATGCTGATGGTAAATTTACTGCTGAACAATTAGAAGAAGAATGTATCAATGACTTAGTAAAAAGTTATGTTGGTATTGACAGATTTGATTTAAGGAAAAAGATTGTTGAAGACATTGCTGCATTGGGTCAAATTGAAAAGATAGAAGAATATAAAGGACAGGTTGGAACAAGTGAAAGAACAGGTGCTGTTATTGAAAACAGGTTGAGTATGCAGTGGTTTATGGATATGAAAAAGTTTATAGCCAATAACCCTGAAACGCTTACTGCTGTTATGGATGATGAGATTAATTTTCATCCTGCAAAAGCAAAAAATACTTACAAGCATTGGATAGAAAATATTAAGGATTGGTGCATTAGTCGCCAGCTTTGGTGGGGACAACAAATACCTGCTTGGTATGATGAGAATGGAAATTATTATGTTGCAGAAAATTTAGAAAATTTACATAACGAGAGACCAGAAACGAGAAACGCAAAACTTACACAGGATGAAGATTGCCTTGACACCTGGTTCAGCAGTTGGATTTGGCCAATGGAAGTTTTTAAAGGCATCAGCAATCCAGGCAATGAAGAAGTAAATTATTATTACCCAACAACAACGTTGGTTACAGGTCAGGATATTATTTTCTTTTGGGTGGCAAGGATGATAATGGCCGGGTATGAATTCAACAAACAACAGCCGTTTAAGGACGTTTATTTCACAGGAATGGTACGTGATAAGCAAGGTAGAAAAATGAGTAAGCAGCTTGGCAATAGCCCAGATTTATTGGGTTTGATTGACAAGTATGGTGCAGATGCTGTGCGTTTTGGCATTATGATTTCATCACCTGCTGGTAATGATTTATTGTTTGATGAAAGTAGCCTGGAACAAGGCAGAAACTTCAACAATAAGTTATGGAATGCAATGAAGTTGGTGAAGATGTGGGAAGGAAGAAAGTCAGTGGAGACAGAAAAGACAGTAGAGTCACGGAGTCAAACTAACGGTCTAACTGACTTCCCGACTTTATGGTTTGAGAACAGATTAAATGAAGCTAGACAAGAAGTTGAAAATTTAATGAAGCAATTTCAATTAAGTGCTGCATTAAAAGTTATATACAGCTTGATTTGGGATGATTTCTGTAGCTGGTATTTAGAATGGGTTAAACCAGGTTTTGAGCAACCTATTGAAGCAAGTGTTTACAATAAAACCATTTCTTTCTTTGATGAATTGTTGCAATTGCTACATCCTTTTATGCCAATAGTTACAGAAGAAATTTATCATCAATTAAAGCGAAGAGAAGAAGATTTAACTGTAAAGCAACAGTCAACAATTAACAATCAAGAGTCAACAGTTTTAGAACAAGGTAAATTATTACAGCAAGTAATTACAACACTTAGAGAAGCTCGTGCAAAAAACAATCTTAAACCAAAAGAAGAAATTGTATTGCATATTCAAACACAGCAACAACAGGCTTTTGATTCTATTGATACCATTCTTGCGAAGCAAGTAAATGCTAAAGAAATTAAGTTTGTTAATGATGCTGTAGCCAACACAATTGTAGTTGCAATAGAAAGTGATAAGTTTTATATAGAAAGCAATAGAGATATTGATGTAACTGCTTTAAAAGAAACCTTGTTAAAAGATTTGGAATATCAAAAAGGCTTTATAGAAGTTTTGATGAAAAAATTAGGTAACGAAAAATTTATAGCTAATGCCAAACCTGAGGTTTTAGCGAATGAGCAAAAGAAAAAAGCTGATGCAGAAGCAAGAATAAAAACTATTGAAGAAAGTTTAGCAACATTGTAAAATGAAAATAAAAAGTATATACAAAAGCATCTTGATTGTTACAGGATGCTTTTTTTTGAATCTTGTAAATGCTCAAAACTGGGAAATTAATTTGTTGAAAGATATTAACCCAAGTCAATCACATCCTGTATTTCAGCAAAATATTTCAAAGTCTGTTTATCCATTAGCATTAGCAACACCAGTTTCAATATTTACAGTTGGCTTACTAAAGAAAGATAAAAAACTACAGCAACAGAGTTATGAAATTGCTGGTGCTTTAATTATTAATACAGCTATTACACAAGGTTTAAAATACACTATAAATCGTAACAGACCTTACGAAGATTATCCAATAATTATCAATCCTTACACCATAGAAAAAGATGCAAGTTTTCCGAGTGGTCATACTTCAACTGCATTTGCCTTAGCTGCAAGTATTTCTATGCAAAACAAAAAATGGTATTTTGTTGTGCCTGCTTATGCCTGGGCTGCAAGTGTTGGTTATAGTCGTATGTATTTGGGCGAGCATTATCCAACAGATGTTTTTGCAGGTGCTGTTATTGGCATTGGCAGTGCTTATTTAAGTAATTGGTTAACTAAAAAGTTGATTAGATAATAGCGAAAGTTTCTCACAAAGCTACAAAGGTTACCACGAGACAAAGCCTTTGTTACTTAGTATTCTTTGAGAACTTTGCGTGAAAAATAAATTATGATAATTAGAGAAGCCACAATACAAGATATTCCTTCCATTCAATCCATTGCACAAATAACTTGGGCAAACACTTATACTTTTTTAAGTGCAGAGCAAATGGAATATATGCTTGATTGGATGTACAGCACAACATCTTTACAACAGCAAATGCAAAGTGGACATCAGTTTTATGTAGCTATAAATAATGAAGAAATTATTGGTTTTGCAAGTGTTTCTAAAGAAGAGCAAAATATTTGCAAGCTAAATAAATTATATGTTTTGCCCACAATACAAAAAACTGGTGCAGGTAAAGCTTTGCTGCAAAGCGTTGTTGATTATGCCAAAGAAAATAAAGTAACAGAATTACAGCTTCAAGTAAACAGAAATAACAACGCCAAAAATTTTTATTTAAAGCAAGGCTTTACAATTTTATATGAAGCTGACTTTGAGATTGGTAATGGATTTTATATGAATGATTATGTAATGAGCCTACAATTAATCTAATTTCTACATTCGAAGTTTTTGCTATCATTACACTACTATTTTTGCAAAAATTTCAAATATGTTTATTAAACAATTATATACTGGCTGTTTAAGCGAAGCTGCTTATTATATTGAAAGTAATGGTGTAGCTGCTGTGGTTGATCCTTTGCGTGATATTGATGAGTATTTACAGCTTGCAACAGAAAGGAATGCAACAATCAAATATATTTTTGAAACACATTTTCATGCAGATTTTGTGAGTGGTCATTTAGACCTTGCTGCAGCAACTGGTGCAGAAATTATTTATGGCCCAAACACACAAACCAATTTAAAAGTAACCATTGCAAAAGATGGTGATGTGTTTAATATTGGAAATATTTCTGTTGAGGTTTTACATACACCAGGCCACACTTTAGAAAGCACTTGTTATTTACTAAAAGATGATCAAGGAAAAGCACATTGCATTTTCACTGGCGATACTTTGTTTGTTGGCGATGTTGGCAGACCAGACCTTGCACAAAAAGGTGAAAGCCTTACAATGGAAGATTTGGCAGGAATGTTATACGATAGTTTGCAAGCCAAAATAATGCCTTTGGCAAATGATGTAATTATGTATCCTGCACATGGTGCTGGTAGTAGTTGTGGTAAAAATTTGGGTAAAGAAACTTTCAGTACAATTGGTGAGCAAAAAGAAAAAAACTATGCTTTAAATCAGGCTACAAAAGAAGACTTTGTTAAAGCTGTAACTGAAGGATTAGCTGCACCGCCACAATATTTTCCTATCAATGCAAAAATTAATAAAGAGGGGTATGAAAGTTTGGATAAGGTTTTGGCTGATGGATTAAAACCTTTATCTGTAGCTGATTTTAAAGCATTGACAAAAGATGAAAACATAATTATTTTAGATACTCGTCACGCTACAGTTTTTACACAAGGCTTTGTGCCAACAAGTATTTCTATTGGTTTAGAAGGAAGGTTTGCAGAATGGTCTGGCAGCTTGTTATCATTTACCAAAACAATTATTTTAGTTACAGAAATTGGGAAAGAAAAAGAAACTGTTGTTCGTTTAGCACGTGTTGGTTTTTCAAGATTTGGTGGTTTTTTAAATGGTGGTTTTCAGGCTTGGCAAAATGCTAACGAGCGTACAGATATGGTTGTTGATGTTGATGCTGACGAATTAGCAATGGATATTCCATTTGATGAAAAGCTTGTAATACTTGATGTGCGTAAAGAAACTGAATTTGCCGATGGTCATATTTCAACTGCTATAAATATTCCTTTGCTTGAATTGCTTGACCCAGGTAGCATGGCAGATTTAGAAGACAATCAAAACATATATATTCATTGTGCAGGTGGTTATAGAAGTGTAATTGCTGCAAGCATTATAAAGCAACAGGGTATTCATAATTTGCGAAATGTGCTTGGTGGCTTTAATGCTATAAAAGAACTGAATGATAAATTTGAAATTGAGAAAAGTGTTGCTGCTTTAAATTAATTGCTTTTCAATTCAATATCTGCAACAAGCATAGCGTGATCGCTTAAACCATTATCAATAATTTTGAATTGGTGCACTTTAAAGTTTTTGTCTGGCATTATATAATCTATTCTAAGCACTGTTGACAAAGAGTTAAAAGTTTTGCCAAGGCCCAATCCTTTCTGCAAAAAAGCATCTTGCTTATTATTTCTTATTTTCCAGTAAATATAGTTATTGGGCACCTCATTCAAGTCTGCACAAAAAACAGCAGGATATTTTGAGCTTGCCATAAAGTCGTTTGCTACATTGGCCTCCTCGTTGTGTATTTGCAAGGTTCGGCGAACTTTTTTAAAAATTTGTTTCCAATTTTTCTTACTGTTTTCTTCATCAAGTTTATCACCATCAATTTCTTCAAACTCATTTCTGTTAAATTTATAAGAATCGAAATGTGTTGTAAAAAAAGAAATAGTATCACTTTTGTCATTAATCACATCAGCTCTTAAAATAGTTGTACCGTTTTTATAGGCAGCACTATCGCTAAATGCAATGGGATATTTTGAAAAAATTACATTGCCACTCCTGTGCTTGTATTTCCCCACAATCCACCATGGAAAATATACATACTGATATTTTTTGGAAATGTCAGTGAAGGCCTTAGGTTGTTTTTCTCTTATTTCTGCAAATTCCTGCAAGCACACTATATCAGCATTTTGTGTAAAAATGGCGTCACTAATTTCATCTTGCTTGTGTCTCACAGCATTTTTTTCCTGAGTTTTTCCAGATAAATTTCCAACATTCCAGGTTACAATTCTAATAGTATTATTGGGTTTAGTTTTATTAAAAATGGTATTGCTGTTAAAGGCAAACAATGTTGTAATTTGCTTAAAGCCACAGCATAAAATAATAAATAAGTACAAGGCAAATTTTGGCTTTATAAATAACCAAAATAAGATAGTCATCACTAATGCAATGGTTATATAAAAAAAGCTAAAGCCTATAAACCCCAATAGCCAAAAGTAGTTTGGAGAAAGCCATGGCAGCAGGCAAGCCAATAAAAAAGCGACGACTAATAAGACGTTCAATGTTATTAATAATCGTTTTATAAACTTTCGCATGAATAATTTTAATCAGGTAAAAATATACTATTGTTAATTAAAACAAACTGTTTATAAATCCTATTGCAGCTTTGGCATAATTATACAAATCATAAATCCAAAATCGTATATCATAAATACGCATAGCCCTACATTTGCAAAAATTTTTATAATGAGTGCCTTTGAAAGATTAACACAAGTGAAAAACGAAAAATCTGCTGCTAACCTAAAAGCAGGTCAGGAATTTTTAGCAAAAAACAAAACAGAAGATGGTGTTGTAGAAACTACAACTGGTTTGCAATACAAAGTATTAACAATGGGCAATGGCGAAAAACCAACTGCTCGTAATACTGTAACATGTCATTATCATGGTACAACCATTGATGGCAGTGTGTTTGATAGTAGTGTGCAACGTGGTGTGCCAGCAAGTTTTCCTTTAAGTGCAGTTATTAGTGGTTGGACAGAAGGATTGCAATTTATGCCAACAGGAAGCAAGTTTCGTTTTTTTATTCCACCACATTTAGCTTATGGCGATAGACACATTAGTGCTGTAATTGGTCCAAATTCTACATTGATTTTTGATGTGGAATTGATTAGTTTTAAGTAATACCGCTAACCCCTAAAGGGGAATCAGGTGTAAGAAAATATTTTTAAATTTTAAAAAGCAGTCCCCCTTTAGGGGATAGGGTTTATGAATCTTTTTCAACAACAATCTCACGAATTTCACGGCAGACACATTGGTCCAAACAAGGCTGATACTAAGAAAATGCTTGATACTATTGGTGTTTCAAGTGTAGAAGAATTAGTTGATAAAACTGTTCCTACTGCCATTCGATTAAATAAAGAATTAAATATTCCTGCTGCTGTAAGTGAGTATGAATATTTAACTGAACTGAAAAAAGTTGCAGCAAAAAATAAGGTCTATAAAAACTATATTGGCCAGGGTTATTATGGCACTATAACGCCAAGTGTAATTCTTAGAAATATTTTTGAAAATCCAGGATGGTACACACAATACACACCTTATCAAGCAGAGATTTCTCAGGGTCGTTTAGAAAGTTTGTTAAACTATCAAACAATGATTTGCGACCTTACAGGTTTAGAATTAGCCAATGCAAGTTTACTTGACGAAGCAACTGCTGCAGCCGAAGCTATGACTATGTTTTATGGTCATAACAACAACACACGCAAAAAGTTTTTTGTTGATAATAACATCTTTCCACAAACAAAAGATTTATTAATTACAAGAGCAACACCAGTAGAAATTGAATTGGTTTTTGGTGATTATAAATCTACTAAATTGGATGATAGTTTCTTTGGTGCTATTGTTCAATATCCAAATAATATTGGTAGTATTGAAGACTACAAATCCTTTATTGATGCAGCTCACAGCGTTGGTGCTTATGTTGTAATGGCAACAGATTTATTGGCTTTAACATTGCTTACAAGTCCTGGTGAATTAGGTGCAGATTGTGCTGTTGGTAACTCTCAACGTTTTGGTGTGCCAATGGGTTTTGGTGGTCCACACGCTGCATTTTTTGCTACAAAAGATGAGTTTAAACGTGGTATTCCTGGTCGTATAATTGGCATTAGTATAGATGCACAAAACAATCGTGCATTGCGTATGGCTTTGCAAACTCGTGAGCAACATATTAAACGTGAAAAAGCAACTTCAAACATTTGCACAGCACAAGCTTTGCTTGCAAATATGGCTGCAATGTATGCTGTGTATCACGGTGCAGAAGGTTTAAAAAATATTGCTAAACGTGTTTCTACTTTAGCAAATACATTAAGAACTGCTTTAGGAAAATTAGGATTTAAAAATGAAGGCAAATACTTCTTTGATACATTAAATATAGCTTGCGAAGCAAAAAATATTATAGCTATTGCTGAGAAGCATAACGTGAATTTTAGATACATCAACGATAATAGAATTGGTATTTCAATAGATGAAACAACAACACAAACTGATGTGCTTGACATTGTGTACATCTTTGCTGAAAGCCTTGGTAAAAATGAAGCTGAAATTGAGTTTAACAGTGATGATACATTAAACAATATTCCAACTTATGCAACACGTACTTCATCTTTCCTTGAACACGCAGTATTTAACACACATTACAGCGAAAGCCAGATGATGCGTTACATTAAACAACTTGAAAACAAAGACCTTTCTTTAAATACCAGTATGATTACTTTGGGTAGTTGCACTATGAAGTTGAATGCAGCTACTGAAATGATTCCTGTGAGTTGGGCTGAGTTTGGTGGCTTGCATCCTTTTATTCCACAAGAACAAGCACAAGGTTACAAACAAATTACAGATGAGTTGAGTGATTATTTATGTGAGATTACAGGCTTTGATGCTTGTAGCTTGCAACCCAACAGTGGTGCACAAGGCGAGTATGCTGGTTTGTTAACTATAATGGCTTATCACAAAGCACAAGGCAATGCACATAGAAATGTGGTGTTGATTCCTATTTCTGCACACGGCACAAATCCTGCTTCTGCAGTAATGGTGGGTATGAAAGTGGTGATTGTGAAAAGCAATGAAGATGGTTCAATTAACATTGATGATTTAAGAGAAAAAGCTCAACTACATAAAGATAATTTAGGTGCTTTGATGGTTACTTATCCAAGCACTTATGGTGTGTTTGAAGAAGGTATTGTTGAAATATGCAACATCATACACGAATGTGGTGGACAGGTTTATATGGATGGTGCTAATATGAATGCACAGGTTGGATTGACTTCACCAGCAACTATTGGTGCTGATGTTTGCCATTTGAATTTACATAAAACTTTTGCAATTCCACACGGTGGTGGTGGGCCTGGAATGGGACCAATTTGTGTGAGAGAGCATTTGGCGAAACACTTACCATCACACGTTTCTATTGGTGGTAGCAATGCAGTTAGTGCTGCAAATTTTGGTTCAGCATCTATACTTTTAATTAGTTATGCTTATATAAAAATGTTGGGTTATGATGGCGTAAAAAAATCTACTGAATATGCTATTTTAAATGCCAATTATATGAAGGCAAGATTGAAACAACATTATCCAATTTTATATACAGGCAAAAATGGAACTTGTGCTCACGAATTTATTGTTGACCTAAGACCATATAAACAAAGTGCAGGTATTGAAGCTGAAGATGTGGCTAAAAGGCTTATAGATTATGGCTTTCACGCACCAACAATGAGTTTTCCTGTGGCTGGAACAATAATGATTGAGCCAACAGAAAGTGAAGACAAAGCAGAGTTGGATAGATTTTGTGATGCTTTAATTGCCATTCATAATGAAATAAAAGCTGTTGAAAATGGAACAATGGATAAAGCAGATAATCCATTAAAAAACGCACCACATACACAAGCTGTTATTTGTGCCAATGATTGGACACACAGTTACACAAGACAACAAGCAGCATTTCCATTGCCTTATGTAGCACATAATAAATTCTGGGCAAGCGTTGCTCGTGTAAACAATACTTATGGCGATAGAAATTTAGTTTGTGCTTGCGAGCCAACTGAAAGTTATGCTGAGTAAGATTATATAATTGTATTCAGAGAATATTATAAAACCCTGCACATTGTGTGGGGTTTTTGTTTTATAAAATCTAACAAAAACAATGCATTACTTTGCATTCTTTTATTAGCAACTTGGAATTATATAAAAACATAATATTATTTGATGGCGTTTGTAATTTGTGCAACGGCCTAGTACAGTTTGTTATAAAAAGGGATAAGAAAAGTATTTTCAAATTTGCTTCCTTGCAATCAGATTTTGGGCAACAATTCCTGCAACAGAATAACCTTTCTGCCACAACTTTCAATTCCTTTATTTATGTAAGGAATAACACGATACTTCAAAAATCAACTGCTGCTTTATATGTTCTGAAAGACCTGTCAACTTTGGCTTCTGTGCTTTTTGTGTTTATTCTAATACCAGCATTTATAAGAAATTTTATTTACGATATTGTAGCAAAAAACAGATATAAGTGGTTTGGTAAAAAAGATGAATGCATTGTGCCAACACCAGCATTAAAGGAAAAGTTCTTAGGCTAATAAACTTATTTTATTACTACTAATTTTTTAGCAAAATTCTTATTGCCGTGTACAATCTTAATAAAGTAAATACCACTTGAAATTGATGCAATGTCTAACTTGTCAGAAAAAGAATTTGAGCTGGCAGAATATGCTTTAGCTAAACAAGCCCTACCCAAAACATCGTAAACATAAATTTGTGTAGTTGCATTTTCATCGCTTTCAAATGCAATGTTTACAATATTTTTAGCAGGATTTGGGTAAATACTTATTTCACCAGAACTAGCTGGCTTATACACATTGCTGCTTTGCCTGCAACCACCAAAGTCTGTAACAACAACAGTATAGTTTCCTGCTGCAATTGGCTTATACACCTGATTGGTTTCTCTTGCAATATCAACTCCATCTTTTTGCCATTGATAGTTAACGCCAAGGCTGCTAACTAATGTGTCGCCAAGTTTTGTAATAGTTGGCAATGCGACAACAGTGGGTATTACAGCAACTTTGTCACTTACGCAATCAAGTGTTTTTACCTGCATATTGTATAAGTAGTAATAAAAGCTATCAGGATTTGTTGCATTGTTTCCTGTAATGCTAATAATACCTGGAATATTGTAAGGATAAGGGTTTGCAGCAACCTTGTTGTTCCTGAAAATATTGGCAATACTATCAGTAGTAACTATTATGGCATGTTTGCCTTTAGGCAACAATAAATTTATATTATACACCAAACCTGTATCTGCAACATCATTGCCACTTACATTGCCTGTTTGCTGTGCAGGACGAGACGCTAAAACATTTATGGTTGTTGAGCTTAAAGTGTTGTATGTATATGTTCCATTTGGAAATACAGCTTTTATATCTGCAACAGTAATTGTAATTTTTCCTGGATATGCAGTATATAGTTTTGCACTTTGCAACAGCACAGGCACTGTATCAATAAAAGTAAAATAGTTGCGTCCGTTTATCTGGTAATCTCCAGTTGCAGAAATATTTTTATTAACTGCACCTAAGGTTGTTGCAACACCAGTGCTTACATAATATTTATTTGAAATGGTTGTTGTGCTTGTGTTTGAGCCAGTAGCAACAGGCAAATTACTTGTAGCGTTGCTATACCATGCATAGCTTTGGTAATCATTTGTGCCAAATAATTTTAAGGTAGCGATGTTGTTACAAATATCTGCTGAACCATTTACTGTACTAGGTTTAGACTTGATGGTAATTGCACTTACTATAGTATCATTTGTACTATTCTGGTCATTGCTTAAGCTACTAAAAACCGTTATTGCATAGGTGCTGTCAGCAATAGTTATAAATGGATTTTGAAAAGTATATACAACACTTTCGCCACTAAAAAGCTTTGGTGCATAATTGCCAAACATAGTAGCCACAGTAGCTCCAGCATTTTTCACAATTGCAGTTAAAGGAATATTCTCAACAGCGATATCTCCATTATTTGTTATTCTTACACTTATATATTGAACATTGTTTGCACAAAAATTTGTTGCAGGTAAACTTATTTCATTAACAGCTATATCTTTTTCTGGTGCAATAAATTTAACTGAATAATCTTGTATAGTGCCATTTAAAGAAGCAAGTGTACAAGCATCAAATGCAGATGCAACAGTAGTTTCAGCTACAACCAAACGCATTAACGTAGTGTTGCCAATAATTATGTTTTTAAGTATGGCAATATTTGCATTAACAGTTCCAATGCCAACAACGGCATTGCTTGTAAACGCTAATTCATTGGCATCAGCAAAGCTTCCATTATTGTTATAATCTACATACAGCTTGGCAATTTTATTATTACCAGTCGCATTGCAATTGCTTAATCCAATATTCAAATTATATATTTTTCCTGGCTGAAGAAATGCAATTGCATTGGTATTATTATCATAATTATTGCAAGTATTGCTGGCATTAAAAATATTGGCAAACCGAAAGCTATCAACCTTTACACTATTATTATTTACTACAAGTGGCTTGCAAAAAATGCTTCCACCAATACCATTAACAATTAACGAAAAATTCTGACTGCCTCTTTGCAATGTTGCTTTATGTGTAATTTGGATAGTATAAGTTTCACCAGGTATTGCATTGTCAATTTCAATGCGTTCTACATTGTCTCTAAAGTTATCTGCTTTGGTTGCTGCAAGGCTTGGTACAGCAGGGTTTAAAACCCATGGAAAATAAGTATTGGCATCTTTAATAATCCTTATATCCAAATCATTAATCAACTTTAACGATGGATTATTTAACAAGTTTGTTGTAGTTGGTTCGCCAACAATATCTGTCCAAACTATTGTTGCCATTAGCTTTCCATTGCCACTTGCAACTACATTCAGTTTAAAAGTATCGTTATTGTTTAATGTTGTTTCAATTATTTTACTAAAAGCAGTGTCTTTGCCAGCAATAATATTTGCAGCTTTTTCAGCATTCAATAATCCCCAACCAAATTTATAATCTGGTCCATCTGCATCGCCACTTTCATTTGCAGTATGTATTGCTAAAGCCTTTATTGAAGCAGCTTTCATAAAGTTACTATTATTTTTTTTGCTATATAATTCCTGCAATAAAAACAAGCTGCCTGTAACATTTGGTGCAGCCATTGAAGTACCTGAAATTGCACCATAACTTGAAGGTGCATCTGTGCAGCTAATAACATCAACACCAGCTGCAACAAGGTCTGGCTTTATTCTTCCATCATCTGTTGGTCCATAATTGCTGAAGCTACTCATTTTAATGTCAGCAATTTTAACAGAGCCACTTATTATACCTTCAACAGCACCAACAGTTAAAATATTTTTTGCACAACCATAAGTTGGTATTATGTCATATCCATTATTACTCGACATTCCAACAGGTCTGTTTCCAGCATCAACATATTGTCCAAGTCCATTGTCATAAATTTTATAGGGTTGCCCAACTGTTGGTCCATTCTGGTCTCTGTTGTTGCCAGATGATTTTACAATTAAATAATAAGGAGCATTGAATGCAATAGAATCGAACAGCTGAGTCTCTTCATTATAAATACCAAATTTATAATCAGCAGTATCACCAGTATTTCCATTAAAAATCCAATCGCCATTTCCAAGCTTATTCCATCCACAGGTATTGCCATAAGAATGATTTGACAGTAAAAGGTTAGATGCTTGAGAAGCCATCTCTGAAATGTGGTTATTAAAATTATAGCTTAGTATCTGCTCTGAACCAAATGCCATTCCTTTTGCAGTAGGATTTGCACCAGTTGCAATCATAGTGCCTGCAACATGTGTTGAATGTGAGGCGACGCCAGATAAATCTTTAACTATTGCCCTTCCATTAATTTCAATATGATTATTGTTTACAGCACCTCCATCCCAAATTGCAATTTTGCCTTTCATATTTGCTGATGAACCAGAAAGGTTAAATCCATTTTGCCATAAATAATTTGTGTGCGTAGTAGCTGCACTTGTTGTGTTGTTGTCAGTTTGTGTATATACAGGAAACCCTTTGCTGTCAATACCTGTAAGCAAAATAATTTTGTTTGAGTCAATGCTTTTTAAAACCAAATCCCAGCCTTTTTGCTTTGCAATAAGCATTAAATTGTCATAATCTTTTTGTTCTTTGGCTTTATATAAAACAGCAAGTCGTTGCAATGCAGTTGCTTGCTTTAAAGGTTGTGCAATGCAAATTATTGGTACTGCTATAATAGCAACCAAAACAATTTTTATTTTAGAAAATGAAAGCATTTGTGATATAAGCCTTAAAGATATTTTACAAAAATAACCATAGTTACACAGTGTATAAACAACTATTTTGTATAAATGGTTAAGCTGTAAATGTGTAAAACTATAGTTTTGTTTTTTATAGTTTTTTATGCAAAATAGTTTTTTTGAAATAAGATACGATAACTGCAAAATAAGTACCAACAAGGCTTTGCTTAATATTGACACTATTCACAAGTATCTTTCTACTGAAAGTTATTGGGCATTGGATATTCCTAAACAAACTGTTGAACGTGCTATTGAAAATTCAATTTGCTTTGGTGTTTATAAAAACGACAAGCAAATTGGTTTTGCAAGAATGATAACAGACAAGGCAACATTTGCTTATCTGGCAGATGTATTTATTGTTAAAGAAGAGCAAGGCAATGGCTTTGGAAAATTATTAATGCAAGCCATTCACCAACACCCAGATTTGCAAGGCTTGAGAAGATTATTGCTAACAACAAGAGATGCACATACATTATATGAACAATTTGGTTGGCAAAGAATAAATGATGACTTGAAAAGTAGATTAATGACTATTAACAAACCTAATATTTACAAGGAAAATAAACAACCTTAAAATTATTTTATGGAAATTATTTTTGAAACTGAAAGATTGTACCTGAGAAAATTTACAATGGACGACAGTGAATTATTGTTCAGCCTGAATAATAACCCTGAAGTTTTAAAATATCTTCACGAACCACCACCTGTTTTAGAAAAAATGAAATCGGTTTTGGCAGATATTATTTTGCCACAATATCATTTATACAATCATGGACGCTGGGCTGTGCATTTAAAAACTGATAATGAATTTATAGGCTGGTGTGGTTTAAAATATGTAAAGGAAAGAGATGAGATAGATTTAGGCTACCGTTTTTTTGAACAATATTGGGGCAAAGGCTTTGCAACAGAAAGTGCAAAAGCTACTGTAAAATATGGCTTTGAGCAGTTGAGATTAGATAGAATAATGGCTCAGGCACATGTAGATAATATTGCTTCTCAAAATGTTATTGAAAAATGCGGATTGCAATTTTACCAAAATAGCTTTAGCGATGGCTGCAATGTGAAACAATATGAAATATTCAAGGAAAAATATTATCATGTTTTGCACAATAATAAAAATTAATTCTTTCATACAATCTATTAAACTAACTTTCGTTATTAATTTGCAACTTCTACCTTTACATTATGATTGTGAATAACGAATTTGATATTAAAGAACTAAATTTTGTTGAAACCAATATTGCATCACAACATCCATTTACATTAATTGTATGGAACGATGATGTAAACACGTTTGAATGGATTATAGAATCTTTGATTGAAGTATGCCAGCACACTGAAGAACAAGCTGAGCAATGTGCTATGATTATTCATTTTCAAGGAAAATATGCTGTAAAAAATGGCGACCTTGAAACGCTAAAACCTATGTGCAACTCTATTACAGAACGTGGCATAAATGCTACTATTGAAGAGGTTGCCCACAAATAATTTCTCTCTCTCTTTTCTTCTACATAAAAAATATTCCCTTGATTAAGGGTATTATATAATGGCTATTTTAATTTTACTTTGTATTTACCGTTAATGGTAATTATATGAAAAATCTAAATAGTTTTTTTTATGCCTTGGTCATTTTGCTCTTCACTTCTTGTGTGTCAGGAAGAAAGGTACATTTTACACAAGACATTCGCAATAGGCTTGAAGCAAAGAATAATGACTTAACCAAACTACAGTATTATGCTGGTGGTGATATAATACTTGCAAGAGAAATATCATCGGACACAGCAAAGATTGTAAAGGGAGAAGTTGTTTTGCAAAATGGAAAATATTATGAAACCATAACACTGAAAAGGAATACAAAAGGTGTGTGCGTTGCTGTTTATCCCAATAGATTAAACGTTTCGTTTGATGCCAATAACAATAATTTTTTACCATTTGTGCTTGCAGCAGATAACACATATCAGATTTTAAACAATGATGTTTATGGTAATAACGTAAGTGTTATTTGGTATAATGGAAAGCAATATATTCTCAACTATTCTGGCAATATTCCAAACCTACTCATCAAAAAAAGCGATGTAAATAACACCGATACTGATAGTAAGGTAATGAAAGGCAGAAAAGTAAATTAATTTATATTTCTTTGTTGGCAAATTATTGCCATTAATACTTCACAAAATATTACTGAAAACCTAAAGCCAAAACTCTTTTTTTTGATTGGTTTAATGGGTTGTGGCAAAACTTTTTTTGCCAAAGAGTTATCTGAAAAATTTAACTACAATTTTATAGATATAGATGACATTGTTGAGTTTGAATTAAAAGCTACAATTGCTGAAACCTTTGCTACCAAAGGCGAAGATTACTTTAGGCAAATGGAACACAAAGTTTTGTTGCAACAAATTGCAGCAGCTAATAAGCCAACAATTATTGCAACTGGTGGCGGCACACCTTGTTATTATAATGCAATTGACGTAATGAATAAAATTGGTGTTACTATTTGGCTTAATCAATCAATTGAAAAAATTACTGATAACATAAACAACAAAAAAAAGCATCGTCCTTTGTTGAATAATATTGATGATGATAAGTTACATGAACATTTAAAAAGCTTGTTGCAGCAAAGGTTTGATTGCTATAGCAAAAGCCAGCATAAACTTGTTGATGAACAAATTTCAATAGAAAATTTACAAAAAATAATTTTACAATATGCATAAAAAAATAATGTTAACTGGTTGTGTGCTTGCTGCACTTGCTGTAATATTAGGTGCATTGGCAGCTCATGCTTTAGAAAAACATTTAACAGATAAAATGTTAAAGGCTTTTGAAACAGCAGCACGTTATCAAATGTATCATGCAATTGCAATCATCATTTGTGGTGTATTATATTTTCATCATCAGCACAAGCAAATAAAAACAGCTTTTAAATTATTTTTATCTGGAATAATTTTCTTTAGTGGTTCGCTGTATGGCTTGTCATTATTGAGTTTGACGCACAATGATAAGTTTAATATTATTGGTGCAATAACACCAATTGGTGGCATTTGCTTTATATTTGGTTGGATATTTCTGGCTTTGGGATTAAGCAAAATGAAATAGGAATTTAAACTTTTTTTAATCAATAAGCAGTTTGCTTTGCAACATGGAAAAACAAAATAAAATATTATTAATTGAAGACGAAATAAAGCTTAGTCAAATTATAAGAGAAGAGTTAAGTGCAAATGATTTTTTGGTAGATGTGGCGTTTGATGGATTTAGTGCTGAAAAATTATTTAATCTGAATACCTACTCAATTATTTTGTTGGACATAAGCTTGCCTGTAAAAAATGGTTTTGAGTTATGTAAATTGTTCAGGGCAAGCAATAGTAAAGTGCCAATTATTATGCTTACTGCATTTGGCGAAGTGCAAGATAAGGTTGATGCGTTTGCATTGGGTGCTGATGACTATTTGGTAAAGCCATTTCATTTTGATGAATTGCTTGCACGTATAAAAGTTTTTATAAAACGCAGCGAAGGTGAGCCACAGGAAAAAGAACAAATTGTAACCATTGGCGACTTGATTATTAATCATAAAAGTAAATCTGTGTTCAGGGCTGGGCAGGAAATTCCTTTAACTGCAAAAGAATTTGCATTGCTTAATTTATTGGTAAATAACAGGGGTACAGTTATTTCTAAGCAAGAAATTTTAGAAAAAGTATGGGACCTGAATTTTGATACAGGTACCAATACCATTGAGGTTTACATCAGTTTTTTACGCAATAAGATTGATAAACCATTTGAAGAAAAATTAATTCAAACCAAATCTGGTTTTGGATATTACATAAAATAATTGGGAATAGAAAAAGAAACAAAGATTTCTAATTTCTAATTTCTAATTTCTAATTAACCTACAATGAGCTTAAGATTAAGGTTTGCATTTTTATTTACGATTGCAGTTGCTATATTATTGCTCATCTCGTCTTTTACAATTTATTATTTATACTACGATCATCGCAAGACAGAATATGCCAACAGACTTAGAACTGAAGCCAAGCTTACCTACGATGAGTTTAAAGATAAATTGTTGAAAAATGCTCCTATAGATAATTCAATATCGCAAGAATGTGGCGACAATACTTTAATTGATAAAGAAGTTTCAATTTTTGACGTAAATGATACGCTGATTTACTCTTATTTAGACACATCATATTATACACCAACGCAAGCCCAATTTGAAAAAATTGCAAAAGAAAAAGATGTTTATTTTGTGCACAATGACAGGGAATATGTAGGCTTGTATTTTGATGCATCAAAAAAATATGTTACTGTAGGTGCTGTTGATGTTGATGGTTTTACTAAACTTTCCAAGCTAAAATATTACTTGCTCTTAGTATCTGTTTGTTGCCTGGCTATTTCTTCTTTAGTAAGTTATTTTATTGCATCAACAGCTTTAAAGCCTTTGGCAAAATTAAATACGCAAATACAACAAACAACTGAACAGAACTTGAGCCAGCAAATATTTGTAGGCAAAGGAAAAGATGAGGTGAGCAAGATTGCAACCAACTTTAATGGCTTAACACTAAGATTGGATAAAGCTTTTGATATTCAGAAAAACTTTGTGCACCATGCTTCACATGAATTGCGAACGCCTTTGGCTACAATGTATGCCACTACAGAATCGGCCTTAAATAAAAATTTAACTGCTAGCGAATACAAAAATGTTTTGGCATCTTTAAAGCAGGAACAGAATAACTTAATAGAACTTACCAACTCATTATTATTATTATTTCAATTTGAAAAATTGCAGTTTAAACCCAATTTTCAAACATTAAGAATTGATGAAATTATTTATGATGCAATTAGTATTGGGCAAAAAAATTTCCCTGGGATTAAGATTGATTTTTCATTCGAAAATATTGAAGAAGAAAATAACTTAATTATTAAAGGAAACGAGGTGTTGCTAAAAGCTGCATTTAATAATTTAATTAAAAATGCTTTTTTATATTCATTCAATAACCAGCTTAAAATAATATTGAGTGCGGTTGAAGGCAAAGTAAAAATTGTGTTTGAAAATGCAGGTAATCACCTTACAAAATCTGTGATAGAAAATATTAAACAACCTTTCTCAAGTGGCGATAATATTGGCATTAAGGGCATTGGTCTTGGGTTGTCAATTGTTGATAGAATTGTAAATTTGCACAAGGGAAACTTTAGTTACAGTGCTATTGATGCCAATACTAATTTATTTATAATTGAGCTGCTGTAAACTTTTTATCATTTAAAATATTTTATTTTTTGGTTTTATATAGTTACCTATTATTGCAACACCAAAACAACTACAATGGACAATCATGTAGCTGAGCAAACACCAGAAAAAGAAATTGATAAGCAAGTTTATAATAATGCTATTCAACAATTGATTAATAAAAATCAGAATAGCAATACAGTTATAAATTATATGGTGGATAATGGTGTTGAACGAGATGAAGCTACAGTATTTATAAATGATTGTTTAGTGCAGATAGATGTAGCAAAAAAAGAATCGGCAAAGAAAGATATATTGTATGGTGCTTTGTGGTGTGTTGGTGGTACAGTTGCAACCTTGGCTAATATTGGTTTTATATTTTGGGGTGCAATTGTTTTTGGAGGAATACAATTGATAAGAGGATTGATAAATTATAGTAAATAACGAACTAAATTTTGACCAAATTTTTTTAATTTTAAAAAAGTAAATATTACACTTTACAAAATAAAAATTTTTTATAAATACATTTACTTTGTTAATTTGCTCACTAACCCAAACTAATTTTAATATGAAAAAGAGATTTAACGTATTGTTAGCCTGTCTTGCAGTGTTTGCTTGTCTTGCAGCCTCTGCACAAAAAATCACTACCGTTTCGGGAAGTGTGAAGGTTGTAAAATCTGGCGAAGCCGTTTCGGCAGTTTCTGTTATTATTAAAGGAAGTAGCGTTGGAACCTTTACTAATGAAAAGGGTGAATTTAAATTTAGTACTACACAAAAGCCCCCATTTACATTAATATTTTCGTCGGTTGGTTATGGCACAAAAGAAGTAAGCTTTACAGGCGAACCTTTGAGTGTTGAATTATCAACAGCAGAAACCTTAGGTCAGGAAGTTACAGTATCTGCATCAAGAGTTTCTGAGCGTATATTAGAATCGCCTGTAACTATTGAAAAAATTGGATTAAATGCAATAAGAACAGCAGCAGCTCCAAATTACTATGATATGCTTACCAATTTAAAAGGTGTGGACGTAGTAAATGCAAGTTTAACTTTCAGAAGTGTTGGTACACGTGGTTTTAATAGTAGTGGTAATTTGCGTTTAAACCAAATTGTTGATGGAATGGACAATCAGGCACCTGGTTTAAACTTTGCTGTTGGTAGCATTTGTGGCTTAACAGAATTGGATGTTGAAAGTTTAGAATTATTGCCTGGTGCATCATCAGCATTATATGGTCCAGGTGGAATGAATGGTACAGTTATTATTAATGCAAAAGATCCTTTTAAATATCAAGGTTTAAGTTTTCAGGTAAAAGCTGGTGTAAATCATATAGACCAAAAGCAAAGACCAACTGCTGCTTTTACTGATTGGAGCTTACGTTGGGCTAAAAAAATAAATGATAAGTGGGCTTATAAAATTGGAGCTCAGTTAACACAAGCAAAAGATTGGGTAGCTACAGATGCAACTAATTACAATCGTGTGCCAACTGCTACAACGCCTAATGGCAATGTAATTTCAGGCACAAGAACTACTGACCCTAATTATGATGGGGTAAACTATTATGGAGATGAAACTACTGTGGATATTCGTCCTTTTATGCAAGGTGCAATAGCTGCTAATCCTGGTTTATCGCCAATATTAACTCAATTTTTGTCAAAAGCACAAAATGTTTCAAGAACTGGTTATGCAGAAAAAGATGTAGTTGATCCAACAACAATCAATATGAAATTATCTGGTCAGCTATGTTATAAAATTACTAATAAAATTACAGCAAGCTTTACAAGTTATTTTGGAACAGGTAATACCGTTTACACTGGTGCAGACAGATATAGCTTGAAAGATTTAAAAATAGCACAGCATAAAATAGAAATAAAACACAAAAACTGGTTTGTTCGTGCTTACAAAACTTTTGAAAACTCTGGAAGTTCTTTTAATGCAACTGTTACAACACGTTTATTTAATGAATCATGGAAACCAAGCTATAATGCTGGTAATGTATCAGGTAGCTGGTATCCGCAATATACTGGTGCATTTGCACAAGGTGCTGCTACAGTATTTGGACAAGCTATGATTGCAACAGGTGGTAATGTTGCAGCATCTCAAGCAGCAGTTGCCAATAATGCTTTAACCTTGCATAACGCAGCACGTGCATTTGCAGATCAAGGAAGGCCAACTGGTTTTGTGGGAGCAAATGATATGTTTAAAAAAGTGGCAGGAACACCAATTAGTCAAGGTGGTGGTCTGTTTGTAGATAAAACATCTTTGACAATGTTTGAAGCACAAGCTAATTTAACTGACATTTTAGGATTAGAAAAAACTAAGGCAGAAATATTAATTGGTGGCAACTACAAAAAATATTTATTAAATAGTAATGGAACTTTATTTGCCGAAGATTTGTTAGGTGGAAAAATTGGAATTGATGAATTTGGCGGCTATTTGCAAGCGTCTTATAAATTATTAGAAGATAAATTGAAAATCACTGGTTCAGGCCGATATGATAAAAATTCAAATTTTGAACCTAAGTTCACACCAAGAGTTTCTGCTGTATATCAGGTGGCTAAAGATCATAACATTCGTGTATCTTATCAAACTGCTTATCGTTTTCCATCAACACAAAACCAATACATTAATTTATTCGTAAATGGTGGTATAAGATTGATGGGTGGATTACCAATATTGAGAGAAAAATATAATTTTGCTAATAACCCAGCATATACATTGGCAAGTTTACAAGCAGCAGCAGCATTTGTAAATGGTGGTGGTAGTCCAGCAACAGCATTAGGTATGTTAAAGGCTCAAACCTTTGAAGAATTCAAACCTGAAAGTATGACTTCATATGAAGTGGGCTACAAAGGTCTTATAAATAAAAAATTATTGATAGATGCGTACGTTTATATGGGAAAATACGCTAACTTCATCGGCGATATAAGATGTGTTCAATCAAATACAGGAAGTCCTGTTGGTTTATTAAATGCAACTACAAGAACTATATATAGTATATCTGCAAATTTGAATCAAGATGTGAATACAATGGGTTGGGGTTTAAGTGCAGAGTATTTGTTTCCTAAAAACTTCTATGCTAGTGCAAATGTTTATGGAGATAAAATTGATGATTTACCAAGCGATTTTATTTCGTATTTTAACACTCCAAAAACAAGGGCAAATATTAGCGTAGGAAATAATGGTTTTGGTTGCGATAACAGGGTTGTATTTAATGTTGTTGTTCGCACACAAGCAAGTATGCATTACGAAGGAACTTTTGGTGTATCTCATTTACCAGGTTACACAACAGTTGATGCAATGCTTGGTTATAAATATCCAAAAATTAAATCTATTTTAAAAATAGGTGCAACAAACTTATATAATAAATATTATCGTACAGGCTTTGGTAGTCCCGCAGTTGGTGGGCTCTACTACGTAAGTTTTGGATATAATATTTTATAAACGAGGTGTTTTCATGATTTCGGTTTTTAAGGTTAAAATGAATCCCTGAGTAGTCTTGCTCGGGGATTTTTGTTTTTAACAAATACACTGTATTATTGTTGCACAATGACTAACAAAGACTTGCTATATCAAATTTCACTGACCCACGTCAATGGTATTGGTGCAGTGCAGGCTAAGCTTTTACTTGAACATTTTGAAAATGCAGAATCTATTTTTAAGGCCAGGAAAAAAGAGTTGAGTTTAATAGAAGGTATTGGCGACATAAGAGCCACAAGCATAAAAAATTTTGATACATTTAAAGATGCCGAAGATGAAATAAACTTTATTGAAAAGCATCACATTCAACCATTATTTATTACCCATAAAAATTATCCTCAAAATTTATTGCATTGCTACGATGCACCAACAATGCTATATTACAGGGGCACTGCCAACCTTAATCAACCAAAATCAATTAGCATTATAGGCACAAGGACCAACAGTGAATATGGCAAGCAAATTACTGAACAATTAATTGAAGATTTAGCTAATGAAAATATTACTGTTTACAGTGGTTTGGCATTTGGCATTGATGCCATAGCACACAAAGCTGCAGTTAAGCACAACGTAGCAACCATAGGCGTTTTAGCTCATGGCTTAGACACAATTTATCCATCGCAACATAAATCATTCGCAAAAGATATGTTGATGAATGGAGGCTTGCTTACAGAATTCCCAAAAGGAACAAAGGCAGATAAACATAATTTTCCAAGACGAAACAGGATTGTGGCAGGTATTTCAAATGCTACAATAGTAATAGAAACTGCCATCAAAGGCGGCAGTATGATAACTGCTGAACTGGCAAATAATTACAACAGAGATTTATTTGCCATTCCTGCAAAAATTACTGATACAAAAAGTGCTGGCTGCTTAAAATTAATTTATCAAAACAAAGCAGTACTGCTTACTAGTGCAGAACAATTGCTTGACAATATGGGTTGGCAAACCAGGCAAAAAAACACTAAAAAGCAAAGAGAATTATTTATAGATTTGAGTGATGATGAAAAAATAATTTTTAATTTAATTGAAAGCAAAACAGAGATAAGTATAGATGAATTATATGTCTTATCAAACCTTAGCAGTAGCACAGTTGCAGCATGTTTGTTAAACTTGGAATTAAGTAATGTAATTATTAGTTTGCCTGGTAAAATGTATAAAGCGTTGTAGGTATTTTATATTACCGAAGTAACCCTAATTTATATTTCCAAACGCTCGTTAGTTTTTAATAAAAAAACCTTAACCTTTGCAACAATTTTTTAGAAATGAAAATATTAGTTTGTATAAGTAAAACACCAGACACAACAAGCAAAATTGCTTTTAAAGATGGCAATACAAAGTTTGATGAAAATGGTGTGCAATGGATTATAAATCCTTATGATGAATGGTATAGTTTAGTGCGTGCCATTGAGTTAAAAGAAAAAGATGCAGCCACAACAATTCATCTTGTAACTGTTGGTGGTGCAGATGTTGAGCCAATTATAAGAAAGGCTTTGGCATTGGGTGGAGACGAAGCATTTAGAATAAATGCAGACAACAATGACAGCTATTTTATAGCTGCACAAATTGCTGAAATTGCAAAGCAAAATAATTACGATTTAGTTTTTACCGGTAAAGAAACAATTGACTACAACAGTTCTTCTATTGGAGGAATGGTTGCAGAATTAATTGATGCACCTTATGTTTCTTTAGCAACTAAGTTCGACTTAAATGCAACAACAGCAACCATTACAAGGGAAATTGAAGGCGGTGAAGAAGTATGTGAAGTATCGTTGCCTGTTGTGGTAAGTTGCCAGAAAGGTGTAGCAGAACAACGCATACCAAATATGCGTGGCATTATGGCTGCTCGTACTAAACCTTTAAAAGTTGTTGAACCTGCTGCAATCGATGCTTTAACAAGTATTGCAAGCTTTGAAATGCCACCTGCAAAAGCTGGTGTTAAATTAGTTGATGCAGATAATGTTGCTGAATTGGTGAGATTATTACACGAAGAAGCAAAGGCAATTTAACCCCAACCCCTAAAGGGGTAAGAAAGAACAATATTTAATCACAAAATTCTCCTTTTAGGGAGTTAGTAGATAATTATGAAAGTATTAGTATTTATAGATCAGGCTGAAGGACATATAAAAAAATCTTCTTATGAAGTGTTGAGTTATGGAAGCAAGGTGGCACAACAACTTGGCTGTGTTGCTGAAGGTTTAATTTTGGGTAATGTAAAAGATGATGTCGCTGCATTGGGTAAATATGGCGTATCAACTATTCATCAAATAAATAATGATGCATTGAATAATGTTGATAGCCAAGTGTATGCTAAAGCAATTGCAGATGCTGTAAATAGCTTGGGAGCAAACGTTGTTATCTTCTCACACAACCCAACAGGAAAGGCAGTAGCAGCAAGGGTTGCAGCACGTTTAAAAGCAGGCTTAGTTGCAGGTGCTGTCGCTTTACCAGATACAAGCAATGGTTTTGTAGTTAAAAAATCTGTGTTTAGTGGTAAAGCATTTGCCAATGTTTCTATTAACAGTAATATAAAGATTGTTTCTTTAAATCCTAATAGCTTTAATGTTATTGCAACTGAGGGTGTAGCAACAGTAAATCCTTTGAATATTGATGTAGCAGCAAGTAAAGTAAAAATTACAACAATTAATAAAGTAATTGGCGAAGTTCCATTAACAGAAGCTGATATTGTAGTAAGCGGTGGACGTGGATTAAAAGGACCAGAAAACTGGGGAATACTTTTAGACCTTGCCAAAGAGTTAGGTGCAGCAACTGCTTGTAGTCGTCCAGTTGGCGATGCACATTGGCGTCCACATCACGAACATGTAGGGCAAACAGGTGTGCAAATTGCACCAAACCTATATATTGCCATTGGCATTAGTGGTGCCATACAACATTTAGCAGGTGTGAATCGTAGCAAGGTAATGGTTGTAATAAACAAAGACCCTGAAGCACCATTTTTTAAAGCAGCAGATTATGGAATAGTTGGCGATGCTTTTGAAGTTGTACCTAAACTAACTGAAGAAATTAAAAAAATGAAAGTGAATAGTTAGCATATATCTTATAATAACTTTGGCAAAGTGATAAAAAACAGTTGTCAAAATTTTTTGTAACATAATACAATAAACATTTTTAGAAAAAAGCAATGAAACTACTTTCATTGCTTTTTTTGTTTATGGAAAAACTAATTAAAAGTGTGCGTGTTGTGGCATCAACTATGTTCAAAAATTGAGTATGGTATCTACTACAACAAGAAAAAAGGCGAAACTCGAACCACAAATTTGAATAGCTTGTTTGCTGTAATTGCAAGCCTGCAAAGCGATACAGGCTATAAAAACAAAAGACCTCAAGGCAATTTTGCCCTGAAGTCTCATTACTCGCAGAGAGGAAGAGATTCGAACTCTCGAAACAGTTTCCCGTTTACACACTTTCCAGGCGTGCTCCTTCAACCACTCGGACACCTCTCTAAATTTATATGGCTGCGAAAGTAATATTTACAAATTAGCAATTATATATTTTTTCGGCGTTAGCCGTAGTAACCAAAGCTATTTCTTCAATGCTCTCATTTTTTATATCAGCTATTTTTTGGGCAATAATTTTAATATAACTTGGTTCGTTTCGTTTCCCACGATGTGGTACTGGAGTTAAATAAGGAGCATCAGTTTCAAGTACAATATACTCTAAATTTATTTTTGGTAATACATCTTGCAAACCTGCTTTTGGATATGTTACCACGCCGCCAATGCCTAATAAAAAATTCATATCAATTATTTGTTTTGCAGTTTCATAGCTGCCACCAAAGCAATGAAAAATTCCCTGCAATCCTTTTTTAGCAAAGGGCTTTACCATTTCAATTGTTTCTTGTGTGGCATTGCGTGTATGAATATTGATGGGCAAACCGTAATCTAACGCCCATTGCATTTGTTGTTCAAAAGCTATGTGCTGTTGTTTGGCAAAAGTTTTATCCCAGTAAAAATCTAAACCAATTTCTCCAACTGCTGCAAACTTCCTTTGCTTTAAATGTTCTTCCACAGTCTTTAATTCATCTCTATAATTTTCTTTTACAGAACAAGGATGTAATCCTATCATGGCAAAACAAGTCTCAGGATATTTTTTTTCTAAAGAAAGCATCTCCTGAATATGAGTTGAATCAATAGCTGGTAAAAATATTTTTTTTATGCCTGTGTTATTTGCTGAAAGGATTACTGTGTCTATATCTGCTGCAAATTCCTGCAAGTAAATGTGGCTATGTGTGTCTATAAATTCCATATTTTTTTTATGAGTGCAAAATAAAATGTTTCAACAATCGTTTATATATATGTTAGAATTTTAAGAACAAACATCACACGTTAAGAAAGGAAATAATTAAAGTTTGTTTTCATAGGGTACGGATTAAACACGGGCTGGGGTTTCTACCTCTGGCCTTTCCGTTTTATATAACACCTTGTTAAAATTATTGTAACTTATTTCCTATACATTTAACCCCAAATATTAGATATGCAAACTGCCAGTAAAAAAGTGGTTAATTCATGGGCAATGTACGATTGGGCAAACAGTGTTTACAACCTTGTAATTACTTCTACCATTTTTCCTGCATACTTTGAAGAGATAGCAAGAAATAATTCTACAACAAAAGATGTTACATTTTTAGGTAGAACTTTTGCTAATTCATCTTTAAATAATTATGCATTAGCTATTGCATTTTTAATTGTAGCATTAATGTCGCCTATACTTTCTTCAATTGCAGATTGCAAGGGCAATAAAAAAAGCTTTATGCAATTTTTTATGACAATGGGTAGTATTGCCTGTTGTGGTTTGTATTTTTTTAATGGCTTACCCACATTGGGTTTGGGCATTATTTGTATGATAGTTGCATGCATTGGCTATTGGAGTAGCCTGGTTTTTTACAACTCCTTTCTACCAGAAATCGCTGCACCAGAAGACAGGGATAGTGTGAGTGCTAAAGGATTTGCAATGGGTTACATTGGTAGCGTTATTTTACAAATTGTTTGTTTTGTATTTGTTTTAAATCCAAATATGTTTGGCACAACTACTGGCGGAGCTTCAAGGTTTTCATTTTTATTAGTTGGAATTTGGTGGTTTGTGTTTGCAATGATCTCATTAAAAGGATTACCCAAAAGTCAACCATCAGTAGTAAAGCAAACAAACGAAGGTGTAATAAAACAAGGCTATGCAGAGCTATTTAAAGTATGGAAACAATTGATGCATTTACCTGTTTTAAAAAGGTATTTATTTTCATTTTTCTTTTATAATATGGGTGTGCAAACAGTAATGCTTGCTGCAACTTTATATGGCAAAAGCGAATTAAATATTCCTACAGAAAAATTAATTATTGCCATACTTATTATTCAGCTTGTAGCTATTCCAGGTGCATACTTAATGAGTAAATTAAGTGATAAGATTGGTAACATAAAAGCTTTGATGATTGCAGTGGTACTGTGGGTTCTAGCTTGTTATTTTGGTTACCTTGTTCCTAAAGATGGTATTAACCAGTTTTATGTTTTAGCAACATTGGTTGGCTTTATTATGGGTGGCATACAATCGCTTAGCAGAAGCACTTACAGCAAGCTAATGCCTGAAACAAAAGATACTACTTCCTTCTTTAGTTTTTTTGATGTAACAGAAAAAATTGCAATAGTTATTGGTATGTTTAGCTTTGGGTTAATTACTGAGGCAACAGGTAACCAACGCAATAGTGTATTGGCTTTGATAATATTTTTTATTATCGGATTAATAGGATTGTTTTTTACATTAAAAGTCAGTAAAGTCAATAAGTCATAGGGGTCATTAGACATTGAGTATAATCAGAAATTAGAAATAGCAAATAAGAAATATAATGAATTTATATACCATAGAAACAGAAAATTTTAAGCTTGACGGTGGTGCCATGTTTGGAGTTGTGCCAAAAACTATGTGGCAAAAATTAAATGCACCAGATGAAAATAATATGTGCAGTTGGGCAATGCGTTGCTTATTGATAGAAGATGGCAATAAGCTAATTTTAGTTGACAATGGCATTGGCAATAAACAAGATGAAAAATTCTTTTCTCATTACTATTTGCATGGCAATAACACACTTGAAAGTTCACTAAAAAAATATGGCTTTAGTAAAGATGATATAACTGATGTAGTGCTTACCCACCTTCACTTTGACCATTGTGGTGGAAGTGTAGAAAGAGTTGGAGATAAACTGCAAGTTGCTTTTAAAAATGCAACTTATTGGAGTAATGCAACACATTGGCAATGGGCAACAAATCCTAATGACAGAGAGAAAGCTTCATTCTTAAAAGAAAATATTTTGCCTATACAGGAAAGTGGGCAATTGCAGTTTATCAATAATGTTGCTGAAGCAAATCATAATGCAAAAACAATAAAGGAAGTTGCAAACAATCCATTGCAAACTATCGCATCAACAATTACAAATGACATTAGCTTTAAAATTGTAAATGGACATACTGATGCTATGATGTTGCCAACTATACAATACAAGGGAAGAACGATTGTGTTTATGGCAGATTTATTACCAAGTGCTGCACATATTCCTATTCCTTATGTTATGGCTTATGATATGTTTCCTTTAACAACTTTGCAGGAAAAAAAATCATTTTTAAATGAAGCTGTAACCAACGATTATGTATTGTTTTTTGAACATGATAAAGACAATGAATGCTGCACCTTGCAACAAACTGAAAAAGGAGTAAGAGTAAAAGATTTGTTTAAACTAAACGAATTATAAACTGTGATATCTGTGTTATCCTTGAGAAAACTCATTCCAAATTCTCCAATTTTCTTCTGCCTGAATACACAACATTTCATAACCATTTTTTGCAAAAGCATTTCGCTGCAATCCTTTATTCATAAAGGTTGTAACAGGTGGGTTATATACTAAATCAAACAAATAATGTTGTGGTGTTATATGTTGATATGGAATGTTTGGGCATTCATCAACCTTTGGAAAAGTGCCAAGTGGTGTTGTGTTTATGATGATTAAATGAGATTGAATAATTGCTTCATCAACATCTTCATAGCTTATACTTTCTTCAGTTTTGTTTCTTGTAACAATAGTAAAATCTATGCTTAATTTTTGCAACACATATTTTATTGCTTGTGCTGCACCACCATTTCCCAAAACCAATGCTTTGGTATGATATGGTTTTAAGTTTTGTGTAAAAGATTTTTCAAAACCGATAACATCTGTATTAAAACCAATCAATTTGCTATTAAAAATTTTAATACAATTGCAAGCATCTATTTCTTTAACAATATTATCACAACCATCTAAAATCCTTACTACTGCTTGCTTATAAGGAATAGTGACAGCTAATCCTTTAATGTTTTTATTTGAAATTATTGTTTGCAATTCATCAATACTTTCAATATCATATTCATTAAAAACAACATCCATCAACCCTTCTTCCTTAAACTTATTATCAAAATATTGCTTAGAAAAAGAATGTGTTAATGGATGACCTATTAAACCAAATTCTCGTTCCTCGTTTATGGTTTCTCGTTTGTCGTTCATAAATTAGAAACAATTAGTTTACTTAAATCCTCCTTCAGGGGTTAGGGGTTTTATTTATCCAAATACAAATAAAATGTATCGCCACGTAAACCTATTCTCATTGCTTCAAGTGCTATAACCTCGTGTGGTGCTATGTTTCCAAGATTTACATTACAACCAATTAATTCTAAAAAATAAAGTTGCTGTGCTTTTTGTGGTGCTTCCCATAAAATTTTTTCTTCAGGTATTTGGGTTAAAATTTCCTGCACCAAACCTTCCCTTACTTCACCACTGCCTCTGTAAATACCAACATTACCAGCTTCCCTGGCTTCTGCAATTACATAGCTGCTGCCTGCTTCCAATTCAGCCCTCATTAGTTCAATCCATTTATATGGAGGCATAATGTGTGTAGCATCCTTGCTGCCAACTTCACTTAATACAGTTCCATATTTTGTAAGCTTTTCAATGTAGCCACACTTTTCAGCATGAGGAATGGTGATACTGCCATCACTCACTTCCATATATTCAATACCATAATCTTTGCAAATAGCAATATAATCGTCAATCTGATTGCGAATTAAAAATGCCTCAAATAAAGTACCTCCAAAGTAAACAGGCATTCCTGCATTTTTATATACTTCAATTTTTTCTTTTAGGTTTGGAGTTACAAAAGCAGTTCCAAAACCAAGCTTAACAATATCAACATGCGGCGATGATACTTCAAGAAAATTTTTGGCTTCATTAACGCTTAAGCCTTTGTCCATAACCATTGTAATGCCTTTATGACGTGGCTTTGCATAGCGTTCTGGTATTTGTGATAAATTAAAATTCATTGCTGTGTATTAATTTTTATGCTGGCAAATTTATGTGTTGCATTTATTGAATAATATGATAAAAATCAATTTCCGTTTTTCGTGGATAATTGTTCGGTTTAAGTGGTTTAAACCAAATTCGTTCATAACAATATATTTGCAGCAAACACAAGTACATAATGACAATAAGCTATAATTGGTTAAGTGAGTATTTGCCAGAACAAATTGAACCTGAAAAACTTTCAAAAATTTTAACGTCCATTGGTTTGGAAGTTGAAAGCTTAGAGAAATATGAAAGCGTAAAAGGCGGTCTTGAAGGTTTGGTAATTGGTGAGGTTTTGGAATGTGAAAAGCATCCTAATGCAGATAAGCTAAGCGTTACAAAAGTGAATGTTGGCAGTGGCGAGAACTTACAAATTGTATGTGGAGCAAGCAATGTAGCTGCTGGGCAAAAAGTTGTTGTTGCAACTGTTGGCAATACTATTTATCCTGTAAGTGGCGAGCCTTTAACAATGCGTGTTGCAAAAATAAGAAGTGTGGAAAGCTATGGAATGATATGTGCTGAAGATGAAATTGGATTGGGTACAAGTCATGCTGGCATTATGGTTTTGCCAAATGATGTTGTTGTTGGAACTAAAGCTGCTGATTACTTTAAACCTTACACAGACTGGATTTATGAAATTGGTTTAACACCAAACAGGATGGATGCTCAAAGCCATTTAGGAGTTGCAAAAGATGTGTGTGCTTACTTAACACATCATACCAACCATGTAGCAAAAGTTAATCTACCTTTTGCAAATAATTTTAAACCAGATAATACTACTGCCAACTTTAAAGTTATTGTAGAAGAAGCAAATGCTTGTCCACGTTATGCTGGTGTAAGCATTAGCAATGTAAAAGTTGGTGCAAGCCCAAAATGGTTAAAGGATAAACTTGAAGCTATTGGTGTAAGAAGCATCAACAATATAGTTGATGTTACCAATTTTATACTTCACGAAACAGGGCAACCTTTGCATGCATTTGATGCTAATGAAATTGCTGGAAACACAGTAATAATAAAGACTTTGGCAGAAGGAACAAATTTTATTTCGCTTGATGAAAAGGCAAGAAAGCTTACTGCAAATGATATAATGATTTGTGATGGAGAAGAAAAACCAATGTGCATTGGCGGTGTGTTTGGTGGCTTAAAAAGTGGAGTAAAAGAAACCACAACAAATATATTTTTAGAGAGTGCCTGCTTTAATGCAACATCAATTCGCAAAACAAGTTTGCACCATAATTTAAGGACTGATGCTGCAACAAGATTTGAAAAAGGAGTTGACATAAGCAATTGTGTAAATGTGCTGCAACGTGCAGCCTTGTTGATTAAAGAAGTTGCAGGAGGAGAAATTAGCAGCGATGTAATTGATGTGTATTTACAACAAAAAGAAAGAACAACAGTTTCTATAAAGTATCATTACTTAAAAAAATTGAGTGGCAAAAATTATCATCCTGATGCTGTTAAAAAAATATTGGCAGCCCTGGGTTTTGATATTGTAAGAGATGGAATTGATGAGCTACAGGTTGCTGTGCCTTTTAGTAAAACTGATATTAATTTACCAGCAGATATTGTAGAAGAAGTGATAAGGATTGATGGTATTGATAATATTGAAATACCAACAACCATAACTATTACACCAAGTATTGATACAAGCAAAACCAAAGAAAGGCTTAAAGAAAAATTAGCTACATATCTTGTTGGGCAAGGCTTTAATGAAATTCTTACTAATTCAATTACCAATAGTAAATATTACAATGAAGAGATTTTGCAATCAACTGTGAAAATGTTGAATAGCTTAACTGTTGAATTGGATGTAATGCGTCCAAGCCTTGTAGAGACTGGGCTTGAGACAATTGCTTTTAACAATAACAGAAAAAATAATAACCTGCAATTGTTTGAATTTGGTAAAACTTATCATCAAAAAGAGGTTGGTAAATACAAAGAGTACGAACATTTAGCTTTGTACTTTACTGGCAATACCAACGAAGATGAATGGAAAGAAAAGGCAAAGCCAAATGATTTTTACAGGGCAAAAAACATTGCAGCATCTTTAATAGCATTGTGTGGTTTAAATGATATTCATTTTGCCAATAATGAAAATATAATTGAAGTTTTTAATGGCAAGCAAAAACTGGGTTATATCAATCAAATAAACAAAAAACAGCTAACGAATTTTGATATTAAACAAGCTGTAGTATATGTAGATATTGACTTTGCAGCTTTGCTTAGTGCAGTAGAAAAAAATAAAATAACGTATAAGGAAGTGGCAAAATTTCCTGCTGTGCAAAGGGATTTGGCATTAATAGTTGATAGTAAAATTCAATATCACCAGATAGAAGAAATAATTAAAAAACTTAAGCTTAGTAAATTGCAAGGCACAAGATTGTTTGATGTATTTGAAAGTGATAAATTGGGCGTTGGCAAAAAGTCTTTAGCCATTAACTTTACTTTTATTGATGAAGAAAAAACCTTAACTGACAAGGAGATTGAAGGAATGATGGGTAAATTAATTTCGAGTTTTGAAAAAGAAATTGGGGCTGAGATAAGGAAATAAAACCAGTTTCTCGTTTCTTGTTCCTCGTTTTTAACAGTAATTTTGTTAACGAGAAAATAACTAACGAGAAACAAGAAACAAGAAACGCATTTGCAACAACTAATAACCATAAAACAAAAGCTGCAACAACTTATTAAGCAGCATCAGCAATTGCAAAAAGAAAACTTGCAGTTAAAGGATAATGCTGAAAAGAACTTGACCACAATACAACAGCAAACCCTTACCATACAAGAGTTACAGAAGAAATTGGATATTGCACAAATACAGCAAACACAATTAAGCAAGCAAGATAAACAGGCATTGGAAAAAAGAATAAATAATTACTTAAAGGAAATTGATGTTTGCCTTTCAATTTTAAATAAAGATTAAAATGTCAGAATTAATTCCAGTAAGTGTGGTAATTGCAGACAGAACTTATAGATTAAAAGTTGCTGCCACCGATGAGGAAGTTTTACGCAAAACCGTAAAGCTCATCAACGATAAAATTGTTGAATATAAAACACAGCTTGCTGGCAAGGATATGCAGGATTTTGTAAGTATGGTTTTATTGTGGTTCGCAACATCAAAGCTGCAAGGCACAACAAACTTGTTGCAGGAAAAAAATATTGAGGATGAATTGCAAAACTTGGAGTCTATGATAGATAAGGCTTTGAATTAACTTTGCTAAATTAAAAATGGATACAATTTTTATTGCATCACATTTTACCAACAAAAAAATATACTATTATTGCACCAAATTATTGCTATGGAACATAATCATCATCAAGCAGGCGTTATTAAAAACTATACTGGCACTGCACTTTTATCATTTTGTATAATGTTTTTTTTGTTTGTTTCTTTATCGCGTTGCAAAGGTCCTTACGAACCACCTGCTCCACATCACAGCAAAGTTGCTACAACTCAAGAGCATCATGGTAATGAACATCATAAAGCTGAAGAACACCATTAATTTATTTTTTAATTTTATATAGTTATTTGTATAAACTACAGTAACTGCTTTAAAACATCTGAGTTGTTGATTTATAGTCAAACAAATCAGGTGTTTTCTTTTTATAAAAATTTATGTTTATGAATCTGATTGAAGAATTACGTTGGCGTGGAATGATACAAGATATTATGCCTGGTACAGAAGAACAATTGAATAAGGAATTAACCAGTGCATATATTGGCTTTGACCCTACTGCTGACAGCTTACATATTGGTAGCCTTGTGCCTATTTTATTGTTGGTGCATTTGCAAAAAGCAGGTCATAAGCCTTATGCTTTGGTAGGTGGTGCAACTGGTATGGTTGGTGATCCAAGTGGTAAAAGTGAGGAAAGAAATTTGTTGAGTGAAGAAGTTTTAAACCATAATGTAAGAGGCGTGCAAAAGCAATTGGAAAAGTTTTTAAACTTTGATAAAAGCCTTGCCAATGCTGCTGAAATTGTAAACAATTATGATTGGTTTAAGGACTTTTCTTTTCTTAATTTCATTCGTGATGTGGGCAAGCACATTACTGTAAATTATATGATGAGCAAGGATAGTGTGAAGAAAAGACTGGATGGAGAAACTGGCATGAGCTTTACAGAATTTACTTACCAGTTGGTGCAGGGCTATGATTTTTATCATTTGTATAACACCAATAATTGCAAGCTGCAAATGGGTGGTAGCGATCAATGGGGAAATATTGTAACAGGAACAGAATTGATAAGAAGAAAAAATGGTGGTGAAGCTTTTGCATTTACTTGTCCTTTAATTACAAAAGCTGATGGTGGTAAATTTGGCAAAACAGAAAAAGGTAATGTGTGGCTTGATGCTGAGAAAACAACACCATATCAGTTCTATCAATTTTGGTTAAACAGTAGCGATGAAGATGCAGAAAAATGGATTAAAATATTTACTATGCTGCCTAAGGCAGAAACTCTTGCTATTATTGAAACACATAAGCAAGATGCTGGAAAAAGATTGTTGCAAAAAAGGTTAGCAGAAGAAGTTACAAAGTTTGTGCATGGAGAAACTGAATTGCAAAATGCCATTGCCACAACTGAAAAACTTTTTGCTAATGCCAACGCACCTGCTGAAAGCTTGAGTGTTGAAGATTTAGAAAATATGGAAGGAGTGGTGAAGATTGATTTTGCTCTATCAAAACTTAATGAAGGCTTGGATATAGTAAGCTTTTTAGCTGAAACAAAAATATTTGAAAGCAAGGGCGAAGCAAGGAAAATGATTCAGGCAAATGGCGTAAGCATTAACAGAAATAAGGTTAATGATATTGCCATGAAAATTGATAATTCTTTCTTACTCCATAATAAATATTTACTTGCTCAAAAAGGAAAGAAGAATTATTATTTGATAGTTATTGTATAGAGGTTTTCCAGACAGTTTGAAAGTATTCAACTAAGGTTAAATACCAGCAATTATGAGAAGGTTTTTGCCTTAAACAATCTCACTACTTAAGATTATTTTGCTTATCATTAACTATTGCTTTTAAAATCTACTATAATTTAGTATTATATTGCTTTTACTAAAAGCTATGTGAAACGGTCTTTACATAGCTTTTTTTTATATTTAAAAAGGTAAAAAAGCGTTGTTGAAGTTGTGGTTTATTACACAGTAATTAGAACTTCAAAAGCGACATTTTAATAGCAAAAATTGTGACTTTTTATTTACCTACAGCATTCGCTTTCTCTTTTGGTTGACGAGTGGAAGAAAACAACTTAAAACCAAAAAACTACCAACTATTTTTTGCACCATTACTCTCTTTTTTATTTCTTTTCTTTGGGGTTGGGTTACAGCTTCTCCATCTCATCTTTTACAAATTCCATTAAGGTTTTAATATGGTTTGGAGATAGATCAAATTTTAATCCTGCTGTTTTATATAATTCAGGTAAAGTTTTAGTGCCACCAAGGCTTAAAGCATTTATATAATTACTAATTGCTTGCTGTGGATTTTGCTTATACTGCATCCACAAACCAATAGCACCAAGCTGTGCAATACCATATTCAATATAATAAAATGGCACTTCAAATAAATGCAATTGTCGTTGCCAACCAGTTTTTCTAAATTCATCCAAGCCAGTTGTGTCCATTGTTTCAGTCTTAAATTCATCAACAATATTCAGCCACATTGCAGTTCTTTCTTCAACGGTGTGTGTTGGATTTTCATATACCCAATGCTGAAACTTATCTATAATAGCAATCCAAGGAAAGATAGTTATTACTCTTTCTAACTGATGTTCTTTTGCCCTGCGTAAATCTTCTTCATTATCAAAGAAAGATTGCCAGTGGTTCATACTAAAAAGTTCCATTGCCATACTTGCCACTTCAGCAATTTCCATTGGATATTCTTTAAATGCACTTAGCTTTAAATTGTGAGAGAGGAAAGAGTGAATAGCGTGCCCACCTTCGTGTACCATTGTTGTTACATCATCCATTTGTCCTGCTGCATTCATAAAAATAAATGGTGCACCACTTTCTGTTAAAGGACAATTATAACCACCAGGTGCTTTGCCTTTTCTGCTTTCTAAATCAAAATGATTTAGCTCATTCATCTTGCGTAAGCAGTCTGCAAAAAATGGATTTAATTCCTGAAAGCAAGCCACAGATTTTTCGTATAAATCGTTACCTGTTGTAAATGGTTTTAAAGCTTCAGTGCCAGCAGGCTCAGCTTCTGTATCCCAAGGTCTTAAAGTATCTAAACCAAGTTTTTGTTTTTTATCTTTATAGATTTTATCAACCAAAGGAACAATATGTTGCTTCACTGCTTCGTGAAAATTATAACAATCTTCCTTGCTGTAATCAAACCTTCCCAATTCAACAAACTTATAATCCCTATAATTAGCAAAGCCAGCATTTACAGCTACTTGATGGCGTTTTGCAATTAACTCACTATATAAATTATGCAGTTGTTCTTTGTCAATAATTCTTCTTTCATTTATTTTTCTGTAAACGCTTTCACGCAAATTTCTATCGTGACTATGCAAAAATTTTCCTGCTTGTTGCAAAGTGTATTCTTGCCCATCAACCTCAATAGTCATTGCACCACTAATTACACCAAACTGTTGCTGCATCACACTTAGCTCTGCTTGCAATTGAATGTTTTCTTCTCTAAATAAATCAATGCTTTTTCTTACGCTACGCAAATAAGTAAAGAATTTTTGTTGGTCTAATTCTTTTAAATATTCATTTGAAACTAATTTTTTATTTAATGCATCTGCATAAGGCGTAAGCTTAGGCTGTATTTCCATACAGAAATAAGTGAAGGCTTCTTCAAGGCTTTTATCTGTTGTGTCACAAGTCATTTTTATTTGTCGCCAGCAAGCATCTTCACTTACCACAGCTTCCATTTCACTCATATCAAGCAACCATTTTTCCAAGTCTATTTTACTATTAATGTCTCTTTCTAAAAGATTTTTAAAATATGGTTCAAGACTTTCCCAAGTTGTTACTGTAAAATCTTTTGGTACAAAGTGTCTTGGAAGTTTTTGAATGTTTGCGTTTAAAGTCATTATATAAATTATTTTTTTAATTTGTTGTATGTGGTCACAAATTGTGACTACATTAATTAAGGATTATTTCTATTTTATAAATCCAATCCTGTTTCTATTTTTCCACCTTTTCTTCCCAGTATTTTCATCTAATAAATTTTCCATTGCATCATAAATTTGGTTGAGTTGTGTATCATGTTCTCCTAATCTTTCTTTTATTTCTTTTAATTGCTCTTTTATATCAATCTGTTTCATTATTATTTTCCTTACTTCTACAAATGCCCTCATTATAGAAATATTCATAGCTATTGCTTTATCTGAATTTAACAAACCGCTTAACATAGCAACACCTTGTTCTGTAAAGGCATAAGGAGTAATATTTGCGTTTCTTTTGCTTTGAGAAATGATAAGAATATCATTAAACAAATTAGATGCGGTCACAATTTGTGACCGCATATTAACCACTCTTCAGCAGTTAATCTAAACATAAAATCTTCAGGAAATCTTTTGATATTTCTTTTTACAGTTTGATTTAAAACCTTTGTTTGTACTTCGTAAAGGTTTGCCAAATCAAAATCAAGCATAATTCTTTCTCCTCTGCATTCATAAATTTTATTTTGAATGGTAATAATATTTCTTGCAAGGTTCATAAAAAGGCAATAATAATTAAAATGATTGTAAAAGTATGCCTTAGCGAAATTGAAGTTTTAAATTGTAGTTGGTTTTGAAATAAGAAATGATGCTATATGAAATGTTATGAATTTGCATTAACCTATAAAATGGCCTTTAAAAAGTTTTCTACTTGCTGCTTATTTAAGCAAACAAGTAGAAAATTGAATACGCTATAATTTCTTAAACAAATTACTACGCATATCGTTAGTATAACAAATAGTGTTATAAAAATGATAGTAGAAAAAAGAGAACAAAGCGATACTATGTTATTATATAACATAGTATCGACCCCAGTATTTACAAGGTTATTTAATTTAACAGAAAAAGAAAACACTGTCTTACAAATGCGATGGCAATATGGATTAACTTTTTCTGTTATAGGCAAAAATTTGAGAGTATCAGACGAAATGGCGAGGGTTTATTTTAATAATGCAATTAAGAAAATTGAGAAGTCGTTGCATTTACAATCACAGCTTCAAAACACAGTAGTGTTGTCTAATATTACAGAACAGGAACAGAATAGATTTATTTTAATTGATAGTTTGGAAGGTATTAGCTCTAAAACTAAAGCAGAGCTGTTTCGCCTTAAAATATATACCCTGCACGATCTTGGCAAGTATTCTAGAAAGGAATTATTAATTATACGATTTATGGGTGCAAAACGTGTTGCTGAGATAGAAAACGCTATACATCAATTTGGCTTAGCTTTAAAAGAGAGTTAATATGACAAAGCATAAAAATTACGATAGAGATATTACAATAAAAAGTGTGAAAGAACTTTATAAACTAATTGGTAGAAAAGAAATAATACAAATGTTTATAAAAGACCCATTTGAGCAACATATATTACAACAGCATTGGCAATTACTAAAGCCTCTTAATGTAATTGCAGTTGAAAATGAACTATCGCCTCCTTCTGTGCATCATACATATAGAAGAATTATTAGGAAACTACAAGCTGGTATAATAAAAGCTCAAAAAAAATACGAAAGCGTTAGTCAGGAACGCATAAAAGTAGAAAAAGCAAAAACTATTTCAAAAATAGAAATATTGCCAAAGAGCAAACAATTCGAAATAAAAGCAAATGCAAAGGAATATTCTATTAATGAAATGTTTTATGGTAAGCCCAAAGTAATAAACATTTTACACAATAATGGTATAAATACAGTTGCTGACTTAATGCAATATAGTAAGAAAGAATTGTTGTTGTTAAGAAATTTGGGGCCGTATGTTCTAAGTAGTGTAGAAGGAGTGCTTGCAAAATTTAACCTATTTCTTATTCATTGATTTTATTTTTAATGTTAAACTCCCGTTAAATATTGATACTAAAGTGTTGTTGCTTGATTAATTGCATAATGCTTTTCTTGCATAAAACAATTACATTAAAATTGCTATTTAATTAAGTAAATATATAGTTTATGTTATGGGTGAGGATTTATGATCAAGTTCTATTATTTCGATTTTGAAGACTACCTTAAAAGAGTATAAAGTATCAAATTTTGAATGTGTCTGGTGTCATTAAATAAAATATTTTAACTTAAGTTGGCTTAAGTGGTTTGTTAGAATTTATCCCCTCATTTTTATGAGGGGTAAATTATTAGTAACAAAATACTAATGCTTCAAATATTTATTACTACCATGAGACAAGTATATACACACTAAATCATTAAAACACTCATTCCCAATCTTTCGTAAAAATATAATCACGTTTTAATCCAAGGGGTTCGGATTTTGAATGATTTTTATTTTGGGAAGGTTGGGAATGAGATATATAATACTAATTTTTATATCATGCTGTTTTTTTATATCGCAGTTCTTTTGTTTCTATTATTAATCTGTATTTATATTAAAAGAGAATTTTGGATTAATTTAGAAACGAAGTATAATATTAAATTTGTTAATAGTTTTTTTATTTGGTTTGTGCAAAGTGACTATAATGCATCAACACATAAGAACCAGAAATTTTTTTTTACGCTCAGCAATTTTTTAAACATTATTATAATTATTACTCTTTTTCTATTATTAGTTATTTTAATTATTTTTCTATTGGGTTTTTTACCTTGATATAAACAAGGTATAAATAAACGTTTTAAAATTCAATTTTTTAAGGGAATAATCTATTTAGATTGTTCGGAGTTTATAAATGCAATAAATTGTTTTTTATACACTCTTCCAATTATAATCTCAATATCGTTTAGTAATTTAAGTTTTGTTTTATTATAAGTAGCTATATATCGTTTATTAACAATAAAGGTTTTATGAACTCTTATAAAATGTTCTTTTGGCAGCAAGTCTTGCATATTTTTTAAAGAACCCAAACTCATTACTTTTCCTTTTAAAGTGTAGTAAGCAACATACTCAAGCATACTTTCAATGTATATAATATCTTGAATTTGTATTTTATATATTTTTCTGTCGGCAACAACAGCAATAAAATCATTGGTATTGCTGCTAGCCAAATTAGAATCTGTTTTTTTTGCCTGAAATAATGTTATAGCTTTATCAACGCCTGCATTAAATCTATCTAAAAGTATTGGTTTTAATAAATAATCAACAGCATTTAACATATAAGAATCAAATGCAAATCTTGTACTGCTTGTTGTAAAAATTACAAAAGTTTTTTCTTTAATTGCATCGGCAATATTAAGACCAGATACTTTTGGCATCATTACATCTACAAAAGCAATATCAACAGCATTCTTAGTTAAATAACTTAATGCCTCGGTAGAGTTTAAAAAGGTTTTAACTAATAACAAGTCGGCTCTTGTTGCTACCATTCTTTTTAAATGAGCTACTGCTAAATTTTCATCATCTACTATAATACAAGTGTACATAATGTTTGTGTTTTAAGGGCTGTGAACTTATGGTATAATGTAGAGTTGATTTTTAAATGTGAGTAATATATAAAATGTATTCAATAAACGACGTATCTAGTCAAATGAAATACGTTTTTTTGTTCTATAATTAGTATTGATAATTAATTGAAAACAAGCTTTGTTGTTATTGAAACTAATACTTGCCGAACCATTAATTATTTTACAGCAATGTTGTATTAGCACCATACCCAAGCCCATACCTAATGTATGCGGTTCTGCCTTTTTTGTTGACTGAAGAATTTGATTTATTGCATTTAAATACTTAATGTTTACGTTGCTTGTTGTATTGCAAACTTCTATACTGCATTGCTCAGTATTATGCTTTATTTCAATAGAGATATTTGAATTAGGTATGGCATTTTTAATAGCATTATCTATTATGTTTCTAAGTATTGTTGATATTAAATTTATGTCGGTTGTAATAATATTAACCCCATTATTTAACACATTTATATTTACTTGTTTGTGTTTAGCAATATCATCATAAACTAATAACAACTTATTTATTACTTCATCAATATTTATTGGTTCAAATATTGGTTTGAAATAATTTTTTTCTATGAAACTCCATTTTAACAAATTGTCAAGTAATAAACTTAAACTGCGGCTTTTTTGGTCTATTTCATCTGCAATGTTGCTAATACTTTCAAAATCTTTTTCTTTAAGTAAAAAACTAATAGTATCTGCTAAACCAATATAATTATTAACAGGGCTTTTTAAGTCGTGAGCAATAGTCATAAATAGCTCTGTTCTGCTTTGCTGCAACTCCTTCATATTCCTATTTTGTAATGTTCTGTATCGCCACATAAACAAAACATAAAAACTATATAGTATTACCAATAAAAATAAAGTATATGCCCACCAAGTGTTGTACCAAAATGGTTTTACCAATAATTCTATATGCATAAAATTATCAGCAGCATTGCCACATTTTATTTGAAGGTTGTATGTGCCTGGCATTAAATTATTGAAATTAATTATGCCGTCAGAAGAAACATTATACCAGGTAGAATCATTGCTGCCAGATAATCTGTAAAGAATAAAATCCTCTGTGCTATTGGTAAATGGAAAATTGACTTTGAGAATAATATTTTTGAAATCAGCTTCAAGAATATATTTATCCTTGCTTTCTACAATGCTATCATTAATTGTAACTTCATCAATAACTAATTTGCCTGTATTTACAAGATTCGATTTTTTTAGATTTGTATTTAAAGCTACTGTGCCAGCAATTGATGCTAAGTATAAAGAATCTCCTTTAAGCAAATACCCACCACCAAACCCACCATTAAATTCAGGATTAGATAAACCAATGTTTTCACCAAATTTTTTTAATGACAATCTAATAGGCGTATTGGTTTTAATCGATTCTAGTAAATCTTTTTTGAAAATAAAATACAAACCATTATTTGATGGCAGCCAGTAATCTCCATCTTTATCTCTAATAAAAAAATGTGCATTCTGATAAATTCTTTTTAAATCTGTAGTAGAAGATGCAGGGTTGTTAGAAACAATATAACAACCATTATTTAGTGTAGTAATTAAAATTTTCTTTAACGAAGTGTCATAAAAAATACTACGGATATACCCTTGAATATTTGGCGAAATAATTTTTGTTTCTTTGGTTTTTAAATTCAACTCCTGTAGTTGTTCTCCTATAATGGCATATAAAATATTAGGTTGATAAGAGTTGCAGATAGCCTGTATTTTTTCGCCATTGGTTGGCCAATTATTTATAAGCCCTTCGCTAATGGTTTGTTTTTTAAAATTGTAAGAGTTGAGTGTATAGTTAATAAAATAAGCACAAGTATCGTTGGTGATAATATCAGAAATTTGTCCATTTACAGTTTTAAATTCTCTTAATAAATTGAGTTTATTATCTAGCAACAAAAGATTATGCTGACCAGCAGTTAGTATTGTATTGTTTTTTAATGGGCAAATTGTGCCAGTAAAACTCCAACTCCATTTTGGATTTTTGGCTTTATAAATTTTGAAATAAATATCTTGGTTAGTTATTATTTTATTGTCTATGTCAGCCAAAGTATAAATTACTTTATTCTCATCGTTTTCATAATTGTTCTTAATATTTATTCTTGGTGTTGCATATACTTCTAAGCCTTTCATATATGTGCCTATAAATAATTTTTCAGCACTTTCTTCATAATTAAAACAAGTATAGGTTTTGTAATTATTGATGCGTGTTATGAGTGTTGTAATAACACTTTCTTTTTCGCCTATTGCTATTTTAACAATATTGTTTTTTAAACCTAGAACATTATATTCAGAAAAGCTATTTAGCCCCCATATATCATTTGAAATATAGTTTTTAAACAATGGCAAATATTGTTCTTTATAAATGCTTCCACCCTTAATAATATAGCATTTGCCGTTGCTGCCATCAATACTTAAAAGATAGCCCTTAACAATAGTGTTTAATGGGTTTTTCCAAAATCTGTTAATAGTTGTTTTTAAAATAAAATTTTCGAAATAGTGAATTTTATTGTTTAGATAATTTATTAAATAAAAACTAGTATCAGATGCTTGTAGTATTTCAAACTGATGTATCTTATCAAGGTTTTGTTGTAAAAAAGTATCTATGTTTAAATTCTTATTATAATGCAGATAAATTTTTTGTGTAAATTTTATTTTCTTAAAGAATATGTTATCGTTGGTAATAACAACAAATTCTCTTTTACACTTTTTTAAAACACTGTTTTTTTCTAAAAAAAAATTCTCCTGATCATTTGCTACAACAGACATATTAGAACTAAAATCAAAATAATCTGAGTTGCTCAATTTGACTTTACTCAAATCTATTTTTTCAAAATTTTTTCCATTCCATTTAATAATGTTTCTATTAGTGGTTATCCAAAAAAAGCCATTGGCATCTTTATGCATACGCTGGATAACGTGGTTACTTAATCCATCATCTTTTGTAAAATATTCAGTTTTTTGAAGTATTTGACTAAACGACAATGTATTCAATAAAATACTAAATATTAAGCAAAAAAAATTTTTCATTCTCATTCTAAAAATTACAAAATTATCAGTAAAAATAAAACTGTTTTTGAGCAAAAAATTTAACAGAAAGTAGTTACAAAAAACAGCAATCATTTGTAAATATGTGATACAAATTTAAACAGCCTTTGCAGTAAAATTTATGCTAATTGTTTATCAATACATTTTCTCTTTCAAAAATTGCCAACCACTTATACTAGGGAGTTTTAAAAAACACTATGTGTGTTAAGTTTATTGTAATACATACAAAAACAGCTCTTTTACATATTTTCTAATAGATAGAATACAATAACAGATTCGGATACAAAAAATAAGCATAATCAAAGCTGGTAGTTCATTGATACAAATAGGTTGTTTATTGATTAGTTAAATCCAAATTAAAATTATACCAACCCCACTGCGTTGTTAAGTAATTATTTTTTTGGTAGGCCAAGTTTAATCTGATCTCCCCTGTATAAACAGTAAATTCTCAATCTGTGCATAACCTTGGTTAATAAATACATGCACTTTATCCTTTTTTAAAATTCAGTAAATCTATTAGATTATAGTTAAACGATTATGGGCTTTTGCCTGTAAAAGTTAAGTATTAAAGCTGTGTCGTATGCTGTATTCAATTTAATAAACTTAATACTTAGTTATAAAAAGAACACAATTAAAATTGAAAATAAAATGATGAAAAATTACATTAAAATTCTACGAAGCCTATTTGCTATGGCATGTATCATGCTATGCATTAAGCAAGAGGTTGTTGCACAATGCACACCCACTGGTTGTCAGGTAAAAAATAATCCTATAAGGGTTACTGGTTCAAGTGCAGATATTACTACACCTGATGCTGCTGGCAGAACATTTGAAACATTTAGCAAGTACAATTTAGAGGGTACTCAATATGCTTATAGTAGTACCATAACCAATACTAATGTTGGTGGTGCAACTGGTACCAGCAGTCAAACACTGTATCAAAATCTTTTGTATAAAGAATATATGAATTGGCATTTTGCTGTTCCCAATGGTACTTATACGGTTGTGTTGCATTTTGTAGAGCCAGTATCTTCTTACACAGCAGGAAGAAGATATATGGACATATTAATGGAAGACAATGTAGTAGATAACAATTTTGATATATATGTTGCCGCAGGTAATGCTACTTTAAAAGCTGTAGCAAAAAGTTATACAATTACTGTAACCGATGGCGACTTAAACGCCATTTTTAAACGTGGTATTGGCTCGCCAGATATTCCAATAATTGCTGGTATAGAAATTATTCCTGCAACTTGTTTAGCAACTCAATCGGTTTTAATCAGTAAAATTTCTGCGAGTGGTTGTTATAGAAACAATAGCGGACAATCAAAATCTACTGTTAGTGTAGAAGTTGCCTGGGATAATGCAATACATACAGATAGCATTAGAGTTGTATTGGGTAGTCAGGTACGATGGATATATCCTGGTCAATATAAATTATCGGGTTCTGTGGGTACAATAAAATCGCCACAAGTAGTAGCTTTTGAATTAGATGCCAATGGTAGCACTGGTACTGTAACAGCTTCTATGTTTAATAATGCCACTTGTGCTGCTACCATTGCTAATTATACATTACCTGCTGCTTGTGCTGCAAGTGTGTGTAGTGTTACCAGTTTGGGTGGCACAGTGTTTAATGATTATAATGCAGATGGGGTGCGTCAGGCAGGAGAAACTGCTGGAACTTCTGGTGTAACTGTTACCATTTACGATGCAGTAGGAAATGTAACTACAACAACATCTGATATTGATGGAAACTGGACAACAAGTAGTGCTTTAACATATCCTGTGCGAGTTGAATTTAGCAATTTGCCTGCCTATGTAAATCCTTATGGCACATTAAATGGAGCAAGTGGAAAAACTACTGTTCAATTTGTAAATGCACCAAGCTGTACAATAAATTTAGGTGTGTTAAATCCAACTGATTATTGTCAAAATGCACCAGACATTTTTGTAGCACAATTTGTAAATGGCGATCCTTTGGCAGGAGGAACAGCAGGTACTTCTAAAGCTTTGTATCGTATGCCTTATGGTGTTTATGGAATCAATCCACCATTAACTGCCGTTGCAACTGCTTCGCAAATAGGAAGTATTTGGGGCGTAGCTTACGATAAAAAAAGAAACAAAGTATATTCTTCTGCCGTTTTAAGAAGGCACGCAGGTTTAGGACCTTTAGGCTTGGGTGGTATTTACGTTACTAATGGAGCAACTAATGCAACCAATAATTTTATTGATGTACAAAGCTTAGGAATAAATGTAGGAAGCTTAACGGCTGGTAGTCCTTTTTATGGACAAACCAATGTAGTGCGAGGCTTGGATTCTAGTATGTACAGACCCAGCCACGATGCACTAGCTTTTAGTTTAGTAGGCAAAGTAGGTATTGGCGATATTGAAGTATCTGAGAACAATAATTTTTTATACTTCACTAATTTATACGATAAAAAATTATATAAGTTAGATATCACAGGAGCTACGCCATCATTAGTTTCATCTTATACAATGCCTTCTAATTGCAGTAATGGACAATCTCGTCCATTTGGATTAAAAGTAAAAGATGGAAAAGTGTATATAGGTGTTGTATGCGATGCAAGCACCACAGCCAATACATCAGATTTAAGGGCGTATGTATATGCACTTAACGAAGCAACTAACACCATAAGTACAGTATTTGATTTTCCATTATCTTATCCAAAAGGTTATCCATTTTCTTGGTATCCATCTGTATCTACTTGGAATGCCTGGACAGATGATTTTAGTGATATTAATATACAAGGGGTTCTCTCTAGTACTACTTTAAATGCCTACTATCCACAACCTATACTTTCAGATATTGAGTTAGATATTGATGGGTCATTAATTCTTTCATTTGCCGATAGGTCAGCATTTCAAATAGGATGGTACAACTGGGGACCAACAGCTGATACAACTCGCAACTATGTGGCTCTTTCAGGTGGCGATATTTTACGAGCAGAATATACCAATGGAATTTATGTTTTAGAAAATGCAGGCTATGTGGCAGGAACAACAGGTTCAAGCACCAACAATAATCAAGGCCCTGGTTTTGGTGAGTTTTATAACGATGATTTTGGAACGGTACACACTGAAGTTGCTGTTGGTGCATTAGCATTAAGGCCAGGTTCTGGTAAATCAATATTTACAGCAATGGATCCAATTGGTGGAAATAATTCTGGTGGATTTAGATATATCTCAAACACAACAGGACTAACCACTTCTGGTGAAGCAGTAGCTATTTATAGAAATACAACCAGCGGCACTACTGGTACTTTTGGAAAATCTGCAGGCTTGGGCGATTTAGAATTAGCCTGTGGCGAAGTTGTTTATTTAGAAATTGGTAATCGTGTGTGGTTAGATGCTAATAGAGATGGCATTCAAAATCCAACAGAAACACCAATTAGTGGTGTAACAGTTCGTTTATATAATGCAGCAGGAAATTTAGTAGGCGTTACAACTACCAATGCTAATGGAGAATATTATTTTAATGCTACTAATGTTGATACAACTGGCGTAAATACTAGTGGTGTAGCTACAACTGCTTATTCTGGTTTATCTGCCAATACAAATTATTATGTAGCTTTTGGGCAAGGTGGACAGTTTAATAGCAGCACAAATTTACTGTCGGTAAGTGGCACTAATTATTTTTTATCAACAGCCAATACTGGTCAAGGTTCTAACCCTGATATGAATGATAATGATGCAACAAAAGCAAGTGGAGTAAATGCATCTATAAATGGGTATCCTTACATACCTGTTACTACAAGTGGAGTGGGTACTACCAATCATACGTTTGATGCAGGATTCTTTTTGCCAGCCAGTTTGGGCGATACAGTGTGGTTAGATAAAAATGCAAATGGGATTCAAGAAGCAGGAGAAAATGGTATTGCTAATGTAAAAGTTTATTTATTAGATAGCACAGGAACAAAAATAGATAGCACTACTACAAATGCAAGTGGTTATTACAATTTTAGCAATTTATATCCTGGAAAATATAGTGTGCAATTTGTGCCATTAACAGGCTACAACGTAAGCCCACAAATGCAAGGAGCTGATACAACGAAAGATAGTAATCCAAATATTGTTACTGGTATTACACCACAAGTAACATTAGTTGCTGGGCAACACAATCCTACAATTGATATGGGATTATATCAATATGCAAGTTTAGGCGATACAGTGTGGTATGATAACAATAGAAATGGTATTCAAGATATTGGTGAAACAGGCGTTGCAAATGTTAAAGTATATTTATTAAATAGTGCTGGAGTTAAAATTGATAGCACTACCACCAACGCTAATGGATATTATATTTTTGATAGCTTAGTACCTGGTACTTATAGTGTGCAATTTAATTTAGCAACAATACCTGCAGGGTATAGAGCATCTGATGCCAATCAAGGAAATGATGATACAAAAGATAGTGATGGAGATGTTACAACAGGAATAACACAACAAGTAACTTTAATTAGTGGTCAGCATAATCCAACAATAGATTTAGGTATATATGTAATTTGCCTGCCATTAAGCAGCACTACCACCACAGGAACTTGCAAAACAAGTTTACCTTTTGTATGGAATGGGCAAAGCTTTAATGCAGCAGGAACTTATGTTGTACATTTAACCAATGCTAAAGGTTGCGATAGTGCAGCAACATTAATACTGTATGTAGGCGATTGCAATACTTTTTCAGCATCATTTACCAGCGAAACAACTCAATGTTTAGTTAGCAATGTATTTCATTTTACATCTACTGTAACTAATGGAAGTGGAAGCTATAGTTATTTATGGAATTTTGGAGATGGAACAACAAGCACTGTAGCCAATCCAACACATACTTATGCAACAGCAGGTGAATACGATGTAACATTAACTGTTACAGATAATTTATGTGGATGCAGATACCAAGTAAATACCAAACAATTATATGTAGGTCCACAACCACACGTAAACTTCGATTGGCAATATAATGGCAATTGTTTAACCTACGATTTTAACAGCACATCTTGGATAAGTATGGGCTGGATAACAAGTTTCTATTGGGATTTTGGTAATGGACAAACCAGCACACAAAGCAATCCATTAGCAACCTTTGCAACAGCAGGAGTTTATAATGTTAAATTAGTTGTAACCAGTAATTATGGCTGCAAAGACAGTATAACCATTCCAGTAAATATTATTAATAAATGTAACTATACACCCAATCCTTGCAATGCAAGTTGGTATAGCCAAAACGCTACAAGTAATTGTGATAGCACATTAACATTCATAGCCAGTGGAGCCAATCAAGCAGGCACAACATACAATTGGAACTTTGGAGATGGCAGCACAGCAACTGGCACACCAGCAACACACAAGTATGCAGCATCAGGCAACTACACTGTTAAGTTAGTAGTAAACAAAGCAGCACCAAATGCTTGTACTGATAGTTTATCTTATAATATTTATGTAAGCAATTGTTTAGTTACATCAGGTGGTGGCGGTGGTGTAGAATCTAAAACTTTAGGCGATGTAATAGCACAAAGATTATATGGCAATGCCAGAGAAAGCAAATTGGAAGCAGATGGATTAAGAGACAAGAAAGAGTTTATCAAATCATCAGTAACCACAGATGGAGCAAGCGATATTAATTTACAAATGCTAGTACCAGCCACAGTAACAGGAACCAATAAATCATATATCAGCACACCAACAGACCTAATCAATTTTACCAATGCAGTAGAAGTATTAGCAGTTGATTACACCCAGAACAGCAACACCAAAGCAGTAGCATTTGCAACCAAAACCTTAGGAGATGTTTACTCACACACCAAACCCATCTGTGACAGATTAAAAGGAGCAGAATTACAAGAAGTAAAAAACATTACTGTAAATGGATACAACCTGATGGCATACAAAGTAAAACAATGCACAGGCGAAACAGAGTATGCAATGAACCTAAGTGCAGGAACAGCTACAAGTCGCAGCAGCATTAGCTTGCAAAGCAATTGGTTTACCGATAGCTACCAACAGGATGAAAAATTATACAACTTCCAGCTATGGGCAGTAAGCTATGAAATGGTAACAGCAATGGCTTCAGACATCATTACAAAACTACAAGCCAATGGAGTTGTAAATGCAGTAACCAATGCAGATTTACCAAAAGCCTATATCTCAAAAGGCTCAAGAAAAGGAACAGATTTAACAGTAACGCTAAACAACAATACAACTGCCACATCTTGCTACTTTGAAGTGAAAGAAAAAGTAAATGAAAATGCACAAGTAACAACAAGACAAATACCATTTACAGTAGCAGCCAATGCAACAAGCAATATTACCATTCCTGTTAAAGATAATTATGAAGACAATATTTATGTTTACATCAATAATAAATTAACAGACTTGGTTTACTTAAGCGATGGTACCTGGGCTTTAGATTACAACAAATCAACTACAACGATTAGTAAGTTTAATGTTACTAACGAAACTAACGTTACTAACGAAACTAACGTACATCGTTTATTACGTAATGTGAATGTAACAGCTACCAGCAAAGATTATGTTACTATCTACAAAACAATGATGGGAGGAGGATTGGAACAAAATGTTGCAGACTTCAAGTCAATAATATTCAATGCAAATGCAACAGGAGCAAGTAAAGTACAAGTAACATTGGTTAAGAAATCGATTACAAATTGGAACGAGCAATACACTTATACAGCGGACTTAGATGGTAACAAAGAATATGGTATCAACTTCAGCCAATTCAAATCAACTAAATATCAAAATGCAATTAATGCGAATGATATTGTAGCAGTAAACTTTAGCTTCTTGAATAGCAGAGGAACACCAACAACAATGAACATCAATTTAAGCAAGGCAAGATTTACAAATAGTGTTATTGCTACAGCTATTGAAACATCAGTAGTAGGAGTATATCCAAACCCAAGCAATGGCAAGTTTACTACAAAGTTCACTAGTGAAACGGCACAACCATTGGTGTTGAAAATAGTAGATGCATCAAGCGGTAAAGTAATAAAAACACAATTCATCAATGCTGCCAAAGGAATTAATCAGATAGCAGTAACATTAGACAATATCACTTCGGCTAATGGTTTATACATTGTAAACCTTGAAGGAGATGGTGTTAAATACAATGCCACTAAATTGATGATGAATAGAAAATAATATTGGGCTTATTAACATAAATTAGTTAGGATAATGCAATAGAAACTGTCCCAAATGGGGCAGTTTCTATTTAACAAACTACATCATAAGTAACATCAAACTTTTATTACCTCCTAAACTTATTCATTTTACGTTTTTAGCCTGTACAAAAAACGTTTAAAACTATGACAACCACTTATTAAAGGGAATATAAATAAATAGTAACAAATATAAATTTAGTGTAAAGAGCTACGATGATGGCGTTTTAAATGATTTGAAGCTGCTGGTTTTATAAAAAACATAGCAATATAACAAAATGGAATAGTCGTAAATGCAAGTAAACCTGTTGTTTATTGAAAATAATAATAGAGCAAAAATATTTTGATTCATAAGCGTTTCTATAATGAGTTAGTGTGTTTTAACAATCAATTCCTTCCAGAAAAATCACTTTGAATTCTAATTGTACTTCTATTAAACAATTGGCAGTATAAATGGCATAATCACAAGTTAGCTTTTATGTCAATATATGTGTTAGCAATATTTTGGATTGACAAATAATAAGTAGTAGATATAATTTTTTTTAATGTTGGTTTCGCAAGAATGATAGCAAAATATTTGAGAATAAAAGCAACTATAAATAATGCCCTGTTTAAAAGTTTATAAACATACAAAACATAACACTTAAAACAATGAGACTACATATCGTTAATCGAAAAGTTGAAAGCAAAGGTTTTAAATACAAGAAATTGCAATTTAAAAACTTAGTTAAAGTAAGTGTTTGCTTTTATATATTTATTTTATGCTTAGCAAATAATGCTGCATTTGCTCAATGTGCTAACTTTGGTACAGCACCATCGCAAGATTATGATTGCGATGGTGTTATTAATTCAGTTGATTTAGATGATGATAATGATGGAATATTAGATTGTGTTGAATCTTGCATCAGCCCATCATCAACCGAGCAACTGTTTTCACCAAGTTCAATTAGTACTATACCTACGAATAGGTTTGGAATAGATGCTTGGTCAAAAGAAATATATGCAAGAGATTATAGTGGTTTATCGGCAACACCAACAACACTTGCAAGTTTAAGCACAATAACACATAGTCAAGGACTAATTACAAATGCAGCACTAATTTCTGATAATTCAGGAATCGGTAACGACTGGGTATTTAATTTTAGTTCTTCAATTAGTTTTGATAAAATTGCTATTTGGATACCCGATATTGCTAATTATGGTGGTGGAGATGGGTGTATCAAAAAGTTTGTATTAACATCTGTTGATTGTGCAGGTATAACTAAAAGAGATACAATTGATTTAGGGCAACCAAGTTCTGCTGCTAGAACAGTAAGTGTTAGTTCTATTTTTGGAGTAACCTCTGTTACATTACATATTTTAGAAGTTTGGTATGATGCAAATACAAATGCTGGTGGTTTAGGTCCATATACAGTTGCTACTACAGCCACAATTCCATCCAATTATAATGTAGCATTAGGGGAAATAATTTTTGTAAATGATGGACAAATGACTTGTCCAGACACAGATACAGATGGAGATGGAATACCTAACAAATTTGATTTAGATAGTGATGGCGATGGTTGCCCTGATGCTATTGAAGGAGGAGTAAACTTTAATATTAACAATTTGGTAAACACTAGCTTGCCAGGTGGAAATTCTTCTGCTGTAGTTGGCTATAATGGAAGTGTAACTTATGGTGTAACAACCAATTTAGGAAATACAGTTAATGCTTCAGGTATTCCTATAATAGCAGGAACAGGACAAACTGTTGGAACAAGCCGATTAGTCAACGCACAAGATCCTATGTGTTGTTCTAATACACCAGTAGTATTTCCTAATAATCCAGTGATGAATACTTGTACAACAAGTAGTGTAAATTTGAATACTTTAACTTATACAAGTACAACACCAACTGGACAACGTGTAGTTATAAGTACTCACAGTCCACCAACTTCTACAGCAGATACATTAACAACAGCACAAGCTGCTGCTATCACAGCAAGTGGAACATATTATGCTTACTATTTTAATAGTTATTGCTTTAGTCCAAATGATACAATAACGGTAACTATTATTTCAAAACCCAATGCAGGAGCAGATGTTACACGTTGTCAATCAGCAGGAACAACAACTTTAACAGGAACAAATCCAACTACAGGAACGTGGACAGCACAAGCAAGTAATCCAACAGGTGCAACACTTGGCAGTACAAGTGGAGGTGCGGCTACAACAACTTTTACAGCAGCAGCAGCAGTAGGGACTTATAATTTTATTTATACAGCTAATGGTTGTACAGATACAATGGCTGTAACAGTAAAAGCGAATACAGCCTCAACAACCAATTTAAGCATTTGTCCAAGTGCATTGCCTTATAGTTGGAATGGTTCAAGAAGTGCAGCAGGAACTTATAC
>CAYZDJ010000003.1:0-232590 GCA_964477265.1 uncultured Chitinophagaceae bacterium
ACACAGACCGAAGGACAAGGCATATTATCACAGGCAACCTATTACAGGCGTTCAGTGATTTTAAAGGCAAATTGGTTAGCTATACTACCAAAGCTGGTGAAACTAAAAAAGGTATCTTAATGCCTGAAAACTGGAATCCAAATGAGGAAGGTAATGACAGGATAGTTGTACCGATTATCAAAGCTGCATCGCTGGTAAAATCATTGGTGCAAAACAGCCATATTGTTACCAACAATGGCATCTCATTTTTTAAAAGTGGTGAATACTTTAAAATCATTGTGGCTGGCTCAAGAAGTAAAGGTGGCGATGTGTATTTAGATAAACAGATATTGGAACTGGTTGAGAAAAACAATTTTGAAAAGACTGCCGATAAAATGTTTGCCAATATCCACGAAAGCAAAATTGATAAGTTGATAGAAATTTTACAAGTCAACCATAGTTGCAGCCTGACCATTACACCTTCACAATTTGCCCAACTGAAAGATACCAAGCATCGTTACAGCAATCGCAAGCCAATTGTGTTGCCTGATACCACAGAAGACAATAGCAACAATGTTTTTTACCTTGAACTGGAAGCAGAAGCACTAACGCTGGAACTGGAACTGATGGCAGCATAATAAGTCAAAAGTAAAAAGGCAAAACCAAAAAAATAATTACTACTTATAATTCATAATCCATAATTCATAATTCAAATGATAACCACACATAACTATTACAACTCGATTGAAAGCATTGATTTTGCTGCATTGCCAACAGCTTTACAAAAGGGACACGAGTTTGTAGATAAGGCAACCAGCAATGGCAAAAGCTGGGATGTTTACACAGCAAGTGAAACAGTCAAAAAAACGATTGACTTGTATTTACAAAAACTAAATGAGTATAACAGTAATACCAAAACAGCAACACACAAGCAGGTAAGAAAAAGTAAAGAACGGGAAGATAGCAATGCCATTATTAAAGAGGCAATGAAAAGGCAAGGTATTGTTCACAAACCCAATGCTGCAAAGCATAGCAAGCTAAATACGCATACCAGCTTTGTTGAACGCATCCCTGAAGAAATCAGGTTTATCAAACGCTTTGTCAATCTCAATGGCAAGACAAAAACCAAAGATGATTTACTACGATTTATTAACTCATTGCAAAAAGCAATAGTTGAAAAACGCATCAGGAAAACATCTGCCTATGCCGATGAAATCAAGATGATACAGGACAAGCTGATTGATACTTACAACTCAATGGGCAACAAGATTGCCATTGAATTAACACAGCAAACCTTTGACAGTTTGAAAGAGCTTGCTGGTGCTGAAAAAGTGTTACCATCTATACAGTTTATTAAAAAGTATATTGCTATGAATGGTAAGCCTGCTATGAAACAAAAGGCTAAAGATTTATTACAGCAAATTAACAAAGCCATTGATAAAGGTAAGTTAAGCGAAAGTGATTTTTACATTAATGAGATTAATGAACTCAAGCAAAATTTGAAAACATTTATCTCTACCACTTCGCAAAAGGTTTTGGAAATAGAGCCTGCTGCATTGAATGGTTTGGAAGGTATTTTGGGTTGTGCCTGCCAGCAACTAAACGGCACACCTGAAATAATGAATAGTATAGACTTTGCGAAAATGGAATTTGATACGATTGGATTGAAGGGCAAGTGGCTTGAGTTAATCGGCGACCCATCACGCAACTTTACTGCAATGGTTTATGGTAAACCTAAAATGGGTAAGTCGTATTTGTGTATTGATTTTGCGGGTTACTTAGCTCGCCATCACGGCAAGGTTTTGTATGTGGCGAAAGAGGAGGGGTTAGATTACACTTTGCAAATGAAATTGAATGATAAAAATGTGAAGCACCCTAATTTGTTTGTGTCTTCAATTTTACCTGCAAACCTTATCCAGTATGATTTTATCTTCTTGGATAGCGTAAACAAATTAGGGCTTGCACCTGAAGATTTAAACAGGCTGAAAGCATTTAATCCAAGCAAGTCTTTCGTGTTTATTTTTCAAACAACAAAGCAGGGAAATTTTAGAGGCGAGAATGTTTTTCAGCACGATGTAGACATAGTAATTGAAATACCTGAACGAGGGAAAGCTGTGCAAATGGGCAGATTTAATCAGGGTGGGGAAATGAGGATATTTTAGCGGAAAATAGACAAACTCCATCGCAGAGCTTTACACCTTTGAGTATGCTTCTAAAAAGATTAATCTATCTTGGGCTACCCAATGAGCCTGAAAAGCAAAATATAAACCTCTAAATTAATAGCTAAATCTTTGATTTTACTTTGTTAATTTGCTAAGTTAATTTTAAATTCTTAATAAGAATTATAATCTATGGATCAATCATTCTCAATTGATAATTTTAAGAAAATACTATCCTACGAAAACAGGAAAGGAAGAAATCTTGAAAAGGAATTCTTCTCCTCTGTATTTGAAACAACCAAAGCAATTACTGAAATAAATAAGGAAATTCATAAACAACTTCGCTTTAGAGTTACAGATGAAAAGGTTCTTGCAAAACTCTATGAGGATAAAGCTATCAAAAAGAATCTTAAACAAGAACTTATAGAAAAACACTTGAATGAGGTAAATGAAAAACTTTTAGACCCATCGTTTAAGATTGAAATTACAAAAGTAGAGACCGATGATAAGCCTGTTTATACCACCACAGAAACAGCGGAAAACTATTTTGCAATTAAACAACTGCAATACAATGTAAGAAAGTCCTTCAAAGTAAAACAAGCAAACAGGTTTGCTATTGTGAATCAAATTAATTCGCTGCTGACTGACAACTTTCCTAAAATAGTTTTAAGAACAGATGTAAAAAGTTTTTACGAATCCATCCCACACGACAAACTACTTGCAAAAATTAATGACAACCCTTTGCTAAGTTTTTTAAGCAAGAAACTTATTTGGAAAATCTTAAAGGACTTCCTTGTGGCTTCAGGTACAACTGATAAAATAGGCATACCAAGAGGAATAGGCGTGAGTGCTTATTTAGCTGAGTTGTATATGAGAGACATTGACAAGGAAATTTCTTCTCTCAAAGATGTTACTTACTATGCAAGATATGTTGATGATATAATTATTGTTTTCACTCCAACAACAAATCAAAAGACATTCTCTTATATTGACCAAGTTAAGAACATAATGGAAACAGACACTGGTCTAAAAATGAATCCAGGAAAGACATATGAACTTGACCTTGTAAAAAGCAATTCATTCTGCAAGCTATGTTTTTTGGGATACAGGTTTGAGTTTCAAAATAATAAATTCAAGAAAGTAGGATTAACACGAAATAAGTTAAAAAAATATATACGGAGAATAACAAATGCAATTGATGAATTTAATATCCAAAAACAGTTCAATACAAAAATTGCAAGAAGAATTTTAATCCATAGGCTTAATTTTCTTACAGGAAATACACGTTTAGAAAATAATAAGTCAAATGTCTTGCAAGGCATATATTACAGCAATAGCTTGATTTCTCAACCACTTGATGACTTGATTGCTTTAGACAAGTTTTTCAATAAGAAAATTGACAGATATATCTCTGATGTGAATTTAAAAGCAAGATTGAAATTATTTAGTTTCAAGAAAGGTTTTGAAGAAAGAAAGTATGTGAGCTTTAGTTCTAAAACCAAAAGGGTTACACTTAATGAAATCTTAAAAACTTTGTAAGACACAGCATGAAGCGAAAAAAAATACCGATAAACTATTCAAAAGAAAGAGTTATTCTTTCTGATGTTTTGCCATTTGAAATTCCAATCACATACTCAAACAGGCATTTATATAATTTTCTTGTTAAGAATAAAATCAAAGTATTAAGCAGTCCTGATGGGAAAAAGAAAAAAATTGTTTGGCAAGAAGGGGGTTCATTAGTTGGTGAAGTTTTGAAACTCTTATTTGGTTTTAGACAAGACAAATCAATTTTGAATAATGAAATTGAAATTGGTGATAAAGATTTGAAGAAAATTCCATTCAGCTTTAAGATTTCTCACAAGGAAAGTGATTTCAGAGACCTTACAATTATTCACCCCAAAAACCAGTTAGACATAATTGAGTTCTATGAAAAATACAGGGATACAATTTTATACTATTCAAACATCAGTCAATTCTCAATTAGAAAACCTAACAAGGTTGCGAAATACATTTATCAGAAGCCGAAAAAGTTAAAGAAGGAATTTGGAAAAGAGATTGATGAGAAAAACGATGCTGAATCCAAAACTAAATACGAGAACCTCAAACATTATTTTCACATAAAGGAATACAGCAACATTCATAGGTTTTATGAATCCTACCAATATCATCAATGCGAAAAGAAATACAACAAACTTTACAAGTTTGATATTTCAAAATGCTTTGACAGCATTTACACACATTCACTTTCTTGGGCATTGCTGAATAAAGAAATTGTAAAAGATACTCTCCCAGATTCCGATTCAACTTTCGCAGGTTTGTTTGACAGATTAATGCAAAACCTTAACTACGGTGAGACCAATGGAATCATAATTGGTTCGGAGTTTTCAAGAATTTTTGCAGAATTGATTTTGCAACAGATAGACAAAACTGTTTATCACGAATTGCGGAAGGACGGAATAATTCATAAAAAGGATTATGAAGTATTTCGCTATGTAGATGACTACTTTGTTTTTTATAACGATGAAGCAACAAAAGAAGCTATCCACTCATTGTATAAATTGGAATTGAGGAAATACAAATTGTATCTGAATGATTCAAAAGCAAAATTGTATGACAAGCCGATAATAACAGAACTAAGCATTGCAAAGCAAAAGATTAGTGACCTGTTGAATAAAGATTTAGCTTTCAAAGTAAGTGAGCAAGACAAGACAGTTGAAGTCGGTGAAGCAGTTGAAGGAGAATCAGAAACTGACAGTGATGTTGAAGAAAGTAAAGAAGCCAAATACAAAATCTATGTTAGCTCAAATAAATTAATCACAAGATTTAAGACCATCATTAAAGAAACAAAGATTGAGTATAAAGACATTCTCAATTATGTTTTAGCATCAATTGACAAAAAAGTTGAGAAGCTGATTTCAACTTATGATGAATCAGAAAAAAATCTCAAAAAAGAAAAGGCATACACAGAAGCACTTCTGCAAATTCTTGATGTAACTTTTTTTCTTTATTCAGTTTCTCCAAGAGTTAATTCAACTATTAAGTTGTGTATGGTGATTGACAAAATCACATCTTTTATTAACCGAAACAACAAAGACAAATCAGAAACTTTTTCCTTTGACAACAAGCACAGAGTTTTCAAAAAGATTTCAGACGAGGTAAGTCAAGTGTTGAACAAGAACAAATCTTCCGAGCACATTCAAGTTGAGACACTCTACTTGTTGGTTGCATTGAGAGAACTTGGCAGAGAATACCGATTAGACATAAACTTACTTTGCAAGTATTTCAACATTAAAACAGATTTAGCTGACCCAAAGAAATTTGAAATTAATTCTCTGAATTACTTTTCAATTACAGTTTTATTCTTTTACATTAAGGATGCTGATAGATACAAATATCTTAAATACAATTTGATGTGCTATGTTACTGACCTTTTTAAAACCGAAGGCAGGGACAACATCAGGAAAAAAGCCGAACTGGTTTTTTTACTCATGGATATGTTGACTTGTCCATATCTTGATGACCAAACGAAAACTAATAAGGATGATAAATACCGATACAAGAAGAAGCTACTATCTTTGTCGGGTGTTGATAAAGCAAATCACATTGGCATAATTGAAAAAGAAAATTTTTGGTTTACAAAGTGGACTGACTTTAAATTTGGTAGCGAACTTGAATCAAAACGAAGTCAAGAAGTTTATGCTTGATAAAAGAAATTGAAACTGCACCGTCTAAAATTATTTCACACACAAGCGGTTTCTTCACTCTGACGAAAGGAGTAAATTTAAAGCAGCGAGGACGGGCTGCTTTTTTAATTAAAAGGAATGACAAAGAATAATACCGACAACTGAAATGCACACTCTATCAAAATCAACTTTTGTTCGTGGATGCCAGTGCGTGAAATCTTTGTATCTGAATAAGTATCACAAAGAGTTTCAAAGTTCAGTTTCCGAAAGTCAGGAAGCAATCTTTGAGCAAGGTAAAGATGTCGGACTTTTAGCCAGGAAGTTATTTCCAAATGGAATTGATGCAAGCCCCCCAAATTATTTTAGTTATGATGAATCAATAAAGAAAACGGAACTTGCTATTCAGAAAGACGAAAGAACTATTTACGAAGCAGCTTTTTTATTTGATGATGTTTTGGCAGCACTTGACATTTTAGTAAAGGACAAAGATGGTTGGAAAGCATTTGAAGTCAAAAGTTCCACGGAAGTAAAGGACACTCATATTTTAGATGCAGCATTGCAGTATTACCTAATTCTGAATTCAGGAATTAGTTTGAAAGACATTTTTATAATTCACATCAACAATCAATATGTAAGAGACGAAGAATTGGAGATTGAAAAACTATTCCTTAAAAAGTCAATCTTAAAAGAGGTATTAGAACTTCAAACTTTTGTTTCGCAAAAAATTGCAGAACTGAAATCAGTGTTGAAGCAAAAGGAAATACCTGACATTGAAATTGGGCTTCAATGTAACGACCCTTACCCTTGCGACTTCATTGATTATTGTTGGAAAAAAATTCCACCTTACTCCGTTTTTGACATTGCTAATTTGAGAACAACTAAAAAATTTGAGTTGTTCAATCAAGGAATAATTCAACTTGCAGACATTCCAAAAGATTTTGCTCTCAATGCAAATCAATGGCAGCAGGTAGATTGTGAGATTGAACAAAAATCAATTATTGACAAGCCGAGAATTAAAGAGTTTACTGACGGACTTATTTACCCACTTTACTTTTTAGATTTTGAAACCTTTCAACTTGCAATTCCAAAATTTGTCAATAGCAGACCATATCAGCAATTGGTGTTTCAATACTCTTTGCATAAACAAAAATCTAAGAGCAGTGAGTTACTTCACTCTGAATTTATTGCTGAAATAAATTCAACTGACCCACGAATTTCTTTTATAAAGAAACTGATAAGTGATTGCGGAAAGGAAGGAGACATTTTAGTTTACAATATTGCTTTTGAAAAAACACGACTTCAAGAAATAGCAAATGATTTTCCCGAGTATTCCGATTCAATTTCCAATATTTTAAATAGGCTAAAGGACTTGATGATTCCTTTTCGTGAACGCTGGTTTTATACTCCTGAAATGAAAGGTTCATATTCTATTAAGGTTGTTCTTCCTTCATTGCTTCCCGAATTTACTTACAGCAATTTGGAAATTAAAGATGGCAATACAGCCAGTTCAACATACGCATCAATGGTTCAAGGTGTGTTTACAGGGGATAAAAGCAAAATTGTAAATGCACTTTTGGAATATTGTAAACTTGATACACTGGCAATGGTAAAAATATTGGAAAAGTTAAATTTTTTGTAAAAATATAAATTAGTAAACAATGAAAAGCTGAAAAAAAACAAATTACCCAGTTAACTATTTTAATTACTATCTTGTATTTTCATATTTTGTTGCTTAGCTCAAACTTTTAACAGTGGTTTCAAATGATATACTTGTTCCAATCCTAATGCAATTTGGTTCGGTATTTTATCGGTAGCCACTACAAAAAGAGACCTCAAAGCAATTTCGCTTTGAGGTCTTTTTATTTAAATGCTTTTGTAAAAAATTCGAAATCTAAAAAAGTATAGTAGAAGGGTGCGAAACTTTTGAAATTCTATATTTGCAGCCAATTCAAAAGTTTAAAGTTGGAATGTTTAAGGTTTAAAGTTCATAAGAAACAAACCTAAACTCAAACTTTAAATCTTAAACTAATAAGCAATGTTTAACAACAGAACAAAAATTAAAGCCCTGTTAAGTGGCGACAAAATTGGACAAGAAGTAATTGTTATGGGATGGATTCGTACCTTTCGTAACAACCAGTTTATAGCATTGAATGATGGCAGCACCAATAATAATTTGCAAGTTGTTGTTGAACTTGGAAGTGTTGATGATGAAACCTTGAAACGCTTTACTACAGGAGCTTCTTTAAAAGTTGTTGGAGAGCTAATTGCCAGCCAAGGCAAAGGGCAAACAGTAGAGCTGAAAGCAAAAAACATAGAAGTTTTGGGCGATAGCGATGCTGAAAAATATCCTTTGCAACCCAAAAAGCATAGCCTTGAATTTTTGAGGGAAAAGGCACACCTGCGTTTTAAAACAAACACTTTTGCTGCTGTTTTTCGCTTGCGTCATTCATTGGCTTATGCAATCCATAAATTTTATAACGACAAAGGCTTTGTGTATTTGCACACACCTATTGTAACTGCAAGTGATGCAGAAGGTGCAGGTGAAATGTTTCGTGTAACTACCTTGCCAATGGATGGCACTGCACCCAAAAATGAAGATGGAAGCATTAACTATACAGAAGATTTTTTTGGAAGAAGTACCAACCTTACAGTAAGTGGTCAGCTGGAAGGTGAATTGGGTGCAATGGCTTTTAGTGATATTTATACTTTTGGCCCAACCTTTAGAGCAGAAAACTCAAACACAGCAAGGCATTTGGCAGAATTCTGGATGATTGAACCTGAAGTTGCATTCAATGATTTGGAAGATAATATGGACTTAGCAGAAGAGTTTATCCAATACCTTATTCGTTATGCAATGGAGCATAATATAGAAGACTTGGAATTTTTAGATGCACGCCTTGCAGAAGAAGAAAAACAAAAACCAACCAATGAAAGGCAGGAATTTGGATTGATTGAAAAATTGAAAATGGTGGTTGATAATAAATTTGAAAGAATTACTTACACTGAAGCCATAAAAATTTTATTGGACAGCCCTCATTACAAAAAGAAAAAATTCAAATACGATGTAAGCTGGGGTATTGATATGCAAAGTGAGCACGAAAGATATTTGGTAGAAAAGCATTTTAAAAAACCTGTAATTGTTACCAACTATCCAGCAGCTATTAAAGCATTTTATATGAGACAGGATGATGGTTGTGAAGCAGGCAAGGAAACAGTTGCAGCTATGGACATTCTTGCACCAGGCATTGGTGAAATTGTTGGTGGTAGCCAAAGGGAAGAAAGATTGGAAAAACTGGAAGCAAGGATGAAAGCAATGCACATACCTACAGAAGAAATGTTTTGGTATTTAGATACACGTAGGTTTGGTAGTGTGCCACACGCAGGTTTTGGTTTGGGCTTTGAGCGTATGGTTTTGTTTGTAACAGGAATGACGAATATCAGGGATGTAATTCCTTTTGCAAGAACGCCAAAAAATTGTGAGTTTTAAATTAGTTGCTTTAAAATAAAACCTTCATAGGTTTACATAAGATTAAATAAATATAAAGGCAGTACTTAAGTACTGCCTTTATATTTTAAAAAAAATGAAAATTTTAAAATCAATCTTTCTTGTTTTCATCAAACTTCTTTTCTACTTCTTTTGCTTTTTCAAAATCAAGCACCACACCATTAATGCAATACCTTAAACCTGTTGGTGGTGGGCCATCATCAAACACATGACCTAAATGAGATTTGCAACGTCCACATTGTACTTCTGTTCTTTGCATGCCATGAGAATTATCTGGAATATAAATAATAGAGCTTTTTGAAATAGTTTCATAAAAGCTAGGCCAGCCACAACCGCTTTCAAATTTAGTATCACTTTTAAAAAGAGAATTGCCACATACAGCACAATAATATGTACCTGTGTCTTTAAGTTTTTCAAACTTGCTTGTTCCCGGTCGTTCTGTACCTTTTTGCCTTGCAATATAAAATTGTTCAGGTGTTAAAATTTTTTTCCATTCATTTTCAGGCAATACAACTTTATTAGTGTCTGTTCTACTATAAAGGGTATTCTCTTTTTTTGTCGTATCCATTTTTGCTTCTGTTTTATTGGTTTGCGATTGACAACTTAATGTTATTAATGATAGCAGTAAAAATACATTTCTCTTTAGCATAATCTTTCATTTTAATTTATTTACGTTCATAAATCAAATTCCGTTCATTTATTGCAAAATTTAACATTTTATTTAGAATTACAACCGGATATATATATTTGTAATTCACACAAGGTTAGTTGGTAAATGTTGAACATTATTTTATTTGGTCCTCCAGGAAGTGGAAAAGGCACACAAAGCGAAAAACTAATTGCAAAGTATGGCTTAAAACACTTAAGCACTGGAGATTTATTGAGAAGTGAAATAGCTGCACAAACCCCATTGGGTATTGAGGCAAAAGCTATGATGGATAAGGGTTTGCTGGTACCAGATGAAGTAGTGATAGGCATGATAAGCAGTGCACTTGAAGCTAATCCTGATGTAAATGGTTTTTTATTTGATGGCTTTCCAAGAACAGAAGCACAAAGCATAGCACTTGATGGATTGCTTGAGTTAAAAGAAACACAGATTGATGTTGTTTTATCTTTGGAAGTAGGCGAAGAAGAGTTGGTAAAAAGACTTTTGAACAGGGGCTTAACAAGTGGAAGAAGTGATGATACCAACGAAAATGTTATACGTGCAAGGATTGTAGAGTATCACAACAAAACATCGGTGGTTGCTGACTATTACAGAAAATTTGATAAGGTAAAAAATATTAAAGGCGAAGGAACGGTGGATGAAATATTTGATTCGCTTTGTAACGAAGTTGATAAATGTGTTATAATTTATTAACCAAAACCAACTGCAAAGAGGCTATGTAAATAGCCTCTTTTTTTATTTGTATAATAACAACGATTAAATTAAATATTATTCTCTGGTCGCATTTGAGGAAATAATAATACATCTTGTATGCTTGGTTGATTCAACATCATCATACAAAGCCTGTCAATACCAATACCAATGCCACTTGTAGGCGGCATACCATATTCCAATGCACGTAAAAAATCGTGGTCAATAAACATAGCTTCATCATCTCCTCGTTCCATTAATTTAACTTGCTCTTCAAATCTTTCTCTTTGGTCAATTGGGTCGTTTAATTCACTATAAGCATTAGCTAATTCTTTTCCATTAACCATTAATTCAAAACGTTCAACCAAACCTTTTTTGCTTCTATGTTTTTTAGTTAATGGACTCATCTCAACTGGATAATCCATTATAAAAGTTGGCTGTGTGTAAGTATGTTCACTGGTTGCACCAAAAATTTCATCTATTAATTTGCCTTTACCAAAATTTGGGTCAGCGTGAATATTGAGTTGTTTGCAAACTTCTCTTAAACCATTTTCATCCATTTCACTAATATCAATATTGGTGTTTTCTTTAATAGCATCAAAAATGGTAATGCGTTTAAATGGTGCTTTAAAACTTACTGTTTTGTCGCCAATTTTTACATCAGTTGTGCCATGTAATTGCAAAGCAATCTTTTCAAATAATTGCTCAGTTATTTCCATCATCCAGAAATAATCTTTGTAAGCAGTATACCATTCAAGCACTGTAAATTCAGGATTGTGGGTTCTATCCATTCCTTCATTTCTAAAGTTTCTGCTAAACTCATATACCCAATCAAACCCACCAACAATAAGCCTTTTAAGGTAAAGCTCATTTGCAATTCTCAAATAAAAAGGAACATCCAAAGCATTATGATGTGTAATAAAAGGACGAGCTGCAGCACCACCAGGAATGTTTTGTAATACAGGTGTATCAACTTCTAAAGCACCCTGCTCATTTAAGAAAGTTCTGATAGTATTGATAATGGTTGTTCTTCCAATAAATGGTTTTTTAATATCAGGATTTACAACCAAATCTGCATATCGCTGGCGATACTTAAATTCAGGGTCAGTAACTTCATCAAACACATTTCCTTCTTCATCACGTTTCACAACTGGCAAAGGTTTCAAGCATTTAGCCAATAAAGTAAATGTTTGTGTATGCAAACTTGTTTCACCAGTTTTAGTAACAAAAGCATAACCAGTTGCACCAATAAAATCACCCAAATCCAGTGGTTTAATTACATTATCCCAAAGCGATTTATCATTTTCATCAGGGCAAACTTCATCGCGTTTTACATATAACTGAAACAAGCCTTTGCTATCCTGAATTTTTATAAAGAAAACCTTGCCTTTATCGTTAATACTCATTACACGACCAGCTACACAAACCTGAGCAAATTGTTCTTTGGTTTCTTCAGTAAACTGTTCCTTTATATCTGCTGAATAATGACTAACAGGAAATAATGGTGCAGGATAAGCATCAATGCCTTGCTCAGTAAGTTTTTGTAATTTTTCTCTGCGAATTAGTTCTTGTTCGCTTAAATGTTGACTCATATTTTATTTTGAAAGGTGGCGAAGATAAGGAACAGAGAATTTCGAGATTTGGGATTTGAAGATTTGGATATAATTATATTAATTGTTTAATAATTTACTTATAAGTAATATTTTGTAAATATTACTACTTTATTTAGTTAAATATATTTAATTTTTAACTTAAAAGATATATTTTTGCTTTAAAAGTACGAATAACTTATAAAAGTGAAAGTAAGAAAATTAAAATTTAACCTATAAGCAACATTTATGAAAGAAATAGAAAGTCTATCGATTAAAATAAAAGAGAAAATGAAAGTTTTAAAACTTACCCAGCTTGATTTGGTTGAACATTGTGGATTAAGTATTAAAACTATTAGAGCAATAATAAATGGCAATGAAGGAACTGCAATTGGAAATTGGATAATTGTTGCCAATATTTTAGGGTTAGAATTTGAATTGAATATTAAAAAATTGAATGATGAGACAAGGAATCGTGTATAATAACAACACTGTGGCAGGAAAAATTGTGGAGACAGATAAAAAAGAATTTGTGTTTCGATATAGTGATAACTATTTTTTCGATGCTTCAAAACCTGCTATTAGTTTAACATTATCTAAAAGCAAGCAAGAACATTTTTCTACAACACTTTTCCCATTTTTTTTTAATATGATTAGTGAAGGAATTAATAAACAAATACAATGTAAAAATTTAGGCATTGATGAAGAAGATTACTTTGGATTGTTATTAAAAACAAGTGCTGATGAAACTATTGGTGCTATAAGAGTAGTTGAGATTTAAAATAAAGTTTATGCTAAACATAGAAATAAATAATTGCCCAAGTTTATTAACCAATGGCTACACAACATATAGCCCATTGGCATTAAAACATTTGTTTAATGGCAAAAAAGTTTCACATATTTTAAACTATAATTCTTTAACTGCCGATGAAAACGTTGAAAATTTATTTACCGAAAAACAAAAGCATATTTCGATAAGTGGTTACCAAAAAAAATTTTCTTTAAAACTGGTAAAAAACAATTTAGAAGTTGTAGATAAAGAAGGCAATTATATTTTAAAACCAAAATCAACAGGATTAAAAAATGTAGAGCAAATGCCAGCAAATGAAAACCTAACTATGCAAATTGCCGAAAAAATTTTTGGAATTGAAACTGCAAAAAATGGGTTGATTTTTTTTAAAGATGGAGAGGCTGCTTACATTACAAAACGTTTTGACGTGTTGCCAAATGGAACAAGGGCATTAAAAGAAGATTTTGCAAGTCTGCTAAATAAATCAGAACTTAATAATGGAAAGGGATACAAAATTGAAAGTAGTTATTTAGAAATGAGTGAGCTAATTGATAAATACATTCCTGCTGCTTTATTAAGTAAAGAAAAGTTATTCGCACTAACTATTTTTAATTATTTAATAGGAAATGGAGATGCTCATTTAAAAAATTTTGCTATTATAGATTACCAGCAAAATGGTTTTTACCAGCTTGCCCCAGCCTACGATTTATTATGTACAAGATTACACATTGGCGATAGTGATATGGCTTTAACAAATGGGCTGTATGACGGAGACCATTTACACGAAAGCTTTGCCAAATATGGATTTTATGCTTATGATGATTTTTTTACACTTGGCGAAAAAATGGGAATTAGAACACAACGTGTAGAACATTTCTTAAACTTGCTCACAAACAAAAAAGAACAAGTTGAAGATTTGGTTAGCAGAAGTTTTTTAAATGATGAAATGAAAGAAAAATACTTAGGTTTTTATTACGATAAACTCAACCGATTAAAAACATCGTATAAAAAAGAATTTAACAAATAGCTTACCCAACCAATTTATTTTTTGAATGTTGCCACAATGCTTTATAGCAAAACATATTGCTGAACACAAATGGAAATAAAGCAATATTTAATTGCTGTGGCAACAAAAACCAAAATACGACCATTAAACCAGAGATAATTAATCCAATTAAAAAGTAATTTTTTACAGCATTTGATTTTTTATTGGCAATAAATAGTGCAATAATATTGGTTGGCATAGCCCAAAGCAAATTGTAATTGGCAGCACAACTTTTATGGTCTGTTCCAAACCACATAAACAATAATAAACAACCTAACAAACCTGTTACAAGTAGCATAAACATTGAATAGTAGCGAAAAGTAGTTTGTACAATTTTATGTTTTACATTACTCCAAATTAAAATAACAATCGCAATAAAACTAAATATAATTAATGGCTGATGATTATCTTTTTCTGTTGCAATAACTTTAGCTTCATATTTATTTCTGCTTTCAACAAAAATATTTTTTGTATTAAAGCTATCTACAGCATGCATTAAATAATCTGGCAAAAAAGTACTTTGCTCCATAGTTACAGGCACATCTATTTTACTGCCAAGCAAAATATCTATGCCTAATTTACTCCAGCAAGCACCACCACTATCAAGGTATTGATGCAGCATATTTCTAAAAGTAGTGCCTTGTGGCACAAGCTGCCAATTGCTTGTAAATGCAGCATTTTTGCTTAACACATCTCTTGCACGTGTAGTGCAATTGTCAAACAAAAAATCATATTTGTAATATTTATTATTACCACTTAAATTATTAGTTAAATATTGCTGAATTTCTTTTTTTCGTGTATTGGTTAAATGAAGCACTTGCTCATAAATAGTTCTGCCTTCTTCTTTATAACTTTCAAAAAATTCATTTGCTTTATCTGTGTTTAAAAAATAATTGAGTTTGCCTCGCACAAATTTTGAATAAAAATCTGGGTCGTTAAAATCAAAAGTGCCATAGTTGTAAAATAAATCTGTGTGGTTGGTGCTGTCAACTATTCTTATAGCAGTATGTCCAAATATAGAGTACAGCTCGTTTCCAGGCGAACAGGTAATTACACTTATTTGCAAATGGGCTGTTGAATCTTGTTGAGAGAATGATTTGTTTGTAAGTAATAAAACAAAAACAATAAGTACTTTATAAAATGATTTTTTAAATTTCATTGTTATCGTTTATGAAATATTTTTTTGTAAGAAAATAGAAAGAAAACAAACCAGCTAAGGTTGTTACAATATAAAAAATTATAGAATTAAAATTCCTGTCAATAAAAATCAAAGTAAGTATTAGATAAACAAGATTTATAAGTATTATGAAAATAGTGATATACTCTTTTATTGTTATAACTTCTATCCTCTTGATTTTATAAATATCATTAACAATTATTAATACAATTAAAGAGGGAGAACTTAGAAAAAAGCCAATAAAAACTGTTCCAAAATATATTGGCAAAGTCAAATCCTCATTAGGATTAATAATTGCAGCAATGGCAAAAAATAAACCCAGCAATACTGCTAAAATACTATTTGCCAAAAACCAAATTCTTGTCAATAGATATAGAGGCAACTTTTGTTTCAGTAAATCTTGCATAATGCTATGTTTCTATGTGCCTATGTGGTTCATTTTAACTCAAGCTCCAACTCATTCCTCCATCTTTTTCATCTTTTAAGCTAATGCCCATTCCTGTTAACTCATTTCTTATTTTATCGCTGGTTACAAAATCTTTTTTTGCTTTAGCTTCCTTACGCATATCTATCAATAATTGCATCACATCATCTAACTTATTACTTGTAGAATCAGCGTTTTCATTTCTTAAACCAAATACATCAAACAAATAACTACGCAATGTTTTTTGCAATAAATCCATTCCTTCTTTGCTTATTTCTTCTGCTTTTATTTGTCCTCCTTTTAATGAATTAACAATACTTGCTAGCTCAAATAAATTACCAATTGTTTTTGCAGTATTAAAATCATCATCCATGCATTCCTTGCAATTAGCTGCAATGGTTTCAATCTTTGTATCCAATTCTGTTTTATCCTTACTATTAACTGTTAACTGTAAACTATTAACTATGTCAAAAGCTTCCATCAAACGCTTCACTCCTTTTTCAGCATCCTGCAAACCTTTAACATTAATATCTAACTCACTTGAATAATGCGATTGCAAAAACAAAAACTTTAACACACTTGGTGCATAACCTTTATCTAATAATGGATGATTGCCACTTACAAATTCCATTGGCAAAATTGAATTGCCAAAGCTTTTGCTCATTTTTTGTCCATTAAAATTAAGCATATTGGTGTGCAACCAATACTTCGCTCCTTTATGGTTGCAGCTACCTACATTTTGTGCAATCTCACACTCGTGATGAGGGAATTTTAAATCCATGCCACCACCATGAATGTCAAAAGTTTCGCCTAAATATTTTGTGCTCATTGCACTGCACTCTAAATGCCAGCCAGGAAAACCCTTGCCCCATGGACTGTTCCATTGCATAATATGTTCTGGACTTGCTTTTTTCCATAAAGCAAAATCAATTGAATTTCTTTTTTCTTCCTGACCATCAAGGTCTCTGTAACCTGCCATTAAATCATCAATATTTCTACCACTTAATTCGCCATAATTATGTGCAGCATTATACTTTGATACGTCAAAATAAATTGAACCATTTACTTCATAAGCAAATCCATTTTTCAGCAAGGTTTCAATCATTTCAATTTGCTCTACAATATGGCCAGTTGCTGTAGGCTCAATAGTTGGAGGAATAGTATTGAAAGCATCCATAATTCTACGAAAGCTTACAGAATATTTTTGTACAATTTCCATTGGCTCCAAACTTTCAAGTTTTGCCTGAGATTCCATCCTGTTCACACCTTCGCCACGCTCGTTTGTCAAATGTCCTGCATCAGTAATATTTCTTACATAACGAACTTTATAACCCAAATAAGTAAGGTAACGATATATCATATCAAACGAACAAAAGGTTCTTAAATTACCTACATGTGGCTCGCTGTAAACTGTAGGCCCACACACGTACAAACCAACGTGGTTGGGCGTTATAGACTTAAACTCTTCTTTTTGTCGAGTTAATGTGTTATATATTTTTAGAGGCATAATTTTAATTTCTGATTTGAAGATTTCTAATTTGAAGATTATTGAGAAAATTGTTTATTTAATTAATTTTTGAATCTTCAAACCAAATTTGTAATTAAAAAGGTAGCTTTTGTATTGCTACAACAAATTTCTTTGTTTCAACAAGCTTATCAGTTGCTTTATCAAAAACAGTAACTGTTACATTGTTTTCTTTTAAGTTGCCAAGCTGGTAAAAGTTTTTTGTTAGTTTATTTATTTCGCCATCAGTGGCCTTTATATAATATTCAATTTTTTGCTTGCTATCAGCAGTTAGAATAATGGCATTGTCCACATCAAAATATAAAGTGTCTGCATTATTTGTTCTTATAATACCTGTAGCAACTTTATTTTTTGCAGGTTGCTGTGGTACATTCTTTTTTATTAGAGTTTGTTTTTTAGCTTGTGCTTTTGATATAAAAGGCAATCCACAAACCATAAAAACCATTAAATACTTTTTCATCAAGTTACTTTTAAGTTCAGCGAAAATAGTGGTTGCACATATTTTTCACATCAAACATCGCTACAAAAAATAAAAACTTTGCTACATCAATATACATTTGTATAAATCAACATTTTTTATGATTGCTTTTATAGAAAAAATTAAACTGAAGCACCGAGCCAATAAGTATAAAAATAAAGATGACAAAGGTGGTATAGCTTACATTTTACAAAACATTAAAGCTGGTCAAACTGTTTTAGATATTGGTTGCCACAAAGCAGGCTATTTGTATTTTATGCAACAAAAAGTAGGCAGCACAGGCAAAGTTGTTGCTTTTGAACCTCAGAGTTTATTACATAATTATATTAAAAAAATAATTGCAGTTTGCAACTGGAAAAATGTAAAGGTTGAACACCTTGCTTTAAGCGATAGTAAAGGAGTTGTAACACTTTTTATTCCTTCAAATAAAAAAAGTAAGGCATCGTCTCCAGGTGCAACAATTGTTAACCAAACCAATACTGAAAATATTGATATAACAGAGCAGGTTAACACAAATACACTTGATGATTATTGTACAGAAAATAATTTACAACCCAATCTTTTAAAGATTGATGTTGAAGGAAATGAGCTGCGTGTTTTGGTTGGTGGTATTGAAACAATTAAAAAACACAAACCAAAAATTATTATTGAATGTGAAGCAAGGCATGTGGGAAAAGAAAAAGTGCTTGAAACCTTTAAATACTTGCTACAATTGGGTTACAAAGGATATTTTATTGAAGATGTAAATAAAATTGCATTAGATAAATTTGATTTTGAGCAGCACCAAAACACAAATAACATGCATCACTATTGCAACAATTTTGTTTTTGAATAAACGAATTTTATTATTAAAAAAGATTGAATAGCTTGTAATAAAAAGTATATTTGATATACAAATAATCTAAAATTTTATATGAGAAATAATCACGAAATTGATTACAAAATTTATGGCGAGGAAATGCAATATGTTGAGGTAGAGTTTGACCCACAGGAAACAGCAGTTGCAGAGCCTGGTAGCTTTATGATGATGGACGATGGCTTGCAAATGCAAACTATTTTTGGAGATGGAAGTGCACAGCAAAACAATAGTTTATTAGGCAAGTTATTTAGTGCTGGAAAAAGAATGCTTGTAGGCGAAAATTTATTTATGACTGCATATACAAATATTTCCAACACTAAAAAGCAAGTATGTTTTGCAGCACCTTATGCAGGTAAAATTATACCATTGGATTTGCAGCAACTTGGCGGAAAAGTTATTTGCCAAAAGGATGCATTTTTATGTGCAGCAAAGGGAGTTGCTATTGGAATTGAGTTTCAAAAAAAATTGGGTACAGGCTTATTTGGTGGCGAAGGTTTTATTATGGAAAAATTGGAGGGTGATGGAATGGCTTTTTTGCATGCAGGAGGTTATGTGCAGGAAAAAACGTTGCAACCTGGTGAGTTAATTAAAATAGATACAGGTTGTATAGTTGGCTTTACTGCAAGTGTAGATTATGATATACAATTTGTTGGTGGTATTAAAAATACTTTGTTTGGTGGCGAAGGTTTGTTTTTTGCAACACTACGTGGGCCAGGAAAAGTATGGATACAAAGTTTGCCAGTAAGCAGGTTGGCAAGCAGAATATTAAGTTATGGAACATATAGCAGAAAAGAAGAAGGAAGTGTTTTGGGTGGACTTGGAAATTTAATTGATGGAGATGGCTGGTAATTTTTTACAGATAATATATTTAAAAAATAATGCTTCAAATTTTGAAGCATTATTTTTTTGTAACAGACAAGTTTTTTAAAATCTCATTTATTAAGTTTAATTCAAATCCTTTTTGTTGCAAATAGCTTTTAGTCTTGTAGTTTTTCTCTATTTGTTTACCCTTTAAAGCTGCATAATATTTTTTACAAATCTTTTCAAGTACTAGTAAATACTCATCTTCATCAATTTGTTGTAATGCTTTTTTTATGTTGTAAATACTTACCTTGTGTTGTTGCAGTTCGTATTTAATTTTTACTTTACCCCAATTTTTTATCCTGAATTTTCCACCAGCAAACAAGGTTGCAAAACGTTCTTCATTTAAAAAATTTTCTTCTATAAGTGTTGTAATAATATTATCTACTTCTATTGACTTTAAACCATATTCAAATAGCTTATTTCTTGTTTCAAAATGGCTGCGTTCCTGGTAAGCACAGTATTGCTTTATTTTTTGAAGTGCTTGCTCTGGTGTAAGATTTTGCTTGTACACAATTATTTTGCAATACTTTTTTTATAAATTGGTACAGTGCTGCAGGGCTCGCCATACATGATGCTTTTTGCAACAGGCTTTAATTTGTGCGTTATGGCAACATAGGCACTTGCAGGAATATCAACCTCGCCACAACCCTTTACCACAACACGTTTGTCTATATATTCATCAGCATTTATTTTTTCTATTGCAAGCAAAATTTGTGTTTCAACCAAATTATTTTCATTGCCAAAAACAACATTTATAGCAACAGGTTGCAAATAAGATGCAGCCAACATATAAGCCCACATTGGAATAATGGCATCTGCACTGCAAGTAATGCAAACATTTTTGTTTTCAAAACCAGTCCAGTTTGTAGTTTTTAAAGCTTCCCTGTAGTCCTTTTCCTTCAATATTAAACCCATAAATAAATAGTCTTTTAAATCAAAAACCTTTATTTCTTGTTTAGGGGAAAAGTCAGCCAGGTCAAGTGTTATAATACCGCTTTCAGCAACTTTATTTATTATTTCGTTTGTCATTTTATTTTCACGCAAAGCTACATAAGAAGCAAAGTCACAAAGTTTTTATTTCTTATTTAATAAACTTTCATTAAACACCAATCATTGACTTTGCAATTTCCGCACCAAGCTTTGCATTATGCTTTATCAATGCAATATTGGCTTCAAGGCTTTCGCCACCAGTATGCTGTGCTATGTATTGTAAAATAAAAGGTGTTACTTCTTTACCTTTAATATTATTTTCATTAGCTGCTTGCAATGCTTGCTGAATATGGTTTTCCATTGCACTTGCAGGCACTTCATTTTCCTTAGGAATTGGGTTTGCAATCATTACACTTCCATTTAAACCCAATGCCCATTTGGTTTGCAGCATTGCTGCAATTTCTTGTGGTGTGTTTAATTGCAATGGTGTAGTGTAATTACTTTCATTACTGTAAAAACTTGGAAATGCTTTTTGGTTATAGGTAACAACAGGAACACCAAGTGTTTCAAGGTATTCAAGTGTCAAACCAATATCTAAAATAGATTTTATGCCAGCACTTACAACAGCAACATTTGTTTGTGCCATTTCTGTTAAGTCAGCACTTATGTCCATCGTTTTTTCTGCACCACGATGCACACCACCAATACCACCTGTTACAAAAATTTTTATACCAGCCATACTTGCAATTCTCATAGTTGCAGCAACAGTTGTAGCACCAAATAATTTTTTACTTACCACATAAGGCATATCTCTCAAACTCACTTTCCACACATTTTTTTCCTTGCCAAAAGTTTCAATCTCTTCTTTACTTAAACCAACACAACACCTGCCATTTATGATTGCTATTGTTGCAGGCACAGCACCATTTTGTAAAATAATTTCTTCTACAGCCAATGCTGTTTCTACATTTTTAGGATAAGGCATTCCGTGAGAAATAATAGTGCTTTCAAGAGCCACAACAGGCTTGCCTTGCTGTAATGCTTGTGCAACAGTTGGGTGTATTTGTAAAAAGGAATTTTGCATATAAAATAAAATCAATTTTACGCAAAGCTACATAAGCAGTAAAGAACACAAAGCATTATTCAAAAAAATTGTACATCTAAAATCGTACATCGTAAATAATCTCACATCTTCGCAAAAACAATTTTATGAGTTATACAACATTGCTTACATCATTAGAAAATAATATTCTTACAATAACCATTAATCGTCCAGATAAATTAAATGCTTTAAACAAAGATGTATTTACAGACCTGAATAATGTGGTTGATGAAATTGAAAATACACCAGAAATAAGAAGTGCAATTATTACTGGCAGTGGCAGCAAAGCGTTTGTTGCAGGTGCTGATATTGCTGAATTTAGCAGCTATAACAAAGAACAGGCAATGGCTTTGGCAAAACGTGGACAAAACATTTTTTTTAAAATAGAAAATTGCAGCAAGCCAATTGTTGCGTGTGTAAATGGTTTTGCTTTAGGTGGTGGTTTAGAACTTGCAATGAGTTGTCATTTCAGGCTTGCAAGTGATAATGCAAAGTTTGGCCAGCCAGAAGTAAACCTTGGTTTAATACCTGGTTATGGTGGCACGCAAAGGCTTGCACAACTTATTGGAAAAGGCAGGGCAATTGAATTATTGATAAGTGCCAATATGATAGATGCTGCTACAGCATTGAGTTTTGGCTTAGTAAATTATGTTACAACGCAAGAAGAACTATTGCCAAAAGCAATTAATATTTTAACAACAGTAAATAGCAAAGCACCAATTGCTGTTGCCAATTGTATTAAAGCAGCAAATGCTATTTTTGATGAAACTAAAAATGGTTTTGATGAAGAAGTAAAGGCATTTGGCAATTGCTTTGAAACAGCAGATATGAAAGAAGGCGTAGCTGCTTTTTTAGAAAAAAGGAAGGCAAGTTTTACAGGCAAATAACTTTTGCCAAAAAGATACTTATAAAAAATGCTGTGTTAAAAACACAGCATTTTAAATATTTTAATTCTTTTCTTCAAATAAATCTTTCTTATCTGTTTTATTGATTTTATCTCCTTCCTTTAAAGTTTTGCTTACAAGGTTATATGGACCAGTTATAACTTGTTCTCCAACCTTTAATCCATCTATTACCTGTATATAATTTAAGTCTTGAATAGCGGTTTTAACTTTAACTTTTTTTACAGTTGTTGTTTTGCTATCATAAACAAATACTACTTCGTCAAAATCATTTGTAGTTGTATTTTTTGTTTCAGTATTTGTATTGTCGTCCTGTGGTTTGTCTTCTTTTTTTGTTGCAGTTTTCGTAGCGTTTTTATCTTGCTTATCTCTTGTGGTTACAGCATTTAAAGGCACTGCAACAACATTTACTTCTCTACGTGTTTGAATTTCAGTGCTTGCACTCATACCTGGCCTAAATGGAAAACTACCTTTTTTTATAAGGTCAACATAAGTTTCCTTTAACAATCTTATGTGCACTTTATAATTGGTAACATCTGTTGATGTGCCAGTTAATGAAGTTGTGTTTGGGTTGGCAATTTTATAAACCAAACCTTTAAATTTTTTATTGCTGTAAGCATCAATGCTAATAATGGCAGTATCGCCAATCTTTACTTTTGGAATATCATTTTCACCAACATCAACCTGTGCTACAATACTGTTCATATCTGCAATGCGTAACATTTCTGTACCAACATTAAAGCTATTGCCAGCAACACGTTCACCCTTTTTCACACTCAATAAACTTACCACTCCATCCATTGGTGCCATAATAGTTGTGCGAGACAAATCTTTATTGGCACGTTGCAGTTGTGCTTGTGCACTTTGAATACCAGCTTCATTGCTTTTTAATCCTTCTTTCGATGCATTATAATTTGCTTTTGCAGATAAATAAGATTGCAACGCCTGTTCGAATTCGCTTTTTGAAATTACTTTATCATCAAGCAATTTTTTTTGCCTGTTATAATTTGCTTCAGCCTGGTCAAGTGCTGCTTTTAGTGCATTAATGCTTTCGTTGGCATTAGAATATTGTGCTTGTGCCTGTGTTACTCCTGCAGCACTTTGGTCTCTCTGGCTACTGTAAATATCTGCATAAATACGTGCAAGCAATTGTCCTTTATGAACGCTATCACCTTCGTTAACTTCAAGTGCCACAACTTCTCCACTAATATCTGGGCTAACTTTCACCTCAACCTCTGGATATACCTTGCCACTTGCATTTACTGTTTCTACAATCGTTCTTTTTTCAACAGTTTCTACAACAGCTTTTATACCTTCCTTACTATCATCATTTTTTAAAAGAAATAGAACAACAATTAAAACAACCACACCTATAATGAGCCAAAGTATTTTCTTATTCATATTTTTTGTTTGAATTACACAAAAATAATTGTGCAATAGTTGTGTGAGATATTATTTTATTGATGGTTGTTGAAGTGTTTAAAAGGAAACTGATTACAAAATATATTACTTGCTAATGCTGCTCACAATTTCTCCTAATTCAACATCAATACCATTTCCTTTTCCATACTCAACAACACGCCCCACTTCTGTTCCATCGTTTTTTAAAACTATAAAGCAAGGAACATTTTTAATATTATATTTTTCAGACAATTCGTTACCACTTTGTTTTTGCCTGTCAACACCCACCAAAGTAATTTTCTTTTCAGGATATTTACTGGCATCAACCAGTTTATAAAACATTGGTAAAAGATTATGTGTGTCTTCGCACCAGGTACCTCCAAAAACTATCATCTTAAAATCATTCTTTCTTTCAGCAAAAGCTTTTACTGCATTGGAAGATGGATTAGCAAATTTATAATTAGTGCCAAACCAGCCAAACGCAGTGTCAGCAACAATTGCATCACGATTGATAACTCCTTGCAATACCTTTTCATTTCTATCGTTGTACATAGTTTTATATGAAATTTTTTGTGCTGTATTGCAACTCAAAAAAATAATGGAAAGAATAAATAAATATTGCATTTATAAATTGGCTTTAAGTTCTAATAAAAATGATTTTATATTTTGTAGAGATTCTTTCAATTGCACATCAACTGTAGTTTTATGTTGATTGGCTTTTAAATAATCTTTTGCACCTTCTACGCTAAACTTTCTTTCACGCAGCAAGTGATAAATTGTTTTCAGGGTTTTAATGTCTTCTGGCCTGAACAATCTATCTCCTTTTTTATTTTTTTTGGGCTGAAGAATGTCAAACTGATTTTCCCATAAACGAATTTGAGAGTTGTTTACATTAAACCATTTTGCAACAATGCTTATAGAATAATATTGTTTTTTATTCAATTCATCATCATCTGGAATATCAATAAAATCAACATTTGTAGCAATTTCTGCAAAAGATTTTCTGCCACGTTTTTGCTTAATTTTTTCAACAAGAATATGTGGTCTTTCTTTTCTTGGCCGCCCTCTTTTGCGTTTAATAATATCCTGGTAAACTGTTATTATAGGTTCAGCAATTTTCTCTTCAACTTCTATAATTACAGGTTTAGGGCGTAATGTTTGAATAGGGTTGACTTCTTCAACTTTTGTTTCAACAATAATTTTTTCTTCAACCTTTTTTGGTTTAGGTTGATGTGGTGGAATTGTTCCTCCAAATAAATCTAATTGTTGATGCGACATATTGTAAAAATAATGATATACTCAAAGAAACAATAAAACACAATTAATATGCCCTTGCAAACAAAACCCTTTCCTTGCTTGCATTTCCTGTTAAAATGCACCTGCCACTTTCCTGCAAATTGTTTAATGGAATACAACGAATGGTTGCTTTTGTAAGCTCTTTAATTTTTTCTTCTGTTTCAGATGTTCCATCCCAATGTGCAGAAACAAAGCCTGTTTTTGTATCTAATACATTTACAAAATCATCCCAAGTATTTGCTTCTGTTATATGCTCATCTCTAAAATGTTTTGCTTTGTTAAACATATGTAATTGAATTTCTTCTAACAATTCTTTTACATAAAAAGCAATGCCATCAAGTGTTACAGAAGATTTTGTTTTTGTATCTCTTCTTGCAACTTCAATTACATTATTACCTAAATCTCTAACACCAATTGCTAAACGCACAGGAACACCTTGTAATTCATATTGTGCAAATTTCCAACCTGGTCGTGCATTATCGCTGTTATCAAACTTTACTCTTATACCCAAATCTTTAAGATGATGCATAATTTCATTCACCTTATTTGTTATCAATCCAAGCTCTTCATCATTTTTAAAAATTGGTACAATAACCACTTGCAAAGGAGCAATTTTTGGTGGCAAAATCAAACCATCATCATCGCTATGAGCCATAACCAAACCACCAATTAATCTTGTGCTAACACCCCAGCTTGTAGCCCACACATAATCCAATTTATTTTCCTTATCACTAAACTTAACATCAAATGCTTTGGCAAAATTTTGACCTAAGAAATGAGATGTGCCAGCCTGTAACGCTTTGCCATCTTGCATTAAAGCTTCTATACAATAAGTATCTTCTGCACCAGCAAAACGTTCATTAGCAGTTTTTACACCTTTAATTACAGGCACAGCCATATAGTTTTCTACAAAGTCTGCATATACATGTAACATCTTTTCTGTTTCTTCAATGGCTTCTTGTTTGGTGCTATGAGCTGTATGACCTTCTTGCCACAAAAACTCTGCTGTACGCAAAAACAAACGAGTTCTCATTTCCCAACGTACAACATTTGCCCATTGATTTACAAGAATTGGTAAGTCTCTGTAAGATTGAATCCAACCTTTATATGTATTCCAAATAATAGCTTCACTAGTTGGACGAACCACTAATTCTTCTTCTAATTTTGCTTCTGGGTCAACCATTAATTTGCCTTTATGATTAGGGTCAGCCTTTAAACGATAGTGTGTTACAATAGCACACTCTTTTGCAAAGCCTTCAGCATTTTTTTCTTCAGCCTCAAATAAACTTTTTGGTACAAACAAAGGAAAGTAAGCATTTACGTGTCCTGTATCTTTAAACATTTTATCCAACACGTCTCTCATGTTTTCCCAAAGTGCATAACCATAAGGTTTTATAACCATACAACCACGCACAGCACTATAATCTGCCAGTTGTCCCTTTAAAATAAGGTCGTTATACCACTGACTGTAATCTTGTCCTCTGCTCGTAAGTTCTTTTGCCATTTATATTTTATATTTTTATTTGAAGATTTGAAATTGCTAACTAGCTTTAACCGTCAAATTTTAATTTTTTATGATTTTTTTAACATATTTTAACAAAGCAAAATATTATTTGGTAAAATATTTGTTTGCTTTGTGTTATAATTAGATTTGGCAAATGTAGGCTAACAAAGTATTTCAAATTTTAAACTGTTTTTTATGAAATCAAGATATCTACTTCCGCTTTTTGTTTTGAGTTTGTTTTTTACTGCTTGTTCATCAAGATACAAAACGACTCAAACACCAGATGATATGTATTATTCGCCTGTAGAAACAAAAGATGATGTTGCTGCAAATAATGATAACAATACTAATGCAAACAATAATTATAACTACGATGATTATTATTTACGCCATAAAGTAAGGAATCGTGGTTATTGGGGTGCTATTGATGATTATCCTTACTGGAATGACAGCAGGTATTACAGCTACAACAACTGGAGTTATTACAATAGCTATAATGGCTGGAATGGATACAATGGCTACAGCTATAATCCATATAACTACAATAATAATGGCTGGGGATGCTACAACAATGGTTGGTATGGCAACTATTACAATAACTATTATGGATACAATAGCTGGAATTATGGATATGGCAATGGCTGGCAAAGCTATAACAATTGGTATGGCAATTATTACAGCCCATATTATGGTTATGGGTATTATGGTTGGAATTATCCTTATTATGGTTATGGTGGATATTATATACCTGGGCAATACCATGCACCAAGCAACATAAAATCTTATTCGCCTACAAAAACACTTACTTACGGCAACCAAAATTATAATAACAACAATTATAACAGCAGTACTCAAACTGGTTCAAACAGAGCTAACGATACAAAAAATACTTCTACCCGTAGTTCATCAAATAGTGGTGATAGCTGGAGTAATCCTTCACGAACTTTTAGTAATCCATCTACTACTCCAAGTAGCAATGCTGGTGGTAATAGTGGTGGCTTTAATAGTAAAGGAAGCAGTACAGGAAAACCAAGAGGCTAAAAACCCCTAACCCTTAAAGGGGAATATTGTTTTCAACTTAAATATTTTTTCTTAATCATTTAAAAAACAAATCCACTTTTTCTAATTCCCCTTTAGGGGTTAGGGGTGGTGTATATTTTATGAAATATTTACTACTCATCTCAACTACTCTTTTTTGCAGCTATGCTTTTTCGCAAACACCAGAAGAAGGATTAAGAACTGTGTGGTTTATTCAAAATGGAACAGCACGAACCAATGCAATTGGTGGTGCAATAGGAAGTTTAGGTGGCGATATCTCTGCTGCAAACATTAACCCTGCTGGATTGGGAATGTACAGAACCAGCGAATTTGTTTTAAGTGCAGGTGCTTTAAAAAACAATAACAGCTTTGACTACAGAGGCACAACAAGTAGTAATGATAAAAGTATTTTCAGGTATGGACCAATGGGTTTTGTTTTTGGGCAAAGCACAGGTAAAAAAAATAGTCTCGCTTTTTCTTTTTCTGTAAATCAATTAGCAAGCTATAACAATAGAATAACTTTTAGTGGCTTTAATAATTACAGCAGTTTCAGCGAACAGTTTATTGAGGAATTGGCACGAGACAATGCAGATACAAATGCTGCTTTAAGTAATTATATTTTTGGTTCAACACTTGCATTTAGAACTTATTTGGTAGATACATTAAATGACGCATCAGGAAAATTTATAGGATACAAAAGCCTTGTTCCAATTACATCTGGTGTTAATCAATATTATAATGCCTTAACAAAAGGAGGATACCACGAAATAGCAATTGGCTTTGCTGGCAGCGAAAATAATAAATGGTATTATGGAGGAACTTTAACCATTCCTTTAGTGAGCTATCAAAGGATTTTGGATTATAGCGAATATGATGCAACCACTAATATAAACAACAAGTTTGGCTACTTTAAATTTAATGAAAACCTGAAATCTTTTGGCGTAGGTATTGGTTTAAAGCTTGGTGCAATTTATAGGCCCAATGAAAACGTAAGGTTAGGATTGGCTTTTCACACACCACAATTTATTGGTTTTAAAGATAGAATTAGAGCAAGTATGACCACTAATACCGAAAGTTTAAAAGGAACTTTAAGTGAAAGCAGCAATGCTTTAAACGACAATAATCCTGGAGAAAGAAAATACACAGTTACCACACCATATAGGGCAATTGCAAGTGCAAGCTATTTTTTTAACAGTAGTGAAAATGTAAAGCAACAACGTGGTTTTATAAGTGCCGATATTGAATTTGTAAATTACAGGGGTGTTCGTTTTAGTAAAACAAATGAATATGGAGAGAGCGTAAGAGGATATTACAAAACATTAAATAATACTGTAAAAGAAATTTATAAAGGCAATGTAAACTTTAAGGTTGGTGGTGAATTAAAATTTAATCCAGTTGCAGTACGTTTAGGTGCTGCTTATTATGGCAGTCCTTACGAAGATGAAACAATAAAAGCTGACAGATTTGTTTTAAGTGGTGGTTTGGGATACAGAGCAAAAGGAATGTTTATTGACTTGTCTTTTTCGCAAGCCATTGTTAACGAAGCCCAATTTCCTTACAGGCTAAATGATGTTGCCAATACCTATGCAGTACAAACAGGCAATGCACAAACTGTAATGATGACAGTAGGCTTTAAATTATAAAAGTTGACTATTTACAAACTATTTAATAAAATAAAGCGTAGGTATTAGTAGAAGTTCTTAAAAAAATGTTAATTAAACTAATTTTTCAAAAAAAAGTCATTATTCAGGCAACGAAAACACAAAAAAAAGCGTCTATATATGTAAGGGATTTACTTAAAAGAAAAAGTTATGATTTTAGAAAACTTTAACAATTGGTAAACAGGTTTGGCAAGAGATTTGAAATATATATTTTATAAAAATGTCTCATAAAACAACTCGGTTCTTTCGAGATTGTTTTTCTCATAAGCAGTTAGTTTTGGTTGAGGGCTCGATTTCTATCGAGCCCAACTCTTTTATAACCTATTTGTCTTTCTTTACATCGTTTAACCAATCTACAATTCCTTTATATACAGCTTCTGCTGTTTGTTTATGAAATTCTGGGTCGGCAAGTTTCTTCTCATCTTCTTTATTGCTTAAAAAAGCCACCTCAAGCAAAGTATTTACAAAATCGGTAGGGCCATTGAGGCCAAAATTAAAATTGCCAACATTACCATATTCATCAAGTCCTATTTGCTGCATACGTTTAAGTATAGTTAAACTTGGTGGGCGAAAACCAATATACCTGTAAAAAGTACCACAACCTTTTATGTTTTTATCGCTGTTTGAATTAAGATGAAAGCTAATAACAAAATCTGGCTTTTGCTGCTGCAAATAAATTATCCTGTCTTTCATATCAAGTGTGGTATCTGTTTCTCTTGTCATTACTACACTATCAACACCTTTGCTTATTAAATATTTTTTTAATTCTTCTGCAAAAAGTAAAGTATAGTTTTTTTCAAGAATTTTAGTTGTAGCACCTGCTGCTCCTAAATTGGTGCCTCCATGCCCAGCATCAATGCCTATTTTTAAGCATTTTATTTCCATGTTTTTGGGTTGATGCTTAACCTTTATTACAAGTTGATTATTGTTGTAATAAATAGTATAGCCCCATTGCTGCTTATGGTTTAGTTCAATGGTTACTTGCATCACATCTTCGCTGGTTTGGTTGTAATACACGTTTTTTATTTCTTGTATAGATGAGGTTAATTGCGTAATCCAATTGGTATTGCTTTGTGTGCCAAATATTTCAAGTTGAATGGCGTTTGGCTCAGTTTGCATCCAGCTTCTGTAGGGTAATTTTTCTTCTAAATTTATTGTTACAATATCGTAGCCTGTGCTATCTACGCCAAATACATTAAAGTTGCTGCTTAGGTAATATGGTTTTTCTTTTAAGGTAGAGTCTATTGTAAAGTATTGCCTTTCTATGTATCCTATCCTGTTTTTAGATAGCTGCACTTTGCAGGCAGCAGGTTTTGTAGTGTCTAGTATTCTCAGCAAAACATTTGTATCTATGTAGGTCATTTTTGCACCACCCAATCTGTCTTCTCCCACACCATATAAAAGTGATGGAAGCTTGCCACTTGTTTTTGCCAAAAAATGTGATTGAGAAAATGAATTGAAATAAAGTATTGATAGAAAAATGACGATGAATATTTTTTTCATTGACGACTATTTTTACCACTGAGGCACAGAGTACACAGGGAATTTTGATAAGTATATTTTCAAAAGTATAACTTAGAGTTATATGATGCAAAAATGTTGAATAGTATTGAAACTGTTGAATGGTGCCAACGCCACTAAAGCTAAATAGAATTGTTACAGTCTGGACAATAAAAAAAAATCTATTCCGTGAAACGGAAAAAAATCTGTGTATCTGTGGCAACAAAAAAATATTTACCACAATGCAATGTTTTGTTTTAAAAATTAGTCTATATATGTAGCCAGCAAAATGGATACACAGCAAATTATAAAAAACTGCTTAAAGAATAACAGGCAAGCACAGCAACAATTGTATAGCTTATATGCAAGCAATATGTTGGGCTTGTGTTATAGATATACCAAGAGTTTGCATGATGCTGAAGATGTGTTGCAGGAAGGATTTGTGCGAGTGTTTACCAACTTGCACCAATATAAAAATGATGGTGAGCTGGGTGCGTGGATAAGGAAAATAATGGTAAACACAGCATTGACTTATTTGCAAAAGCACAGCAGGTATAAAAAGGATTTGGAGTTGGATAACATTGGCTTGCATCCAATAGCTGACAACGAACCTGAAGTGAATATGAACATGAAAGATTTGGTAGAATGCGTGAGAAAATTACCTACTAATTATCAAACTATTTTTAACCTTGTTGCAGTTGAAGGCTACAGCCAGATTGAAATTGCAGAAATGATGCAAACCAATATTAATACAGTGAGAAGTAATTTTATGAGGGCAAGAACAATGCTTATAAAAATGATAGATAAAGAACAAATGGGCAAATCGTTGAGCAAGTAAAACGTTTAATAAAACAGAAATGAAAAATAATTTTACAAATACAATAGGCGAGTTGCAAAACTTTAATCTTGAGCCAGGCAAAGAAGTTTGGGTTGAGATTGAAAAGCAATTGCCACAAGAAAAGAAAAGAAGAATTATAGGCTGGTGGTGGGGTGTGCCTGTTATTTTAGGCTTGGGATTGATGACCTGGTTTTTTACAGAAAATGAGAAAAAAGACAGTATTTTGGTTAAAAGTGATAGCAAAACAACCAAAAATGATAGTGAAATAGCAAAAAATGAAGTGGTAATAGTTGAGAATAATATTGTACCGACGGCAAATATGAGTACACCATCAGAAAAAAGCAATGTACCACGCAAAAGTGATATTTTACCACGCAAAAATGTGAGTGCAACAATAGTAAATGTGAATGCACCATCAGAAAAAGGCATTATACTACGCAGAAATGACATTGCAACACATAGAAATGGAAGTTCACGATCGGTAAATGATATTGCACAACGCAAAAATGTGAGTGTGCCAGAAATAAATAGCTTACCAACCAATCAAAACAGTAATTCATCAATTGAAGGCAGCATTAACACTCCACAAGATAATAAAGTAACAGAACAAGTAAAAAATGAACAAGCACAAAATGTAACGGAAGTTGCTATAACAAAAAAAGCATTGTCAATAGTTAAAGCTGACACAACAAAAACACCAGAAAAAAAAGAGGCAATTGCAAAACAACAAACTAAAAAAATTGATTGGACAGTAGCAATTGGCGGAGGAACAAATTATTTATCAAGGAATGGATTGTTTAATAGCTCTAGCGAAAAGATTTATGTTAGCAATATTACCACAGGAACAGCTTCTTCTCCATTGCCTCAAAGTAGCAGTTTAAGTTTGCCCAATACTGGCTTTAATTTTAATATTGGTATAAATGGTAACTATGCTTTATCAAAAAAATCTACAGTTCAGTTTGGGTTGCATTATAAATATTTGCAAAATAATATTGGCTTAAACTCTAATGTTGATTCTACTGCAGATATGAATCTTACATACAGCCTTGGTAATAGTTTAATTTATAAAAACACTTATCAACTATTGTCTGTTCCTATTAGTTATAAATACTGTTTTAATCCATCTGCAAAAAATAAAATATCTGTAATTGTTGGTGGTACTATTGATTACAGCATTGCAAAAAATTGGTTGTTTGTTAGTGATGCTAAAGATTATTACGAAAAAAATAATAGTGAATTGAATAATTTTTTTGCATCGCTACACACAGGCTTTTCCTTTAATATAAATAATAAATTTAGTATAGATATAACAGCAAATAAATATTTGAATGCTGTTCAAAAATCTTCATCAAAATATTACTGGCAGCAATTGAATATGCAGGTAAATATTCCCTTACATCAATTTAAAAAATAAATAATAGCCACAGATGCACAGATTTTATTCTATCATTGATTATAAATTAATCTGTGTATCTGTGGCGAAAAAACTATCACTACAAAAAATAAAAATTATGAAAAATGTATTGTTAAAATTAATGATGGTTGTATTGGTACTATCAGCATTATTTACATCGTGCCTTAAAGATGTAGGGCACAAAACCTATAAAGTTTATACACCAGTAATTGAGCAAACAAGTACGCTGCGTAGCCAGGTAAAAAGTTCACCAGCTATAGCTGTAAGCAATGCTGGCAAGTTATTTACCATTGGCAACTATATTTTTTTAAACGAAAAATATAAAGGCATTCACGTTATTGACAACACCAATCCAAGTAATCCAATTAACTTGTCATTTATTAATATTCCTGGTAATTTAGATGTGGCTGTAAGTGGCAATACTTTGTATGCAGATTGCTATACAGATTTATTGACAATTGATATTACCAACCCAACAAATATTGTCGTAAAAAATACTATTGAAGATATTTTTAGCGATAAAAGATATGTTGCAGGATATAGTACTGCTCAAGGAAGTGTAATAACAGACTGGATTGTAAAAGATACCACAATGGATATTGAAATTGGCGAAGGGCAAGGCATTTGGACAAAGGGTGCTTATGTAACAAGTGGTGGTTGGTGGGGAGGAGGAGTTGTGTTGAGTGGTGGTCCAAATACTGGTGCTGCAACTACAGCATCAAGTACTGGCAAAGCAGGTAGTATGAGCAGGTTTGCAATAATGAATACTTATTTATATGCAGTTAGCAACAGCACTTTAAATGCAATAAGCATAAGCAATGCCCAGCTACCAAATGTTGTTTCTAAACAAAGCATTGGTTGGAATATTGAAACTATCTATCCATTCAAGGACAAGTTATTTATAGGCTCGCAAAGTGGTATGCAGGTTTATAGTGTAGCCAATGCAACACAACCTGCATATGTTAGTGGTTTTTCTCATGCAAGGTTGTGCGACCCTGTAATTGCTGATGATAATTATGCTTACATAACCCTGCACTCAAGTGAAAATGTGTGTGTGGGCACACAAAACGAATTGGATATTGTTGATATTTCTAACCTATCAAGTCCAACGCTTGTTAAAAAAATTGATTTAACAAAACCTAATGGATTGGCTAAAGATGGCGACTTATTATTTGTATGTGATGATGATGCAGGTATAAGGATATTTAATGCTGCAAACCCAGCAAATACAACATTAACACAAACCCTGCCTTTACTTGCAACTTACGATATTATTTGCAATAATGGTATTGCAATTGTAAGTGCAAAAGATGGCATTCATCAATATAATTATAGCAACATAAATAACATTGTTAAGTTAAGCAAGTTTGGGTATTAGTAATCTATTTACGATGTACGATTTTAGAATTACGATTTATTCTAAAAGAATCGCGTCTTAGAGTCTTTGTGGCAACTTAAAATAAACAACATGAAAAAAACATTTGCAATAGCTTGTTTGTTCATAGCAACCTTTTCAATAGCACAAACAAAAAAAGTAAAACCAGAGTTTACAAGTATTAATACAATTGGTACAGTTTGGGGTGCTAATCAAAATGTGTTTTGCTTTGAAACAATAAATGGCATTAGTTACAAAAACTGGGCGTATGGATTGGGTGTAAGCTTTGATGGCTATGGCTCTCAAAGCACACCCATTTTTTTAGATGTAAGAAAGCAGTTTAACAAAAGCAATGTTTTTATATATGCCGATGCTGGTGTAAATATTCCATCACACACAAGTAATTTTCCTGAAAAATATACCAACTCAACCGTTGATCAATATAAACTAAAAACTACATTTTATGGAGAGTGTGGTATTGGTTTAAAAAAATTAATAGCCAATAAAACTTCGTTTGTAGCAAGCATTGGCTATAGCTATAAAACCTTTAGCTATGTGCAACAAAATGTTTGGGACTGGCGTTCACCAACAACTTCAACAGATTATAACTATGATTTTTATTATAGCAGAATTGCTTTAAGATTAGGGGTGCAATTTTAGATGTAACTACTAGTGCTATATATTTTTCGCTAAGATACAAAGAGTGAATAAGATAAGGAGGATAATAATTTAATTCCCCTTTTTCTCTTTTACTACTTATCTCTTAGCGAACTTTTTAATTACCCTTAGCATACCCAAAATGCTCATCAATGCTTTTCCACACAGTTCTTGCAAGTACTTGCTGTGCAACAGGGTCGTTCATTATTTCTAAATCGTGTTTATTGGTAATATAACCCCATTCAACAATAATACTTGGAAAGTGGCTAGCATACAAAACCCATATCCTGTCTTTTCTATGCACAACTTTATTTTTCTTTAGCAAAGGAAAAGCTCTTCCAATGTCTTTAAACAATGTATCTGCAAACCCAGTATTTATTGCATAATTTGGATTGGGAATGCTTGTTGTATCTTTAGTACTAAGGCTGCTATCGCTAATATGAATCTCAATGCCATTCCATGTTTTATTTATATTGGCATTGCAATGAAAGCTCAAAAATAAATCAGTTCTAAAACGTTGTGCCAATAAAACCCTGTTGTGTCTGTGTGTGTTGCTATCGCCAAGTCTAGATTCAATAACTGTGTACTTGTTTGTATCAACCATACTCATTACAATATCTACAACTTTTCTGGCAATGTTTTTTTCATAAACAACATTTTTTTTATCAAGGCGACCAATAGCACCAACATCATTACCACCATGTCCAGCATCAATTACAATATGTATTTTTCCATCATCTTTAAAAACTATATCCTCTGTATTTTGTTTTTTGAATTTTGATTTGTTCTTATAAAAATCATTATAAATAAACCAGACAAGCACACAAACACAAAGGAGAATTAAGAAGAAAAAAATTTTGCCTAAATGTTTCATGAAAAAAGAGTTATGCAATAATAATAAACACATCATTGTTTGCCAATAATGTATGTTAAATATTTCTTACTTTGTGGCAAATGACACAAGAACAGCAACTACTAAAATTTAAAGAGGTATATAACAAACTTAATGTACAGCAAAAGCAAGCTGTAGATACTATTACTGGAGCAGTAATAGTAATTGCAGGGCCTGGTACTGGTAAAACACAAATACTTGGTGCAAGAATTGGTAAAATACTTTTAGAGACAGATACACAACCTCAAAATATTTTATGCTTAACATATACCGATGCTGGCACTATTGCAATGCGTAAGCGTTTGCTAAGTTTTATTGGTGCCGATGCTTATAAAGTTCATATACACACCTTTCATAGTTTTTGCAATGAAGTGATACAAGATAATTTGCATTTGTTTGAAAAAAATTCGTTGAACCCTATAAGTGATTTGGAGAAGATAGGGCTGTTTAAAAAGTTGGTTGATAATTTTACGAAAGATAATCCATTAAAGCGTTACAGAGGAGATGTATATTATGAAATAAGCAACTTAAGCAACTTGTTTAGCAATATGAAACGCGAAGGCTGGACAAAAGATTTTCTGATAAGTTGCATTGAAAAATATATTGCTGATTTACCATTAAGGGATGAATTTATTTACAAGAAAAAGTATAAAGAGTTTAATGTAGGAGATTTAAAACAAAGCAAGATTGATGAAGAGGTTGAGAAAATGAGCAAGCTAAAAGCTGCAGTAAATGAGTTTGAAAATTTTCAAACTTTAATGAAGAAAAAAAACCTTTATGACTTTGATGATATGATAAACTGGGTAATAAAAGCCTTTGAAGAAAACCCAAGTTTGTTAGATAAATATTCAAGCCAGTACAACCATATTTTGGTAGATGAATACCAGGACACGAGTGGTACACAAAATAAAATCATCAGCCTATTATATCAGCAAGATTATACAGAAAGCATTTTTGTTGTTGGTGATGATGATCAGAGTATTTACAGGTTTCAAGGTGCTAATATTGAGAATATGCTGGGCTTTGCCAATTCATTTGTTCATCAATTACAAACAATTGTTTTAACAAATAATTATCGTTCTGTTCAGCCAATTCTTGATATTTCAAAAGCTATTATTGAAAAAAACAATCAACGTTTAGTTAATCAGATTCCCAACCTTTCAAAAGATATTATTACTGCTAACGAAAGCCTTGTTGCGTTAAATATCCAACCACAAATTATAGAGTGTGCAAGCGAAAAAGATGAATTGATTTATTTAACTACAGAGATTGAAAGGCTTGTCAATAAAGGAATACAACCAAAAGACATTGCAGTTATTTATAAAGAAAATAAATATGGCGAAGCCTTGGCTTTGTTTTTAAAGCAAAAAAATATAAGCTACTATAGCAAGCGTCAGTTGAATATTTTTAACGAGCCACTTGTTCAGCAAATTATTTCACTATTAAACTTTTTAGCTGCTGAGCACGACAGGCCTTATGAAGGTGATGAAATGTTGTTTGAAATATTGCACTTTAACTTCTTTAACATAAAGCCAATTGATATTGCCAAGCTTAGTGTTGAAGTAGCAGCAAGGCAATTTGGCGATAAAAAAACGTCTATTCGTGAGTTACTTTTTACAAAGGCAAATGCACCTGCAAAAGATTTATTTGATAGCAATGGTATTAGCAAAGAACTGAAAAATGCAAGTGCCATAATCGAACAATTAATACAAGATGTAAGCAACGAAACATTGCAAACATTACTTGGCAACATCATTACAAATTCTGGTTTGTTAGCAACTGTAATGACAAGCATTAACAAGCATTTTCTATTAAAAGTTATTACAGCACTTTTTGATTTTGTAAAGAATGAAACCAGCAAAAACACTATACTTAATTTGCAGCAGTTGGTTACCATTATTGATTTAATGCAGGATGAAAACCTGGCTTTGCCATTGATTGATGTGAGTGGAAATGAAAAGGGAGTAAACCTGTTAACAGCACATGGCAGTAAGGGTTTAGAGTTTGAATATGTTTTTGTAGCAGCTACAAATGCACATAATTGGGAAAAGAAACGCAAGCCCAATAGTGGTTATAAATTGCCAGATACCGTGTTTGAAAACAGTGTTGGTAGTGATAGTGAAAATGATAGTGATGAGGAATTAAGAAGATTGTTTTATGTAGCATTAACAAGGGCTGCAAAACATTTGTACATTACTTATGCTACCAGTAAAAATGATGGAAAACTTGCAGAGCCAAGTATGTTTATTGCAGAAATTAAAGATGCTTTTGCATTACCAACAATCACAATTGAAATTACAACAGAACAGCAAACAGAATTTGCATTACTGCAATTTACCAACAATGCCAAACCACAGCTTGATAAAATTGAAGAAGAGTTTGTAACGCCATTGATAGAAAAATTTGTAATGAATGTTACAGCACTCAACAACTATTTAAAATGTCCATTGCAGTTTTATTACAACAATATTGTGCGTGTGCCAAGTGGCAGAAATGAGGCAACAGAATTTGGTAGTGCTGTGCATTATGCCCTTGACCAGTTGTTTAAAAAAATGCAGGCAAGTGGCAACAATAGTTTTCCTGCCAAAGAAATTTTTATACAGGATTTTGAATGGTACTTGCACAGGCACAGGGAAAATTTTACCAAAGAACAATTTGCAAGAAGGCTTGAATATGGAAATGAAATCCTTGCAAACTACTATGAACACTACGTTTCAACATTTAATAAAATTATAAGTGTTGAAAGAAGTATAAGAGGTGTTATTGTTGATGGTGTGCCATTGAAAGGAAAATTAGATAAATTAGAATTTGATGGAAACAACATAAATGTGGTTGATTATAAAACAGGCAATTACGATAAAGCCAAAAAGGAAAAACGAACATTTGATGCACCAAATGAAAAAATGCCTTTGGGTGGAGACTATTGGAGGCAAGCAGTTTTTTATAAAATATTGCTGGATAACAATACACAAAATTCAAGCTGGAACGCAGTTTCAGCAGAATTTGATTTTATAGAGCCTGATGAAAAAAAGGTGTATAGAAAAGAAAAGCTAATTATTTCTCCAGCAGATATAACCACAGTTAAAGAACAAATAAAAACCACCTGGCAAAAAATACAAGCCAGGGAATTTTATACTGGCTGTGGTAAGGAAGATTGCAAGTGGTGCAGCTTTGTTAAAACAAATGAATTGGCTGTGGGGTTTGAGGAAGAGGAAAATAATTAAAATATTTTAATTATTATTATTGTTAAAAAAATAGCACCCTTACCATTATGAAATAGTATTCAAAACAAAATTATATGCCAGACATATTTCATTACTTCCAAATAAATACCACAATTGATAAAGTATTTGAGAGCATTTCAACACCAAAAGGCTTAGATAAATGGTGGACTGAAAGTTCTACAGGCAAACCCATACTTGACGAAATATTTCAATTCCATTTTAGTCCTGACTATAACTGGACAGCCATTGTTTCAAAACTTATAATCAATAAAGAGTTTGAATTAACAATGACAAATGCAGATGAAGATTGGATGAATAGCAAAATCGGCTTCAGGCTTATGAGTAAAAATGAGATTACCGAAGTTCAATTTTATCATATAGGTTGGAAAGAAGATAACGAACATTTCAGGATTTCAAATTACTGTTGGGCAATGTATTTACGCCTCTTAAAACGATTTCTTGAGTTTGGTGAACTTGTGCCTTATTCAAACAGGCTTAGTGTTTAAGAGAATTTTTCTTGGTATAATCAACCAAGCTCAATTTATTAAAACTGTTATTTATATTCCAAATATACTCTACACCAACAATCCCTCAATCCCTTTAAATCCTTCACTTGCAGGCAGTCCATTCCACAAAATATTATAAATAGTATCAGCAATGGGCGTATGTGCTTTTACATTTTCGTTTTTTATATGAATGCACTTGCTGGCGTTGTAACCTTCAGCCACCATATTCAGCTCAAGTTGTGCAGCTTTAACGCTGTAGCCTTTACCAATCATGTTACCAAAAGTCCTGTTTCTGCTATACAGGCTGTAGCAGGTTACCAGTAAGTCTCCCAAATAAACAGACGATGAATAATTGATTTTCTTTTGCTCCTCCTCCGTTTCATTATTCCACACAAGCTGCTTTAAAAACCTCACCATTTCATCAGCAGCATTGGTTATATAAACACTCAAAAAATTATCGCCATATTCAAGTCCATGAGCAATACCGGCACCCAAGGCATAAATATTTTTTAAAATAGCAGCATACTGCACACCCACTACATCATGGTTGGCAACTACGTTTAAATATTCAGTATTAAAATAGCTGCCCAGTTTTTTTGCAGTGCTTTCATTAACGCCACTAAAAGTTAAATAACTCAATTTCTCAGCAGCAACTTCCTCGGCATGGCAAGGTCCCAAAACTGTATAATAATCATCAATGCTAAAATTAAATTCATCCAGCAAATACTCATTCAGCAATTGATTTTTTCCAGGTAAAATTCCCTTTATGGCAGATATAATTTTTTTACCTTTCAACGCATTTTTATCAAGCTGCTGCAAGGCATCTTCAGCATAGGCACTTGGTGTTGCAATCACCAAAACATCGCTGTTTGCAACAGTTTCAGCAATATTGTTACTTAATGAAAGTTGATTAGTATTAAAGTATGCACTATGCAAGTAGTGTGGGTTATGATGACGCGTTTTAAGCGTCTTTATAGTGTCATTATTCCTTATCCACCAGTTTATACTATTGCCATTATCTGTTAAAAGTTTAGCCAGTGCAGTAGCCCAGCTTCCACTACCTATTAATCCATATTGCATAGCAGTTATATTTGTTATGGCAAATGTAAATTGTTTTCGCCAAAACCCTTATAGTGACTGTAAGCCTTGTCAGTGGTTTAGTAAGCAAAAAAGATGATTGTACAAGCTTTAATTTAAATGCTTCGCATTTCATTTTTATTATTGTCCAGGCTGCATTACTACTATTTATCAATAGTGGCGTTGGCACCATTCAACATTTGTAATTTTATTCAACAAACTGCATAGCTAACTAAGGCGTATGTTATATGTTTTCGCTAAGAGGTAACAAGCAAAAGAGAGAAAAAGCAAAGCTTTTCCTTATTATCTCATTCACTCTTTATCTCTTAGCGAAATATTTTATATAAAAACGAATACTAAAATTATAAAAACAAACACCAAACAAAATATTATGAAACCTTTCTTTTACTTTCTTCTTTTAACTTTTGCTTTATACAGTTGCAAGCCCAAAAACAATTTGCCAACTGTAGCATTTGTAGATGCTTTTGAAGATGCAACTATTGGAAAAGCCAGGCAAGGTTTTTTTGATGCACTAAAAAAGGCTGGCTACAGCGAAGAGCAAAAGACAATAAATGTGTTGTATAGAAACGCACAAGGCAGCGATATTACACTCAACCAAATTATACAATATTGCAAGGCACAGCAATCAACGCTTATTGCAACCTGCCCTACAACGCCTACCATTGCTGCATTGCAAAACATTAAAGACGTTCCAGTTTTTATGATGGTTGCACCAAAGCCAGAGTTAATGAAACTAAACAACAGCAATGGAAATGCTCCATCAAACCTTTATGGTGTTGGCGAAGACCTTGCATATATTGATACATCATTTGCATTAATACCAAAGCTTTTAAATAAAGGTAAAAAGCTAAAGATTGGAATGATTTATAACCAAAGTGAACCACAAAGTGTGGACGCTTTGAACAGGATTAAAACGCTTGCAACCACTATGAATATTGATCTTGAAGCATTGCCAGTAAATGCAAGTGCAGATGCACAACTGGTTACACAAACATTGTTAAGTAAAAATATTGATGCATTTTTTGCCAATCCCGACAATGTTGTCTTTGCTTCTTTTGAGGTAATTATAAAAAAATGTAATGAAGCCAAAGTGCCAGTATTTACAAGCGAAAGTGGTTTGGTGGCTCGTGGTGCAGTAGCTGCTTATGGAGCAGATATTTATGCATGGGGTTACCAGGCTGGCGAACAGGCTGCACAACTTTTGCAAACAAAATCTACAACCAACCTGCATTGGGAAATGGTAAAGCTGCGTAAAAAAGTATATAACGAAAACGCAGCAAAACAATTTGGAATTATTGTTGGCGAAGGATTTGAAAAAATGGATGTTGGTTCAGGCAATGAGAGCAAATCTGTAATAACAAAAGATACAAATGCAGCACCTACAATAAAGAAATAGTTAGTATGTAGTCATTCAAAATAATTCTTTGCGTCTTTTCTGCTTAGCACCTTTGCGTGAAATAAAAACTAAATATTCTTTTTCAAAAGCCAATAACCATTTTCTTTGCAGCCAATAAAAATGCTATATGAAAAATACTCCTTTTACACACAAACACATTGAACTTGGTGCAAAAATGGCTGAGTTTGCTGGCTACAACATGCCAATAAGCTATACTGGAATTAATGATGAACATTTTGCAGTTCGCAATAGCGTTGGTGTGTTTGATGTAAGCCACATGGGAGAATTTATTTTAAAAGGAGATGGTGCATTGGATTTAATACAACGCGTTACCAGCAACGATGCAAGTAAACTAACTAATGGCAAAGCACAATACAGTTGCCTGCCCAATGCTACTGGAGGAATTGTTGATGATTTAATTGTGTATTGCATTGAAGAAAATAAGGTGTATATGCTTGTGGTTAATGCAAGCAATATTGATAAAGACTGGAACTGGATACAACAATACAACACAGCCAATGTTGAAATGCACAACATCAGCGATAAAACCTGTTTACTTGCTATTCAAGGGCCAAATGCTACCAAAGCTTTGCAAACATTGACAGATATGGATATTATGAACCTTAAATATTACACATTTACAAAAGGTGTATTTGCTGGGGTTGATAATGTTGTTGTAAGTGCAACTGGCTACACTGGTGCTGGTGGTGTAGAAATATATTTTGAAAACGAAGGCGATGCTGCCAACAAAATATGGGATGCTGTTTTTGAAGCAGGAAAACAATACAATATTAAGCCTATTGGCTTGGGTGCAAGAGATACATTACGTTTAGAAATGGGTTATTGCTTATATGGCAATGATATTGATGACACTACAAATCCACTTGAAGCAGGGCTTGGCTGGATAACAAAATTTACCAAAGATTTTACTGCTCGTGATATTATTGAACAACAAAAAACAAATGGTGTAACACGCAAGCTTGTTGGTTTTGAAATGATTGACAGGGGTATTCCAAGGCATGATTATTTAATTAAAAACCTAGCCGGCAATACAATAGGAAAAGTTTGCAGTGGCACGCAAAGCCCAAGCTTAAACAAAGCTATTGGACTAGGCTATGTAACTATTGATAACAGTATTGTTGACAGTGAAATTTTTATAGAAATAAGAAACAACCTAGTAAAAGCTAAAGTTGTAAAAATGCCTTTTGCATAGGAGTTGTTACTTTTTTCAAATTTGTTCATTACATTTACTTTTTCAAATTAATGTTATGAAACACATTTTTTATTGTATGCTTAGTGCAGTTTTGTTTTTTTCTTCTTGTAAAAAAGATCCTGTTACAAATGCACTTATTACTAGGCAAATTAAAAAAGTAACTAGCACATCTAGCGATAGTAAAATAAAAAGCGTTACAACTTATTTATTTGATAATAACAATCGTTTAAGTGCAACTATATTTACAGAAACTGATACTACTACAGGATTTTCAGTAACTGATACTATTAGGGTATTGAATTTCTATTATACAAACAATCTCCCTTCAAACGTAACTATTGCTACTAATAAATACGACCGTAGTGGAGGTGTAGTAAACGTTTTGACAAATACCTTTAACAGGCATTATAGCTTTGATGCACAAGATAGAATTTTATTAGATTCATTGGCATCTTACAACTTGCAGTACAATTATACTTCTTATAAAGATACCATTGGATATTTAACAGATAGAGCTATTACTTATACAGGCAACACACAAAATACTACATTCTACAACAGCCATTTATTAAGCAATAATTTTATATGGGTTTATGATACTGCTGTATTTACAAATGGAAATTTAACCAATGAATCAAACACATCTTATATAACCAATAAATATATCAGTTTTTCAAAAACGGCTACTTTCAGCAATTACGATAATCCATTGTTTATTGGATTAATTCCACAGTTTGGGCAATCGCAAAAACTGCCACTTAACGAAACCTATATTTATAATGGATATAATATTCCCGTAACATATCAATACAATGTAGATGCTAATGGGAATGTTTTAATGTCTATTGAAAATACTTTTAATACATCTACAGGTGCTGGTAAAATTGTAACAAGCTATTATGAGTATTATTAATAAAATTTTTCACTATTCAAACAAAAAGAGCAACGCATATGCGTTGTTCTTTTTTAATTATAAACCTTTTAATAAAAATTAATTCAGGTTGCCACACATTTCAACTGGCACAACCCATGCATCAAATTGCTCTGATGTCATGTGTTCAAACTCCAATCCTTTTAATTTAAATTCTAATGCAGCGTGCTTTAATGTAATGCCACGTTTGTGGGCATCTTGTGCAATAGCTGCAGCGTTGTAGTAACCAATTTTTGTGTTCAAAGCAGTAACCAACATTAGGCTATTGTCTAAGTGCTTTTTAATATTTGCCTCCAAAGGTTCAACACCAATAGCACATTTATCGTTAAAGCTCACACAGCCATCTCCTATCAACCTTGCACTATGTAGGAAGTTATAAATCATCATTGGCTTAAAAACATTCAATTCAAAATGTCCCATGCTGCCACCAACATTTATGGCAACATCATTGCCCAAAACCTGTGCAGCAATCATAGTTAATGCTTCACATTGTGTTGGGTTTACCTTGCCTGGCATAATTGAAGAGCCTGGTTCGTTATCTGGTATAAACAACTCACCAATACCACTTCTTGGACCACTTGAAAGGATACGAAAATCATTTGCAATTTTCATTAAACTAACGGCAACAGTTTTTAATGCACCATGTGCTTCCACAATCGCATCATGTGCAGCCAAGGCTTCAAATTTATTTTCTGCAGTAATAAAAGGTAAGCCAGTTAAAGCAGCAATATGCTTTGCCACACATACATCGTAACCCTTTGGTGTATTAATTCCTGTGCCCACAGCAGTACCACCAAGTGCCAATTCACTTAAATGTGCCAATGTGTTTTTTATAGCTTTTAATCCATGGTTTAATTGAGAAACATAACCACTAAATTCTTGCCCAACAGTAAGTGGTGTTGCATCCATAAAATGTGTGCGACCAATTTTTACTACATGCATAAAAGCCTTGCTTTTTGCTTCTAATGTATCACGTAGTTTTTCAATACCGGGAATTGTGGTTTCTATTAAAATTTTATATGCAGCAATGTGCATGGCTGTTGGAAAAGTGTCATTTGATGATTGTGATTTGTTTACATCATCGTTAGGATGCAGGAACTTTTCATAGTCATTTAAAGAACCGCCATTATTTACATGTGCTTTATAGGCTATCACTTCATTGCAGTTCATATTGCTTTGTGTGCCACTGCCTGTTTGCCACACAACCAAAGGAAACTGGTCATTCAATGTTCCTTCTAAAATTTCTTTACAAACTACTCCAATGGCATCTTTTTTTTCAGTTGGCAACACGCCTAATTCGTTGTTTGCCAAAGCTGCTGCGTGCTTTAAATAAGCAAAGGCTGCAATAATTTCTTTGGGCATTTTATTAATGTCCTGTGCAATTTTAAAATTGTCAATGCTACGTTGTGTTTGGGCACCCCAATAAACATTTGCAGGCACTTTAACTTCGCCCATAGTATCTTTTTCTATACGAAATTCCATTGTGTTTAATTATTGAATTGTTAAATAATGATGCTTTAAAAAAGTTTGCAAATATATATTTTGAATATTTTAAAGCGGTTGAAGTTTCTTAATGAAAAATTTAATGATACATCACTATATCTAATAGTAGATTTGCTGCCACAATAATAGTTATGGGACACAGAGATTATTTTGATAAAAAACCTACGCTTGGGCAAACTAATAATGCATTGGTAATTCTATTTGCCATTAATGCGTTTTTGTTTGTGCTATTGCAATTTTTATATATTGTTTATAAAATAGACCACACGCCAGAAGTTGCTTACGATTTATTTCGCTCAAAAGTGTTTTACTGGTTTTCTATATCGCCAAACGCACATTTATTATTAGGTAAATGCTGGACGTTGGTTGTATATATGTTTTCTCATTTTAGTGTTGTAGGCTTTATCAGCAATATGCTATGGCTATGGGCATTTGGCTATGTTTTGCAGGATTTGGTGGGAAACAGCAAGCTGATTCCTCTGTATTTATATGGTGGTTTTGTTGGTGGTTTATTTTTTATTTTAACAGCTTCTTATATTCCATTTGTTGCAAACAGTGTTGGCAAAAATTTTTTATTCGAAGGAGGCAATGCAGCAATTGTAGCTGTAGCTGTTGCCACAACTAAATTATCGCCACGCTATAAAATATTTCAGCATATTGGCGAAGGCTTTCCATTATGGATTTTAACTTTGTTTTTTATAGCAATAGATGTTGCCTATTTATACAATACAAATTTTGCAGTAGTAATAGCCCATGTTTCAGCAGCTGTTATGGGTTATGTTTTTATTGTGCAATTACAAAATGGAAACGATTGGGGAGCTTGGATGCACAATATTGTTGCAAGAGTTGATGATATATTTAATCCTGAAAAAAAGTATAAAAACAAAAAGGTATCTACCCAGCATTATTACAAACAAACAGTTACTGCATTTAATAAAACAGAAAACATAACTGAGAAAAAACTAAACGAAATTTTAGACAAGATAAACAGCAAAGGCTACAATGGTTTAAGCAACGATGAAAAAGAATTTTTAGAACGAGCAAGCAAGGACCAATAATGAAAAAGTTGTTTCAAAAAAAATGGTTTACCATTTGCGTTAAGTATTTATTTGCTACTTCAGCAGGCTTGTATTTGTTGGCATGCTTAACGCCATACATTCATCCAAAATATTTTTTTGGCTTTACATTTTTAGCAATTGGCTATCCATTGTTATTGCTTGCAATGCTTGTGTGGCTTGTGTTTTATTTATTTGTAAATAAAAGAAGAAGCATTTATATTTTATTAATTATTTTGTTAGGATATAAAAACATTACAAGCAATTTTGGATTTGCATTAAGTAAAAAAGAAACTACACCTAACACAATAAAACTATTAAGTTGGAATGTTAGAGACTTTACAGATGATGTTTATTTTGGCAGAAAAAAGCAAGGTACTGAAAAGTACTTTGACTTTATAAAACAAACCAATGCAGATGTTGTGTGCCTGCAAGATGTAGATAATTTTATTAATGATAAAGGTGCTGATAGAATTAGCTTTATTAAAGATAGTTTGCATTATCCATATTACTATTTTTCAATTGATATAGACACTTTTATTACAGCATATAAAGGACGCGAACAGTATGGTACTTGCATTTTTTCAAAGTATCCCATTACATATTCAAATCATATTAATTATAGCGGTAAGCATTTTACTGAAAGCCTTGGCTTTGCTGATATTTTGGTAAATAACACAATAATCAGGTTTTATAATACACACCTGCGTAGCATGTATTTAAAAATTCCAAAAGAGCAAAAGCTTACGGACTTTAAATATGTTGTTGATGATAGTAATTTAATAATGCACAGCAGCGTTTTTAAAAAAATAAAATATTACGATACAAGCCATATTGCACAGGCTCAACTCATAAAAAAAGTATTAGATACAACAACAATTCCTTTTGTGTTTTGTGGAGATTTAAATTCTACTCCTTCGTCTTATGTTTATCACACATTAAGTAAAAATTTGAAAGATGCTTTTCTTGAAAATTATTTTGGTTGGCAGCAAACATATTTTAGCAAAATACCAAGCATGAGGATTGATGTAGTGTTGATGAATAAAGGTATTGAAGCTATTTCATACAACTCACCAAGACTAAAGTTATCTGACCATGCACCCATAATCACACAAATAAAAATTACTAAATAGTGCAACATCCACAAACACATATTTGGGAATTTATTTTGCAAAATATTAATGCAAATATTAATTGTGTGTTGCTATATGTTTTGCAAAGCAATGGCAGCAGCCCTGGCAGGCAAGGTTTTGCAATGGCTGTAAATGCACACAACAAAATGCAAGGCAGTATTGGTGGTGGAATAATGGAATATAAATTAGTTGAGTTAGCCAAGCAAAAAATAATAAATAATGATTTTGCTATAGAAATAAAAAGGCAAATTCATAATAAAGAAGTTGCAAAAAACCAGAGTGGAATGATTTGCAGTGGCGAGCAAACTATTGCTTTTATTCCTGTTCAACAAAAATATAAAACTGCAATTGAAAAAATATTACATAGCTTGCAACTCAATAATAACAACACTTTGCAGCTTAGTAATAATTGTATTGAATGTTTAGAAAATCATAACACGTTTGATTATATTTTTAATTATGATAATTACGGCAATTGGGTTTATAAAGAAAAAATTGGTTACAAAAACAAGTTAACAATAATTGGAGCAGGGCATTGTGCATTGGCTTTAAGTAAGCTGATGAGTTCGATGGATTTTTATATTGAGTTGTTTGATGACAGAGAAAATTTAAACACATTCATTGAAAATAATTTTGTGCATCAAAAGCACATTGTAAAAGATTATAATTTAATAAATGATTTTATCACAGAACAGGAAAACCATTATATAGTTGTTATGACTGTTGGTTACAGAACAGATGCAATTGTGATAAAAGCCTTACAGCATAAACGTTTTAGTTACTTAGGTGTTTTGGGTAGCAAAAATAAAATGCAACAATTGTTTGATGAATTTGAACAAGAAGGAGTAAATAAAAATTGGTTAGATTCTATTTACACACCAATAGGCTTAGCAATTAAAAGCAAAACACCAGAAGAAATTGCTATAAGCATTGCTGCACAAATTATTGAAGTAAAAAATAACAACACTTAATTCATTTTATTTCAAAGCCTCATCCACAAGGCGTTTCAACTCTTTATACCTTTCATTCCTGCCCTTGCTTTTTATATTAAATGTAAAAAGAATGGCACAGTATTTTTTGCCATTATCAACCCAGGGAAAAGTGCCAAATAATCCAGGGCTTGTAATGGCATCAGAGCGTTTATTTTCTGTTGCATCATCCATTACCCACTCACCAAAACCATAGCCCCAATTGCCTGCTTCTGCTGGGCTGTAAACAATTTTGGCATCTTTTGCTACACGGTTTTTTTGCATTTCAATAATTGAATTTTTACTGATAATTTGCTTACCATTAAACATTCCTTCACTTAATATCATTTGCAAAAAATTTAAATAATCTTTTGCAGTACTCCAAGCACTGCCTGCTGCCAAAGGCACAGCTTGTTTGCCAAAATCTGTGTTGTTCATTTGCAATGGTTTTGCAATTCTTTCCTGAAAAATTGTTTCAAAATCTTTGTTACTTATTTTTTCTAAAATAGCAGCAACTATTTGCAGCCCTGCATTTCCATAATGAAATGTTTTACCAGGTTCTCCTTCCATTGGTGCGTTTGTAATGCTGTCAATGGCTTCTTGCATAGTGTTCCAGCCATTGTCTTTTTTGCCTTTAAACTTTTCTAGTTTTTCTTTCAAACTCAATTTTTTCTGTGGCTCTTCGCCACTATCATCATCACTTCCATTCATGCTTGCAGCAAAACCAACTTGCTTAATGCCAGTTAAGTGAGATAAGCATTGCCACACTTTTATCTTGCCCTTATTATGTGCAGTCATCACAGGCAAAAATTTACCAATTGTATCATCTAAACTTAACTTGTGTTCGTCAATAAAAGTCATAGCCAGTGCAGCAGTAAGCCATTTACTACAGCTTGCAATACGTTGCTTTGTATTATTATCAAAATCGCTTAAATCGGCTTCTTTACCAGTTTTTTTGGCCAGCCATTTTGCACCAAATTTTTGTTTACGACTGATGTCGTTTTTACTTTGTTCATACACAATCTTGCCATCTTTATAAACAAGAATAATAGCACGACCACCCAAGTCTTTAATGTTATTATCAAGCCAATCATTTACTTTATTAAAGTTTTGTGAGAAAGAAAACTGAGAGAAAAAAAGTGCAATAAGTAACACACAGTTTTTTTTACAAGAGATTGAATATTGCATAAGAATTATTTAAAAAATTTATCAGTAATGTAAAAGATAGTATCAACAAAAAATAAAACATCATTATTTGTTAATACATTCTCATCGTGCAAGTCTTCTAAAATAATGCCAAGTTCATCATTAAAATAGTCGTTGTTCTTCTTCAATAAAAATCCATTATTTAAAAGAAATATTTTCACTTCTTCTAAATCTGTTTCTTGAGTAATTGCAATAAAAGGTTGTTGAACAACAGCTAAAAGATTATCATTAATAATTGTAAAACCAAGTAGGGTATAAGTCGTTTGAGTAAAGAAATAATTGTGCAGTAAAAGGCTATTGAAATAATCTAACCAATATTCATAAAAGATAGAATCATTGCTTTTAAGAACAGATTTCCCATCTGTGTTAAGATAAACTTTTTGTTCTGCACCTTGTGCAAAAAAATTATTGATATTAATATTGTTAAACCAAAAGTTGTTTTGATTAATTAAATGTATTAGCTTCTGAGTTTCTTCTTGCTTTGAGAACTTTGTTTTTTTAAAAATTCCACTTGTTGTTTTGCTTGCTCTAAGGTAACAGGCAACTGTTTCGATAAGATTGCCTGGTTTAATTGGGCTAATTGTTGAAATGATATTTTTGAGTTCATCTTTTAACATTTACTAATGAAAGTGAAACAAAATTAAGTGAAAACTGAAATAATAACAGTCCAACAAAAATTAATCGGAAAGCACGACAGTGAATTTTATTTTTACACGACATAATAACTGATTTTTTGATGTGGATTGAGGTTTGAGATTCATTTGACACAAAGCAACAAAGACTTTGTGAACTTAGTATCCATAGTTTCTTTGTGTGAAATAAAAATAAAAGAAAATGAACTTAAATAATTATACCATCAAAGCACAAGAAAGCATACAAGCTGCACAGCAGCAGGCTTTCAACAACAATAACCCCAACATCGAAACCAATCATTTGCTAAAAGTTTTGTTGGCAGATGATGATAGCAGTGTGCAATATTTATTGAAAAAAAATAATGTAAATCTTACTCATCTTTTAAATAAAATTGATGAAAGTATTGCACGCTTACCAAAGCAAACCAATGGCGAAGCTGCACAAAATATTGGTAGAGATTTAAACACAGTTTTGCTAAAAGCCAATGCTGCATTAAAGCAATTTAATGATGAGTTTGTAAGTGTTGAACACTTGCTTATTGGTTTGTTGCAAGTGAATGACGACACTGCTAAAATGTTGAAAGATGCAGGGCTTACCGAAAAAGGATTGGTTGCTGCTATTAAAGACTTACGCAAAGGCAGCACCATCAATTCAGCAACACAAAACAATCAGTTTGAAGCATTAAAAAAATATGCAAGAAACTTAAACGAAGCTGCTGCAAGTGGCAAACTTGACCCAGTAATTGGGCGTGATGAAGAGATAAGAAGAACGTTGCATATTCTTTCTCGTAGAAGTAAAAATAATCCCATACTTGTTGGTGAACCAGGCGTTGGTAAAACAGCCATAGCAGAAGGTTTGGCTATGAGAATTGTTAATGGCGATGTGCCAGAAAACTTGAAATCAAAAGTTTTGTATAGTCTTGATATGGGCTTGCTAATTGCTGGTGCAAAATATAAAGGCGAGTTTGAAGAAAGGCTAAAAGCTGTGGTAAAAGAAGTGGCAGAAAGCGATGGTGAAATTATTTTATTTATTGATGAAATACATACTTTAATTGGTGCTGGTGGCGGTGAAGGTGCAATGGATGCAGCCAATATTTTAAAACCTGCATTGGCTCGTGGCGAGTTAAGGGCAATTGGTGCAACTACCTTAAATGAGTATCAAAAGTATTTTGAAAAAGATAAAGCATTAGAAAGACGTTTTCAAAAAGTAATGATTGATGAACCTAGTGCAGAAGATGCTATTTCTATTTTGCGTGGCTTGAAAGACAGATACGAAACGCATCATCACGTGCGTATAAAAGATGAAGCAATTATTGCTGCTGTCGAACTTTCTCAACGATATATTACTGATAGATTTTTGCCAGACAAAGCCATTGACTTAATTGATGAAAGTGCTGCCAAGCTTAGGTTAGAGATGAATAGTATGCCAGAAGAGTTGGATAAATTAGAAAGACAAATTCGCCAATTAGAAATAGAAAGAGAAGCAATAAAACGTGAGAATGATGAAGCTAAACTAAAAGATTTAAATACTGAAATTTCTAATCTTACTGTTGACAGAGATACATTTAAAGCAAAGTGGAAAGCAGAAAAAGAATTGGTTGACAAAGTGCAAAATGCCAAAGCAAATATTGAACAATTAAAACAAGAAGCAGAACAGGCAGAACGTAATGGCGACTTTGGAAAGGTTGCAGAAATTCGTTATGGTCGTATTAAGGAACAAGAAAATATCATATCACAAACATCATTTGAAATCACCTCAATCAGCGACAAGCGATTGATGAAAGAAGAAGTAGATGCAGAAGACATTGCAGAAAATATTGCACGAATGACCAATATTCCTGTAACAAAAATGCTGCAAAGCGAAAGAGAAAAACTATTGAATTTGGAAGATGAATTGCATAAAAGAGTGGTGGGTCAAAGTGAAGCTATTGTTGCAGTTGCAGATGCTATACGAAGAAGCAGAGCAGGCTTGCAAGACCCTAAAAAGCCTATTGGTAGTTTTATATTTTTAGGTACTACAGGTGTTGGTAAAACCGAGTTAGCAAAGGCTTTGGCAAGTTATTTATTTGATGATGATTCGATGATGACTCGTATTGATATGAGTGAATATCAAGAGAAGCACACAGTGTCTCGTTTGGTTGGTGCTCCTCCAGGATATGTGGGTTATGACGAAGGTGGACAATTAACAGAAGCTGTGCGTAGAAAGCCGTACAGTGTTGTATTGCTTGATGAAATTGAAAAAGCACATCCTGATGTTTGGAATGTTTTATTGCAAGTTTTAGATGATGGAAGATTGACTGATAACAAAGGACGAACAGTGAATTTTAAGAACACCATCATTATTATGACCAGCAATATTGGTAGTCATATTATTCAGGAAAAATTTGAAAATGTAAATGAAAATAACATTGATGATATTGCTGAAAAAACAAAAGATGAAGTAATGACTTTGTTGAGAGAAACAGTAAGACCAGAGTTTTTAAACAGGGTTGATGAAATAATAATGTTTCATCCTTTGCTAAAAAAAGAAATGAAAGGCATTATCAATATTCAGTTAAACGAACTTAAAAATCGTGTTGCAGAAAATGGAATGGATTTACAATTCAGCGATTATTTAATTGATTATTTATTACAAAATGGTTACGACCCAACCTTTGGTGCAAGACCTTTAAAACGCCTAATACAAAAGGCAGTGGTGAATGAGCTAAGCAAAAAAATATTGCAGGGAAACATTGATAAAACAAAACCAATTTTGGTGGATGTGTTTGATGAAAAAATAGTGTTTAGAAGTGAAGGATAGTTTGATAGAGAGTGGTTTTAAACGTGTCAGATTTTTGTAATCTGACACGTTTTTTATTTAATACTTTATGTTATTGTAAAGTAAGAAATGTCTTAACACAAAAAAGCCATCTTAAAAATAAGACGGCTTTTACTTACTAGTCCGTGTTCCGTTATAAAAAGTCCTTACTTTACAAATTTTATTCTGCTTCAACAGGTATTGAGCCACTTGACTGCATTTCAGCAATTTTTGTCCTTATCTTTCCTTCAACTTCATTTGCTAAATCCGGATTGTCGATAAATAGCTGCTTTACCGTATCTCTACCCTGACCTAATTTATTGCTGTCGTAACTAAACCAACTGCCGCTTTTATTGATAATGCCTAATTCAACACCCATATCAATTATCTCGCCAGTTTTGCTTATTCCCTCTCCAAATATAATATCAAATTCTGCTATCCTGAATGGCGGTGCCACTTTATTTTTCACAACTTTTACCTTAGCCCTGTTTCCTATTGCAGCATCACCATCTTTAATTTGCGAAACCCTTCTTATATCCAACCTTATTGAAGCATAAAACTTTAAGGCATTACCACCAGTTGTTGTTTCTGGATTGCCAAACATTACCCCAATTTTTTCACGCAACTGATTAATGAAAATACAAACGGTGTTGGTTTTATTTATGGTAGCTGTTAGTTTTCTTAATGCCTGGCTCATTAACCTTGCCTGCAAGCCCATTTTACTATCTCCCATTTCTCCTTCTAATTCACTTTTTGGTACAAGTGCAGCAACTGAGTCAATTACAACCACATCAAGTGCTCCAGATAAAATTAATCTGTCTGCAATTTCAAGAGCCTGTTCGCCATAATCTGGTTGCGATATTAAAAGATTATCAACATCAACTCCTAGCTTTTGGGCGTAACTACTATCAAACGCATGTTCTGCATCAATAATTGCACAAACACCTCCTTTTTTTTGTGCTTCTGCAATAATGTGGGTTGCTATTGTAGTTTTACCACTACTTTCAGGTCCATAAATCTCTACAATTCTACCTTTTGGCACACCGCCTACTCCAAGTGCAGTATCTAAACCAATAGAACCTGTACTTACAACTTCCATTTGTTGTTCTGCCCTGTCACCAAGCATCATTACGCTGCCTTTGCCATAGTCCTTGTCAATTTTATCAATAGTTAGTTTAAGTGCCTTTAATTTTTCTGCATTAGCTGTAGTACTCATAAATATTTTTTTAATCTTCAAATGTAATTATGCAACAAAGCTAAGGGGAAAATATTTATAAACACTAATTTTTTTAGTATTTATTTTGCTAAATATTTTTGCTTGTCCTTTTCAGTAAAAAAAATTAATAGAAATTTCTTCTATTGGATTTATTCCAATAATACACCAAGATAAAGCCAACTAATGCACCACCTAGGTGTGCAATGTGTGCAACATTGTCTCCTGCAGAGTTACGAACAGTCATCACTATTTCGAAGCCAGCATATAATAGTATAAACCATTTTGCCTTTAATGGTAAAAGGAAATAAAGATAAATTTCAGTATTTGGAAACAAATATGCAAATGCTGCAAGGCAACCAAATACAGCACCACTTGCACCAAGTGTGGGTTGATTAAAATGAAGTTGGGTAAGTGCCACAGCTTCTTCTTTTGAAAAATCTAGCTGACCAGTAACTTCAAGCCCATTTAAATGAGATTTAATAAAATGTTGAATAGATTCTGCATCAGTTGCATTATTCAATTGGTTTAACATTGCCACATTTTCAAAATGCAACGCTGTTAAATGACATAATGCAGCACCTAAGCCACATACCATATAAAAAATTAAAAAGCGTTTGCTGCCCCACACATTCTCTAGCACAGAACCAAAAAAATACAATGCCAGCATATTAGAAAAAATATGATCAAGACCACCATGCATAAACATGTGCGTTACCAATTGCCATGGCTTGAATAACTCGCTTTGCCAGCTATGCAACGCAAATGTGTCGTTGAACATAAAATATTTATTGCCTACAAAATGTTGTGCAGCCAAAACCAAAACATTAATTATAATCAGGTTTTTTACAACTGTAGGTAATACCTCAAAACGCGATGGTCTAAATTGTGTCATTGTTTATTGCAGCATATTTTAATCAGCAACAATACACAGATTTAATAATTTTAAAATAATCTGTGCATCTGTGGCTTGCAAACTATTGTCCTGTTTTCTTTTTCTTCAACTCATCATCGGCAAAGCTGAAAACCTTTTTTACTAAATCTGATTTTCTAAAATTCAAATTTGTTCTAATGTTTTTTTCTTCTTCAGCAACCATGTTATACATTCCTTCTATAGCACGTGCAGCTACAAAATCGGTTAAAGTATTTTCTACTTTAAAATTACTAAAAGGAATATTGTTTACAATAGTTGCAATTTTCTTCCATTCTTTATTAGCTCCTTCTAAATTAATAGTGCTGTCAACAATTGGTCTAAATGCATTCATTAATGCAGTGTTGGTTGTAGCTCTAAAATAGTCTGTAGCAGCATGTGTATTATCTGTAATTAAAATACTAGTTACATCGCTGAAATTCATGCTTTTTACTGCATCTAAAAAAATTGGCTTTGCTGCAGTAAAAGAACTGGCAATGGCTTTGTTAAACTTATCATTAATAGGTTTTATCATGCTGCCTAACCCAGCCTGGTTTACAAGGTTAATTATTTTTTGTGCATCATTAGGAAAAGCAAAAGCCAATGCAGGATTGCTTTCTGGCTTGTTGTAAGCATCAAAGCTTTTAAACAAGCCTTGGTTTAATGCTTCCTTTAAGCCAAGAACCATATCAAGGTTTGATGGCTTTAATAAATCTGTTCCTATTTGCTTTAAGGTGTCACAAGATGTAATTGTGCAAAGGCAAAAGATGCCAAGTATCAGGGATTTTATTTTCATATTTTTTATATTGATTTTATTTAAAATTTACTTTGATTTTTTTTAACTCGTCAGCATCAATTATGCCATTTAAGTTGTTATCAATAAAAATAATAAAATATAAGCAAGATTGCTTTAATGCTTCAATGTTTATGTCTTTTTCAGCTTGGTTAAATGCCGAAACATTTAACTGCAATTCCAGCCATTCATTTTTTGGTGGCACTACTAAATCAACACGCTTGTCGCCTTCATTTTCATAAGTTAAATAATGATGTCCTTCATTTGAAATAAATAAAGATTCATATCCTTTTTTTTCATCAGCAGCAAAACCTGTTCCTTCTGCAAAATATGGAATGCTATCTACGCTTTTACCTATAGTTAAACCTAATGTATCAGTTGCATTTTCCACAATAGCAAACTGTGCTGCATATCTTTTTTTATTGCTGTATTTTTTGCCAAAATACCTGATTGAAAACCTTTGTTTAAGTAAGCTTACAGAGTCGGTGTTTTTGGTAATTTTAAATACACTATCGTTTTGAATGATTCTTATACAACTATTCCATTCATTTTTTTGGGCAAATAAGTTGCAGGAAATTACCAGGCAAAATGCTATGCTGAATATTGCTGTTTTCTTGGCTTTCATTATTTCAACACTTTCATTTTTACCATTTCTATCCTGGTGTCACTCACATTTAAAATATCAAATTGGTAATGGTCGGCTATGATAACTTCTTTGGGCTGTGGTATAGTTTCGTGCTTTGAAATAATATAACCACTCAAGGTTTCTGCTTCTGTATCTTCAGGAAAAGTGAGGCCAAAATTTTCCCTTAAATAATCCAGCTCTAACCTGCCACTAAAAATAAAATCTGTCTGGCTTATTTGCTTTTCAACAAACTCCTCAACATCATGCTCATCCTTTATTTCACCAAAAATTTCTTCCAGCAAATCTTCCATTGTAATTATGCCAGCTGTGCCACCAAATTCATCAACCACCCATGCAATGCTTTTTCTTTCTTTACTGAATTTATTAATTAAATCGGCTGCTGCCATACTTTCTGGTACTGCTGGTATCGGCAATAAAATCTCCTTTAATGATGTTGGCTTTTTAAACAAATCAAGCTGGTGTATATATCCCTTTATTTCATCAATGCTATCATCATATACAATTAACTTACTTAATTTTGTGCTGATAAAATGTTGCTTTATTTCTTCTATAGGCATGTTTATATCAACACCTTCAATTTCTTTTCTTGGAACCAAACACTCACGAATTTTAATGGTTGGCAAGCTCATTGCATTTTTTAATAACTCTTTGCTATGCTCAGGATTGTCTGTAGCTTGCTCCTGATTTTGATTAATGAAATGCTCCAGGTCAACATGGGTAAATGCTTCTGCCTTGTTTTTTACATTAATGTTAAAGAGGTATTTTAAAATCCACTCTGCCACATCAACAAAAAAAGCAGCCAAAGGCTGTAGTATTTTGTAAAATAAATTGGCAACAGGTGCAAATGCTGCTAACAAATAATCATTCTTTCCTTTAAAGATTGCCTTTGGTATAAACTCACCAAAAACCAATACCACTAAGGTTGACAACACAGCATCAACCAATAATTTAACAAACTGATTTTCTATTTTAAAAGGAGTCCAAAGCGATGCATGTAACAGCTCGCTAAACAATAAACCATAAATAACAAGAAAGATATTTAAACCCACCAGACAGGCACCAATAAACTTGGCAGGTTGCTCCATAAACTTGCCCAGAATAATTCCACTTTTTTTACCTTGTTTTTTTTTAAGCTCAATGCTCAGGCGGTTTACACTTACAAAAGCAATTTCGTAACCTGCAAAAAAACCAATAAAAACCAGGGTTAAAATAATCCACCCTATTATATAAATGATATCCATTAATACGAAAATACGTGAAAAATAAAAATGGAAATAAATAGTTAATAAAACAATAATGATATTCTGGTTTTTTAATTTCTTTTTCAAATAAAATAACCAGTAATTCTGCAAAATTATTCCTACATATTTTACTTGCATAAATCGCAGATAACGCAGGTTTTTTCTGTGAATTCTGTGTGTTCAGCGAGCAAGTAGAATAAAATATACTTTATTCATTTTTTAAAGACTAGTTATCGTTGAAAAATTGCCCTGAATTTTAAGGCGAAATTGGATAAAAAAAATCCCTGAAGATACAAACCTTCAAGGATTCACTAAATAGCGTTCATTACTATTATTTTTTAAACGTCTTCAACCCACATTGCAACCATTCCAAATATTTATCAGCTTCTGTTTTGCCAACAGGATAAGCCAAGAGTTCTTCATTATTATTTAGCATTACATACAATGGCTGAGAGGAAGCAGCAAAATTATCAAACTCAAAAATGGAGTATTTGTTGCCAATTGTAATTACATCTCTTATGCTGCTATCTTTTGTTTTATAATTTAAAATTCTTTTTTCAACTGGTAACTTAGCACCATCATCAACATACAAACTCACCAAAATAAAATTATCTTTTATTGTTTTATAAACTTCAGGTTCTGTCCACACATTTTCTTCCATTTGCCTGCAATTGGCACAATTCCATCCTGTAAAATCTATTAGTAATGGCTTGTGCTGTTGCTTTGCCAATGCAATGGCATCTTCATAATTATTTACAAAATCTGGGTGCAGGCCAACTTTATTTTCTTTATAAATAGTATAGCTTAATGGTGGTGCAATACCACTTAATAACTTTAAATTGGCATATTTAGATTGTGTTAAACCTGGTGCCAAATAAATTGCAAATGCAATAGCAACTACACCAATAATTTTTCTTCCTGGAGATATTTTTTGCCCTTTATAATCGTGTGGTAAACGCAAAAATCCAAACGCGTATAAAGCTAGTAAAATGCAAACTAAAATCCAGGCACCAATAAAAATTTCCCTGTATAAAATGCCCCAATGCTTTACCAAATCTGCATTTGATAAAAACTTTAATGCCAATGCAACTTCAACAAAAGCTAAAACTTTTTTTACCACATCAAGCCAGCCACCACTTTTTGGCAAGCTTTCAAGCCAATTAGGAAAAATTGCAAACAATGCAAATGGCAAACCCAAAGCCAAACCAAAACCACCCATGCCAACTGTTAAAGCCCAGGCTCCATTTTGTGCAGTGCCCACAAGCAATGTTCCTAAAATAATACCTGTGCAGCTAAATGAAACAATAACCAATGTAAGGGCCATAAAGAAAATACCAAACACGCTGCCTACATTGCTTTTGCTATCTGCCTTGCCTGCAAATTGATGTGGTAATGTAATTTCGAAATAGCCAAAAAATGAAATGGCAAATACAATAAATACAATAAAGAAAACAATGTTTACAATTGGGTTGGTAGCTATTACATTAAAAATATCACTACCAATACCATCAATTAAATGAAATGGTAAACTGCACAAAGAGTAGATTAAGAAAATAAAAAATCCATACAACAAACCATTTTGAATGCCTTTTTTACGAGTTGGCGAACGCTTGGTAAAAAATGAAACTGTAACAGGAATCATAGGAAACATACAAGGCGTAAGCAATGCAATAAAACCCCCTACCAAACCCAATAAAAAAATGGTAAACCAACTACCACCTGTTTCAATTTTTTCGCCACACTGGCTTAATGGATTTTTTAAATTTACATTTTTTAGAATTAACGCAGAGTCGCTTTTAATTTCTTTTCCTCCTTCAAGGGCAACTGTGTAGTCAATATTATCTACTAAATCATGAAAATCTTCAGTTGCATTATTGCCTATAAATCCAGTAATATCAACCTTAATTGTTGCTGGAATAAAGCTGTCTATTTTTATTTTTTGGTGCAGCTCAATTTCATTTTTATGAACTTTTGTTTTAACACCAAAAACAGCATCATCTATTTCTTCTTCTTTTTTATTGACAGTTACACTGTCGAGCAATTTTATTTTTTCTAAGCTATAAGTAAATTTTAAATCACTTAAACCATCTTGTGTTGGGTTGTTGTTATACAAATGCCAACCTTTTGGTACAACCGTTTTTGCAATAATTTCATAAGTAGCATCTGCAATTTTTTTTGCACTTACTTTCCAAACCAAACTGTCCTGCGAAAAGCAAAAAAAAGAAAAACAAAAGGCAATAAGAAGAAGTAATAATTTTTTCATATTAAAATATTAGCCACAACGTTGTTACGACTTGTTCAAATCGTAACCCAAAATCGTACATCGTAAATAGAATTAAAGTTTTATTGAGAAAGCTACATCCTTTGGTGGCAGGCACTTTACATCGTTGCACACCATAAAATTTATTTTGCCTGTAACAGAAGTTTTGGCTTTGCCTTTTAGTTTTATGTTTTGTGTAAACACAACCTTATCACTATAAAACAATGTATTTGCCTTTAAATCCTTGTCGTATTTTTTTTCAAGTTTACCGGCTTCTGTTGTTTTGCCAACCTTTGTTATTAAAGGGTTTGCATTAAAAGTAATTGTTGTTGGCACAGGCCCATTCTCATCAGTATTTTGAGAATAAATATGCCATGGCTTTGGTAAAGTAGCTGTAATTACAAGGTCGTAGCTGCCATCTGCTTTTTTCTTTGCTTCATAAGTCCAGGTTACCGGATCTTGCTGAGCCATTATTTTATTAAAACCTAAAAGAGAAAAACTTAAAACTAAAAAGGCAAGTATTTTTTTCATCATTAAAAATTTTGGGTGCAAATTAAACAATCTGATTTATAAAGTTTTGTTAAAGTTTTTACGAACTGCAAAACACTTCCTTACAAAATTGCAGCCAATAAAAAATTCATTTATGTATTTATACAACTTTATTCATCTGCCAACTTATTAAACAACTTAATTTTACACAAGCATTTTTTACTATGAAATTATTTTATACAATACTTTTTTCTTCACTTATTTCTGTTTCTTTTTCTCAAAAAATTACTTATAGTGTAGAAGACAGAGATGATACACGAGATATGCGTTATGAAATTGTTGGCAGAATGAATGGCAACTTTTTAATTTACAAAGCATCTGCTATAACCCACTATTTATGTGTGTTTGACCAGGACATGAAACAGATTTCTAAAGAAAAATTAGACTTTATAACTGACAGGGTTTTTAATATAGATTTTTTGCAGTATCAGGATTTTGTATATTTATTTTACCAATATCAAAAAAGAAATATTATTTATAACATGGCTGTAAAGGTTGATGCAACTGGTAAAAAATTAAGTGAGCCAATGCAACTTGATACAACAGATAGCAGAGAAGTACAGAACAATAAAATTTATCAGTTTGTACAAAGTGCAGACAAGCAAAAAATAATGTTCTTTAAAATAAATTCTTACAACGAAAAAAAACACATCATCACTACTTTTTTATACAACAAAGATTTAACCCTGTTGAATAAAGCAACAGAAGATGTACCAATGCGTGAACGCAATACTTTTTTAACTTGCTTTGAATTGGATAATAAAGGAAATTTTTTATTTTTTAAAGCAACAGGAACTGTAAATAATGATAATATAGTGCAACTTGTTTTAATTAGCAAACCTTCTGATAGCACAACTTTCAAGTACATTAACCTTAAACAACTAAGCAATGTTTTTTTAGATGAAATAAAAATGAAGGCAGACAATGCAACCAATAAATTTATCATAACATCTTTTTATGGAACCAAAAGACGTGGCGATATACAAGGATTGTACATTAGTGTGTTTGATGCCAATACCAATACTGAAACTGTAAGCACTACAACAGTTTTTGATGGTGACTTTAGGAATGATGCAAAGGGAGATCTTGGAGTAAAACAAGCCTTTAATGATTATTTTATTAAACAAATTATACCAAAGAAAAATGGAGGTTTTTTACTTTGTGCAGAGAGTGAATACACAAGCAGCCGTGGAGGAGACAATTATAACAGGTGGGATTACATGAATCCTTATAATATGAACACAGGTGGCTTTTATTCGTTTGGTGCTTCGCCATATTATCCTTGGGGCAGGGGCTACAACAGTTTTAACATCACACGATATTTTTGCGATAACGTTGCTATTGCAAGCTTAGACAGCACAGGCAAGATTGAATGGAACAATGTTATTCGCAAATCTCAGTTTGATGATAATACAGATACTTATTTAAGCTATGGAATGTTTAATGCTGGTAATCAATTAAAGTTTTTGTTTAACCAATTGGAAAGGCAGGAGCTTATTTTAACAGAGCAATCTGTAAATCCTGATGGACAGATTACACGAAGCAATACTTTAAAAAACCTTGACAAAGGCTATACTTTTATGCCACGCCATGCCAAACAAGTTGGTGCCAAACAAATAATTGTTCCTTGTATGTATCATGCTTTTCTTTGCTTTGCCAAAATTGATTATTAATTGTGATTGGATTATTTAGGGAAAAATCTATTGTAGCGTTTTTTGCTTTAGTTATATGCACTGTACTGATACACCTGCATGTATTTAATACACCTATTGCTATTGCAGCAAATGCCAATACAGGTGTGTTTAATTTACTGTTGCAGCATTATGCAACAAAATTGCAGCCTGCTGTTATTTCAATAGTATTTATTGTGCTGTTGTTTATGCAGTCAATACGTTTAACCACCGTTTTAAACAATGGAAAAATGTATGCTAAAACAGGCTTCATGTCAGCATTTGCTTATGTTTTTTTAAGTGGGTTATTGCCAAATGCCTTTTTGTTGAGTCCTGCATTTATTGCAAATAGTTTCATCATTTTACTGTTTGGATTAATAATGAAACTATATAATAATCCCAATTCTAAAGGTCTGTTGTTCAATATTGGATTTTTAACTTCGGTTACTATTATTTGCTATTACCCAAGTGTTGTATTAGTTGTTCTGGCTCTTTGTGGTTTGGCAATACTGCGTCCTTTCAGGGTGGCAGAATGGTTTATTTTATTGCTTGGAATTGTTGCTCCATTTTACCTGCTGTTTGCTGTTTTGTATTTATGTAACTATAATTTTCATCACATCATTTTAAATAAGGTTAGCTTTTTTATCAGCTTTCCTCATAAAGATGTTTGGTATATTATTAACCTCATTTCTATTGCAGTACTAATGATTGCAGCATTTATAAGCTGGTATCCCAATAGCAACAGGCTGGTAATTCAAATAAGGAAAAACTGGGTGGTAATGCTGATTTTATTTTTTATAACATTGGCTACAATACCTGTATATACTAAACTTGGTGCAATGCCAGAGTTGATAGCACTTGTGCCAATGGCTGCTTTTCTAGCAAACTTTTTTGTGTATCCACGTAATACTTTTTTTGTTAATCTTCTTATTTTCCTGGTTGCTATAGTTATTATCTATAATAATTCCCTTGTTTGGATATAGATATAATTCAAAAATTATATTCACTACTTTCACTCTACATTCGCTGCCTTAATTAAGTTAAATCTAAAATCGTACATCGTAAATAATTTCTGTGTCTGACATCATTCAATTACTGCCTGATAATATTGCTAACCAGATAGCTGCTGGTGAGGTTATTCAGCGTCCTGCAAGTGCTGTAAAAGAGTTGTTGGAAAATGCAGTTGATGCTGGTGCCACAGAGATAAAATTATTTGTAAATGATGCAGGAAAAGCTTTAATACAAGTAATTGACAATGGCAAAGGAATGAGTGAAACTGATGCCAGGATGGCTTTTGAGCGACATGCAACTTCTAAAATAAAAAACATTGAAGATTTATTTAGGATAAAAACAATGGGTTTTAGAGGTGAGGCTTTAGCAAGTATTGCAGCAGTGGCACAGGTAGAATTAAAGACAAAAAAAGAAGAAGATAAAGTTGGAACTTATATAGAAATTGAAAACAGCATTGTGCTAAAGCAAGAGCCTTGTGCCTTTACAAATGGCACAAGCATCAGCATGAAAAATTTGTTTTTTAATGTGCCTGCACGAAGGAATTTTTTGAAAAGCAATAGTGTTGAGATGAGACATATTGTTGATGAATTTATTCGTGTGGCAATGGCTTTTCCTAATATCTTTTTTTCATTAACCAGTAATGGGCAAGAAGTTTTTCATTTAGAAGCAGGAAATATTAAACAACGTGTAGTACAGGTTTTAGGTAATAATTACAACGCCAAACTTGTGCCTGTCAAGGAACACACAGATTATCTGAACGTGTATGGATTTATAGGTAAGCCAGAGACTGCAAAAAAAACACGTGGCGACCAATACTTTTTTGTGAACAATCGCTTTATAAAAAGTGCTTATTTGAACCATGCAGTTAATACTGCTTACGATAACCTTATTGCTAAAGATAGCTTTCCAAGTTATGTTTTGTTTATTGATTTAGACCCTGAACAAATTGACATAAATGTTCATCCAACCAAGCAGGAAATAAAGTTTGAAGATGAAAAAATAACTTATGCTTTTGTGCAAAGTGCAGTAAAACACGCATTGGCTCAGTTTAGTATTGCACCAAGCTTGGACTTTACTTTAAATGCAGACATTCAAAATTTAGAAGTAATAAATAAACCTGTAACACAAGAAAAAATTGATAGTACAACTTCATCCAATTTATTTAAAACATTTACACAAAAAAATCAGGCACACTTTATTGAAAGAAGTAGCAACAGTGAGTTAAAGCATTGGAAAGATTTTTTTACACCAGCAAAAGAGGAATCAGGAAATGGGAATTGGGAATTGGGAAATAACGAGAAACAACAAACTAAAAACGAGGAAAACGAGAAACGAGAAACGAGAAACCCTCTATACGAAGAACAAGAAACGAGAAACGAGAAACCCTTTATACAACTACACAACACCTATATTATTTCTACCACGCCAAAAGGCTTTATGCTTATTCATCAGCAACTGGCACACGAAAGGATTTTGTATGAAAGATATAGCAAGGCTGCACACAACCAACAGGCAGTTACACAAAAAAGTTTGTTTCCTATTAACCTTGAATTAAGTGCTGTTGATGCAGTTTTATTAAATGAATTATTGGATGATGTGAATGCACTTGGTTATCACATAGAACCCTTTGGCAACAATAGTTTTGTTATTCAAGGCACACCAGCAGATGTATTGCAAGGCAATGAAAAACACAGCATAGAATTATTGCTTGAGCAGTTTAAACATTTTACCAGCGAAGTAAAATTCAGTAAAAGGGAAAAGCTTGTTAGATGTTTAACAAGGCAGAATGCTATTAAAGCTGGTCAATCATTGACGCAAAAAGAAATGCAAACTTTGGTGGAAGATTTATTTAAGTGCAATACACCAAACACAACAGCCACAGGCAATCCAACATTTGTTGAGTTTAAAGAAGATTACTTGGAAAGGATGTTTACGAAATGGTAATTACCCCTAACCCCTAAAGGGGAATACAATAACTATTGTGAGTATTATTAAAAAAAAAATTTACTCCCCTTTAGGGGTTGGGGGTTGCTTTTTCAATTTACTCTTAAACACTTTTTCAAATTTATCAAGCTTAGGTCTTATCACTACTCTGCAATAACCTTGGTTGCTATTGTTATTGTAATAATTTTGATGATAATCTTCAGCTGCATAAAAATTATTAAAAGGCTCAATAGCAGTAACAATAGGATTATCAAAAGCCTTAGCACTATCTAATTTGCTTTTATACTTTTCTGCTTTTTCTTTTTGTTCCTGTGTATGATAAAAAATCACACTTCTATATTGAGGACCATGATCTGCACCTTGTTGATTCAAGGTTGTTGGGTCGTGGGTTTGCCAAAACACTTCAAGCAATTCATCAAAACTTATTTTGCTTCGGTCATATATAATCTGTAAGGCTTCTGCATGTCCAGTTGTTTTAGTGCAAACCTGCTCATAGCTTGGGTTTACAACACTTCCACCACTGTAGCCACTTGTAACTTTTACTACACCTTCCAATTGCTGAAACACAGCTTCTGTACACCAGAAGCAACCATTACCAAAAGTTACTACTTGTAAATTGCTATCTAACTGCACCGAAGTTTTGGGTAATGCTTTTTCCATTTTTTCTGATTTAACTTTTTGTGCACAAGACATTAAACCTGTACTTAATAGCATCAAACTAAATAATATCTTTTGCATAAATTAACTATTAAAATTTTGGTTTCACACAAAGCGACAAAGTTTACTAAGAAACAAAGCCTTTGTGAACTTTATATTCGTTGTGTCTTTGCGTGAAATAGATATATAATCAATTATAATTACGCAAGCATTTTATTTTCCTTACAAATTATTTTTCTTCAGGTATAAACAATGCTTTCAACTCATTGGCATCATTGGGTTTTAGCTTACCACCCAAAATCAATCTCACTTGTCTTCTTCTTAATGCACCATCAAACATTGCTTTTTCTTCATCTGTTTTAGGTACAAGTTGAGGAACAATTCTTGGTTTGTTATTTGGGTCAAGGGCAACAAAAGTAAAATAAGCTTCATTGCTTTCATACCTGTATTGATGAATAATATCCTCTCCCCAAACCTTTAAATGAATTTCCATACTTGTATTAAATGCACGTGTAACTTTTGCTTCAATATGAACAATGTTGCCTAGTTTAATTGGTGTTTTAAAACTCAAATTATCTACACTTGCTGTCATACAAGGTGCGTTTGAATGTTTACCAGCAACAATTCCTGCGGCAATATCCATCCAGTACATCAATCTTCCACCCATTAAATTACCAAATGTATTTGTATCATTGGGCAATACAATTTCATTCATCACTGTTAAACTATCACTTACAAATTTTTCTTCCATAACTAATTACACCCCTAACCCCTAAAGGGGAATTTGTGTGGGGTTATTTTTTTATAATTAAAAAATAATTCACCAATTGCACTCTACATTTCTTTCATCAAATTTTTATTCCCCTTTAGGGGTTAAGGGTAATAATTTCTTCCACATTTCTGGAATACGCTTTACCCAAACAGTTTCCTTTTTCTTTTCAATAATATCAATTGCTGGCGTGCCCCAATAAACTTTATTGCCACTAAGATTACCAACAACACCACTTTGCCCCATAACCACTGCACCACTTTGTATAGTTATTGTTTTGTTTACACCAACCTGACCCCAAAGTGTTACACCATCTTCAATTACTGTAGCACCAGCAATACCAACCTGTGCAGCAAACAAGCAATTTTTACCAACACTTACATCGTGACCAATATGTACTTGATTATCCATAATACTTCCAGCACCAATAAGTGTTGATGCAGTAACGCCTCTATCAATAGTGCAGCCACTACCAATTTCAACATTATCTTCAATAATAACATTGCCACAACTCTTCATTCTTTTATACCAATGCTCTCTGTTCTTTTTTGTGTTGTAATAAAATGCATCACTGCCAATTACAGTACCACTTTGTATTACAACATTGTTACCAATAACAGTATAATCTTTAATAGTAACATTTGGATGAATAACACAGCCAGAGCCAATTGTAACATAATTACCAATAAAAACATTTGGCATAATAATACTTGATGAATCAATGACTGCTGTATCACTAATTGCTTTTGTACTTGCAACAAATGGATGATAAGTATCAACAATTTTTAAGTAAGCTTCAAAAGGTTCATCAGTAAGTAAAAGTGTTTTGCCTGTTGGTATTTCAACATCTTTGTTATTAATGATGATAATGGTTGCTGCACTTTGCAAACATTTATTATAATACTTTGGATGATCAACAAAACATATATCACCAGCTTCTACTTTATGAATTTCATTAATGCCAGTTGCTAAATTTTTTTCATTGCCAATAACAGTTGCATTAAGCAATGATGCAAGTGTTGACATTGAAAGTGGCGAAGAAAATTTCATATAAAACAATTAAGAAGCAAAAGTAAGTGCAAGTGTTTTGCTTAAAATAATTTTTAATAAAGAATATTATCATGTAAAAATTAAATCTCTTGAAACGCTGTGTTTTCAATGCTTTCAGCAAACAAAAGATAATAGTGATTACATAAAATTAGTGCAACTATTTTTATTAGTGTGAATAATGCTAAATGTCAATTCACATTTTATTTTTATAATGTTGATAAAAAATTGCACATAATTTTTTGTAGTTATAAAAACTTAATCTAACATTGTGTTGCGAATGAAATAATTCGCATACTTACTAACCCATCCATATACAAAGTCCCGCTTTTGCGGGATTTTTTTATTGCATTATTTTACTTTTATATTTGCCTGAAACTATTATAAACAAAGGATTTGAAGCATAACGTTTATTATATTATTTACAAACCATTTCAAGTGTTGTGTCAATTTTCAAAAGAAGAAAATAAAAAAACGCTTGCAGATTTTTTTAATGTTGAGCATGATGTTTATCCTGTTGGAAGATTAGATTATGATAGCGAAGGATTATTAATTTTAACAAATGATAAGCAGCTTAATCATCGTTTATTAAACCCAATGTTTAAACATAAAAGAGAATATTGGGTGCAAGTAGATGGTGCAATAAATAATGATGCTTTACAAAAATTGCAACAAGGTGTTATAATAAATGCTGATGGAAAAAACTATAAAACGAAAAAGTGTGTAGCAAAAGTATTTGACGTAGAACCTAATGTTTGTGAGCGTTTGCCACCAATACGCTTTAGAAAAAATATACCCACAAGCTGGATAAGCTTAACATTAACCGAAGGTAAAAACAGGCAAGTAAGGAAAATGACTGCAGCAGTTGGTTATCCAACTTTAAGATTAATAAGGTATAGTATTGAAAATATTTTATTAGATAAAATGCAACCTGGCGAGATGATTAAACTATCAGAAAAAACTATTAATGAGAAACTGTTTTATTATGTACAGTAAACACAAAAACTCAAACCCCTACATTTGTTCTTTATAGTTATGGAAGACTTACTAAATAAAATTGACAAACAAAAATTACCTCAACATATTGCTATCATTATGGATGGCAATGGACGCTGGGCTGAAGAGCAAGGACAAGACAGATTGTATGGACATTTTCATGGAGTTGAAAGTGTAAGAAATATTGTTGAGGGATGTGCTGAATTGGGTGTTGAATATTTAACGCTTTATGCATTTAGCACAGAAAATTGGGATAGGCCTGAAGATGAAGTGATGGGTTTAATGGCTTTGCTTGTTGATACAATAAAGAGAGAAGTTCCTACTTTAAATAAAAATAATATTAAGCTGCATGTAATTGGCAATTTATCTATGTTGCCCAATAATGTTTATGATGAATTGCAGGAAGCATTAGACAATACAAAAACAAATACTGGTTTAAATTTAGTAATGGCATTAAGCTATAGCAGCAGGTGGGAAATTATTAATGCCGTGCAGCAAATTGCAAATGATGTTAAAACTGGTAAACTTGCTGAAACTATTACTGATGCTGTGTTTCAACAATATTTGTGTACCAAAGATATTCCTGATCCAGAGTTGATTATAAGAACAAGTGGTGAGTATAGAATAAGTAATTTTTTATTATATCAGCTTGCTTACAGCGAATTATATTTTACCAATACACGCTGGCCTGAGTTTAGAAAAAATAATTTATACGAAGCCATAAGTGATTTTCAAAATAGGGAAAGGAGGTTTGGAAAAACAGGAAAACAGATTAAGGAAGAAAATAGCTAGAGAACTTAATTTAAAAAAATGTGCTTTAAAAATATAACGAAGTTGCTATGTCTTTAAAAAATGGACAAGAATTGGTTGCATCATATCCTAAAATGCCTATAACGGTTGACTGTGTTATTTTTGGGTTTGATGATAACGAACTAAAGGTTTTACTAATACGCAGTGATCTTGAAAAATATAAAGGTTTATGGAGCCTGCTTGGCGATGTGGTGCAGGCTAATGAGGAAGTAGATGCTGCTGCTTATCGTGTGCTTGACCAACGCACAGGCATGAGTGATATTTATCTTGACCAGGTTCGTAGCTTTAGTCATCCTAATCGCCATCCTGGTGGTCGTGTAATTACAATTGCTTATTGTTCTTTATTAAATATTAAACATTATAGCTTACAAATTACAGATAACGAACTGCACTGGCACAGCGTTTCATCAATTACAGAAATGGCTTTTGACCACAAAGAAATTTTAGAAACCTGCCACCAATGGTTGCAAAAAATGGTGCAGGAAAATCCTTTGGCGTTTAACCTTTTACCAGATAAATTTTCGTTAAGAGAGTTACAGAATTTGTATGAAGCTATTTTAGGGGTTGAATTAGACAGAAGAAACTTCAGGAAAAAATTTGCTTCAATGAAGTTGCTTATTGATTTAGAGGAAATGGAAGAAGATGTGCCACACAGACCAGGAAAACTCTATAAATTCAACTATGAAAAATACAATAAAAACAATAGAAAATGGATTGGTATTGATTTTTAATTTTCTGTTTTAATAGTTCTTGTTAATGCCTTCATTGTATAATAAAACAGGCCTACCATAATTGCAAATAAGAAGCTGAAACCCCAGGTGCTGGTATGTTGAAAAGGATGAATAAACCTGTGTGAAATTTCAAATATCAGCTCATCCAGATTACTAAAAACATCCCAACTGTTAAAACGTAAAAATCTGCCAAGGTACACACCAAACCCACACAGTAAAAGGCTTGCAGCAATTAATAGCTTTACTTTAGCAACTGCAATATGCTTTGTTAAAAACTGTTCAATATTGTTCAAACTCACAAACCCAAGTATTAAACCATTTAATGCAGCGGTGGTTACAATTACTAAATCAAACCATAAAGGAATGCCGTCTCTTTTTGTAAAATGAAATAAATCTGTAACGATATAAGGAGCATTTGGAAAAAACAGCAACCACGCTAAAAGCAATATTGATGACTTAAGATTTAATGCTTTTTGCTTTAATAATTGATAGCTTATTGCTACAGGGATAATGGCAAGAAAAAAATTCCATACATAAAAAATATAAATAAATTGGTTGGTAATAATTGCACGAACAAGAACCAGTGTAATTGTAAAGCACACGGATAAACTGAGTGCAAAATTTATGGACGAAGGTTTATTTTTCATTTTTAGTAAATTATTTTAGGTAAATAAATAATAGCTGCAATTGCAATGCTGGCAATGCTTGCAAGCAATACAGCACCTGCAGCCACATCTTTAATAATCTTTATTGAGGGATGATATTCTTCCTGCACCATATTGCATAAATTTTCAATGGCGGTGTTAACCATTTCTAAACTTATTACAACAACACAACACACTATTGTAATTAAAATTTCTGCTTTACTTAATCTCAAACCAACTGCAAGTGCTATCGCAAATACAGAAATTATTAACTGCAATTTTCCATTACGCTCGTGCAAGAAGAAATATCTTATCCCACAAAAAGCATTTGCTATTGCTTTATAAAAAGATTGCTTTTCCAATTAATTGATGACTATTGATTATTTGCTTTTTCGCCATACCAATTTATTTTTCTGCTACCAAACATTACTAAAGCAAGAATGATAAACAACCCAATACTACCAACCAATAATGCTGCATCTTCTAAACGTATCAAAACAAAAATGAATGCGTATAAACAGGTTAAGAATAAGCCAAAAACACTTGCAGTTTTATTACTTTTAAAATGAGATTTTGCATAAAAAGAAATGAGTAAAACCGTTGCTGCTGCTGCAACACAATAAGCTGCATCAAACATTAAAAACTCGCTGATTGATAATAGCAATGTAAAGAAGATAACTAATGCAATACCAATTAAAACATATTGCACAGGATGCACAGGTTTCTTTTGCATCAGCTCGATAATAAAAAATAAAGCGAATGTTAAACCAATAAAAAGTATTGCATATTTAATGCTTCTATTGGTTTTTGAATATTGGTCAGTAGGTTGCAACATACTTACACCAAATGCATAATTATATTTGCTAAAATTAAAATCAGTAACAATTGCACCAAAAGGTAAATTGGCACTATTAAAATTCCATTTAGCCTGAAACCCACTGTCATTAACATCTCTGGCGTTTGGCAAATTGTTGCCATCGAATTTTGGATTTGCCCAGGTTGATGAAATTGTATAACTGCTGTTAACACTTAATGGCACAAAATGTAGCTGTTCGCTGCCTTTAAGTTTTAATTGAGTGTTAAAGGATATTGGCTTTTGAAAATCCTCAAGTGTTAAATCTATATTGCTGCTTAATCCAGTTAATTCAATCTGTTTTGTTTGGTTTTCTGTTCTTACGTAGTCCTCACCTGCATTGGTGTTTACAGTAATAGATTCCATTTCTTTTGTGGGTAAGCCAGCACTTAAATCATATTGTTTGCCATTAAAAGTTACACTTAGTTTTTCTTCAATGCCTTTAAAATCTGTGATGCCAAAACAAATTTTTGCATAGTTTAACTGTATGCTGTTTACATCAATGTCTTCCGGAACTTTAATGTTGAATTTGCCTTCACTTTTAATATCGCTTTTATAAAGCAAAACCTTATAAATGCTGCGTTGCCTTAGTTCTGGTGCAATGGTGCCTGTAACATTAAGGTCTTGTGGCAAAGCATAAAAATGTTTGGTAACAATTACTTCTTTGTTATCACTTGTTTTTTCTTTTGCCAAATAAGGAATGTATAAGTAAGGTCCATAAACAGTTTGTTCAGTTGCCCAGCCTTGCTTAACTTCTTTAACAACTTCTTGTTGTCGTTGTTGCCTTTCTTTAACTAAATTATCTACAAATACTGTTGGTATTAACATTAATAAAATTAATGCACCGGCAATTAAACCTTTAACCAAAATTTTGTTTGATGTGTTAGGTTCTGGGTTTGCAGTACGCCAGTTATTGGTTTGTGTTGTTGTGTTGCCAATATTTTCATTGACATTTTCAAATTGATTTTGTTCCATAAAATTGTTGTTTTGAGATGATGAGAAATAGTTGTTTATTTTTTTATTAATGATTAAGATTGCTATAATCGAACAGCCAAAAAGAGCAAGTGTGGTAAGCAAAAAATGGTATATAAATCCATTACTTAAATCGCTATTGTGCGAATTGCCAAACACTGCACCACCAATAATTCCATAAGGAACAGTACATAAAAGGCAGGTTAGTATAAATCTTGTAATTTTTTGGCTGGTGGATAATTGAAAACCATCAATCCATTTAATTGTTAATGTTAAAACAAATGGAATTGGAATGCTGCACAGGCAACCAAGTATAGTTACCAGGAAAATTGCAGGAAAAGCAAAAGTTGCATTGTGCATTATGAAATAAATGGCTACACCAAATGCAAGAATGATATTGGTCCATAACCAAATTAAAGCTGCTATTAAAACAGGCGATGGTTTCTTATTCATAACGTATAGTTTGGTTTTGATTTGTATCAGTAAATATTTCGCTGATTTGATGGCGTGTTTTGTATAAGCCAATCCACCCACTAACAACAGCAATGATTGGAAAGAATATGAAGCAACTAGTCCATACATTTTCTTCTACGTTAAATAGTTCAATTAAAGTATAGGCAACTGCAACACAAGCAGGAATTGATAGAATAAGCAGCAACCATTTGCGTTCCTCAATTATTAGTAATGGCTTAATTAAGGTAAAAAGAGAATGATATAAAATCCAAGCAGCAACGCCAAAGCAACTAGCATACAATAATGACAAACCATACATTGGTGGAATTACAATTGCAGGAAGCGTTATTAATGCATAAGCAATTAACGAAGAGGTGAAAGTTAAAAAAGTAGTTTTCATGTTATTTTTTTAAAGTGCTTTTAATTTCAAAGTGTATGTATAAAAAAAATTTATTTAGTTGTATTAATCATTTGTTCTAATGCTTCAATGTGTTGTTTAAAGGCTTTTTCACCAGCTTTAGTAGCAGCATAAGTTGTGTTTGTTTTTCGACCTATAAAGCCTTTTTGTACTTTTAAATAGCCGGCTTCTTCCAGTCCTTTAATGTGGCTTGCAAGGTTGCCATCAGTAATTTGCAACAACTCTTTAAGGTCGTTAAAGTTTATTTCATCGTTCACCATTAAGGCACTCATTATGCCTAAACGAATACGATTATCGAAAGTTTTATTTAAGTTTTGTATTGGGTTCATTTCTTATTTTTCACATTAGTTTCTTTCATACTTATTCCACATAAAAACACCATAAACAATATGTAATATACCAAAGCCTGCAGCCCAAAAATATAAACCATAACCAATAAACCAAAGGTTTATAATGCCAAGTAAAATTTGCAAATAACCTAAATACCTTACCTCGCCCAATGTAAATTTTGAGGCATTTACTAAAGCCAAGCCATAAAATATTAAGCAGCCTGGTGCAATTAACCCAAAAGTTCCAGCTTCTATTAGTTTCAATATATAAATACCACCAGCAACTAAAGGAACCATAACATTTATAAACAATCGTTTTGAAGTGGTACCCCAAAGTTTAGTATTGGTTTTTTTGCTTCGTAAATAAGTAAATAAAAAGGAAAGAGAAAATGCTGCAATAAAAGTTACAATAGCAATTTGAAATAAACTATTACCCATAAATTCTTTTACACTTAGATTGCCATTAACAGTAACATCATATAAATCTGAGTCTAATTTTCTTAAAGTATTTTGGTACGAATGATTAATTACATCATTGGCAAAGTAGGCACCAATTAATGCACAAAGCCCAGCAGCTATGCCACTTAAGCCACTTAAACTTATAAACCTGCTGCTACGCTCCATCATATTTTTGATGTGCTGTAAATCTTGTTGTGGTTCTTGATTTGAAATGTTCATAAAAGCACTTTGAAATGCAAAGTAATAGTTTGAAATAATATCAACCAAATATTTTTTTTTCGCAGATAGCACAGATAACACTGAAGATACCTGCGATATCAGTGTTATCTGTGAGCGAATTAATTCAAATTAATAATATAGAATTATTAAGCAAAAATCGAATTGTGAAATAGAGTTTATTTTATCTCAACCAAATCGCTTAGGTTATTGTTAACACTAACGCTTGCAATAAACAACTTGTTAAACTTGTTGTTTAATAAATCATCAACATTTATTTCGTCAATATCGTTTACCAAAATAAGTTGTTTAAGAGTAGCCTCTTTTGCATTTAAACCAGTAAATAAGGCATAATTTTTTATTTGTTTTAAACCTTTGTAAGTAATACTAAAATTGCTTTCATTTTTGCTTATAACTATTGGTGCTGCTGGTTTTACGCTATCTATCCAGGGCATTGGTGGCACAATTGCAGGTGTGTTGTAATAGTTGTTTTGTAAGCTGTCATTCCAGCCATTTGGGTTATTGTTAAAACTTTTACTACTAAAATATACACTGCCTTGTGTGGCACTACAGGTCCTTAAAATTTTAATTTGATTAGGCAATTCTTCCTTATCACGCCAGCCTTTTGTTGTGCCAGCCCTGTATGGTGCTTGCCCAATATATAAATGCCTGCCAAAAGTGTATCTGTTCCACCAGTCTAGCAACACATCATAGTCACATAATGTATGTTTTCTTTCCCAGTATAATTGAGGAACGCAATAATCCATCCATCCATTTTTTAGCCATAAAATAATGTTTGCATATAAATCATCAAAATTATTAATACCTGCTTTTGTATTGCTGCCATAAGGATCTTGTGTAATGTTTCTCCAAACTCCAAATGGACTAATACCAAACTTTACTCTTCTGGGTAGTGCATTTATTGTTCGCCATAACTGAAAGATGATACTATCACAATTGCTTCTTCTCCAATCTGCCTTACTTAAAGTTGTATTTGCTTTTTTATAAAACTTGTCGTCAGGAAAATCTGTATTTTTTTTGTCGGGATATGGATAAAAATAATCATCAATATGAATTCCATCAACATTATATCGTGCAATAATATCTGTAACAACTTTTATAAAATGATCCCTTACTTCCTGCAATGCTGGATTAAAAAATTTTTTGCCATCGTAGTTTACAAACCATTCTGGTTTTTGCTTGCTTAAATGACTTGCTGCAACAGAAGACTCTCCATTTTTAAACACAGCACGATAAGGATTTAACCAGGCATGAAACTCCATTCCACGTTTATGTGTTTCTTCAATCATAAAATGCAATGGGTCGTAGTAAGGATTTGGAGCAACACCTTGCGTGCCAGTTAAGTATTCACTCCAAGGTTCGTAAGGCGAATTGTACAAAGCATCTCCACATGGTCTTATTTGCACAATTAATGCATTCATTCCATTTTTTTGGTGCATATCTGCAAGCTTTATAAATTCTGCTTTTTGCTGTTCAGTAGTTAAATTTTTTTCGCTTGGAAAATCAGTGTTCAATACAGATGCCACCCACACTCCCCTGAATTCAAAGGTTGGATTTTGTTGTGCACTAGCACAATTGGCAAGAACCAATAACGATATAAAAAATTGGATTATTTTCTTCATTAAAACAAAAATAAAAAATTGTTATATTTTTTTTGAGTGTGTGATTAGTTTATGAATTCTTTTCATTTGTTTAACATTACAATTAATGTGCTACAAGCTCAATGTTTAAAATTAAACTATAATATTCTGTTCTGGTCTTCTGTTTTTTTATAGCATAAATCTTTAACTCTTATCTTCGGCTTTTATATTTTTAGTTACGATTTTATTAGCATAGAAAAATTTGATGGTTTATTAGTATGAAGCAGCCAATATTTAACAAAATTCTTGAAGATAAAAAGCAAGGCAAGAAGTCGTTTGCTGTTTTAATAGACCCTGATAAGGTTGATGTATCATCACTTAAAAAGATTATTGATTTATCTGTTGAAGCTAAAGTTGATTACTTTTTTGTTGGTGGCAGCCTTGTTATTTCAAGTCATTTAGATGAATGTATTCAGCACCTTAAATCTTCTTCAAATATTCCAGTTGTTTTGTTTCCTGGCTCTCCATCGCAGGTAAGTAAATATGCAGATGCACTTTTATATCTTTCATTAATAAGTGGTCGAAACCCAGAATTATTAATTGGTCAGCACGTTTTATCTGCTCCATTTGTAAAGCAAAGTGGATTAGAAATTATGCCAACAGGATATATGGTTGTTGATGGTGGTGCCCCAACTACAGTAAGCTATATTTCTAATGCAGCACCAATTCCTGCTGATAAAACTGATATTGCCATGTGCACTGCCATGGCAGGAGAAATGCTTGGTATGAAACTGATTTATATGGACGCAGGCAGTGGTGCAAAGCATCCAATAACAGAAAAAATGATAAGCAAGGTAAGCAGCAATGTTGATGCTCCAATAATTGTGGGTGGCGGTATTGTTGATGCACAAAAAGCATTGGCAAATTGTAAAGCCGGTGCAGATATAATTGTAGTGGGCAATGCCATTGAAAAAGACGCAGCCTTAATAAAAGAAATAAGCAATGCTGTACACAGTTAAAATATTTATATGAAGTATTTTTTTATAATAACTTTTTTATCAATTTTTACTTCTTGCTCATTTGATAATGATGAGGCTGATAAAAATATAAATACACCATTGCCATCGCAAAAAACTGCTTCAAAAAAACCTGTAGGCGATACAAGCAAAACAGGAAATTTATTAAATGATGAATATGCAACTTATTATTTGGTAATTGCAGATACTGCTACTAATTACAATATACTTCAACAAAAAATGTATTCTCTGTCTAAACTGGCAAGTATTAAAGTTGATACCATGGGTAGGTATTTTAATAAAAAGAAAAATTTAATATGCCTGCCAGATAATGATAAGGATGAAATTTATAGAGGAGATTATGTTTCGAGAAGGTTTCCAGGCAAAACTTTAAGCATAGAGTATTTTGATTACTATACTGATGATACTTCGCCAAAAAATATGGCATTAGTAGCAGGTATTTATGATAATAAAAAAAGTGCAGACAGTGTAGTTACGAACTTAAAACCTTTTGATTACAAAGCATACACATTACAGGCTGATATTTATGTAGGTTGTATGCATTAATTAAATATGCTGTAACCAGATTTTCTTGAAACATTCAATGCCTTCGCCAAAACAAATAGTAATTAAGCTTTTTATATTTCTGCTGCCACTGGTTATTGCTTTTGGATTTATTGAATATAAGTTAAGAACAAAACACTTTGTAAGCAGCTATGCTGCAAAAAAATATTACCTGGAAAAACAGCTTGATAATGTTGAAACACTTGTTGTCGGCTCGTCTCAAATGTTTAATGGCATTGATGTTGGTTACTTTAACAATAATGCTTTTAATATTGCCAATGTTTCGCAAACATTGTATTACGATAAAAGGCTAACCCTGCAATATTTGCCTAAATTACCCAAACTAAAAACTGTTATTGTTGGGGTAAGTTATTTTTCTTTCTTTTATCAATTGTGCGATACACCAGAAGACTGGCGTGAAGAATTTTATGCAGATTATTACAGTATTAATGGCTGTAAATACAAGCAAAAAAACTGGCTTTACTTAAAAACGTATCAGCCTAAACAAGCGTTGTCGTTGGCTTTTAATAATTTTAAAGATGAAAGTGCAAGCACAATTTTGGCCAATGGTTTTCAACCAAAATTTATGCAAAAAGATATCAGCGATAGCTTGGGATTAGAGAGAGTGAAAGTACATAATGAAGAAAATTTTGCCAATAGAAGAAAAGAAATTGAAACAGATTTAGAAGACTTTGTACAAAAGCTAACTACAAAAAATATTAAAGTAGTATTTGTTACAATGCCAGTGTTTACAACTTATTCAAGGCATTGCAATAAAAATATTATAGAGCAAAACACAAGCTTTGTAAACCAACTTTGTAAAAAGTATAATTGTAAATACTTAAACTATTTTACAGATGAAAGATTTGTAAAAGACGACTTTGAAGACAACGACCATTTAAAAAATAATGGTGCAAAAAAATTAAGCACTATTATAAATGATACATTATTTGCCCAACAGAATTAATATTTAAACTTAGGTGCTTTGCGTGCAGCTTTTGCAGCTTTAGGATCACCGGCAGCAAGTTTTTCTGCACCAACAGCTTTTCCATTTGCAGGGCAACCTGTTTGCTTGCTACCAAACACACCACACGAACTCAATAAAACTGTTATACCTAAAAGGAAAAATAATTTTTTCATTATTGAAAATTTATAATACAAAGTAAAGCTATTTTTATATTAATCCCTCATCAGCAAAACTAAAATAACCTTCATTGCTTACTATAATATGGTCATTTACCTGAATATCTAAAAGCCTAGCAGCTTCAGCAATTTTAATGGTTAAATCCTTATCGGCTTTACTGGGTTTTAAGTTTCCACTTGGGTGGTTGTGGCATAAAATAATGCTGGTTGTATTATGCTGCAAAGCCTTGCGTAGCAACAATCTTACATCAACAACAGTTCCTGTAATGCCACCTTCACTTATAATTTCTGTATGTAAAATTCTATTGCCCTGATTTAAAAAAAGAGCAACAAAAATTTCGTGAGATTTATATTGCAACACAGATTGCAAATACATTGCTACATCTTTCGATGTTGTAATAATCTCCTTTTTATTTTCGACAGCACCACGCCTGATACCCAATTCCAAAGCAGCAGCAATGGCAATAGCTTTTGCCTCTCCCAAACCCTTAACTTTTAAATTTACAATTTCTTTGGTGGTTAATTGCCCAAGCCTTTGTAAGTCATTATTAACTAATTGCATTAATTCTTTAGCCAAATCAACAGCAGTTCTATTGCGAGTGCCATTGTTTATAAGTATTGCAAGCAATTCTGCATTACTTAAAGCATTGCTGCCTTTTAGCAAAAGTTTTTCTCTGGGTCTGTCGTCCTCACTCCAATTTTTAATAGAATTATTATGCATTAGTGTGTTTAAGGTTTTATGATTTACTTTTAACTTTTCACTATTAACTCTTCACTTATTTTCGCCAAACTTAATTACTTAAAAAATATTTTGTTTAAAAAGTTAGACATACTCATTATCAGGGCTTTCATTCCTCCATTCTTAGCAACGTTTTTAATTGCAGAGTTTATTTTAACCATGCAGTTTTTTTGGTTGTATTTAGATGATATGGTGGGCAAAGGGTTGAATGGAGTGATTTTAATGAAGCTTATTGGTTTTGATTTTGTAACAAATATGCCACTGGCTTTGCCTTTAGCCATGCTGCTTTCAAGCATTATGACTTTTGGCAACCTTGGCGAAACTTTTGAAATTGTTGCTATAAAAGCATCTGGCATTTCATTGTTAAGGTTTATGAAACCATTAATTGTTGTTGCTTGTTTAATAACTATCACAGCCTTTTTGTGCTTGAATTATTTTATTCCTGTTGGTATTTTAAAATTAGAAACCCTAAAGCACGACATTATTGTAAAAAAGCCAGCATTCGATATTAAGGAAGGTATATTTTATACTAAGCTTAGTGGTTATGTAATAAAAGTTGGTAAAAAGGATAAGGACGACAGCACCATTAGGAACGTGATTATTTTTGAAAATAATGGCAGCGTTAATGAAAATATAATTGTTGCAAAAAGTGGTGTAATGAAATTGACTGCGGATAAAAAGTTTTTAGAATTTGTATTAATTGATGGTTGCAGATATGAGGAAAAAGGTCGTGGTACGTCGTTACAAAATGATTACATACGAATGGGTTTTAAACGATACAGCAAACTGCTTGATTTAACTAGCTTACAACTTAACAAAACCAACGAAAATGCCTTAGAGAAAACAGCAAAAATGTTGAGTGTAAGGCAAATAAATTATACTATAGATTCGCTTAATAGAAATAAAAAAAACATAACACAAACCTTTCTACAGCAAATAAAGCCTGCATTCTCTTTCACAAAATTTGCAGATACTGGTTGGTTAAAAAAAGATACGTTTAAATATAAAACAGTAAAGAGTTTTGATAAGTTAATGCCAGATTCCATTAAAGCATTAGCCTATCAAAATGCAATAGCAAGCATAAACATTGCCAATGCAAGTATTAGCACATCAAGTAGTGTGTATAAACTAGCTAACGATACCAAACTTAACTATTCAATTGAGTGGCACAAACGATTTACATTTAGCCTTGCATGTCTTGTGCTGTTTTTAATTGGTGCTCCTTTGGGCAGCATTATTCGTAAAGGAGGATTGGGAACGCCACTTGTATTTGCAATTGGATTTTTTGCGGCATTTCATTTGCTAAATACTTTTGGCGAAAAATTGGCAAAAGAAGAAGTTGTAAGCTCTTTTGTAGGAATATGGCTTTCTACATTTGTGCTTGTGCCTATTGCAGTATTTTTAACTTTTAAAGCTTTAAAAGATTCACAGCTTTTCAATAACGAATTTTATTTTAGGTTATTTAGGAATGTAAAAAGCAGGTTTAAAAAATCATAATCATAAAAATCAGTAATGAAGCAACTTTTTCTATATATCATCATTTTATTTGCCATTGCATCTTGCGAAAAAGAGACAAGTGTTGAAGGTAATGGAAACGCTAAATATGCTGCAGGCTCTTTGCTTGACAATGCTGGCAATTGCAAGAACATTGTTGTAAATGGAGATTATAGAAAAGACTCTGTGCTTACTGCATTTCACAACATTGTAGTTAATGTAAACTTTACTGCTGTTGGTAATTTTACAATTTATACCGATACTGTAAATGGCTATTACTATTATTTAAAAGGTTATGCTTATGCAACAGGTCCACAACTTATAACGCTTAAGGGTTATGGAAAAATATTGGCAAATGTTGATGCACATTTTACTTTACATTTTGATAACAGCATTTGTTCATTTACTTCAAAAACGTACACACAAGTTTTAAATAATGGTACTGCAACAGATTATTTTCCTACAACAAATTTTAGTACATGGACTTATGATAACAACCTGATAAGCGATACATCTATTACAAAAGTTTTAGGATTGGATAAAAATATTTTTGGAAATAATTTTCGTAAATTTTTATTGCAAATACCCAAGTTTGGTTTAAGTGATACTTTGTATTTTAGAAAAGACGGTTTTGGAAATTATTATCAATACGATACTGTGGGCACTGGACCAAAAGTTGAATACCAGATTTTGAAAGATTATGCAAGCGTAGGTGCAACTTGGGAAAGCCCAGTGGTTACAGGCACTTACAATGCAACGCCAACCGATGTAAAATATGTGTTTACACTGCTTCGCAAAAATGTAAAGCGAACTATTGGAGTTAATACAATTGACAGCGTAATGATTGTGCAGGCCGAAACCCAATATTCAATAGGAGGAACATTTACAACAACCAATACAATTGAATATAGCTATGCAAAAAAAATAGGATTGGTGCAAATAAATCAAACAAGTGGAGCAGCAGTTAATTTAAGTTCTTTAATTAGAAATTGGCAAGTGAATTAGTAATGCTGCTATTTTTGTTTTATGAATGTGAAAGATGATTTGCAGCAACGATGGTGGAATTTAGAAGCCAAACTTGTAGAGCGATTTGAAAAAAAGCCAGATACCGAAGCGATACTTTTTTTAATTGGATTGCAAGAAACTGGTTTTGTGGTAGAAAAAATAAGCAAAGAGCAAAAGCAGGATTTAATGCACGTGGCTGTTTGCACAGTTTTAAGCAGCAGTGGTTATTATAGTTTAGATGTTATTGATGCAGAAGGCTGGCCACATTATACACAGCTAAAAGAGTTGCCAGTATTGGGTTTAATGGAACAGGAAAATTTTTTGAAAGACCATATTCTATTTTATTTTGAACAACAAAATTTTATATAAGCATTTATAATGAAGAAATTTTTAGCAATCATTTTTGTTATCAGCCTATCGGCAAATGTATTTGCACAAACAAAAAAAGCACCTGTAAAAAAAGTTGCAACAAAGCCAGTTGCTGTACAAACAACAACAAAGTCTAGCGACACTTTAATTGAAATTACAACTAACTATGGAGTAATGATTGCACGATTGTATAATAACACTCCACAACACAGAGACAACTTTATTAACCTTGTTCGTCAGGGCGTTTATGATAGCCTTTTATTTCACAGGGTTATTCGTGGATTTATGATACAAGGTGGAGACCCAGCAAGTAAAAATGCAGATGCAAATGCAATGCTTGGTGGTGGCGAAGTGCCAAATGTGCCAATGGTTACAGCAGAATTTAATAAAAATTTATTTCATAAAAAGGGAGCTTTAGCTGCAGCAAGAACAGAAAACCCTGAAAAGAAAAGCAGCAACTGCCAGTTTTATATAGTGCAGGGGAATAAAATTACAGACACAACACAATTGCGTAATGCAAACTATACAAGCGAACAAAAAGAAGTTTATCAACGTATTGGCGGCACACCATTTTTAGACCAAAACTATACTGTGTTTGGCGAAGTATATATTGGTCTGGATGTAATTGATAAAATTGCTGCTGTAAAATGTGGAAATGCTGACAGACCAGTTGAAGATGTGAGAATGAAAATAAGAATAATAAAATAGGTCTTTAGGTATTGGTTGTTAGTCTTTAGAAAAAATGATGACTTTAACCAATACTTTTGCCAAAAACTTTTATCAAAAAACCAAAGACTAAACTTTAATAAATATGAACTTTCCATCAAACTTATTGTACACTAAAGACCACGAATGGGTTTTAGTAGAAGGTAATACTGCAACTGTTGGTATTACAGATTTTGCCCAAAGCGAATTGGGTGATATTGTGTTTTGTGATATTAATGCTGTAGGCAAAACTTTTGCAGCAGGAGAAATTTTTGGCAGCGTAGAAGCTGTAAAAACTGTAAGCGATTTGTTTTTGCCAATTGCAGGAACTATTACTGAAGTTAATGCAACATTAGAAGGACAACCAGAGTTGGTAAACAATGACCCATACAATGGTGGCTGGATGATTAAAATGACCATTACCAACGAAAGTGAATTAAGTTCATTGTTAAATGCTGATGCTTACGCAGCCCTTGTAGGATAAGACATTTTAAGGATATATAAATTTTAAAACCTCTTCTAACTTTCGTAAAGTTGTTACAATTTTGCGAAAGTTTTTTTGTTTAATAAAATGAGCAGCACGGCACAAAAAAAGTCTTTCAACTTCAGCGTTCTTAAACAGATTTTTGTTTTTGTAAAGCCCTATAAAAAATATTTTTACTGGAGTATTTTTTTAGCGTTATTAATGGCTGTAATTGCACCTGTTCGCCCTTATTTAATACAACTTACAGTAGATACCAGCACTGGAAAAAACAATTACTTTCCTGCCTGGCTTAATGTATTTTCTTTTACAAAAAATGACAATCCAATTATTGCATTAATACTTAATGTAACCATACTGCAAGTACTATTTATTTGTGTAGAAACTGCTATTCGTTTTGCATTTACTTTTATTACTGCCTGGTTGGGACAAAATGTTGTAAAAGATTTACGAGAAAGTGTTTTTGCTAATATTTTAAAACGCCCATTATCTCATTTTGACAAAACACCTATTGGCACACTCACAACAAGAACAGTAAATGATATTGAAAGTATTAATGATATTTTTAGTGATGGGTTGATTCCAATTATTGCAGATTTGCTTACAATAGTTTTCACTGTAGTTATAATGTTTTGGATTGACTGGAAGCTAACTCTTGTTGCTTTAATTCCTTTACCAATAATAGTTGTAGCTACCAATAAATTTAAAAAAAGTGTTAATAAAAGTTTTATCAATGTACGTAATGCTGTAAGTGCATTAAACAGTTTTGTACAAGAGCATATTACTGGAATGTATATTACACAAGCATTTACAGCAGAAGAAAGGGAGTTTAAAAAGTTTAAAGACATTAACGCTAAACATAGAGATGCTAACATAAAAGCAATTTTTGCTTACAGTGTTTTCTTTCCAATTGTAGAACTAGTGCTGGCTATAAGTACTGCATTAATTGTTTGGTGGGTCTCTCAACTTGCTTTGCATAATACCAATGCACAAATAAATTTTAGTGGAAAGATTGTTGCGTTTGTAATGTACATGAACCAAATTTTCAGACCACTTAGAATATTGGCAGATAAGTTTAATGTATTGCAAATGGGAATGATTGCTGCTGAAAGGGTGTTGCCATATACTACTGATGAAGTTAAAAGTCAAAGGCCAAAAACAGAAAGTGAAGAACAATTTAATAATTCAACAATAACACCAAACGATAAACACCAAACGATAAACTTTAAGAACGTTTGGTTTGCCTATAACAATAATAATTACGTTTTAAAAAATATTTCATTTTCTGTAGAACAAGGACAAACACTGGCTTTGGTAGGTAGCACAGGCAGTGGTAAAACTTCTATCATTAGCTTAATAAACAAATTGTATCCTATTAACAAAGGCAGCATTTATATCAATAATAAAAATATTGATGAGTATAGTTTAGATGAATTAAGGCGTAATGTTGGTGTGGTATTACAAGATGTTTTTTTGTTTAGTGGAAGCATTATTGATAACATTACTTTACGCAATAACACCATAGCAAAAGAGCAGGTTATTGAAGCTGCCAGGCTTATTGGAATGCACGATTTTATTATGCAATTGCCCAACAATTATGATTATAATGTAATGGAACGTGGCAATATTTTAAGTATGGGTCAAAGGCAGTTGATTTCATTTATTCGTGTGCTATTATACAATCCAAATATTTTGATTTTAGATGAAGCTACATCTTCTATTGATAGTGAAAGTGAACACTTAATTCAAAAAGCTATAGAAACTTTATTGGTTGGTAGAACAGCCATTGTAATTGCACATAGATTATCAACAATAACCAAAGCCAATAAAATTATTTTGCTAGATAAAGGTGAAATAAAAGAACAAGGCACACACACTGAATTGCTTGCACAGCAAGGGTTATATAACAATTTGTTTCATAGCGTGTTTGAAGAAGTAATGTAATTATTTTTTAAAAAGTAGTTTGTAAATTTTATCTAACTCTAGTTTTTCTGAAGGATTAAGCTTGTCGTATTTTTTAAAGTTATTCTGTAGTCCAAGTACAGCTTTATGTTGAGGGTATTTTGCTAAAATTTCATTTAATTTATTCTCTGTTTCCTCATCTTTCTTTTCTTCCTTTAAAACAATAGGTGTATTCTTTTTTTCTTTTGTGGGAAGCTTTGAAATAGCTCGTTCAAGTGTTGCTAACAAACCTGCTGGTAAGTCAGCAACTTTTTCTGCTTTGTAAAATAATCCTTGCAATTGCCCTTTTGTTAAAAAGCCTCTGTCTTCATATTGATGCATTAAGCTCATCACAAACAAATCATCTTTATTGCTGTTGTAACAAGCTGTTAAAATTTTTTCTACAAAGTCAAGGCTACCTTTTTTTATTTCCATAAATTTCTAATTCATCAATTCTTTAGCACTTGCAATAGCTGTAGCTGTTGGGTTTTCGCCACTCAGCATTTTTGCAATGGCAACTACTTTTTCATCTTCATTCAAAACTTTAATGTTAGTATTGATTTTATTGCCAACAATATTTTTATATACAAATAAGTGCTGGCTTGCTTTTGCAGCAATTTGTGGTTGGTGTGTAATGCAAATAATTTGGCGATTGGTTGAAAGTTGCTTCATAATAATGCCAACTTGCTTTGCAGCTTCGCCACTAATGCCTGTATCAATTTCATCAAAAATTAAAGTGGGCAAATCTATTTTTCGAGCCACAAGATATTTTATGCAAAGCATTAATCTGCTTAGCTCACCACCACTTGCCACTTTTTTTATAGGCTCAAACTTGTTGCTCTTGTTAGCATCAAATAAAAATTCAATATTGTCTTTACCAAACTCGTTTAAGTTGCAATCTTTAATATCAACTTTTAATTGAGCATTTGGCATTCCAACCTTATGCAACAATTCATTTACTTGTTTTGCAAATGGCAATGATTGTTTTTGCCTGTTGCCTGAAATACTTGCTGCTAAAGAATTTGCTTGTTTCAATAAATCTGCAACTTGTTTTTCTGTAGCAATTATGGTATCATCAATTTGTAAAACAGCTTGTAGTTTTTGTTCTAATTCATTCTGAATTGCGAGCAATTCATTTGTTGTTTGCACATTATGTTTCTTCAACAATTTGTAGCCAACAGCAATCCTGTCATTAATAATATTTATCCTGTTTTCATCATATACAATATCGTCATTAAGGCTTTCAACTTCACCAGCAATGTCCTGCAATTCTATGTGTGTGCTTTGTAAACGCTCAATAATTGATTGTATATTTTGATGAAAGCTTGAATAAGATTGAAGCTGATTAATCAGTTGTTTTAAATGCTGAACAATGGGTTGCTCACCTTCTTTTAATTCATAATAAACTTTGGTAAGTGTTGATTTTATGCCTTCACTATTGCTTAATATTTTCAATTCAGCATCTAAATCTTCGAGCTCATTTTCCTTTAAACCCAAATCATTCAACTCATCAAATAAAAACTGGTTATAGTCTAATTCTTTTTGAAAGCTTTGCTTTTGTTGCTTTAGTTGTTCAAGTTCTTTTGTTGTTGAAGTATATTGCTTGTAAACTTTTTTATAATCACTTAACAAAACACTATTATCAGCCAAGGCATCAATCACTTCTCTTTGAAAATCATTATCACCCAATTCAAGAGTATCAAATTGTTGGTGCAAATCAACCAACAAACTTGTAAGTTGTTTTAACTGTTGCAAAGTAGCTGGTGTATCGTTTATAAAAGCCCTGCTTTTTCCATTGCTTGCTATCTCTCTTCTGATGATTAATTCATTGTTGGCATCTAAATCATTTGCTTGCAAAAAGTCTTTAACAGGTTGTTTTGTATCAATACTAAATGTGCCCTCAACAAAACATTTTTTTGAAGCATCAATCAGCACGCTGCTATCAGCACGTTCACCAAGTATCAGGCTCAATGCACCTATAACAATACTTTTACCAGCACCAGTTTCGCCAGTAATAATATTCAATGCTGATGAAAACTGAATATCAATCTCATCAATGATAGCATAGTTTTGTATGTGTAGGTGTTGTAACAAATTTTTATTTTTATGGTGTATTATATGTTATCTTTTTATTGAAAGTTTTATCATAAAACAAATGTATTAAAATGCAATTGACACCAAAAATGAAAAAGTAAAAAGTAATAATGTGGAAGTCGGTAGCACATATTGTAAACGTAAAAATTAATGTAAGTAAAATTGATGAAATAATAGTTAGCGTTATCAATACTACAAAAGCTAAGGCAAATCTCATAATTGAAAACTTGCAATTGTGATTAATAAATAAAAATACAAATGAATAAGTTGTTCCAATTAAAGTTGGTAGCTCAAATGCAAATAAAAAATCATCTCCTTTAAAACTATAACTTCCTGGAAGTAAATCACTCCAAAATATAGATAAAAAAATGCTAACAAATAAGTAGAATAAGCACAACCAATATTTTGATTTTATTTTTAGCATTAAAAGTATTTTTCTATTGTGTTCTATGTGTCTATGTGGTTAGCATTCCTCTTCCTCAACAACTCACTTCTTTTTGGCTCAAGCACATTTTTATAATCATAAGGGCAATGCTTGCAACCATTGCCACAACAATAGCCACGTTGCAATAAATACTCAGCAGTAAAAACTATAAAGCCATCACTGTTGGTATAATATTCTTCTACTTCATCATCTTTATACTTCTTGTTCATTCAACATTTCTTTAAGTTGTGTATCAAGTTCCAAAGGCAAATCTGCATCAATTTTAAATTGCAAATAATGTATGCGATTACTTTGTGCAATATCCAGGCTTTCGTAATGTGTTTTTATATGCAACTCTTGTGGCAGGTTTTGTTGCTTATACAAATCATCATAATCTACAAGCAATTCAAGCTTATATAATTCAATAACAGCTTTGGTAAAATTGTACAAATTTGGGCTATCCGTTTTTAAATTAACCAACCCACCTTTTTGCAAAATATTTTTATACAACCTTAAAAACTTTGGATGTGTCAAACGCTTTTTCAGTTTGCTAAACCTAAGTTGTGGGTCAGGAAAAGTAATCCAGATTTCACTCACTTCATCAGGCTCAAAATAGTTTTCAATCTTATCAATCTCTGCACGCAAAAAAGCCACGTTATTCAATCCTTCCTGCAAGCAGGTTTTAGCACCACGCCATATTCTGTTACCCTTAATATCAATGCCAATAAAATTCCTGTTGCTATGCATTCTGCCTAAACCCACGCTGTATTCACCCTTGCCACAAGCCAGTTCAAGTGTTATTGGATTTTCATTTTTAAAATATTCTGACCACTTTCCTTTTTTAGAAATATCGTGTTGAAATACGTTTGGAAAGGTTTCAATCTCTGCAAATCGTATTAATTTTTTCATTCCCATAAGTGAGCAAAGTAAAAAGTATTTTGCTATTTGGCAATTCTTATGTTTTTAATTCTTAAATCTGACTTTATCTTCAAAAAGAAATAGGCATTTCTACTACTTTTGGCAACTTTTAAATTCAAACGCTGACAATGTGGCTATAAAATATTTGTTGCATTGTGTTTGAGTATTTCACGCAAAGCAACAAAGGCTACAAAGCACACAAAGATTTCTTTGTTTCGTGGTAACCGTAGTGCCTTTGTGTGAAACAAACAATTTACTTATGTTAAAATTTTTAAATAAACTGCTTGGTGGTAGCAAAAGCGAAAAAGATGTAGCTAAGATTAAACCTACCATCGAAAAAATCAATTCATTCTTCAACCAATTCCAAAGCCTGGATAATGATGCCTTGCGTAATAAAACTGTTGAGTTTAAACAACGCATTGCCGAGCATCTAAAGGATATTGATGCACAGATTGCAGAAAAGAAAGCTGCTGCTGAAGCATTGGATGCAAAGGATTTTAACAGCAAGGATTTGATTTACCAGGAAGTGGATAAATTGAAAAAAGATAGGGATGGTAAAATTGAGGAAGCCCTTGAAAACATTTTGCCTGAAGCCTTTGCCGTGGTTAAAGAAACTGCAAAACGTTTTACCAACAACGCAGACATTGTTGCAACTGCCACACAGCTCGACAGGGACTTGAGTGTGAAGAAAGATTACATCACCATTGATGGCGATAAATCAACCTTTAAAAATACCTGGACTGCTGCTGGTGGAACTGTTACCTGGAATATGGTGCACTACGATGTGCAGTTGATTGGTGGTGCAGTTTTGCATAGTGGCAAGATTGCTGAAATGAGCACTGGTGAGGGTAAAACGCTTGTGTCAACTTTGCCAGCATATTTAAATGCCTTGGCTGGCGAAGGTGTTCACATTGTAACTGTGAATGATTATCTGGCTCGCAGGGATAGTGAATGGAATGGAACAATCTTCGAGTGGCTGGGCTTAACAGTTGATTGCATTGACAAGCACCAACCCAATAGTGAGGAAAGAAGGAAAGCATATTTAGCAGATATAACTTATGGTACCAATAACGAATTTGGTTTCGATTATTTGCGTGATAATATGGTGCATAATCCAGAGGAAATGGTGCAACGCAAACACCATTTTGCAATGGTGGATGAGGTGGATAGCGTTTTGATTGATGATGCCAGAACACCTTTGATTATTAGTGGTCCAATTGGCAAGCAGGATAATGTTGAGCAATTCTTTGAACTGAAACCACGCATTGAAAAATTGGTTGATGCTCAAAAACGTGCAGTGAATGGTTTTATTACAGAAGCGAAAAAGAAAATTGCTGATGGCAATGATGACCCTAAAGATGGTGGACTTGCCTTGTTCAGGGCTCATCGTGGTTTGCCTAAAAACTCTGCGTTGATTAAGTTTTTAAGTGAGCCTGGTGTGCGTGTGAAACTACAAAAATCAGAAAACTATTATTTGGCAGACCAGCAAAAGGAAATGCCAAAGGCTGATGAGGAATTATATTTCTACATTGATGAAAAGCAAAACAGCGTAGAGCTTACAGAGAAAGGAATTAACTTAATCACTCGTGCTGGCGAAGACCAACATTTTTTCATCATACCAGATATTGCAACATCATTGGGTGGTGTTGAAAAAAGTTGTGCAAGTGCCGAGGAAAAATTACACCAGAAAGAAGCCATCATTAATGAATACACAACAAAGGTTGACAGGATTCATACTGTACAGCAATTGTTGAAGGCATATACAATGTTTGACAAGGATGTTGAGTATGTGGTGATGGATGGCGAAGTGAAGATTGTTGACGAGCAAACTGGTCGTATTTTGGATGGCAGAAGGTATAGTGATGGATTGCACCAGGCTATTGAAGCCAAGGAAGGTGTGGACATTGAGGCAACCACGCAAACCTACGCCACTGTTACATTACAGAATTATTTCAGGATGTACCACAAGCTTTGTGGTATGACTGGTACTGCTGAAACAGAAGCTGCTGAATTATGGTCAATTTATAAGTTGGATGTGGTTTCTATTCCTACAAATATTCCTGCTATTAGAAAAGATGAACAGGATTTGGTATTTAAAACCAAGCGTGAAAAATTTGGTGCTATTATAGACGAGGTTGTAAAGCTGCGTGAAGCTGGAAGGCCTGTACTTGTTGGTACAACATCTGTTGAGTTTAGTGAATTGATCAGCAGGATGCTTCGTCAAAAGCAAATTCCTCACAATGTATTGAATGCAAAACAACACGCCAGGGAAGCACAGGTTGTTGCAGAAGCTGGACTTGCAGGTGCTGTAACCATTGCAACAAATATGGCTGGTCGTGGTACAGATATTAAATTGGGTGCAGGTGTTAAGGAAGCTGGAGGGCTTGCTATCATTGGCACAGAGCGTCACGAAAGTCGTCGTGTGGACAGGCAGTTGCGTGGTCGTGCTGGTCGTCAGGGAGACCCAGGTTCTTCTCAATTTTTTGTGGCTTTGGAAGATGATTTGATGCGTATGTTTGGTAGTGAAAGAATTGCCAAGGTAATGGACTTTGCTGGTTATAAAGAAGGTGAAGTGATACAGCATAGTATGATTACCAATAGTATTGAACGTGCCCAAAAGAAAGTAGAGGAAAACAACTTTGGTATAAGGAAAAGGTTGTTGGAATATGATGATGTGATGAACAAGCAACGTACTGTTATCTACACAAAACGTAGCCACGCATTGCACGGAGACAGGCTTGCCCTTGATATTGACAATGCCTTTTACAGTGTTGCAGATGGCTTGATTGCTACCTATAAAGGTATGCACGACTTTGAAGGATTTAAGCTGGCTACCATTATGAACTTTGGCATTGAAACAAATATTGCTGAAGAGGAATTTAACAAGGCAGGTGAAAATACTTTAGCTGAAAAACTATACACAGAAGCCATTACCCATTACAACAATAAAAAGGAAAGCCTTGCAACGCAAGCTGTGCCTGTGTTTCAAAACATACGCACACAGCAGGGCACAAGGATAGAAAATGTAATTGTTCCTTTTAGCGATGGAAAAAAAGGAATGAATGTGTTGGGTGCAATGCAAAAAACTTTAGACACCAATGGTGTTGAAATAACCAATGCTTTGGAAAGAACAGTTACATTGGGCTTGATTGATGATGCCTGGAAAGAGCATTTACGCAAGATGGATGACTTAAAGCACAGCGTGCAAACTGCAAGCTATGAACAAAAAGACCCATTGGTCATTTACAAGGTGGAAGCCTTTAAGTTGTTCAAGACAATGGATGATGAAGTGAATAAAGAGATTGTACAGTTCCTTAGCCATGCCACCATACCTTTAGAAGATGGGCAACAGCAGCTACAGGAAGGCAGGCAGCAAAAAACCGATTTAAGCCAGATGCGTACACAGCACGAAACAGTTGATGGTGCAGGCAACGACAATGACTACATAGACCCAACACCTGTAAAGCGAGAGCCAGTGCGTGTTGAAAAAATGGTTGGTCGTAACGACCCTTGCCCTTGTGGTAGTGGTAAAAAGTTTAAACAATGCCACGGAAAGGAAAGTTAATTATTGATTATTAATTATCGTGATATTAGAGAAACGAGTTAGGCTTTGTCTAGCTCGTTTTTTGTTTATCTTAGCTGCAAATCGATGGTTATGAAAAAAATAATTGTAACACTTTCTCTTCTTTTAATTTTTACAACAGGTTTCAGCCAAGCATTTGTTACAACATGGAATACAGGTACAGATACTTTTATTACAATACCTGGCTATGGAACAAACTATAATATACAGTGGGAAGAAATAGGCAATGCAAGCCATAATGGTAATTTATTAGGCACTAATACAACAATAGTAAATTTTGGAGATACAGGTACTTACAAAATCAGCATCAATGGTGGCAATCCTGCATTTAATAGAATTAATTTTGGCACAATTAACTCATCATCTTTAGAACACAAAAAAATATTGTCTGTTGAAAACTGGGGGAGTATAGTTTGGAGTAGTATGCAAAATGCATTCGTTAATTGTACTAATTTAATTAGCGTTCCATATGCATCGCCAAATATGAGTTCAGTATTAAGCATAGGAAATATGTTTTATGGCTGTACACATTTTAATTCTAATATTTCTAATTGGGATGTTTCTAATATTAAATATATGGGAGGTGTTTTTTTGGGTGCAACATCTTTTAACCAACCATTAAATAATTGGAATACCATCAATGTTCAAGAGATGGCATATATGTTTGCTAATGCAATATCCTTTAATCAGCCATTAAATAACTGGAATACAAGTAATGTTATAACAATGGAGAGAATGTTTTGGAACGCAACATCTTTTAATCAATTTATTGAAAATTGGGATGTGTCAAAAGTTACCAATATGAGTTCAATGTTTAGTAATTCACAATTCAATCAACCTATTGGAAATTGGAATGTGTCAAAAGTTACCAACATGAGTTCAATGTTTAGTAGTTCACAATTCAATCAACCTATTGGAAATTGGAATACAAGTAGTGTAACAAATATGTACAATATGTTTGATAGAGATAGTTCATTTAATCAAGCTATTGTTAATTGGGACGTAAGTCACGTTGTTGATATGGAATGGATGTTTTTGGGAGTATATCTTTTAACCAACCATTGAATAACTGGGATGTTAGTAATGTTAAGTATATGTGGGGTATGTTTGATGGAGCCTATTCATTTAATCAACCTTTAAGTAATTGGAACACTAGTAATGTTATCAATATGAGTCAAATGTTTGGCAGAGGCTTTTTTAATCAATCTTTAAGTAATTGGAATACTAGCAATGTAACTGATATGAGTTCGATGTTTCATAATAATATAGCATTTAACAAACCTCTTGACAGTTGGAACACATCAAGCGTTACAAATATGTCTTGTATGTTTGAAAATGCGAACCTATTTAATCAGCCATTAAATACCTGGAATATTAGTAATGTAACTGATATGAACCTTATGTTTTACAAAGCTATTTCTTTTAATCAGCCATTGAGTAACTGGAATACTGCAAATGTCGAAAATATGTATCTAATGTTTGATTCGGCTGTGTCATTTAATCAAAATATTGGCGATTGGAATATTAGTAAAATTTTACCAGGGGCAGTAATTAATGGTGGGGTTGGAATTGGGTTGCATAATTCTGGTATTAATATCAGTAATTATGATAGTATTTTAGTAGGATGGAGTGCTCAAAATATTAAACCAAATATTATTATTGATGCACGTAATTTGATTTATTGTAGTGCCTCAAATAAAAGAAATATACTTATAACAAAAGGAGCGTTAATTTTTGGGGATACACTTAGTTGTACTCTTCCCATTTCACTTACTTCCTTCACAGCTACCCCACAACAAAACAAAGTTCTTCTTCAATGGCAAACAACCACAGAAACCAATAACAATTATTTTACTGTGCAACGCAGCAGTAATAAAGATAATTGGCAAGATATTGCAACAATAAAAGGTGCTGGCAACAGCAGTGTTGTAAAAAATTATTCAGCAACAGATAACAATCCTTTACAAGGCACATCATACTATCGCATTAAACAAACAGATTTTAATTGCAGTATCTCTTATAGCGAAACCAAAAAAGTAACTATAAACTCTAAACCACAAACTATTAGTGTTTATCCAAACCCTACTGCCAACCAACTACACATAAATTTAAATACTAAAGCCACATTAAAAATGTATAATGCTATTGGTAAGCTGGTTACTACAAACTATTTAATACAAGGAGATAACAACATTAATATTCAGCAATTACCACAAGGGGTTTATATGGCAGTTATAGAAACGCTAAATGATGTTGTAACAAAGAGAATTATTAAGGAATAAGTAAAAATAATTTTACAGCACGTAAATATTTGCGTTGAGGAAAAAGCTAATGTTAACTTTTTATGAACAAATGTTAACGCAGTATTACTAAAAAGCAACTTCTATACATTTGCACCCTCAAAGCTATGACACAAATTGGCGTTATAATGGGCAGCATTTCAGACTACGAAACAATGAAGGAATGTTGTGCTGTGTTGGATAGTTTTCAAGTAGCTTATGACAAGCAGGTGGTTTCTGCACATCGCACCCCAGATACAATGTTTAAATATGCAGAAGATGCTGTAGCAAAGGGTTTCAAGGTTATTATAGCAGCAGCAGGTGGAGCAGCTCATTTACCAGGAATGATAGCATCGAAAACAATTTTACCAGTAATTGGTGTTCCTGTTCAATCAAAAAGTTTAAATGGCTTAGATAGTTTGCTAAGCATTGTGCAAATGCCAGCAGGAGTGCCTGTGGCAACAGTTGCCATTGGTGTGGCTGGTGCCAAAAACGCTGCTTTGCTGGCAATACAAATTTTGGCAACGCAGCAGGAAAATAAAATGTTGCAGGAAAAATTAAGTGCTTATAAGTTGCAGTTAGAGCACGAAGCTTTGGAGAGCAATAAACAATTAAATAATTAGTAAAAGACAGGTGTGTGCCTGTCTTTTTTATTTTAAATAGTTGATTAAAATATAATAACCACGTAGCGTTCGTTGCATTCTTTGCATCGTTGCGTGAAAATAAAATGATTAATACAATAGGCATATTAGGTGGTGGTCAATTAGGAAGAATGATGGCATTAGCTGCACGAACAATGGGCTACAATATTGTTGTGCTCGACCCTACACCAAATTGTCCTTGTGCTGCTGTGGCAGATAAGCAAATTGTTGCAGCCTTTGATGATGTTGATGCAGCAAAAGAGTTATTGAATAGTTGCGATGTGATTACTTATGAATTTGAGAATGTGAACCTAAATGTTGCAAATGCTTTGTCTGCAAAGCTTCCACAAACAAGTGAGTTGTTAAGGATAACGCAAAACAGGGTTATAGAAAAGCAAACTATTAACGATGCAGGTTTAAAAACTGTTCCTTATAAAACCATTATCAATAAAAATGAATTGAAAGTTTTTATTGATGATTATAAAACTAATGTTAGGAATATAATCATTAAAACTGCACAAGGTGGCTATGATGGCAAAGGGCAATATGTTATAAAAAATGCAGAGCAGTTAAATGATTTTGCTGGTAATAAATACAATGAAAACATTGAATATGTTGCAGAGGATTTTATAGCATTTGATAAAGAAGTTTCTGTAATTGTGTGTAGAAATGCAAGTGAAGAAACTGTTTGTTTTCCTGTAGCAGAGAATATTCATAAAAACCAGATACTGCACCAAAGTATTATGCCAGCAAGGGTTTCAAATATTGTAGAAGAAAAAGCAAATGCCATTGCAATGCAGTTGGCAAAATACTTAAACTTGGTTGGTACATTAGCAATTGAAATGTTTGTTTGTGGTGATGATGTTGTCGTAAATGAGTTGGCACCTCGCCCACACAATTCAGGTCACTATACATTGAATGCCTGTGCAACAAGCCAGTTTGAGCAACACATAAGGGCTGTTTGCAATTTGCCTTTAGGCAATACAAAATTATTTACACCAGTTGTGATGCTTAATATTTTGGGACAAGATGTTGAGTTAATGAAAAGGGAAAATATGGGTAAAAACAAGCTGCATTTATATGGCAAAACAGAAGCAAAGGTTGACAGGAAAATGGGACATATAAATGTGATAGGAAGCAGTGTAGATGAATGTTTGATAGAAGTTGACAAGCTAATAAATTTATAAATAATAATAACGTAGCGTTCGTTGCTGTCTTTGTTTCGTTGCGTGAAAAATTTACTATATGAATCTACTTTACGAAGGAAAAGCAAAAAAAGTTTATTCAACCGATACAGAAAATGTATTGCGTATTGAATATAAAAATTCTGCAACAGCATTTAATGGAGAGAAGAAAGATACCATTGAAGGCAAGGGAATATTGAATAATTTGTTCAGCAGTTTCTTTTTTACAATGCTTGCAGAAAAAAATATTCAAAGTCATTTTATTGAAAAGATTTCTGACACTGAACAGTTGGTTACAGCAGTTACCATCATTCCATTAGAAGTGATTGTGAGAAATGTTGTGGCAGGAACTTTAAGTAAACGCCTGGGCAAAGAGGAAGGTTATGTGATGAAAAAGCCTATCATAGAATTGTGTTTTAAGAATGATGCCTTAGGCGACCCAATGTTAAATGATGACCACGTTGAAGTGATGGAAATAGCGTCATTAGTGGATTTGAAAGTGATTAAGATAAAGGCTTTGCAGATAAATGATGTGCTGAAAGAGTACTTTGCAAAGTTTAATATTGACTTGATAGATTTTAAATTAGAGTTTGGCAGAACTGCTGAAGGGCAAATTCTTTTGGCAGATGAAATTAGTCCAGACACTTGCAGGCTTTGGGATATGAACACAAAGCAAAAGTTTGACAAGGATGTTTTCAGAAGGGATATAGCACCATTGAAAGAAACATATCAGGCATTGGCAGATAGATTAGGAATAAAATAGACTAAATAAAATTTCTGCGTTATCTGTGTTTTCTGCGAGCAAAAAAATAAAAAATTGAACACTCGAATTTACATATCACAAAAAACAGGTTTTGACAATAAAACCAATCAACTTCAAAAGCAATTACAACAATTGCAAATAAATGCTGCTGCAAAAGTTTACACTACTTACGACATTTTTAGTATAGAGCAACAAGAACTTGAAACTGCTGTAAACAGTGTGTTCTGCGATGTTGTTACAGAAAATTATTATACAACCTTACCACAACATCAGCAAACTTTTGCCATTGAATATTTACCTGGTCAATATGATATGAGAGCAGATGCTGCAATGCAATGTTGCCAGCTTCTTTTTCATCACAACAATATTTTTATTCAAACTTCTCAGGTAATTGGTATTGATAATATTGATGAAAATGATTTGCAAAAACTCAAAACATATTTAATAAATCCAGTTGATAGCAGGGAGAAAAACCTTAATCAATTAGAGAAACCAAACTTATCAAAAGCTGAAAAAGTAAAGACATTTGAAAACTTTACAAGCCTTAATATACAAGGATTACAGCAATTTTTAAAAGAGCAGAATTTATCAATAGATATTGAAGATTTAAAATGTATCCAGCAATATTTTATTGAAGAAAAAAGGAATCCAACTGAAACAGAAATTAAAGCATTGGACACTTATTGGAGTGATCATTGTAGGCATACTACTTTCCTTACAGAGCTTGAAAACATTAGTATTGAAGGTGCTTATAAAAATGAAATCGAAGCAACACTTCAAAAATATTTAGACTGTAAAAAAGAATTAGGTAGAGAACACAAACCCAGAACCTTAATGGATTTGGGAACTTTACCTGCAAAATATTTATATAAAAAAGGTTATTTAAAAGACTGGCATCAATCAAAAGAAAATAATGCTGCGACTATAGAAATTGATATTGATGTAAAAGGTAAAATAGAAAAATGGTTATTACTTTTTAAAAATGAAACGCATAATCATCCAACAGAAATAGAGCCTTATGGTGGTGCAGCTACTTGTATTGGTGGTGCAATAAGAGATCCGTTAAGTGGTCGTTCTTATGTATATCAGGCAATGCGTTTAAGTGGTGCAGCAAATCCTTTAGAACCAATAACAGCAACGCTTTCAGGAAAACTACCTCAACATAAAATTAGTAAAGAAGCTGCATTAGGATATAGTTCTTATGGAAATCAAATTGGTTTAGCAACAAGTTTGGTTAGCGAAATTTATGATGATGGGTACAGGGCAAAGCGTTTTGAATGTGGCTTTGTTGTGGCAGCAGTTAATAAAGAAAATGTTATTGAGCAAGACCCTGAAGAAGGTGATGTTGTTTTGTTGTTGGGTGGTAATACAGGTCGTGATGGAATTGGTGGTGCAAGTGGTTCTTCAAAGCAGCACAACGAAATTTCATTAACTACAATGCAGGCAGAAGTTCAAAAAGGAAATGCACTCACCGAAAGAAAAATTCAAACGCTTTTCAGAAAGTCAGATGTTACAAAATTGATTAAGAAATGTAATGACTTTGGTGCAGGTGGAGTGTGTGTGGCTATTGGTGAAATTGCTGACAGCATCAGTATTGATTTAAACAAAGTTCCTTTGAAATATGAAGGCTTGAATGGAACTGAAATTGCATTGAGTGAATCGCAGGAAAGGATGGCTGTTGTAATTGCAAAGGAAAACGTAGAACTCTTTATTGATAAGGCTTTACAGGAAAATGTTTTAGCCACGCCCATTGCAGTTGTAACTAATGAAGGTGTGTTAAGAATGAAGTGGAATGATGAAGAAATTGTGAGTTTGAAACGTGATTTTTTAAACACAAACGGTGCATCAAAAAAAGCTAATGCAAGTATCAATCTTGCAAAAAAATCACTAAATAATTCAATAGAATTAACCAAAGAAAATTTCTTAAAAATACTTTCATCAAAACAAGTTGCTTCTCAAAAAGGAATGGTTGAACACTTTGATAGCACTGTATTAGGTACAACTTGCTTGATGCCTTTTGGTGGAAAATATCAATTAACACCAAATGATGTTTCAGCACATTTTATTTGTGATAATAGTTATACTACAAACGTTGTAAGCCTTGCTGCTTGGGGCTATCATCCAGAATTTACAACTGCCAATACTTACATTGGTGCAATGTATGCTATCATAGAATCTGTTAGTAAATTGGTTGCTGCTGGTGTTGATTATTCAAAATGTTATCTCACTTTTCAGGAATATTTTGAGCGATTAAAAGAAGATGCAACTAAATGGGGCAAGCCTTTGTCTTGCTTGTTTGGAGCTTTTGAAACCCAATGTCAGCTTGGTATTGCAGCAATTGGTGGAAAGGATAGTATGAGTGGAAGTTTTAATGAATTGAATGTGCCACCAACTTTTGTAAGCTTTGCCATTGCAACTGAGCAAAGTGAAAATATTATTTCGTCAGAGTTTAAAAATACTAATACCAATATTTATTTATATAAAGTTGAAGCAGATGAAAAGCAAATTCCAAATTGGGGTTTATTAAAACAGAAATGGAATAGAATACATCAACTCATTAAAGATAAAAAAATTGTTGCAGCGAAACATATTAAAGATGGTGGGATAGCAACAGCAATTGCTCAAATGAGTTTTGGAAATAAAGTTGGCATAGGTATTAATACGACACAAGATTTATTTGATGTAATGCTTGGCAGCATTGTGTTTGAAAGCAATGATGATTTAAGTGATGAGTTTGTTTTATTAGGGAAAACAAATAACTCTTCTCAAATAAATTTGAATAATGTTATTGTAGAAATTGATGAAGCAATACAGTATTGGACTAACACATTTGAAAATTTATTTCCAACAAAAACAAAACAAAGCGAGGAAAATATTTCGATTCCTTCAATAAATGTTTCTTCTAAAACCATTGCCAATATTGGATTTGGTAAGCCAAGGGTTTTGATGCCTGTGTTCAATGGAACAAACTGTGAGTTTGAAACAAAGCACTCATTTGAAACTGAAGGTGCAATTGTTGAGACAATTAATTTCAATACGCTCAATGAAAAATTGATTGAGCAATCCATTGAAAAAATTGTTGCAGCAATGCAGCAATCACAGATATTAATGTTCAGTGGTGGCTTTAGTGCAGGTGATGAACCTGATGGCAGTGCAAAGTATATTGTAAATGTTTTGAAGAATAAATACATTGCCGATGCTGTGCATAGTTTATTAGAAAAAGGTGGGTTGGTTTTAGGAATATGCAATGGCTTTCAGGCATTGATAAAAAGTGGTTTATTGCCTTATGGCAAAATTCAAACCCTTACAAACCTATCGCCAACATTGACTTTCAACGATATTGGAAGGCACGTTTCCCAAATGATTGATATAAAAGTTGTGAATGATAATAGCCCTTGGTTGCAGGGAATGAAAGATAAAATTTTTACTGTTCCTGTGTCTCACGGTGAAGGAAAATTTTATGCTGATGATGAAACATTGCAACAACTCATTCAACAAAATCAGGTAGCAACACAGTATGTAGATTTAAGTGGGAACGCAACAAATATTTTTCCATACAATCCCAATGGAAGCCTCGCTGCTGTTGAGGGTTTGCTAAGTGAAGATGGAAAAATATTTGGAAGAATGGCACATCCAGAAAGGTATAAACAAGGAAGATTTAAAAATATTCCTGACATTGGTTATCACAACATTTTTAAAAAAGGTGTTGATTATTTTTTATAAAAGCGAATTTCACACAAAGAGACAAAGCAAACAATGACACAAAGACTTTGTAGCTTAGTAATCTTAGTTGCTTTGCGTGAAACAAAAATAAAATGATAAAAGACTTTTTACATAGCGATACATTAAAAGAAGAGTGTGGTGTGTTTGGTGTTTACAATCATCAAGACGCTGCAACCTTTACCTACTATGGCTTGAATGCCTTACAACATCGTGGGCAGGAAGGTGCAGGAATTATTGTGGGCAATGATAAAAAGTTGTGGGGACACAGGGCTTTGGGTTTAGTTACAGATGCTTTCAATTCAAGCATTATTCAGCAATTAAGCGTTGGTTCAATCAATGCGATTGGTCACGTTCGATACTCAACAAGTGGTGGAAATTTATTTGTGAATGTGCAACCATTTTTAATCCATAGCAACGAGGGTTATTTTGCTGTGGCACATAATGGGAATCTTGTAAATGCAGACCAGTTAAGGGTTTCATTGGAAAATAAAGGTTCAATATTTCAATCAACAAGCGACACAGAAGTTATTGCACACCTTATTCGCCACAGTAAAGAAGCAACAGATTTATTGCAAATAAAGGATGCTATCAAGCAAATTGTTGGTGCATTTTCTTTGGTTATTCTTACGCAAAAAGCTTTGTATGCAGTGGTTGATGAGCAAGGTTTCAGGCCACTTTCATTAGGGCAATTAGAGAATGGAAGTTATGTTGTTGCAAGTGAAACTTGTGCTTTTGATGTAGTAGGTGCAAGCTTTGTCAGAGATATACATCCTGGTGAAATTGTTGAAATTTCTGCCAATGGCTTGCAGAGTGAATATTTTGCAGAACCCAAGCCAGCAAAGTGTTCTATGGAATATTTATATTTTGCACAACCCAATAGTGTGATTGATGATGTGAGTGTTTACACAGCACGCAGAAGGATGGGTGAGCAACTTTGGATGGATGCACCTGTGGAAGCTGATGTGATTATTGGTGTGCCTGAAAGTGGAAGTTTAGTGGCAATGGGAATGGGTAGAAAAAGTGGCTTGCCTGTTGAACGTGGCTTGATTAAAAACAGGTATATTGGTCGTTCCTTTATACAGCCAACACAAGAGTTGAGAGACCAGGCAGTTCGCCTGAAACTCAGTGTAGTCAGGCATATCATAGAAGGAAAGCGAGTTGTGGTTGTTGATGATTCTATTGTTCGTGGCACAACAAGCAAAAAAATTGTGAAGCTGTTGAGACAAGCTGGTGCTAAGGAAGTTCATTTTAGAAGTGCTGCACCACCTATCAAAAATCCTTGCTTTTATGGCATTGATACTTCAACAAAAGAAGAGTTGCTTGCAGCCAATATGAGTGTTGAGGAAATGAGGGAATATATGAATGTGGACAGCCTTGCTTTTTTGAGTGTTGAGAGTATGATAAAAGCTATCAACAGGAATTATGATGGTGAGCTGAAAGGTCAGTGTGTGGCGTGTTTTACAGGAAAATATCCAACACAATTATTTGATAGCAAACTGGTGTTTCAGGAAAAATGTTAGTTCTCACGCCACGAGGCAACGAAAGCCACGAACGCAAAGTAGTAAAATATTAAGCGTTGCTATCGTTGCAAACTTTGCTTCGTTGCGTGAAAAAAAATAATATAAAATGTCAGAATTATATAAACAATCAGGGGTGGATTTAGAGGCAGGTTATGAATCTGTTGAGTTGATTAAAAAGCATACACAACGCACGTTTCGTGCTGGTGTAATGGGCAGCATTGGTGCGTTTGGTGGCAATTTTGATTTATCTTCTCTAAACTACAAAGAGCCTGTTTTAGTGAGTGGGACAGATGGTGTTGGCACTAAATTAAAGTTAGCTTTTGAGTTGGATAAACACGACACCATTGGAATTGATTGTGTAGCAATGTGTGTAAATGATGTTGTTGTGCAAGGTGCAGCACCATTGTATTTTCTGGATTATTTGGCTGTTGGAAAAAATCACCCAAAGCAAATTGAGCAGATTGTAAAAGGCGTTGCTGATGGTTGTGTGCAAAGCAACTGTGCGTTGATTGGTGGTGAAACTGCTGAAATGCCAAGTATGTATAACGATGGCGAATATGATATTGCTGGGTTTTGTGTAGGTGCTGTTGAAAAATCAAAATTGATTACAGGTGAAAATATTAGTGAAGGTGATATTATTATTGGTTTAAATAGTAGTGGTGTTCATAGTAATGGTTTTTCATTGGTAAGAAAAATTATTGCTGATAACAAACTTGATTTGAACAAAGTGTATGATGAATATTTTACAAATACACTTGGCGAAGCTTTATTAAACCCAACAACTATTTATGTAAAAGCAGTTTTAAAATTGCTTGAAACCATTGCTGTTAAAGGAATGTGTCATATTACTGGTGGTGGGTTTTATGAAAATGTTCCAAGGATGTTTATCAATAAACAGCTTGGTGCATCGTTCAATAAATCATCATTGCCACAAAATAATTTATTCAAATTCTTGCAGCATTATGGCAATGTAAATGAACACGAAATGTTTAATGTGTTTAATATGGGTGTTGGTTTTATGGTTGTGATTGATAAAAAAGATGTTGAACAATCATTGCATATTTTAAATGAATTTCATCAGGCACAGGTTATTGGAAGTATTACAAACACTGGTGTTATAGAGATAAAGTAAAGTAAATCGTTGCGTTCGTTGCATTCTTTGCTTCGTTGCGTGAAAATAAAAATGAAAAAACAAATAGCAATTTTCGCGAGTGGTAATGGCAGTAATGCACAGGCGATTATTGATGCCTGCACGCAAGGCATTATTAATGCAAATGTTGCTGTTATTATTACAGACAATGCCAATGCTTTTGTTATAAAAAGGGCAGAGAAAGAAAACATTTATTATCAGGTATTCAAACCAAAAACCTTTGTAGATAAAGTTGCTTTTGAAACTGAAATTTTAAAAATATTAGCAGAACATAACATAGAATTTATTGCATTGGCTGGCTATATGCGTTTGGTTGGAACTGTGTTGATACAAGCGTTTCCAAAGAAAATTGTAAATATTCATCCATCGCTTTTGCCAAAATATAAAGGCTTGAATGCAGTGCAACAAGCATTGGATAATAATGATAATGAACTGGGCGTAACCATACATTATGTTGATGAAGGAATGGACACTGGTGAAATAATTGCACAGGAAAAAATTACCATAGAAAATTTAGATGAATCATTAGAAAATATAATGGCTAAGGTTCATAATATAGAACACGAATTGTATGTTGAAACACTGTCAAAGTTATTCAACTAATAAAATATTTTTTAAATAAATGAGAGCATTAATAAGCGTTTCAGACAAAACAAACTTAATTGAATTAGCAACCGAATTGCACAAAAATGGTGTTGAATTAATTTCTACTGGTGGCACGCAAAAAGCCATTGCTGATGCAGGTTTGCCAGTAAAAAACATTTCTGAAATAACAGGTTTTCCAGAGATACTTGATGGTCGTGTTAAAACGCTTCATCCAAAAGTTCACGGTGGGTTGTTAGGCAAATCAAATGAAGCAAGCCATCAACAACAAATGAAGGAAAACAATATTGAAAGGATAGATTTTGTGGTGGTGAATTTGTATCCTTTCAAGCAAACTATATCAAAGCAAAATGTAAGTTTTGAAGAGTGCATAGAAAATATTGATATTGGTGGACCATCAATGTTGCGTAGTGCTGCAAAGAATTTTGAAGATGTTGTTGTGCTTTGTGATGCCAATGATTATTTGCCAACTATTGAACTTTGGAAGAAGAATGAATTAACTCACGAACAACGCAAAAGCCTTGCTGCCAAAGTGTTTCGACATACTGCAAGTTATGATGCCTTAATAGCAAGTTATTTAACAGAAGAAATATTTCCAGAGAAATTAACGCTAACTTTTGAGAAGCAACAAGATTTACGTTATGGTGAAAACCCACATCAGCAAGCTGCATTTTATAAAAGCCCAATTGTGAATGAATATTCAATTACCAATGCAAAACAGTTGCACGGAAAGGAATTATCTTATAATAATATTCAGGATGCAAATGCTGCGATACAAATTGTAAATGAGTTTAACAACGAAATTTGTGCAGTAGCCATAAAGCACTCAAACCCTTGTGGTGTGGGCATTGGGGCAAATGTTTTGGAAGCATTTACCAATTGTTATAATGCTGACAGCACATCAATTTTTGGTGGCATTGTTGCCATCAATGCTGAGATTGATTTGCCAACAGCAGAGTTGTTAAGCAATATCTTTTTAGAAATAATAATTGCACCAAGTTATAGCTATGAAGCGTTTGAATTGTTGACTAAGAAGAAAAATATTCGTTTGCTTCAATTAGAAAATAATGCAGCAAAAGGCAAGTTGATGGTGTCAAATGTTGCTGGTGGTTTGTTGGTTCAGCAAGCAGATAATGAGCAAGTGAACATAAAAGATTGCAAGGTTGTAACACAATTACAGCCCACGATTGAAGCCATTGAAGCTGCTAACTTTTTATGGAAAGTTGTGAAGCACGTTAAGTCGAATGCTATTGTTGTTGGCAATAATAAAATGACTTTGGGTGTGGGTGCTGGACAAATGAATAGAGTTGGCAGTGCAAAAATTGCTTTGGAACAAGCTGGTGATTTGGCAAAAGGTGCAGTGCTTGTTAGTGATGCCTTTTTTCCAATGAGAGATACTGTTGATTTAGCAGCAAAATATGGCATTACAACTATTGTTCAAACTGGTGGAAGCATTAAAGATGAAGAAGTAATTGCTGCTGCCAATGAACACAACATTGCAATGATATTTACTGGTGTGAGACATTTTAAACATTAATTGATGAAGATTTTAATTATAGGAAATGGTGGCAGGGAACACGCAATTGGCTTGAAGATTAAGCAAGATAATGCCAATGCAGAATTATTTTTTGCAAAAGGAAATGGTGGAACAGAAGAAATTGGAACAAATATAAATTTGAATGCAACTATTGATATTGTTGAGTTCGCAAAGAATAACAACATTGACATAACTATTGTTGGTAGTGAAGCATTATTGGTTGATGGTGTTGTTGATAGGTTTAAAAATAATGGTCTAAAGATTTTTGGACCACATCAAACTGCTGCAATGCTGGAAGGTAATAAAGCATTTGCCAAGCAGTTTATGAATAAATATGGTGTAAGAACTGCTATTCATAAATCATTTACTAATTCTATTGAAGCTATTGATTTTATTACATCACAACAGTTTCCTATCGTTATTAAAGCAACAGGATTAGCAGCAGGTAAAGGTGTTATTATTGCCCAAACAAAAGAAGAAGCAATAACAACTATTCATCAAATTTTGGATGAGAAAGTTTTTGGTGATGCTGGCAATGAAGTTGTGATTGAAGAGTTTTTAAATGGATTTGAAGTATCAGTTTTGTCTGTTTTTAATGGCAAAAATATTTATCCATTTATCTCTGCCAAAGACCATAAAAAAATATTTGATGGCGATAAGGGTTTGAATACTGGTGGAATGGGTGCTATTGCACCACATCCTTTATATTCAAAAGAAATTGAACAGGACTTTAATAAAAATATTTTGCAACCAACGCTGAAAGGCTTACTGGCAGAAAGTTTACAGTTTGCTGGTGTTATCTTTTTTGGATTGATGGTTATGAATAATAAGTGTTATTTATTAGAGTATAATTTGAGAATGGGTGACCCTGAAACACAAACAGTTTTACCTTTAATGCAATCAAATTTTATTGAGGTTATTGATGATGCTATTGATGGAAAGGAATTGAACCTACAATGGAAAAATGAAAGTTGTTGCTGTGTTGTTGTTGCAAGCAAAGGTTATCCAAACGAGTATGAAACAAACAAAGCAATTAATGGAATCGAGCTAGTGAAAGAAAATGTCGTAATAGCTGGTGCTAAGAAAGTTAATGATAAATTTTATACAAGTGGTGGTAGGGTTTTGAATGTTGTTTGTAATGCAAATAGTTTAGATGAGGCAATTGCAAAATGTTATGAAACTATTGACAACATTGAGTTCGAAGGAATGTATTATAGAAAAGATATTGGAAAGTTTCGTTAAGAGATAAGAAGAAAAAGAGATAAAGGGTTAAAATTATTTTTATGCAAACAAATCAATTAACAGGAATTATCTTAAACACATTTATTAAAATTCATAGCAAGCTTGGACCTGGTTTGTTTGAAAGTGTCTATGAAGAAATTGCATATTATGAGCTTACGGAAAAATGTAAACTAAAAGTAGAGAGACAAAAAGATGTTCCAATTTTTTATGAAGAGTTAAAGTTTGATAAAGCATTTAGATTGGACTTATTAGTTGAAGATAAAGTTATTATTGAATTGAAATCAGTAAAAGAATTGGAAGATGTGCATTACAAACAAGTAATGACTTATTTGAAGTTAATGAATTTGAAAGATGGAATATTGGTGAACTTTAATGAGAGTTTGTTGAAAAATGGATTTAAGAGAGTTTTTAACAATGAGATTTACTAAGAATATTTCGCCAAGAAATAAAGGGTAAAGAAGAAAAAGATTGGTTGTAATATTTCTTCTTATCTCGTTTACTCTTTATCTCTTAGCGAAACAAAAAACGACAATGCAAAAAATTATCATATTAGATTTTGGAAGTCAATACACACAGCTTATAGCAAGGCGTGTAAGGGACTTAGGTGTATATGCTGAAATATATCCAAACAATATTTCTGTTGAAAAAATTGTCGAACATAATCCAATTGGCATTATACTTTCTGGTGGACCTAAAAGTGTGAATGCAAAAGATGCTGTGCTGATTGATAAGAAAATATTTGAGTTGAATATTCCTGTTTTGGGTGTGTGTTATGGAATGCAACTTATTGCCAAACTGTTTGGTGGTAAGGTTTCTAAAGGAAACAGCGGTGAATATGGAAAGGCTAAATTAGATATCACACAAACGGATTCTAAGTTGTTTTCTAAGGTAAAAACTTCGTCAACAGTTTGGATGAGCCACTTTGATGAAGTAAAAGTTTTACCCAAAAATTTTGAAGCTATTGCAACAAGTGATAGTTGCATTGCAGCAATGCAAAATGAGAAAGCCAATGTGTATGCTTTACAATTTCACCCTGAAGTTTCGCACTCACAGGAAGGAAATAAAATACTCAAAAACTTTTTGTTCAACATTTGCAAAGCCAAAAAAGACTGGACGATAAAGAACAATGTTGCTGCAAAAATTGAAGCACTAAAAAAACAAGTTGGCAAAGAAAAAGTTGTGATTGGTTTGAGTGGTGGCGTTGATAGCACAGTTGCTGCAATCCTTTTACACAAAGCGATTGGCAAAAACCTTACTTGCATTTTTGTGAACAATGGTTTGTTAAGGTTGAATGAAGCAGAGAATGTTTTAAAAGTTTATGGCAAACTTTTCAAGTTAAATATTGTTTATGCAGATGCTTCGCAACAATTTTTAAAAGCATTGAAAGGCGTTTCAAATCCAGAAGAGAAAAGGAAAATTATTGGCAAAATGTTTATTGATGTATTCAGTAAAGAAGCTGCCAAACTGAATGGTATCAAGTATCTGGCACAAGGCACTATTTATCCTGATGTTATTGAATCTTCTTCTCACAATGGAAATAGTGTTACTATAAAAACACATCATAATGTTGGTGGTTTGCCAAAGAATTTAAAGTTTGAACTGGTTGAACCATTAAGGGATTTGTTTAAAGATGAAGTGAGAAAGATTGGATTGGAACTGGGCATTGATAAGGCTTTAGTGTATCGTCATCCTTTTCCTGGACCTGGATTGGCTGTAAGAATTTTGGGGGATATTACACAAGAAAAAATAAATATTTTGCAACAGGCAGATAATATTTTTATTACAGAATTGATTAAGCATAATTATTACTACAAAAGCTCACAAGCCTTTGTGGTGTTGCTTCCTGTAAAAACTGTTGGGGTAATGGGCGATGAAAGAACGTATGAATTTACAGTTGCCATAAGATGTGTTGATACAACAGATTTTATGACAGCAAGCTTTTCTCATTTGCCATTTAGTTTTTTGGAATTGGTTTCTACAAGGATTATAAATGAAGTGAAAAATATTAACAGGGTGGTGTATGATATAAGTAATAAACCACCTGCTACAATTGAGTGGGAATAAGGGTTATGTACGATTTACGATGTGTGATGTACGATGTTTTTCACGCAACGATGCAACGAAAGCAAAGGACGCTACGAATGGTGTTGAATAGAATTACAATTGATGGGTCTAACCCTGATTGAAGTGGAAAGCCCACAGCGAAACGTAGTGTAGCGAGGACTTGTAACGAAAAGCAGGGGACTGAAGTTTAATAGTAAGATGAACGATGATGTTTCAAAAAAATTTCGCTAAGAGATAAAGAGTAAATGAGATAAAAAGAAAACAAAAACTCGTTCTCTCTTTTACTTCTTATCTCTTAGTGAAAGAATAAATAATAAGTTTATGAAAAAGATTTTGCAACAGGCTTTAACATTTGATGATGTGTTGCTGGTGCCTGACTATACAGAGATTTTACCTAATCAGGTGGATGTGACAACACAGCTTACAAAGAATATAAAACTCAATATTCCTGTGATGAGTGCTGCGATGGATACAGTGACTGAAGCCCGTATGGCTATTGCACTTGCTGGCGATGGTGGCATTGGGATTTTGCATAAAAATATGAGCATTGATGCACAGGCACAGGAAGTGAAAAAGGTGAAACTTGCACGAAATGTGATGATTCACGACCCATTTCATTTGTCGTTGGATAACTATATTTATGAGGCTGATGCGTTGATGGTTGAGTATGGTATTTCATCTATTCCTATAACGCAAAGTGGTAAATTAATTGGGTTGATTACAACGCGTGATATTCGATTTGAAAGTGATAAAAATAAAAAGGTTTCTGAGATTATGACACCTTTTGAAAACCTTGTAACAGCTACTGACGTTACACTTGACGAGGCAAGGCAGATTTTGATTAAGCATAAAGTAAAACGTTTGCCTATTGTTGATAAGGAACAAAATTTAAAGGGTTTGGTTACATTAAAAGACCTTGAAAAGACTCGTCAATATCCAAGGGCAGTAACTGATGCAAGTGGCAGGTTGCTTGCTGGTGCTGCAATTGGCGTTACAAAAGATATGATGCAACGTCTTGAAAAATTGGTTGCTGCAGAAGTTGATGTTGTTGCACTTGATACAGCACACGGACATTCGAAAGGTGTTTTAGATGCTATAAAATTGATTAAGCAAACTTATCCAAACCTGAACGTGATTGCTGGAAATGTAGCAACAGCAAAGGGTACAAAAGCTTTGATAGAAGCTGGTGCAGATGCTGTGAAGGTTGGTATTGGTCCAGGTTCTATATGCACAACACGTGTGGTTGCTGGCATTGGTGTGCCACAGATTACTGCCATTATGGATTGCAGTGAGGCTGCAAAGGATTATGGTGTTCCTATAATTGCTGATGGTGGCATTAAGTTTAGTGGTGATATTGTTAAAGCTATTGCTGCTGGTGCAAATGTTGTGATGCTGGGCAGTGTGTTTGCAGGTTGTGAGGAAAGTCCAGGTGAGGTTGAGTTGTATGAAGGAAGGCAGTATAAAGTATATAGAGGAATGGGTAGTGTTGGTGCTATGAGTCAGGGTAGTGGTGACAGGTATTTTCAAGAGAAGGCAAATAAGTTTGTGCCAGAAGGTGTGGAAGGAAGGATACCATACAGAGGCAAGGTTGGTGAAACTATTTTTCAGATGATTGGTGGCTTGAGGCAAGGAATGGGATATTGTGGAACGATTGATATTCCTACATTACAGCAGCAATCTCAATTTATACAAATATCAAGTGCAAGCTTAAAGGAAAGCCATCCACACGGTGTGAATATTACCAAACAAGCACCAAATTATGTGGTGGGCAAAGAGTTTATTAGTGGGTAGGGTTATGATATTTTAACGCTAATGTTAATTTAAAGTTATCTAATTGTTAACAGCATATAACAAATGCTTACACAATTATTTTTGCCAAAATTTATTTTATGACCACAGCAATGTATCCACCCTCAATTGACGGCTTAAATGCAGTCTATCAGAAAAATCAGGACGCTTTTATTCCTGTTATTTCTCCCAAAAAGTTCTCTTTTGTAGTAAACAAAATGAGAACTTTTTTTTTGCACAAAGGTTTCACCGAAGTGCATACGCAAAATCGTATTAGCATTATGGCAGCTTGCGAAAATCCGCATTCAATTTCAAGCTACACATTTGCTAAGCAGTTATTGCCTTTGCCACAAACAGGACAAATGTGGCTTGAGTATGAACTATTGAAAGACCCAACTGCAACAGGCTTCTTCTGTGTATCTACAAGTTACAGGGATGAAGTGAACCCTATACCTGGCAGGCACGACAGGATTTTTCCAATGTTTGAATTTGAATTGCCTGGTGGTATTGACAAACTAATGGAACTTGAGAAAGAGTTATTGGAATTTTTAGGATTTGGCGACAAAAATTCTTTTGCAACTGGCAAATACGAAGAAATGAGCCTGAAGTATGATGTTGATATTATTGAAAGCGAAGATGAATTACAAATTGCAAAAGATTATGGCGATGTATTTTTCTTAACCCATTTTCCTGAAAGAACAAATCCTTTTTGGAATATGAAAAGAAATGAAGACAATAAAACAATATCAAACAAAATTGATGTTTTGTTGCATGGCATGGAAACCATTGGCAGTGCAGAAAGAAGCAGCAATGCAGAGGAACAACGCCAAGCTTTTTACACAATAGAAAATGGCAATTATGCCCAAAAGTTATTTGACTTATTTGGAAAGGAACAAGTAGAGGCAGAGCTGAATGACTTCCTTTCTCAAAACTTTTTTGAAAGAAGTGGTGGAGGAATTGGAGTGACAAGAATGATAAGAGCAATGGAGTTGAGTGGATTAATGGAAAATAAGTAAAATAATTTCCTTAATATTTCTAAAAAGGGTCAGGTATAAAGCCTGACTCTTTTTGTTTTAAGTCACCTGACTTTTTAGATTTCATAAAATTTTGTTAAAAAAAATTTGTTGTTATGTTGCAAATGTTCATCTTTGTGTTATTAATGTGTTAAACTTACACATAATAACTCAAACGTTTGCAAATCTAATGAAACTAAGTAGCACAATACTTTTCATGTTACTTGCGTGTATGTGCAAGGCCCAGTTACTTAGCTGGTCTCCTCAATTTATGCAAGAAACCTCATCCATAGTAGAAATAACTTGCGACGCAACCCTAGGTAATCAAGGCTTGAAAGGATATACACCTGTTACAGATGTGTATGTTCATATTGGTTGCATTACAACCTCAAGTACCAATAATAATGACTGGAAAGGTGTGCCTTTTACATGGGCAACAACCAATGCTTTGGCAAATGCAGTAAGTGTTGGAACAAACAAATGGAAATTTACCATTAATGGCGGCTTGAGGAATTTCTTCAATATCACCAATGCTTCAGAAAAAATTGTGAAGATTGCTATCTTATATAGAAGTGGCAATGGTAGCAAGGTTTTGAGAAACTTTGATGGAAGCGATATGTATGTGCCAGTTTATGACAATGGCTTTTATACTCGTATAGATAATCCATTGCGTCAGCCAGTTTTTAATTTAGGTGTTGAATCTGTAATTCGTAATGTTAATGATAATGTTACTATCAATGCCAATGCCAATCAAACAGCTAATATCAATATTTATTTTAATGGAAGTTTAGCATCAACTACACCTTCAACAACAAGTGCTTCAACTGTTGTAACTATTGCCAATGCTGGCATTCAAACTATAATTAGCGAAGCAAATAATGGCACAACAACAACCTACGACACAGTTAAATTTTTTGTTGCACCAACTGTAAATATTGCACCATTACCAACTGGTATTCTTAAAGATGGAATTTATTACGACGCATCTGACCCAACAGTTTGCACGTTGGTTATTTATGCTTTAGGTAAACAATCTGTTTCGGTAGTTGGAGATTTTAACAATTGGACAGAGAACTTGCAACATCAAATGAATAAAACATCTGATGGAAAATATTTTTGGCTAAAACTTACTGGCTTAACTGCTGGCGATGAATATGCTTTTCAATACATCATTGATGGCTCTTTAAGGGTTTCTGATTATGATTGTGAAAAAGTGCTTGACCCATGGAATGACCAATATATTTCTTCATCAACATACCCTAATTTAAAACCTTATCCAACAGGTAAGGGAGTAGGTATTGTGAGTGTTATACAACCTGGTAAACCTGCTTACAATTGGCAATATGCATCATCATTTACCAGACCTAATAAAAGGAACCTGATGATTTATGAATTGTTAATAAGGGATTTTACAACAAATCATAATTTTCAAACATTAAAAGATAGTTTGGGATATTTAAAAACATTAGGCATAAATGCAATTGAACTGATGCCTGTAATGGAGTTTGAAGGCAACAGCAGTTGGGGCTATAACCCTAATTTTTTTATGGCTTTAGATAAATATTATGGAACTGAAATAGCCTTTAAACAATTTATAGATGAATGTCATAAAAATGGTATTGCTGTAATTTTAGACATTGCAATGAACCATGCATTTGGCAGTTGCCCAATGGTTCAAATGTATTGGGATGGTGTAAACAATCGCCCAAATGCTTCAAATCCTTGGTTCAATCAAAGTGATAAGCATCCTTTTGGAGTGGGCTTTGATTTTAACCACGAAAGCCAGCAAACAAAAGATATGGTTGACAGAGTGCTTACACATTGGTTAACCAACTTTAAAGTAGATGGATTTAGATGGGATTTAAGCAAAGGCTTTACCCAAAAACAATCAAACGATGTGAGTAGTTGGGGTGCTTATGATGCAAGCAGAATAGCAATTTGGAAAAGGATCTATGATAAAATGCAGGCTGTTTCTGCAAATAGTTATTGCATATTGGAACACTTTGCAGATAATAGTGAAGAGATAGAACTATCAAATTATGGAATGTTGTTGTGGGGTAATGGCAATGGAAATTGCAGAGAAGCATCAAAAGGCAATAGTGCCAATTCAGATTTTGGTTATTCTTTAATTGCATCTGCACGTAGTTGGACAAACCCACACTTGATAGGCTATGCAGAAAGCCACGATGAAGAAAGACTGATGTATGATAATGTAATAAATGGAAACAGTTCTGGGGCTTATAATATTAAAGATTCTGCTACATCTTTAAAAAGACTGGAGATGGTAGCAAGTTTTTTAACTATGATTCCTGGGCCAAAAATGATTTGGCAAATGGGAGAGTTGGGCTATCATTATTCTATAAATACCTGTACCGATTTAACAATAAATAATGATTGCAGGCTGGCAGAAAAGCCTGTTAAGTGGGATTACTTAAGTAATGCCAACAGAAAAAACTTGTATAATGTATATAGCAAATTATTAGGTTTTAGAACACATCCTGCTTTTACTGCAATGTTTAACAGTGCAGTAGTTTCTACAGATTTAACAGGTACAATAAAAAGAATTACAATAGGTAGCACAAGTGTAACTACTCCACGTATTGTAGTAGTAGGCAATTTTGGCACAACAGCAACTTTTAGTAATGTAAGTTTTGTAAGCACGGGAACCTGGTATAATTTGTTTAATAACTCAACAATAAATGTAACTGGTTCTACCTATGGCATGAATTTGCAGCCAGGCGAATATTATGTTTATACAAATACCAATGTAAATACTGTTTTGAGTATTAATAATACTACTAGTGTAACAACCAATATAAATCCTGTAATTAATAAAATAAAATTAACTGTTGCACCAAACCCTGTAACAGCAAATAGTGTAATAAAATATGAATTGCCACAATATGGAAATGTTGATATTAAATTAATTGATATTAACGGCCAAGTTGTAAGTAATGTTTTTAGTGGTTATAAATCAAAAGGCAGCTACTCATTAAATATAAGTAATAGTATTTATGAGGCTGCAATAGGTAAAGGACTATACTTTTTGCAACTTGATTTTAATGGTAAAAAACAAATAGAAAAACTGATAATTAGTAATTAATAATTTTCTTATCTATAACAACAAAATAAAAACTATGAATTTAAAACGACTGCTAGTTACAATGGTGTTGTCTGTATTTGCATTTACAATGCAGGCAATAGCCCAAGACAAAACAGTTACAGGTAAAGTTACTGATGCCAATGGTGCATCTGTAGCCAATGTAACTATTAAAGTAAAAGGAGGCAAGGCATTAGGCACAACAAAGACCGACGGAAGTTTTTCTGTAAAAGTTGCAACAGGTGCAACCTTGCAATTCTCTTCTGTAGGTTTTGGTACAGTGGAAATGCAAGTGCCAGCCAGTGGCACAATGAGTGTTTCGATAAAAGCTACTAAAGACGATTTGGGTGAAGTTGTAGTAATTGGTTACGGTACCAGCAAAAAGAAAGACTTAACAGGTGCAGTAGCTACTGTTACCAGCAAAGACTTTGTAAAAGGAGCATTAACTACAGCAGAACAAATGATTGCAGGTAAGGTTGCAGGCGTTTCTATTGTTGCAAATGATGGTACACCTGGTAGTGGTTCTGTTATCAGAATTCGCGGTGGTGCATCTATTGAAGCTAACGATCCATTAATAATTATTGATGGAGTTCCTGTGGGTGCTGGTGGTATTAAAGGATCTCCAAGTCCATTAAGTTTAATAAATCCTAATGATGTAGAAAGTTTTACAATATTAAAAGATGCATCAGCTGCTGCAATTTACGGTTCACGTGCAAGTAATGGAGTAATTATTATTACAACCAAAAAAGGCAAAAGTGGTAAGCCTGCTTTTTCATATAGCTCAACAGTAAGTTTATACACGCCTTCAAAATATTTAGATGTTATGAATGCAGACCAGTTCAGGGCTTATGTTAAAGCAAATGGTTCTGCTGGTGATGTTGCTAAACTTGGTACTGCAAATACAAACTGGCAAAAAGAAATTTACAGAGATGCTTTAGGATTTGATAATACCATTGGCATAAGTGGTACTCATAAAAAAATGCCATACAGGGCCAGTTTAGGATACCTGAATCAACAAGGTATATTAAATGGTACCAATTTAAAACGTGCAACATTATCTGTTAATTTAAGTCCTAAGTTTTTTACAGATCATTTACGTGTTGACGTTAGTTTAAAAGGTGCAGTAACCAATAGCAAGTTTGCTGATGGTGGTGTTGTAAGTGCTGCAACTGAATATGACCCTACACAACCTGTATATTCTTATAGCCCAAGATTTGGTGGCTATCGCGAATGGATGGACAATACAGATAAACCTTTTGGAACACAAAACCCAGTGGGCTTACTTAAAATGTACGACAAAAGAAGCCATGTAGAAAGAAGCATAGGTAATATACAATTCGATTATAAATTTCATTTTCTTCCAGAATTAAGAGCCAATTTAAATTTAGGCTATGATGCTCAGCAAGGTAGTGAAACTGTTTTAGTAACTGATAGTGCAAGAAGCCAATATATGAATTTTACTGATCCTAGTACTGGCAAACAAAAAGGTGGATTAAGAGACACTGATAAAGAAAGAAAGCTGAATACATTAATGGAGTTCTACTTGAATTATGTAAAAGAAACCAAGGCTGGAAGGTTTGATTTGATGGCTGGTTATTCATATCAGAATTTTAAAACAACCAATCCTTACAGATATACGTATACTTATGATGGAACAAGAAGACAAATTTTGAATAATCAATTTGAATATAATATTCCAGAGAATACTATGATTGCATATTATGGTCGTTTTAACTACTCCTATAAAGGCAAGTATTTATTTACAGCATCAGTTCGTAGAGATGCATCTTCAAAATTTGCTGAAAAATATCGTTGGGGTACTTTCCCATCATTTGCTGCTGCATGGCGACTTAAAGACGAGTCTTTCTTAAAAAATGCTAAAGGAATTGATGAATTGAAACTTAGAGTAGGATATGGTATTACTGGTCAACAAGAGGGCATAGGTTTATATGATTATTTACCTAGATATACAGTAGGCTCAAATCAAGCAATGTATCAATTTGGTGGTATATTTTATAACACACTTTCACCAGCAGCATATTTTGATAGAAAATGGGAACAAACCAATATGACGAATGTTGCAGTTGACTTTGGATTTGCAAAAAACAGAATTACTGGTACTTTGGAATACTATAACAGAAAAACAAAAGACTTATTTAACTACACAGATTTACCAGGAGGTGCCAATTTTCAAAGCAGGGTATTTGTTAACGCTGGCGATATGAAAAATGAAGGCGTTGAGTTAACTTTAAATCTTGGTATTATTCGTAAAAAAGATATGACTCTTGATATATCTTTAAATGGTAACTATAATAAAAATACTATTACACGTTTAGAGCTTTCAGAAAACTCTACAAACCCAGGAAATAAAATTGGAGGTATAGGCGATGTAGCTGATACGCGTGTTGCCATTAATAGTACGGGTTATACAAGAGGAGCTTTTTTTGTGTACAAACAAATTTATGATAAAGCTGGAAAACCAATAGAAGGCTTGGTTGAAGATATTAATAGAGATGGCTCTATAAATACAGATAAAGACCAGTATCGTTATAAACAAATTGACCCAATAATGTTTTTTGGATGCAGCCCAAGCTTTACTTACAAAAAATTCTCAGCAGGATTTACAATGAGGGCAAGCTATGGAAATTACATGTTTAATGCACGTAATGCAAGAACAGCAAATTTACCAAGTGTAATAATAAATACAGGTTCTGGATTTTTAGCAAATACATCAACCAATGTCTTAGCTACAAATTTTAAAAATACAAATGAGCAATCAAGGCTTTCAGATTATTATGTTGAGAATGCTTCATTTATTAGAATGGACAATATCAACTTTGGATACAGCTTTGGTAAAGTTTTCAGTAATACAACTAACTTAAGGGTTGGTGCAAATGTTCAAAATGTATTTGTTATTACTAAATATTCTGGATTAGACCCTGAAGTTTTTGGTGGTGTAGATAATACTATTTCTGTACGTCCACGAGTATTTGTATTAAGCGTAAACTTAGATTTCTAAAAAATAAAAAATTGTAAATATGAAAAATAATTTAAAAAACCTAAGTTTAATTGCAATATGCATTTTAACATTAGGTTCTTGCCAAAAAAAGTTGGATTTGTTTCCAACAAATGACTTAACACCAGATAAGGTTTTTGCTACAACCGATGGATATACTAAAGCTATGGCAAAAGTGTATGCTGCCTATGCAACAACTGGTAGTGGTGGGCCAGATAATAGTGATGTGCCAGAAATTACCAATGCAGGGTTTTCTGATTTTTTCAGACAACTTTGGTATTTGCAAGAGTTTCCTACTGACGAAGCTGTTGTAAGGTGGACAGGAGATCCAGGACTTCAGGATTTTCATAATTTAAACTGGACTTCTACCAACGATTTTGTAAGAGGAAGTTATTACAGAGGTTTATATTGTATAAATATTGCCAATGAATTTATTCGTCAAAGTACAACAGATAAAGTAGCTTTAAGGGGAATTACAGGAGCCGATGCTACTAAAATTGCAAAATATAGGTTAGAGGCAAGATTTTTAAGGGCATACCATTATTGGGTAATGATGGATTTATTTGGAAATCCTCCTTTTGTTACAGAAACAAGTTCAATTGGTTCAGAAAAACCTAAACAAATTTCAAGGGCTAATCTATTTAATTATATCGAGTCTGAATTACTAGCTATAGAAAATGATATGGTAGCTCATAGGGCAAATGAATATGGAAGAGCAGACAGAGGGGCTTGTCAGGCTTTATTGGCAAGAATTTATTTGAATGCTAAAGTATATACTGGTACAGAAAGATATGCAGATGCTGCTAAATATTCTAAAAGAGTAATAGATGCAGGATATACATTAATACAAAATTACCAGCATTTAATGTTGGCAGATAACTATTTAAATACAACAGAAAATATATTAACAATTCCTTACGATGGTAATTTCACACAAAATTATGGCGGTACAACTACCTTGATAAATGGGGCAATTGGGGGCTCAATGCAACCTGGTTCTATGTTTGGAATGTACGACAATACATCTTGGGCTGGCTTTAGAACAACGCCAGAAATTGTTAATTTATATGGAGATTTAACATTTAACTCTGATGCAAGGGCTATGTTTTGGACTAATGGGCAAAGCAAAGAAATTAATGACTTTTTTGCTTTTGCAGATGGATACGCAGTTACTAAATATAGGAATAAAACAAGTGCAGGTGTAGATGGAAAAAATGGAAGATTCTCTGATGTAGATATGCCTATATTTAGATTGGGAGAAATGTATTTAATATATGCAGAAGCCAATATTGCAAGCAGTGGGGCTGCTGGCGATGCAACAATTGCCAAAGGATATTTGGAAAAATTAAGAGAAAGGGCTTATGGCAATTCCTCAAGCAATGGAGATATTAAAATGACATTGGATTTTATTTTAACAGAAAGAGCTAAAGAATTGTTTTGGGAAGGGCATAGAAGAACAGATTTAATTCGCATGAACAAATTTGTTGAAGCAGATTATTTGTGGGCTTGGAAAGGAGGCGTAAAAAATGGTACAAGTGTAGCTGCATACAGAAAACTATATCCTATACCACTTACAGATATAAATGCCAACTCAAACCTGACTCAAAACGCAGGATATTAATCACATTTAAAAAAATTAATATATGAAATATATAAATAAATTAAGCCTAGTAATATTGTTGCTTATAACAATTGCACAAGGCTGTAAAAAAGACGAAAACTTAAATTATTTTGAAGGGGGTACAGCACCAGTTTTAACAACAACCCTTGCAAACAACTCTGTTTTACCATTAAGCGATGCCACCAAGGATGAAGTACTGTTTAATTTAACCTGGACAAATCCAAATTATAAATTCACAACAGGAACTAGTTCTCAAAATGTACAATATGCTATTGAAATAGATTCTGCAGGCAAGAACTTTAATAGCAGTAAGAAAAAAGTAATTACACCCGATCCAACTTATACTTTAAGCAGAACTATAAAAGTTGGAGAAATGAATGATTATTTATTGAATGTTTTAAAATTCAATACTACAACAGCTCAAACACTGGAAATCAGGATAAAATCTAATCTGGTTAATAATAATGCAATAATGTATTCAAATGTATTAACATATACAGCAACTGCATATCCATTGCCTCCAAAAATTGCAGTTCCTGCCTCTGGGCAATTGTTTTTAGTAGGAGATGCATCTCCAGGCGGTTGGTCAAATCCGGTACCTGTACCAAGCCAACAGTTTACACAAACTTCCCCTACAACTTTTGAATTAACAACACAAATTATAGGAGGAAAATCATATTTATTATTGCCAGTAAATGGCTCTTGGGGCGATAAATATGGAGGATTAGGTGCAAATAATACTAACAACCCGGATGCAGATGATTTTAAAAGAGGAGGAGGAGATTTAAAGGCACCAGCAATAAGTGGCGACTATAAAATTGTTGTAGATTTTCAGGCCGGCAGATTTACATTAACAAAACTATAAAAAATAATTTATGAAATATTTATCAAAAATTTTTCTTTCAATTTTTACTCTGTCTGTTTTATTGATAGCATGTAAAAAAGAAGGAGCATTACCAAATTATGCAGAAAGTACAGCATCTGTATTATCTGCATCAAAAACTACAATAGCACCTACTGCTACAGATTCAAATACAGTTGTTACTACATTAACCTGGACAGATCCGATGTTATCAACTGACTCTGCACATAAAATGTATGTAATTGAAATAGATTCTACAGGCAGGAACTTTAAACAATCTGCAAAGATTGTACAATATGGCTCTTTAAGCAAAGCATTAATTGGTAGCGAACTGAATAATATACTTTTAGGTTTTGGCTTTAAATTTAATGTAGCTTATGGTATTGATGTAAGGGTAACTTCATCATATGTCAATAACAATGACATTAAGGTTTCTAATGTTTTAAAATTAACTGCTACAGCTTATAAGGTACCACCTAAAGTAGAATTACCAACTACAGGAAAATTATTTATTGTAGGTGGTGCTACAAATGGTGGTTGGAATAATCCAGTACCAACTCCTACACAGGAATTTACACGAATTGATGAAACCACTTTTATGGGAATATTTGATTTAAGTTCAGGAGGCTCATATTTATTGTTGGCAGTTAATGGTGGATGGGATGAAAAATTTGGATTTGCAGGTTCCAATAATTCCAATAATGTAAATGGCGATATTTTGAAAAAAGGTGGTGGCGATTTATTGGCACCAGCAACAACCGCTAAATATCTGATAACCGTAGATTTTCAACAAGGTAAATTTACTGTTGTCCCTTATACAGGGCCTACCCTACCTACAGATTTATTTATAGTAGGCGGTGCTACGCCAGGATCTTGGTCAAATCCTGTACCTGTTCCAAGCCAACAGTTTACTCGTTTAAATAGTTGCGAATTTGAAATTTCAAATCTTGCTCTTAATGCTGCAAATGGCAATTACCTTTTATTACCAGTAAATGGAAGTTGGAGTGCTAAATATGGAGGCGTTGGGGCTAATAATGGCTCTAACAATCCTATGCAAGATATGTTTAAAGAAGGTGGAAGCGATTTGGCTGCACCAACAGTAAGTGGCGACTATAAAGTAAATGTCAACTTTGCTACGTCAATGTACAAACTTACCAAGTTATAATACCTCTTACAACAATCAACAACTCAAAACCCTCGTTTATCGAGGGTTTTGTTTTATATAATCCAGCCAATAATTAAGCAAGTTAAAACAATAATAGGAGCCGGAATTTTTGTTTTGTAAAGCAATAAAAATGTTGCTAAAATCACCAATAAAGAAATCCAGCCATCAATGTTATTAATCATTATATCTATCAGGCAAAAGTCCTTAAACAAATAAAAAAAGGCACCAAACATAATACCTACAACTGCAGCATTTATACCTTCAAGACTTCTATAAATAACAACATATTTTTTTACATTATTCCATATGGGAAAAAAGAAAAGTACCAGTAAAGCACTTGGTAAAAAAATAGCAATGGCACCCAATACGCAACCAAGCAATTGGGTAAAGTGATTATTATCGCTACGCATTAGCAAGCCACCTGTAAACGCACCAATGCTAAACACTGGCCCAGGTATAGCACGTACTATTCCATAACCAGTTAAAAAATCTTCCTTTTCCATTTTCAATACATCACGCTTTGTGGTTTGTATTCTTTTGCTTTCAGGGCGTGCAACATACTGGTCATACATCATAGGCATCAATACATCGCCACCACCAAAAACAAGGCTGCTAAAACGATAATTATTTTCAACTAAATTAAACAACTTTCTATGCTTCCAGTTTTGCTGTGTGGCTGTTTCACTTAAAATACCAATGCATATAAATAACGATAAAAAAATAATGATGCTACGCCATTTTATTTTCTTGGTTGGCAGTTCTTTTTTAGGAAACCTTTTACTGCTGAAATTGGTTGCAATGCCTGCAAATACAATAGCTACAGGAAAAACCCATGGCGATTTAAAGAATAAAAACGTACCAAATGAAATAACAAAAAGGATAACCCTTGTTATAGTGTTGTTGATGCTTATTTTAAAAAGCCTGAATGCCGAAAACAACAAAAAACCAACAGCCATTGGCTGCACAAATCTAAAAATGTGTAATGGCAAATTTCTATCGCGTAAATAATCAATTATAAAAGACAGCAAACCCATTATAATGCAAGCTGGCATTATCCATATTAATAATGTTAGAAAAGCTAATGGCAAGCCACCACGTTTATAACCAATTAATGTTAGCGTTTGTGTAGATGATGCACCAGGCAGCATATTGCAAAAGCTGGTAAACTCAAGCAATTCATTTTCAGTTATGTCATTTCTTTTTTCTACAAATGTTTTAAGCATCATACCATAATGGCCATTAGGACCACCAAATGCACTGATACTGTGCATTGCAACACTTTTTAAAAATGGGATATGGCGAAGTAAAATCAATTGCAGGGTATCTTTTTATTACAATTCAGTCAGCAACAAATGTAATAATTACTGCAAATGCAATCGATATATTGAATTCAAATTTTGCCAACTCACAATAATCCCTATTTTCATTCCCAAAGAAAGTTCATTATTAATTATTGATTATTCCTTTGCGTTCGTTGCATTCATTGCTTCGTTGCGTGAAATAAATAAAATAAAACATCTTTATTCCCCTTTAGGGGTACAAAAACTAACTACAATGAAAATAGAAGAAATCAAAATTTTACGTGGTCCTAATTACTGGAGTATTCGTCGCCACAAACTCATTCAAATGCGTTTGCAACTGGAAGATTTGGAGCAACGCCCCACCAATACGATAGATGGTTTTTTAGACAGATTAAAAACGCTTTTTCCAAGTATGTATGGGCATCGTTGCAGTGTAGGTGCACCTGGTGGTTTTTTTCAGCGTGTGGAAGAAGGAACTTGGATGGGACATGTAATTGAGCACATTGCTTTGGAGATTCAAACCCTTGCTGGTATGGAAACTGGCTTTGGTAGAACACGTGGTACTGGCAAAGAAGGAGAATATAATGTGGTATTTACTTACATTGAAGAAGATGCAGGTGTGTATGCTGCAAAAGCTGCTGTACGTATAGCACAGGCTTTGGTTGATGCACAGGAATATAACCTTGCAGAGGACATTCAACAATTAAGAGAAATTAGAGAAGACACTCGCCTTGGGCCAAGCACTGGTTGCATTGTAGAGGAAGCTGCAAAGCGTGGCATTCCTTTCATTCGTTTAAATAAACATAGCCTTGTGCAGTTGGGTTATGGTGTGCATCAAAAACGTATTCGTGCAACAATAGCCAGCACTACAAGCAATATTGCTGTTGACATTGCCTGCGATAAAGAGGAAACAAAAAATCTGTTGGAAGCTGCCGAAATTCCTGTGCCTCGTGGTACTGTAATTCGCACAGAAGCAGGGTTGAAAGAAGCAGTTGAAAAATATGGTTATCCTTTGGTGATAAAGCCTATTGATGGCAATCACGGCAAGGGCAATACTACAAATATCACTACGTGGGAACAAGCAGTTGCAGCACTGGAAAATGCAAAACAATATGGACGCAGTATAATTGTTGAACGCTTTATTACTGGCTTCGATTTTCGTATTCTCGTTATCAATTCAAAATTCATTTGTGCAGCATTGCGTACACCTGCAGCCGTTACTGGCGATGGAAAAAACACTATTCAGTATTTGATAGATGAAACCAATAAAGACCCTCGCAGGGGCTATGGTCACGAAAAGGTTTTAACACAAATTAATGTTGATCACAGTACAATGAAAATGCTGGAAGACAAAGGTTACACGCTTGAAACCATTCCTGCAAAAGACGAGCTGGTGTTGCTAAAAACAACTGCCAACCTTAGCACTGGTGGCACTTCTACAGATGTTACAGATGAAGTACATCCAGATAATGTGTTTATGTGTGAGCGTATTGCAAAAATCATTGGCTTAGATATATGTGGTATTGATATTATGGCAAAAGATTTAAGAACGCCTGTTAAAGAAAATGGTGGTGCTATCTTAGAAGTGAATGCTGCACCAGGTTTCAGGATGCACATTGACCCAAGCGAAGGCATTGGTCGCAACGTTGCAGAGCCTGTTGTTGATATGTTGTTTCCAGACAGGAGCAATGGTCGCATTCCAATTATTGCAGTTACTGGTACCAATGGAAAGACAACCACCACAAGGCTTACAGCCCATATTTGTAAAAGTGCAGGCAAAAAAGTGGGTTACACAACCAGCGATGGTGTGTATATACAAAACCAGTTAATGATGAAGGGTGATTGCACAGGGCCGGTAAGCAGTGCCTTTGTTTTAAAAGACCCAACTGTTGATTTTGCTGTGTTGGAATGTGCAAGAGGTGGCATTCTTAAAAATGGTTTGTCATTTCAAAACTGCGATGTAGGTATAGTAACCAATGTTGCTGCAGACCATATGGGTTTAGGTGGCATCAACACCATTGAGCAAATGGCTGATGTAAAGGCTGTGGTTGCTGAAACTGTGTACCCACACGGCTATGCTGTGTTAAATGCAGATGATGATTTGGTATATAAAATAAAGGACAGACTTAAGTGCAACATTGCTTTGTTCAGTATGGATGAAAACAATCCTCGCATAAAAGAGCATTGCAATAAAGGTGGCTTGGCTTCTGTGTATGAAAATGGATTTGTAACCATTTTAAAAGGCACCTGGAAAATTCGTGTGGCACACGTAAAGGATATTCCATTAACATTTGAGGGAAAAGCTGTACATAATGTAAACAACTGTTTGCCTGCTGTTTTATCATCATATTTATTTAAAACTATTTCTATAGATGATATTAAAACTGGTTTACAAACCTTTGCTGCAGGTGTAAATACAACGCCAGGCAGGTTGAATTTTATACACTTCAAAAACTTCAGTTTCCTTGCCGATTTTGCACACAACCCACACGGCTTAAAGTTGCTTTGCGATTTTGTAAGCAAGCTTGATTATAAATATAAAGTAGGTGTGATTAGTGGCACTGGTGATAGAAGAGATGAGGACATAAGAGAGTTAGGTGTTATTTCTGCCAACTACTTCGATGAAATAATTATTCGTTGCGATAAAAACCTAAGAGGCAGAACGCCTGAAGAAATTATAAGTTTGTTACAAGAAGGAATAAATAGTGTAAACCCAAAAATACCACAGTTGGTAATAGCCAACGAAAATCTGGCATTAGAACATATTTACGCCAATTATAAACCTGGTGCTTTATACACTATAATGTGCGATGTGGTGGCTGGTGCTTTAGATAAAATAAAAGAGTTAAAGGATAGGGAAATGGCGGGGTAGTTTATTGTAATTATTTTGTTAGTAAACCTATCGTGATTACAAAAATTGAGATAGATGGGTTTAAGACATTTCGAAAATTCGGGATGGAATTTGCACGTTAACAACAATTGCTGGTGTTTACTTATTATCTTTTAGTAAAAAGCAACAACAACACGAAACCATATGAAATATACTTTAATAGCATTATTACTTATTTCTGTTACTGTAAATGCTCAATCAAAAAACAATTTCGACTGGCTGCTTGGCAATTGGAAAATAAGTACAGATAAAGGGTTTATAATTGAAAGCTGGAAAAAGCAAAATGATAGTTTATACATTGGCTTTAGCGGTTTTGTAAAAGGTAAAGACACCATACCAGAAGAAAATGTTGAACTGAAAAAGATAGGGAATGATTGGTTTTATATACCAACAGTATCAAAGCAAAATGATGCAAAACCTATTTTGTTTAAGTTAATATTTGACAAAGGCAAAGAGTTTATTTGTGAGAATATTGAACACGATTTCCCTCAAAGAATTAACTACAGATTATTTGAAAAAAATTTACTGGCAAGTATTGAAGGCAAGGTAAAAGGTGCGTTTAAAAAAGTAAATTACGATTACAAGCCACAAGATTAAATGGATAAGGCGAGAAGGAAATATTTACTGGCAACCATTATTTTATTTGTAATAGAAGTGTGTATTGCAATCTATGTACACGACAAAATTATTCGTCCTTATATTGGAGATGTATTGGTTGTAATATTAATTTACTGTTTTATAAAAAGTATCTTCAACATGCCGGTTTTAAAAGCTGCAATTGGCGTATTGATTTTCTCTTTCGCAATTGAGTTTTTGCAATACTTAAATTTTGTAAACTGGCTGGGTTTAAGCCACAACAGGCTGGCAAATATTGTTATTGGCAATTCCTTTTCGTGGATAGATATGCTTTGTTATGTTGTGGGAATAAGTGTAGTATTGATAATAGAAAAGCTGTCAAATCAATAATAATTTAATTAAAAAAATCCCTGAAAGCTTAACACTTTCAGGGATTTTCAATTTATATCTTCACCTCTTTCCACTTCCCTTTTTTAAATATTATCATCCCAGTTATGGCAATAAAAACCTCGGTAACTAAAATGGCTAAAAACACACCCAATGCGTTCCATTGCAAGTGCAACGAAACAAACCACGCCACAGGCACCTGAAAGGCCCAGTACCAAAACAGGTTAATTAAAGTTTGTGTTTTGCTGTCACCTGCACCATTAAAGGCGTTCATCAGCGTCATACCAATTCCATAAAACACATAACCCAAGCTAATGATTCTTAGAGCAAGCGTTCCTGTTTCTACCACTGTTTTCTCATTATTTATAAAACCAATAAGCCATGGGGCAAACAATAAAAAAAACACAGACACAAAGCCCATAAAAATACCATTGTATTTAGCTACCATCCACACGCTGTCCTCAGCACGCTTCAGTTCTTTTGCACCCAGGTTTTGACCAACCAATGTAGCTGCTGCATTGCTTAATCCAAACGATGGAAGTATAAAAAATACAATATATCTTATAGCTATGGTGTAACCTGCTGTTTCTGCCTTGCCTATGCTTGCCATAATCCTTGTCATGGCAATCCAGCTGCCACTGGCTATTATAAATTGCATTACACTCGATAAGGAAATTTTACCAAGGTTACCCAGAATTTCATAATTAGGTTTAAAGTATTTTGCCTTTAAGGTAAGCAATCCCTTGCCTGTATTTAAATTATATAATTGATATAAAACTCCAATTGCCCTGCCTGTTGTTGTGGCAATGGCAGCACCAGTCAATCCCCAAAAATGAATGCAAATAGGGCAGAGGATAATATTGCACAAATTGGCTAAGCCCAAACTCTTCATGGCAATTGCTGCATTACCAGCACCTCTGAAAATACCATTCATTAAATGAATCATCATAATAACAATATTGCCAATAAGCAAAATATGAATATAGGTTGAACCATAAGCTACATCAGCTTCTTTGGCACCCATTAATATCAATAAATTATTACCCCAAAATATTCCTGTTAAACTGATAAGTACAGAAATGCCAATAGCTAAAACAATAGCTTGTGCACCACTTTTACTTGCCTGTTCAGTATTTTTTTCGCCTACACGCCTTGCTACCATTGCTGTAGCAGCCATGCCCACACCAAAGGCTATTGAATAAATAATGCTCAGGCAACTTTCGGTTAAGCCCACAATTTGTGTGGCAGTTGTGCCAAGTTTGCCTACAAAAAACATATCTACCAAGGCAAATACGCTTTCCATGCTCATTTCCAAAATCATGGGTATGGCAAGTAAAAAAATGGCTTTACGAATGCTGCCAGTTGTAAAATCTCTATGCTCGCTGCTAAAACTTTCCTTTAAAAAAGCCTGTATAGATTGTAAATTTATTTTGCTGGAACTATTTGTTGTCATTTGTTTAAATATTTTAAAAATGCAAAAAAGGTGCAGTTTGCACCATTGTTTCTAATAAAAAAGCGAATAACATCGCCGAAAGCTAAACAATCATAGACAACATAATAAGATGGGCGAATATAGGAGTATAAAATAATTACAATAAAAAAACGTTTAACATAACGCACCAATCATTTTTACATGAAAAGTCAACCAGTTATTTTGCTTGCCAATGGCAATTATTTAATTTTTGATGAAATACAACAGAAGTACAAACTTATTGTTGTAAAACTTTAACCCTTAAAACTCTTATAGCACCACTATAAGAGTTTTTTATTTTATCTTTTTTTAATTTTTGCTTTTCAATTTTAAGTTTGTTACCTGCATCCCCCTACTTTTGCACAAAATTTTGAGAAGGACATGATGATTAGACGTTATAAACACTTACTGATTGCTGCTTTCAGCGTTTTTTCTATGCTTTTTGCAAATGTTTCTTTTGCAAATGAAACTCCTCAAAACGAGCCTGCACACGCTGCAACTACGTCTCACGAACCAGATAAAGACGTAAACGTTAGCGAACTTATTCTTGAACATATTAGCGATTCTTATAGCTGGCATTTGTGGGGTCATACTGCAGTGCCTTTGCCTGTAATTTTATATTCTGACAAAGGATTAGAGGTTTTTTCTTCAAGTAAACTTGTCGATGATCACCATAATTTTATCATTTACAATGGTAAAAATTCTTATAAAGTAATTGAGGGAAAAATTAAGGTTGTTAATCTTGATGGCTCTATTAATGATGAGGAAAATGCCAAAGTCTGGGATTTTTCAATTACTAAAAATGTAGCTGCTTTATTATTTTCTGTTTTAGTATTATTGGTTGTATTTATAACAGTTGGTAATGCTTACAAAAAACGTGGTGTTACTTCTGCACCTAAAGGATTGCAATCATGGTTGGAGCCTGTTGTTTTATTTGTAAGAGATGAAGTGGCAAAACCAAATATTGGTCATAAGTACAATAAATACATGCCGTTTTTATTGACAATATTTTTTATGATATTGATTAATAATTTTCTTGGCTTGATTCCAATTATTCCAGGTGGTGCTAACCTTAGTGGTAATATTGCATTTACTATGGTATTGGCATTAATTGTATTTATTGTAGTAAATATTAAAGGCAATAAAAGTTATTGGGAACATATTTTCTGGATGCCGGGTTTACCTGTTGCCATGAAAATATTTTTAGCTCCGATTGAATTAATTGGCGTGTTTGTAAAGCCTATCAGCTTAATGATTCGTTTGTTTGCAAACATTACTGCTGGTCACGTTTTGGTGCTTGCATTGTTGTCGTTGATTTTTGTGTTTAAAGCAATTGCAGCATCGGCTTTGGCTGTGCCGTTTACTGTGTTTATTAGTTTAATTGAGTGTTTGGTGGCATTCCTTCAGGCGTTCATATTTACAATGCTTAGTGCAATGTATATAGGAATGGCTATAGAGGAACATCATCACGATGAAGCACATCATTAATGTGTAAGATTTTAGATGTATGATTTACGATTTGTTTTGAGTCAACATCTTTTGAAATAATTTGGTTTTATTCGTTGCTACGTTGCATTCGTTGTTTCGTTGCGTGAAAAGTTTTTTTATTTTTTAACAATTTAAAACATTCATTATGTTTGGAAGTATTGCTGCAATTGGTGCAGGTTTAGCTGCAATTGGTGCAGGTATTGGTATTGGTCAAATTGGTAAAGGTGCAGTAGAAGGTATTGCACGTCAGCCAGAAGCTGCCAACGACATTCGTTCTAATATGATTGTTGCTGCTGCATTAGTTGAGGCTGTTGCCTTATTTGCTGTGGTTGTTGCGTTCTTAGGAACAAGATAATCAAACCAGATTGTACAGACTTAATGCACAGGGCAAAGAGTCTGTACTTCTTTTTAAATTAATTACACATAGTGCCTTTGTGGCTAAAATAAATTGATATGTACTTTTTAGAATTAAACCCTTTAGTAAAACCAGATATTGGATTGGCATTCTGGGCATTGGTAGCTTTCGCAATTTTATTTTTTGTATTAAAGAAAATGGCTTGGAAACCAATGTTGACAGCTATTAGCGAAAGGGAGCAAAATATTGAAGATGCCATTTCTAAAGCAGATAAGTTAAAAGTTGAAATGGCACAAATGGCAAGCGAAAATGAAATTTTGTTGCAAAGGGCTCGTGAAGAAAGAGCAGCCATGATTAAAGATGCTAAAGAAACTGCTGATAAAATGGTTGCTGAAGCAAAAGATAAAGCTAAAGCTGAATATGACAGGATTGTTGGTGATGCACAGGTTGCTATTACACAACAAAAAAATGCTGCCTTAACCGAAGTTAAAAATCAGGTTGGTGGTTTAGTAATTGAGGTAAGTGAAAAAATATTGAGAAGAGAGTTGAGCAACAAAGCAGAACAAGAAAATTATATTAAAGACTTAGCAAATTCAGTAAAATTAAATTAGTTTAAAGTTCAAAGTTTGAAGTTTAAAGTTGATAGCAATTAACTGAACATCAAACCTTAAACCTTAAACCTTAAACTAATAAAAAGAATGCCTAATCCACGTTTAGCACATAGATACGCAAAAAGTTTGATTGATTTATCTACAGAGAAAAATCAATTAGAAACAACGTATGCCGATATGAAACTTTTACAATCTATTTGTAAAAGCAATAAAGATTTTGTAAGTGTATTGCAAAGTCCAATTATTCATCATTCGGTAAAAACAAAAATTATTGAAGCTGTTATTGCAGGCAAGGTTTCAGATTTAACAGCTTTATTTTTGAAACTTCTGGTAAGCAAGGGTCGTGAGTTTGAATTACCAGAAATAGTGACAGCGTTTGTTGAACAATACAATGCCATAAAGGGTATTCATAAAATAAAACTGACAACTGCTGTGGCTTTAAGCGATGAATTGAAAAATAATATTGCTTCAAAAGCAGCAACTGAAGGTGGGTTAGGAAAAGTAGAATTGGAAGCAAATGTTGATGAAAGTTTGATTGGTGGTTTTGTATTGGAGTTTAATAATAATTTAGTTGATGCGAGTATTGCACGTGACTTAAGAGATATTAAACAACAATTCAGTAAGAACATTTACGTAAACACAATGAGATAAATAAACTAAAAGTTAAAAACTAAAAGTTAAAAACTAAATCAAATGATAACTTTTAACTATTAACTTTTAACTATTAACTAATAATTAATAATTAAAAAATGGCAGACATTAAACCTGATGAAATATCAGCGATTTTAAGACAGCAGTTAAGCAACTTTAATGCAAGTGCCGACCTTGAAGAAGTTGGTACAGTATTGCAAGTGGGCGATGGTATTGCTCGTGTATATGGATTAAGCAATGTAGGAAGTGGTGAGCTTGTTGAGTTTGAAAATGGTACTCGTGCTATTGCTTTAAACCTTGAAGAAGACAATGTGGGTGTGGTATTGCTGGGCAATAGTGAAGGCATCAAAGAAGGTAGTAAAGTAAAACGTACCAAACAAATTGCATCTATTAAAGTAGGTGATGGTGTTGTGGGTCGTGTGTTAAATACTTTGGGCGAACCTATTGATGGTAAAGGTCCAATTACTGGTGATTTATATGAAATGCCATTGGAGCGTAAAGCACCAGGTGTTATTTACAGAGAGCCAGTTAAAGAACCATTGCAAACTGGTATCAAAGCTATTGATGCTATGATTCCTGTGGGTCGTGGACAACGTGAGTTAGTAATTGGTGATAGACAAACTGGTAAAACTGCTATTTGTATTGATACTATCATCAACCAAAAAGAATTTTACGAAGCTGGTCAACCAGTTTATTGTATATATGTTGCAGTTGGTCAAAAAGCATCAACAGTTGCAGGAGTAATGAAAACATTGAGCGACAATGGTGCTATGGCTTACACAACTATTGTGTGTGCTTCTGCATCAGATCCTGCTCCTCAACAATTCTATGCACCATTTGCCGGTGCTGCTATTGGCGAATTCTTTAGAGATACTGGTCGTGCTGCTTTAATCATTTATGATGATTTAAGTAAACAAGCTGTGGCTTATCGTGAAGTTTCTTTGTTGTTAAGAAGACCTCCTGGACGTGAGGCTTATCCTGGTGACGTATTCTATCTACATAGTCGTTTATTAGAGCGTGCTGCAAAAGTTATTGCTAATGACAGCATTGCAAAAAATATGAATGACTTGCCAGATTCAATCAAGCACCTTGTAAAAGGCGGTGGTAGCTTAACGGCTTTGCCTATCATTGAAACACAAGCTGGTGACGTATCTGCTTATATCCCTACAAACGTAATCTCTATTACCGATGGACAAATTTTCCTTGAAGGTAACTTGTTCAATGCTGGTATTCGTCCTGCAATTAACGTAGGTATTAGTGTAAGTCGTGTGGGTGGTAATGCACAAATTAAGTCAATGAAAAAAGTGGCTGGTACACTTAAACTTGACCAGGCCCTTTACCGTGAGTTAGAGGCTTTCTCTAAATTTGGTGGAGACCTTGATGCTGCTACTAAAAATGTAATTGACAAAGGTGCTCGTAACGTGGAAATACTAAAGCAAGCACAGTTTACGCCATTTAAGGTAGAAGATCAGGTTGCTATTATTCACTTAGGTACAAAAGGTTTGTTAAAAGAAGTTGCTGTTAAAAATGTAAAAGCTTTTGAAGAACACTTTTTAACTGAAATGAAAAATAAACAGCCTGAGGTTTTAGCTAACTTTAAAAAAGGAAAGTACGAAGATGCTGATATTGCTAAAATGGAAGAATTGGCAAAAGGATTGACAGCACAATATAAATAAGATTTCGTATTAACATATTACAGCCTCACAATTTTGTGAGGCTGTTTTGTTTTTAGCCACTTATCAATGTAATAAATCAAATCTTGCTTACTGCATTATTTTTATAAAATATATGAAACGCATTATACCCATACTAACAATTATGTGTGGATCAGTTTTTACACTGTCAGCACAAACCCAAACCGATTCTATTAAGGTGACTATTAACAAGCTTTTTACTGCAATGAAAAATAGCGATACCGCATTGCTTAAAACCTGCTTTGCCGATAGTGCCGTATTGCAAACTGTATATAATACCAGGGCTGGTAAAACAATTATTAAAACAGAAGTTGTTAAAGATTTTGTTAATCAAATGGCAGGCATTCCAAAAGATTCTGCTATAGAAAAAATTGAATTTGGCAATATTAATGTAGATGGAAATTTAGCCAATGTGTGGACGCCATATCAATTTTTCTTTAACGATAAGTTTAGCCATTGCGGTGTAAATAATTTTGTATTGGTAAGAATAAAAAATGAATGGCTTATTCAATACATTATTGATACAAGGCGAAGAACTGGTTGCTAATGTTGAAAAGAAAAAATTAATATTGCAATACTTAAAATAAATAATCATGAAAAAAATACTGATGCTGCTTTGCTTGTTTACTTCTTTAAATGGTTTTGCCCAAAAGACAACCGAGAAAAGTAAGCAACCTAATAAAAACTTTACAGTTACTATAAGTAACAATTTAATTTATAAAAATGGAGAAGTAGTAGGAAAGTATAAACAAGGACCATCACTAAATATGGCATTGGCAGCAAATGTAACACAAGTAAGAGTGTATAAAAATGATGACGAAAAGGTAGTAACAGCAATGCACACCAACAATGATGATTTAGACTGGCAATTATATATAGAAGATAATGGTAAAAAAATTGAATTATTATATCATAGTGAAAAATCATTAGAAAAGTTATTTACATATTTAATCCTTAAAGGATATTTATAAATTTTAACAAATGAACTTCGATGAATTACTTACCGTAACATTTACCTTGTTTGCAGTAATAGATATTGTAGGCAGCGTTCCTATGCTCATTACGTATAAAGAAAAAATGGGAGGGCTAAATTCATTAAAGGCAACATTAGTTTCTGGTGCATTAATGGTGTTGTTTTTCTTTATAGGAAAACCATTTTTAAGCTTATTGGGCGTAGATATAAAATCATTTGCCGTAGCAGGTTCTATAGTTATTTTTATATTGGGTTTAGAAATGGTTTTGGGTATAGAATTCTTTAAGCCAGATAAAGACACTAAAGCTGGAACACTTGTGCCTATTGCCTTTCCTTTAATTGCAGGTAGTGGTACACTTACTTCAATAATGAGCTTAAAAGCTACTTTTGATAAGCAGGATAAAAACGAATACATCATTCTACTGGCCATATTCATTAACCTTATTATTATTTATCTTGTGTTACTTTCTTTAAATAAAATAGAAAAAATTTTGGGTAAGGCTGGCTTAATTGCAGTGCGTAAATTTTTTGGTGTAATATTATTGGCCATTGCCGTAAAAATTTTTACAACCAATATTCCTGCCTTTGGAAAATAAGTTTAATACTCGTTAAACTTTTATTGTTGAGTAATATCTACACACCCAAACAATCAACAATATGAAACAGCAACGTCGTCAATTTATTGGCAAACTAGGAGCACTAGGTATAGGCTCTGTGTTGCCATTAAAAAATTTATTGCAGGCACAGGTAGCAACAGGTAATCCTGTGCCTGAGTCTTGTGTAGTGTTTCCTTCTGAAACGCGTGGTCCTTATCCTTTGTTTGATGCATCAACCATTGCATCTCAAACTGCATTAGTACGTAGCAATATAAAGGAAACGCAAACAGGCATTCCATTAAACTTAACCATTACTGTGCAAAACACAAGCTGCACACCTATACCCAACGCACAGGTTTATATATGGCATTGCACTAAAGCAGGTATTTATTCTGGCTACAGCACAACTAATAATCCTGGACAGGCTGGCACAACCTACTTGCGTGGCATACAAACAACCAATGCAAGTGGTCAGGTAAATTTTCAAACTATTTTTCCTGGCTGGTATATGGGTCGTTTAACACATATTCATTGCGAGGTTTATGTAAACAATGTTTTAATACTAACATCTCAATTTGCATTTCCTTTAGATAGTGTTTCTGGTAGTGTAACAGCTTTAGCAAATGCTGCCAATGGGCAGGGTAATAATACCATTACTGATTACAGTGGAGATAATGTTTTTAGCAATGGCTATACAACACAGCTTTTAACCTTTACTGGTAATGTAACTTCAGGATTCTCGGCATCGAATGTTTTTATCATTAACTATACTGTTACTCCTTTAAAGCTAATATCGTTTACGGCAGGTGTAGAAAATAAAAACCCAATGCTGTGGTGGATTACAAACAACGAAATTAATGTTAGCCATTTTGAAATAGAACAAAGTATACATCCATCAAAAAACTACGAACAAATAGGAAGTGTAAAAGCAAAAAATATTGGCACTGAAACACATTACAGCTTTAGCTTGCCTGCACCATTGCCAGCAGATATTACTTATTTTAGACTAAAGATTGTTGATGCTGATGGCAAGACTTATTACAGCAATGTAACTACGTTGCACACAGAGACAATCAGCAAACTTCAGCTTGTTAATTCATTTGCAAAAAATGAATTGCTTATAAAACATCCTGCGGTTTACGATAACAGCCACATTAAAATTGTGAGTATGCAAGGGCAATTGGTTGCTACAGGAAAATTAAAAACAGGAGCCACATATACAAGTATTGATATTAGTTTTATACATGATGGAATATATGTGTTGATTATAGAAAGTGGAATTGATAAGCTGGTAACCAAATTTTATAAAGGCTATTAATATTCTTTATTTTTAAGAGTTAAAAAAGTATTGTTGCTATGCTGCAATACTTTTTTGTTTTATAGATGCAGCCTCAACTTTATATTTGAAAACATAATGAATTAAACTTATGCGAATAACATACTACGGCCACTCTTGTTTTTTAGTAGAAACTAAAGGAAAAAAATTATTGTTCGACCCATTTATTAGTTTTAATGAATTGGCTGCAAGTATTGACATCAATAGTATTGAGTGTGATTATATTTTGCAATCGCATGGTCATGCAGATCATATTGCAGATGCTGTTGCCATTGCAAAACGCACCAATGCCAAGGTGATTTCAAGTTGGGAAATTCATGAATGGTTTAACAAACAAGGTATAACCAACTCACATCCTATGAACACTGGTGGTAAATGGCAGTTTGATTTTGGTATTGTAAAATGCGTAGCAGCTCAACACAGTAGCGGCCTGCCAGATGGTAGTTATGGTGGCAACCCAATGGGCTTTTTAATTATGAATGATGAAGACAACTTTTATTATGCTGGCGATACTGCACTTACACTTGATATGAAATTGATACCAAACTGGTGCAGTTTAAAAGCAGCATTTTTACCTATTGGCGATAATTTTACAATGGATACAACTGATGCTATCACTGCATCGCAGTTTATAGAGTGTAATAATATTATTGCAATGCACTTTGATACATTTGGGTTTATTAAAGTAAATCATCAGCAAGTTGTAGAGCAATTTAATAAAGAAGGAGTACAAGTAACATTGCCTGTTATTGGCGAAACATTTGATATATAAATTTATTGTTGCAATTGCTTCTTGTTCATTTGTGCAAACAAAAAATACAGCACAACAAATCCAATTAAAACATACAACCCAACCAATGCAGTTTTCCAATCAGCAATGGTTATGCTTATTCCAACAAACAAATAAGCTACAATAAAAATAATTGGTGCTAATGGATACAATTTCTTTAATGTATAAATACCAGACGTATCTATATTCTTAGTTCTTTTGCGAATAATAAATATGGCAGCAACATTGGCTACCATTCCAAAACAATCAAGAAAAATAGAGAAGTTTAAAATCTTATCAAATGTTTTTGCAAAAAATATAATGATGATAGTAATGGCTGTAAAAACACTTAATGCAACAGTTGTTACTTCTGTTTTTTTGTTTTGTGTTGCAAATATTTTTGGCAAACTTCCATCTTGCCCCATTGCATAAAAAACTGTTGGATTGCTTAGTAACATTACGTTTACATAAGCCAATACACCAATAAAAATAAGTATTGTAAACACTTTTGCACCAGCTATTCCAAACACTTTATTTACTAAAGTATAAGCAATTTCTTTTTCGTTTTTAATAGTATCAAACCCCAATACCAAATAATAACTTAGTGTTACTAAAAGGTATAAAGTAATAATAATTGCCATACCAAAAAATATAGCTCGTGGAATATTTTTAGCAGGATTTTTTATTTCGTTACCAAAGTTTATAGTTTGCTGATAACCACTGTAGCTAAAGCTTACAGCTATCAAGCATATTCCTAAGCTTTGTATCCAACTTATATTATTTGTTGCAATATTGGTATTGTGCAAAGTGTTTTGCAAAGCATAATCATCTGTAAAAAATAAACAACTAATGAGTAATAAAACCATTCCTATTTTTATTGTCATTAAAATGTTTTGAACCAAGCTACTTGTTTTTATTCCTTTTAAATTAACACCATAAAAAATAATAACAATACAACAACTTGCAACAACAATTTGCCAATTTGTAAAATGATATTGCGGAAATAGTTTTGCTAAATAATTGCAACCAACAATAGCAATACCACCAACAGCCGAAGCATTGCTTACAGAAATAATACAGTTAAATGCAAACGCAATACTTGGATGATAGGCATAACTAAATACCTTGTAAATGCCACCAGTATTGGGCATTCTGCTACCAATTTCTGCCAACGTAAGTGCACCACATAAAGTAATAATGCCACCAACAATCCATGCTGCAAAATATACACTGGGTGCAATAGCATCTTTTGCAGATGCTGATACAGAGCCAAAAATGCCCATACCAATTACAAGGCTTACAACAATCATTGTAAAAGAAAATAAACCAATTTGTTGTTTGGGTTGCATTGTATTTTAATTATAGTTTTGAAAAGTAAAGCAAAGCTTTTAATCTTTACAATCAAATTTTTAAAACAAATTCAAATGCGTATTATTTCTTACAACACCAATGGAATAAGGGCTGCAATAAAAAAAGGATTTATAGATTGGCTTAAAACAAATCCTGCTGATATTATTTGCATACAAGAAACCAAAGCCCAAAAAGAAGATGCAGATATGAGTGATATTGAAAAATTGGGCTATGAACATTATTGGTTTTCTGCACAAAAAAAAGGGTATAGTGGTGTATGTGTTTTAACAAAAATAAAACCAACAAATGTTGTGTATGGCAATGGTTTTGAAATGAGTGATTTTGAGGGAAGGGTTATCAGGCTTGACTTTGATGACATTACTTTATTGAATTGTTATTATCCAAGTGGCACAAGTGGAGATGAAAGACAGACTTATAAATATCAATGGCTTGATGAATTTTTAGGTTTTGTAAATGATTTAAAAAAGAAAAAAAAGAAAATAATTATTTGTGGCGATTACAATATTGCACATAAGGAAATTGATATACACGACCCAAAAGGCAATAAAAAATCGAGTGGATTTTTACCAGAAGAAAGAGAATGGATGACGACATTTTTAGAGAGTGGTTTTATTGATACATTTAGATTTTGTAATCCAGACACAGCACATAAATATAGTTGGTGGAGTCAGCGTTTTCCAAGTGTGCGTTTGCAAAATAAAGGCTGGAGAATAGACTACATCTGCGTTTCAAAGGATTTGGAAAAGCAAATAAAGTCTGCAACTATCTATGATGATGTAAAGCACAGCGACCATTGTCCTATTTATTTTGAATTGAAAAAATAATAATTATTAAACCAAATCAAGCAATGACATATGTTTCAACTTAAAACAACAAAATAAAAATGTGAATAATTTTATTTGTGCCAGAAGTTGTTGCAAATATCTTTACACAGTACAATTATTACTAACCAAAATTTATTACAATGGACACAAGTAAAATGATTAAAGCATATTGCTTAAAAACAAAAGAAAAAAATGTTCCAATGCAAGATGCTGTAATTTCAAAAACTGCACGTGGTGGTTATATGGCTGCAGGACACGATGGAAAAGGAAATAAAATGGCTGCGATACTTGGAGAAGCAAAAGCATTACAAGCAATTGCTGATGGCGTTGCTAAAAAAGGATTTTAATTCTAACGAAATTGTTTAAAAAAAAGGCTATTCAATATTTGAATAGCCTTTTTTAATGGAAGTATTTGTTACAAAAAATTCTTATTATAATAATTGCAAACCTCCTGCAAGCCACAAATTTCACATTTAGGGCTTCGTGCAACACACACATATCTGCCATGCAGTATTAACCAGTGATGTGCCTTATGCACCAACTCCTGAGGAATATTCTTTATCAGCTGCAACTCAACAGTCAAAGGCGTTGTAGCAGCTTGTGTTACCAGTCCAATTCTATGACTTACCCTGAAAACGTGAGTGTCAACAGCCATGTTGGGTTGGTTATCTATAACACTTGTAATTACATTAGCTGTCTTTCTGCCAACACCAGGTAATTGTATCAGTTCATCAACAGTCATTGGCACTTCGCCACCAAACTTATCAAGCAACATATTGGCCATACCAATAAGGTGCTTTGTTTTATTATTGGGGTAAGAGATGCTTTTTATTAAAGGAAATAACTCATCGAATGTTGCCTTAGCCAAAGTTTGTGGCGAAGGATATTGTTTAAAGATTGCAGGAGCGGTTAAGTTTACCCTTACATCAGTACACTGTGCAGATAAAATAACTGCAACCAATAACTGGTAAGGATTGTCATAAATCAGTTCTGTTTCAGCATTAGGGCTGTGCTCAAGAAAATATTTTATAACTTCATCATATCGTTGTTTGCGTGTCATTTAACTATTTATTGTCACCTTGTATTGGTGCTTTCCTTAATTCCCTCAACCTGCCACTTTCCAATATAGGCAAGCCTGCTTCTGTAGGAACATAAATGACAGAGTTTTGATTTTTCTCAAGATTATCAATCCATAAGTATCGCAAATAATCTTCATTACCTTTTAATGAATTGCCAATAATGGCATTGGCTTTTGCCACACCTTCTGCTCTAATAACTTCAGCATCTGCAAGGCTTTTAGCTGCTTCTTTTTTTGCTTCTGCTTCCTGCACAGCAATTTTCCTGTTTTGTTCTGCACGTTTAAGTTCAGCCTCACCCTCAAGTCCTTGTTGCCACACACGATAGCGTGGATAGCCAAACATCCATAATAAAATAACTACAATAATTGCAAGGAATAATTTTAAGATACTGTTTAATGATAATGTGTTTGATGATTCAAATTTTGCCATAGCTAATTAGTTTTACAAGTTTGTGTAACAAAAATGTAATTTATTACAACAAGATGTTTAAAATTATTTTTCACACAAAGCTACAAAGATTGCTAAGTAATAAAGGCTTTGAGAACGTTGTATTTGTTGTGTACTTTGCGTGAAATAATGAAAATATTTACGACTGAGAAAAACTTGGTGTTTTAATATCGTGGTAGAAAAGAAAGCTCCAGTTTTCTTTCAAGCCCTGTTCCCACCATTGCTGGCGAAGCTGCATACATTTCTTGCCATCATAGTCGTACTTGGCAACAAACTTGGTTTTCATTTGCTGAATTTGTGGTGCATCATCACCACCAAAAAATATGGTTTTGTTATCTTCCTTAATAAAAAATACCTGGTGAAATTTGCAATGTCCAGCAGTTATTTCATATTGAATGTAATTATCAATAACACCATTTCCATCCAACCATTCTACTTGTGGATTTCTAAATAATACATTTAACTCCTCATTCATATAACTTGGAAAACCCACTTCCATTGCATAATCAAATTCTTGTTGTTGCACGTAATAAGTTGCATTTTCAAAAGCCAACACATCATTACCCAACTTGTCTCTTTTTCTTATACCACCACTGTGGTCTTTATGTAAATGGCTTAGTAAAACTTTGGTAACTTTTTCTGGTGCAATACCTGCTGCAATAAGATTTTGATGGATTTGCAATTGCCCGTTTTTGCTAAAGCCTAATCCAGTATCTAATAGTAAAATATCTTTACTTGTTATAACAACAAATGGTTGCACTTCAACAAGCAAACTGCCAATTGGCCTGGCTTGCAGGTCATCTTGTTCTAATTCAAACGGAACAAATATTTTGGTTTTATCTATAGTAAAAGCACCTTCAGAAAGAGGAATTATTTTCATAGTTAATAGTTGATAATTGAAAGTTGATAGTGAATTAATTTGGTATAACTATTCACTTTTAACTGTAAACTATTAACTAACTAAAGTTCCCACATTCATACCTTGAATAACCTGCAATAAATTGCCTTTTTTATTTACATCAAAAACAATAATTGGTAATTTATTTTCCTGGCAAAGTGTAAAGGCAGTCATATCCATAACCTTAAGGTTTTTAGAAATGCAATCTTCAAAACTCAACTTTTCAAATCTTGTAGCAGTTGGGTCTTTTTCAGGGTCAGCAGTATAAATACCATCAACACGAGTACCTTTTAAAATCACATCAGCTTTCATTTCTATAGCACGCAAGCTGCCTGCTGTATCTGTAGTAAAATAAGGATTACCAGTACCGCCACCAAAAATAACCACACGTCCTTTTTCCAAATGCCTTAGTGCTTTTCTGCGAATGTAAGGTTCTGCAACCTGTTCCATATTAATAGCACTTTGTAAACGGCTGTAAATACCAATTTTTTCAAGCATAGCCTGTATTGCCATAGCATTAATTACTGTAGCAAGCATACCCATATAATCGCCATGGGCACGCTCAATACCACTTTCAGCCTCATTCATACCACGATAAATATTACCACCACCAATTACAATTGCCACTTGCACGCCAAGATCTGTAACCTGTTTTATATCCTGTGCATATTGTTCAATAATTTTTGGGTCAAATGGGTCGCCGTTTTTTTGATTTCCCAATAAAGCTTCGCCTGAAAGTTTAAGTAGAATGCGTTTGTATTTTGGTATCATATAGTGAAAGAAAGATTTTGCAAATAACCATTTTTTTAGGTGAGTAGCCAAATAGAATTAATGTTTAACCACAGTGACACAGGGAATTGCTGAACAGAATTGGCTTTGCTGAATGGTGCCAACGCCACTAAAGTTTAATACTAGCAATGTAGCCTGGACAACAATAAAAATATTTGCGAAGCAAATTAATTCGTAAGTTTTTTGTTGTGAGTTACTCGTAAGTTTATCGTAAATTTTTTAATAAAATACTTCTGCTTTTGTAGTTAACAAATCGTAATTCGTAATTCATATATCGTAAATATCAAAAAACTTTTTACAGCCATATATCAAATTGCCTTAGGTTTGTTGCGTTAAAAAACAGCTTATGAAGTTTATTGTATCATCATCAATTTTAAGTAAACAATTATCTCAAATTAATGGTGTTATTAGTGCAAATACTGTATTGCCAATATTGGAAGATTTTCTATTTGAAATAAAAGGAAAAACACTAAGTGTTACTGCAACCGATTTGGAAACTGTGATGAAAGTGCATTTGGATGTTGAAAGTAAAACTGATGGAAGAATTTGTATTCCACACAAAGTATTGACTGATTATTTAAAAAATATTGCTGACCAGCCTATCACTTTTAGCATAGATAAAAACTGGGGAATTGATATTACCAGCGACAATGGAAAGTATAAAATTATGGGCGAAAATCCTGATAATTTTCCTAAAGAACCTGTTAATGATGATGGCAACAGCTTTACAATGACAAGCAGTAATCTTGTTACAGCTATAAACAAAACTTTATTTGCTGTAAGTACAGATGATTTGCGTCCTGCAATGACAGGCGTTTTCTTTGAATTGGGTAAAAATAATTTGCAATGTGTAGCAACCGATGCCCACAAATTGGTGAAGTATAACTTAACAAGTGTTAAGGCAAAAAAAGAAGATAGCTTTATTGTGCCACGTAAACCTTTGAACTTATTAAAAAATTCTTTGCCAGATAATGATGATGAATTAACAGTAAGCTACAACAGCAATCATTTGTTTGTGCAGCACGCCAATATTCAAATGATTTGTCGTTTAATTGATGCACGTTTTCCTGATTATAAAGTGGTTATTCCTGCTGATAATCCTTACAAGTTAATTGTAAACAAAAGTGATTTTCAGGGTGCGTTGCGTAGGGTAAATGTATTCTCAAACAAAAGCACAAACCAGGTTGCATTAACTGTTACAGGCAGTGAATTGCAAATGGCTGCTCAGGATGTTGATTTTAGTTTTGAAGGTAATGAAAGAATGAGTTGCCAGTTTGATGGTGGCGATTTTGCAATTGCTTTTAATGCTAAGTTTTTAATTGAAATGCTTAACGCTATAGACACTAACGAAATTGTTATTGAGTTAAGCACACCTACACGTGCTGGTATTATGAAACCAACAGAACAAGCAGAAGGCGAAGATTTATTAATGCTTGTAATGCCTTTGATGTTGAATAATTAGTTTTACAGATTGCACAGATAACACAGAATTTTAAATATAAAACCCAGACACTTTGTTTGGGTTTTTTAAATTAAACATATAGGCACAAAGAGCATATAGGATTATTAGTCTATGTTTTCAATCTGCTTATGTGGCGACACATTAATCACCAATCACAACTTTCTTAACCACTTCATTTGTTTGCAAATAATATAAACCACTTTGCAATGCAGCAATATCAATAGTTTGGTAGCCTTGCTTTAAGGTAAATGTTTTAACAACCTTGCCTTGCCCATTTATTAAACAGGCTTTGGTGTTGTTTAGTGTAGTTGATGTTACATTTATCTTTAACTCATTTTTTGCAGGGCTTGCAACAGTTATCGTTTGTTGTTTATCGTTTGTAGTTATACGAATGATATTGCTGTGACTAAATGTTCCATTTTTATCAACCATTTTTAATCTCACATATTGCACATTATTTTTTGCAATATTGTAGTAGTAGCTATTACTTCCTTTGCCAATAGCTGCTACTTCTGCTGATGAAGTAAAGTTTCTTGCATCTGTGCTTTGTTCTATTATAAAATAGCTTGTGTTCACTTCATTGGCTGTGTTCCAGTAAACAAATATTTTGTTTTGTTCTTCTTTTGGTATGGCACCAAATGCAGTTAAGGTTAGTGGCAATGTGCCAATAATGGTGTTGGCTGTATTGGTAAGTATTGGGCTATTATAGTCAAAGTAAATAGATGCTTTGTTGGGTACTACATTGCCATTAGTTAAAGTGGTTATTGGCTTTACTCTAAAACTTACAAAACCGTTACTAGCTGTTTTGTTCTTGTTGCTATCTGGCAGGTTAATATTTAAAAACTCAAAGTAAACTATGTTATCGTTTTGGGTGGCTTTTACATCATGCGATGTCCCTGTTAATTGCAAAGTGCCTGTTTGCAGTTTGCTTGCATCCAAAGTATCTGCTACAACTACTGTAAATGCTGTATCGTTGCCTGTATTTTGAAACCTTACTGTATAGTTTATCCAATGGTTATTGTCTGCCACTTCTACTACACTTAGTTTGGGTGTAGCTTGTTTATCATTAGGGTCATAACTACCACGAATAGTAGTGTTGGCAGTATCATTTGCATTTGCATTGCCACCATTTATACTTGCTGTTGCTTGCAATGCGTTGCCTAAAGTTGCTGTTGGTTTTACTATGCAATACACATAAAAGCTATTGGTTTGCCCTGGCACAAAATTATTTACTGCAAGGTTTAAAGTATTGCCAGTGTTGGTTATTGTTGCATTGTTTGTGCTGTCAACAACCAATACATTATTATCGTAGTTAAATGTAATGTTTGGATTTACTATTGTTGTTCCTACATTTTCATACTCACATTTGTAAACATATTTAAACCCCGGACGTGCTGCAAAATTGATTGGTGTAATGTTGATGCTTAAACTGTCTTTTATAACCAAAGGTTGCAGGGCAAATGTGTCCATTACCAAAGTATCGTAACTGTTGAAGGTGTGTGTATAGCTTGCTGGCACTGCTTTGTATAATGGTGGTGCCTGGGCTGTGATAGTATATGTGCCTAAGCTGTCTGCATTGATATAGGCTGTACCTTGGGTGTTAGTGTAAGAATAGTTGTTTGTTAATGAAACTCTTATTGATTTTCTTGAATATTCATTTGTATCATATTTTCTGTTATTGTTTAAATCTATATAAACTAAAGATTGAATAACTGGAAAAGAACGACATTCATTCCTATTGTTAGTTGGATTGCAAAGAGCAATATCGATTGGATTTCCTAAGCTATCGACTATATTGAAATATATTGCTTTGGGTTTATTTGGAATACAATTTAAATTATTACATCCGTCCAAATACACACCTCCAGTAAATAATTCTGGCAATGGTATAAAACACTCAAGTAATGCATTCTCTGAACAATCAAAAATTATATCATTATATTTATTTGATGGATTAAACGCTGGTAAGTGCCTAATTAAGTTTCCATTACAAGAAAAATATTTGACATTATTGGGAATATTAGGTATTATATTTATTTCATTATAGAAACAGTTGACAGTTTCTAGTGTGTTTGGTAAGTAAGGAAGTATACCACTAATTTGATTTACACCACAATCAAAATAAGTTAAATTATTTGGCAACTGTGGAAGTTGTGTGAAAGCATTAAATGAACAATCTAAATAAGTTAGTGAATCTGGTAATTTTATTATACTTCCATTAATTTTATTATGAGAACAGTCAAAGTGAAGTAATGTATTTGGCAAAGTAGGAAGTGTAAAAAAACTATCACTTGATATATCTAAATATTTTAAACTATCAGGAATATTTGGCAATGTTGACATAATGTAATTTCTTGAGCAATTCAAATATTCTAAAGTATTAGGTAAAGTAGGCAAATATCTAAGACTGTCATTCCAATAGCAGTTTAAATACCTTAATGAACTTGGCAAATTAGGCAAACTTGTTAATCCATACGAAACTCGTATATTAAAAGGTTGAGTACATTCTAAATATTTTAAGGTACTTGGTAATCCTGGTAATGATCTCAAGTATTGATATCCATTACATATAAATGTATCCAAAAAAATTGGTAATTGGGGCAAGTACGATAAATTGTTACCACTCCATCCGCCACATGTTAAATTTATATAACTTAAACTATTGGGTAAATTGCTTACACTACCACAGCCAGATTTAATAATCTTTAATATTTTAATAGTTGAGGGCAACGTTGGTAACTTATGATTATTTTGGTATTGTAAAAAATTATAACAAGAATTAATATCCAGTTCTTCTAACGAATCTGAAAAGGGTATATCAAGAGCAAGGTCTATGCAATCATATAATGATACTTTTTTCACTCCTATTGGAAAATTTGGTAGCTTTGAAAGCCGACATGATTTAATATAGGCTTCTATCATTGAATTTGGCAAAATCGGTAATCGAAAAATATCGCTACCAACTAGTTCCATTTTTTTTAAATTAAAAGGCAATCTTGGTAGTGTTGAATCAAAAACGCCTTCACAACTAAGATGTTGAATTGAATTTGGAAGAACTACAGTAGAATCGATAGTTAAATAATTAAGTTTCAAAAAAAGCAGTTTTTTGAAATATTGAATTCCTTTTATTGTCAAAATGGAATTAGTATCATATATTATTAAGCTATCTTGATTAATTATAGCCCCACAAGTTGTATCCATTCTCCCCAAAGTATCAAAGCAATTGGGATATTTCTGTATCAAAAAATTCCTAAAATTACTATCAGGTATATTCACATACTGTGCATTTGCATTTGCATAAAAACAAATAAAAGCAATTAGGGTTAGCAGCTTTTTCATAATCAGTAGTTTACTTGTACTTAGATACCAAAACTAACCAAAACGCTGCTTGTAGGTATAAAATATTTTTTACCACATAGAAACATAGGCACATAGAAAAAAGAAAACAAAAAAGTGGTTGCAGCTTATTCAACTACAACCACCCCACGTTAGAAATATAAAGACTTAAATACTATTTTGCACTTTGCATAAATACCTTTTTGCTGTTGTATTTTGCATCATCTGCTTCTATAGTTAATATATAATTATTGCTGGTAAAGAAGTTGGTTACACTTACCTCAATTGTATTTACACCCTTTTTAGCATTAACAAATTGGGTATAAACAATTCTTCCTGTAGATACATCTGTTAATTTTAAAGCAACTGGTTTATCTGCATCGGCATTAAACACAACTTTAAACTTACCATTGTTAGGGTTAGGATATATACCAATTTCATTGGTAGTAACAGCTTGCACATTATTGGCATCTTGTGTTGTAAACCTTATGTTGGCAAGGCTACCACCAATATTGTTAACTATGTTTTTACTGTTAACCCAAGAGAAACTTACTGCAACAATATCATTTGCATTTATGGTGCTATTGCTTTGCTTAGACTTAAACTGCGAAAGAGAAATAGCATATTCATTATCGCTTGCGTTGGCTGGCAAAGTGTATGTATATTGGTTATCCCAGTTGGTAATTCCTTTTTTAATTAAAGTAATTTTTATAGCTGCACCTGTAATAGATGTTGCATTAAACTTAATGGCTTTGTATTGGCTAAAATTTCTTTCTATACCACCACCTTTTACCAATTTATAAGCACTTACATAAGATTTAGTAGAAGCTTCTACCTGCACTTTTCTAAACAATGGATATTCATTTTCCTTGATAGAAGTTACAGTATTGGTAATATTAAATATATTTAATATTGTTGAAACCTTGTCATAGTCTGCACTCCAGCCACCATCAGTCATATATGCCATATCTGCATTATTGTTGCTCAGGTGCATATAAACATTGTTTTCATACACATCGCTCACATTTATTTTAACCACAGTTGTTGCATTTGCAGCAATGGTAAATGGAATTATTTTTTTGTTGGTATTACTATTTTCATTAGCCTTTTCAAGTACTTCAAATGTGCCTGTTGTGTTGCTTGTTGGGTTATTAACAGTAATTTCCAATACATTTTTATCCCTTCTTATAGATTGCATAAATGCTTTTGGCATATCTGCAACATTGTTGCTATGTGCTGCTACAATTTTATAAGTACTCAATTTAGTAAGCATTTGCTCTACCAAAGTTTTACTCATACTGTAAGATACAGACCACACCTGGAAGTTAAACATTGTATCTTGCTGTGCGTAATTATCGGTTAGCCAATTGCTTTGCAGTGCAAGCTGGGTGGCGTTTTTGTTCAATCCAATACTAAAGTTAATGCAGTACTCCACCAAGCCATCACGTTGTTGAAGCTTGCTTGCAATCATATCAATGCCTGCAATATTTACAGTTTTTACTTCAAGTAGTTTAGCATCTTTCAATCTGTCGCAAATAGGTTTTGTGTGGCCATATACATCGCCTATGGTTTGTGTGCCAAGTACCACAGCTTTACAATCATTATTACTAGCATAGTCAACCGATAATATATCTATAGCATTGGTAAATGCAATTAAATCAGTTGGTGTGCTTACATAAGATTTATTGGTGTTAATCGTACTTTGAGGAATGATATCTGCGAGCAACAATTTATTGCCACCATTAATTACAGTTCCACTGTGGCTTACATAAGCTGGTGCTTTTGCATAATCAATATCAGTTGCTTTGCTGTTGACAGCATTGCCATATAACCTTATGGCTATAACATCTCCCAAAGGTTTTGTTTCCAATCCACCACCACCACCACTGCTTACAATATTGCTGCACACAGTATCAATCTTCACATACACACTTGTACTAGGCAAGCTCCAGCAGCCAGCACCTGTTTGCACAGCCATTGAATAGTTGCCTGCACTTGTAGGATACAAACAAGATGAAGTGCCTTGTGGTGCAGCCATAGCAATTCCATTTTTATACCATTGATAATTGCTACTACCCCAGGTTGCAGGGCAAATTTTATCGTTATTGGCTACGCAAATATTTGCTGTATCGCTTGGTGTGATGCCTATTGTTGGTGCATAGTTTATGGTTACACTTATTGCATTTGAAGAAATATTGCATACTCCACCACTTATAACATGCATGGTATAAGTTCCACTTACTATTGGCACAAATGATTGAGATGTAGCTCCTGTTATTGCAACACTATCTTTGTACCATTGATAATTAATAGCAGTTGTACTAGTTAATGTTAAGCCAGCCCCAAGGCATGCAGTTGTTGCTCCATTTGCTGTAATAACAGTTGTCATATTTGAGCAACTTGTAATGCCAAAGTTTGCATTAGAAATATTTGAACCACTTACTGTAACTGGCAATATTCCATTTGGTATTCCATCATTGCCTGTATTAGTTCCAATATGTTCTCCACTATTTACCCAACCACTTGGCAGGTTTGCAGCAGGTGCTGCATTACCTTGTGTACCTTGTGTTGTGCTTAATACAAGTGTATAATTCCCAGATCCAATATTGTTAAATAAATATGAGCCGTCATTTGCTACAAAAACGCTGGCTACCACCAATCCACTGGTATCAATTAAATTAATAAATAATGAACCGCCAACATTTGTTCCTGTGCCATTTACTGTATTATCTGTTAATCCATTTGTATCATTAAACACGTTGCCTGCAACCATTACAGGCGTATTAATTGATGCACTCAGCATAAATTCATCACCAGCATTAATGCTGTTATGGCTCCATGCACTTCCATTTCCATCTCCCCTTACATATACTTTAAAAGTAAGTGTGGTAATATTTGTACCAGTCACTTTTACACTACCACAAGCTGCACCACTACCACAATTAAAACTTGGTGTTGCTGCATTGTTTAATATTTTATTGGCAGTAACATCAAACTCGCTGCTACCACTAAGCTTTGATAAACTAACGCCACTTGTTTGCAATTCCAACTCACTTGTTATGCCTTGCTTGTCTGTTATGCCAAACAAAACATTGCAACCAAGTCCATTGATATGAATAACAGGATTGGTAACAGGTTGGCTGAATGTTAGGGTAATATCACCAAAATAATACCTACCATTTGTGGCAGCATTTGTAGCAAACAATTCATCTACACTGTTGTAAAAATAAAATCCATAATTGTCTGCAACGTTTATGCCTGTTGAATTTGGTCCATTAGGATTTGATGTGTATTGCGTGTTTACAGGATTATCAACTGTATTCAAGCTATTATACACAGGCACTTGAGTAGCAACAGTACCATAGCTGTTTACCCTCCCTCCAAAACTCATTCCTTTACCTGTGCTTACCCTTGATGTTGAAATACTATTGTATTGCTGGTTTGAGATTGATGCTGTAACAGTAATTGTTGGATTGAATGTTGTGAATGTAGAGCCTGATGTATTTTGTAAAAGAGACGCTGTTTGATTGGATAATGTTAAACCATTTGGTGCAGATGGGTAACTGCTATTAGAAAGTTCTAATTGAGTTTGAGCGAAACCATTAAACACAAAAATTTGTGTAAGCAATATTAAACAAAGCAACCTATAGCTGTGTCGTTTAATTTTTTGATAAAATGTAATTGCTTGTTTCATTCAAACTAATTTTTATTTCAGTTGGCGGTTGAAGCATCAACATCAAAAAAGATGTTGATACTTAACCTATGTTTTTTAGTTGCTCTTCGAGGCTTGCAGCCTCGAAGGTTTTTTTTATTGCCTTAGGCAACAGAGTAATACTGTGAGGCTACAAGCCTCACAGAGCGTTGCTTTCGTTATCCATTCGCCTTTGGATTGACTGTAACAACGTATGTTACAGTTGTGCTACATCCATTGGCATTGGTTACAGTATAGCTTATAGTTACAGTTCCTGTGCTTACACCTGTTACAACCCCTGTGCTACTGTTAATGGTTGCAATAGCTGTATTACTGCTGCTCCACACACCACCACTTGTTGCATTGCTTAAAGTAATTTGGTCTGTTACTGCAACCACTGTGTTGCCAGTTATTGCTGCAACTGTTGGTAAAGCATTTACTGTTACAGTTGTGCTTACACTGTCTGTACAACCATTACCATTGGTTACTGTATAACGAATGATTGATGTGCCTGCACTAATACCTGTTACTAAACCTGCATTGCTTATAGTTGCTGCACTTGTGTTAGTTGATTTCCAAGTGCCACCACTTGTTGCATCTGCTAATTGAGTTGTGCTGTTTACACACACACTCGTTGTGCCAGTGATAGTTGCTATTGTAGGTAAAGCATTTACTGTAACTGTTGTGCTTACGCTATCTGTACAACCATTACCATTGGTTACAGTATATCTTATTGTTGATGTGCCTGCTGCAACTCCTGTAATCACACCACTTGCATTAATTGTTGCAACACCTGTGCTTACTGACTTCCAAGTACCACCACTTGTTGCATCTGCCAATGTTGTCGTTTGACCCACACACACTGTTGTTGTACCTGTAATAGCTGCTATAGTTGGAAGTGCATTTACTGTTACAGTTGTGCTTACACTATCTGTACAACCATTACCATTGGTTACTGTATATCTTATTACACTTGTACCTGCTGCAACTCCTGTTACAACCCCACTTGCATTAATTGTTGCAACACCTGTGCTTACTGACTTCCAAGTACCACCACTTGTTGCATCTGCTAATGTTGTTGTTTGACCAACACACACTGTTGTTGTACCTGTGATAGCTGCAATAGTTGGAAGAGCATTTACTGTAACTGTTGTTGAAACAGAATCTGTACAACCATTACCATTGGTTACTGTATAACGAATGATTGAAGTTCCTGCACTTACACCTGTTACAACTCCACTTGCATTGATTGTTGCAACCCCTGTACTTACTGACTTCCAAGTACCACCACTTGTTGCATCTGCTAATGTTGTTGTTTGACCAACACACACTGTTGTTGTACCTGTGATAGCTGCAATAGTTGGAAGAGCATTTACTGTAACTGTTGTAGCAACAGAATCAGTACAACCATTGCCATTGGTAACAGTATATCTTATTACACTTGTACCTGCACTTACTCCAGTTACAACTCCACTTGCATTGATTGTTGCAACGCTTGTGCTTACTGATTTCCAAGTACCACCACTTGTTGCATCACTTAGTGTTGTAGTTTGACCTCTACATACAGTTGTAGTTCCAGTAATAGCTGCAATAGTTGGTAAAGCATTTATTGTAACAGTTGTGCTTACTGAGTCTGTACAACCATTACCATTGGTTACTGTATATCTTATAATTGATGTTCCTGCTGAAACTCCTGTTACCACACCAGAAGAATTAATTGTTGCAACACCTGTGCTTACTGATTTCCAAGTGCCACCACTTGTTGCATCTGCTAATGGCGTTGTTTGACCTCTACATACAGTTGTTGTACCTGTAATTGCTGCTATAACTGGTAAAGGATTAACAGTTATAGATATTTCTTGTACTGGTCTGCAAGTACTACCAGGATCTGGATTTGCAATTGCATATACATAGTATGTTATAGGCGATGTTGTAGCATTAGGGAAATCTGCACTGTTCCAGGTATATGTTGCAGTGTAAGGATTGCTTGAGCCAGTTGGTGTAACTGTACTTAACGTTGTTACAGCTGCATAAATATTTGCCAACTCAGTTGCAGTTGGTGAAGCACCAGCAATTTGGTCTGTAGTAAAGCGTACAAACTTGTAGCCACTTGCTGTGTTTGTAGAGGTATTTACTGTTATGTTGCTTCCACTCTGACCAATACATATTGTTTGGTTTGCACTTGGGTTAGTAATAGTTGGGCAACTGTATATACCAAAGTTTACATTGGTAACATCTGTTGTGCTTACTGTTACTGCTGTAATGCCATTAATTGTTCCATCGCTACCAGCACCACTGCCAACAAACTCACCAGTATTAACATAGCCAGCAGGCAATGTTGCACTTGGTGCTGTTGCACCTTGTGTACCTTGTGTAGTGCTTAATACAACTGTATAAGCACCTGCACCCACAGCAGTAAACGAGTATGTGCCACCACTTGCAACAGCAGTAGCAGCTACTACTTTATTACTTGCATCAACTAAGTTTGCATATAAAGTTCCACCAGCATTTGTGCCAGTTCCATTAACTATATTATCTGTTAAACCATTATTATCGCTATATACATTACCACTTACTGTTACAGGTTTGTTCATACTAACACCAACAACAAATACATCACCAGCATTGATGTTGGCGTGTGACCAGGCTGTACCATTACCATCACCTCTAACATAAATTTTAAAAGTTAAAGTAGTAATATTTGTACCTGCAATTTTTACAGAACCACTTGCAGCACCACTACCACTATTTGGTCCAAGTGTGGTAGCACTGTTTAATATTTTATTTGATGAAACACTAAACTCGGTAGTACCACTAAGTTTACTTGCAGTAACACCGCTTGTTTGCAATTCCAACTCACTCGAAAAGCCCTGAACATTACCTGCACCAAAATTTACATTTGCTCCTAAACCAGAAATTTGCAACACAGGGTCGCTAACTGGTCTGCTAAAAGTTAATGTTAAATCTGCATAATAAAATCTTCCTGTTAAAGAAGAGCCTGCATTGAATAAAGGGTAGGTGCTGTTATAAAAACTAAAGCCACTATTGGCTGTAACATCAATGCCAGTACCAGCAGTGCCATTTGGGTTTGATGTATATGAACCATTTGATGGACTCGAGATTGAGTTCATCAAATTAAAAACTGGAATAGAAGTTATTGTTGTTCCCAAACTGTTTGTAGAAGCACCATATACAACACCAGTTCCTGTACTTACAATACCTGTTGGTATGCTTGTGTACTGTTGGTTGCTTATAGACGCAGTAACTGTGATGCTTGGGTTGTAAGCCACAAACGTTGTACCTGTTGAGTTCTCTAACTTAGTAGCAGTTTGGTTTGCAGTAGTTGCACCATTTGCTGGTGAACTCATACTGCCACTTGATAACTCTAGCTGAGTTTGAGCATTTAATTTTATACTATTTACTACTAAAAGTAGCATAGATAAAGCAACTAGTTTAAGCCTTTGCATTGTTTAAATTGTTTTCGCTGTTGTTAACAGTGGTCGTTAATTAATTGTTGTTTTTCGGAGGTATTGAACAGTAAAAACATGCAGAACTACTATAACGTTTTTATTAATATAATATTTCGCAATTGACTATAAACTTTTCATCAAAAAAGTTTAATTTTTGAATATTTACCCCATTGGTATAGGGTTTATTATTACTGTTGTTGTTATTGATGAGCTACAACCATTTCCACCTATCACAGTGTAAGTAATAGTTACTGTGCCAGTAGTAATGCCAGTTACAACACCACTTGCATTTATTGTTGCAACGCTAGTGTTGCTGCTGCTCCACGTACCTCCACTTGTGCTATTGCTTAAGGTGGTAGTACCTGTAACAAAAGTTATGGTAGAGCCTGTTATTGCAGACAAAACAGGACCTGCATTTACAGTTACAGATCTTGTTACTGTAGTTGTGCATCCACTAGCATTGGTTACTGCATATGATATTGTTGCTGTACCTGCTGCAACACCTGTTATTACACCTGTGCTTGCATTTACAGTTGCTATACCTGTATTAGATGAAGAATAAGTTCCACCAGTTGTAGTTGATGAAAAAGTTGTTGTGCTGCCAACACAAACAGTTTGCGTACCAGTTAGTGCATTTACTGTTGGGTTGATATTTACAGTAACAGTTGTGCTTGCTGAATCTTTACATCCACTTGCATTTGTTACTACATACTTAATAACACTTGTACCTGCTGCAACACCTGTTACTACACCTGTTGATGAGTTTACAGTTGCTACACTTGTTGTTGCACTACTCCACACTCCACCAGTTGTTGTGTTGCTTAGTGCAGTTGTGCTGCCAACACAAACGCTTGCTGTGCCTGTATTTGCAGGAACATTAGGCTTTGCATTTACTGTAACATTTAAACTGCTTGTTGGAGATACACAACCATTAGGTAAAGTAACTGTTACAGTGTATGTGCCAGTGGCAGCAGTAGTTGCATTAGTAATTGTTGGGTTTTGAGAAGTAGAGATAAATCCATTTGGACCAGTCCAGTTATAAGCAGTTGCACCAGCTACTGAAGTTGTTGAAAGATTTAAAGTAGCTCCTGCACAAATTGGAGAATTCGAAGAAGCTGTTGTTGTTGCTGCTATAACGTTTACATAAACAGTTACTGTGGTTGTGCCTGTTGGATTAAAATTGTCGGTTGCAGTAAATACAACAGGATATGTTGAACCAACATTGCAAGAACCTCCTGTAACATTAATTGTAGCTACAGAGGTTGAACCACTTGTTGTTGAAGTTGTAGTATTGCAAAGACTGCCTACATTAATGCTTGAAGAAACTGTTTGATTGATTTCGGGAGGCAGGAACGTTAATGCCAAAGATGATGTTGAACCACAAGTTACAGTTAATGTATCATTAGAAGGCACACCAGTAACAGAAGGTGGGATATTTGAAGCATTTGAAACATTGAATGCAAAGCAACCATAATCCAAATAATTTACCCCATCATCGTTGCCACCACCACCATCATAAACGCTACTGTTTAAACTAAAGCGACCAACCTGCACATAGCTTGTACCATCGCCTTTATTAACACCAACTGTTGCAGCAGTTCCACCAAATCCGCTTGTTCCACCACTTGCAGTACCAGTTGTCCATTGCATATCACTGTAGTTGAACTGCACATTGTTTCCCAAACCAATGCTGACATCATTGCCATCTGTTAAAATAACCTGAAATGTATTTAAAGTTGTTGCAGTATTGGTAGCACCATTATTATAATATGAAACACCAGGCCATGTAATTACTATTTTGCCAGAACTAACTTTATATTTTACTGTAGCACTACCTGTAATCCTTGTATCAACGTCTGCCCAAAATGGTGCAATCATTGGAATAGTACTTGGAAAACCAGCAGCAGAATAGGCCCCATTTGCAGATGCAAAAGTGATATTTCCATTATTGTTAATATAGCACTGCGTATAGGTTGTGCCATATAAATTAAAATTAAATCCAAGGCTTATAGGTCCAAGGGTTCCATCATCATTGGCAGCAAAAGAAGTATAAGTTCCATCTGGTGCAAAGTAACAACTTTGCGATGGCGTTCCATCTGTAAACAATGCACGTGATGTGTAACCAGAGGTTAGACCAATTACCCTTGCATCTAAACTCCTGTTTAAATTCTGGCTGTCAACATACCAATAAGCATCAAAGTTTCCATAAACATCACACTGCACATCAAAAGGAAAATATGCAGAGCCATAACCTGATGGATTGCCCAATAAAGTAACTGTTATTCTTACATCTTCACTGCCAAAAAAACCAGAGCCTGTAAAGTGAACAGTTGAACCTGGTTGATAGTCTGCAGAATCTGTTGTAAAGGAAACACCAGGAGTACCTATAAATACTGAAGCAGCTTTAGCTGAATCGTAACCAGGCACATTTGATGGATTAGTAAATGTTTGTGAAAATGTTGTTGCAGACAATACAATAGTAAGTACACCTAATATTGATAGGGCTTTAGCTGTCTGAGAAAATATGTTTGATGGTTTACTTTTATTACAAGTATGATGGCCAAAAAAACCTGAAAGTTGCAGTGAAAATCTATTTCCTGCAACAAATGACATAAATACATAATTCACCCTGAGGGCGAAATTTTGGATTAGCATAAGGTTTTTGATAATTTGAAATAAGAGGGACGGCTTAACACTAAAACGAATTAGTAATTAGTTTATTGTATTGCAATTGATTTTTTTTAACAAATTGTCAAAACTTTATACAGCATATTTGCACTGAATGAAAAAAATTTACCAGATATTTTTTTTATTGGCTTTACAATGCCTGATTTCATGTGAAAATGATATGCAGGCAGTGTCTTCATTAAGCAATAAAAAAATTGGTGTGGAAGAGGGGAGTAATATTGAAAGCTATATGAGTACTGGTGGCAAGGTAAAAGCCAAACTAACTGCACCATATATGATACGCCAGCAATTGGATAGTGCAAAAACAGAATTTACTAAAACACTAAACGTTATGTTTTACGATAGTGTTTTAAAACCAGAAAGTTTTTTGTTTGCCAAGTACGGCAAATACCTTGAATATAATAGTACAGTTTTATTGAGAGATAGCATTGTAGTGTACAATACAAAAAAGGATACACTTTGGTGCAACGATTTATTGTGGAATCAAAATACAGGCACTTTTTATACAGATAAACCAGTTGTGCTTAGCCAGGACAATGAAGGTATAAGGCAAAAAATATTTGGCAGAGGCTTGCAAAGTGATCAGGCGTTTAAGAACTTTACCATTTTTAAAGTAGGCAAAATTTATAATAATAACCTGAATAGCTTTATCATTTTAAGAGACAGTAGCACTAATTTCTAATCAGGAAAACTAATTTTACCCATTTTTATTTTAGGATGATTTTGAGAGGATGAATTATAAAAATCATCACTTCCACAAAGGGTTTCATTGGCAAGCACAGCAAACAAAATTGCCTCTTTAGCATTTGGATTTATTCCTAAAATTTCTGTTGAATGGATAGGGTTATTTGGTAATAATTCTTGCAAATTTTTCATCAAGATTTTATTGTGCAATCCACCACCACTTACATATATTGTAAATTCTTTTTGCTGAATAGCATTGGTAATACACTTTGCAGTAAACATATTTAGTGTAGCAACAACATCATATTTATTTATTGATTGATGAGTTGAAGATTTTAATACATTGTCTAAAAAAGTCATATTAAAAACTTCCTGCCCTGTAGATTTTGGAAAAGATTGATTGAAGAAAGAATGTTGTAGTAGCTCTTGCAATAAAGTTTTATTTACACTTCCCTGTTGTGCAATCAAGCCATCTTTATCAAAATGTAAACCTTCAAAATTTTGTTGAATATAATTATCCATTAAAGTATTGCCTGGTCCAGCATCTGTACAAAAAACGGCATCAAAATTTTTGCTTTTGGGCAAATAAGTAAAGTTTGATATGCCGCCAATGTTCAATAAAATTCTGTTTTCAATATCACTGCTCAACAAAAAGTAATCTCCATAAATAGCCAATGGTGCACCACTGCCACCTGCTGCAATGTGTTTTTGACGAAAGTCACTGGTAGTAATAATTTGAGTATTATGTGCTATCACATCACCATCGCCAATTTGTAATGTAGCATTGCCAAATTTTTGTTGCTGGTGTTTGCTTTTTGGCGAATGATAAATGGTTTGTCCGTGGCTTGCAATTACATCTACTTCTTCATTTTTTATATTCCAGTTTTTAAGTGTTTTATTTATAATTTGTGAATGAATTTGTGCTACATAATTATTCATCAAACAAACCTTTTCAAGGCTTACTGTTTCTTTACAAAAAACAGATTGCAACTCTTGTTTAAAGTCATCATCATACGCAACAGTTTCAAAATGTAGCAACTCAAACGCAGTATCTGTAAAGCTTCCAGAGATTTTACACAAAGCCAAATCCAAGCCATCTAAAGAAGTTCCACTCATCAATCCAAGAATGAGTCTATCTTTTTTATTAGCAATGTTGTATAAATGTTGAATGTTTTTATTAACCACAGCTATTACAAATTTTCACAAATAAACTAATAAACCAATTAACCAATCAATTCGTTAACTGCACTATCAACTGTTGGGTAATTAAACTTAAACCCTGCATCCATAATTTTTTTACAAGAAATGTTGCTACTTTTTAATACCTCAACACTCATTTCACCCAACATTATTTTTAATATAAAAGATGGTACTGGCAATTTAATAAACCAATTGCCTTTTAATTTTTTTGCTAATACAATATTCAATTCCTTGTTAGTTGTAATGTTTGGTGCCACTGCATTATAAGCACCTTGGTAATTTTTGTTTTCAATAGCTTCAATAATCATTCTACTTAAATCATCAACGTGTATCCAACTTATTTTTTGATTGCCAAGTATTGCAGCAATACCAAATTTTATGGGCTTTAAAAACTCTTTTATTGCACCACCTTTTTTACTAAATACAATACCAATTCTAAACTTCACCAATCGTTTATTCATTTGTGTAACAGGCTCTATACTTTCTTCCCAAAGCTTGCAGGTTGTACCTAAAAAATCTGTATTAGCATCCTGTTCTTCCTGATATGTTTTTGATTGTAAATCACTTTCATTTTGTGGCTTATACCAACCAATGGCACTTGCATTAACAATAACTTGTACATTGTTTTCATTTTGCTGCAAGCCTTTTACAATAAGCTTTCCAGCGTTTACCCTGCTATCAATAATTATTTGTTTTTGCTTTGTAGTCCATCTTTTATTTACAACACCTTCGCCAGTTAAATTAACAATTGCGTCTGCTTTTTTAATAGCATTATTGTCTATTTCCTGTGTATCAATATTCCAGTAAGAATATTGTATTGATGAATGATTTAACACAACATTTTTGTTTCTGGTGAAAATTGTTATGTTGTAACCTTTTTCAACCAACATTTCTGTAAGTCGTGTACCAACCAAACCTGTACCACCAGCTATTAATATGTTTTTCATTTTACTTATTATTCACCACAAGGGCACAGAGAACTTTGAAGGGGTATCAAAATCTTAGTATTCTCTTTATTGTATTTTTTCTATGAACTCAATGATAAAATCTATATAATAAACACCTTTACAAATTAAATTTTAACTAATTATTATAACTGCTACTCCACGCATTCATCTTTTTCTCTAACACATCAAGTGGTAAACAGCCATCTTTTAACAGCTCATCATGAAAGGCCTTTAAAGAAAATTTATTGCCTTGCTGTTGCTTAAATTTCTCTCTTAATTCTTTAATTTTTAATGCACCAGTTTTATAGCTCAACGCCTGTGCAGGTATTGCCATGTAACGCTCAATCTCAGCAGTAGCACCAGCTTCGCTTATAGGTTCATTTGCCATCATATATTGTATGGCTTCTTCGCGTGTCATATTTTTTGTATGTATAGCAACGTCAACTACCAGGCGAATGGCTCTATGAATTTCATCTCCCAATGCACCCATATATTGATAAGGATCTGTGTATAAACCTAACTCTTTTCCCAAACTTTCACAATATAAAGCCCAGCCTTCGCCATAGGCACCATACCAACTAAACCTACGAAACTTAGGCAGGGCTTGGTTTTCCTGCTGCAAACTGATTTGATAATGATGACCAGGAATAGCTTCGTGCAAAAACAAACTTTCCATACCGCTTGTTGTATTAAACTTGGTAGCATCTATTATTGGTATGTAAAAAATACCAGGCCTTGTGCCATCTTCACTTCCCTGGTTATATTCTGCACTGGCACTTGCTGCACGAAAAGCTTCTGTCTGGCGTATTTCAAACCTTGTTTTAGGTGTGTTGCCAAACATTGTCTTTAAATTCGGGTCAATTGTTTTTTGAATATTTTTAAATGCAGCAATTACTTCTTCTGGTGTTTTGTAAGGCATAAACTGCTTATCATTTTTCATAAATTCAAAAAATGATTTTAGGTCGCCATTGTATTTTACCTGTGCTTTTACTTTCTCCATTTCAGCAAGTAAACGCTTTACCTCTTCAAGTCCTTTAGCATAAATTTCATCTGGTGTTTTAGTGGTTGTTGTCCATTGCTCGATTAAATATTTGTAATAATCATTGCCTGTTGGGTTGCCACTAATCCCACTTGATGTTCTTGCTTTAGGCAAATATTCTTTCTCGAAAAAGTCTGCTAATTTTTTATAAGTAGGAACAATTTGTTCTTTAATTAATTTAGTGTAATCTGTTTTGATTTTTTCCAAATTAAAAAGCTGTTTATCTGCATCATCTGAAAGTCTTGCTTCTAATTTTTTTACAGGACCCCAGAACAAACTTTTAGTAACATCATCTACCAAAACATTCTTGCATTGAGGAATAATTTTTACTACTAATGCTTTAGGCAAAACATAATTTTCTGTCATTCCTTTTCTAAAATAAATAATAGCACTATCAGCCCAAACACTAAATGCTGTTGCACGTTTTATCCAGTCGTCATAATCCTTTGCAGTTTTAAAAGGTTGGTTGCCATCACCACTACCCAATTGCCCCATGTCTAAATGACGACCATAAAATTGATTTAATGGAGTAAGATTTTCCTTAAATGTTAACCCTTTTAAATTCATTTCCATTTCTCGTTTAAATACATCGTAGCTTATTTTATCGTTATCATTCAATTCATCTCTGTTAAACTTTTTAATATCATTCAAATTACTTTCATAAAATGCTTTAAGCTTAGCCCTGTAGCTGTCTGTAAAGTCTGCATACAATTTATCATTATACCTGTTATCGCCATTAGATGTAGCTTCTAAAGGAAATAGCTGTAAACGTTCTTCATAATAAGCATCAAGTTTTTTTGCAAAATCTTTATTGCGTTCAATCGCTTTTTTTGAATTGTTGTTGCTGCAACCTGCAAGCATTGTAATAAATAAAAGAGATGAGATTATTTTTTTCATTCTAAAAAATTGAGCAATAAAAATAAGAGGTTTAAAAAAACAGGTTTTAAAAAAGGATGAGTGGGTTAATGGTGACTGTGGCAAATATTTAATATGCAATTCAACTTTTTGCTATATTCGTCTCAATGAGTAACGTGCAAACAGAAATACAAAAAACTATTCAAAAAGAATATAATCTTAACGAAACCGAAGAAAAGAAATTAATTCTAAGGCATTATCGTGCATTGCTGAAGCAGCTTGGCACTAAGCTTAAAAAAGGAGATAAAGAAACACTTAGAAGGGCTTTTGAAATGAGTGCAGAGGCACATAAGACAATGCGTAGAAAAACAGGTGAGCCTTACATCCTGCATCCTTTGGCTGTAGCCATGATTTGTGTGGAAGAAATTGGCTTGGGTGTGCGTAGCACCATTTGTGCATTGCTGCACGATGTGGTAGAAGATACTGATATTACCATTGAAGATATTGAAAGGGAATTTACAACAGAGATTGCAAAAATTGTTGATGGCTTAACCAAAATTTCGAATGTGATGGGCAAGGATATATCACAGTCGCAGCAAGCCGAAAACTTTAAAAAGATATTACTTACACTTACAGATGATCCAAGGGTTATTTTAATTAAGCTGGCAGACAGGTTGCACAATATGCGAACCCTTGATGCCATGAAAAAAGAAAAGCAGCTTAAGATTAGCAGCGAAACTGTTTATGTATATGCACCATTGGCTCACAGAATGGGATTGTATAAAATAAAGAGCGAGATGGAAGACCTGGCAATGAAATACCTTGAGCCAGAAGTGTATAAAGACATTGCCCAAAAGCTTGCAGAAACAAAAACTTCGCGTAATAAATATATTAATGAATTTATAAAGCCACTTAAGGAAAAGTTAGAGGCAACAGGCGTTCCATTTGATATTTATGGTCGTCCAAAAAGCATTCACAGTATCTGGAATAAGATAAAAAAACAGGGCGTAGCTTTTGAACAAGTGTATGATTTATTTGCCATAAGGATAATTTTAAACAGCAAGCCAGAAGATGAAAAAGCAGATTGCTGGAAAGTGTACAGTATTATTTCAAATGAATACAACCCAAGACCAGAAAGACTTAGAGACTGGTTGAGCAACCCTAAAAGTAATGGCTATGAGGCATTGCATACAACAGTGAGAGGCCCTCAAAACAAATGGGTAGAAGTGCAGATACGCACTGCACGTATGAATGAAATTGCAGAGAAAGGCTTAGCTGCACACTATAAATACAAGGAAGGCAGCACCAGCACCAGTGAAGATAAATTTGACCAGTGGTTTAGCCAGATAAGAGAAGTTATTAATAGCCAGGATACAGATAGTGTAGATTTTTTACAGGACTTTAAAACATCTTTTCTTGCAGAGGAAATTTATGTTTATACCCCCAAGGGCGAAATTAAAATGTTGCCCAAAGGGAGCACTGCACTTGACTTTGCTTTCTTCATCCATAGTGCTGTTGGGTGTAAATGTATTGGTGCAAAAGTGCATCATAAACTAGTGCCCATAAGCTATGTTTTAAAAAGTGGAGACCAGATTGAAATTATTACCAGCACCAAGCAAAAGCCCAATGAAGACTGGCTTCAATTTGCTGTAACAGCTAAGGCAAAAGCCAAAATTAAAGACGCTTTAAAGGAGGAGAAAAGGAAGATTGCAGAAGATGGCAAATATATTCTGCAAAGGAAAATTGAAGGATTAGGTGCAGCATATACAAGTGGCAATATTGATGAAGTAGCTAACTTTTACAAGCTATCTTCTCAGCTTGAATTGCTGTATAAAATTGCTGTAAAAAATATTGACCTTAAAGAGCTGAAAGACTTTACAGTTGTGGGTAACAGGCTTGAGCAACCTAAGCCTTTGGTAGTAGAAAAAGTAGAAGCTCCTGCCTATGACCCTAATAATAAACCTTTAACAAAAAAAGATACTGAGCTTGTAATTTTTGGTGAAAGCAGCGACCAGATACAATATGAACTGGCTAAGTGTTGCAGTCCAATTCCTGGCGATAATGTTTTTGGATTTGTAAGCATTGGCAAGGGTATGGTAATACACAGAACCAATTGCCCCAATGCACCACAATTAATGGCAAATTATGGACACAGAATTGTAAGAACAAAATGGGCTAAGAATAAAGAAATATCGTTCCTTACTGGGTTGAAGATTATTGGTATGGATGATGTTGGTGTCATCAATAAAATTACCACTATTATAAGTGGCGAGTTGAGGATAAATATTGCTGGTTTAAGTATTGAAAGTGACAGTGGTATTTTTGAAGGAATGATAAAAGTGTTTGTGCATGATAAAGAAGAATTGGAAGAGTTGGTAGATAGGTTAAAATCTTTAGATGGCATTCAAAGTGTGGATAGGTTTGATGCAGAAGAGTAAATCAGTAAAAGCTGCTTTTGTATTGATAAGCCAAAACACAAAAACCCAATATTCTACGCACAGCTAAGCACTTAGAATATCAGGTTAAGATATATAAGGATTGAGATTATTTGAAGAGAAAACTATAGTGTGATAACACTATTTGTTTCGCCATAAATATTTGGTTCAAAGCTATCAGCAGTAGTATCGTTAATCCATTCATTTTGATTAACTAAATATTTAAACTCGTGCTTGGAATCTTTAGGTAAATTTACTTCAACAGCAAAGCTGCCATCTTTCTTTTTCGACATTATTGTTGAGTTGTCCCAATCATTATTTAAACCAATAACAGCAATAGTTTCAGCAGTTTCGTTTTCTATTGAAAATTTAACTTTACAGTAATCTTTAGTTTTGTAGTACGTTTTTTGAATCATTGTTTTTGAATTAATGTTATAAATTTTTATAACAAAACAATCGTTTATAAAACCAATAATGGCTGCACTTAATACTTTTATTTAAAAAAGGTAACCCATAATTATCTGCACATTTATATTTTTGATGAATGAGTGATACACTGCTGGAAATTATTAACCTCAACAAACAATTACCTAAAGGCTTTGCTATTAACAATATTAGCTTTAAGCAAAATACCTTGCAAAAAATGGCTGTTGTAGGAATGAGCGGTGCGGGTAAAACAACTTTGCTAAAAATGATTGCAGGTTTGTTGCAACCCACAAGTGGCAAGGTTTTAATAGATGGTGAAAGAGTGATTGGACCTGATGAAAAATTATTGCCTGGGCATAAAAAAATTGGTTATTTATCCCAACATTATGAGATGCTAAACAATTATGTTGTAAAGGATTTAATATGGTTTGAAAATAAATTGAGCATTGAGGAAGCAACTGAATTATTTGATGTATGTAAAATCAATCATTTGTTGCAACGCAGAACAAACGAGCTTTCTGGAGGAGAGAAACAAAGGATTGGCTTGTGCATGTTGCTTATAAAAAGTCCTAAATTGCTTGTGCTTGATGAACCCTTCAGTAACCTGGATTTAATACATAAAAACATTCTAAAGAATGTACTTAATGAGATTGCTGAAAAGTTGCAAATAACTATTCTGCTTGCATCGCACGACCCATTGGATATTTTAAGTTGGGCTGACGAAATTATTGTTATGAAAGATGGCAATATTATTCAACAGGCAAATGCTGAAACAATTTACAATGCACCAAAAAGTGAATATGTTGCTGCCATGTTTGGTGCCTATAATTTGTTAAACAAGGCACAAATGGAAAGTTTGGCTGAACATTTTTCTGAAGATAATGAACATGCCAGTTATATCATAAGGCCAGAGCATATAACTGTTACAAGGCTTGCCAATGCTATGTTTTGTGGCAAAATTGGCAGCATACAATTTTATGGAAATTATTATATTGCCAATGTTACAATTGATGACTTTAACCTGAAAATATTATTGCACAACAAGGAAATTGTGATTGGTGAAATGGTTGGTTTAAAAGTTGATTTAAAGAAACTACACAAACTACACTCTGACACTATTTCATAGGAAAATCTTTTTGTAAGTGATTAAACAGCGGTCTCTTGCTTCTGTATGAACAACAATTGGCTTAGGGTAATTAAAGCTGTTTATTTCTGGCACCCATTTTTTTATATACTTCAAATCCTTGTCAAATTTTTCTGTTTGCAGTGTTGGATTAAAAACCCTGAAATATGGAGCAGCATCGCAACCACAACCTGCTGCCCACTGCCAGCCACCATTGTTTGCAGCAAAGTCAAAGTCAAGTAATTTTTTTGCAAAATAGGCTTCGCCCCAACGCCAGTCTATAAGCAAATGCTTGGTTAAAAAACTGGCTACAATCATTCGCACTCTGTTATGCATAAAACCGGTTTCATTCAATTCCCTCATTCCTGCATCTACAATTGGATAACCAGTTTGCCCAGCACACCATTTTTCAAATTCTGCTTTATTGTTTCGCCATTCTATTAAATCATATTCTTGCTTGAAAGCCTTATTTTTATTGATGTTGGGGAAATGATACACTATAGAAAAATAAAAATCACGCCATATTAATTCATTCAAAAATGTTTCATTTAATGGTAATGCATATTGCACTAATTTTCTAATACTGATTGTACCAAAACGTAAATGAACACCCAATTTACTTGTACCATTTATAGCTGGAAAATCCCTTTGTTCTTTATATTTTTTTACTAATTCTAAACTTAAACTTTTCTTAGGAAAATCAATATCCACTTCATTAAAATTCATTTGCTGCAACGAAATAATTTGCTGTGCAGATTGCTTATAAAAGTTGCTAAAATATTTTTCCGTTGGGTAAGATTTATAATAAAACTCATTCAACTTCAACTTCCATTTTTTACTGTAAGGTGTAAAAATTGTATAAGGCAACCCATCGTTTTTTGTTACTTCAGCCTTTTCAAAAATAATATGGTCTTTATATGTTTTAAAATTGATGTTTTGTTGTTGCAGAAAATCTTTTATTAAACCATCTCTTTGCAGTGCATACAATTCAAAATCGTGATTGGTATAAACAGTTTCAATAGTATATTTTTCTACCAATTGTTTAAATGCTTCCAATGGTGTTGAATAGAAAACCTGCAACGAAGTATTTAATTCAACAAGTTGTTCCTGCATTTCCTGCAAGGCATTATGAATAAACTGCAAACGCCTGTCTGTCCTATCTTCCAGCTCATTTAAAATATTTGTATCAAAAATAAAAATGGGTAAAACATTTTTGCTTTCTCTTAAAGCATAATACAATGCTGCATTATCTGTAAGCCTTAAATCTCTTCTGAACCAAATGATGTTAATTGTGGGTTTCATTGATTGTTTGTTGCTCACAGATAACACGGACTTTCACGGATAAAGCCAAATTGAATCTGTGCTTTCTGTGTTATCTGTGAGAGAATATTTTTTTATAAATTTTTTGTACTTCAAAACTTGTATAAACTTTTTCTCTAAACTGCCTTATCCAACTTATTCCTTTAATAGCATTTGTTAAAAACACTTCATCTGCATTCAGCAAGTCTTCAATGTCTACAATAGTTTCAAGCACTTTAATATTTTGTTGCTGTAGTGTTGTTATAATATGTTTTCTCATTACACCATCTACACAACCTTCACTTAGCATTGGTGTTTTTATTATTCCATCTTTAATAATAAAAATATTGGCAATGGTGCTGTCAGCAATATTATTGTTGTTGTTTAAAATCAATGCATCGTTCAACTTGTTTTCCTTTGCCCACAAAGCTGCCATTGCATATTGCAAATAATTATTGCTTTTTACATTGCTGAAAATATCACAACTTTTTTTTGCAGGTTCATATATATCTATCACCAACCCATTTTCATTCAAGGTATTTACACTTTCATTTAATGCAAAACTTTGTATTAAAATATTGGGCTGATGATTTATTGCATCATATAAACCGCCATCTCTTCTAAAAAAAGTTACCCTTATCCTGCCCAATTTATTGTGCTTATTCTTTTTTGCCAGCTCAATAATTTTTGTTTCCAAATCATTAAATGAAAAATACTTTGTCGTTTGAAACTTAAGCACGTCAAGGCTTTTGGCAATTCTTTCAAAATGCAGTTGCTTTAGTTGAATGGCATTATCAACTATTTTTATTGTCTCAAAAAAACCATCGCCATATCTAAAGCTTCTATTGTTAACAGAAATGTTATTTTCGTTGTCTGTAAATATTTTTCCATTAAGGTTGTAGTAATCTCCAACTTGCATAAAGCAAATTTGTGTTTGTTTTATTTACAAATAATTTTTTTATGACAATTTCTGAAATCATTTTTCCATTAGAGAAATTTGCCCCAACTGCTTACCAAGAAAGCTATGATAATTGTGGCTTGCTTACTGGCAATGCAAATTGGCAATGTACTGGAGTGCTTGCCACACTTGATGTTACAGAAGCTGTGGTGCTTGAAGCTAAACAAAAAAAATGTAATTTAATTGTTGCACACCATCCCATAATTTTTAGTGGATTAAAAAAGATTACAGGCAAAAACTATGTTGAGCAAACCATTATTGCTGCTATAAAAAATGACATTGCCATTTATGCCATACACACCAATTTAGATAATGTAATTGATGGTGTAAACAATGCCATTGCAGATAAATTGGGTTTAACAAACAGAGCCATTTTGCAACCCAAACAAAACTTACTAAGCAAGCTGATTGTATTTGTTCCTGAAACGCATTTGAATGTTATACGAGATGCAATGTTTGCAGCAGGTGCAGGAGAGATAAGCAATTACAGCGAATGTAGCTTTAACACAAAAGGCATTGGCACATTCAAGGGCAATGAAAACACAAATCCATATTTGGGAAAAGTTGGAGAAAGGACAGAAGAACAGGAAATAAAAGTTGAGGTGATTATCCCAAACTATTTGCAGCGGATTGTTGTAAGCAAAATGGTTGCAGCACATCCCTACGAAGAAGTTGCTTATGATGTGGTGCCTTTGTCAAATACATATCAGCAAGTTGGCAGTGGGCTTGTTGGAGAATTGGAATCCGGAATTGACGAATCAGAATTCCTTAATCTTTTAAAAACCCAATTCAACTTAAAAGTTATTAAGCATACTGCCTTGTCAAATAAAAAGGTTAAAAGAATAGCTTTATGTGGTGGAGCAGGCAGTTTTTTAACCAAGGCAGCAATTGCCTCTGGTGCAGATGTGTACGTAACAAGCGATATAAAATATCACGAATTTTTTGATGCTGAAAATAAAATTTTACTGGCAGATATTGGGCATTGGGAAAGTGAACAGTTTACAATAGATTTAATTATGCACATAATAACCCCAAAATCCCCTACTTTTGCCGTCCTAAAAAGTAAAGTAAATACCAATCCTGTGCACGTTTTTGTATAAGTTTTGATTTTACTTTAATAAAACTAATAATTAATAATTATAAAATGGCAGCAGTAAAAGATTATTCGGTTCAAGACAAATTAGCTGGACTTGTTCGTCTTCAAAAAATTGATAGTAAGCTTGATGAGTTTGCAATTTTGAAAGGTGAATTGCCAATGGAGGTGAACGATTTGGAAGATGAAATTCAAGGATTACATAGCCGTAAAACAAGAATAGAGGAAGAGATAAATGGTATTAATGAATACATTGAAACAAGGAAAGAAGCTATAAAAGAAGCTGAAGCTTTGGCAAAAAAATACGAAAAACAAAGTGCCAATGTAAAGAACAGCAGAGAGTTTGAAGCTATTAATAAAGAAATTGAAATGCAGCAGCTTGAGGTAAAATTGGCTGAAAAGCATATTAAAGATGCTAATGAAGAGATTGGTGAAAAAGTAAGGGCTTTAGATGCTGCTAAAAAGCAAATTGCTACTAAAGAAGGTGTATTAAACCATAAGAAAAGTGAATTAGAAAAAATTATAGTTGATACAGAAAAAGAAGAAAAACAATTTAGAAAGTTAAGTGAAAAAGCAAGAGAAGAAGTTGATGAAAGATTGATTTATAGCTATGACAGGATAAGAGGAAGTTATAGAAATGGATTAGCTGTAGTACCAGTTGAACGTGATGCTTGTGGCGGTTGCTTTAATGCTATTCCACCTCAAAGGCAAAGCGAAATACGCTTGCACAAGAAAATTATTGTATGCGAAAACTGTGGTAGAATTTTGGTTGATGAAACATTAAATGAAGCTACCGGTGTAAAATAGTTTTAAAATATTTAATGATAAAAAAAGAGCAACTGTTACAGTTGCTCTTTTTTTATGCTCGTTTTTTTTTACCTGTTCATGCTTGCCAAAAACTCTTCATTGCTTTTAGTACCACGCATACGTTTTAGTAGTTCATTCATTGCTTCTTCGGTATTCATGTCATTCAAGAAAAGACGCAAAATATTCATACGAGAAAGCACTTCTTTATCCAATAATAAATCATCTCTACGTGTAGATGATGCCACCAAATCAATAGCTGGGAAAATACGTTTGTTCGCCAATCTTCTGTCAAGTTGTAACTCCATATTACCGGTTCCTTTAAACTCCTCAAAAATCACTTCATCCATTTTAGAGCCAGTATCTATAAGTGCTGTAGCCAAAATAGTTAAACTGCCACCATGTTCTATTTTACGTGCAGCACCAAAAAACTGTTTTGGTTTTTGCATAGCATTTGCCTCTACACCACCACTTAAAACCTTGCCACTTGCAGGTGCAACTGTGTTGTGTGCACGTGCCAAACGGGTAATGCTATCTAAAAGAATAATTACATCGTGACCACATTCAACAAGTCGTTTAGCTTTTTGCAAAGCAATATTGCTTACTTTAACATGCTTTTCTGCAGGCTCATCAAAAGTGCTGGCAAGCACTTCTGCCTTTACGCTACGTTCCATATCTGTTACCTCTTCTGGTCTTTCGTCAATCAATACAACCATTAAATAACATTCAGGATGATTTGCAGCTATTGCATTTGCAATTTCCTTTAGCAACATTGTTTTACCAACTTTGGGTTGTGCAACAATTAATCCACGCTGTCCTTTACCTATTGGTGTAAACAAATCAATAATACGTGTGCTATAGTTTGATGGATATGTAAATAAGTTTAATTTTTCAAAAGGAAACAATGGAGTAAGGTAGTCAAATGGAACCCTGTCTCTTACATCATCTGGTTTTTTACCATTAATGGTATCAACTTTTAATAAGGCAAAATATTTTTCGCCTTCTTTTGGCGGACGAACAGAACCAGAAACTGTATCGCCTGTTTTTAAGCCAAATAATTTTATTTGAGATGGAGATACATAAATATCATCAGGGCTGCTTAAATAGTTATAGTCTGATGAACGTAAAAAACCATAACCATCAGGCATCATTTCTAAAACTCCTTCACTGCTGATTACGCCTTCAAATTCAATATTAAAAACAGGTTGGCGGTTTTGGCGTTGCTGATAAGGGTTTTTATTATTGTTGTTGCGTGTTGGTTCATCGTTTTCATTGTCGCCATCATTTTCTTCATTATCACTATCATCAATTTCGTCATCGCCACCTGTAGCAGCAAGTAAAGAAGCTGCAAGGTTTAATATATTTTGATCATCGTTTAATGATTCTTCAATTGTTGTTTCCTGATTTTCAGCTATAGGCTTAGCTGCTTCTTTTGCTTTTTTAACACGGCGAGGTGCAGGTTTCTCTGTTTTTTCAGAAGCCTTTTCTGTTTCGTTTCCATTGCTCATTACTTCTGCCTCTTCTGTAATGTTTGCAGTAGATGCTTTAACTGTAACAGGTTTTCTTGTTCTTGCTTTTTTTGCAGGCTCTTCCGCTTTTTCGTTTGTTGCAGAATTGCTAATAGCCTGTTTGTCCAGTATTTTATAGATTAAATCTTGTTTCTCTAATCCTTTGGTGTTGGTAATTTTTAATTGCTCTGCCAAGTCGTGTAATTCTGGCATAAGCATATCATTCAATTGTAAAATGTCGTACATAATAAATATGTGTTGTGTAATAATTTTTTAAAAAACAGGGATAAATGAAAATGAAAATTTTGGGAAATCGAATCAAATACTCTGCGGAAATCGTTAAAACCAAATATTGGTTTGCGATGCAATATTAATGGAGTTTTTTATTAAGCGTAAATTTTTTTTATAAAAGCAAATTTTATTGGATAATATAATAAAGGCAACTTTTAACTGCTATGATCAGCAACAATTACCCATTCTCCTTTTATTTTTTTAATAAGTAAGGTATAATGACCACTTACATCTCCAATGCTTCTCTTTAAATACCATTTGCCTACAACAAAATAATACTTGCGACTAAGTTTTTTTATACTTAAAATAGTGCTGGTAAACTTGCCCATTGCAGCAGTATCTGGATAGCCTTTTTTATAATTGGCAAGTGTTGTATTGTATCCATACTTTGGACCATTTTTTCCTATAAATAAAAGGCTGTCATTGTTCCAATAGCCAATCATAAACTTTTCCAAATCTCCATTATTCCATGCTGTTTCTTGTGCAGCAAGCATTTTACGAATAGCAGTTTCATTTTTATGTTGTGCGTTAATTGATAAGCTTATTAAACAACAAAAGATTAAGAACATTTTTTTCATAAGTAAAAATAATAAGTTGAAATTGTGTAACAAGAATACTAAATCATGAAATACAAACTTGAAAAATATGTTTGGCCATCGATAAACTTTTGTAAGATAAAAAAGTCTTTAACAAAATCTCGGTATGAAAAACATATTTCAATTTATAGGCTCAATGATAGTATTTGTGGTGCTGATTATTTTTTTTGGCACCAATGAATAAACTATTGCACACTCCTATCCTTCCATTTATAAGTTCCAAATTTACCAAGCCAACCAGCAACAACCATATAAGTAATATGCAATGGTTGTAGTAGTGCAAACTGTACAAAGTTTATTTTACCAAAAAAACGACCTGCAGGTTTTATAAACATCCATTCCACAAGGGTTTTAATGGCAATAAAAACCAAACAAGCCAGTAACAATTGTAATTGCATAATGCCAATAAAAAACATAACAAACAAAAACAGGTTAAACAAATACACCATTAATAAAACAGGCAATAAGCTTTTGTCGTCATATTTATCAGCCTTGCTTGCCCAGCGTATCCTTTGATTGATAAAGGTTTTCCAATTTGGCATTGGTTCGGTTGTTACTATACTTTCTTTACAAAACAAGTAACCAATTTTGCCTTTATGCTGTTGCTTAATTTTATTCATCAGCAACATGTCGTCTCCACTGGCAATATTATCAATTCCCTTAAAGCCGCCTACCTCAAAAAAAACTTTTTTACTATAAGCTAAGTTTGCACCATTGCACATGCTATGCAAACCAACACTAACAGTTGCAGCAGTTGCAGCCTGCAAAGCCATAAAATCTATATATTGAAATTGAGATAAAATTGTTTTGTCATTTGAAAAAACAACAGGTGCAGCAACAAATACATTATTGGTCTGGCTAATATAATCATCGAAATGCTGTAGCCAGTTTGGCTGTACCAAACAATCTGCATCAGTAGTAACTATCCAGTTTCCATTGGCTTTACCAATTGCCATTTCTATTGCCTTTTTTTTATAAGCATTCAATGGCTTTCCTTTCAATTCGTCCTGTAGCTTTATAATCTTTATATTGCTATGTTGCGTTGCAAAGCTTTCAATAATATTTGCAGTATTGTCTGTTGAATGGTCGTCTATAACAATAACTTCAAATAAATGGGCAGGGTAATTTTGTTGTAATATTTTTTGCAGACAGTTGCCAATATTTTTCTCTTCGTTACGTGCAGGAATAATGATGCTGAAAAAATGCCTTGGCTTGTATTGTGCAGATGGTTTAAACTCTTGCAATTGCAGGAACCATTTTCTGTAAAACAGTATTAATGCACAGTAAGGAATAAGCAAAACCGTGGTTACCGTTATGAAAATGGTTGTAAACATCAGCAACAAAGAAAAGGCAGAAACAAGAACAATCTTACATCTTCATAAATTTCTCTGTCAACACTTCCTCATTCATCATTATACTTATAAAGTAATTTCCTTTAACCATGTTGTTTACCCAAATGCTTTTAGATTGATAGCCTTTGGCAAGGGTAATATTTTCAGATGATATTATCCTGCCAAAAATATCTGTAATAACAAGCCTTGCTGCAGTTCCATTTATTGAATTGATGTTTAATTTTAAAATATCGGTAACAGGGTTTTGCAATAAGCTAAAACCATTGATATTGCTAGCTTTTAAATTTACAGAAGCAATATTAGAGTAAGCAAATTTTCCATCTTTATCAATTTGCTTTAGCCTGTAATAATTTATTCCCTCAACTGCATATTCATCAATTATTGTATAGCTGTTTTCTTTATTGCTTTTTGCAGCCACTGTATTAAATGCTTTAAAATGGATACCATCAGAAGATTTTTCTATAACAAATTTTTCATTGTTGATTTCATTAGCTGTTTGCCAGTTTAACGTCACTGTCCTGTTGCGGTTTAAAGTAGCTGTAAAGCTTAACAATGTAATTGGTAATGGTGCTGTTTTGGTGTACCATATTGGCGAAGACATAGTTCTGTTTCCTGAAATGGTTATGTCTGCATAATAATATCCAGTTGCATTATTTGCAAGTGTATTGTCGGTATAGGAAAGGTTGTTGCCACTGCCACTTGCCACTTGCACTGGTAAAACACCACTACCTAAAACACCATACATAATTTTAATAGAAGGTGTAGCAGTTGGGTTGGTTGGGTCAATGGCATAAACACTTATTGCAGGTGGGTTTGAGCCTGTTAATATGCTTCCCATTTTTTCATTGTTCAAGATAAAATTTACCCTGGTATCACAATCTTCGCTGGCATAAAAACTCCTGCTTTTTATAGCTGCATAAAAATCTGTTGGGCTTAAAGAGGGAGATATAACACCCAGCCTGTTATTGTTGCTTCTGCCAAAATTTGTGTAATGCGTATCGTGATCCATGAAAGGACCAATGTGATAACCTTTAGACAACATCTTTAAGTAATAATCAACATAACCAAACGAGCTTGGAGGATCGTTGTAGTTTGTGCTTGTTGAAAATGCAGGACCACTTGCAACAGCACAACCACGCATAGCACTGTCTGCACCTGCATTGTAAACAATATTTGATAAATTGTTGTAGTCTGAAAAATCGGGATGAGCTAAAGATGCAAATACCGTTGAACCTGCCTTATTCATATTATTGATTACCCTAAACAAACCTGTGCTACCATTGCTTTCTGGCGTTCCTGTATAATCGCTTAAAGCTACATAAGTATTATAGTTATTAGGTTCCCAACCAAACAATTTATTGCTGCCATAAATTAAAACGTGACCACCGTTGCTGATTACACCATACTCCATTCCATACAAAGCCAAAAAGGTTGAAGTGGTTGCAGCAGCAGCCTGGTTTAAACCTAAGGCATAATTTCCTAATAACATACCAGCACTTGAGTGGTTATGTTCAGATATGCCCAAAAAGTCCATGCACAAAGATGTTTTTGCATAAGCATAGTCATCTGCTGGTGTTAAACTTGAATTGTCCTTATTGCCATCGCTGTAAAAAGAATGTGCATGAAGGTTACCAAAATAATAACTACTTGTTGCTGCACCAGTAGTTGTAACGCTTGCTGTTAAAGGGTTTGTTGTTAAATATGTTGGACTTGTACCACTGCAGATATTATTTTTTGCAAATACAAAATAGTAATACGTTGTGCTTGCAGTTAGGTTATTATCTATAAAAGCAGTAGCTGCAATATTGGCTACTACCGTTGCTGTGCCTAATGTTGAGCCTGCTGTATAGTTTGTGCCATTAACAGGCAATGATGATATTGATGAATTTGTGTTACGCAAAATAAGGTAGCCATCGGTGTTTGGCGATGCTATAAAATATCCATTAACAGATGTGCTGCTTGCATTTAAATTTAATTGTGTAGGTTGTGCAGATGGTGCAACACATGCAGGCAATACTACTGTTGTAGCACTTGCTGTTAAAGGATTTGATGAATTGTATGCAGGTGGGTTGTTGCAGCTTTGGCTGTTTAAGCCAAATACAAAGAAATAATAGGTTGCACCACTTGTTAAATTATTAGCTGTAAAAGTTGTGCCTGTTGTTCTTGTTACAACACTTCCATTACCTAAAAAATTACCACCATTATAAAAAGTGCCATTGTTTAAAGTGCCTGTAAAATTTGATGATGTTGAACGAATAATTAAATATTCATCTGTACCGCTTGCAGCAGTAAAATTGCCTGTAATGCTTGTGGTTGTTACGTTTGAGAAAACAAGGTTGGTAGGTTGTGTAGTTGGTGCAGCACAAGGTAATTGACCTGCAAGCGTGGTTGCATTGCCTGTTAATGGATTTGTGCCATAATATAATGGCCCACCTGTGCAGGCATTATTCATTGAAAAAATAAAGAAATAATATGTTGTGGAATTTGTTAAACCTGTAACAGTAACACTTGTATTGCTTGTTATGGCAACAACAGTTCCATCGCCTAAATTATCACCAATGTTATATCCAGTAAGGTTTACAGGGTTACTGCTTAAAGAATTATTTTTACTCATTACCACTAAATAATTTTGTGGAGCTGGGCTTGCAGCAGTAAAGGAAAAGTTAATCGCGTTATATAAAACAGTGCCTGATGTAAAGGCAGTTGGTTGTGCAGTTGGTGCCACACAAGGTGTTGTAGATAGAGCAGTCACCTTTACATTGTCAATGCTTATTCTTGGACGCGAACCTGATGATCCACCACTTCCATTATGATAATAGAAACGTAAACGTGCAGTGGCACTTCCATTAAAAATAGCTGGCAATGCAACATTGGTAATGCTTCCAGCGGTTGGGCTAAAGTTTATAAAATTTAAAACCTGTGCTGTTGTAATTTCTATATAGCTTGCTCCATCTGTACTTGCATATACACGCAAGCTGCCAGCCCTGTTGCCACTATTATTATTTAATGATGCCCAGTCAAAGCTTAAAGTACCAGCGTTTACGCCAGTAAAATCCATAAAAAAATCTACTGCAACAGAAGAAGTATTGTCAGTAGGTCCTGTTGAAATTAAATTTAATGCACTGGAGCCTTTGTATATGCCACCACTGTAAATTGGCACACCACTGCCACTTGGTATTTGAAAAAAATTGGACACTGTTGTAATCCTTGTTGCATTTGGAATAGCTGGTGTTGATGTTAAAGCATCAATACCTTTCCAAGCCTGAGAACCTACGCCACTAATAAATGTACCATTGTTGCTTGTAGTATTAAATACCCAGTTATCAATATCTGCAAAATTTTCGGTATATGTTAAACCGCTTTGGTTTGCCATGCTTACAGGCGTTTGGCAATAAATATTAGTAATACAAAAACAGATTAGTAATACTAAAAGTAAATTTTTTTTCATTAAATAAAATTTGGGAGGTGTTGGCTGGCTCGGGCGGCAAATATCGTAACAAAAACTAGAAATTGCATTAAAGAATAATTATAGTTTTTTTAGCTTATAACTGATTGATATTTTTTGAACAATAAAATTTCAATAATTGATTTGCCTTATTTTCACCGCTATAATTGCTGCTAATGATAGAAGCTTTAGTTACTGGATTAACCCTTGGAGTGCTACTTGCTATTTCTATTGGCCCCATCATTTTTGCTATTATAAAGCAAAGCTTGAATAATGGACACAAGGGAGGTTTTCTTTTTGTAGCTGGTGTTTCAAGCAGCGATGTATTGTTGGTATTGGTTTGTAACTTACTTACCAGTTTGTTCGATCAGGCAGTAAAACACCAAAAAGTTATTGGCATTTGTGGTAGTGCATTTCTATTAATCATTGGTATTTATACCTTGTTCTTTAAAAAGGTAATGATTGATGATAGTGGGGCTATTCAAAACAAAGTGTTTAAAAAAAGGCATTTAATAGGCATTTTCTTTTCAGGTTTTTTTATGAATATGCTTAACCCGGGAGTATTTATTTTTTGGTTGGCAGCTACAACCAAAGTTCATTCACAGGCACTAGAACAATCGCATCCAATACGGTATTTAATTACAGTTTATGTAACCTGCCTACTGTTTGTTTTATCAACAGATATAGCAAAGGTTTTATTAGCAGGAAAAATAAGACCAAAGCTTACGCCACATAACCTTCATATCATCAATAAAGTTTCAGGAATTATTTTAGTTGTATTTGCAGTATCACTTGCTTATGCAACATTGAATTATAAAATAACTGGGCATTAATTTACAATCTTTCTATAATTCCTGCAATGCCTTGCCCACCACCAACACAGGCACTCACCAACCCATATTTTTTATTAAGGTGTTGCATGTCATTTATAATTTGAATAGTAAGCTTGCAGCCAGTGCAACCCAATGGATGACCCAATGCAATGGCACCTCCATTAATGTTTACAATGTCCTTGTTTAACCCAAGTTCATTTATTACAGCAATGCTTTGAGATGCAAAAGCTTCGTTAAGCTCTATCAAATCAATATCAGATAAGCTCATATTGGCTTGCTTTAAAACCTTTGGTATGGCTACAACTGGGCCTATTCCCATAATGCGTGGCTCTACACCTGCAACTGCACAGTTTACTAATCTGCCAATAGGTTTTAGTTGTAATTCGTTCATCATTTTTTCACTCATCACAATCACAAAAGCTGCACCATCGCTGGTTTGCGAGCTGTTGCCTGCAGTAACACAACCATTTTGTGCAAAAGCTGGTTTTAGTTTCGCTAAACCATCAATGCTTGTATCTGCACGCACACCTTCATCTGTATCAACAACAAAATTTCTTGTTGCTTTTCTCCCTTTTTCATTCAAATAAACTTCCTCAACGTTAATTGGTAGGATACCACTTTTAAAATTCCCATCTGCAATAGCTTTCATTGCTTTTTGATGAGAATGAAATGCAAATTCATCTTGTTGTTCTCTTGTAACATTAAACTCTTTGGCTACAGCTTCAGCAGTTAAACCCATGCTTAAGTAATAGTCAGGCTCTTCTTTTGCAATGCTGTAACTTGGAACAGTTTTCCAGCCAGCAGTTGGTACAAGGCTCATGCTTTCTGTGCCACCAGCAACAATGCAATCAGCCATTCCACTCCTTATTTTTGCTGTAGCCATTGCTATACTTTCCAACCCACTTGCACAATAACGATTAATAGTTATGCCTGCAACATCAATACCCAATGCCTTTGCTGCAATGATTCTTCCAAACTGCAAGCCTTGCTCAGCCTCTGGCACAGCATTGCCAACAATTACATCATCAACCCTTTTTACATCAAGCTGTGGAATAGTTGCAGTTAATCCTTTAATTACCTCAACAGCCAAATCATCTGGCCTGAAAAATCTAAAACCGCCTTTTTTACTTTTGGTTACTGCTGTTCTGTATCCTGCTACTATATATGCTTCTTGCATAAACAAAATTTAAGAACCAAATGTAAAGAAAAAGTTGTTTATGCAACCATATTTTATAATTGCTTATGCTATATGATTTTATTTTAATCAATTACATAATATCTTCGTTACTCTTTTTTAACTACAAATTTTTTATATGCCTATAAGAATGGTTGATGATGATCAGGATAATTACACTAATGAAAATGAAGACACTGGAAGAGGCGGAGGAGGTGGAGGGTTTTCGGGTGGCGGAGGAATTATGCAATTTCTACCAATGCTGATAGGTTTGCTGATACGTAAGCCCATACTGCTTTTGGTGGTTGTTATTATTGGTGGATTAATGTATTTTAAAGGAGGTTGCAATGGATTAACAAATGCAGAGAATAATCAATCACAATTTACTACTGGAGGAAGGCTTGACCCAAATGAATATAAAAAGGCTGATGTATATGAAGGTTTAGACCCAACAAAAAATACTTTACCCGAAATTGTTTCATTAAAACAATTTGCACCAGAAAGAAAAAACCAAGGTCAGCAAGGTAGTTGTGTTGCATGGAGTAGTGCTTATGGAGCACGTAGCATTTTAGAAGCTATATCAACTGGCGAAAATCCCAACGCTGCTGCATTCAGCCCATCTTTTTTATACAATCAAATTAAACTGGATGGTTGCCAGGGTAGTTATATTATTCGTGCAATGGAAAACATGACACAGGTTGGTGCGGTGCATTTCAACCAATTTCCATATACCGATCAGGATTGCAGCAGGCAGCCCAATGCTAGTTTAATGAGCGAGGCACAGCAATATAAAATGCTTGGCTTTACAAGATTAAGTGGAGACGAAAACCCTAATGGCATTGACTTACATGCTGTAAAAGAGCATTTAGCAAAAGATGTTCCTGTAGTAATTGGTATGATGGTGGGTGGAACTTTTATGCAGGAAATGAAAGGACAAAATATATGGCATCCTGTAGATGAAGATTATAATATGATGGGCTTTGGAGGGCATGCAATGTGTGTAATAGGATATGATGACAGGAAAGAAGGTGGTTCTTTTGAAATAATGAATAGTTGGGGCAGCGATTGGGGAAATAATGGAGTTGCTTTTGTACGATACAAAGATTTTAAACATTTTGTACGCGAGGCTTATGGCTTAAATCCAATGCCAAAAACAGGCAGTGCAGTTGCCACAACATTAAGCTGCACTTTTGGTCTGGTGGATGCAGGTAAAAATTATATTCCTTTGCAACGCAGTGCTGATAACGTTTTTACTACAACCACCCCCATAAAAAAATTAAGCAAGTTTAAGGTAGAGGTAAAAAACAATACAGCATGTTATGTATATGTTGTAGGAAAAGAAACAGATGAAACAAGCTATGTATTGTTTCCCTATCCAAGCAATAATGATAACAGACCAACTATGTTTTCTCCTTATTGTGGCATCACTGGTTATCGCTTGTTTCCTCGTGGCAAAAGCTTACAGGCAGATGAGATAGGCAATAAAGACGAAATAGCTATTATTACCAGTAAAGACGCTTTAGATATTTTCCAAATCAATCAATTCATTACCCAAAATAAAAATATGGGGTTTAAAAATGCAGTCAATAAAGCTATACAACAAATGGCTGCAAGTGGCGTACAGTTTGCATCTCAAAGCAATGGTACTTTTGGATTTGAAACTAAAATTACCAATAACAATGTAGTAGCAATGATTTTGCAAATTGATAAACAGTAAAGAAGGATATCTGATTTTTTGGGGCTGTTATCATCATCACTACCTTCAGCTTTGATTCCTGCTTTTCGCTGCAAGTCCTCGCTACACTTCGTTTCGCTGTGGGCTTTCCGCTACAATCAGGCAGCTATTCAGTAGTAATAATGCTATTTAACAAACTTTCCGAAAGTTGTAGTATCTACTATCTTTCTCACAAATAAATTACCAACCACAAGCTACTTCATATATTTGTAGCATAAAATTATTTAATGGATTACAATACAGCACGCAATTATTTAAGTATGCGTGAATACGGCAGACATATTCAACGAATGGTGGAATATGTATTAACCATAGAAGACAAAGAAAAGCGAAACCAACAGGCAAAAGTTATTATAGAGTTTATGGGTTTGTTAAACCCACACTTAAAGAATGTAGAAGATTTTAGGCATATACTATGGGATCATTTATTCTTTATCAGCGACTTTAAGTTAGATGTAGATAGCCCATATCCAATACCTGTAAGGGAAACTTATAAAGCAAGACCAGAGCCTATGGCTTATCCTAAACGCCATCCTAAATATCATCATTTAGGGAAAAACCTTGAAATGGTTATAGATAAAGCATTGCAGCAGGAAGACCAGGAAAAGAAAACCGGTTTTGCCAATGCTATTGCTTATTACATGAAACTAAGCTACAGCAACTGGCACAAAGAGCTGGTGCAGGATGATGTTATAAAAAGCGAGTTGGATAATATTACTGGTGGACAGTTGGAGTTTAGTAATACGCCATACATTAAGCACAGAAATCCAAACGAAAGAAACAGCAGTGGTAATGGTAGAAACAACAATAACAGAAGGCAACAAAGCTTTGGTGGCAGAAACAACAATGGCCGCAGCAATGATAACAGAAATGGTGGTGCAAGGGGGGGAAGTTCTAATAACAGAAACAATAATGGACGCAGTGGAGACAATAGAAATGGCGGCCCAAGAAATAACAATAATAACAACAGGAACTTTAAGAAAAGGTATTAAAACTTAGGGCAATTAATGGGTCTGTCTGTATTGGGTTGATTGGTGAATATTAATGAAATTTCAATACCACCTTTATTTACAGACGCTGTTTTTAATGAAGATGTATTTACATCGTAACTAATACCCAATCTTGTATTAGCATACTCTAAGCCCACATAAGGAATTAAAGCGTCTTTTAAACGTAACCAGCTACCTGCATATACATATATTGGGTTTGTGGCATCGTTGCTTGCAGTTAGCTGAAAAGCACCACCAACAACAGTCTCAGTAGTTCCTCCTTGCGAACTGTGCAAACCACTTACATGCAACCCAACTGCATCGCTAAACTGGTAAAATCCACCAGCGTGTAATGTATATCTTGGGTTTAAGAAAAAATTTGTTCCAGTAAGTTTTAATGTTGGTTTGTTAAGGTGATACATGCTTAAACCAATGTAGTAATTGCTATTATTTTCTGTGTTGTAACTGGTAAATAATAAACCTGCATTAGCATCAAAATAACTTGATTGTAAAGTGTTTTGTTTAAATAATTCATCTGTTGGTTTAGAAAAGCCAATTGTAGTAAGTTGATCTTCAAAAACAAGCTTGCTGGTATTAATTAAAAGATTTGAGAATGTGCCTTGCAAGCCTACGCTAAATTGCTTGTTGCCATCTTCATCCATTCCTTTATGAAAGGCAAGAGAACCTGATGCATAATTAAATTTAACAGCACTATTGGCACTGTTATCACTTAAAAACATAAATCCCACACCCAATACATCGCCATTTTTTATCCTGTTCTCAAACAAATGAAAGTCAATGCTGCCAGTGGTTGTAATAAAAGCATTGTTTATTTCAGGCCATTGGTTTCTGTAGTTTCCTGATACACGATAATTGCCATTAAACTTACCAGTATATGCAGGATTGAGCGTTAATGGAGAAGCAAAAAATTGCGAAAAATGTGGATCTTGTGCTTTAACGGTTAATGCAAAAAAAAGAAAACAATATGTGTATATAATTCGTTTCATGAAGTCTCTCAAAAGTAAGACAATAAACTTTTCAGTTTTGTTGCAATTGTCTTTTTAACATTTCTATAACAAATATTAAGCCTGCATTTTAGAACCATAAGCCAAGTCTCCAGCATCACCAAGGCCAGGAACAATATAGCCCTTGGCATTTAAGGTATCATCAATATCTCCACACCATATTTTTATATCATTACCACATTGCTGGTGTATATAATCTATACCTTGCCTGCTTGCAATAGCACAAACAAAATAGATGTCAGAAGGTTTATATTGCCCTCTCATAAATTCAATTGTTTTTACAAGTGATGCTCCTGTTGCAAGCATTGGATCACTTATCATAACTATTCTATTGTTTAAATTAGGGCAGCTCATATACTCAAGGCAAATTTCGAAGCTGCCATCAGCATTGTGTTTGCGGTAAGCAGAGATAAAAGCGTTATCTGCCTTATCAAAATAATTTAACATGCCCTGGTGCAATGGCAAGCCAGCACGTAAAACAGTTGCCAATACTGGTTGCTGGATTAATACTTTACTTTTATGAATGCCCAAAGGTGTTTGTGTTTCAACTTCTTCGCTTGGCAATCCTTTACTAATTTCATAAGCAGCAATTTCACCAATGCGTTGCAGGTTTCTTCTAAAACGCAGCCTGTCTCCCTGAATATTTACATCCCTTAATTCTGCAACCCAGTTGGTAATTAAACTATGCTCATTACTTAAATTAATTATCATAAAAATTATTTGGGCGTGTAAAATAATTAAAATTGTACAAAAGCATTCAAATTTGTACAATCTATGTATAACAAAGGTTTGCAAACATTTTACAAGGCAAGTATTATTAGTTTTTTCAGTGCCATTATTATTGGTGGTTTTTCTTTTATGTATGGCAAGGAAAAGCTGTTTTTATTGTTGAACACAGACCTGGGCACAATAGGAGATTATATTTTTAACTATGCAACTTACCTTGCAGATGGCGTGGTTTGGGTTCCTTTTGTAATATGGGTTTTTGTAAAAAAACGAAGCAATATAATTGTTACTATTTTTTCAATAATTATTACTACAGTTATTGCACAAGGTATAAAAAGGTATGTGTTGCCTATAGAACCAAGACCCATAGTTGCCATAACAAACAGAGCTGTGATACACACTATCGGTGGCGTTGAAGTTGCAGAAGTTGGCAGCTTTCCAAGTGGGCATACAACACAAATTTTTGCTATGTTTTTGTTGCTGTGTATTTGCTATAGCAGTAACTGGTTGTTATGGATTGGCTTTATAACTTCAATGTTTGTAGCTTATTCAAGGGTGTACCAGGCACAGCATTTTCCTATTGATGTTGCAGGCGGCATTGTTGCTGCATTAATAAGTGTGTGGTCAAGCTATTTTATTCAAATAAAAATACAACGCAAAAAACAAGACTAAAATCCTTTAAGTTACAATCCTCAACTTTGCATAGTTCAGCATAATTTTTCTCTCACCATTATTGTCAAATACAATTGTAGCCACAGGATTGTGTGCACTGCCTTCAACTGTTTTAACAGTGCCAAAGCCAAACTTCTGGTGTTCTACCTTTTGACCTGCCTGTAAGTCACTTGTATCACTGGCTACAAAATTATCGCTGGCTATGTGATTTACTGTTGCAGTACGTGCTGGTGGTGTTAAATATGTTGGCTTACCAGAACTTGTTTTTGCACTTGGTGGTGCACCATACTTTCTTTCAGCAGCAGCTGCATCATCAAACCCAAAACCACGTTGCATTCTTTGAAAGGCACTACCCTGATTGCCCCAACTGTTATCATTATTCCTTGCTCCACCACCTGCATAAGATTTGTCAATATGCTTATCTGGCATTTCATCTATAAACCTGCTGGGTTCATTTTGCTGCAACTGCCCAAACCTGTAACGTGCATTGGCATAGGTAAGCCAAAGCTTTTGCTTGGCACGGGTTACAGCCACATAAAACAATCTTCTTTCTTCTTCCAATTCCTCGCGTGTGTTAATGCTCATTGCACTGGGAAATAAAGTTTCCTCCACACCACCCACGAACACACAGCTAAATTCCAAACCTTTTGCAGCGTGTATGGTCATCAGCTTTACCACATCACTATCCTGTTTGTCATCATCTGCATCTGTAAGTAAAGTGATTTGTTGCAGGTAACTCCCTAATGTTTTATCAAGCAACTCACCATCTTCATTGCTTGGGCTTTCTGTCCATTCTTTTATACTGTTTAATAATTCCTGAATATTCTCATACCTTGCTAAACCTTCAGTTGTTTTATCATTAAACAATTCTTTTACAAGCCCTGTATTCTTACCCACAACGTTGGCAACATCATAAGCATTTTTATCGGCAAGTAATGTTTGAAAATACTTGTTCATCATCACAAAATTCTGAATGGCTTCAAGCGTTCCAGCCTTAAAGCCAAATTCTGCTGCACGTTCCAACACATTGTAAAAAGTAATGTTATGTGTGTTGGCAAATACAAGGCATTTTTCAATAGTTGTTTTACCAATACCACGCACAGGGTAATTGATAATACGTTTCAACGCCTCCTCATCTTTTGTATTTACAATTACACGCAAGTAAGCAAGCATATCTTTTATCTCCTTGCGTTGATAGAAGCTTGTGCCACCATAAATTCTGTACTTTATACCTTGTCTTCTTAAACTTTCTTCAAAGGCACGAGACTGTGCATTGGTTCTGTATAAAATGGCAAACTCACTGTTGCGATAATGGTTGCGTAGCTTTTGTTCCTGAATGGTATCTGCAACAAATTTTCCTTCATCATTATCAGTCATTGTGCGTACAAGCTTTATCTTTTCTCCTTCATCATTATCAGTCCACAACTCTTTTGGCAACTGACCTTTATTGTTGCTGATGACTTCATTGGCAACATTTAAAATGTTCTTTGTGCTTCGATAATTCTGTTCAAGCTTCACCACTTTCACATCATCATAATCTTTTTGAAACTGTAAAATATTTTGAATGGTTGCCCCACGAAAGCTATAAATACTTTGTGCATCATCACCCACCACACAAATATTTTCGTGCACTGCTGCAAGCAATTTTGTAATCTGGTATTGTACAGCATTGGTATCCTGATACTCATCTATCAACACATATTTAAACTTGTGCTGGTACTTTGCCAAAGCCTCATTATGATACTTTAACAGCTCATACATTTTAAACAATAAATCATCAAAATCCATTGCACCATTTTTAAAGCAACGGTCGTTGTAAGCCTTGTAAATCTTGGCGATGGCAGGACGATTAGCTCTCATATCCTCCTGTTGCAGGTAATAATCCAAAGCATATTCCTCGGCACTTACCAGAGCATTTTTTGCAGCAGAAATCCTGTTGTGAACAACGTTTGGCTTGTAATGTTTATCATCCAGCTCCATTTCATTAATAACAGTTTTAATCACACTCCTGCTATCATCTGTATCATAAATGGTAAAGTTATTTGGGTAACCAATTTTATGAGCTTCGGCTCTTAGTATTCTTGCAAAAACGCTGTGAAAAGTTCCTATGTATAAATTCCTTGCTTCGCTGTTGCCTAGAATTCTTTCAATACGTTCCTTCATTTCGGCAGCAGCTTTATTTGTAAATGTTAAAGCCAATATATTAAAGGCATCCACACCATTTGCCATAAGGTGTGCAATGCGTGTAGTAAGCACTTTTGTTTTGCCACTTCCTGCACCAGCCACAATCATTAATGGTCCATCTTTATGTGTAACAGCTTCTCGTTGCTGCTCATTCAATCCCTGTAAATAATCCTGCATAAGAGGTGCAAGATAAGAAGTAAATGGGTTGATAGATTTGTTGGTTGATAAATTGGTTAATGCTAATTGAGAGCATTGATTAATATTTTGATAACGCGGCTGTATAAATTTTTAGTATAGTTCCATAAGGCTTAGACAAGGCGTAAGATGGGTGTAAATTGGGAGTTAGATGGTGGAATTGAAGGAAGTATTTTTTATTTTTATTGTAAATCAACTATGCTGTTATATTTGGCTTGTGTTAATTAATGACTAAAATAAAACGTATAAGCAACTTAAAGATTTATACTTATTAGTAACCTTTAAAAAACAAAAAATGAAAGTATTAAAAACGCTGACCTATGTAATTTTATTTGTATTTCTTACTTCGTTTTATTCTGATAATTTACCCAAGGCATTTACAGAGTTGATTGAAAGATCAAATATGGCATTTGAAAGTACAGCCAGCTTTGCAGAGACAAAAATTATTGAGAACCGACAAATGAATTATGAGTATGCAATTAAACATTCCTCAAAAAAGTTTGAAGTGCGTTATGCAATAAGACCACTTGATAAATTGCTGAAAGAATTTGCAGAGAAGGAAAAAAATAAAAAGGAAGGCGATATAAATATTAATCCCAATAAACTTTACAATTCACTTTTTCAGGCAACAATATTAAATATTTCAGGTGGTGAACTTCCTGATTTTTCTGATTTTGACAAGGCTTCTGTTAAAAAAGAATTTAATGCTGATTGGGGTGCAACAACGTTTGTAAAAGTTGGAAAAGAGTTTGGCCAGGATTATAAATATTGTATGGTTGTAGCATTGCATAAAGACAATGTGGGAGACGCCTATATATTTTACCTGTCTGATACACAGGATGGTTTTTCTGACCTTATGCAAACAGCCTTTCATTCACTAAAATTCAAATAAACAATTATAGTTTCTGAGTAGAGTATTGTTTAAATAAAAAAGGCTTCAAGTAATTGAAGCCTTTTTTATTTTTGCTCTCCCTGTTGGACTTGAACCAACGACCCTCTGATTAACAGTCAGATGCTCTAACCAACTGAGCTAAGGAAGAATTTTCCCGTTTGGGGTTGCAAAAATAGGGTTGTGATTTAAGTAAGCAAATTTTTTTTTACTTTTTTCTATAACCATTTTTTTTCTTCAAAAATTATATAGACTCCCTGTTCATTTATTTCCAATGCATAAACCTTTAAATATTCCTCGCCAGTTGAGTTTCTGCCAGTCTTTAAATTAAATTTATACCTGTGCAAAGGGCACACTGCATTTCCCAAAGCATCAATAAATCCATCAGCCATTATACCACCTGCATGTGGGCATTTGTGGGCAAATGCAAACAATTCATCCTTAAACTTTCCTATAGTAATTTTCTTTCCACCTGCCTCAATAATGCTCATATTTTTTGCATTGAAATCAAAGTCCAGTTCAGATTCTGCAATTTTTATAAAACGTTTTGTTGTCATAAATATTTAAACACACATTTGCTACAATAATACTTATAAAAATCCTTAACCATGTACGAAAATAAAAAAGAGCCACTTGCATCAAAATCAACCTATTTTAAAAGAATATGGGGAAACACACTTTTTGCCTTTTTGATACTTGCCATTTGCCTGGCATTGGGTATTATTGGCTATAAAATTACCATACCCCAATTTGACTGGTACGATAGTTTATTAAATGCCTCAATGATATTAAGTGGCATGGGACCAATAATTGATGCTGATATTCATTTAAGCAATAGTGCCAAGGTATTTGCATCGGTTTATGCACTGTTTAGTGGCGTTGCATTTATATCTACAATAGGCTTAATCATTGCACCTGTGGCACACAGGTTTTTTCATAAACTGCATTTAGACGAAGAATAAAACAAAAAAGAGTATCATGATTGATACTCTTTTTTGTTAATGATTTATTGGTAAAATAATAAGGCTATTTATTGTTGCTGCTTGCTTTTTTCAATACAAATAAACGGGTGATATTAAACCCAAAATGTATATCCCCATCTCCCCATTTACCAGTTGTATTAGTTATAAAACTACGCTCTGTCATACCTGTTGAATTGGTAAAATGCAATTGAAATACGTGACCACCAGTTTCAATATCAACACCAAATGAAAGTGAATTTTGAGTACCTTCCAGTTTATCAAATTGATAAAAATAATCGCCGGTAATGGCAACGCGTTTTGAGATTTTTACCCTTCCGCCTAAACCTAAAGAGAATAAGTTATTTTTTTCCTTTTTTAAATTAACCAAATTAATATGCACTAAAGTGGGGCTTAACTGAAACGAAACAGCATCGTTGAACTTTCGTGCAATAAGCAATTGGTGTGCATAAGACATCCTGTTGCTAAAGCTGATGTCTTCACTGCCTTTAAGTGTGTATTGCATAGCACTGCCCAGGTAAGTAACACTTATTGGCATATTTGTTTTACCAGTACTTTGGCGTAAAAATTTATACTTAACAAATGCATCAATTTCTTTATCAACAGTGCTTCTGCCCAAACCAATCATTAGCCTGTTTGTAACGCCATAATCTAATCCCATTCTCATGGTTGCATTGTCTAATCCAAACAAATTATAGCTGCCTGAGTTAAGGTATCCAAACCTGTGAGAAATCCTGAAATCGAGATTGTGTTTACCAATTGTTTCAATAGAATGACCATTTACAATGCGTGTGCTTTTAAAGGTAGCAGTTGCATAATCAGTATTGTTTTTTGATGCATCTTTAGATTCATTATCCAAATCGGCAAACAAATCTACTTTTTTTGTAGAGTCTTGTTGGGCTTGCACTTTACCAAAAAAAGTTGCAAATGAAATTGCTGCAACAGCAAAAATCTTTTTTGTATTCATAATATTTTTCTTATTTCCTATTAAGGTCTTAATCTAATTTACAAGCAACAGTTGTTTCTACTTCATTGGCAATTTTATCTCCAATATATTCTCCTTTAATGCCATATTCTTTTACTTTAATTTTAAACGAGCTATTTAAAGAAACCTTGCCTGCTTTAACAACAATAGTACCTTTTGCAGTAATTTTTTTTGTTACTCCGTGAATTGTTAAATTGCCATCTGCTGTTACGTTGTAAGAGCCATCTTTGGTAAAGTCAACACTTGCAATATTGCTTATTGTACCCTTAAATTCTGCTTTTGGAAACTTGGTACTTTCCATGTAGTTTTCATTAAAGTGATCTTCCATCAAAGAGTTGTCGAACTTAAAGCCTTTGATAAGCATTAAAAAAACTACCTGGCCGCTTTTACTTGCTAATTTGCAAGTGGCTTGAGAGTTGGTTGCTTCAATTTTTTCTAAAGGAGAATTAGACACAAATTTTACAACGCCACTTTTTGTTGCATACACTTTTTCCTGTGCCGATGCAAATGATATTGTTGCCACGCTTAACAGGATTAATAATACTTTTTTCATTTTTAATATTTTTTGTTTTACAAGTAAATAATTATGCCAAAATTAATTGTCTTTTGCCCCCTCACTTATCCAATGAGCAACTTTTGCAATATCGCAAACGCTTAATTTGCTTGCACTTTTAGGCATTGCATTACCAAGATGTCTTATATCATTTAATAAAGTTCCTCCATCTGCAGCAGTGGTATCTACATAATCCATAATGGTTGTGTAGCTGTCTAATACAGTTCCACCACCTAAGCTAGAAGCGTTTGCTGCAGAGTGACAACTATTACAATTGGCAACTATTATTGGTTTTACTGTGCTGTTGTACGATACACTTACACTATCGCAACTAGCTACTAAATCTTCTTTTTTATTGCTTGAACAACTTGTAGCTAATAATAATGCCGATGTTGAAACAGCACATAAAGTGAAAAATAATTTTATTTTCTTCATATTTTATTTTATTCTACTATTGAAATATTTGCAGGATTAAGTAATATATTGCCCACTTTTGCTTGTAGATAATAATTGCCATTTACCAAATAATTACCAAACTGAAAACTTATTTTATTGTAACCTTGTTTAACAGTTTTTTGCTTGTTACTTACTATTTTACCTTGACCATTTATCAAAACAAAGTTAATGTTTTGTTCCTTATCACTTGTTAATTCAACATTTATATCTTGTCCTTTTTTTGCAGGGTTAGGATAAATACTATTTAATGTTGTATTTACCTTAGTATTTATAGATTGAATGTTTGAATACCCAAAATCTCCATTTTTATCAACTGTTTTTAATCTGTAATATGTAGCTGTAGTATTGTTTTCTAAAACATCATTAGCAGTATAAGATTTACTAACAGATGAATTCCCAGCAGCTGCAACTTTTGAAATTGTTGTAAACGTTTTTCCATCGGTGCTTTTTTCAACTTCAAAATGATCGCAGTTAATTTCAACAGCTGTTTGCCAACTTATTGCTACTTTATTGCCATCTAATTTAGCAGCTGTAAACGAAACTATTTCTACAGGCAAAACAACTGTAGTTGAAAAAGTTCCTGTTTGCCAGTAAGCACCAGATGGAGTTGATGTTGTTGTGTTTCCAACGCAGGCAAAATTAAAAGTTACTGCACCTACAGCTGCAGGCGATGTCCATTTTATATTGCTATAAGTAAAGCTTGCAGCAGATGTGCCACCCAATGGAGAACTATGTGTAATATCTGTACCAGATTTTTTCATTCCAGTACCTGCTACAATAGTACCTGTGGAAGGTTTAAGATCTAAACCCCAAAATGTTTGAGCAGAGGGAGGCGTATAAACAAGACTGAAGGTGTATTGTGTACTTGGTAATACAGATGCTGCAAGCCCTGTTAAAGTTACTGTGCCTCCCTGGGTTGTGTGGCAACCACCACCACCACATCCACTTGTAGTGCTACCAGTTCTTCCATTTTTATCGGTAGTTCCCTTAATGCCTGAAGTTAAAATAATGACTAATGATGCCAAGCCCAAAAGTGTAAATGTACTTTTTTTCATTTTTTTGTTTTAAAGTTTGCAACTTTTTATTGATGAATTTTACTAATAAAATAAATAATCTATAACGTTTTCGTATGTTGTATTTTAGTTGAGGGTTTAAGAGTATATTCTAAGCATACTGTTTGTTAATTGTGTATTATAAATGGTTAATCCACCACTACCATTGCTATTTAGGCCACTACCTGTTAAACTAAATCTTGCACCATGTGCTGTGCAGTAATAATTATTGTTTGCACTGTCGTAGGTTACTTGAGTTCTTCCTTCGTGGCTGCAAATAACTGTGGCTGCTGCATAATTACCACTTGTAGTTTTTGCAACAACACAATTATTAATTACAATATAACCTCCATTGATTAATAAATTGGCATTGGCTGCTAATGTTAGGTCTAAAGTAAAATCAATTGGTCCGCTTGGTGTAGTAGATGTTTTTTTACAGCTACCAAAACAACTTGCTGTTAATGCAAATGCTGCACCTACACCAATTGTGTTCAAAAATTCTTTTCTGTTCATAAATAATTTTTAATTTTAATTGGTTCAAAAATTTTGGGTAAGGCCCACAAAAACTCCTTTGCTAACAATGGGCTCATTGCCTTTGCCCATACCCGATAGTGGAAGATTAATATAAGGTTGTACACGCAAATTGGTTTTTGCATTTAACTTAAACTGATAGCCCAAACCAAAATTGCAGGTTGCCAAAAAATTACTTGAAGTTTGTGTAAACAATGTTACTTCTTTAGTAACAATTCCATTTACCTCTTCTTCATATTCATAATGTTCGTCATTTACAATGTAAGATGATTCACCAAAACTTGCAAATAGATTATGTTTTTTGGTGTTCAATAAATTTAAATTGACTGTTAATGGAATTTCAATCAATTTACTTTCAGATTCAATACCAATCATATTTCCTTTTAGTGGTAAAATACTTTTATTAAAACTGCTACTTGATGTGTAGTATTCTTTTTGTCTTAAAATTAGTCCTGTTTCAATACTAATTTTTTTGCTTAAATTAATGCCTGCAATTACAGCCAATCCAAAATCAAAAGGTTCGTCAGCATCTCTTTTCTCTGATTTGAATCCCAAAGAACTTATTTCTCCCGAAGCTAAAATGCCAACATAAAATTTACTTTTTTTAGGTTCTTTTAAAATAGTTGATTTACTTGCTTGTGCAGTTTTAATTTGCTCAATTTTGGGTTCAATAGTTTCTGGTTTATAGTTTCTGGCAATTGCAGCATTCAAAGATTCTGTCTTATTAATACTTGCAATACTTTGTTTCTTTGCATCAAGGCTATTATCATCAATAAGTTTAGGCTTGATAATTTGTTTTTTAGTTACATTATTTGTTGTAGTAATTGTACCATTTGTTTTAAATTTTTCAATGTTGGTTGCTTTAAAGGATTGTTGGTTGTTGGTTATTATTTTAAGAGTTTGTTTCTCATAAGAGTTTGTTTGATTATTGATCGATATATTATTTTGTTTTCTTTTTTCAATATTTTCTATCGAATCAATTATTTTTTTATAAACTGTATTGGTAATTTCTTCTGTAAGTTTCTCTTTGTCTATTAGTTGTTGGGCTATCACCTGGTCGTTATTCTTATTTGCTATTTCATTTTTATTTTGTACATATTTATTTATAAAAAAACCAGATGCAACTACCAATAAAAAAATACTTGCCACCAAAAGTCTTCTATTTAAAAGCCAAAACAGTGGTTGCTTTTCTTTTTCTTCCAGTTTATTCAGCACATAATGCCAATTACTTCCTTCTGTGTTTAAAGGAAATTCGCTTGCAGCTTTATTATATAAATTCTCCAACTCGTTATTATCTTCTTTCATCATTTATTTATTAATCTCAAAAAAAGATGTCAATTGTTTTTGCAATGTTTGTTTAGCTCTAAACAAATGTGATTTTGATGTTCCCTCGCTAATGCCCAATATGGTTGCAATTTCGCTGTGTGTATAGCCATCAATTACATACATATTAAAAACTATTCTATGATGTTCGGGCAACTCTTTCAAAAAAATAATCATCTCTTTATACAGCAATAAAGTATCGGCACTTTCATTATCTGCAATGTCCATCATATCATCTTCAATTGCTTCAAATATGTGCTTGTTTTTATTTGCCCTAATGCTATCTAATGCTTTGTTGACAACGGTTTTACGCAACCAGCCTAAAAATATTTTTCCCATTGTTGTTTCATCGTTACCCAAAATATGATGCAACGATTTAAAAACATTTACGAACGAATCGTTAACAATACTTACTGCTTCATCATAACTATTACTATATCTATATGCAATTTTTAATGCAAAAGCATAATAATTTTCATAGACCCACTTTTGGCTAATCCTGTCTTGTTCAAGACATTTTTTTAATATCACGTTTAATGCATTCAAACCTTCAAAAGAAACTCGATATTATAATAGACGTAAAAAAAAGAAAAAGAGTTGCACGTGGTTTTATTTTTTTTTAAATTAATCATCTTTAAATATTTCTATTTTAATAGTGGCGTAATATGGTTTATTGCAAAACCTATATTTGCCCACTATGGCAAAAGCCCAAAGTGAAACCCCTTTAATGCAGCAACACAAGGCTATTAAACAAAAATATCCTGATGCTATTTTATTGTTTCGTGTGGGCGATTTTTATGAAACCTTTGGGCAGGATGCTATTAATGCTGCCAATGTTTTGGGCATTACACTCACCAAAAGAAACAATGGTATTGACAACAGCAATGAGCTGGCTGGCTTTCCCCATCACGCATTAGACACATACTTGCACAAGCTTGTTAAGGCTGGTTTTCGTGTGGCTATTTGCGACCAATTAGAAAATCCAAAGGAAGCTAAAGGCATTGTAAAACGTGGGGTTACAGAATTAGTTACACCTGGCGTTGCCACAAATGATAAACTACTTGAATACAGTAGCAACAATTTTTTAGCAGCTATTCATTTCACTGAAAATGGCTTAGGTATTGCGTTTCTCGACATCAGCACTGGTGAGTTTTTTGCAGCAGAAGGTAACGAAGAATATATTGATAAACTATTGCAAAGCCTTAAACCAGCTGAAGTAATTTATCAACGCAGTTATCAAAAACATTTTAAGGAAACTTTTGGCGTTAAGTTTTATACCTACACATTAGAGAGCTGGATTTTTGAGGAAGCCTTTGCTACTGAAAGTTTATTGAAACATTTCCAAACCCACAGCCTTAAAGGGTTTGGCATTGAAAATATGAATTTAAGCATTGTGGCTGCTGGTGCTATTTTATATTATTTAAAGGAAACAGAACATCCCAATTTGCAACACATCACCACTATTCAAAGGATAGAAAGGGATGATTTTTTGTGGATGGATAGATTTACTATTAGGAATTTAGAATTGGGAATTGGTGGTGGCAATGAGGGAAAAACTTTGTTGAGTGTATTGGATAACACCACAAGCCCAATGGGTGCCAGATTGCTGAAACGCTGGTTAGTAATGCCTTTGAAGGATATTGATAAAATAAATGAACGCCTTGATGCGGTTGAATATTTTATAAAGAATGTTGATGATAGGCACAAATTAATCACAGCCATTAAGGCTGTTGGTGATGTGGAAAGATTGGTAAGCAAGTTGCCAACCAAAAGGATTAATCCACGTGAAGTAATGCAGTTGGCAAAAGGACTGCAGCAGGTTGAAACTATAAAGTTAGTTTGTGAAAAAGTTGATAACCCATATTTACAAAGGCTTGCAGATGGATTAAATACCTGCAACTTCATCTTACAAAAAATACAAAACGAGATAAATGAAAATCCACCAATTGCAGTTAATAAAGGTGGTGCTATAAAAACTGGTGTTGATGCAGCGTTGGATGATTTAAGAAATATTGCTACTAATGGCAAAGAATATTTGCTGAATATTCAGCAGCGAGAAGCAGAAGTCACAGGCATTTCATCTCTTAAAATAAGTTTTAATAATGTGTTTGGTTATTATTTAGAGGTAACCAATTTGCATAAAAATAAAGTACCAGAAACCTGGATTCGCAAGCAAACACTTGCCAATGCTGAAAGATATATTACGCAAGAATTAAAGGAATATGAAGATAAAATTTTAGGGGCAGAAGATAAAATACTAAGCATAGAGCTTGGCTTGTATGACAAGCTACTATTGGCTTTGCAGGATTATATAGCACCTTTGCAGGTGAATGGAAACATTGTTGCAACGCTTGATTGTTTATTATGCTTTGCAGAAAATGCCCTGAAGTATAACTATAAAAAACCCATACTGCACAATGGTTTGGAACTGGAATTAACGGTCAGTCGCCACCCTGTTATTGAAAGAAATTTACCTGCTGGTGAAACCTATATTGACAATGATATTTCACTTAATCCTTCATCGCAACAAGTTATTATTTTAACTGGTCCCAATATGAGTGGTAAGAGTGCTATACTTCGCCAGACAGCACTAATAACTTTAATGGCACATATTGGCAGCTTTGTAAGTGCAGGCACAGCAAGGGTTCCATTGACCGACAAGATTTTTACACGTGTGGGTGCAAGCGATAATTTAAGTGGTGGTGAAAGCACGTTTATGGTAGAGATGAATGAAACTGCTTCCATCATCAACAACATCAGTGAACGCAGCTTGATATTGCTTGATGAGATTGGTCGTGGCACTTCAACATACGATGGTATCAGCATTGCGTGGAGTATTGTTGAATATTTACATTCATCACCCAACAAACCTAAAACGCTTTTTGCAACACACTACCACGAGTTAAATGAGCTTGAGGAAAATTTACAAGGTGTAAAAAACTACCACGTAACCAATAAAGAAGTTGGCAATAAAATTATCTTTTTAAGAAAACTTGCAGCAGGTGGCAGTACGCACAGCTTTGGTATTCACGTTGCAAAAATGGCTGGTATGCCAAAGGATTTAATTGACAGGGCGAATGAGATTTTGAAATTGTTGGAAGACCGTAAGTCAGAGAGTGAGGAAGTCAATAAGTCAATAGAAACGAGAAACGAAACAACAAGAAACGAGAAACGAGAAACGCCAACTGTAGAAAATCTGAATGAAAAAGTAAAAGGATTAAGCAACCCCAAACTACAACTTTCCATCTTTGATGCACACTCACAAACCTTTGATGATATTCGTAAAGTGCTTGCTACTATTGACATTAACAGGCTTACACCTGTAGAAGCATTGATGAAATTGAATGAGATTAAAGGGATGATTAAGTAACCTTCGCTTTGCGAAACTTGTAGTTTCGGCAATTGTATTTAATTGCTTGAAGCAATATAATAATGCTTACGAAGCTACAAGCTTCGAAGAGCAGAAGAAACCTTAATACAATACATATAAATTTACTTTTTAGTAACTTACACAAATACTTAATCATGAAAAAAATTGTTTTATTAATAGCTTTTCAGGCTATGTTAATTGTTGGTAATACTCAGCAAAATAAATTGCGTGTAATACCTTTTTACGAAAATGATTCTGCTGATATTTATGGTGTGCTGCATCTTTTGGGGATTGATATTATAAAGTATAAACTATCTAAAGAATTTTACAATCACAAAGTGAACTTAATAATAGATGAATATACTAAAGGAAAGAAAAAAGAAGTATATAAGACAAGCAATTTGATGTCTAAATCGATTGTAGATTGGTCTTTGAGTTTAAATGATAGTAATAAAAAAGAAGATTTTGAAATTAGATTCTATGTAAGAAAAACGGATACAATTTTAAAACAATATTCTAGTGTAATTAGAATGGGATTTGAAAATTATTTATACTTAAAAAGAGGCAAATCGTATTCGTATAAAGATGTTTATAATTTAGACAGTACTAATTATAAAATTGTTTTAGGAGAAAAGTTTCCTGTGTGGACATATACACAACCAGTATCTAAAAAAGCACAGTTACGCAAATATGATAACGATGATAATATTGCTGAGTTTTGTGGCATTGGTGGCGAAAGAATTCCCTTTACAGATTGGTACAAAACTTTAGGTATTGAACATTTTTTTATTTTTAGTATAATAGTGGAAAAGACGACCGTTAAAGGCGAGGGATAAAAATAACAGTAGAGTCTTTGTTGATGCAGCCGCTTTCGGCAGTTACAATCATAATAACTTTATAGTTTTTGTCAACTGTTTGTCTGTCATAATATTTTTCAACGCCTGTTTGCTTGCCATTAATTATGGGGCTTCCATCGCCTAAATCCCATTGCCAGTTAATGATATTGCCACCTGCATTGCCACTGTAAATATTATTGAAAAAGCACTTTGTTTGTGTAGTAAAATGATAAGGCCCCTGCAACGAAAATGCAGCAGGAGGTTTTGCATCCTGGCCTTTGGCAAATACAGTAATGCTGTTTAGGTAAATATCGTTATTGTTATAAATTATTTTAAGGTTTACCGCATATAAACCTTTATTGGTGAACTTGTGCTTTGCCACTTTTGTGTTAGCCGTTGTTCCGTCCTTAAAATCCCAACTATACTGTGCATTGGCAGGAATATTTGCAGATGGTGCAGTAAAAGTAAATTCTTCGTTATTGTCGCACACACCTGCAACGCTATATTTAATTGAGTCTGTAATGTCGTAATATGCAGGAATGGTAATGTATTGCGAAAGGCTGCGTTGACAACCTGCCTTGCTGGTAACTGTTAAAGTAATTTTCAGTGTTTGTTCGGCAGGCTTTAAGTCAAATGTATGGTCCAAGTATTGTTCATAGCCAAGTTTTCCATCACCAAAATTCCATGTGTAGGTGTATGAGCTGGTGCTTTGTTGCACATTGCCCTGAAAGCGGTAAGTAGCTGTTTTGCCAACAATGCTTACCGAATTAATTCCTGCAATCTTTGGCTCGGGAATAGCACTTTGACCATCTGCCAATACATTAATTCTTTTCTCTAAATAGTCTCCATACTTTTTAACCTTCAGTAAAACACTTTTCATTCCAGCCTCAGCATAGGTTTTTGTAACAGTTTTATTTGTTGCAATTCTATTGTCACCATCCCCAAAATACCACTCATATTTTTCCACGTCTTTTTCTGTGGCTTTACCACTTACTGTAAAGTTAAACTCTTCTCCACCCAAAGTGCAGGGCGAGGTTTTGGTGTAGCAAATGGTTATAGAATCGTTGCTAGTGCAGCCACTGGAATCAACAGGAGATTTATATACCGGTACTTCAACAATTTTCTCAACTTCTTTAACACAGCTTATATATAAAATACTAAAAAGAAAGAAAATGAACAGTGTTTGTATGAATGTTTTCATTTCAATACGTGATTGCATTTATAACGACATTTTTAATTCTTTATTATATAACCTTCTACCACCATAATTTATTAGTTTGCTACTAGTATTATTCATCCTCAAAAACAGAAGACACTTATATACAAAACTGTAAACCGTACATTTGCAGTCTTATGTCAATAACCAATCAATTACAAAGCAGATGTGATGGCAGTTGCGAAATCTGTGGCACAAAAGCAACTGAAATAAAAGCCTACACTGTTCCGCCTAAAAAAGAAACAACTGCAGAAACTGCTGTAGCCTTGTGCGATACCTGTTACCAGCAAATTTCAGCATCAGATTACAGTAACAGTAATTACTGGCGTTGTGTTACAGGCAGCATCTGGAGCGAGGTTCAACCAGTTCAGGCATTAAGTTATAAAATTTTGCAAACCCTGAAAAATGAAGATTGGGCAGCTGAAACTTTAGACACCATTTATGTTGATGAAGCAGTGATGGATTGGGCAAATGCAGAAGCGATGATGGAAGCTGCAAAGGTTATACATAAAGATAGCAATGGAAATATTCTTGAAGCTGGAGATACAGTTGTATTGATTCAGAACCTAAATGTAAAAGGTGCAAACTTTATAGCACCCAAAGGAACCATTGTAAGGAAAATAAGATTAGTACCAGACAATGCCGAACAAATTGAAGGAAAAATTGAAGGCGATACAATTGTTATACTTACAAAATATGTTCGTAAGTCTGTATAAACTACAGCCAGTGTTATACATTAACTGTATTAGCCTATAGCTTTAACGTTTCATCAAACTTATGAATAAGTATAAATTTTCTATAAAATAAAAAGGCGTAAGCTGTTACACTTACGCCTTCATAAAAACTTAATCATTTGTCGGTTCCCACAATTGTATTTTGTTGCCTTCAATATCTAAAATATGAACAAACTTTCCGTAATCGTAGGTTTCAATATTGTCTAAAATAGTTACGTTTTCTTTTCTCAGTTCTTCAACCAATGCTTCCAGATTTTCTACCCTGTAGTTTATCATAAAATCTTTTTCTGATGGCTCATAAAGTTTTGCAGCCATCGAGTTTACATTCCATTGTGTAAGTCCTTTTTTTGAAGCATCTTCGGCATCAAGCCATTCAAAGCTTGCACCATAAGGACCAGCATTTAAACCAAGATGTGTATTGTACCATTCCTTTATTTTGTTGGGGTCTTTACATTTAAAAAAAATGCCGCCAATACCTGTTACTTTTTTCATTTTTGATTATTTTTTTTGATTGTTGCAAATTATTGCTTTTCAAGAATAATTTTTAAAGTTGCCAGACTTTCATCCATATCTTTTTAATTTTTTGCTGTTTTTCTTTTTAAAATAGCCGAACTGATAAGTGATACAATTAAACCTACAGGTAAAATTTCACAGTAAGTCATCAGTACTTTCATAAAAGGGTTTCTGTACATTTCTTTAGCCTGATCAAATTCTTTTGTTTTATTAGCCAATTCTGTTGCACTAATACCGCTTGCTTGTAGCTTGCTCATTTCATTTGCCATATACTTATCTATAAAATCCGGAAAGAAAAAATGTTCTTCAATTAGCCACGTAATTACATAGATAGTAGAAGCAATAAGCGTAATAAACAAACCAATTTTAAAAGCCTTGCCAAAACTAATGACACCTGCATTGTACTTGTCTCTGTAATTTTTTGTGCCAACGAAAATCATTGAAAAGGCAATAATCATGGTAGCATAGCCAACCAGCATACTACTTTCAAATTTGCCACTGTTACTACACATACTAACATTAATTGCCATTAAGGCAGATACAATTAATCCTGCAATAAGTCCATAAATAATAATGTTCTTTTTCATTTTTTTAAATTTTTGTTTGTGCAAAACTGTTTGCAGCTAGTGTTTTTCCATTCATACTTTTGGCCATTTTTCTTTTATTAGCCACACTTTCATACCAAAGTACCAGTGTTTTAAGGAACAAGCTGCAACCTTTTTGCTTTTTCTACAGCCTGTATCCTTCTTTTAACATCAAGTTTTTCAAAAAGGTTTTGGTTATGTGTTTTTACTGTGCTTAACGAAACGAAAATGGTTGAGGCAATTTCCTGGTTGCTGTATCCTTGTGCCATCAGGCCAAGTATTTCCAGTTCGCGTTTACTTAACTCAAGTTGTGCAACAGCCAAAGCATTTAATACAAAATCTTCATTCCTGTTTATATAAACTTCCTTTTCCACCACTACAGTTTCTATTTTGGGTCTCGAAAGTTTTAAAGCAAGCCAAATGCCCAATGCAGTAAAAACAACTGCAATGCAGCCAATATATATTTCGAAGGAGTGACTGAATATAATAAAACGAAGCTCTAACCACTTGAGAAGAAACAACAATAATGCGAGGCTAATACTGTAGATAATAGTGGCCTTGTGCCTTAGCAATAAATTTTTATTACCTGTCATATTGCAAATGTCTATGTTATGATGATACACGTTGACACTAACGTTTAAGGCTTATGATTGTTGCCTGAATAGAAACTTGTTCGTTTCAATTTAAAAAAACTTCCCATAAAAAGAATGTTTTACCTTAGCCATTGCCAACGAGTAGCCCAATCCAGCAATATATCTTTTCGCCATTTTAAAATGGTTTTTCCGCCTTGTATTTTTCCATCATATAATTGTGGGTCTGCTTTGTCGGTAAACCAGTTAGCCCCCAGTTTATAATCTGTTGTGTGTGGCTTGCCTGGCCAAAGATTTGTAACAACCAGCTTACCTTGTTGTGTAGAAAAATCAGGAATGGAAGAAGTAAATGTATAGCTTACTGTTTCTGCCTGTTTGGGCACATATTTTATTGCATATTCTCCATTGCCCAAATAATAGCCAGCCCATTTTTGAACGCTCTTTTTGTATGGCGTTTCCATATAAAAGCAAACAGAATCTTTAGGTACGTTTATCTCGGCTCCCTTAAAATGAAATTCTATAACAGAACAAAATGCAACTGTATCTGAAACAGTGGTTGCTCTGTTAAACACAACACGTGGGCTGTAAGTAAACTCTTCAAAACTACCACCCCAGCTTTCACGCTTTGGATTGTTAGGGTCACCATCCATCATGTACAATAATGAAGGGGTATCGCCCATTTTTACATCGCCATTGTAATAGCTTTTAAAATCCTTTCCTAAATATCCTGCTGCTTGAATGTATTTATCGTAATAGTCTGAACTTTTAATACTATCTATAGCATTGTTGTTTGAAAAGAAACCATAGTAAGAAGAGTTTACTTCGATAAACCAAAGATTTGGAAAATGCTCAGCAATATAGGCATAGCTGTTTGCACTCCATTTTTTATTGGGACCACCAATCCAATAAACCCTTATTTTACTTTCAATTTCAGGTGCATCATGCAGGGCTTGTGCAATATCTTCCAATCCACCCCAACCCAGCACCCAAAGTGGTTGCGTGCTTTTCTTTTTAGCACATTTAATAATCCAGTCAGAGCCTTCAGTGGCTGTGGTATAGCCATTATAAGGTGCATTGCCTTTTCGTCCTTGTTTAGTTATTGATCGTAAATATTTTGGTTTTGGAAAACCGTTTCTATGTTGTTGTAGTTTAGGTAAATCTTTTTCATACAAATCAATCATTCGCAAAATTTCGTGCTTGCTGCCATTGCCATAAGATGGTGATGAAACAAGACCTTCAATGTTAAACATTTCACTATACATCAGCAAATGAGCAATAGATTGGTTATCGTCAGGGTCAGTACCACCAATATCAGTGCTGATGAGGATTCTTGGCTTAACAGGAACGGGTTGCTGAGCCAATAAACTGAATGAATAAAGAGAAAGAATAATAAGTGAAATTAGTTTATACATCATTGTATTTATCTGATATATTTTGCCAGTGCTTAAACTTGCTTGTTATTAACTGAAGCCAAATATAGTTGATGTACCTTATTCATTTTATAAATGATGGGTTGATGATGGTTGTTGCAGCAATAATGGTCAACACTTTATCATAATCGTTAAGACGATTATAATGAATATCAATCAATGGCTCACATTTAAACCGTGGGTTAATTTAAAGATAATTCAATCTTGGCGTTAATTTCCTTCAATAAAGCAAATTGTTTTTCCTGTGTTTCAAACAATGTTTTTACTTGTTCCTCCAACAGTAAATCCATTTTTTGCTGCAGGCTGCGAATTTGCATTTCTGCCTTCAGGTTAATCAGATAATCATTTTCACTTCGCTGCCTGTCTTTCTCTTCCTGCCTGTTTTGGCTCATCATAATTATTGGAGCTTGCAATGCAGCAATACACGATAGAATAAGGTTCATTAGTATAAATGGATACACATCAAACCTGTAATGTTCTGCTACTAAACTATTATACAAAATCCAAATTGTTAGCACAATGCAAAACACAATAATGAATTTCCAACTGCCACCAAAACGAGCAACTTTATCCGATACTTTTTGCCCAATTGTAATTGGTTCTTCTGGTGTATCTAAACGATTTTTTGTAATTAATTTTTCAGCCTTTATAGTGTCTTCAACTATTTGATGCAGTTTTTCCAAATGCTTTTTTTCGTCAGACATCAGCGTGTCAATTTCATTATTTTTCATATTTGTATGTTTAAAAATGTATTAATCAAATTTAATATTTATATACTACTAATAAATTCGTTACATAAAGATAAAATGTTTTCTTTTTGTTAAAAATTCAGTTCAACAAACCGTGTTACAACTACGGCATTATATTTGGCAACTAACACAAAATTTTATTAATGAAAAATATAGCATTGGCAGCAACACTTTTAATTACCACAAGCAGTTTTGCCCAATTTGAACAACTAAAAAAAGTAGTTTCAAAACCTTTAGACGAAGTAAAAAATGTTGTTTCGCCGAAAAAAGATTCATTATCTACAAATGATGTAATTGGTGGCTTAAAAGAAGCATTGAATAAAGGAATAGAAAAAGGCACAACGCAACTATCTGCAATTGATGGATTTTTTGGTAATGCAGCTATTAAAATATTAATGCCACCTGAAGCTGTTAAGGTTGAAGAAAGTTTGCGTAAAGTAGGAATGGGAAACCAGATAGATGCTGCAATTTTAAATATGAACCGTGCTGCTGAAGATGCTTGTAAAACTGCTATGCCAATATTTGTGAATGCTATTAAAAATATGAACTTTACTGATGCATGGGCTATCTTTAAAGGCAATGACACAGCAGCTACAAGTTATTTGCAAAAGCAAACCACAACCGAACTTACTAATTCTTTTAAACCAATAATTGAACAGGCGTTGGTTAAAATAGATGCTACAAAATATTGGAACACTTTGTTCAGCAACTACAATCGTTTTGCACTAAAAAAAGTAAATCCAGATTTAACAGCGTATGTTACTGAAAAAGCTTTGTCTGGTATTTTTTATCAACTTGCAATTGAAGAACAAAAGATAAGAAAAGACCCTGCTGCACGAACTACAGAAATTTTGAAAAATGTTTTTGGCAGAGGTTAATTAGCCACTTGTTACTTTAACGAAGAAATTTCTTTTAATCTAAGAAATGCCTTTTTATTTTCTTCATTAAAAATGGCTGTAGCAATATTTAGTTTTTCATAAGCGGTTAAATGAAAACTTAGACCTGCAGTTTCTGTGTTATTGGCTGGTATATATTGCCAGCAAATGCTATGTAATTTGCCATTAAAATTATTGCTGCTATAGCTTATCAAAGAAGCCTGATAGTAATCCTGCAACTTAAACATATTGTGCTGTATGCTTGCAAATGGTTTGGTTAAAAAGCTTAAATAATCATCGTCTTCAGTGCTTTTGTCCCAATCATTTAATGTTCTGTCGCGTATTTGCAGCACAATAACTTTAGAAGTATTTGCTTTAATCCAGTCTTTAAACACATCAAGAAAACGCATTGTGGTTTCTGCACCATAATTGTCCCTGATGCCTGCATCCATTACATCTATAATAGGATTGGTAGGCAACCACACATTGGGCAAAGCATAAGGAAACGTAGCATTCATACGCATTGCACTCAACAAACGCAAGTTATCTGAACCTTGATTTTTAAAATAGCTATTGAAATCAATAGCATCAATTTTGCAAGTAGTAATGTTATTGTTTTCAGCAGGTCGCATTAAAAATCTTACAGGATTGCTTGCAATAATCATCTTTCTTGCATCGCGTGTAATGGTGCTGTTAAATAGCATGAAAGGCATGGCAGCATTGCGTTCCAGTAAACTATAATCCTTAAGTTGTTTATTTAAAATGCCATTGGTATTTTCATTTAGCTTTTCCTCAAAAGCATATCCTCTGTCTTTAATATATTTATGGTTGTTATATTCAAATTTTTGAACTGGGCCAATAATATCCCTTGAAATAAACGAAGAAAAAATTGCATTTAACACGTCAGTCGAAATGCTTTCTGTCCATTGCCTTGCTTGTAGCTTACAATTTTTTTGCATTGATAACTCCCTGAAATAAGTTGCTCCAAGCATACCACCACTGGCACCTGTAATAAACAAAGTTTGCTTCATTAAATTGCCATGCATTTCACTGTCAATCTGCTGCAAAACATTCATGGTAAATGTTGCACTACGCAAGCCACCACCACTTGTATTAATAATATACATTACTGGCAAACTATCTTTTTGTTTGGCTTTCCAGTTGTTTAATATTTGCAAATAAGTTGCCTTGTCTTTTGCTGCATCTGTAGTATTGGCAAGACTTTCAATAGATTTTTCGTTGTATAAAGGTCTTTCATTTTTGTTGTCATAATTTAAACCAAAAGCTTTGTTGCGTGGATCAACTATCTCTTTCTGGTATAAAAAATTAACAAACCAATACAATAGCAACAAACAAAGCAGTCCCCATTTTTTAAAGAAGATGGAAAATGCACCAATTAATGCAATCAAAACAGAGAAAAACAACATAATACTTGCTGCTGCTGGTATCTGAAATAATTTTTTATCGTTCACAAACCCTATGGCAACTAAAAAAACAAAGGCAATTGATATAGCAATTACAGCAGCAAAATGTTGCTTACTCAACACTTTTTTTAAAAAGGATTGTTCATAATGAGATGTGTCTCTTGGCGTTCTTATTTTTAACCTTGCACTAAAAAACCAATTTACTTTTACATATTGTTTTTGTGTTGTGGCAGTATGAGTTTCAGCAATTTTGCTATATCTTTCGTTAGCCGATTTTATGGCATCTTTATAGCTATTGTAAATGGTTTTATCTGCACCAAAAAAATACACAAATGAAATGAGGATGGAAAGTATAAATCCACCAATAAAGCTAATAAGTAAAATAAAAACTTGTCCTGTAGTCATTAGTTCCTGATGGTGGCTAAATGAAACTAACTTGCAGCAATAAAACACGAGAAAAACCAAAGGCAGTATTGCATTATTGATACAATACTTTAAAAATGGCTGGGCTGTTGTAGCTAAAAACGAAACAAGATGGCCGTTCAAAATAAATGTTGTAATGTTCCAGCTCATAATAAATATGGCAACAACAAACCCAACAATGGCAATACTTGCAGCCGAAACATTATTAAAATATTCTGGTGCAAGAAACAAGGCATCTGCACCATAGGCTTTCATAAAGTTGCCATTAATAGTTGCAAAAAGTATGTACCAGAATAGCAGTATAATTTGAAAACGCTTAAAATGTAAAAGCAGCAATTGCACAGGCAAGCCAAACCATATAGTTTGCAATACTTTTTTCATTTTACTTTGTTAGTGTGTTATAAAAATACAAGTTTGTATAAATTGCAAAACATTTATTTAATAGCTATGAATATAACAATCAATTCCTGGGAAGATTATGTTGGATTAGTTGGTGCTTTTTTAAGTGCCATTACCTTTATTCCTCAAGTATTGCAGGCCTACAAAACCAAAAGTGTAAAAGACCTTAATACAACTATGCTTTTAATAGTTTTTACAAGTGTAATTGTGTGGCTGGTTTATGGCTTTGCAAAAAGCCTGCTGCCAGTAATTATTGCCAATGGCATTATCTTAATTCTTAGTATTATATTGCTTTATTTTAAAGCAACGTTTAAAAAATAAGCCAATAATTTTTAGGGGTTAGGGGGCTACAAATTTTTTGTTTTGCACATTTCATTTCAAGCAGTAGTTCTGTATAATTTCGCTACGTTAAATCGTAAATCATATATCAAAAAATCGTAAATCAGCATGTCTGTTTTCAATCAAAACCGTAGCCGGATTATTAAAACCATATTTGTTGCAACCTTTGTCATTATTGTGTTACAGCTTGTTCACCTGCAATTTTTTTCTAATTCAAAACAACTTGCTGATGAGAACGCTTATTTGCGTAGGGTAATTTACCCAAACAGGGGAATTATTTTTGACAGGCATAAAAACAGCTTGCTTGAAAATGTAACCATGTATGATTTGATTGTTACCCCATCTAAAATAAAAGAGCACGAAAAGGAAATGGATACTGCTGCTTTTTGCAGGTTTATGGAAATGGACACTATAACTTTTAAAAAACGAATTGAGAAAGTTAAAAGCAAAGCAGGTGGCAGTTCGGTAAAGCCAGGCATTTTTGAGAGCCTGCTTACCCAAAAAAAGTTTGCCAGCCTTTCCGAAAATATGCATCGTTTTCCAGGCTTCGAGTTGAGCGAACGTTCTGTTCGTGCTTATCCTTATAATGCAGCAGGAAACGTGTTAGGATATATTGGCGAGGTTGATACAGCTTTTTTACGCAAGCATGATGGCGAAGGTTATGAAATGGGCGATTATGCGGGTAAATCTGGATTGGAATTGAGCTATGAAAAAATATTGATGGGAACACGTGGTGTGAAACGTTTAATAAAAGATAAGCTTAGCAGGGATATGGGCAGCTACGAAAATGGTGCTTATGATACTACGCCAATTGCTGGAAAAAATTTATATAGCAGTATTGATATTGATTTACAAAAGCTGGGCGAAAAATTAATGAGCAATAAAGTGGGAAGCATTGTTGCCATTGACCCTAAAACTGGTGGTATTATTTGCATGGTAAGTGCTCCAACTTTTGACCCTAACTATTTAACAGGCCCAGAAAAAAGAAAACACTTTGGCGAAATGCAAATTGACCCAAGATTGCCATTGATGAACAGGGCTGTTCAAAGCACGTATTCTCCAGGTTCAACTTTTAAAACCCTTGTTGGTATTGTTGGGTTAACAGAAGGTGTAATTAATGACAGGTATTCGTTAAGTTGTGGTGGTGCGTTTTATGGTTGCGGTACTGGCAAACCCAAATGCCTGGATAAAGGCACATTTGATATAAGGCGTGCCATTGCTGTGAGTGATAATACTTTTTTTGCAACTGTCTATAAAAAAATATTGGATCAACCACAATTTCCTAATACTGATAGTGCGTTGGAGCAATTTAACAGGTATGCAAATTCATTTGGTTTGGGTATCAGGTTAGATATTGATTTGCCTTCTGTAAAAAAAGGCAACATTCCTTCGTCAGCGTATTACAGAAAACTACATAAAACAAACAATTGGCATAGCTGCAATATTATTTCAAATGCTATTGGTCAGGGCGAGGTTTTGGTTACCTTGTCTCAACTTGCCAATGTAATGGCAACTATTGCTAATAAAGGCGTTTACTATACTCCACATTTAATTGATAGTATTGAAGGAGGTGATGAGTATCACATGCTTGATGCCTATAAAATAAAGCACAGAACACTTGATGTGCCTGATAGCGTGTTTGAAATTGTACATGATGGTATGCAGGGAGTAATGGATTTTGGTACAGGTGCAGGTGTTAAAATAAAAGACATTGTTGTGTGTGGCAAAACAGGAACTGTAGAAAACTATGGTGGCGGTGAAAAACAAAAAGACCATAGTTTTTTTGGTGCATTTGCACCAAGAGATAATCCTAAAATTGCCATTGCTGTAATGTGCGAAAATGCTGGATTTGGCAGCCAAACTGCAGCACCAATTGCCAGCCTTTTGATAGAAAAATATTTGAATGATACTATTGCGGCTGGAGCAAGGAAAAAGCTAGAGGAAGAAATTACCAATAAAAAAGCAATCCCTAAATTAATGCAGCAGGCAATTGATAAAATGGAAGCTGCAAGACAGCATAGGTTGGACTCTATAAATGGACTTATTGAATTAAATAGTGAGAAAGATGACAGCACCGTGCTTGCAGATAAGGAAGACCCAACACAACAGCAAATTGGAAATAATCCTAATTCGAACAAACCATCTAAAGACTCATCAAACAATGATGATACAACACATGCAGCGTTAATTAATGATGAAAGGAAAAGCGGCAAAAAGAAAAGTAATTAATGAATCTAATACAGGGTTACTATTAATACAAAACACTTTCAAAATATTTTTCTACTGTTTTATTTTGCACCAAAGGGTTTTTAACATTACTGCGTTTAATTGGTTAAAACAAGCAGTATGAAAAAAATAACTCTGGTATTTGCCTTAACAACTATCGTTCTGGTATTTCAATATTGTTCTAAAAACGCAGTAGCAGCAAATGCAACACTTACACTGCCTGCAACGCCTTTTAATTATGTTGTAACTTATCCTGCATTTATACAAAATAATTTATTGATTAATGATAACACACCTGTTGATAATGCCATTACCAATGATGGTGCAACTTTGGGCAGGGTTTTATTTTATGATACACATTTATCTAAAAACAATACCATAAGCTGTGGTAGTTGCCACAAGCAGGCACAGGCATTTGATGATGAAGCTGTTTTAAGCAAAGGCTTTGAGGGTGGCTCAACTGCAAGAAACTCTATGGCTATACTTAATCTGCGTTTTTATAAATCTGGTAAAATGTTTTGGGATGAGCGTTCTGCAACTTTAGAAAAACAAGTGTTGCAACCTATACAAAACCACGTAGAAATGGGTTTAACTTTAGCAGAGTTAGAAACAAATGTTAAAGCACAATCATATTATCCTGCATTGTTTCAAAAAGCATTTGGCAGCACAGATATTGATAGTGTAAAAATTGCAAAAGCATTGGCACAGTTTACACGTTCAATAGTTACATATCAATCTAAATATGATTTGGTAAAGCAAGGCACTGCAACCTTTACTGCACAGGAAGCACAAGGCGAGCAAATATTTTTAACTGCAGGTGCAAGAACTTGTGCCAGTTGCCACACTCCACCAATGTTTATTACATCCAGCCCTGCCACAGCATTTGCATTGCAAGATGCTAATGATGCAGGCATTAATAATGAAAACAGGTTTAAAAGTGGAAGCTTAAGAAACATAGCAGCAAGAACTTCTTTGTTTCATAATGGAAGCATTGCCAACTTGCAATCAATGTTTACTAGCAATCCTCCTATACCTTCACATGGCATTGCCCCACAGGATGTGCAACCTTTAATGGCTTTTTTAAACACCCTTACAGATAATACCATTTTAACTGAGGAAAAATTTTCTAATCCTTTTAAATAATATTTTAGCTCAACACCTTTTCAATGGCACTTGCCTTTAACAAGCATTCTTCATATTCTTGCTCAGCATTGCAATAGTGTGTTATAGCTCCACCAACCTCATAGTTTAAATATTTTGTATTGGCATTATAAGCAATGCTTCTTATTACAACATTAAAATCAAAGTCATTGTTTGGAGAAATATAACCAATACTGCCGCTATAAATATTTCGTTGCGTTTTTTCGTATTGCTCTATCAGTTGCATCACTTTATATTTAGGAGCACCTGTCATGGAACCCATTGGGAACAAGGCTTTCAGCACATCGTAGAAATTGATATTGTCTTTTAATTCACCTACAATCGTGCTTATCATTTGGTGCACTTGCTTAAAAGAATATACACCCATTAACTCTTCAACGTCAACAGTTCCTGCTTTACAAATTTTGCTTAAATCGTTTCTTACCAAATCAACAATCATTACATTTTCACTTTTTTCCTTTTGGCTTTGCTGCAATGTCTGCTTCAATTTTTCATCTTCAACATCATCATTCAAATTTCTTTTTGCAGTACCTTTTATAGGTTGAGATAAAATTTTATTGCCTTCTTTTTTTATAAACCTTTCGGGGCTTGCACACAATAAAAATTTGTCATGTAATTTATAAAAAGCACTGAATGGAGTTGGAGAAATACCGTTGAGTTTTTGATAAGTTAGCAAAGGATTGATTGCTGCATTTTCTGCATAAAACTCTTGGCAAAAATTTATTTCGTAACAATCACCAATTTGAATGTGATGCTGCAATTGCTTCACGGTTGCAATGTATTCTTCTTTGTTTATTCTTGGTGTAATGTTAACCTTTGCCAGTATTTCATCACTATTGCAGTTGCAGTTTAATATATCATTATAAACTATGTTGCAATCCATTTCCTTACTTTCAATAATTATGTCATTACCGATAAGCTTTACTACAATTTCTGGTTCAAATAATAAAAGATTAGGAAAGCCAATATGGTTATGATGATTGGATTGAAGTGGTAAAAGGTCGTTTTTATAATCGTAGGCAATGTGGCCAAACAACCATTTGCTGCTATTAATTAAAATATCCTGTAAGGCTGCTGTGTCTTTACTTTCAATAAAATTATTATTGTTCGAAACACCAGCAAGGCAATCAAAGCTATTATACTTGTTTGTATAATTATTGTCATCAAAAAAACAGCAGATATTAAATTGATTACACCAATTTAGTATCTGCTGCTTAATGTGTTGTTTATCTTTTACTGTAAATGTTGCAACACTATTTTTCAAAATAATTTATTTAAAAATCATCGTCTTCATCATCAAATCCATCTCCTCCTTTATCATTATACAAATCAAATTCTTTAAAGTCATCATCTAGTTCAAAATCATCATCTTTAGAATCTTTTTTACCAGAACTTTTTTTGCCTTTTGATTTAGGAATATCAAATTCATCAAAATCAGGATCTGCCCATTCATCTTCTTCTACTTTATTCCAATCATCTTCTTTTTCTTCTACATCATCATCGTCTTCATCATCGTCTTTTGCTTTTTTTGATGCTGCCTTTGCACCTTTCTTTTTAGGGGCCTCGTCCTCTTCATCATCAAAATCATCATCATCATCATCCATTTGTTTTTTTGTCTTTGATGTTGCTTTTACTTTAGTTTCTGCAGGCTCCTTTTTAGCAGCAGTTTTTTTAGGTTTATCCGATTTAGTTGCCATAGTTTCTGTTATTTGATACTGTAAAATTTCAAATGAATTTTTTATTTACCAAAAATTTATTAAACTTTTTTTTATTTTTTTTATTTGATGTTATATCACTATAATTTGCTCTCTGTTTGGTCCATTGGAAACATATTTTACATTAGCTCCAATATAGTTGTTCACAAAGTTTAAATATTGCTGCATCTCAACAGGCAAGGGGCTTCCAGACTTTAATGCAACTGATGGGTTTTTGTGCCAGCCAGTAAATTTTTCATACACAGGCTCTACAGTTTGCTTGCTTAAATTAAATGAAACCTCAGTAGTTTGCTTGCCATTTATATTATATGCAGTGCATGCATTTAACTCTTCAAATGTATCCAGCACATCAGCCTTTGTCATTACAACTTGTGTTACTCCATTTATCATGCAGCTAAATTTCAATGCCACTAAATCTATCCAGCCACAGCGTCTTGGTCGTCCAGTTGTTGCTCCAAATTCTCCACCAATCTTCCTTATTTCTTCTCCAACTTCATCGTGCAGTTCTGTAGGAAAAGGACCACCACCAACTCTTGTGCAATATGCTTTTGAAATACCAATTACTTCTTTAATATGTTTTGGTGCAATGCCAAGGCCTGTGCACACACCAGCACTTATTGTGTTTGATGATGTAACAAAAGGAAATGTTCCAAAATCAATGTCAAGCATACTGCCTTGTGCACCTTCTGCCAAAATCTTTTTTCCCTGTGCAATTTTTTCGTTAATAAAATATTCGCCATTAACAATGTTCAGTGTCTTTAAAAACTCTATGGCTTCAAAAAACTCTTCCTCCCATGCAGTTATATCTTCATTAAAATGAAAGTTGTCTAAAAGCTTTTGATGCTTTAAACGAAGTTTAATGTATTGTGTTGTAAAACTTTTATCAAGCAAATCGCCCACCCTTAGTGCGTTTCGTCCTGTTTTATCCATATATGCAGGACCAATGCCTTTAAGTGTACTGCCAATTTTCCCTTCTCCTTTTTGTGCTTCACTTGCTTTGTCTAAAGCCCTGTGTGTAGGTATAATTATGTTTGTTCTTTGAGAGATGAAAAGGTTTTTCTTAATATCAATTCCCATTCGTGCAACTATATCACACTCGCGTTTTAAAGTAACAGGGTCAAGCACTACACCATTGCCAATAAGGTTTACACAGTTTTGATGAAAGATGCCAGAAGGAATCTGATGCAATACAACTTTTTGTCCATCTATATACAACGTGTGTCCTGCATTTGGGCCTCCCTGAAACCTTGCAATAACATCATAATTTGGTGCAAAAAAATCTACAATTTTTCCTTTGCCCTCATCGCCCCACTGTAGTCCTAAAATTACATCTACCATATTTAATATTTTATTAATGTACAAAGAATAGCTATGTAACTAAATCAATAACGAGGCAAATGTATAGTTCTGCACACCAACTTATCCAAAACAAATGCAAATGTTTTCGCATTTGCCTAAAAGATCTATGTAAACAAATTATTAATTAAATTTTTAGTGTATTTAACACACAACATAACATTATGTTTGCAACAAAATAACTCTTATGGGATTGAATAGTTTTGGAAAATTGTTTATGCCAAAAAATAAAGTTTTCTACGAATTGTTTGAACAAGTGGCTGATACGGTTGAGGAAATGGGCAAAACATTAAAGCGAGTTGTAAATGAACCAGACTTTAACAACAGGGCTCCTATAATTAAACAAATTGAAGACCTTGAGCATAAAAACGACGAAACCACACATAAGATTTTTCTAGAGCTAAGCAGTAATTTTATTACTCCTTTTGACAGAGAAGATATACACTACCTTGCTTCTTCGCTTGATGATATTGCAGATTATATTTATAGTAGTGCTAAGAAAATTAATTTTTACAACGTTAATCCAAACGAAAGCGGTATTCAAAAATTAGCAGATTTGGTAGAACTTGGAACCATTGAAATTAAAAAAGCTGTGTATGGCTTAAGAGATATGAAGCAGCTACGCCAAATGACTGAAGCTTTTATAAAAATAAACAGCATTGAAAACCAGGCAGACGATGTGTTTGACATGAGTATTGAAAAGCTGTTTCAAAACGAAAATGATTTTAAGGAAGTAATTAAAAGAAGAGAAATATACCAGGCCATGGAAACAGCTACAGATAAATGCGAGGATGCTGCCAACGTTATTGAATCTATTATTATTAAATATGCTTAATAATTAGCAAATATGAAAATTGGCAAATGTGAAAATGTATGGTTTGCAAATTTTCAAATTTTCAAATTTTCAAATTAATCAATGTTCACACTCTTAGTTTTAATTGTTGCACTTGCCATTATTTTCGATTATATCAATGGCTTTCATGATGCAGCAAACTCAATAGCCAATATAGTTTCAACAAAAGTGCTTACTCCTTTCCAGGCTGTGGTGTGGGCTGCATTCTTCAACTTTGCTGCATATTTTATTTCATTGTATATTATTGGTGAGTTTAAAATTGGTAACACCATTGCTAAAAGCGTGAATGCCGAATTTATTAACCTGCATGTAATACTTGCAGGCTTGCTTGCAGCCATTTGCTGGAACCTGATTACCTGGTGGTTTGGCATTCCTTCAAGTTCATCTCATACTTTGCTTGGTGGCTTTATGGGTGCTGCATTATGCTTTGCTCATGGCTTTAGCCAAAACGGTCACGATGTAATTAATTACGTAAAAGTAATACCTACTTTCCTGTTTATATTTTGTGCTCCATTTATAGGCATGCTCATAGCCTTTATTATAACCATTATTGTGGTACATATATTTAAAAAGAGTAATCCACACAAAGCAGAGGTTAAGTTTAAACGCTTTCAACTAGTTGCTAGTGCTGCATTTAGCCTTGGGCATGGTGGCAACGATGCACAAAAAGTAATGGGCATTATTGGTGCTGCATTTATTTGCTACGAAAAAAGTAAAGGCAATACTTTAACATTCGACAGCTTTGTACATCATTATTCATGGGTGCCATTTTGTAGCTTTTTGGCAATTGGTTTAGGCACCATGAGTGGTGGCTGGAAGATTGTAAAAACAATGGGAACAAAAATTACAAAAATTACTCCGCTTGAAGGTGTGTGTGCAGATACAAGTGGAGCATTAACTTTATTTTTAACAGAGAAATTAGGTATTCCTGTTTCTACTACTCACACTATAACTGGTAGCATTATTGGCGTTGGGGCTACCAAGCGTTTAAGTGCTGTGCGTTGGGGTGTTACCATCAACCTGCTTTGGGCATGGATAATTACTATTCCTATTTCTGCACTTATGGCTGCTGCTTTTTATTACTTAGTAGGATTGTTTATTTAGGCCGATATATGTAATAACATAAAAGAAAAGAACTACATATTCTTTCCTTCAAGCATTGGCACAAAAGAAAACATATCTAACTTTTCTTCAGTGTAAGTGCCATCTTCCTGCTTCACAATCTTTATCATTCGCTGTGCATTATCTTCATCAACTGGTATTATCATAATACCACCAACCTTTAGTTGCTCTATTAATTTAGGAGGTACAAATGGAGCACCACAGGTAATAATCATTTTATCAAAAGGAGCATAAGTTGGCAAGCCTGCAAAGCCATCTCCATAAAACATTTTAAGGTTGCTGTATTTCTTTAAAAAACTAAAATGCTTGTTATTATCAAATAATTCCTTTTGCCTTTCTATAGAAAAAACTCTTGCCCCCAATTGTGCTAAAACACTTGCCTGATAAGCACTGCCAGTACCTACTTCTAATATTTTATCAAGTCTTTTTACTTCTAGCAATTGTGTTTGGTAGGCAACAGTGTAGGGTTGAGAAATGGTTTGGTGTGCAGCAATGGGAAAAGCTCTATCCTCATAAGCAATATTGTCTAACGCACTGTCCAAAAAAAAATGTCGTGGAATATTATTGATAGCATCAAGAACCACTGTGCTTTCAATGCTTTTGGTTTTTAATTCATCAACTAGTTTTTGGCGTAAACCTTTATGTCTGAATGTGTCTGTATAAACTCTTTCCTTTCTCATTTCAACAAAAATAAATCTCTTGTTTGCAATAAGCTAAATGTGGAATAAAATAGTTTTTACATGATGTTTTAACGAAGACAACTAAAATGAGAATTTATAAACCGCAAAGAACGCAAAGCAGGGAACGCAGAGTTAGCAAAGGACTGATAATTTGCCTTATTATTCTTTGCATAAAAACTTTGTGAACTTTGCGGTAAAATAATTTCATAAATCTCCCTTACCTCAACTCAAAACTCAGTGGAATCAATAGTTTCAGGCTAATGTTTCTTCCCATATTAAACACGCCCATTCTGTTAGTAACATTATTTACATCAGTATATTTTAACCTACTTAAGTGGTTTTGATAAGCCACATCTGCAATATTGTTTATAGAAAAATGAAAACTGCAAAAAGCTTTTTTATTATTAATAATATCAGCACCAAAGCCCAGGTTTAATAATGTATATGCTGGCGTTGAAGTTTCGGTATTATGTAAACTATAAATATTGTTTTGTGCAAAGTAGTTGTCTGCCTGAAACTTCAGATAAACATTCTTTAAAGATGAGCCACACTTTTTAAACTCAGCTTTTATCTCACTTAACAATTTAGGTTGTGGCATAAAAGGCAGGTTTTCTGAACCATTTACATTATTGGTGAACTTTCCCCTTACATAACTAAAACTATTTTGCAAATGCAACCAATCTAAGGGATGAGGATGAATGTCTAAGTTTACCTCAAAACCTGCCAGCACTGCATTTGACTGATTGAACTGAAAAGCTGTGATATCATTTCCATCAACATTAACCAAAGAATCGCTGCCATTAATACCAGCCAGTTTATTATAAAAAATATAGTTACTAATGTAGTTATAAAAAGTATTGATGCTGAAGCTTACGTGGTCTGTTGTTGATTCAAAACCCAGATCAGCCTGCAAGGAATTTTCAGACTTTAAATTGTTGTTGCCATATTCATACCTGTTTGTTCCTTCGTGTGCACCATTGCTGCTTATCTCTGTAACACTTGGTGCCCTAAAACCCTTTGCCACATTAAACTTCAATGTATTGCTATCATTAAAATTATAGCTAAAGCCAATGCTTGAAGAAAAGTTGGTGAATGATTTATTTTGTTTGTTAAATTTTATATCACTACCATCCATTAACTCTTTTATGTCAACGTTTCTGTTATCCAACCTTGCACCACCACTTAAGGTAAGCTTATCAAATGTTTTTCTGGTTACTACAAAACCACCTATATCAAATTGGTTGTATTCAGGAATAATAACTTCCAAACCCTTGTTGCTGTTGGCTTGCTGCATCCCATTTATGCCCACACTGGTTTTCCAACCTTTCTTTTCCTGCAAATGATATTGAATGTTGTAGTCGATGGTTTTTAAATCGAAGTAAAGATTGGGTAAGTTTATATTGTCAACATCACCAAACTCTTTACGTATGTTTTGCTGATAGGCAAGGTTAAAAGTTAGCCTTCCTTTTTTTAAGTTAAAGTTGTTATCACTGGTAATTTTAAAGTGATGTATGCTTTGGTAGGGAACAAAAAAATCCCTGCTGTTTAGCTCATCATTTGTTGCAATATGTTCCTGTGCTGTTCCTTCATACAAAGTAAATAATCCTGTTGCCGAATCCCTACACCCTTCTATCAATCCTAGCTTTTGATTAAAGCTGCTGACTATAAGATGACTATAACCCCAGTGTTTATTCAAGCCAATATAACCACCAAAATTGTTCTCATTAAACCTGCTGTTCAATACCTTTCCATCATAATTATTAGTATAATCACCAGCCGATTTTGTGCTGCCATAAACATTAAAGTTTATGCCATTTTTAAAATTGCCTGCAACATCTATATGGCTGTTGAACATTTTATTATTATCTAAATATCCAAACTGAATGTTTGATTTTATGCTATTCATTTGTACAGACTGGTTGGTAATAATATTCAGCACACCAGCCATAGCATCACTGCCATACATTAGTGATGATGCACCTTTCAGCACTTCAGCTTTTTGCACACTGGCTTCATCAATCTCAATCCCGTGTTCATCACCCCATTGCTGCCCTTCCTGTCTTACACCATCATTTATTGTTACCATTCTGTTATAACCTAAGCCACGAATAACAGGCTTTGCAATAGCAGCACCTGTTGTTAAAACAGACAAGCCAGAAACAGTTTTAGACAAGCCTTCAATTAAATTGGTAGAAGTAATTTTATTTAATTCCTGCTTACTCACAACAACAATAGGTTGGGGGTTGTTCTTAACTTTTGTGGCAGATGAAGAGCCAGTAATTGTTACAGCTTCCTGCTCAGTCACCCTTTCTGTTAAAGTAAAATCTTTTGTGGTTTCGCCACTAATATCAATATGTTCAATTATGCTGGCATAACCTATATAACTAATCTCAATGAGATACTTACCATTATTGATTTGTGGCGTTTTGTAATGCCCTTTTTTATCAGTAATGATGGTAACTTTTGCATCATGCAAGATTATAGTTGCTCCTTCCAAGGGTTTATGTGTTGCAGCATCAGTAATGGTTCCAGATAAATAAGATTTTATGGGTGGATTGTTTGTTGTACCTGCATAAATGCTATTACAGGCAATGAGTGATAATATAAAAATGCTAATACATTTCATTGTATGAAGTTTTAAAATAAGGAATAGTCATAGCATTTTGCAATGACAAATAATAATAAGAAAAAATATTAGCAGACAGGAGGACCCCTTAGTTGAATGCAATGCTGGTTAAAGGTTTCAGCACTATAGGTTGTTTCTGTGAGTATAGCTGCAAATGCAGGTTCAGTAAAAAGGAAAGTGGGTTCAAATACTAGTATGTAAACGCCATCTGTAACTAAATTGTCAGTATCACAATGGTAGCCTGTTGCAGTTACTTCTATATGTTTGTGTGAACAGCTTTTTTCCTTATATGTAGTGTGCTTGTGGTTGGTTATTGCATCATGTAAAAACTTTTTAGGAGTGTTTGCAAATAGAAAAACACCTAAAAGGAAAATGCAGTTTACCTTACATAATATGTTATTGAAGCGTTTCAATTGAATACAAATGTAGGTAGCCGGCAGCTCAATATTTATTTTGATTTATAAGAGGTAAATTTAATTTACTAAGGAATGAAGTAAGCTTTTGTCAGAACTGATTTATTGGCTAAGAAAAGTAATGGATGGCGTTTTTTTTTACAATATTGAGTTAAATAAAAAAAATTTGTAAAAAATACTTTCTTGCAAAACCCTTTATTCATAAAGCTTTCAAGCTATGCTAGCTGATTAAGAAGTTTGTTTTTTTAAAAATAAATTTGGTAGTTTCAAAAACTCTGCTACAATTTTGCACTATCAAATAAAGACAGAAAATGCAACGCACGAATTTACATATCGAAACAAAAAAATGGTTTAGCATACCTATGGGTTGCTATACTGTTTGCAGGGCATTTTTTGCTGATTTATAAATTAAAAAACTAATTATAAAAGCTAAAAGCCCTGCACAAAAAATGCAGGGCTTTTTTAATTTCAAACAAAAAAAATTTAACAACAAATGCTATCAACAGCACATATTAACAACAACAAATGGAGTATATCAATGCCACTGCACATTGAGGAAACAGTGTTATGTAGTAATGTGTTTTATCAACGCAATAGTGAGTTTACAGGCAAACACAAAACCAGACAAAGGAATTTTAAACGACTTAGCTAAATTAAGTTTTTAGCAAGGAGGTATAAACCCAGTCTGGTGCAAACAGGCTGGGTTTTTTGTTGCTTACTACTGATAAACACGAATTAGAAAAAGACTTATAAGGTTTTAAAAACCGTATAAGTCTGTACAAAAGCTCTTAAAATTATTGAGTGGTGCAATGGTTAGCATATCAGATTTTGATTCTGATGATATTGGTTCGAGTCCAGTCTCAATAACAAAATATTCTCATCGTCTAATGGTTTAGGATAACTGGCTTTCTACCAGTTGATACGAGTTCGAATCTCGTTGAGAATACTATAAATGTTGGCTTTAGCTTATGTGGTAAAGTGCTACACTGTGAATGTAGAGAAGAGGATTCGAGTCCCCAAGTCACCCAACATATTATCACTTATAGTTCAATGGAAAAGAATGCTGTGCTACGAACACAGAGATAAAAGTTCGAGTCTTTTTAAGTCAGCAAAAGCAAAGACCTATAAGTTTTTTTGAAAAGCTTATAGGTCTGAACAAATTGGTTTACAAATGGCGGTTTGGAGTAATTGGTTAACTCGAAAGTCTCATAAGCTTTAGATTTCAGTTCAAGTCTGAAAGCCGCAACAAAAAAGGAAGATTGACCGAAATGGTAAGGTACTGGTTTGCTAAGCCAAGGTTGAGGTAATACTCAGGCAAGTTCGATTCTTGCATCTTCCGCACTAGACCTTGAAGGTTTTTAAAACCTTCAAGGTCTGTATGGATGAATAACTCAGTTGGTAGAGTGCCACATTGAAGCTGTGGTTGCACAAGTTCGATTCTTGTTTCATCCACAATTATTATAAACAAAAGGAGGTATGATGTGCAACAATGGAAAAGGTTTGATGGCAGAAAAATCCATCAACCCATAGAAAATGAAATAAGGCAAATAGTAGCAACCGAAGCAATGCAAGGTCATTCGCTTAAAGTGTGTATTGGTACAGATAGCCAGGTAAAAGGCAAGCATATTGAGTTTGCAACTGTGGTTGTGTTTGTGCGTGCAGGCAAAGGTGGTTTTATGTTTATTCATAACGAAACCATCAAAAGAGAAATGGCTATTAAGGAAAGGATGTTGTATGAAGTGAGTAAAAGCATTGAAGTAGCATTCAGGCTATCGCCCATACTTATAGAGTTTAATATAGATATGGAAGTTCACGCTGACATTAACACAAATCCAAACTTTAAAAGCAATACTGCCTTAAAGGAAGCAATGGGTTTTATTATGGGAATGGGCTTTGCCTTTAAAGCCAAGCCACAAGCCTTTGCCAGCAGTAGTTGTGCAAATAAGATGGTGCAGTAATGGGTAAATACTAATCGTTGGCACTATGATAATTTTCATAAAGCAACTTGGATTTTCTTTTTAGTATTCTTACCAAACTGTTTGGTGATAATACTTTCAAGCCTTCGCCAAAACCAAGAAGTTCTCTTTCTAATTCAAAATTGGGAATAACTTCTATACTGAAAATGATGCCTACTTTTTTTTGTTCAACAATTTGTTGTGAATGATGCAAGGGTTTGGTTTTAATGTATGGGGCTTGAAGATGATTAGCAAAAAAAGTAATCAATGTTGGTTTATCTGCATAGTTTCTTGTAACACCAATAATGTCTTTGAAGTAAGTAGTGGCATCAAAATGTTTGTGCTTGTGGTATGGTTCTTTGGGTAATATTTCAACCAGTTGAATTCTATCTAATGCAAGTGTTAGGATTTCTTTCTGTTGTTTTTTCATACCAAGAAGAAACCATCGGTTTCGATATTCTTTAAGTAAGTATGGGTAAAAAATAATTTCAGATGCAACTCTTGCTTTAAACGATTGATAGGATAAAACTAAGACAGACTCGTTTACAATAGCTTTGTATAAAACATCAAGCCATTCAATACCGGTTAGCAAATCATTCTTCTCAAAGTCAATAACAGAAGCCTGTTGATGCTGTTCGCTATATATTTTATCTTCAAGTTTGTTAACCATTTCACTCACTTCGTTAAAGTGCTTAAACCCTTTAAACTGTTGCAGTAAATGTGTTACTTCTTGTAAAATATTTAGGTCTTGAGATGTTAATGGAATATTGGTAATAGAGTAATCTGCATTTTCATAAGTGTAATATTTTTTGTCTATTACAATTATGGGTGCATTGTAGCCAAGGGCATTGCTACGCATAGCATTCAAGTCCATTCTAAGTGTTCGCAAACTAATGTTGGCATCAACACCATCGTATTCATAAAGTGCATCACTGCAAGCATCCATCAAATCTTGTATAGTCCATTTTTTACGGCGATTTTGTAAACATTTATCAATAGTTCTGTATCGTATTAAAGCATTTCTATTAGCTGGCATAAAAAATATTTTAATAAAAATATAAAAATAATTTTACTGTGCAAATAGATTGCACACTTGAGTTTCAGTTTTGTGTAGCGAAAGCAAAAAAGCAGTTCTTTAACATACTAAATAGAAGGTCAAGTAATCATTACTACAAAAAGTCAAATTAAATGATTGCAATTACTTTTTATTTAAACAAGAAAACAGTAGCTCAGTTGGTAGAGCAATGGAATTAATTTTAAACTTACCTGCAACTGGTCAATTTAAACTTACTTAAAAAATTAGTCTACGGACTGTATGAACAAAGTTTAAGAATTACCAGTAAGTTGGTCTATTCAAATATACTTCTGGATAAAAGTTTTGTTATACCATGTGTAACGAAACTGAAAGGTTCAAATCCTAATTTGAAAATTACCTGTAAGGTCAATTAAAATTTACTTCATTAAGGATCTATGTGTCGCAGGTTCGAGTCCTGCCTGTTTTCCAAATGGGGCAGTAAATATAAAAATTACCAAAGGGTCAATTTGTATTTACTTAAATGGCTAATATTGGTTCGAATCCAATCTACCCCACTTTTTATAACTAAAGGTCAAGTTGTTTTTACTTCAAATTCTGTAAAAATTAAAGCAACAATTACCTTTTTAAAAAAATGAAAAAATGAAACAATTAATTAAGGTAGCATTAAGGCAGCAAGCATTGTATTTGCCAGCTACAGAAAGGATTTTGGAAACTATTGAAACTGCAAAAAGCAGTTTTGAATTTGTAGAGAATATTTCAAAAATTGGCTACACCGTCTCTGAAAAAGCGTTGAAGGCATTACATAAAACTTCGGCTGCTTATAAAATTATTTTGTATGATGAGTTGTGCGAAATTAAAGGTGTAAATAAAAACTGGACACCTTTAGTTAAAGGTTGGGATGTACCAACAGGCGAAACAAGATTAGACCATTTGGCAACAATGGTTGCTAATATTTTTAAATGGAATGTTGGCAAAACCTTGCCTTGTGGCCATATTATTCCAGAAGGAACTTTTCCTTTGGAACGCTACAATGGCTGCCCATTTTGTGGTACACCTTTCGAATTTGAAAAATTGGAATTAAAAACCCAAGGTTCAAATAAGCAAGTATTAGAGTTATGGACAGAAGAAGATGCAAGAGCATTTTTAGTTGATTTATTGCAATCAAAAACTGCATTAGATGCCACTCAACAAGAAAGTGCAAAAATATTGTTGCAACATTTTGGTTTACCACAAATGCAAATAACTATCAAGGAAACAACTGTGTTGGTAATTGATTTCTTAGTGGAAAATAATCAGGCAGAGAAGGCACAGCAATACTTTCAAACACCATCTGATATTTTAAGATACTTATGGTACAAGCACACAGGCTTTATACAAATTGTTGAACCAAAAACAATTTTAAAAAGAACTAAACAAAACAATTCTGGTTGGAATGTAAATGTTGATAGTGCTATTAAAAACGTAAAGAAATCTAAGGATGATTTGAAGTTGAAGTATTCAAGAGCAGAATCAAAAATGGTTGCAACTTGGATAAACAATTTGGAATTAGAAGCAGAAAAAATCTGTGAAATAATGCATCCAAAAAGAAGTATGTGGGTAAGAATGATAAGGGCATTACGTTTAGCAGAAATGAGCAAGAAAGCAGGTTTTGAAAAATTGAAAGATGTATTGGATGAATTTTATAACGAAACTTATTTTGTGTGGCAAGGTGCTGTAGATGCAAGCCGTAAACAGTTTAAAGAAACTGAAGTGATAGAGTTGTTAAAGCAGCGTCCAGGAATGTTTGCACGTTCATTGTTTGCCAATATGCTTTGGTTTGGTTACGAGAATATAGCCAATGCTTTTGGTGAAATTATTGATAAAGTGCCAGCACGTTTAATCTTCACTTTAAATGCTTATGCAGTTAACTATTTTGAAAAAAATGGTCATCGTGTAGTAAAGCCTTTGGGTGGAAATTCAAAGTCTGTTCCTAACAATCATTTGCTAAAACATTACAGCGAAGATGATTTATTGAAAATGCGAGAATCAATAGAGTTGTTGTGCATTAAAGCAATGATGAACAGATTTAAAAATCAGGCTATAAAAAACAAAACGATTTTCATTGATGAGGCTTTGTTTAAAATACCAGTGTCAATTGGTGATAGAAGTGAAACTATGCAGGATTTACCAGCAGCATTAATGGGTACAAGTTTTCCTGTGTTGGGCAATACCGTTAGGTTGTTTATGCAATGGGGTAAGGGCTTGCCTGCACAACATTTGGATATGGACTTGAGTGCTTACATTGTTTTGAAAAATGGAAACACTAAACATTGTTCATTTTCAAACCTTGTAGAAATTGGTTGCAAACACAGTGGTGATATACGTTCCATTCCTGAAAAAATTGGTACTGCGGAATATATTAATATTAATGTGGCAGAGCTTGAAAAAGTAAGTGCAGATTATGTTGTATTTACCTGCAATGCTTATTCAATGGGAAGCCTATCGCCAAACCTTGTTGTGGGTTGGATGGATTCAAAATATCCAATGACTATTTCAGAACGAAGTGGCGTGGCTTATGACCCATCTTGTGTACAACACCAAGTACGAGTAACACAAAGCCTGGCAAAGGGTTTAATTTTTGGTGTATTGAAAGTTGAAACCAAAGAAATCATTTGGTTAGAAATGCCTTTTGGTGGACAGTTGGTGCAAGGTGTAAATAAGCAAACAGTAGAGTTGATGTTGAACAAACTTTCTTCTAAATTAAATGTAGGTGCTTTGTTAAAATTAAAAGCAGAGGCTCAAAACTTAGAGATTGTGAACACAGCAACTGCCGATGAAAACTACACAATGGAATGGGCAAGAAACACGGCAGCTGTAACACAATTGTTGATTGATTAAAATAAAGATGTCAAGTTAAATGCTTGACATCTTTTAAAAAACAAAAAATGAAACTAAAAATAACAGCAAAAGAATTAAGGGCAATAGGATTTCCTGAAAGCCCAATCATACCCATTGTTATGAATACAATGGAAAAGAATTTTAAACATAGTAAAAAGGAGGATGTGATGGAGTTATTGCAAAAAGTATTGGCAAGTCCGATAGAATATAAAAACGATGCAATACTGAGTGTGATAGCAGAAAGGCTATTGCCTAAAGAAGATAAGGATGGAGAAACCATTTCATTAAATACTAAAGGCATCAACTTTAATATTTATGGTGCAGAACATATTGAAGAAGGAGCAATGCATCAAATGCACACTGCTGCTAAATTACCTATAAGTGTTGCAGGTGCTTTAATGCCAGATGCACATCACGGTTATGGCTTGCCTATTGGTGGTGTATTGGCTACAAAAAATGCCGTGATACCTTATGGTGTGGGTGTTGATATTGGTTGCAGAATGTGCTTGAGTATTTTTGATATTGATGTAAAAGATTTGATTCAAAGAGAAAGTTTTTTTGTAAGAGAATTACATGAAAATACTTTGTTTGGCAGTGGTGCTCAATTTAAACAACCAGCTATTCACGAAGTTATGGACAGAAAAGAATTTAATGAAATTGAATTGCTGAAATCCTTACAAGGAAGGGCTTTGAGACAATTAGGTTCAAGCGGAAGTGGTAATCACTTTGTAGAATTTGGTACAGTTGAGATAAAGGAAAAAGATGAAGTGCTTGGTGTTGATGCTGGTACTTATGTAGGCTTATTGTCTCACTCTGGCTCAAGGGCATTAGGTGCAAACATTGCTAATCATTACACCAAAATTGCAAAGGAAAAAAGACAATTACCTGATGAAGCTAAAAATTTGGCTTGGCTAAATTTAGATGAACAAGAAGGAATAGAATACTGGTTAGCAATGAATTTGGCTGGTGATTATGCAAGTGCTTGTCATCATATCATACACAATAAAATGGCAAAACAATTGGGAAGGCAACCTATAAAAATGGTAGAAAACCATCACAACTTTGCATGGAAAGAAATATACAATGGTGAAGAAGTAATTGTGCATAGAAAAGGTGCAACGCCAGCAGGCAAAGGAGTTTTGGGAATTATTCCTGGCTCAATGACTGTCAATGGATACATTGTAAAAGGAAGAGGTGAAGTAGCTTCTATCAACTCTGCATCTCACGGTGCAGGGCGACAAATGAGCAGAACCAAAGCCTTGCAATCCATTACCCAAAATGCTTTGAAAGAAGAATTGCAAAAACATAATGTAAAGCTATTAGGAGGTGGCTTGGATGAAGCACCTTTTGCTTACAAGGACATTAATACTGTAATGCAATCTCAACAAGAGTTGGTTGACATTGTTGGAAAATTCACACCCAAAATTGTTAAAATGTGTGGTGCAGAAACCAACCAATGGCGAAAACCTAAGAAAAGTGGAAGCGTGATTGATGGAGAATAAAAGAATTAAAATGCTAAAATGAAAATTCCTTGACTCAAAAAGAAAAAAGCCTCAACATAAAATGTTGGGGCTTTTATGTGGAAACAAACGGCGAATTATCGAAATGTTTTTTGGATGATTTACATATTGTTTGTAAGTATTTGTTAGCAATGTGTAGGGATATGTAAATCCTTGTTTAATATGCTCATTAATACTTAATCCATATCCGTAATACTGACTCTTTAAAGACTACACACAAGATTTGTTTTTAAATCAATATCATTAGTTTGGTATGTTGAGTAAGGCAATGTGAATCAAAAAGCGTTTTGTTTATAGTGATAATAATTTTTTTGCTTATAAACAATTGTTCTTGCCTTCACTTAATACTCCCAATCCCTATGGCTTACAGGAAGTTTATTTAGCTCATTTTTTAAATGTTTCCATTCAGGTAAAAACTGATTCATATAAGCAACAAATCTTTCATTATGATTGCGTTCCAGCAAGTGCACTAATTCGTGAACTATGATGTATTCAATACAATAGAATGGTTTTTTTGCTAACTCTAGGTTTAACCAAATACGACTTGCTCCTCTATTACAAGTTCCCCATTTGGTTTTCATTTTTTTTATGGCAAATTCATTTAAAGAAACACCCATTATTTTTTCCCACTTGGTAATTATAGGGGGAACTATTGATTTTAATTGCGACCTGTACCATTCATCCATTATAGACTTTCGTTTTTCTAAATCTGTATTGGGTCGTATTCGTAATTCTATTGTCTTATGTTTAATGTTTATTTCCGGTGGTGCATTGTGTTCAATTACTTTTAATAAATACCTGCTACCTAAATAGTAATGACCTTCTTTGCTCAAAAACTCTCTTGGTGCTTCACGTAGCTGTGACTGAAATTTCTTTTGTTGTGCTTTTATCCAACCAAGTTTTGAAATGGCATAAATACGAATAGTGTCTAAATTCATACGCAAGGGTGCTGCAATGCGTACCCTGCCTTTTGGTGGGTAAACACTTAAATGAACATTTTTTATGTCCTTTAATTCAACATCAATGGTTATAGATCCAAGCGTAATTATGTCCATTAGTATTCTGCTTGTTGTTTTACTATGGCAAATATTCTTTCTACCTCTTCAAAGTCTTTTAGTATTTCATACAATCCTGCCTTAATCATATTCTCCCTTGGTTCATTACCTCGCCACCCATCAGGCTTCACTTTAATAATTTTATCGTGAATGGTTAATGCCAATTTTTCGTCCTTACCTAAATTATTATATAAAACCCTTTGTGCAGGTGTTTTAATAACATCAGGCGTAGCACTGGCTTTACCTTCCTGCACTTTATTTGCAAGGGCAGCTATCTTTTTAAGATACTCCTCATAGCTAATAGCATTAGCTCTTCTTTCTCTTATAATTTCATCGAGTAAAGTACTCATCTCTTCAAAGAAAGCAGGGTCTATTAAATGGTCTTTAATAATTTTCTGCCTCACATTGTTTTCAATGGTTTCTGCAACTGCCTGTCTATTGCTTTTAATGCCAGGTGGCATAGTATTAATTGCATCGGCTATACCCGTTTTAACAATCAATTCAATTAAAGACAAATCTCCAAAAGGCGACACTTGCCTTGGTTCATCGGCTTGTATGTAATTATCAATTAAATGACGCATATCTGCCTCGTATGCTTTCATATCAAGGGTTTCGCCACTTGCCATTCTTATTTCTTCTCGTAACTTTAAATAAAAATCAATTTGCTTTTTAATGGCTTCCTGTTCTGCTGCTGAATACCCAGCTTCTTCCAAATCAGCAACAATATTCGCATAAGCTCTTATTAAAGCCACAGTAGTTTTATATAAAGCATTACGCCTTACTTCTGTTTCTTTTAGTTGTTCTGCTATTTCGGCATTGCCACAGAAATAGTGCTGGTAATCTAATTTAGATTTTGGCGATGGTACAGGCTCACACAACAACTCAATTTCTTCAATGGCATTATCCAACCTTTCCCTGCCTTTCTTCAAACGGTCTTTTAAAAGTATATCACAATCTTCTTTTTCAAATTGATCATAGTCCAACTCTGAAGTATAAACAGCCACAGCATTTTCTACTTTTTTAAACAGGTCTTTATAGTCCACAATATAACCAAATTGCTTATCCTCAGAGTCTAAGCGATTAACCCTGCAAATTGCTTGAAACAAACCGTGGTCTTGCATACTTTTATCAATGTACAAGTAAGTGCAGGATGGTGCATTAAAGCCAGTAAGTAACTTATCCACCACAATCAGCAAACGCATATTAGCAGGCTTTTTAATAAACTTGTTTTTTGCTATATCCTCGTAGGTTTCTGTTTTGGTTTTGCCCTGTGATGGCACCACATCTTTTAAGAGCTCCGTATATATTTTATAAATAAATTCCTTTTCTGTTTCTGTATTAGTGCCTGTGTCTTCAGTTGTAATATCACTTGTAGATGGATTGTAAGAGGTAACAATAGCACAGCGATTTTTAAATTCAGTAGGCTGAAATAACTCGTAATACTTGCAGGCTTCATAAATACTACCTGCTACTAAAATAGCATTGCCATAATGGTTACTTAATCTTGTCTTCTTTTTAAAATCGTACTGAATATCAAGTACAATTTTATCCATTCTATTTTTTGAACTCAGCACTTTTTGCATTGTACCCCACTTTTGCTTGAGTGCCGATTTTTGAAAGTCATTTAAATCTTTAGTTGCTAACTCAAACCATTCATCCACTCTCTTTGGGTTACTTAAACGTTGGTCTATATCTCTGGCTTCATAAATTAAATCCAACACCACTTCATCATCTACAGCTTCGTTAAATTTATACGTGTGTATGTACTTACCAAAAACCTCTAAACTTGTTTGCTTATCCGATTTTAGTAAAGGTGTGCCTGTAAAGCCTATAAACACTGCATTGTGCAGTATAGCTTTCATTACCTTATGCAGCTTGCCACTCTGTGTTCTATGACATTCATCTACAAAAACAAACAACTCACCAACTGTTTGTGTGGGATTGGTTTTTAATTCTTCAATAAACTGGTCAAAGTTTTCTACTTCTTTTTTACCAAATTTATGAATCAGCGAACACATTAATCTTGGCGATGGGCTGCTCAATTGTTGCATTAATTCTCTACCACTCGACGTTCTTACTAATGGCTCTCCTGCATCATTAAAAACCCTTTCAATTTGCTTGTCCAGTTCTGTTCTGTCTGTAAGTATGGCAACCCTTGCATTAGGGTTGTTTTCTAAAATCCATTTTGCCAGCAATACCATTACAATACTTTTTCCACTACCCTGTGTATGCCATATAATGCCACCTTCTCTTCTGCGTATATGCTCCTGAGCTGCTTTAATGCCAAAGTATTGATGGTAGCGTGGCAGCTTTTTTACACCGCCATCAAACAATACAAAGTTGTATATAATTTCAAGCAGCCTTTTTTTGTTGCATATTTTAGTAAGATATTTATCCAATTGCAGCATACTGTTATCTTCTACATCTTCTTTCCAACGCAAAAAGAATTTCTCAGGCGTACCAATAGTTCCATATCGCAAACCCTCGGTATCATTGCCTGCCATTACCAGTTGAATGGTAGTAAAAAATGGTTCAATAAATTCTTTTTGTTGGTTCACTAAATTCTGACGTATGCCATCGCCAATAGAAACAGTGCTGCGTTTTAGTTCCAATATACCTACTGCAATACCATTTACATACAACACTATATCTGGCCTTTTTTCTCTATTGCCTAAATAGGTTACTTCCTCAGCAATGGCAAATTCATTTTGCTCAGGTTCTACCCAATTTATAAAATTTACACGTTCATATTTATCGCTGGCATTGGCTTTTACTTCTTTGCCATAGCGTAATAACTTGTACACTTCTTTATTGTTGTTATACAAATTGCGGTCGTAGTTTTTAGCTTCAACTTGCAGTTGATATATAGCACGGTTAGCTAAATCTACAGGATAGCCTGCTTTATTTACAAGATAGTTTCTTAGCAGGTCCTCTTCAATATTACTATTGTTAGCTCGGTCTTCCCAATTACCCAAATAAGTATAACTCAAACCTGCTGCATTGGTAAATAATTTTACCACACGGTTCTGTGTTATACGTTCTATTTCGCCTATTGTACTATTATTCATTATCTAAATAGGTTTAAATATTGTTCAAAAGCAAATACTCTATTTCTTTTATAGCCTGTTTGTTCTATTAGTATTTCTAAATGCAAAAAATCGTTTATCAGTCTTGATACTGTTGTTATACTTACATTTAAAGCAACAGCAATACTTTGCATATCTGTAATGGGTTGGCTATATAAATATTGTAATAAATTTTTTGCAAGCATTTGCCTTTTACCCAATGTTATTATTTTAGTTTCTACTTTATTACGTAGTGCTATTATTTCTTTAAATGTTTGAATAGAACTTTCTGCTGTAACACGTACACCTTCTAAAAAAAATTTAAGCCATTGTGCCAAATCGTTTTTAGACCTTACAATAGTTAAATTATCATAGTAATGTTCTTTATTTTTTTCAAAAAAATCAGATAGGTACAAAGTTGGTTTTACCAATAAACCATTGCTTACTAAATACAATGTAATCAACAACCTGCCTATTCTGCCATTACCATCCAAAAAAGGGTGTATGGTTTCGAACTGATAGTGCATAATGCCTATTTTAATTAAGTGTGGCAGGTTAGTATTGGTGCTGTGTATAAATTGTTCAAGGTCTGCCATATAATCTAATACAGCATCGGGATGTGGTGGAATAAATTTTGCATCTGCAATGCTGCTGCCTCCAATCCAGTTTTGACTAATACGAAAATCTCCTGGTTGTTTGTGCTTGCCCCTAACGCCTTGCAATAAAATTTTATGCGTATTTTTTATAAGCCTGTTGCTTAGTGGAAAACTGCTTAATGCCTCCATAGCTGTGTTCATTGCCTGCACATAGTTTTGTACTTCCTGCCAATCGTCTTTTTTTTCGGGTTGAATAAATTCTTCTTTTTGAATGGCTTCGTCTATATTGGTTTGTGTGCCTTCTATTCGGCTGCTTTTAGTACCTTCTTTTGCAATGTGCATCTTTATAAAAAAATCAACATCGGGTATCAGTTGACTAAAAGCATTTAGTTCGCCCAGTTTTTGGTCGGCTTGGCTTAGTAACATTGCCACTGCATCATTGTCTAAATGCCATTGTGTATTAATTAACGTAGGTTCAAAACTTTGGTATTGAATCCTTTTCATTAATTTTCCTGCTATAAAATCATTAATAGTCATTGCTGTTTTTTAATAATGCAAGTGCAAATATAAATATTTATATTTGCAGTTAATTCGTTTTGTGAAAATATGAGTTTTTATATTTTCAGTTGTAAGCACTATAATTTGTATGACTTTTTTGATTACTTTGAAATAAAATCATTCCAATTACACCCATCAAAAAAATAACAGTACAAACAACTACACCAATCTTATTTTACCAGTTAATGAACTTCCAATAAAAAAGTGGACAATTTTATTAAGAGCATTAAGCTACGTTT
>CAYZDJ010000004.1:0-224415 GCA_964477265.1 uncultured Chitinophagaceae bacterium
GGTTGGGTGATACATTGATACCTGTCATCAACAGCTTGCTTTCATAGTTTTCAGGAAAGATTTCCTGCTTGTTGATTTCAATACGCTGCGAACCTCTGTAATACAGTAAATCATCTTTATCCGATGTAAACAGAACTCCTTTAATCGTGGCAATGGTTTTATCCAACTCAAATGTTTTGCTGAATATTTTATTAGGTTCGGTGATGCGTATATCAAACCTTTTCTTAACAATGTTTTTCATAGTTTTTCTTTTAATAAAAAAGTGATGGTTGTTGGAAAGGGGATGGTTATTACCCATAGCCATTACCCCTTTCCTTTAAAGTGTCAAGCTGTTGTGCTTAACGCTTTGGTGTTCGTTCAGTAACTCTTTCGCAAACACTTTATAACAACCAAGCTCTTATGATTAAGGTGTAGTAATCGTTCCGTGCAAACCCACATATAAGTAAGTGTTGGCAGGAATACCCTCTGTTGTTCCCAACTCTACGGTGAACTCAATCAACACATCATCCTGTATCAATCTTGGGTTGGCTAATTTGTAATAACCCAGGTTCATCATATTGTTGTTGTAAGTTTTAAACACGGTGTTGCTGGTCTCAGGAACAATTTGTTTTTTATTGCTTTTCAAATTGAACTCACCATTGGCAATTGCTGGTACATCCTCAATTTGCTTGAAGTTGGTGGACATCACTTTGTTCTTGGTGGCATCGGCTGATGTACCTGCCAATAGGAAAATGCCACTCACTAAAAACGCCTGATTCTTTGGTAACTTGGCATTGCTGATATTGCTGATGCCAATCTCTTTGTCGTCCTGTGTTTCAAACAGCTTTACTGTTTTTGAATTGATGGGCTTGATGGAATACAGAATATTGTCTGCAAGGCGTAATTCACCTCGCACCAAACCATCTTTGATGTGCTGTGGCAGCTCTGCAAAATGTTTTTCCATCTCAGCCCTTGAACCTCTGCTGTATGTGCCTGTATTGGCAAATCGGTTAATGGTTCTTTGCCTTTGAATGGGGTTCATCCTTCTCAATGCACCCATCAATTCATCGCCATCTAATCCCTCAACACCTAATAAAGCACCCTGATTGTTGTACTCTTCCATACCTTCTAACATTTGTAACATAGAATTTTGTTTTATTGTTTTTTAAAAATTGTTTTTGTTGTTTTACATAATCATTTCATCGCCATTCAGCATTTCCAATTCACCCATATCAAATTCGCCTTTGAGTTGCATTTGCTGCATACCTGCTTCGGTGATTTGGTTTTCGATATAATCCAGTGCAGCTAAATCGCCATTCATTTCATTGGCGTAATTAAAATACTGCACATTACCAAAACCCTCTGTGGTGACTTCTTTCTTTGATTTGAGTTTGTCTAAGAATAACTTTTGGGTAAAGGTTTCCTTGTAGGCAAGCACCCTGTCCTTGATGCCATCCATTCCTTCCAAACTACCTACGCCACTGCCTTTTTGAAAACCATTCGCTGCCATCATTCCTACGCCAAATAATGCAACTGCCTTGTTGTTGGCATAGTGTCCAGCACCAGTGATAACTGCACCTATAGCTAATGAACCTCTGCCAATGGCTGCACCAGCCACACCACCACCAATCACACCAATCAATAAATCCTTACCAGTTTCCAGCAGGGTGTTTTTTACATTGCCTTTGGTGTCTAAGCCTGTACTCATTCCCTGCATAAAGCCTTTCTTTTTGGCTTTGTTTGCATAGCTATTTTTTTTCTTCTTTGCCATTTTGTTTCTTGTTTTTGTAATAGAATATTGTTTATAATAATGCTTTGGATGCAACGTGTTGATGCTTGCCTTTAGCTTTGCTGCCTTTGGTTTTCCTGTGGTGTTTTTTGTGTTTGGGAACACCATTCATCGGTTTATTATTTGCATTACTGCCACTGCTTTTTTGCTTGCTGCTTTTCAATACACTCACACCAAGAGCTAATAACCCTAAACTACCCACACCAATAATGGTAGGCTTTAACCATTTTTTATTCTTATCCCAAAAGCCCTTGTCTTTATCATCTTTATCGTCCGTTTTATCCTCAGCTTCTTTAGCTGTGTTTGCAGGTGGGGCTGCTTTTTCTGCTACTGCTGGTAGTGGCATCGTGTCATTAGGTGAGTAGTTTGCTGAAGGTTCTGCGTTCCTTGCAGGTGCATTGTTTGGGCTTGGTGAGTATGGCAAAGCAGGTCTTCCTGTTCTGTGGTTGAATGGAATATGTCTGCCACTACTATCTGTTGAAGCTGGTGGCAATTCATCTGCTTCTTTATAGGCTTCAGGTGGTTGGTTAGCTTCAGGTAATTCAGGTGCAGCTTTAGTAGGTTTGGCAATAGGTTCTTTTTCAGCCTGTTCGTTTTTAGCTTCATCAAAATCTTCACTTCCCTCTGCATTTTTATTGCCGAAAATGTTACCAATGCTCTTGAGTTTTTTAGCAATGGCAGCAATAACTTTTGATGCTGCTGCAATGCTCGCTATTGTGATAGGCTCGCCCAATTCACCCAAGCCTACCAGTTCTTCAATACCATCCATTCCGTCAAAGCCCTCAATGTTTTCAGAATGGTAAATAACCGCACCCAATAGTTGTGGTAATGGGGTGTATTCATTCATATTCAACACAGCATAATCGCTGCCATCAAATCCATCTAACCCCTGCACAGCTTTATCTCTGTTGCCCTTGCCTTTTAAAATGGCTTTGCGTAGGTTTTCAGGTTTGCCACCAGCTTTGTAGAAAATAGATTCAAGTTTCTTTCTTGTTTCAATTAGTTTTTGGTGGCGTGGAATGGCAATGCCTTTGCTGGCAGCTTGTTCAGGCGTTAGGTATGACCAACGTAACCTTGCAGCAACATTCTTGATGTTGAGTTTCATTGAAGCCAATACACCATTGCGTAAGGCAATTGTAATGGGGTTAAATTTGTTGAACTTGTTGATGAATTTTTTAAAGCCTCTTGGTCTGCCTTCTGCATCAGCTTTGGCTCTCTTTTCTCTTCTTTTTTGTTTACCTGTAATGCGTGGCATTTTTCTGTTGGATGCTGTGAAAGCGTTACCAGCACTCTTTCCAAAGCGTTTGGAAAAAATCTTGCCCAATTCTTCCATACCATCTGTTGCACCCATATAATGTGCATCGTTGGGGTCTGCATATAATGCAGGAACATTGTCTAAGCCGTTTAAATATTGTAAGTCCATAGGATAATCTTTTTTTTCGCTGTAAGGCACTTCATAATTGAATTGGTCTGTTACACAGTCTATCGTGATATAACCATTTTTTGTCGGTACAATGGGATAGATATGCTGAAAATAATCTCGCTGGTATTTAGTGATGCGTAGGGTGTGCGGTATGTGTAAATTGGTTAAGATACTGGATATAAAAACGGAGTAACAATCACAATCCACCCCACTAAATCTATCAGCCCAAGCCCTTGCTGGGCTTCGTATTTGCTCATACCCATCCTTGTCTTTTTTATAGGCAATGTGGTTGTAAACGAACTGCCATATATTGCCGCAAGTCTCTTGCACAGTAGCTGCCTTTAATTGCACAGCTAACTTTTGTGTATGCTGCAAAGTGCTATGAACTACTTTAGGAATAAATGTTACCGTATCATACACACTGGCATTTTTCCTAATGGTGTCATTGGCATTATTTGCTTCAGGAAAGAGATGGGTGTAGCGTTCACCACTTTGGATGTTACGTTTGCGTTGAGCTTCCATTATTGAATGTTGTTTATTTCTTTACGGTTACCTCGTTTTGTTTGGTAAAGGGAATTTTTGCCAAGCCGATGTTAATGGTCGTCATTGTAGTAACAGTAAGCATTACAGCCTCTTTGTTATACAATGATTTGATTAAGGTAAATACTAATGAGAACACGCTACTGACTGGTACTTGCACCAAAATTTTGTCTATGATGGCTTCGCCATAAGCAGGTATTTTTATGTCTTTGTCAATGGCTTGTGAACTACCAATCGTTTCATTTTTATAAGCGATTTTAACAAAGGGAAATTTAATCGAGAAACTTCCCTTTGTTGGGTTTTTCATCAGCACATCAACCCTGATAATAATGCCATCCCAACTGATGCTGTGGATACTGGCTTTGGGTTGTATCTCTAAAGCTGCCTGTGCTTTGCGAAGGTTTTTAACATAGTTGAATGCTGTAATGATGCCAGCACCCACTACTGTTCCTGTTAGTATTTTAGAAAATGAACTCATTACTTTTTATTTCTTTTTCTGTCAATAAAGTCTGCCATTAACTTGTAGCCTAACCAGATGGCTCCACCAACTGCTGCTTTAATAGCATAGTCTGCAAGCCCTGCTACATCTACGTTTGCCAAGAATATCGCACCTGTTAAAAACAAGTTGCTGTAAGGATTGTCGCTGTGAATGGGTTTTGTTTCCATAGGATATTTTTTTGTTTTAAAATGCAAAAATGTGATGCTGAAAAATGGTGGTTTCGTGTTTAGGTAAGGTTGTGTAAGATTTGGTAAAACATTGTCAGGTTGTGTCAAACATTGTCAAGTTGCGTAGTGTTTATTTACTCAACCGATGCAGGTAAACCCAGCTTTTCAAAAATTATTTTTACCTGTGAGATGGTAAAATACCTTCCTTGCTTTTCACCAATTTCCTGTTTAAAGGGTAACATCCATTTTTGCATGGTGCGTACACATACTTCATATTGCCTTGCTAACTCTGCAAGTGAGTACGGCTTTAATTTGATAACATTTGTTTTCATACATTTTTTGTTTCTCGTTATAAGTTTTTCGTTTGTTCCCAATTCCTAATTATTTATTCCTAATTCCTATTTAGCAAGGAACTTATCGTTGGCTATCGTGCATAGGAACAAGCCCAATAAGCCTGTGGCTTTGTTGTCTATGAAATAGTTTCTCCAGTACTGAAAGTTTTGCGTAGTTGGTTCTTCGCTCATTTCTAAAATAGCTTCAGCAAAAGCCTTTAGTTCATTTTTGTAATTAGGTAGTGATGCCCTGATGTCCTGAATGTTTTGATACCAGCTTTCTGTACCTGCATAGCCTGTTAAATTTTCGTGGTCTAACCAAATTGTTGGTAGTGGTATGTAACGGTTTGGATTGTTGTTTACATACTGTCTTGCTAATAATACTCTTTGGCAAAATGACTTGTAAGTTTTAACAGGTGTTTTGCTGCTATTGATGATATTTTTAATCATTGTTTTTGCAGCTTGTGTTTCTTGGTTGGAAAATACTATGCTGTTCCAAAGTGCCGTGTAGGCAAAGTTCCAAGCCGTGTCTGCTAATTTTTGTGTTTGCGAAATGGCAGTTTTTTCATTGATGCTTTTTACTACTCTTAATACTGTTGCGTAGTTAGTAACTACGGCTTTTTTTCTTGAAGTTTTCATACCTTTTTATTTTATTATTTGTGATTTGAGAATGCAAAAATGGTATGCAAAAAATACTGCTTTACAGGTTTAGGTAAGGTTGTGTATGATATGGTAAAACAAAGTCAGGTAATGTAAAACAAAGTCTTGTTGGCTGTAAAATGGCTAAGAAAATGTCATATCAAATAAGGTTGGTTTGAGTTGTTCTTAGTTGTTCCGTTTTGTTCCAAATTGGTTAGGTTTTGGATGAGGGTTTTATAAGAATTTTAGTATTGGAGAGATGCAGGATTGATGTTGGTGTTATTTGGGTCTATACAAATTGAATATGGATATGACTAGGGATTTTATAGCAGCAATTTTGGATTGGTAAGGGATTATAGCAAAAAGGATTTGGAATCATTAAGGAGATATTGTGGAGAATTCAAGGAAAAATACTATTTGATAGTAAAAAAATAAAAACGTTTCTTTAAAATTAATACTTGTAAAATCTACTTATAAGTAAGCAACCTTTTGGGGCTACGTTCTAATAATATCTGTTTTCGTTTTACACTGAATGGTACGTTTTCATAGGAAATAGGAGTAAATTTTACATATAAAAATAATATCTATCAGGTGGGGTAAATCCTGCATCAATATATTGGGTAATTTCTCCAACTTTTTGGGCAAACTTAACAGTGATAGGTAAGCCGTCATAGTAATTACAATTATTGAAATTCAACTTTGTTAAAGCAAGGATTTCTTCGCAAATTTTTTTCAAGGAAGACTCTTGTTCATAAACACTTACCTCAATAGGGTGTGGTATTGCCATACTTGGGAAAGTTTCAAAATATGGAATATAACCAGTAGTGTACAAGATACCTGTAGCGTCGTCAATATGCAATAATGTTCCTCGCATTACCGGATATTGACCATTCTCTCTCAAAAGTTTTATATCCGAAGACTTAATACAAACAAGGTCTATTTGAACATCGTCTCCAAGAACTTCTTTTATTCCAGTTTTAAGTCCTTCAACTTCTGCATAATTTTTATTAATAGACGAATCCCAATAGGACGTTGTTTTATGAATGACTATTCTTCGAGGGGGTAAATTTTTATTAAATGATTTGTATTCTTTAATTACCTTGCTAATTAAATTTTTTGCATAATCATAGGTAAGATGTGGTGCGGGTGTTTCCATTTCATCTTCATTCCAATCGAAATGCTCACCCACAAAGATTAATCCTTTTCCTTCATAGTTAAACGCCTGTGCAACACTTGAACGAACTGTATTTTTATCTCCGTTTAATACTTTATGAAAACTAATGCCAATAAAACAAGTGTGCTTGTCTTTTAGTGTTAATGTCCAAGGAATACAACCACTTTTATAGTAATTAGCTATACAAAAATTCCAAGCCTGCATAGATAAATCTTGTAACGATTTTCTTTTTTGTGAAATAGTATCTTCAAGAATAATTTGAACAGGAATTGCTTGTGGCTTTACAATAAGCTGTGCTTTGAGATAACGCCTAAGATTAAACCAACTACGTCCAAACATATTGATTGAAGATAGTTTTTTAAACACCTCTGACGGAATAATAATAAAGCAAACAGTAGGTTTTGTTATACTTTTATTCAAAACAAAATCGTATGCTTCAATATATAAATCACAAATTCGTATTGCTTTATCAAAACTATTTATAGTTGCATCTTTTAAAATTTCACGAACTTTTGAAAGAGAAATTTCTTTATTGTTTGATTCATCGTTTAGAAAAGAACACTTTAGTGAACTTTCAATATTAAACCCAGAAAAATCAGGGTTTCTTTTCTTATTTACTTTAATATCTGTTGAAGTATTTTGTTCATATCCATCTCTTATTTCTTCAGTGGTATTCAAAAAAGAATAGTCTGTATCAAACAATTCATTTTCTTCGGCAAAACTAACAACCTCGCCATTTTCAATAATCGAATCATCTTCTTTTTCCTCATCTTCACCAGAAGCTTCGATAAAATTTTCAAATTGTTTTATCCAATTAATAGAACTTTCAATATTGCTTTGTGTCCCTATTACAGAATAATGTATTTCTGATTTATGACTTTTGTTAGTAGAAGAAAAGAAGCCTCCTACTGAAATTCCAATTTTAGGGTCATCGCAAATAAAGTTATTCCCAAATTCAAGAGTCGGTTCTTTTAATAATTCAATCTTCATCATTAAATAATAGGTTTGTATTTTGATAAGGAAGTTTTTTTATTCTACTTCTAAGTTTTGGCTTTGCAATTTTATTTTCAAGTGGAATACCAAAACCTACTTCCTCTGAATAAAATGACTGAATTTTTATTGAAATATTGTTAAAATCAAAAACATCCCAAATATCATTATCCTTACTTAAAAAAGTCCACCAAAAATTCAACCAATCATAATATTTGTCGTTATAATCTCTTGCAGTCAGATAATTGGTAAACTTACTGATTTCTTTTGGTGGAAGAGGTTTGCGTCCATCTTCAGTAAAATAATATTTGTGAGCAAATGCTATATACAGTTCATTTTCTATAAAATGAAAATTGAGGTTAAATGCAAGATGTCTAAAAAATTGGTATTTAGTTCCGTACTCGTGCCAAGTAACAACCTTCTTCTCGGTTTTATCCCTTCGTACTCTTGTATATGATTCTACAACAAGTGGCAGCATGTCTTTATCAGGATTATAGGCGAAATAATATCTTTTGTATTTAGGGTTAAAATGAATGCCTTTTGACCTTAATTTGTCTTTGATATATTCATTAATTAGCTCTACATAATGATTTCTTATAACTCGATTATCATTAATTTCATTAGTGGGAATTATTGCTCCTACATTGTTCTCTAAAATAACATTATTGAATCTATCAAATTCTTTCCCAAGTTTATTAAATGTATAGACAATATTACCATAAGCTACATAAAAAGGACAATCATTAAAGCCACATAAGTCGCCATTTTCTTTAATAAACTTCACGACAGCTCGCTTATCCTTAAACTTACTTCTATATGCAAATAATATCTTCGGAATTTTCTGAAACTTTAAAAGATTAGTTACCAAAGTTTCAATAACCCCATAATTAATTCTACTCCTAAAAGTGCTTGAAAACCTTTCTCTAAAGTCGCTTTTCCCAAACTTCAAGAGATTGTTTTTTTTATCAAAAAGAATTGGAAAGGATTTTTTTGTTTTTTTAGCTGTTTGAGCAATCCCTAAATCTGTATCAAATACTTGTTTGCAGTATATTTTTTTTTCAATAGCATCTATAATTATCAATACCACTTCTAATCCGTGGCTTTTATATTTAGACCAATAATCAATATCATCATTTGATGCGTAATATTCAAATTGTGTTTGATTTGCATTTCTAATATAACTGTGTCCTGTCCCATCAGTTTTAATTTGTATTTTAATTATTTCGCCTGTTGGTTCTACTTTTTTTTCATCGTTATACTCTGTCATTTCAATTTCACCATCAATACCGAAATCACTTTTCAAGGTTTCTCGAAAAATAATCACTGGTTTATGCCGAAGACAATACTGTTCAAAAAGATTCACTCCCTTCATTCCAGTAATGTGTGTATCTCTTATTATTTTAGACATAATTTGTAATAAATATTTTCATCGATTTTGTAAAAAAATACGGCTCTACTGCCATCAATAATAACTCATTCTAAAGTTATTGTTTTAAGAGTACCCTTTCAAAATCATCGCAAAGCTGGGTTAAACTGTCTTTGGTTTCTCGTTTAAAAAACTCTCCTAAATCTTTGTTGATGATAATGTATTTTCTGTAAATCTTTGAAAAGTCAAGGTATATCTCATCTTGGCTAAATGCAGTTCCATCATCATTGATTTTTGCAATTAATCTTTTGCCTAAATCGTCTGCTTTTATGTACTCAAAAAAGGCTTCAATTTTTGTTTCAAAATCTTTTATGAGTTCTGCAATTGCTTCTTCTTCTTTGTTCCGCTTTTCAATTACTTTAAGGATATTGTATTTGAATTTTGTATCGTCTGTACCATTTGTACCGCCTTTTACACCTCCTTTAGTTTTATCCTTATCCTGTGGCTCTAATGGTGCTACGATGCCTATTTTATTATCAAAGTAAATTTCAACATCGTCAATAATATCAGTAGGCTTGTTGATGTTGTTGTACTCATTGTTGTATTTACGCAAATACTCTAAAAACAAAGCATCGCTGTATTTTGCCTCTAATTCAATAACAAATTCAATGAGGTTTAAGATTTTGAAATAACTGTTGATTGTGCTTTTCAGCTTCTTTGCATCTGCTTTACTTTTTCTGATGTAATCAGAAAAGGCGTTTTGCATTTCCAAAATCAAGTTTATGTCTTTCGGTTCTTGATGGTATTTTAAGAAGTTTGGAAAGTGTGCTGTCAATAAAGGATGTTCCTTTAATTCCTTGTAATAGATTTCCAATTTGCTTTCATCGCCTAATGGGTCAAAGTCTGATACTACTACATTACTAAAGTGTTCAAACGCTGCTTTGATGTTTTTTACATTTACATTCTTGTAAGAGAAGTCAATTATTTTACAGTCGTTCTTGTACTTGGTTGTTCTGTTTACCCTTGATATGGTTTGAATGGCATTAATGCCTCTAATTTCTTTGTCAAGGAATAAAGTATGCAGCTTGGGTTCATCATATCCTGTTTGCAGTTTATCAACTACTATTATAATTCCATTTTTAGCCAGTTTGAAATTTTGCAAAACAGTTTTTTCATTTAGTCCATCATTGATACTGTTGCTGCTTGGTTGGTCTTGACTTTCGGAATAAACAATGTAAACTGGTGCATCCTTAAACCTTTCGTATTTTTTCTGTTTTGTTATTTCTTTAAAGTGCTTTTTAATGAACCCTGCGTATTTGATAGCATTAGGAATTGATGTAGTTGCCAACATTGCTTTTGCTGTACCTCTGATGTTGTGGTACACTGTGGTAACTAATCTTTCTACAATGAAATGAGAAATTGCCTCTATCCTTTCGGGATTGGCGTAAATTTTCTTTTTACGGATTGCATATTTTTTGCCGTCTGCTCCAAAGCCTGTATCTGTATCGTCTGGAATATCTTCATAGCCTGTATCGCCTTCAAAGCCTTCTAATTCGTTTTCGGGTTTTTCAAAAAACATTTTGGCAGATACCGGAACAATGCCTTTGATTGGATTTAAAATATAGCCATCTTCAATAGCTTCTTTCATTGTATAGCTGTCAAATGGTATCCATATTTTTTCTGCTTCGGCATATTTATTAAACTCACCAAACCTTGCTAATGTGTGGTCGCTTGGAGTGGCTGTAAAACCTACTATTAAGTTCTTTTTGTGTGGTGCTTTTGAATAAGTTGTATTGTTATCAAAACTGCTTTGCAACTCATCAAAAATGCTTATCATTTCTTGGCTCTGTACACCGTCATTGCTTCTGTGTATTTCATCAATTAAAAAAGCAATACGAAGTTTTGATAGCTTCTTTACAGTTGGTTCGTCCAATATATCTTTTACAGTACCGAACTTTTGAATGTTTACAATAACAATTCTTTTATCACTGGCTAAGGCTGTTGTAAATGTTTTTTTGTCGTAGGCTTCAATGAACATTCCTTTTTGAATATTCATATTGTGCAGCATAGTATCTAACTGGTCTCTTAATTGCAACCTATCAACTACAAGCATTATTTTATCGTACACATACACCCCATTTTTGCGAAGGTCTTTTAGTTGTAATGCTGTCCAACCAATGATGTTGCTTTTACCAAACCCTGCTGAATACTGGAGCAATAAAGAATAAACATTTTTGTTGTTTTGGTACTTTTGCCTTTTGGTAATTAGTTCTTTTATTTTTTCATCGCCTACGCCTTTTTCTTTCAGTTCCCTTTCTAACTTTTTAATGAAATAGTCGGGTTCGGTTTCGTGTTCTAAAAATTCATCTATTTTACTTAATACTTTATCTGTACCGAACTTTTGTTTTGGTCTTGGGCTTATTAGTCTGCCGTCATTGTGCTTGTACTCTTTTATTTTACTGCCCTCTTTTTTTACTAATTCCCTTTCAATAAAATTGTAGTAGAGTATTTCTTTCTCTATCATTTTTTTATCGTACAAGGCTTTAAAAACCTCCTCAAATCGTTGCGTTTTGTTGGCTTCTTTATTGCGTAAAGGGTATTGTTTAAAGTCCTTTTCTATTTTATTATCGTAAGGGGTAAAATCATAAGAGTTGCTTGCAACTATTGATTTTATTTCTTCAAACTGGTTGCTGATATTTCTTATTACATAGGTTTCGTTAAGGTCGGTCGATGTGATGTGTATTGCCTTTTCAAAAATCTTTAAAAAGTCTTTACGGATTGATTGTGAAATGTCGTTGCCTTCGGCAATGATTAAATATTCTTGTACTGCTGTTAAGTAATCTTTAGCAACTTTTCTTCTGCCGTTACTTCTTGCATTTTGATTGGTGTAGCTGCTTTTAAGTTCGCTGTAACCTAAGTAAATGCCATTGAGAAAGAAACTTAAATCGGGTCGGAATGAATAGATTTGTTTGCCCTGATATTTGTAGGTGTATGGCAGTTCCTGAATTACTGAAAATATGTTTTGGTTAAACAGTATGTCTTCGTGGGTTTCGCTGCCGCTTGGGTAAAACAAATGCAATGAAATACCTTCAATAGTGATGGTTTTATTGGTGTTGATGAACAAAGCCATATTAGCAGACGATTTCAACCTTTCGTGCATTTCGTTGGTAACGGCATCTAACAAATCTTTTTCATTACCAAACTTTCGTAACAGCTTTTTGTAGTTGTCTTTATTGAGTGTGGTTTCGGAAAGGAAATGTTTTAAATCTTCCACCAAAAAGAATTGAGGCGAAACGGTGTTTGCCTTTGCTTCCTTGTACTGTAAGCCGTCTTGCCTTTCGCAAAGAAAGTTTATGAGGTATTTGTCTTGTAAGTCTAATTCATTCATTTGCAATGCCTTTTATTATTTTTCACCAAAAATTTGCTTTTCTGTGGAAAAGTGTGCTATCTTTGCAACAGTTTTTATAAGGTCTATAACTCGCAACTTGCGGGGGTTGCCAGTACTGGCACGAGGCTTATAAGAACTTTTTTTATTTTCCAACATATCCATCATTTCTAAATTTACTTGCCTGTTCTAAACTAAACGGGTTATTACGGTGGTAATAGTTTCCATTTTTTTGATTGTACTTTTCAATATCATAAACATCAATTATCAAGTTGTATTTGTGTTGCATTGCTTTAAAAAAGCGTTCTTCGCCTGCCGTTATATAGCGATTTAAAGCCCAAAGCAAATAATCTACAATGCTTAATTCGGGGGTATCTTCACTTCGTACAATATCAAATTTGTATTGAATGTTTTTAGGCACTTTTCTGCGTTTGTTATCACGTTCTACCGCTTTTGCTATTGCTTCTCCCAAATGATGCTGTGTGCTTTTTTGCCTTGCAGAAAGAAAGATTTGATACAACTCAGTTTCATCCTTTAGCCTGTCTTTTAATAAATGATAGACTAAATCGAAATAAAACTCCCTTTCATTATTGTTGTGCTTGTTTTGAAATGTGTTTAATCTTTTTCTGCCGATAACTATATAGCATTTAAAGCCATCGAGGTTTCGTAAAAATTCAAAAAACTTAGCCCTTATTTCAGGATGGTCGCCCCTGGCGTGCAAGTACCAATTGGGTTGGCTAAATGAATGTATTGAGTTGTAAAGTGGGTCGGCTTTGAGAATATTGATAAACTGTACAATAGCCTGACGTATTGCCTTTTTATCATCAATGGTTATCATTCCTAAATTAAGCATCGGTTGAAAACCATCTGTACCTACCAGTAGTTTTTTACGTGTTCCATAAAAGGAACTATCTCCACCTTCGTCAATAAAACAATATGTTTTTTTCTGTTCGGTCATTCGTTAATCATTATTTCTGTTTGCATTAAACTAAAGCAATTATTAATACTATATTTGCAATGTTGTTCGCCTCTCAATTGAGTGGACGAAATCGGAAAACGCAAACCAAGATGTTCTGCGTTTTTTGCTTTTATATGGCTGCTACCTTTTATCATTGTTTAGCTGGTTACTTTTATTTTACCTGTTACTACATCGTTTATTAATGTTTTACGAAGTTCTGCAAGGATTTCTGTTTGCTTTTGAATATTGGCTACAATAGCATCTATTTTTTGTGTCTTTTCATCTAAATAGCTGGCAATGGCGGCTTGTTCTTTTTTGGTTGGTGGCAGGTAAACAAAAAAATCTGTAACCTTTTCCATCTTTAAATTAATTCTTGTAAAACCCTTGCCCTCTGTGATTAGTGATTTTCTGTAATTGTCGGATAGCAACAAATAGTTAAGGAAATAAGGCTCACAAAAATTCTTAGTTACTCTATACCCTTTGCAAAAACTATTGAGGTAAGTATTTGGTATATCTTCAGCTAATGCTGCTGTTTTACCAACATCTTCATATCCTTCTGAACTCATAAGAAAAAACAAATCGCCTTTTCTTACTCTGTTTTGCTTTTCATTATCATAAACTACTACTGTACCCAAATGATTTGCTTTTAGGTAAGTATTGTTTGCAATATTTGTGAATGGGATAAAACCTTTATTATCGGGGTTGTAGTCTTGGTTAAAATCATCACCAGCTTTGCCTGATAACCCACTATACAAAAAGCCCAAATCTTTTAGCCTGTATCTTTTCCAATTAGCATTTATTGAAAATGCAAACTCACTTTCCTTTAACGATACATTTTTATCAAGCCCTTTACAAACTGCATCGTTAATAATGCTTTTGCGTAGTTCTTTGTAGTAGTTTATTTTTTGAGTAAGTAGGTTTATTTTTTTATCAATGGCTTGTGTTTTTGTATCAAGGTATTGGGCAATAGTGGTTTGTTCTTCGTATGGTACAAATGGCAATTCTAAGCGTTTGATTTTCTCAACAGATAAGCCCGGTTGTGCAGTTGATGTAGCATATTGGTTTAGGTTCATTATTCTAAGTAATTCACCCAACCATTTTACATTACTCTTTCTTCTGTGGTAAACAACCACACAATGTTCAGTAGCCCAAAATTTACCCGAAGCATAATTAATATTACCACATAATGCACCTTGCCTACCTATTAATACATAATCTCCTTCGGTATTGTATTTGTCTGCAAACCCTCTAAAACTATTACCACCATAAACAGGATATTGATTACCCTCGTCAAACTCCATTGCATTGATGTACTCTCCACTTTGGTAAGTTGCCAAATCTTTAACACGTCTAATTTCCCAATGAGATGGAATTTGATTTAACCAAAGTAATTCGGCTGGTTTGTAATTGTTATATGTTGGCAATTTACTCATAGCCCTAAGTCGTTTTCAAGGTTGGTTAATTCAGCTTCTAAGGCTTTTAAATCAGTTGTTATTGTAGTTACTGCCCTTAGTATTTCGGGTGTATAAAAAACCTTATTAAAGTTCACTTCCACACCTATTACATTGTCTAAATACTCAAAGGGTTTAAAAACATATTTAGCCATAAAGTCGGCAATGTTCTTTTGGTTAGTTACTTCGTCTGGGCTGTATGGTATTATCTCATAATCTTTTTGTAAATCTTGTGTTAGTTCGGCTGTAATGTTGATGCTCTTTGGTTGTTTGGTTTTGCTGTCTTTCTTTAAACTTGCTTTGATTACAATTTTACCACAACCCAACTCGGCTTTTTCTTTCTTGCTTTGCTCAATAATGGTTTCTTTATCAGCATCGTAATAGTAGCTTGTATCTTTAGTAAATACCGTTAGGTTTTTTTCTTTGTAATCAAGCTCTGCTAATAATGGTTTTATGCCTTCTTCAAAGTATTGTTCTAAACTTTTGTATTTGGTTTTATCAAAAGTGGTAATATCAAAATCGGTTATTTCTACATTGCCTTCGTCTGCAACCTGGGTAATTTTTGTAGGTGTTAGTTTGATAGATTTTTCTTCTTTTTCCTCACCGTCTTTACTGGTCTTGGTAGGCATTTCAATTGCTTTACCATTTTCATCAATGTTGGTAAGCATAATGCTTTGGCGGTTGTAATAGAAGTGCCATTTGTCAAAGACTTTGGCAAAATCATTGTCCTTAAAATCGGTAAGGGCTTGCACTATTTTAGTACGGTTTGGCAAGTCCATTTCTTTACGCTTCTTACCCTTACTTTTCTTTAGTGGGATGTTTAATTCACTTGCATTTATCAATATTACTTTATCTTTTCTATCTGCTGCTTTTGCTTTGTTGAAAATCCATAAGTAGGTGTATATTCCTGTATTAAAAAATTCATCGGTAGGCATTTGTATAATTGCCTCTACCCAGTCTTGCTCAAAAAAATGTTTACGGATATTGCTTTCGCCACTTCCTGCATCACCACTAAACAAAGTAGAACCATTATGTACTACAATGCTTAAACCATCATCAGCCAATTTGTGTAAGATGTGCTGTGTAAATAAAAACTGTCCATCACTTATTGAAGGCAAAGCAACAAACCTTTCGGTGGTATCATTCTTAATGTCTTTTTCATAGCCTTTCCAGTCCACACCGTAGGGTGGATTGGCTACAATTACATTAAAGGTTTTATCCCAAAATTTACCAATATCAGTAAGGGTATTGCCGTATTCAATTTGTGTATCTTTTCTAAATCTACTTTCAATTTTGGCTAAGGCATACAAAGTACCGTTCCACTCTTGCCCATAGGTTGCTGTTGGTCGGTTGGGGTGTATTTCTTGTATTTTATCTTCAGTACCAAATAGTAAGTTGCCACCTCCACAAGTAGGGTCATAAAGTGTAAGGAATTTGCCGTTGTCCTCAATTTTAGTGGCAATGATTTCAGAAATTAAAGAAATAATATCATCGGGGGTGTATTGCTCTCCTGCTGTTTCTGCACTTATATCAGCCCACTTTCGTTTGATGTGTTCTTCCAGTGTAGTTATTTCGGAGTTGTTGAATGGTGTTAAATCAATTTCACTCCAAGCCTTTACCGTATCAAATAAAATTCGTTTCTTTTTTAGTTGCCCGGCAATGCCTGATATATCCAAAAACTTTTCTTCTTCTGTTCCTTTATCAACTCCTAATAAATATTTTGTTTCACCATCAAATGCTTTTAAGTAGGAATGAAAATCAACATCAAAGGTTTTATCATTCTTGCAAATGTCTTTTAGTGTTTTCTTTTTTCGGATTACAAAATCATTGTAGCCCAAGCCTTCTAAGCTGAACATTTCAATAAAGTCTTCAATATCCTCTCTACCTACTTCTTTTTCTAATCTGTCGGCTTCTCTAATCAACCTACTTTCTACCATTAAAAGGGCAAAAAAGGGCATCATATATTTTGGAAAATCGCTTTGCTTTATTCCTGCACCTATTAACAGGTCGGCTGTTTTCCAAACTTCACTTTCGTATTTTAGTATATTATTTGTCATTTATTCGGTATAATCTGTTTCTGTTGTTGTTATACAAAAGCAACTGTCGCAAATATAGTAAGTGTTTATCTCTAGTATTGTTGTACATAATAGGGTTATCACAATTACCTTTACTGAATGAATGAATATTTATTTTTTATTGGAGACTATTTGAAAGGTAAACCTGTTTATCCTGTGTTGAGGCGAACATTAAATATTTTATTTTCTGTTAGTTTAACATCGTTTCTATTTGAGAAATTTTATTTCAAATATTCCCTAATTGATATTACAGATTACAAAGCAATCTTTACCTTTCTTATTAAGGGCAATTTTTTTGTACCATTCTCAATATTTGTTATCATCCACTACTTCCTAAGTACACTTTCTGATGGTTTTTTTTCTTTTATGATACAAAAGAAGTCAGGCAAAATACTTAAACAGCTTCGTGAAGAAGAATTTAGTAAACCTGAATATAAAAAATTTCTTAAAGAAATTAATGAAAACAGAATAGTTGAAATGCCTGTTCAATTAAACGAATCTACTTTTATTGAAATATACAATCATTTACAAACTGCCATACCACCTGAAAAGTGGAATGCAGCTAAATTGGCATTGGAAAAACAAAAAGAAAATACGCAAGAAAGTTTTAAACTAGCATTTAAAGCATTAATAACAATCACAATTTATTTTTTTATAGTACCTCATTTTGGACTTACATTGTATTTGCTGACCTTAATTGTATTGCTTGTTATTTTATTTGGATTGTTCTATGGATATTTATTGATGGATATATTGCCATCTTTCATAAAATATTTTCATTACGAGGTTGTAAAGTACTTAAAAAGCAAGTCAGTTGTTTAAAAAATAAAATATTTAGTTTTTAACATTTATTTTGATATTTTACAAATAATACTATATTTGCATTCTCAACGAAAGAAAGCAAATGGCAGAAATTGTAAATACATCAATGATTGTTTTAGCAAGAGAAGCAAGAGGTTTAAGCCAAGCCGAGCTTGCAGAACTGATTGGGATGAGTGCTACTAATTTAAGCAAGATAGAAAGAGCAGATATTGGCATAGCAAAAGAATTGCTAGAAGCCATTGCAGACAAAACAGGTTACCCTGTTCAGTTCTTTTACCAGCAAGGTGAAATAATGCCTGAGAACTTAAAGTATCGCAAAAGAGAAGTAGTAGCACAAAAATTAATTACACCCATACACGCACAGGTAAATGTTATTCGCAAGCATATACATTTTCTAACACTTGCTTTGCAAATACCCAAAATTGATTTACCAGTATTAGAAGTAAGTGCTACACAAAACCCACAACAAATAGCTATTAAACTGCGTAAATTTTGGAAAGTAAGCACACCAGTCATAGATAATATTACCAAGCTGATTGAAGATAATGGAATTGTTATAAAAAGTTTTCCATTCAACACAGACAGGGTAGATAGCCGAAGCATATTAACAGATGAAAAGTTACCCATCATTTTTTTAAACAGCAGTCTTTTGGGCGATAGGCAAAGGTTTTCGTTAGCCTATGAATTGGGGCAATTGATAATGCACACCTTTTGCATTGTGGGTTTGGATAGAGATGTATCGCACGAAGCGAACGCCTTTGCAGCAGAGTTTTTAATGCCTGAAAAGGAAATAAGAAAGGACTTTGAAAATGGCATTACCATTCCTCTGTTAGGTGAATTAAAACGTAAATGGAAAGTATCAATGGTTGCCTTGCTATATCGTGCAGATGATTTAGGCTACTTAACCCCTAATCAAAAAAGGTATTTACTGCAACAGTTTAACCAACTTAAAATACGAAAGCGAGAGCCAATGGAATTGGATATACCCAAAGAACAACCATCATTAGTAAAAAGATGGATTGCAGATTTTAGAGCGAAAACAAAAGTTAGCGTTGTTGAAATGTCTGCTTTGTTCTTTTTAAATGTTGATGAGTTTTTGGAATTATACTCAGTACACTAACAATCAAATTAATACACCATTAAATTCAAGCAATAAACATTAACAAAACCAACAATTAAAAAGTACAAGATGGGAACAGTAAGTATAGTGGAAGAAATAAAACCTTACTCAGCAAAGGATTTAGCAAAAATTTATGGTGTATGTGATAAGACATTTAAACGATGGGCAAAGCCATTTGTTAAGGATATTGGCGAAAAGAATGGCAGGTATTACACAGTAGCTCAGGTAAAAGTTATATTTGAAAAAATAGGTGTGCCAAGCAGGATTAAAAACTAATCTTACACAACCTTGCATCAATCAAATGAACGATACATTGTTTGCATTTTCAGTACATTGTTTTGCGTAACTATACCCAATGTTGCATAACGTGGAAACGAGGTGTAAGAGTGCTGATAGGTTTGCTTTTTAAAGTCAATACTATGAAAGCAAAAGTTGTAAAACTAAGATGTAACGAAACTCTTATATCCAATAATGAAGATGATAATAAGCTACTATCTTTTGAAGAATGTAAAGCAGTTTTAAACTGCAATGGTGAACGATACACAGATGAGGAAGTTAAGTATTTAAGTAATGTATTACATAAATTAGCCAAGTTAAATTACATCTACTATATAGAGTGTAAACAAAAGCAAAAGGAACTGGAAAAGCAGGAAATTGAACAAGAAGAGAATTATAATGTAAATAATAATATTATTCAACTAAAAACAAACAATAACAATGAAACGCAAAGCAATTCTTTATGTGAGGGTGAGTACAGACGAGCAAGCTGACAAAGGTTATAGTTTAAGACATCAGGAAGAAACTGCCAATAAGTATTGCAGTTTCCAAAATATAGAAGTGGTAGCCACTTTTATTGAAGACCATTCAGCAAAATCTTTTGAAAGACCTGAATTTAAAAAGTTGTTGGCTCAGCTTAAAGCAAGAAAGCTAAGTGCAGATTTATTGTTGTTTACCAAGTGGGATAGGTTTTCAAGAAATGCTGGTGATGCTTACGGAATGATAAGCACACTAAACAAATTAGGCATAGAACCACAAGCCATAGAACAGCCATTGGATTTAGCAATCCCTGAAAACAAGATAATGCTGGCTTTTTATTTGGCTGCACCTGAAGTGGAGAATGACAGGCGTTCCTTAAATATTATTGTTGGCATTCGTAGGGCAAGAAAAGAGGGGCGTTGGGTTGGCACTGCACCACTGGGCTATAAAAATGTAAGGGATGATTTTAATAAACCAATTCTTATTCCAAGCGATGATGCAGCTATTATTAAAATAGCTTTTGAAGAATTGGCATCAGGCTCTTATGATATAGAAGAGGTAAGGAGAAGGTGTAATGAAAGGGGATTAAAATGCAGCCGCAGCAATTTTTGGAGCTTAGTCAGAAATCCTTTGTACTGTGGCAAGGTTTATATCCCACCCTATAAAAATGAAGAAGCAAGTTTCAGTAAAGGCATACATACACCTTTAATAAGTGAACCTTTATTTTACGAGGTACAGGATGTATTAAATGGAAAGAAAAGAAGATTGACAACAAAAAATACTGTTAAAGATGAATTGCCTTTGCGTGGTTTATTGGAATGCAGAAAATGTGGTGGTAAATTGAGTGGCAGTGCATCTAAAGGAAATGGTGGCAGGTACTTTTATTATCATTGTCAAAAGGGATGTAACGAACGCTTTAAGGCAGCGGAAGCTAACAATCTTTTTGCAGAGGAATTGAAAGCCGTCACACCATCAAAAAACACCATCAACTTATTCATCAAAATGGTGGAAAAGGAATTTGCATTAAACGGTAAAGACAATACCAAAGCTTTAAAGCAATTTCAAACCGATATTGAAAAGAATAGAACCCGAATTGATAATGCCCAACAGTTAATGCTGGATGGTCAATTAGATGCCAAAGATTACAAGCAAATTAAAGAACGATACGAAATCGAAATAACCAAGCTAAGCCGTAAAATTGAGCAGTTATCAAGTAGCACTGGGGAATTCCGAGAGTTTTGCAATTTTAGTTATACGTTTCTACCAAACCTTTACCAGCATTACGTTTCTGCTTCTACACCTGTGAAACAGAAAATAATTAGTTCGGTACTCTCTGAAAATTTGATTTTTGAAAATAATCAATATCGAACCAAAACACTCAATCCAATGATTGCTCTACTATGCAGTATTGACAAGGGTTGTAGCGAAATAAAAACAGGAATCATTCATAATTTTTTGAATGATTCCTGTGGGGTAGAGCGTACGGGAATCGAACCCGTGATTCCTCCGTGAAAGGGAGGTGTCTTAACCCCTTGACCAACGCTCCATTTTTAATTGGGCTGCAAATATAGAAGGCTACATTTTCTTACCCAAACTTTTATTTAAAAAGAAACCACAAATTTGTGGTTTCTTTTTAATTTTTTATTATTCACCTACAACTTCAAAATCAATTTCAGTAACATTGTGGTTACCAAAATCAATAGACGCTTTGTAAGTTCCTAGTTCTTTTACTTCTTCAGCTATAGTAATTCTCTTTCTGTCAATTTCGTAACCTTTTTGGTCGCGAATAGCACGAGCAATTTGAAGAGACGTTACGCTACCAAATATTTTACCACTTGTACCAGTTTTAGCACCCAATTTAACTGGAGATTCTTTAAGTACAGCAATAACACTATTAATTTGTGCAAGCATTGCAGCTTCTTTTTTGCCTTGTACTTTTACTCTTTCAGCCAATTGCTTTAAATTGGTTGGACTAGCTTCAACAGCAAATTTTTGTGGTATTAAATAGTTACGTGCATAACCATTTTTAACTTTTACCACTTCATTCTTCCCACCTAAATTATCTACATCTTGTATTAATATGATGTCCATTTTGTTTTGTTTTAGTTCCCACTATCCCAATCTAAGATTGAAACTGTCCTCTGTGTAAGAGTTAGGGAAGGTTACTAAATAATATTATTTCAATAAATCTGTTACATAAGGTAACAACGCCATTTGACGAGCTTTTTTAACAGCATCGCTTACTTTACGTTGATACTTTAAAGAGTTGCCACTTAAACGACGAGGCAACATTTTACCTTGCTCATTCACAAATTTTTTCAAAAAATCTATGTCTTTATAATCAACATACTTAATACCATATTTCTTAAAACGGCAGAACTTTTTCTTAGGTTTTTCTAACTTGGCTGCTGTTAAGTATTTTATTTCATTACGTGCCATAATTTATGCCTCCACGTTTTTAGGTTTATTAAATACGCCATTTCTTTTGTCTTCATTATACTTAACGGCGTGTTTGTCAAGTTTTGTAACCATGTGTCTCATTACTTGCTCATCACGTAAGATAGCAATTTTGAGTTTTTCATTAAAGTCTGAAGACGCGGTGAATTGATACACCCAATAGATTCCTGTTGTTTTCTTTTGTACAGGATAAGCAAGTGATTTTAAACCCCAAGGATTACTGTTTACAGTAGTTCCACCAGCTTCTGTTACCATAGCTGTGTACTTTTTTTGAGCTGCTTTAAACTCATCTTCTGAAAGTACAGGAGTAAAAATCATCATTAATTCGTAATTGTTCATTACTCTTGTTTTTTTGTGAAAAAATTTGGTTTATCCCAATGGACATTACTGCTTTGACACAATAAAGATTCAGCCAAAACTGAATTGGGGCTGCAAAAGTAGGGGGTTGCTACCAATTTATTAACATTTTTTTAAAACTATAAAAGCGTAGCAAATGTATTTCCTACCATATAACTATTGATTTGGTACTTAATTCATTTCTATCATCAATGATTGCTACATAATAAATTCCTTTTTGCAAAGCCTTTATATCAATGCTTGTTGAAAGTTGATTAACAGATTTTGTAATTACAACCACACCAAGTTGAGTTACAATTTTTACTGCTTTAATATTTTTGTTTGATGAAATATTAATTAAATCTCGTACAGGATTAGGATAAACATTTATAGATTGCTGAGTACAGTTTAGCGTTATTGTTTTAATTGCACTATATGCTTTGCTTCCATCTTTAGCAATTGCCTCAACTCTATAATACTGTGTTTTTCTATTTGAGTTTTTTAATTCATCTGTAAAACTATATTCTTGTAATCCTTTAGCATCGGCTGTTCCAATAGTTTCAAAATTTTTACCATCGTTACTTCGTTGAATATTGTAGTTAGATAAATTTACTTCGTTAGCAACTACCCAAGAATTTAAAACTTGTGTTGTATTTATTAGTCTCACTTCATAGCTCACCATTTCTACAGGTAGTAAGGTTGCTGTTCTAATTAAAATTTTACTTGTAAAAGGTTGAAGTATAAGACTGGTAATAATATTTCCGTCTAAATCTTTCCATTGTAATCCTTGCAAATCCTGCGTTACAGCATTATCTGTTGTATTGATAAATAATTTTGAACTATCAATATTTGCAGCCCACCTAAAATTATTTGTTTTGGTATGCACATCATTATTTGCTGCTTGCCAGTTGCTAAAACTATAAGGCTTGGGTTGAAATCCATTTAATCTATATATTAAACTGTCTGCACTATTATATGGCTGAAAATAATAATTACTATCAATGTTTCCATAATTGTAATTACCAGATGTATCAATTTGTCTAAACACATAATCGGTTTTATTTTTTAGCCAAAACACATTTTTTTTGATGTTCATATTTTTAATGAGAGTAGGCTGTAAGCTGCTGCTGTTAAGGTCTATGCCAATATTGGCACCATAAATAGTATTACCTTCAATGGTATTAGAACTATCACCAGCATTTTGAAAAATTCCCTTTTGTGTTCTGCTGTAAACTGTGTTGTTTTTAATAATGCTATTGTTTACATTAAAGTCAAAATAAATAGCTGGTGTTATAAAATTTGCATTGTAAGTTCCATCTCTGTTGCCATCACTTGTTGTAACAAAATTATTTTGAAAAATGTTGTGATGAGATGCACCACCAAAGCTTTTTAAAGCACCACCATCATTATTGCAAAGCATAACATTGCTAATGATATTTTTTTCAGTTGTGTTATAAGTTCCATCAACCGAAATGCCACAATAGCCAGCACTATCAATGCTGTTGTGATGAATATAATTGCTATCGCCAAATGCAATTTTTAGTGCAGTACCATTTATTTCAGTACCAATACCGTTGTTGCGAATCAAGCCTGTTTTTTTGAATTCATTATGATGAATAGTGTTGTTGCCACCACTTCCATTTACAAACATTGCAATACCGTCAATTTCATTGAAACTGCAATTACTTATTTCGTTGTATTTGCCTTTATTGCTGCAACCATAATTATACTGACGAGCAAAAACACAATTACTAATTTTTATATATATGTTGTTTGTATTACCAATTAAAACACCGGCATTCATTTGTTTTTCAAACTGAATATTATTGATATTTATGTATGATGAATTGCTGCCAAACGCAATGCCATTGCTATATACAGCAGCTTCACAGTTTTGAGTGTTGGGGTCAATGTTGCTTTGTGGCATATAATACATTTTAGCAGCAACACTATCATATTTCCATTCATTGGCAGTGTCAAGCAGGTTTATATTATCATAAATAAAATAGCCATAATTGTTAATTGCTGCCAGGTGCATTGGTGTTGTATATGCAATTTTATTTGTGTTTGTAAAAGATGCAATAGCTGATTTTTCCCAACACCATTGTGCAGTGTGCACACACACCCAGGCATTGGTAAAATATGTTGACGAAACACTACTTAAAGAAGCGTCTTTTAAATATGTTTTTTGTGCAGAATCTAAAGTTAAATATTGATTATTGTTTGGGTAACGGGCAATTGTTTGTTCTTTATCATTCACAAAAAAGTTATTGGGCTTTGTAGTAAATGTTGCCTCATACTTATTGCCATTCAGCGTCCAGCTTGTTACTGTTTCTGCACCACTTATAATAGGTTTATTACCTGTACCATAGCTTGCAAACACGATGCTATTACCACTATTGCCACTTGCCATAATATTCATTTGACCACGAAAAATATCACCACATTTAAACAAAATACTATCACCAGCAACAAGAGTTAATGTATTTAATTTAGCAATTGTTTTAAATGGCTGTGATTGGCTTGTACCAATATTTCCATCGTTTCCACTTGTAGAAAAATAATAGTTGGTGGCAAATAATTTTGTTACAAAAAATATTGCTGCAATGATGATTAACTTTTTCATATTAGTTGATTTATAAGTGGAAGACGCAGCAACAAAATTTTGGTTTAAGGCTGTTTTAAAAATCACCCAAAAGGGTGAGAGCATAAAAACTAACAAATTCATTCTACTACCAACTTCTTATTACTAACAGCTAACCACTATTTTTGCAGCTATGCAAGAGACGAATGTTATTAAACCTTTTCTTAGATTAAGTGGATTGGAACCATTGGTGGTTCGTCCAGAAACCAACTTTGTAAATGTTGGTGAAAGAACCAATGTTACAGGCAGCAAAAAATTTGCAAAACTTATTCTCAATAATCAATACGAAGAAGCACTAAGTGTTGCAAGGCAACAAGTGGAAAATGGTGCACAAGTTATTGATGTAAATATGGACGATGCTTTGTTGGATGGCAAGCAGGCAATGACAACTTTTTTAAACCTCATTCAAAGCGAGCCAGACATTGCCAAAATCCCTATAATGATTGACAGCAGTAAGTTTGAGATTATTGAAGCTGGTTTAAAATGTGTGCAAGGCAAGTGCATTGTCAACAGTATTTCAATGAAGGAAGGTGAGGATAAATTTCGTGAACAAGCAGAAACTTGTCTGGCTTTTGGTGCAGCAGTTATTGTAATGGCTTTTGACGAACAAGGTCAGGCCGACACAATGAAACGCAAGGTTGAAATCAGTGAACGTGCATACAAAATATTGGTAGATGAAGTTGGTTTCAATCCTCAAGACATCATCTTTGATTTAAACATATTTGCCATAGCAACTGGCCTTGAAGAACACAATAATTATGGTGTTGATTTTATTGAAGCCACACGTATTATCAAACAAAAATTTCCTTTAGTAAAAATCAGTGGTGGCGTTAGTAATCTCTCTTTTTCTTTCAGGGGTAATGAGCCTGTGCGTGAAGCAATGCATTCTGTTTTTCTTTACTATGCAATCAAAGCTGGTATGGATATGGGCATTGTAAATGCTGGGCAAATGATAGTGTATGATGAAATTGAACCTACACTAAAGCAACTTTGTGAAGACGTTATTTTGAACAGGAATAATGATAATAACGAAGCGACAGAAAAACTGATTGAATTCGCTACAACCGTTAAGGCTAAAGGAAAGGAAGAGAAAGTGGATGCAGCCTGGCGTGGCGAAACTGTTGAAAAAAGATTGGCTCACGCATTGGTAAATGGTATCACAGAATTTATAGATGCTGACACCGAAGAAGCTCGTCAAAAATACCCTCGTCCTTTAGATGTTATTGAAGGACCATTAATGGCAGGAATGGATATTGTGGGTGATTTATTTGGTGCAGGAAAAATGTTTTTACCACAGGTGGTAAAGAGTGCAAGGGTGATGAAAAAATCTGTTGCTATACTTACGCCATATATTGAACAGGAAAAAGAAGAACGCAAGCAAGCACATCTTGCAGCAGGTACTATTAATGAGGAAAGTGCGGGTGCTGCCACAATTTTATTAGCAACTGTAAAAGGTGATGTACACGATATTGGTAAAAATATTGTGGGTGTTGTGCTGGGTTGCAATGGTTATAACATTGTTGATTTGGGTGTGATGGTTGCTACAGATAAAATATTGGAAGAAGCTGTAAAATGCAGTGCTGCCATCATTGGTTTAAGTGGATTAATTACACCTAGCCTTGATGAAATGGTGCATATTTCAAGAGAGATGAAACGCAGGGGAATGGAACAACCTTTATTGATTGGTGGTGCAACCACAAGTCGTATGCACACTGCTGTAAAGATTGCACCAGAATATGGCAATGGTGTAGTGCACGTATTGGATGCAAGCAGAAGTGTAACGGTTGCTGGCAACCTTTTAAATCCTGATGCTAAAGAAAGTTTTTTAATTGATGTTAAGGAAGAATACGCAAAGCTTAAAGAGCAATTTGATAATAAAAAATCTTCCAAAACTTATTTAAGTTATGAAGATGCTGTAAAGAATAAGGTGAAGATTGATTGGGAAAATTATACACCAACAGCACCAACATTTATTGGAACAAAAACTATAGAAGATAATACTGTAAAGGATTTGAGGACTTATATAGACTGGAAGCCTTTCTTTATTGCCTGGGAAATGCACGGCAATTTTCCTGCAATTTTAAGTGATGAAGTTGTTGGCAAAGAAGCAACAAAATTGTATAATGATGCCAATGCTTTGCTTGATATTATAGAAAAAGAAAACTGGCTTACACCAAAAGGCGTTGTTGGTTTTTGGGAAGCATCATCTCAGGATGATAGCATTTTTGTAAACAACAATTCATCAACAATTCAACTTGAACATTTACGTCAGCAAATTCAAAAAGCATCAGGGCAACCTAATCTTTCCTTAGCAGATTTTATTAAACCTAAAGACCAAAGACCAACAACTAAAGACTTCCTTGGTGCTTTCGCTGTAACCATTCACGGCATTGAGCCACACATTAAAAACTTTGAAGCCAACCACGATGATTACAACAAGATAATGTTGCAGGCGTTGGCAGATAGATTGGCTGAAGCTTTTGCAGAATACCTTCACGAAAAAATAAGGAAAGAATATTGGGGTTATGTAAAGGAAGAAGCATTGAATAATGAAGATTTAATCAAGGAAAAATATCAAGGCATTCGTCCAGCACCTGGCTATCCTGCTTGTCCAGACCATACAGAAAAATATAAATTATTTGACTTATTAAATGCTACAGAAAATACAGGTATTACTTTAACTGAAAGCCTTGCTATGTTTCCTGCAAGTAGTGTTTGTGGCTGGTATTTCAGTCATCCACAAAGCCAGTATTTTGGTGTAGGTAAAATTCAGCAAGACCAGTTTGACAACTATGTTGAAAGAAAAGGAATGAGCAAGGATGAAATGGAAAGGTGGTTGAGACCTGTAATGGAATAACAATAGATTACATTGAAAAAAGAGTCAAGCTAAACAACTTGGCTCTTTTTGTTTTTGTTATAAGTAAAACTTTGGTTTATATAATAAAAATCATGTTTTATATCGCTCTTGCCTCATAGCTTTGGCAACTCAAAAAAAAACAAATTATTTATATGGAAAATACAGGAGACATAAGCAAATGCCCATTTCATAATGGCAGCTTAAAACAAAGTGCTGGCAATGGAACTGGCAATAAAGAGTGGTGGCCCAATCAATTAAAGTTAAATATACTTCGTCAGCATTCTACATTAACCAATCCAATGGATGCAGAGTTTAATTATGCCGAAGAGTTTAAAAAACTTGACTTGCAAGCATTAAAAAAAGACATCGTTGCTTTAATGACAGATTCTCAAGAGTGGTGGCCTGCAGATTATGGTCATTATGGACCTTTCTTTATTCGTATGGCTTGGCATAGTGCTGGCACATATCGTGTGCAAGATGGCAGAGGTGGTGGTGGCAGAGGAATGCAGCGTTTTGCACCATTAAACAGTTGGCCAGATAATGCTAATTTAGATAAAGCTCGTTTGTTGCTTTGGCCAATAAAAAAACAATATGGTAAACAAATTTCGTGGGCAGATTTAATGATACTAGCAGGCAACTGTGCATTGGAAAGTATGGGTTTTAAAACCTTTGGTTTTGCAGGTGGCAGAGAGGATGTTTGGGAGCCTGATGAAGATGTGTATTGGGGTAGTGAAAAGGAATGGTTAGGAGATAAAAGATATAGCGGAGATAGAGATTTGGAAAATCCTTTGGCTGCTGTGCAAATGGGTTTGATTTATGTAAATCCTCAAGGTCCTAATGGCAACCCAGACCCAATAGCTGCTGCAAGAGATATTCGTGAAACTTTTGCTCGTATGGCAATGAACGATGAAGAAACTGTAGCATTGATTGCAGGTGGACACACATTTGGTAAAACACACGGTGCTGCTGATGCTGACAAACACGTTGGAAAAGAACCTGCTGCTGCAACAATTGAAGAACAAGGAACAGGTTGGAAAAATAGTTTTGGTAAAGGCAATGCTGAAGATACTATAACTAGTGGTTTAGAAGGAGCTTGGACACCAACACCAACAAAATGGAGCAATAGTTTTTTTGAAGTGTTATTTGGGTTTGAATGGGAATTGACTAAAAGCCCTGCTGGTGCTCATCAATGGAGACCAAAAAATAATGGTGGTGCAAATGCGGTTCCTGATGCACATATTGAAGGCAAAAAGCATCAACCAATAATGCTTACGACAGATTTAAGTTTGCGTTTTGACCCAGCTTATGAAAAAATTTCAAGAAGATTTTTAGAAAATCCAGATCAATTTGCTGATGCTTTTGCAAGAGCTTGGTTTAAATTGACTCACAGAGATATGGGACCACGTGCAAGATATTTAGGCAATGAAGTTCCTGCTGAAGAACTATTGTGGCAAGACCCCTTACCAGTAGCTAATTATAAAGAAATTGATAGCAATGATATTGCTACACTTAAAGCAACAATATTGGCTTCTGGTTTAAGCATTAGTGAAATGGTTTCTACAGCTTGGGCTTCTGCTTCTACTTATCGTGGTGGCGATAAACGTGGTGGTGCAAATGGTGCAAGAATAAGATTAACCCCACAAAAATATTGGGAAGTAAACAATCCAACACAGTTAAGCAAAGTATTAGATACATTAGAAAAAATACAAAGTAATTTTAATACTGCTTCGCAAAATGGAACGCAGGTTTCATTGGCAGATTTGATTGTATTAGCAGGTACAGCTGCTGTTGAGCAAGCTGCAAGTAAGGCTGGTGTTAATATTACTGTGCCTTTTACTAGTGGTCGTGTTGATGCTTCTCAAGAACAAACAGATGTAGAATCTTTTGCTGTATTAGAACCATTTGCTGATGGCTTTAGAAACTATGTAAAAGGAAATAAACCTTGTATTACTGAAGACTTACTTGTTGATAAAGCACAATTGCTAACACTTACAGCACCAGAATTAACTGTACTTGTTGGTGGTTTGCGTGTTTTGAATACTAATTATAATGGTAGTAAAAATGGAGTATTTACCAATACACCAGGACTTTTAACTAATGACTTTTTTGTAAACTTATTGGATTATGGTACAAGCTGGAAAGCTATAACCCACGAACAACAAATGTTTGAAGGCAGAGACAGAAAAACAGGTGAACTAAAATATACTGCAACCAGAGTTGATTTAATCTTTGGCTCAAACTCTGAGTTAAAAGCTTTGGCAGAAGTTTATGCAAGCAACGATGCAAAAGAAAAATTTGTGCACGACTTTGCTGCAGCCTGGGTTAAAGTTATGAACTTGGATAGATATGATTTAGCGTAATATCAACAGTAATTACTTAAAACAAAAACCCTGCACAGTGTGCAGGGTTTTTGTTTTGTATTATGTTTTAAATTCTTATATACACTCAATCTTATATTTTCGCAACAAATAAATTATCTTGCTTTTTTATTACATAATATTTCCTATATTTTACTTGCTCTCATTACTTCCTCTAAGGGTATTGTATTTACTTAGTGATGGTATTTATTTTATAATTTATTATTGTTTAGGCTACAGAAAAGCAGTGGTAATGAAAAACCTGAACATTGCTTTTTCCAATAAAACTGAGGCAGAAAAAGTACGTATTGCCAAAGACTTTTACCATTTGTTTGTAGATACTTTTATAGAAACCATAAAACTAATTTCTATAAGTAAAAAAGAGTTTTTGCGTAGAACAGAATTTGACGGTAGCCTTATAGCTGAACTATCAGAAAAGCAGCAAAGCATTCAGTTGCATAGTGGTCATTTTTTCAACTACGAGTTTATGAACCTTGCAATGAGCATTTATTGCAAAAACAACTTTTTGGGAGTGTATGCACCCGTAAGCAACAAGGCTTTCAATAAAATTATTGTTGATATGCGTAGCAAGTTTGGCACAATTATGATTGCAAACAACGAGTTTAAAAACAATTTTCAACAATACTCCCAACAACCTTACACAATTGGTTTAATTGCAGACCAAAACCCAAGCAATCCTACCAAAGCAATATGGACAAACTTTTTTGGTAAAAAAACAGCTTTTGTTCGTGGTCCAGAAGTTGGCAGCAAAGGCAACAATACTGCTGTGGTAATGGTGTATATTTATAGAAAAAGGCGTGGTTATTATAAAATAGAAACCTCATTGCTTACTACAGAACCCAAGCAAACAGAAAGTGGATTTATTACAAAATCGCTAATACACTTTATAGAAGAAAAGATTAACCAACATCCGTCAAATTATTTATGGAGCCACAAACGCTGGAAACACGAATTTGACGAAGAAAAGTATGGGAAATTGGTGGTGTAGTATTACCCTTATTTAATAAATACCCTACATTTTCCCCAAATTTTCCTCAATTCCTTTACTTTCGCAGCCAAAATTTTGTTAGTGAGCAACTAACTTTAAAACTTTTAACTTAAAAGAAATGGCTGGTCAATTAAAAGAAGTAAGAAACAGGATTAAGAGTGTGCAAAGCACACAGCAAATTACCAAAGCAATGAAAATGGTGAGTGCTGCAAAATTGCGTAGGGCACAGGATGCTATTACACAAATGCGTCCTTATGCTCAAAAATTACAAGAAATGCTAAGCAATATTGTAAGCAACAGTGAGGGTGGAACTTCAATGAAATTGGCAGAGGAAAGAGCTGTAGAAAAAGTATTGTTAATTGTAATTACCAGCGATAGAGGATTATGTGGTGCATATAACAGTAACGTTGTTAAAACAGCTAAGGCTTTAATTGCAGAAAAATATGATGCACAATACACCAAAGGCAACGTAATCATTTGGAACATTGGTAAAAAAGGCTGGGAAAGCATGAGCAAATCTGGCTTTGTAACTAATGCTAACTTTAAAGATATTTATTTAAACCTGACTTTTGAAAATGTTCAGGCTGCTGCACAAGCTGCTGTTAAAGCATTTGAAAATAAAGAATTTGATGCTGTTGAAGTTGTTTATAGCCAGTTTAAAAATGCTGCAACCCAGGCTTTTGTTGCTGAACCATTTTTGCCAATTCCTAAAGTATTGCCAAAACCAGGAGCAAAAAAATCAGACTTTATTTTTGAGCCAAATAAAGAACAATTAATTGCAGAGTTGATGCCTAAAATTTTAAACACTCAATTGTTTAAAGCTGTATTGGATGGCAATGCAAGTGAACATGGTGCAAGGATGACTGCAATGGATAAAGCTAGTGAAAATGCAAATGAATTATTAAAGTCATTGAAAATATCGTACAACCGTGCAAGGCAAGCTGCTATTACAACAGAGCTTACAGAAATTGTGAGTGGTGCTGCTGCATTGCAAGGGTAACCCCCAACTCCTATAGGGGAGTAAAAGAAACTTTTTATTAATCATAAATATTCCCCTTTAGGGGCTAGGGGTCAATGGAACTTTCTACCATCATACCACATATTGAAGCACTCATTTTTGCAAGTGATAAACCTTTAACAGTTTTAGATATTGTTGAGCTTATTAATAATGCCTTTGGTTTTATTGATGAACGCGTTACGCTTGATCAAATTGAAAGCTGCGTGGAAGGTATTAAAGAAAAATATGCCAGCGAGTTTTATCCTTTTGAAGTAAAGGAAAGTGGTGGTGGTTTGCAGTTTTTATCAAAGGCAAGTTTTCATAAAACAATTGGCCAGCTTAATGGCGATAAATTTTTAAAACGTCTATCAAATGCTGCACTTGAAAGTCTTGCCATTATTGCTTACAAGCAACCCATAACCAAAGGAGAGATTGAAAAAATACGTGGTGTAAACAGCGATTATAGTGTTCAAAAACTATTAGAGAAAGAACTAATAATAATTAGTGGAAGAAAAGAAGATCAACCAGGTCAACCACTTTTGTATTCTACATCAAAAAACTTTATGGATTATTTTGGTATAAACACTACTGAAGATTTACCAAAAATAAAAGAGGTTTTTGCAGAGCAAATGGTTGAAGGAACCATCATCAACCCATCAGACTTTACCAGTAAGCTTGAAAGTGTTGAAGAAGATGAGCCTGCACAAAGCAATACTACAATGCAGGTTGCTGAAGATGGAAGTTTAATTGACAACAATACTACAGAGGAAGAAGAGAATTAATCTCAACCCTTATTTCATCATAGTTTTAGCAGCATCAACAATAGCATCTATATTTTGCTGTTGCATACATTTAAAATGTCTTTTAGGGCATTTGTCAAAACCTATTTTAGTGCAGGGCCTGCACTTTAAATTTTCAATTTCGAATATAGCATTTGGAGCCTGCATATTTCCATAATAAGGTGTCATTCCAAATGCAGGAACAGTGTTGCCCCAAACAGATATAATTGGTTTTTTAAATGCTGCTGCAATATGCATTAAGCCTGTGTCGTGTGTAATTATCAATTTTGCCTTCCTTACCAAATCTGCACTTTCGTTTAAGCTAAATTTACCACAGCTATTATAAATCCTGCCCTCATCAATAGCAGCAACTTCATCACCAATTTGCCTGTCTTCTTTACCACCTAATAAAACAATAGGATAGTTAAGCTTTGTGCAAAGTTCTTTAAGCTTATTTACAGGAAGTTTTTTTGTGTTGTGTGCTGCACCAATTACTATACCTATAAATCCAAATAAATGCGAAGATGGAATATCTGTTTGTTTTAGCTCGTCTAATTTTGGTATAAAAAAATCTAATCCCTTACCATCATTATTTACATTAAATTTTTTTACTGTTTCAAAGTATCTATCAACAATATGCTTGTTTGGAAGCATATTTATCTTTAAGGCAGTAAGCAACCATTTTTGTATGTTGAGTTTACTAAAAGAAAACGTTTCAACATTTTTAAACATACCTTTTAAACGCATTGTTCTTGCATTGTGATGCAAGTCTATTATGTAGTTATACTTAACAGTTTTTAATTCCCTCATCATTATATCCCAGTCGCCATCATACTCAATAACCTTATCTACATAAGGATTGCTGTGTACAATACCTGCATATTCTGCTTTAACTACAAAATGAATTTTGCAACCAGGAACTTGATTTTTTAAACAACGAATAACAGGTGTTGTTAAAACAATATCTCCAATAGATGAAAAGCGAATGACAAGAAATGTGGTATTTGAAACCTTGGAGGATGTCCTGCTTTTTAATGGTGTTGTGGGTGTTTGCATAAAAAGAATTACTGCAAACTAAATAAAGTTTATGAAAGTTTTAAAAGTTTTGTAAACTTTATTTAAAATCTATATGCAACTCCAATTTGTACAGTTCTTGGAATGCCAGGATAATAACGAATGCCATAAGTGCCATCGGCATTGGTTGCATAAATTGTGTTGAATAAATTATTAACGCCTGCATTAATAAAAAATTGCTTAAATGCAATTGTAGATTTTATATTAAACAGGTCGTAACCCTTGTAATCACTGGTATTTGCAGCATTTATTTTATATGCACCAACTTTATTCCACTCAAACAATACCTTTAAGCTATGCAATTTTTTAAATGTGTAACCAATATTGGTATAATGCAAATAAGCTGGTGCTCCATTCATTTTATTGCCATCATAAACATTGGTGTTGCCTATCCAATCTACAGTTTGGTATTTTTTATAAATATGCTTGCTAACGCTGCTGTTATAGTTAAACTCAAAGTTATTTTTTGCATATGCAAATTTTAATTCAATACCCTGATGACTTGTTTTACCAGCGTTTACAACCTTAACTCCAATTGGTGTAATAACGCTTATAAACTCATCAACCCCATCCATATTGTATAAACTTACTTGCAGGTTTATATTTTTTGTAATAAATTTATAACCCATCTCGCTACTGTAATACTTTGCTGGTGTAAGATTTGGTGTTTCCGTTACTTCTCTATAAAGGTTAGATAAAGTAGGAGGGGTGAACCCACTGCTATATTGAGCATATACACTTTGGTTATTATTTATTTTATATAAAAGAGAAGCCTCAGGATTTAAACCATATAAATTGTTTGAACCACTTGCTGCACCTGCATTTGAGCTTACTGGCAAATAATTTGTAAAATAATAATGCAATAAATCATAACGCAGGCCTGCATAAATTATCCATTTATTACTTGGAAAAAAATGAAGCGATGTACTTGCTGCTATGTTTTGCAAATTGGCTTTATAGTTTGCAAGAAAGCTATCTGTATTAGCAAACCTCACATTCACACCTCCTTCTTTCTCTACATTAATTAGTTGAGATGTATATTTATTATTTGGAGTAAAATCTGCATACAATGATTGATTCCATTGAATTTTAGCGTTTTTGCTTTTTGCAGTATGGTTAATATTTATACCATAGCTAGTAAATTCATCATTTGTAATTTGCCCTGTATATGGCGGCACATAACTTATTAAATAAAAAGGATTTTGCTTTTCATTTATAATCCTGCTAAATAATGTAACCTGCAGGTTTTCATTTTCGCTATACCTGTGTTTCCAATCAAGCGTGGTTCGTATTGCCCAAGTTTTTCTATCGCTAAATCTATCAAAGCTATTTAGGTTTCCATTGTAAAAATTCGTGCTGTCATAGCCATCTCTTTGATGACCTCCATAATCCATCCAATTGCTTTGTAATACCAGCACATTGTTTTTATCCAGTTCTCTTTCTAACCTAAAACTCATTGCTTGCTTGCTGTAATTAAAATGTAAATCTTCGTTAATACTGCGTTGAGAGTGATTTGTGTTGAATAAAAATTTGGTTTTGCCAAACATTGCCTTTGTTTGAAATAAAACCTCAAACTGCCCATAGCCATTGCTTTGCAGAGAAATTTGTTTTATAGCATCATCATAATTATTTTGAATAAAATTAATTGATGCTCCTATGCTTTGTGCTCCATAACTACCACTAAATGGACCTTTAACTATTTCTACTTTATTGATAGAAAACCTGTTCAATTCAAGCAATTCATTGTTGTTAAAAATGCCTACTGGCCTAAGTGGGATTCCATTTTCAAGATAGTTATATAATGGGCTATAATTCATTGGCAAGCGAATGCTCATGGCATGTTGCTCATTACCCATATCAACCATATATACCCCACTTGTGGTATTTAACAAGCTATGCAAAGTGTTGCTGCCATTGGCTTGCAGCTTATTTATATAAATAGTTTCTACACTGCGTGCAGTATTTATTGTTTTTAAATTAGATTTTGTTGTAATAATTACATCATCCAGTGTTTTAGATGTTGTATCAACAACTTTACTGTTTTGTGCAGTTGCAAACAAGGAATAAAAAGAAAAAAAGATTGACCCCAAAAGCCTCATTGTTGTATTGTTTTATTATAAAAAGGTGGGGCAAAGTAATGTGTGATTGAACTTAATATCCAATTAAAATATTAGCAGCGGTTATAATAAATTATTCTTCTATGTAATCCAGTTCCTTATGAAAAGTCTCATGAGTGAAAAATAGAGCTATACAAGAAACAGACATTATAATAATACCTGTAATCCAGCCACTTTTTACAAAAGAATAATTGTGTTGCAACGTGTCAAAAATAAATGTGGTTAAAACCAAGCTGCCACGCACTATATTAGGGACAGTGGTAGTAACAGTGGCTCTCATATTTGTACCAAATTGTTCGGCTGCCATGGTTACAAACAAAGCCCAAAAGCCAGTGCCAAAACCAAGCATTGCACATATAAAATAAAACGTTTTTATACTGTGATTGGGTAAGTTAAAAAATAAAATCAATGCTATAATACAAAAGACATAAAAAAACCAAACTGCTTTTTTTCTACTCTTAAAAAAATGAGAAATAAAGCCTCCCATAAAATCGCTGATAGCTATGGCAACATAAGCCCACATTACACTTTTTCCAGGATCAACTTTTTCTGTAACCCCTAAATCGTGTGCAAATTTATCGCTGAAAGTAAGCAACAAACCTATTACATACCAAGTGGGAATACCTATAAGGATTGCTTTGATATAGTTGGTAAAACGCCTTTTATTATTAACCAGCATTAATAAATTTCCCTTTGAAATTTCTTTGCTTTTTATAGTATGAAACATTGATGATTCAAACACGCCTGCACGCAACAATAAAAGTAAAAAGCCCATGCCACCACCAATAAAATAACAGATACGCCAGTTGTCAAAGCTCTCTTTCATTATAAAAGCAAACACAGCACCACTAAGCCCAATGCCAGCAACTACGCTTGTTCCAAGCCCTCTTTTGTTTTTGGGTAATATTTCTGTAACTAAAGTAATGCTTGCTCCTAACTCTCCAGCCAAGCCAATGCCACTTATAAATCTAATCCAGGCATACTGTTCTGGTGTTTGTACAAAACCATTTGCAATATTGCCCAAAGAGTATAAAATAATAGAAGCAAACAATACTTTCATTCTACCAATTTTATCGCCCATAACTCCCCATAAAAAACCGCCTGCCAACAAGCCTAGCATTTGAATTTGCAGAATATATTTTCCTGTATCTACAGCAGCATCTGCTGTTAAACCCATTGTTTTTAATGAAGGAACACGAATAATACTGAACAAAAGCAAATCATATATATCTACAAAATATCCAAGTGCAGCAATAATTACAGGCAAGCTAAAAATGCCAAATTGTTTTTGTGTTTGGGTCATAGCAATTAATCGTTAGGTAAATTTATCTTTTAATATTTTCTCTGAATATGGCTCTCATATCGTGAAGCATATCATCTGTAATATCATCTTTTGGCAAAAGAAAAAAAGACTTATTATTAAAGTATAAATGAAAGAAAAGGGGGCTTTCAAAATATTTTGTAAACTTGTTCCATTCCCACACTACATAACCTTTTTCATTATCAACTCTAAAAGAATTACTGTTAATATATGCAGTAAAATCATCTTTAAACGTTGTTGATTTTTTGTAAATACTATTAGGTAATACATACCAAACTCCAACAAGCAAAAGCAACCACACCAAGCTACCAATTAAAAAAGGTTGTGCCTGAATTTTGTGCATATAAAATAAAACAGCAGATATTATGGCAAACACATTTACTACAACAAGCAAAATTTTAATTTCTTTTTGTGCTGTAAAATGCAATCGCAGTGCCTGTATTACTTTCTTTTTATTATAACTAAAATGTACTTCCATTGGGCGTAAAAGTAAAGGGTTTTGTGTATGCAATATTTTTAGTTATTCCATTTTCTTAATACGATATTTTATAAATGACTTGGTGCGTTTAACTATACTTTTGAAAATAATTTTTTTCTTGCAGAAAACACAGAATTCACAGAAAAGACAAATTAAATTCTGCGTTATCAGTGTTTTCTGCGAAAACATTTTAAATCAAATTTTGATAGAAAATCTATGCAAATAAATATTCAAGAACTTGAACCTGCAAAACGACAAGGTTGGTTGCAACACGCTATAGCACCACGTCCTATTGCATTTGCAAGCACTATAGATAAAAATGGATGTGTTAATTTAAGTCCATTTAGTTTTTTTAATTTGTTTAGTGCCAATCCTCCAATAGTTATTTTTTCTCCTGCACGCAGGGTGCGTGATAACTCTATAAAACATACACTTGAAAATGTTTTGGATGTTGCCGAGGTAGGCATTAATATTTGTGATTATGATATGGTGCAGCAAGTGAGTTTAACTAGTTGTGATTATCCTAAAGGCATTGATGAATTTGAAAAAAGTGGATTTACTAAACAAGCTTCAAGCATAATAAAACCACCACTTGTAGCTGAGGCTAAAATAAAATTTGAATGCAGGGTAAATGAAGTAAAAAGCCTTGGAGAAAACAAAGGAGCAGGACAATTGGTAATTGCTGAAGTGCTGACAATGCACGTTGATGAAAGTATTTTAACAGATGATGGGCAAAGCATTGACCAAACAAAAATTAATTTAATTGCAAGGCTTGGAGGAGACTGGTATTGCCAAACAAAAAACAATTTGTTTAAAGTGCCTAAGCCAAATATTAAACTTGGCATTGGCGTAGATGCTTTGCCACAAAGCATTAAGGCAAGTAAAATTTTAAGTGGTAACGATTTGGGAATGCTTGCCAATATTGATGAAATGCCCATTGCAAGTGCAAATTTTGAAGATGAAAAGCTAAAGAATATTGTTCAATATTTTAGTATCAATCCTCAATCAATGGAAAAGGAAATTCATTTATATGCAAAGGAATTATTGCAGCAAAATGAAGTTGAAAAAGCCTGGCAGGTTTTATTAATGAATGAAGAATAAAAATGAAAATAGTTATAACAGCAGCAACAAAATTTGAATTAGAGCCTTCTATTTCTAAAATAAAATCATCAAAAAAAAATGATGTAAGCTTTGCTGTTACTGGTATTGGAATGCTTGCTACTGCTGTTAATTTATGCAAAATAATTTATGAGCAAAAGCCAGATATAATTATTCAGGTTGGTATTGCTGGTTGCTTTGATACAAATATTAAACTTGCAGAAACGGTTGTTGTTGCTAAAGATTTTTTAGGCGACTTGGGTGTTGAGGAAGGTAAAAAATGGAAAGATATTTTTGATTTGAATTTAGTGCAAAGCAACGCTAAACCCTTTACCAGAAAAGCTTTGGTGAATAAACATATTGCAAATTTTAATACTAACCAGTTGCAAATTGTTGATGCTGTTACTGTTAATCAAATTACAACACAGCAGCAACACATTAATCAATTGAAAAAAAAGTACAAGCCAACCATAGAAAGCATGGAAGGTGCTGCATTGCATTATGTCTGTAATAGTTTCAATATTCCATACTTGCAAATTCGTTCTATATCAAATTATATTGGTGAAAGAGATAAGAGTAAATGGATGATTAAAAAGTCAATTGAAAATTTGAATAAAGAGGTACAAAAAATAATTAAAAAATTTGAATAGAACACAGATGACACGGATTAAACAGATTTATTATATTTTATCTGTGGCAATCCCTTCAATCTGTGTTTATCTGTGTTCCGTAATTCAATCATAAATATTAATATGTTCACACTTGCATTTTCGCCTTGCCCAAACGATACATTTATTTTTGATGCTTTGGTAAATAAAAAAATTGATACCGAAGGATTAGAGTTTGATGTAGTGCTTGAAGACGTGCAAACCCTTAATGAATGGGCATTGCAGGGCAAAATGGATTTTACAAAAATGAGTTATGGAGTGCTGCCATTAATATTAAACGATTATAATGTTTTAAATAGTGGTGGTGCTTTAGGTAAAGGAGTTGGACCTTTGTTAATTAGTAATGAGGAATTGGGAATTGGGAATTGGGAGCAAGAAAACGAAGTAATCATTCCTGGAAAAAATACAACAGCTCACTTACTTTTTTCATTGGCTTATCCCAATGCAAAAAATAAAAAGTTTATGGTGTTTAACGAAGTTGAAAATTATGTTTTGCAAAATAAAAATTCGCTTGGAGTTATTATTCACGAGAACAGGTTTACCTACCAGCAAAAGGGTTTGCATAAAGTATTGGACTTAGGAGAATACTGGGAACAAACAATAAAGTTTCCTATTCCTTTGGGTGGTATTGTTGCACATAACAGGGTTGATAAAATGGTAAGTTTACAAGCCGATAAGTTGATAAGAAAAAGCCTTGAATATGCTTTTGAAAATTATCCAACCATAACAAATTATGTAAAGCAACACAGCCAGGAAATGGAAGAACATGTGATGAAGCAACACATAGATTTATATGTAAATAATTTTTCGCTGGATTTGGGTATTGAAGGAAAAGCAGCAGTAGTAAAGCTTTTAGAGGTTTATAAAAACAACAACCAGGACATTGCTATAGATTTTGCAAACATTTTTTTAAATTAAAAACAATGGATAACTATCTACAATCTGCCATTAAACAATTTGAGTATTATAAACAATTGGGCGAAAAAACTTTTGCACAGATTGAAGATGAAAAGTTGTTTTGGCAGTATAATGATGAAAGCAACAGCATAGCAGCGATTGTAAAACATTTGTGGGGCAATATGCTTTCGCGTTGGACAGATTTTTTAACAACTGATGGTGAAAAGGAATGGCGAAATCGTGATGCAGAATTTGAAAATAATATTGCAACAAAAGATGAGTTAATTGAGAAATGGAACAAAGGCTGGCAATGTTTGTTCAATGCTTTAAATAGTTTAACAAATGATGATTTGGAAAAAATAATTTATATACGTAATCAGGGACAACCTGTTGTTGATGCCATTAACAGGCAATTGTGCCATTACAGTTACCACGTTGGGCAAATTGTGTTTTTAGGTAAAATGATTGCCAATGAAAACTGGACTTCATTATCAATTCCAAAAGGAAATTCTGCAAAGTATAACGAAGAAAAATTTGCAAAGCCAAAACACACAGAACACTTTACTGACGAATATTTGAACAAACAGAAATAATTTTTGATACAGGAATTACATACAAAAGTTTGCATTGTTGGTGCTGGTCCTGCTGGTGCAACTACTGCTATTTTTTTGGCAAAAGAAAAAATAGAACACATTATTATTGATGCTGCACAATTTCCAAGAGATAAAACCTGTGGCGATGGTTTGGATTTAAAAGTAATTGCTGTTTTAAACAATATTGATAAAAAAATTCTGGAAGAAGAAACAAAGCCTGAAGGCAGGATAAATGCAAGTTATGGTTTTAGAATAATTACTGCAAAAGCCAGGCACGTTGAGTTTGACTATAAACAATACAGCAAAAACCTTCCACCTTATGGCACCAGCAAAAGGATTGATTTTGACAATTTACTAATAGAAAGATTTGATAAAGCTTATACAAATTTTCTGCAGCAAACCAAAGCAACTGCCATAACGAGGGTTAATAATAAATGGGAAATTATTGCCCAGCAAAACAATCAAACAATCAAAATTATTTGTGACTTAATTGTTGGTGCAGATGGTGACCACAGTATTGTTTTAAAAACTGTTGGCAAAAGGGAAATTGACAGAAACCATTACAGTGCTGGTGTTCGTCAATATTGGCAAGGTGTTGCCAACACGCATCAAAGTAATTTGATGGAAGTATATTTTCCCAAAAAATATCCAATGAGTTATTTCTGGATTTTTCCTTTAAAAAATGGCTTAAGCAATGTGGGTTATGGAATACAAAGCAATGTTGCTGCAAAACATAACTATAATGTAAAAGAAATTTTTAAAGAATTAATAACAACTGATAAGAATTTAAAAGACAGGTTTTTTAATGCAACACCACAGGAAAATGTAAAAGGCTGGGGTATTCCATTTGCCAGCTTGCAAAGAAAATGTTTTGGTAATGGATGGCTTTTGGTTGGCGATGCAGCAAGTATGATTTCGCCCACAACAGGTGAAGGCATTGGCACAGGAATGACAACAGGGTTAATTGCTGCTAAATTTATTGCCAGGGCTGTTGAGCAAAATAATTTTAATGAATCTGTTTTTAAAAACTATGATAGGGAAATTTACAAAAGAACAAATGATGATATAAAGTTGTATAAGTTGTGTTTATTAATCTCTCCAAAATTTATGGGCTGGGCAATGAACACTTTTATACATTTAAGCATATTTAAAAAACTATTTAAAAATAAAGTTGGGCAGTGGATTGATAGTGCTTATAATAAAGAGTTGAAAGTTGAGTTGGATTAAATTTATTTTTTACTGAAACAAATACTTTGCGTTCTTTGTATCCTTTATTGCTTTGCGTGAAATAAAAATATGAACAACTTTAATCAACTTTTTCAAGATTTTACAAACATAAAAATTGCTGTTATTGGCGATGTAATGCTTGATACTTATTGGTGGGGAAATGTGAGTCGTATTTCGCCTGAAGCACCAGTGCCTATTGTTGCTTTGCAAAAAAATGAATTGCGTTTGGGTGGTGCAGCTAATGTTGCTTTAAATCTTGTTTCGTTACAAGCACAAACAACTGTTATTTCTGTTATTGGCAATGATGCTGAAGGAAATACACTAAAGCATTTATTACAAAAAGAAAGTATTAATACAAAATATTTAATTCAATCTGATAAAAGAATTACGACTAATAAAACTCGTATTCTTAGTCGCAATCAGCAAATGATGAGGTTAGATGCTGAAATAACAACAGATATTGATGCTGAAACTGAACAGCAATTATTAGATAAAGTTGAAAAATATATTCTTGAAGAAAAGCCATCTGTAATAATTTTTGAAGACTATAATAAAGGTGTGCTTACGCAAAATATTATTTCAAAGGTTATAGCTTTTTGTAAGCAACATAATGTTATTACAACAGTTGACCCAAAACGAAAAAATTTCTTTAACTATATTGGTGTAGATATTTTTAAACCCAACCTTGCTGAGGTAAAAGATGGCTTAAATATTTTGCTTGATGAAATTAATATAAATACATTAACAAATATTCATCAGCAGTTAAAGGCAAAGCTGATGCACCATATTTCTTTTATTACATTAAGCGAAAAAGGTGTTTTTTATAATGATGAAAATGAAAGTAAAATTATTCCAACACATATAAGAAGCATTGCAGATGTAAGTGGTGCTGGCGATACAGTAATTTCTGTTGCCAGCTTGGTTTATGCTGCAACAAAAAATATGTTACTGGCTGCAGAAATGGCAAATATTGCAGGTGGTTTGGTTTGTGAAGAAGTGGGAACTGCAGCTATTAATAAAGATAAATTATTGAGTGAATGTGAGCGATTGATAAAGTCATAAAGTCAATAGTCATAGACACATTTGTTATTTTATGTAGAAAAAATTTCGAAAATGGATGTAGCAGTAATTGAAAATAAAATTTATGAGTTAAGAGGTCAGAAAGTGATGCTTGATTTTGACTTAGCTCAACTTTACGAAGTGGAAACAAGGGTTTTAAACCAAGCTGTTAAAAGAAATATTGTAAGATTTCCTATTGACTTTATGTTTCAATTAACTGTGATTGAGTGGCAAACGATGCAGTCACAATTTTTGATAACAAAAAAAGACAACCCATCACAGTTTGTGATGAGTTCAAGCAACAAAAAAACTATGTCATCACAAATTGTGATGACATCAAATAGCAAACGCCCTAATGTGGCTTTACCATTTGCATTTACCGAACATGGTGTTACTATGTTGGCAAGTGTGCTAAGAAGCGAACGTGCTATTAAAATGAATATAGAAATAGTAAGGGCTTTTATTGCTATCAGGCACTACATTAATAAAAACAAAAATTTATCAGAGCAAATAAATGATTTGAGAATAGAAATGCAAAAAGAATTTGGTGAGCGTGATGTGCAAATTGCTTCTATTTATGATGCTCTTGAAAATCTTTTAGATAGAAAAGAAGATGAGATTGAGCAGCGTTTAAAATGGGAACACAGAGAAAGAATAGGGTTTAAGAAATAGATTTATAAATAAAAAATTTGGCAATTAAACTATAAAATAATTGACCAATAACGATAAACTTGCTATATGATAACAATTTGTATTCACGGTGGTGCTGGCACCATTTTAAAAGAAGATATGACACCAGATTTAGAGAAAGCATATCTTGATGCTTTGCAATCTGCACTCAATGCTGGCTATGCAGTGCTTGAAGAAGGTGGCACGGCTGTAAATGCAGTTAAAGCTGCTGTTGTGGTTTTAGAAGATAATATACTTTTTAATGCTGGACGTGGTAGCGTATTCACAAAAAAAGGAGTACAAGAAATGGATGCTGCTATTATGCGTGGACAAGATTTAGAAGCTGGTAGTGTTTGTGGCGTAAAAAATGTTCGTAATCCTGTAGAACTTGCAGCAGAAGTAATGACTAACAGCAACCACGTTTTTTTAAGTGGAAAAGGTGCTAGTGATTTTGCTATAAAACAAGGTATTAAACTAGAACCAGATGAATATTTCTTTTCTCAGTTTAGATATGATCAATGGAAAGCCATTCGTGATTCTGACAACTATGCTTTAGACCATACACACCATCATTTGGAAGAGTTGATGCGTGATAAAAAATTTGGAACAGTAGGTGCTGTTGCTTGTGATGCCAATGGAAACATTGCTGCTGCTACAAGCACTGGTGGCATGACCAATAAAAAATATGGTCGTGTTGGTGATAGCCCAATTATTGGTGCAGGAACTTATGCCAACAATGAAACCTGTGCCATTAGCTGCACTGGTCATGGTGAGCCATTTATAAAGGCTGTTGCTGCTTACAATGTAAGTTGCTTAATGGAAATGAAAGGAATGACTTTACAACAGGCAATGGACGAAACGGTAATGAACAAACTAAAAAATATGGATGGCGAAGGAGGGATGATTGGCGTTGATGCAGATGGAAATTTTGCCATGATTTTTAACAGTGCTGGAATGTATCGTGGTGTAAAGAATGAGAAAGGTGTAAATGAGGTTTCTATTTATGGATAGATAATTGCTTCGCAATTTTGTAATTATTTTGATGTCATCTGCATTGCTACTATGTTTCTTCAGTGGCAAATATGATTTTGTTTTAAAAATATTTCCAGTGGAAATGATTTTAAAATGCACCATTCAACAAATTAATTCTCTTCAACGAAAACGTTGCTATCGTTGTAACCTTAGTTTCGTTGCGTGAAAATTAAAAATAAAAAATGAAAATAGGAATTGTTTGCTATCCAACATTTGGTGGTAGTGGTGTACTTGCAACAGAATTGGGCAAAGCCCTTGCCGATAAAGGTCACCAGGTTCATTTTATAACTTACCAACAACCAGTAAGGTTAAATCACTTTAACGCTAATATTTTTTATCACGAAGTTCGTGTGCCTACATATCCTTTGTTTGATTATGCACCTTACGAAGTGGCTCTTGCAAGTTCAATGGTTGATGCTATTTTAAATCACGATTTAGATTTGTTGCATGTACATTATGCCATTCCTCATGCAAGTGCTGCATATATGGCAAAGCAAATTGTAAAGAGTAAAGCCAATCGCAATATTCCTGTTATAACAACTTTACACGGTACAGATATTACACTTGTTGGCAGAGATAAAACCTATGAGCCTGTTGTAACTTTTTCTATAAATGAAAGTGACACAATAACCAGTGTAAGTGAAAATTTAAGAAAAGAAACATATAAAAATTTTCCTATAACTAAACCCATAGAAGTTATTACAAACTTTGTGGATGTGCAACGTTTTGCAAAGAAACCAATTGATGCTTTTAAGAAAGTTATTGCACCCAATGGTGAAAAGATTTTATTGCATGCAAGTAACTTCAGAAAAGTAAAACGTGTTGATGATGTGGTGAGGATATTTGCAAAAGTTCGTGAACAAATTCCTGCAAAGTTGATGATGGTTGGTGATGGACCAGAAAGACCAGCAGCAGAAGATTTGGCAAGGCATTTAGGTGTTAACGATGATGTAAGGTTTGTAGGCAAGCAAGAACAAATGGAAGATATTATGAACGTGAGTGATATTTTTTTACTGACAAGTGATTATGAAAGTTTTGGTTTGAGTGCATTAGAAGCAATGGCTGCAAGAAGCATTGTCATCAGCACCAATGCTGGTGGTTTGCCAGAAATTAACATTGATGGTGTAACAGGTTTTATGGCAAACGTTGGTGATGTTGATACAATGAGTCAGCAAGCTGTTAGCATTTTGCAGGATGAAGAAAAGTTGAACCAAATGAAGGAACAGGCATTTGCACAAGCCAATAAGTTTTCTTTAGAAAACATTATTCCTTTATACGAAAAAATGTATAGCAAATATTGCAGAATGGATTGTGCTTAAGGTTTCACACAAAGCACACTAAGGTTACAAAGCAGCTAAGTAATTTCTTTGTGTACTTGGTTTTCTTTGTTTCTTTGTGTGAAATAATTCGTTAATGATTTTCCCACCATACTTAAAGAAAGGCGATACAATTGGCATTATTTGTCCAAGTGGTTATATGCATTTAGATAAAGTGCAAACCTGCATAGAAACCTTACAGACGTGGGGTTATAAAGTTGTTGTTGGTAAAACAGTTGGCAATCAGAATAATTATTTTAGTGGTACAGATGAAGAGCGTTTGCAGGATATGCAGCAAATGCTTGATGATAAAAATATCAATGCAATTTTATGTGCTAGGGGTGGTTATGGGTTAAGCAGAATTATTGATAGTATTGATTTTAAAGCCTTCAAAAAAAATCCAAAATGGATTATTGGTTATAGTGATGTTACTTTACTACACAGCCATATTAATAATAATTTTAAAATAGTAACATTGCATAGCCCAATGGCTGCTGCATTTAATGATGATGGATATAAAAATGAATTTGTAACATCGTTGCAAAAGGCATTGAAGGGGAATAAAGCAAAGTATAGTTGCAGCCCTCATCCTATAAACAAAACAGGAAAAGCAACTGCTGAATTGGTTGGTGGAAACCTGTGTATGATGGCTCATAGCCTTGGTTCAAAGTCATCTTACAACACAAAAAATAAAATTATTTTTATAGAAGATATTGGTGAATACATTTATAATATTGACAGAATGTTATGGCAGTTAAAAAGAAGCAACTTCCTTGAAAACCTTGCTGGCGTTATTGTTGGTGGCTTTACAGATATGAAAGACACAACCATTCCTTTTGGTAAAAAAATAGAAGAAGTTTTAGCAGAACATTTCAATCATCTTAACATTCCTGTTGCTTATAATTTTCCTGTTGGTCATCAAACAGAAAACTATGCCTTAAAAGTTGGGGCAACTTATACTTTAAGTGTTACCAATAAACAAACTACTTTAGCCGAAATTTAACTATTTGCAACAAGCTTTTACATATAACAAAAAAGAGAAATTAAAAAGCAAAAAAGAGCTTGATTCATTGTTTGAAAAAGGCAAATCGTTTTTAGTGTTTCCATTGAAAATATTTTACAATTTTTCAGAAAAGGAAAACGAAAATAATATTAATGTGGGTGTGGGCGTAAGCAAAAGAAATTTTAAAAACGCTACAGATAGAAACAGAATAAAACGCCTGCTACGAGAGGCTTACAGGTTAAATAAACTTCCTATTCATCAAAACATTACAAATAAGCAATTGCATTTTTTTATTTTATTTATAGATAAAACAATGCCTGAAAATAGAATGGCTATTGACAATAAAATGATTAAAGTATTAGATAAACTTAATACCATTTACACTAATGAAAATGTTGTCTAAAATATTAAGTTATCCCTTTATTTTTCTTATTAAAATATATCAGTATGGCATATCGCCATTAATGGGTAGCAAATGCAGGTACACACCAACCTGCTCTCATTATAGCTTGGAAGCATTTAAAAAACACGGTGCGTTTAAAGGTTTTTATTTAACAGTTAAACGCATTTCAAAATGTCATCCCTGGGGTGGCAGTGGCTACGACCCAGTACCATAAAAAAGAGCTATCAAAATTGATAGCTCTTTTTTTATGCTTATTTTTTTAAAATATTTCGCTTCTGTTATCTGTAATGCTTGCTGCTTTTTTAAGCACTTCACCTGTAATTCTGTAAACTGAATTTTTAATAGTTGCATTCAGCATATTAGCTGTTTGTGCAGGGTCTACTGGTGTAGCACTTGGTTTTGCACCAATATTATCTACACGCAAAGCAAATACACTACCTTGACCAGCTATTGGCTCAGTAATTTTTGTTTTATTGCCTGCATTAAACGCAGCACCTGTAAACTTGTTGTCATTGTTAACTATAGCAACATATGGATTTGCAGCTAAGAAAGTATCTAACCTGTTCACCTGTGTGCCAGCTGCTGCTGCCATTGCCTCAAGTGTAGAACCTTTCATTTTATCAATAAGCTGTTTTGCTTTCTTTTCATTTTTTACAAGACCTTCAACCATTGGTCTTAATGCTAAAGCACCTGGCAAGCCTGGTTTATTAACAGCAGTAATAATAGCTACAACATATTTGCTGTTGTTAAACTGATATGGTTCTTCTGTAATATCACCAACATCTTGCTTATAAACCCACCTTACCATTTGTTTATTGTTACCTAAATTGCTAACATTATAATCTTCTTTTTTAATGTTATCTGCTTGCATAGATGACTTTTGCAATTTGGCAACTTCTGTATCAAAATCTTTTCTGTTTTTAATTGAAGAAATTAATTTGGTTGCTGCTGCTTTTGTAGCAACATCTGTTTCTGTGCTTGTTTGTATTGGTTTTGCCAAGTATGCAATATTGTAACCTTGTGTTGTTCCTTTTTGTCCTAATACTTCTATATAATGGTAGCCAAATTCTGTTTTAACAATATCCTTGTCTCCAACCTTGTGTGTAAAAGCAAAATCATTAAAACTTGCTACCATTCTGCCTGAAGCAAAATAATCATATACACCGCCTTTTTTAGAACTTCCTTCATCTTCGCTGCTTTTAAGGCATAAACTGTCAAAGTTGGCTCCTGCTTTAAGTTTCATAACAATTGTATCCAACATGTGTTTTGCTGTGCTGTCATCTCTCATTGTATATTCTTCATTCGTCTGTGGGTTTCTTCCTTTTGTTTTAACCAATATATGACGAACTTTTGCACTGTCTGGCATAGAAACAATATCAACCATTTTAGCAGCTACATAATTATTTCCATCTAAATAAGGACCATATACAGCTCCTTTTGATAATTTTAATAAAGTATCTTTTACCCTTTGTTGAATTTGCGTACCTGCAATATGTCCATTATAATATTGCATTTCAGAAAGGTTTTTGCTGAAGAAGTTTACAACATCGGTTGCTGCTGTAAATTCTGCCATTTTTGTTTCAACCTTTGCTTTTGCACTTGCACTGTCTGCAACACTTGGCAACGCATCAAAACTTACAAATTGAACGCTTCTTGTCTCTTCGTCTTTTTCATACAACTTGCTGTGTTTTTTTCCATAAGCTACAATTTCATCATCAGTTACTTTTACTGTACTGTCTGCAATTGAAGTATATGGAACTGCTACATAACTTAAAGAAGAAAATGCATTGCTTTCTGCTTGTTGTTTTTCAACTAACCATTTTGGTGCATATGCAGCGTGATTAAAAAATGCAGTATATTTTGTTCTCTTTGCATTTAAAATAGTAGCTTTTATCAATTCTAAAAGTTGGGCTTTAACTTCTTCCTTTGGACTTTTTTTATAATCCCTGAACCATTGTTTAGCTTGTTCAGGATCTGCAATTCCTGTTTCAGGATTTTTAAATTGCTGAACGAAAATTGAGTTTGGTTTAAACATTTCTTCGCTCAATTGTTTATCTGTGCAAGCAATGCCAGCTTTCTCAAACTCCTGCTCTAATAATATATTATTTACTTCCTGATCAAAAAGCTGGTTTACAATTGCATCCCTTTGCTGTTGTGGGTTTGCCTTAGTTATGTTGTCTATTTTCTCAACAAACTCATCTTTACTAATAGATACACCATTAACATTAGCAATGTTTGATGAACTGCCAAATATGGTTCCTCTTTTCATAAGGCCATCTTGTAATATAAATGCAATTAATGCCAACGCAATTACAACACCAATAATCCAGGCTCCTTTATCGCGAATACTTTGAATAATAGACATAATTTTATACTGTTATTTTTTTAGGTTTGCGAAAATAGGGGAAATACAATACTGAACAAATTGTGAATAAACTATTATAATTCAAATTGGTTAAAGGTTATAGCAGATTAATTTTATTAAAAATACGCTTGCTTTTAAATAGCAAAATAAATTACTAAAGTGCATTATTAACACACAAACGTTAATAGCCTAAGCTTATAGTGTATAAACTCAAATTTTACCTTTGGTTTTGTGGAAAGTTGTGGAATAAGTTTCCAATATTTCTTAAAATTCAACAATGTTGGCTTTTTACTTCCATTTTACCACAGCTTAATTAACAGTTAATAATTAGTTAACACCAAAAAATAAACTCTGTGTGTTTTGTTGTTAAGGCATGTTAAAAATTTGATTTGATATTGTTGAAATATTTACCCAGATTGATTATTGGCTATAAATTATGATGGCAATAAAAATGTGAATTAAAGTTGATAACTGTTAGTTAAATACATTTGCCGCGTGTGGGTAACTAAGTTATCCATAAATTAACACTTGTAATAGTAATAAGTGTTTATATATAAATATAATATTAAATACTATTAGTTGAGATATGAACATTGATTTATCAAAAGTTGAAAAGGAAGGTTTTTATAATATTGAGTTGGATGCAACATTGGATTTATTTGCATCCATCAACAATTTAAAGAAAGAAAAAAATGCCATAGTGCTGGCACACTATTACCAGGAACCAGATATACAGGATGTGGCTGATTATATTGGCGACAGTCTGGGCCTTGCACAAAAAGCTGCAGAAACAAATGCTGACATCATTGTTTTTGCTGGCGTTCATTTTATGGCTGAAACAGCAAAAATCCTTAACCCTACAAAAAAGGTGTTATTACCCGATTTAAGGGCTGGTTGCAGTTTGGCTGACTCTGCACCTGAAAATATTTTTAAGGCTTTTAAAGACAAACATTCTGACCATTTGGTCATATCATACATTAACTGCACATCTCAAATAAAAGCATTGAGCGATATTATCTGTACTTCAAGTAATGCTGAAGCAATTTTAAACAGCCTGCCAAAAGACCAGAAAATAATTTTTGCACCAGATAAAAATTTAGGTGCATACCTCAATAAAAAAACAGGACGCAATATGTTGCTGTGGAATGGTGCTTGTATGGTGCATGAAATATTTAGTCTGGAAAAAATTACTAAACTAAAAGTTCGCCACCCAAATGCACAATTAATTGCACATCCTGAATGCGAAGAGCCTTTACTGAATATTGCAGACTTTATTGGCAGCACAACACAGCTTTTAAAATATTCGCAAACCAGCTCTTGCAACGAATTTATTGTAGCTACCGAAACCGGTATATTGCATAAAATGCAACAGGCAAGTCCAAATAAAACATTTATTCCTGCACCACCCAACAATAGTTGTGCTTGCAACGACTGCCCTTATATGAAGCTGAATACGCTTGAAAAATTGTATATCTGTATGCAATACGAAACACCAGAAATTACTATGGATGAAACACTGAGGCTTGCAGCCAAAAAACCTATTGACAGGATGCTGGAAATAAGCAAAGCTGCAGGGCTTGTTGGATAATTTTATTATAAACTTTTTCTAAACATATAAATAACCTTTACTGTGAAATATATCTTTGCTTGTATCTACTAATCAATTATGGAACAAAACGCACAGGAAAGTTTATTCAAATCTGTAAGAAGTTTATTCAGGATTTTAAAACTTGATAAAAAGGATATTTATAGCATTTACTTTTTTGCCATTTTTGGTGGATTGATTGCATTGTCTTTGCCATTAGGCATACAAACTATCATCAATTTTGTAACAGCAGGCACATTGTCCACATCCATTTTTGTATTAATAATAATTGTTGTGGGAGGTGTATTTATAAATGGTTTGGTACAAGTAAGGCAAATGCAGATAACAGAAAAAGTAAAGCAAAAAATATTCACACGCTACTCGTTAGAATTTGCCAACAAACTACCTCACCTTAACATTGAAAAATTAGATAAATATTACTTACCAGAATTGGTGAACAGGTATTTTGATGCACCATCATTAACCAAAAGTTTAGAAAAAATTTTACTAGATGTTCCTGCTGCTGTTATACAAATTGTATTTGGCTTAATACTACTTTCTTTCTATCATCCTATTTTTATTGGTTTTGGTTTGTTTCTTATTGTTATACTCATTGCCATCATAAAATTCACGTCACCACAGGGTTTGGCAACAAGTGTTGCAGCCAGCAATTATAAATATGCCATTGCAAGCTGGCTTGAGGAAATGGCAAGGGTTATAAAATCTTTTAAGTATAGCAAGCATACTAATCTTCATTTGCAAAAGGCAGATAAGCTGGTGAGTGGTTATTTGGATGCACGAACTTCTCACTTTAAAATATTGCTTACACAATTCTGGAGTTTAATCAGTTTTAAAATTATCATTACTGCTGCAATGCTTATTGTTGGTAGTTTTTTGGTGATAGATAACCAGATAAACGTTGGTCAGTTTATAGCTGCAGATATTGTAATACTTGCTATAATGAGTAGTGTTGAAAAACTAATAAGCAGTTTGGATAAAGTGTATGATACGCTAACATCAATTCAAAAATTAAGCAAAGTTGTAGATAGTGAAGTAGAGAAAAGTGGCACAAGGGAGTTGCCTTTAACAAATAAAGGTGTGGATATAGAATTTGTGAATGTAAATTTTGGTTATGAAGATACACAGGTGTTAAAGAATATTTCTTTTAAGGTTAATGCAGGGCAAATGGTTTGCCTTAGTGGTGTTTCAGGCTCAGGAAAATCTTCAGTACTAAGGTTGCTTACAGGAGCTTTCACTAATTTTTCTGGTGCTGTGCTTATAGATAATATACCTATTGGCAATTACAATTTAAGAAGCCTTCGTTCTCAAACAGGCATACTACTTAGCCTTCAGGATATTTTTAATGGGACACTATTGGAAAACCTTACAATGGGCAATACTGATATATCTATTGAAGATGTAAACAAATTGGCTGAAAGGCTTAACCTGAAAGACTTTATTAAGACTTATAAAAATGGATATGATGCTACCCTTGATACACAAGGCAAAAGGTTAAATGCCAACATTAGGCAGGAAATTTTATTGGTAAGGGCATTGGTGGGTAAGCACAGGTTGCTGTTACTCGAAAACCCTTTTAACAATTTAGAACCACAGGAAATAGTTGCACTTGTTGATTATTTGCAAAAGGATAATAACGCAACCATTATTATAACATCAGAAGACGAGGAGATAAAAAAACAATGTGATATGGTGATTAACTTAAAAAAGAATTAATGCAATACAATGGAAATATTACAACACAATATTGACGAGCTATCGCAGCAGGATTCATTACAATCTTATAAAAAAATTTACAGGGTTGATAAACACAGCAGTGTAAAAAGATGGTTAATTGCCATTTCAATTATTTGCTTTATTGTAATGTTTTTACCCTGGACACAAAACATTAAAGCCAGTGGTTCAATCACTACTTTAAAACAAGAAGACAGGCCACAGGAATTGAACACAGTATTGAGTGGAAGTATTGTAAAATGGTATGTTAAGGAAGGAGATTATGTTAAAAAAGGTGATACCATTTTGCAGCTTGGAGAGGTGAAGGTGGATTATTTCGATCCTGAATTATTGAACAGAACACAGCAACAGTTGCAATCAAAAAAGCAAAGTGCAGAAGGCTATAAAAACAAGGCACAAACAGCCAACACACAAATTACTGCACAGCAGCAGGCACAGGAATTAAAGCTATCAATGATAGATAATAAAATAAAGCAACAGGTTTTTAAAATTATTAGTGATAGTAATGATGTAGTGGCTTATAACAATGAACTTAATATTTATAAACGCCAATTAGATGCTGGTAAAATAATGCTTGACAGTGGTGCTATTTCTTTAGTTGATTTTGAAAAAAGAAGAGCCAATTACCAGAATGGTTTTGCAAAAAAAATTGGTGCTGAAAATAAATTGGCACAAGCAAGGCAGGAGTTAATTAATTACAGGATTGAAAAGAACAGCGTAGTGCAGGAATATGTAGATAAAATTTCGAAAACCGAAGGAGATAAATACAGTTCGTTGGCAAACCTTGCCACTGCCGAGGCTGACATTGCCAAGCTGCAAAATGTGTATGCCAACTACGATATAAGAAATAAGTTATACTACATTATTGCACCACAAAACGGTCAGGTTATTAAGGCAAAAAAAGCAGGTATTGGAGAGTTTGTTAAGGAAGGTGAAATGATGGTGCAGATTGTGCCTATTAACACGCACTATGCAGTTGAAATGTTTGTGGAGCCAATGGATTTGCCATTAGTACATGTTGGAGAAAAAGTGCGTTTTATTTTCGATGGGTTTCCTGCTATAGTTTTTAGTGGCTGGCCCAACAGCAGTTATGGCACTTTTTGTGGAAAAATTGCTGCTGTAGAAACCAATATCAGCAGTAATGGAAAATTTAGGGTGCTGGTTGCTGAAGACTCGAGCAATAACCAAAAGCCGTGGCCACAAAACCTTAAAATTGGTGGGGGTGCAAAAGGTATTGCATTGCTGAAAGATGTAAAAGTTGGATATGAGTTGTGGCGAAATATCAATGGCTTTCCACCAGAATATTACAAACCAAAAACAGACGTTAAACAAAAAGAAGAAAAGTCAAAATAGATGAAACTAAAACTCATCGTTGCTGTAATGTGTGTATGCAGCACAAGGCTTATTGCACAGGAAAAAGAGTTGTCTTTAGAGGCTTTTATAAGTCAGGTAAAGCAATACCATCCAGTTGCAAAACAAGCCAATATTATTGTTGAAAAAGCAAAGGCAGATTTGTTGATTGCAAAGGGAGAATTTGACCCAACCATTAACATTGATGCAGCCAGCAAAACACTTAACGAAAAAAGTTATTACTACTATTATAACCCAGAAGTTAAAATTCCTTTGCCTATTGGCAACATAAAAACAGGAATTGAAAATAATGGTGGCGATAGAATGAGCAGCGAACTTACACCAGGCAAAAGCAGTTATTTTGGTTTTGAAGTTCCATTGGCAAAAGGGTTAATAATAGATAAAAGAAGGGCAGCCTTGCAACAAGCCAAAATTTATAGAAACCAGAGCGAGCAGGAAAAATTAATGGTGTTGAATAATTTGTTGTATGATGCCTACACTGCCTATATACATTGGTTTGCAACCCAGCAGCTATATTCTATTTACAACAATTATGTTAAGATAAGCAATGACAGACTAAGGCTTATAAAAATAGCAGCAAGCAATGGAGATAGGAGTCCAATGGATACGCTTGAAGCCTTTACACAACTGCAAAACATACAAATGCAACAAGCAGATGCTTACCTTAAATTAATCAATGCAAGGCTGGAAGCTTCCACATTTTTATGGAACGAAAAAGATAGTACTGTTGTAATTGAAAGCAATACAAAGCCGGTTGCAACAAATGGGGTAACCTTTAACCCAAATGCTGAAACTATTGTAAACACTGCATTGCAGCAAAGTCCTGCCATTAAGTATTATAATTTTAAAATAGACGCTTTGCAGGTAGAGCAACGTTTGAAGAAACAAAACCTGCTGCCTTACATTAATGCTAAGGCCAATTTATTGAATAAAGATTATACTGTATTCAATGGTTTTAACAGTGCTTCCATTCAAAACAATTATAAATGGGGCATAGACTTTAAGTTTCCTATTTTTTTAAGAGAAGGCAGGGGCGAGGTACGAAAAGCTAAATTGAAAATTACAGAAACGCAGTTGGAATTGAACTATAAAAAAATTCAAATACAAAATAAAATTTTCAGCTACTACAACGATTTTTTGCAACTGCAAAAGCAACTGTCATTGGCACAGCAAGCTGTTAATAATTACAGCAGCTTATACAAAAACGAACAACTTAAATTTAGCAATGGCGAAAGCACTTTATTTATTTTAAACAGCAGAGAAAATAAGTTGCTTGAGGCACAGCAAAAAACAATTGAGTTGCAGTTCAAGTTTCAAAAAGCAAAATATGCTATAGATTGGGCTGGTGGTTTATTGTTTTAACTTTATTGCATAGCAATTATCAATCAATTATAAGTAGTTTTTATTACAAATATTCTTCAATGCCTGCCCATCTTTCAGGCTCATATATATTATTTTGTTTTTCGTTTTCTATAAACTGTTTAGCTAAATTTATCATTATTTCTTTATCGTCTCTGTTAGTCTCTATACTCAATCTTATTTCGTCTATTAATTCTTCGTATGCAACCCAGGCTTCCTCAATAGTTTTGTCTCTTTCTTTAACTGCAAGGTCATATTGTAAGCTGGCTAATTGCTCATTTAAAATAGCGTCTTCATAGTTTTCAGTTTTTTGTTCCAAGGCATCAAAAATTTCTTTAGGCACTTCTTCGCCTCTTGCTTCTATCAATTCAATGCATATTAAACGATATTCTCTTAAAATATCTGGCTGCTCAATTACTGGTTGTGTTTTAACCCATTTAAGTATAGCATCATCATCTTCATCAAAAATGAGTTCTAAAATTTTTTCTCGGTATTGCATAACCAAAAATAAGTTTTTGTACTTTAAGTTTGTAACGCATTAAAATAATTATGAGTCAAGAACAATTCATCCAAACAGTAAACACAGGCTACACATTTAAAGGCGATAAAGTAAAAATTGGTGTGGCAATGCTTGATGGCAAGGTAGTGCCAAATGCTGATGTGTATTTACCATTAAAAACAATGAACAGGCATGGTTTAATTGCTGGTGCAACAGGTACTGGTAAAACCAAAACCTTGCAAATGATTAGTGAGGCTTTGAGTGATAACAGTGTGCCTGTGGTATTGATGGACATTAAGGGAGACTTGAGTGGTATTGCAGCTGCTGGTGTTGCCAATGATAAGATTAATGAACGTTGCCAGCACTTGAATATTACTTACACACCATCATCTTTCCCTACAGAATTATATACTTTAAGTGATGAAAAGGGTGTGAGGTTAAGGGCTACTGTTACTGAATTTGGACCAATTTTATTGAGCAAAATTTTAAACTTAAATGATACACAGGAAGGATTGGTGGCAATGATTTTTAAATATTGTGACGACAATGCAATGCCTTTGGTGGACTTAAAAGATTTTATAAAAGTATTGCAATACATCAGCAATGAAGGCAAAGATGAATTGCAAAAACAATATGGCAATATTTCATCAAGCTCAACAGGCACAATACTTAGAAAGATTATTGAATTGCAACAACAAGGTGCAGATGTGTTTTTTGGAGAAAGGAGTTTTGAGGTGGATGAACTGATGAGGATAAGTGATGATGGTAGAGGAATGATAAATATTTTAAGGGTGATGGATATGCAGAATCGCCCAAAATTGTTCAGCACTTTTATGTTGCAGTTATTGGCAGAATTGTATGCAACCTGCCCAGAAGAAGGCGACCTTGACAAACCAAAATTAGTTTTGATAATTGATGAGGCACATTTGGTTTTTCAGGAAGCAACAACTGCATTGCTGCAACAAATAGAAACTGTAATAAAATTGATAAGAAGTAAAGGTATTGGCATTTTCTTTTGTACACAAAACCCACAGGATATTCCTGCAAGCATATTGGCACAATTGGGTTTAAAAGTGCAACACGCTTTACGTGCATTTACTGCTGCTGACAGAAAAACCATCAAAACGGCTGCAGAAAATTTTCCTGAAACTGAGTATTACAAAACAGATGAGTTGCTAACGCAAATGGGCATTGGCGAAGGCTTTGTTACTTTATTAAATGAAAAAGGAATTCCAACACCATTGGTGCATACAATGCTTTGCCCACCACGCAGCAGGATGGATGTTTTGACAGACAATGAAATTGATAGCTTAGTAACTAAAAGTAAGCTTGTAAAGAAATACAGCGAAGTAGTGGACAATGAAAGTGCTTATGAAATTTTAACCAAGAAAATAGAAGCAGCAACACAACAAGAAGAGGAAATTAAACAGGAAAAAGAAGATAAAAAAGCCGAAGCAAAGGAAACAAGCTTTTTCGATAATCCAATTGTAAAGCAAGTTGGAAGAACTGCTGCAAGCGTAATAACACGTGGACTTTTAGGTGTATTGGGTATTGGTGGAAGAAGAAAGAAAAGTTTATTTTAGTATGCAATGAATGCATGAAACATTTATTTTAGCAATACTAAAACAAACACATCATGGAAACATCACAACAAGAACATTTACTAACCGACTTAGATAATATTTTAGTTAAAGCACACTCGGGAAAAAGGCTGCTTAATTTAATTATTGACAGGTTGGTTTTTATGGGCTTTCTCTATTTATTAGGCTTCTTGTTTTACTTTCTTGGTATTCAACTTGAAGGATTAAGCAATATCAATCCTTTTGTAGATATAATTCTTACAATGGCTTTGTTTGGAATTTTTATGGGATTGGTAGAAACTTTATTTAAGGGCAGAAGTATTGGAAAATTTATTACTGGAACAAAGGCTGTAAATTTAGATGGTACAAATATTTCTTCAGCAACAGCATTTGCAAGGGGATTAAGCCGTGCAGTTCCATTTGAACCATTTAGTGCTTTGGGTGGAAATGGTGCTCCAGAACCATGGCACGACAAATGGAATAATACAATAGTTATTGATTTAAAGCAATCAACAGTTATTAAAAAGGTTTAATAAACCCTCTTTAATTTTAACTGCTGCACAGGTGCAACTATCAATGGAAATTTCTCAACAGTTACATTGCTTGCATCCAAACCAAAGCCACGTTCTTCACTAAGGCTTATTTCCTTTAACCAAAAGTATAGTTTCATTATTACGCGTTCAATAAAAGGCAATTCATTATCCTGGCTTAAAAACTTCTCTAGTACCACAAATTGAAAATCTCCTGTAACACCATTTCTTTCACCAGTTTCATATTTGCTTGTAAAATCAACTTCTTTATTTGCCATTAAATCTTGCACCACTTTTTTAAACATCAGGTTTATCTTTTGCTCAACTCTAAAGCCTAATCTAAACTCAACCCTTATAATATCATTGGCAACAATATGGTCAACTGTATATTCACAAGTATTTGGTTCATCAAGCACATCAACGTGTACAAACCAATAAATATCGGCACGTTTTGGCTTTTTGTTTAAAATAGAATAGATGATTTTATGTTCAATCTCTTTACTGTGGTTGGCACTTGTCATGTAAACCAAATGTGTAGCATATTTAGGTATAGATACATCTTCACTTAATTGTTTTATTTGAGGAACATAGTGTTGCAGCCTTACAAACTCAACATACCTGTTTTTAATTTTTCTGCTTCTATACCACACATACATTACTGCAAACAAGCCACCACCAACAATTACAGCTATAAAGCCACCATGTGGAAACTTATCTAAATTGGCTATTAAAAAACAAATTTCAATAGATAAATAAACAACCAAATAAACATAAATTAACCCTTTTGATGCCCGGTGACTTACCAAAAAATTGGCAAATAAAATAGATGTACTAATCATGCACAAAGTAATAGCAAGGCCATACGCAGCCTCCATAGCACTTGAACTTTTAAAGTACAAAACAATGGCAACACAGCCAGCAAATAACATCCAGTTTATACCACGTATATAGGTTTGTCCTTTCTCATCTGTAGGAAAAGATACTTTTAATTTTGGCCAAAGGTTCAATCGCATGGCTTCTGCAATTAAAGTAAATGAACCTGTGATTAAAGCCTGGCTTGCAATTACAGCTGCTGTTGTGGCAACAATAATTCCTATCAATTTAAACTCTTGAGGCATTATTCCATAAAAAGGATTAAAACCCTGACTTATCATTCCATCACTAACCACAGTATTGGCACGTGTTGAAAGCAACCATGCACCTTGCCCTAGATAATTTATTATTAAACAAATTTTTACAAGAATCCAACTGTATCTAATATTGTTTTTACCACAATGTCCCAAATCACTATACAATGCCTCGGCACCAGTAGTACATAAAAATACAGCACCCATTATCCAAAATCCCTGAGGATAATAAACCAATAAATCGTATGCGTAGTAAGGGTTAAATGCTCTAAAAATTGATAAATCTATATGCATGATACCAAGACCAGCAAGCATAAAAAACCAAATAGCCATTAGGGGTCCAAATAATTTGCCAATAGAAGTTGTGCCAAATTGTTGAAGTAAAAATAAAACAGTTAAAATACCAATAACAATATAAATAATGGTTGGGCTACCTTCTTGTATGCCTAGTTTTGGCAATTGCTTCAAACCCTCAACTGCTGATGTTACAGAGATTGGAGGAGTAATCATTCCATCTGCTAAAAGTGCTGCACCACCAAGCATTGCAGGTATTACAAGCCATTTTCTTCTACGCCTTACCAAAGCATATAAACTAAAAATACCTCCTTCACCTTTGTTGTCTGCTTGCAGGGTAAGTATTACATATTTTATGGTTGTTTGTAAAGTAAGTGTCCATATAATGCACGACAAACCACCAAGTATAAGCTGTTCTGTAATTACTTTGTCTTTGATTATAGCGTTTAAAACGTATAGAGGAGAGGTTCCTATGTCACCGTAAATAATTCCTAAAGCAATAAGTAATCCTGCTGCGGTAACCTTGTTAATATGCTTGCCCACAAAAGTGAATGTTGGTTTGAAATACAAATGTATAATCAAAGCAAATTGTATAATGAAATATTTCTATTGAAAACATTGTAAATAAAAAGAACCCACAAAATTTTGTGGGTTCTTTATTAATTATGTATTAGCTAAAATTATCTGAGGTGAATTTTCTCTGACTAATTTTAAAGAACTAATCAAGCTTTTTATCTTCTCATTCCTTTCATTCCAGGAAAACCACCCATTGGCATATTGTTCATCATTTTCATCATTTGTTTCATTTGCTCAAACTGTTTCATAAAGGCATTAACTTCTTCTAATTTTTTGCCACTTCCTTTAGCAATACGTGCTTTGCGAGAAGGATTAATTAAATCAGGGTTGCTACGTTCTGCAGGTGTCATACTTTGTATCATTGCTTCAATGCCTTTAAAGCTGTCGTTGCTTACATCAACATCTTTAATTGCTTTACCAACGCCAGGTATCATTCCCATTAAATCTTTAATGTTACCCATTTTTTTTATTTGCTGCAACTGGTCAAGAAAATCCTGGAAGTCAAATTTATTCTGGCGAATTTTTTTCTCTAATTTTTTAGCTTCAGCTTCGTCGTATTGCAGTTGTGCCTTTTCTACTAAAGAGGTAATATCACCCATTCCCAAAATACGTTGAGCCATCCTGTCTGGATAAAACACATCAAGCGTATCCATCTTTTCGCCACTGCTCATAAACTTGATTGGCTTATTTACAGTGTATTGAATTGAAAGTGCAGCACCACCTCTTGTATCACCATCTAATTTTGTTAATACAACACCACTAAAATCTAATCTGTCATTAAATGTTTTTGCTGTGTTTACAGCATCTTGCCCTGTCATGCTATCTACAACAAATAAAATTTCAGTAGGCTTTACAGCAGCTTTAATATCTGCAACTTCCTGCATCATTACTTCATCAACAGCCAGGCGACCAGCAGTATCTATAATAACAACATTCTTATTTTTTGCCTTAGCTTCTTTAATGGCATTTAGTGCAATGGCAACAGCATCCTTGCTTTCTGGCTCTTTATAAATATCAACACCAATTTGTTCTGCAAGCACAGTTAACTGGTCAATGGCGGCAGGACGATAAATATCGCAGGCAACCATTAATACATTTTTCTTTTTTTGAGAAGTAAGATAAGTTGCCAGCTTACCAGTAAAAGTTGTTTTACCACTACCTTGTAAACCTGCAATTAAAATAACAGCAGGATGCCCAGTAACGTTGAATTCTGAAGGTTCGCTACCCATTAATTCTGTCAACTCATCCTGCACAATTTTTACCATTAGCTGGCTTGGGTTAATGGCATTTAACACCTTTGTGCCAACAGCTTTTTCTTTAACCTTATCGGTAAATTCTTTTGCAATTTTAAAGTTTACATCAGCATCAATTAAAGCTCTTCTAATATCTTTAATTGTATTGGCAACATTCAAGTCAGTAATTTTTGCCTGACCCTTAATATTTTTAAAAGCGGTTTCTAAGCGTTCTTGTAAATTTTGAAACATATTTTTTTGTTTAAGGTTTAAGGTTTGATGTTTAAGGTTATGATAACTTGAAACCTTAGACTTGAAACGTTAAACTTTTGAAAGTGTGCAAATATAAAAGAGTTGAGTTGTGGTCATCTATAATACAAAATCAAAAAATTATTATTTGCAAATAATATCTTTGAAACCAATATAAAAACCTGTCATGAAAATAATCTGTATTGTTTGTGTAACAATTATTTTTATAGTATCATCTTGCTCATCTGCAAAACTTAATTTTAGAGCATACCCCACATTAAATGATGAAATAGAGGCATATAACTTAAACGGTATTGATACCCTTGTTGATATTGGTTGCAACTGGGGTTTTATGACAGAATTTATTGAATACAAATATCCTTCAATGTACTTTATTCTTGAGGATTTACCTGAATTTACAAACTATGTAAAAAACAAACAAATGAATACACAATCCTGTGTATCAAAAACGCTAAGGGGGATGAAAAAAAAGTATCAATTTGTAGCTGGCTTTGAAGATAGTATTCCCCTGCCAAGCAATTCGTATAAAAAAGTATTGTGTCGCAAGACTGTTCACGAATTTACCAACGTAGAAAAAATGGTTAGCGAATTAACAAGAATATTAAAAAACGATGGTGAGTTAATTATCGTAGAACCAGAACCATTTGAGGGTCATGAATATGACAAATATTGTAAAAGAAAACATTTAACTACCGAAGAGATTATTAAAATATTTAGTAAATTAAAATTAGTTAAAAGCTACAAAATTCCTTACAAGGAAGGTAAAATTAGTTGGCAAATGGCAGTATTACGTTTTACTAAAAATTAGTGTTCTTCTAAAATAAATATGCATATTTATTTTAGGTTTTTATTAAGAATTGATTGAATAGTTTTGAGTATTCCTTTCAAACTTTTATAGAGTTGAAAACTTGATAAAAGCTAAGCCAAACAAAACCGAATGAAAAAAATTCTCTACTTACTCATTTGTATTATTTCTCTCACGTCTTGCAAATCAATTATTATGAATACATTGATAAAAGACGCTAAAGTTGAGAACACAAAATCGATACAAGAATTTCAATTAAAAAATAAATTTGATACAAGTAATAGTTTTATTGCACAAGCAGATTCTGCAACAGCAATTCGTTGGTTAACAAAAGGAATTAGTGGTTTTGATATTTATAACAAAAAAGGCGAAATGCTTGAATTTATTGGTGCTGCACAATGTAGTGGATTAATTTTTGAATATTTTTTGGAAGGAAAATTAGATAGCTTTAAAGTAGATAAAGGAGAAACAAACTTGCAAAAAATTTTAGACAGTTGCTACAATTATCAAAACAAAAAAACAGTAATTAGTGAATTGCCACAAACAAACTATTACGTTGTTGTTTATTGGGCAAAGTATGCAGGTAAAAAATTTGGATATAAAGAAGGAGTAAAATATTTAGAAGATGAAATTAAAAATGACACACTAAAAAAAAATACTATAACTCTACTAAAAATAAATACAGACTTACAAGAAAGTTGGGGAATGAAACCAAATGGAAAAGGAAGTGTTAAAGTGAAAGTAAAAAACAAAGAAGCAGAAATTATTTTTGGTGAATTACCTGTAAAAAAATAAAATGCCCAGCAACCAATACAAAATATTAATTACAAAACCCTGCACCAAAAATTGGGATACAATGCAACCAACAGAAGTGGGCAGGCATTGCAATAGTTGTAAAAAAGATGTTGTTGATTTTAGCGTTTTGAGTGATGATGAAGTAAAGAATTATTTAATAAAAAATATTGGTAAAGAAACATGTGGCAGATTTTACAATCATCAAATAGATAGAATAAAAATTGTATTGCCACAAAATATTTTGCATAGCAAAATTGCTAGGTGGAAAAAATTTCTTGTGGTGTTTATGATATGTTTTGGAGTACAATTATTTAGTATAGATGTAAGCCTTGCACAAACACAACAATCTATCGACAGCCTGCCAGTGTTGGATTCTACTAAACAAGCTGATACTTTACATAAAGAAAAAAGTTTTATAATGGGTGACGGAGTTCTTGATAGTTTTGATATTGAAAATACAAACGATACAACAAAACCAGATAGTTTGCATCTATGTATTGATACAAATATGAATATTGGAAGTACCATCATAACCGATACCAACAGTATAGTTATCTTCTCACGAACAACTATGGGTATGTTTAGTTTTCCAGTAGAGCCACCACCAGAGATTTTTATATCAGGGAATATTTATATAAACCCTATTGAAGAGTATTTAAAGTCACCCTTTCTTAATCCACCCCAAAACACAACACCTAAAAAGCCAAAAATTCCCAATAAAAATTTACCAATAAACAATACACCATATTTACCTGAAGAAATTTTTACTTTAAACAAAAGAAAGAAAAGTAAGTAGTATTAAACATTGTAACCTTGTGTCTTCGTGGCAATCAATCTTAACACTTACTTTTACACTCAATTTATTTTATGAAGTTGAATAGAATTGTTTTTTGTGCAGCGTTGTTTTTTGTATCAAATTCTTATAGTCAGTTTAGAAAATACAGCAACGAGTTTTTAAATATTGGAGCAGGTGCACGAGGTTTAGCAATGGGTAGTGCTCAAATTGCAAGTGTTAGCGATGCTTATGCTGGCTATTGGAATCCAGCAGCATTAACATTGGTAAAAACCAATACACAATTGGGTTATATGCACGCCAATTATTTTGCAGGTATTGGCAAATACGACTTTGCAAGTCTTGCTTTACCTACAAAAAATGATAACAAAACACTTGCTATAACATATTTGCGTTTTGCTGTTGATGATATTCCCAACACATTGTATTTAGTAAATCCAGATGGTAGTTTAGATTACAATAATATCTCATCTTTTAGCAGTGCAGATGCTGCTGTATTATTGTCTTATTCTCAAATTGTAAAGCAAACAAAGAACAGTTTATTTAGTCTTGGTGGCAATATAAAAATTGTTCATCGCAAGGTAGGAAGCTTTGCCACAGCCTGGGGCTTTGGTTTAGACTTTGGTGCTGTTTACCATAAAGATAAATGGAAATTTGCAGCAGTATTGCGTGATGCCACTACAACATTCAACGCATGGAGCTTTACTTTTACAGATAGAGAAAAAGAAGTTTTATATGCTACAAAAAATGATATTCCTACAAAAAGTACAGAGCTTACAGCACCACGTTTAATATTGGGTGCAGGCAAAGAATTTACAATTAATGATAAAATAAATTTATATGCCGAAGCTAATTTGAATTTAACTTTTGATGGGCAAAGAAATTCTTTAGTAAGTTCAAATATTATAAACATAGACCCCAACCTTGGTATAGAGGCAAGCTATGATAAAACAGTTTTTTTACGTGCTGGTGTTTCTAATTTTCAACGTGGTTTAAGCGATGGCGATACAACCAATCAAAAACGTGTTTGGATTTTTCAGCCAAGCTTAGGGGCAGGTTTTAAACTTGATAATTTTTTGATGTTTAAAAATGCACATTTCGATTATGCATTCACTAATTTAGCCAATCAATCAAATCCTTTGTACACGCATGTTTTCAGTGTTAAAATAGATTTGGTAAAGTATCAATAATCTCTCACAGATAACACTAATAGAACAGATATTTTCTGTGTTTTCCGTGTTATCTGCGAGCAAAAAGTAAATGCAAAATAATTTTGGAGACTACATAATTTCTTATCAAATCGAAATGACATAAAAATAAATTTTGCTCTCATATCAAAGTCCCTAACTTTATGCCACCTAACAACAACAACTTATGAGAGGCGTAAACAAAGTAATGCTAATTGGTAATCTGGGGAAAGATCCAGAGTTTCAAATGCTTGAAGGAAACATTCCTGTTGCAAAATTTCCATTGGCAACAACAGAAACCTACAAAGACAAAAATGGCAAACTTCAATCTCAAACAGAATGGCATACTGTAGTTTACTGGCGTGGATTGGCAGAACTGGCTCAAAAATATTTACACAAAGGAAGCCTTATTTATGTTGAGGGAAGATTGAGAACCCGTAGTTGGGAAGATAAAGACGGACATAAAAAATTTGCAACCGAAATAGTGGGCGATAATTTAATTATGCTTGAGAAAAAAGGAAATGGCTCACAATCGACAGAAGATACTGATGATTTTGGAACAGATGCAAGAGATAGTTTACCGTATTAAAAAATCAATACATTTGCTTATCTTTTTATAAGATATATTGTTCACTAAACCTCTGGCTTTGGACTATCATTCTGTTTTATATATTTTTCTTGCAGTTAATACTCAGGCAACGCCTATACTCCTTTTATCCCTGTTTGTTTTATTGGCTTTTTCGTTTATGATTAGCGGTTCAGAAGTTGCATTCTTTTCGTTAAACTATAAAGATATTGGATTGCTTAAAACTAAGCAGGATATAGGTTACAAAAGAATTGTAACCCTGCTTGAACAACCTAAAACATTACTGGCATCAATGCTTATTGCCAATAGCTTTATCAATATCGCCATCATTGTTATTTCAAATCTTTTACTTGACAGTTATATACATATAAAACCAGAATTTTTTTGGATAGAATTTTTAATTAAGGTGGTTGTTGTAACATCGGTTTTATTACTTTTTTGTGAGGTGATGCCCAAGGTTATGGCTACACAAAATAATATTCGATTTGCCAATCAGGTTAGTGGCGTTGTTGATGCTATGAATTATTTGTGTAAACCGTTGAGTAAAATTTTGGTTGGATATGGAGATGGTATTGAAAAAAGATTAAGCAATAAAAGTAATAGTGCAGTTACCAATGAAGAGATGAGCCACGCCATAGATATTACTTATCCAGAAGAAAATGAAAAAAATATTTTAAAAGGAATACTTGAGTTTGGTAGCATTACTGTTAAGCAAATAATGAAAGGCAGGCTTGATGTAAGTGGTGTTGATTTTGATACAACGTTTAATCAGCTTACACATCGCATAGAAGAGTTGCACTATAGCAGATTGCCAGTGTTTAAAGAAGACTTAGATGAGGTTGTCGGAATGATTCATACAAAAGATTTGATACCTTATTTAAACGAAAGTGAAAATTTTGACTGGAAAAAATTAATGCGTCAACCCTTTTTTGTGCATGAACAAAAATTGATTGAAGATTTGCTACAAGAGTTTCAAGCTAAAAGAATTCACTTTGCAATTGTTGTAGATGAGTTTGGTGGAACTAGTGGTATTGTTACGCTTGAAGATATTTTGGAAGAAGTGATTGGCGAGATAAAAGATGAGTTTGATGAAGAAGAAGCAACATTTAAAAAGCTTGATGATAACAACTATATTTTTGAGGCAAAGACAATGATTAACGATGTGTGCAAAGCAATGGAATTGCCTGTTGATACTTTTGATGTGGTAAAAGGCGAGGCTGATTCTTTGGCAGGGTTGGTTTTGGAAATTGCTGGAGAGATACCAAAGCCACAGCAGGTTGTAGAATGTGGCGATTTTGAATTTACGGTTTTAACACTTGTAAAATACAGGATTGAAAAAGTTAAAGTAACTATAAAGCCAATGCTTGTCAATTAATCACCAAAATATGGCAAACAATATTAATCGAAATGATTTCATGGCTTTTATATAAAATATTCTCTGCATATATTTATTCCAATATTGTGTTTTTGTTCATGTCTGTTTTTGCAAAAAAACTTAAAAAGCAAAGGCAAAGTTTTTTAAATATTTCCAATGCAATTATTATAGTACTGTTGTTTCTTTCATTGGCTAATGAGGTATATATAGCTATTGAGTGTAATGCTTCACAAACAAAAACTCTGGGTTATTCCTTTAATTGTTATGCTAATTTAATAAGAACAATATTGCTTGCATTTTTATTTCAGCTATTGTTTTTGAAAAAGAAATTCAGGGTTAAAGTGTGGGCAACAATTGCTTCAATATTGCTGCTCATAATATTTTTGAATATTGATAAACTAGTTGTTTTATATACATCTTTATTTAGAGATTATATGCCAAGTGCATGGAGTGTTTATTACGATACTCTTCCAGATACAATTTTAACAATTGCATTCTCTGTTTTTTATTTTGTTGTTTGTTTATTTGCAGAACGACTAAGAATTAAAGGCAAATCTTTACAGCATTAATACAAACACATGCAGGCAAAAAATATTTTTAAATACTTTCTTTTTCTTTTTTTGCTGGCAGGTTTTACTGCTTGTAAACACAAGCCAGTTAATAAACCCAAAGGCTATTTTAAAATTGAATTTCCAAAGCACCAGTATCAAACCTTTAATAAAGAAGGTTATCCATATACATTTGAATTTCCTGTGTATGCCAATGTGGTAAAGGATTCCAGCTTTTTTGGGGAAGCAACAGAAAACCCATGGTGGATTAATATTGAGTTTCCTTCATTTAATGGAAAAATTTATGTAAGCTATAAAGAAATAGGAAAAAATAAATTAGATACATTGCTTAGGCACAGCTTTAGATTGAGTGATGCACACAGCAGCAAGGCTAGCTTTAAAGAAGATAGCGTAATAGAAACAAACAATAACGCACATGGTTTGTTTTTTCAGCTTGGGGGTAATGTAGCAACAAGCAATCAATTTTTTATAACAGACAGCACAAAGCATTTTTTGCGTGGTGCTTTATATTTTGATGCAACACCCAATGAAGACTCATTAAAAATTGTGAATGATTTTATAATGGAGGATATGAAGCATTTGATAAATACTATCAAGTGGAAATAATTTTATTAGCCACGAATGCACGAATAATACTTACGATAACTTACGAATTAAAACTACCGAAAAACTCACAATAAAGAAGGCTTGACGTACGACTCTTATAACGTACGAATAAAACTTGCGATTACTATCGAATAAAAATTAGTATCTGTAACTCTGATTAGGACACCTGTATGCTTCAAAGTTAAACGATATACCTAAATGAAAAGTAGCAAAAGCATCATTAGCTAAAGTATTGCCTCTTTGCCTTCCTTCTTGTCCAATTGCCAAGCCCAATTCACTACTTCTATCACTTAATGTAGCACCAATGCTATTTGCAGCAAATGCTTTAGGGGCATAGGTTGTGCTTACATCGTCAAGGTAATCTGTATTGGTAAATCTATACCTGAATTCTGCGAACACATTCATCTTTGGAGAGAAGGCATATTTAAAACCAAGTGTTAAAGGAATGCAGGTTGCTGTGTTTTTATAGGGTGTTCTACTAGGGTATTCATCACTTCCCTGACCCTCGGTGCCAATAGTTCTCAAATAATATTTTTCACCATTATAAAAAGTATATGGGTCATAGCTAAAAACACCTAAGCCTATACCAACATAAGGAGTATAATTGTAGCCTGCAAAACCAGGATTGAATTGAAAAAAATTGAACGTACCATTAACGCTAAACTCATAAACATCTGTATTAAAACTTAAGTTGCGTGTTTGTTGTATTATGTTTTTGCTGTATTTATCGGCGTAAGCCAAAAAAGCATAAGTAGCAGAAATTTTTATACCAACATAATTATTCATTTGCTTGGTATAATGTACAGCCAAAGAGTGCTTGGGTTTATCAAAATTTATATCTTGGTTAAGATCTCCAAAATAATGAGCTACACCAGCCGAAATTCCAAATTCGCCAGTGTGTTCAAAACTCTCTAAATATTGTGCTGAAACAAGTTGAGAAGCAATGAAAAATATTATTAATAAAAAACCTTTTCTTATCACTAAAATATCTTAACAGTCTTTAAGCCCTTAAGGCAATTAATTAAAATGTAAAAATCTATCAAATAATATTTTTGTAAAGATGCAACAATAAATGTAAAAATAAAGTTAATTTCTTTTATCCATTCCCCAGGTAAGTTTTGTGCGAAGCGTAGATAAAAAGCTATTTTCATTTAAACGAATTAGGCTCACTGTAAACTTTTCCTTTCTTACTGCAATGCTCACATCCAGGTTTACCATTTCCCTTCTTGCATCCATCACACAAATAAACTGGTCTGTCCTGCCTTCAATTTTAAAAGAAATAATGTTACTGTCTGAAATTACAATAGACCGAACATTCAAATTATGTGGTGCAACTGGAGTTATAACAAAGCTGCCACTTTCAGGAAAAAGTATTGGCCCATTGCAACTTAAGTTATAGCCAGTGCTGCCTGTTGGCGTACTTACAATTAATCCATCTGCCCAATAAGTATTTAAAAATTCACCATTAATGTATGTATGAATTTTAATCATTGGGCTAATATCCCTTTTATGCAATGCAAATTCATTTAATGCAAATGGGGTTTCGCCAAATAAGTTTAAGTTTGAATCAAAATGTATCAGGCTTCTTTTATCTATAATAAAGCTATGATTCACCAGGCTTTCAACTGCACTTTGAATTTCATTTTTACTAAGGCTTGCCAAAAATCCCAATCGTCCAAAGTTAATACCCAGTATAGGAATATTACTATCACGCACCAGTGTTACTGCATCCAAAATTGTTCCATCGCCACCAATGCTTATTAAATATTCAATTTCCTGCTCAACCAAGTCCTTATAATTCCTGAAAGTTAAAAAATGAACATTGGGTGGCAACTGCTCTATTAAAGGTTCAAATAAATACACAGTTGCTTTGTGACTAAGTAATTCACTTAACAAAAATTGCATAGGTGCATTTTGTTCTGTATCTAATCCTCTGCTATATATTGCAACTGTCATTTACGATGTACGATTTTAGATTTACGATTTAACCAAAATGTTCTCTGTGCTTCTGCGGTTATTTTAAATGCTACGCATTTTATTTTTATTGTCCAAGCTGCATTGCTACTATGTTTCAGCAGTGGCGTTAGCACCATTCAAAAATAGTAATTCTTTTAAGCAAAAATATTCTTTGTGCCTCTGTGGTGAATATTTATAATAATCCCTTCACCACTTCAATTATTTTATTCAAATTACTTGCATCCTGCCCACCAGCAGTTGCAAGGTTTTTTTGTCCACCACCACCACCTTTTATAATTGGTGTTATATGTTCTTTAATAATTTTAGGTGCTTCAAACCCTTTGCCAACAAGGCTTTCAGACAATGCAATGGCAACAGATGCTTTTCCACCAATGTTTGCAGCCAATACAACTACATCATTTGTTGCAATTAATTCGCTTGCCAATTTCTTCAATCCTTCGGCATTGCTTAGTTCTAAAACTTTACCAATAAATGAAACGCCATTCATTGTTTCAACTTGTGTAAGTAATTCGGTTTTTAAAACTACCAATTGCTTTGCCTCTAAACTTTCAATTTTCTTTTTAAGCTCTTTGTTTTCTGCAAGTGAGTTTTCAATTTGCTTAATTAATTCCTTAGGGTTGTTGTATAAATCTTTTATCAAAGACAATTGACCGAATGTATTGTTTATATATGCTTCAGCAGCTTTACCACTTACAGCTTCAATCCTGCGAACACCAGCAGCCACAGCACTTTCAGCTTTTATTTTAAAGAAACCCAATTCACCAGTATTACCAATATGTGTACCTCCACAAAGTTCAATGCTATACTTTTCATCCATAATTACCACACGAACTTTGTCTCCATATTTTTCGCCAAACAAAGCCATTGCACCTAAAGCAACTGCTTCATCCTTATTCATTTCTTTAATCACCACAGGAATATTTTCCCTTATTTTTTCGTTTACTATTTGTTCAATGGTAGCAATTTCTTCATCTGTAACTTTTGCAAAATGAGAGAAGTCGAAACGCAATTGTTCATCGTTTACCAAACTACCCTTTTGTGCAACGTGTGTACCCAAAACCTTGCGTAGTGCAGCGTGTAACAAATGTGTAGCAGAGTGGTTTCTCGTAATCTCATTTCTCGTTTCTCGTTTTACAGTAGCTATAACTTCTTTTGTTAAATCAATTTCCTCAGGTAACGTTTCTACAAAATGAATGGTTAAGCCATTTTCTTTTTTTGTATCAACAACTATTAACTTTTCACTATTAACTATTAACTCTCCTTTGTCTCCAACCTGTCCACCACTCTCTGCATAAAAAGGTGTTTGTGCCAATACAATCTGGTATTGCTCTTTGCCTTTGCTTGTTACTTTTCTATACTGACAAACTTTAGTTGTTGTTTCAAATTGTGTATAGCCAACAAATGGAATTTCATCAACAGTATTTATAATAACCCAATCGCCTGCATCTATTGCTGTTGCTGCACGAGAACGATTTTTTTGTTCTGCTAATGAAGTTTCAAATCCTGCCTCATCAATAGCTAAATTGTTTTCTTGAGCAATCAATCTTGTAAGGTCAATAGGGAAACCATATGTATCAAATAATTCAAAAGCATCTTTTCCTGCAATTGTTTTATTCTCAACTTTTGCTACTATATCATCAATTCTTTTCAAGCCTTTATCCAGCGTTCTCAAAAAAGCATCTTCTTCTTCTTTCACAACTTTAGTTACAAAATCTAATTGTGCTTTTAATTCAGGAAAAACATTTTCAAATTGCTTGGAAAGCAATGGTAGCAATTGGTGTAGCAATGGTTGCTTATAATCTAAATAAGAATAATAATAACGAACAGCTCTACGTAAAATTCTTCTTATCACATATCCTGCACCTGTGTTGCTTGGCAATTGCCCATCAGCAATGGTAAAACTTATTGCACGAATATGATCTGCCAAAACCCTGAAAGCAATAGCTTCTTTGCTATCGCTGTAATCATATTTTTTATTAACTATGCTACCTATTAAATCAATAGAAGGCATAAAAATGTCTGTGTCGTAGTTGCTTGTTTTACCTTGTATTACTCTCACCAAACGCTCTAAGCCCATACCTGTATCAACATGTTTTGCAGGCAACTCTTCCAGGCTTCCATCTTTTTTTCGATTATACTGTATAAATACGTTATTCCATATTTCAATTACCTGGGGATGATCTTTATTTACCAAATCTTTACCAGCAATAAGTTTTCTTTCTTCATCAGGGCGTAAATCAACATGTATTTCACTGCAAGGTCCACAAGGTCCTGTGTCACCCATTTCCCAGAAATTATCTTTTTTGTTTCCAAAAATTATATGCTCTTCTGCAACCAGTTTTCTCCACTCTTGCAAAGCAATAGTAGATTGTGGCAAACCTTCTTTTGGGTCTCCCTCAAATACTGAAACATACATTCTGTCAACAGGAATTTTGTAAATTGTAGTCAGTAGCTCCCAACTCCAAGCAATAGCTTCTGCTTTAAAATAATCACCAAAGCTCCAGTTACCCAGCATTTCAAACATTGTGTGATGATAGGTGTCAACACCAACTTCCTCCAAATCATTGTGCTTGCCACTAACACGCAAACACTTTTGTGTATCGGCAATACGTGGATTTGCGGGGGTTGCATTTCCCAAAAAATAATCTTTAAACTGATTCATACCAGCATTAGTGAATAATAGTGTTGGGTCGTTTTTTACAACTATTGGTGCAGAAGGAACAATCTGATGTTCTTTACTTTTAAAAAAGTCTAAAAATGCTTGACGTATTTCAGAAGCAGTCATTGTGTTTATTATAAAGTTTAAGGTTTAAGTTTTGTGTATAAAAACAAACAAATAAGTAAACCAAAATGTTAGCGAAGATAAGTTTGATTTGTTTTTTGAGCGTAAGTAATTACTCTCCAAAATATTCTACATAAATTTTTGAGGTTTCAACCAACTTAATACAATGGAGCTTAGCCGTTGTAGGCAATAATGGATTGAGCTCATTCCATATAGCAATGGCCACATTTTCGGTGCTGCACAATTTGTCTTTTAAAAAAGGCACGTCAAGGTTCAGGTTTTTATGATCAAGTTTTTCAATAACACGGTCCCTAATTAACTCGCCTAATTTTTTGGCATCAAAAACAAAACCCGTGTCGGGGTCGGGATTTCCTTTTATGGTTACATATAAATCGTAATTATGCCCATGCCAGTTTTCGTTGGCACATAATCCAAAAACCTCTTCATTTTTTCCCCTACTCCAACTAGGATTATATAATTTATGGGCTGCATTAAAATGCTCTTTTCTTGTTAAGTACACCATTAATACTGTGTTTTTGCTGCAAATTTATATACAGTTACCTTCTCAATAAATCTTTATAGATATTTACTTCTTTTTGTAAGTCTTTTACAAGTAGCTCAAGCTCTTCAATTTTTTGTTGCTTGGTTTTAGCTTCCTCGTTTCCTTCATTTTTTTCAGAAGACAGGTTTAAGCTATTGCTCAAATATTCAAAAATATCATAATTTAAAGCCAGGCTTATGTCCCATAAAATTCTTGCATGTAAGCTTGGCTCTGTGCTATAGCCTGTTACTGTATTATGATGTTTGCCAAGTATATTGCTTAAGCTACTTGCTGTATGCCCCTTTTTATAGGTTAAGTTTCTAACAAACTCACCTAAATGTGGCATTTGTTTTTTAGTTTCCATAATTAAGTAATTATAAATACAAAAATAAACAATTGTGATGCAAAAAGTGTATTTAAAAATGCAAAAAGCGTTTATTAATACCTTAAAAGCATTGTTTATAATTCTTAAAGAGTTGTAAATAACTTAAAAACTGGTATAGAAAAAACTAAACGCATGTTTATGGTGCTAAAAGCATCTTAAACTACACTAAAAGCGTTGTTTGTTTTAAATTTTTGAAAAGACAAGATTAAAATCACCTGTAATACTTATTCAGCGTTATTTCCTCAAACACTGCATCGCAAACCAAATACTTAATGCTCTTTTTTTCTTTAATATTATTTCTAATCAAGGTAGATGAAATATCGAGAAATGGAGCTTTTAAAATTGTTACATTCTTTTGAGTCATCACATCAAAGCCTGGTCTGTTATAAACAACTATGTTGTAGTTTTTACATAAAAGCTCGTAGTTCTTCCATTTTTCAATATTTTGAAAACTATCGCTTCCCATTATTACAGTAAACTCGTATGTGGGGTATTTTTCATTAAGGTAAGTCAATGTATCAATTGTATAAGAAGGCTTGGGTAGCTTAAACTCCACATCTACAGCTTTAAACCTATTGTCATTTTCAATAGCTAGTCTCACCAAATTCAACCTGTCATATTCATTCAAAAGAGAGCCTTTAGGCTTCAATGGGTTTTGTGGACTTACCATAAACCATATTTTATTCAAGTCAGTGTTTTCAATAATATGGCTTGCTATAATTTGATGACCAATATGAATAGGATTGAACGAGCCGAAATACAAACCAATTTTCATTGTAATAGATTGCAGATGGATTAATTACTAAATAGTCGTGGTTCTTTTAATTAAAATACTTTCTGCTTCATCAAGCCTAAGGCTTAAGCTATAACCAGCAACGCCAATACAAATAGGGTCTCCCAACGGAGCTATTTGTTCTACACAGATATTTTCGCCTGGCACACACCCCATCTCCATTAGTTTAATAGAAATATCGTCCTTTAAAAAAGAATCAATAGTACCACACTCACCAACCTTTAATAAACTCAGCTTTTTCATTTATGATTTAAATAAGTTGGCAAATCTATTTAGTAATCTACCTTTTTTGTTACGAATTTTGATGTATGAAAGTAAGATTCAATTACGCAGACAAAAAATTAAATGGTGTCAACAAAACCAGTCTAAAGAATATGGTTGAAAGAATCTTTATTGCCGAAAGCAAAGCCTGCGAATCTGTTGATTATATATTCTGCTCTGATGAGTACTTGCTTGAAATTAATAAGTCAATGCTTAATCACGATTATTATACTGATATAATTACCTTCCCATTACACGAAAAAGGCGAATCCGTAATTGCAGAAATCTATATAAGTGTTGATAGGGTTAAAGATAACGCCATTGCAAACAATGCCACCTATGGGCAAGAGTTAGCAAGGGTTGTAGCTCACGGAGCACTGCATTTGTGTGGGTACAAAGACAAGTCTAAAAGAGATATTGCTTTAATGCGAGAGAAAGAGGCATGCTATATATCTATTTTATAGTTCCACGAATCCCTGTTTCCCTGCGAAACGGGGATTCGTGGAACTTGTTTTCCTTTTCTTTGCACTATGGAAGAGAAAATAAAATCAGCAGCATATCTAAAAAAGGTCGCAAGATCAAAGTGGTCGCTAGCCTTAAGAAGATATTTGATTGATGGCGTTCCCAATGTAAATTATGCTCCATATTTTGGATTAGATGCCATTACGTTTAGAGAATGGATTGAAATACAATTTGCAGATGATTTGAATTGGAATAACTATGCCAAAAGTTGGCAGTTCGATCACATTGTTCCTGTTGTTTACTTCGATTTGGATAATGATGATGATTTGGAGTTATGTTGGAATTTTATAAATATTCGTGTAGAGCCTTTTGGTTTGAATAAAAATAGAGGAAATAGGGTTGATGTATTAGCTGTAAAAACATACTTTGTAGATTTATATGACAAAACAGGTTTCTCGCTTTGTAAAAGAATGCTTGATAAAATTGAAACAATAGAAGTGTCAAGTATCGAGTGTAATACTACAATCGAGCAATTTTTAAATAAAAATAAAACCCGTCTCGAAAATATCGCCTCGCTAAATAAATATGAATTCAATAGATTCAATGCTGGGGCTAATATTGAAGATATTCTTTTAGAAAGAGAACTTCTTAAAAAATTTGGTTCTTAACCCTGTTCTATCTTTGTCTTATGTTTTCAAATTATGATGTAATTGTTGTTGGGGCTGGTCACGCTGGATGCGAAGCTGCTGCTGCTGCTGCTAATATGGGCAGCAAGGTGTTGCTGGTTACAATGAATATGCAAACTATTGCCCAAATGAGTTGTAATCCTGCAATGGGTGGCATTGCAAAGGGGCAGATTGTGAGGGAAATTGATGCTTTGGGAGGCTATTCTGGTATTGTTAGTGACGAAAGCACTATTCAATTCAGAATGTTGAATAGAAGCAAGGGTCCCGCTATGTGGAGTCCAAGAACACAAAACGACAGAATGGTATTTGCTACAAGGTGGCGAGAACTGCTAGAAGAAACACCTAATGTTGACTTCTACCAGGACATGATTAAAGAATTGATTATAGAAAATGGAACAGCTTGTGGTGTAATTACAGGGTTGGGGCATAGAATAATTAGCAAATCTGTGGTAGTTACAAGCGGTACTTTTTTAAATGGCATTATTCATATCGGGGAGAAGCAAATTGGCGGTGGAAGAATATCAGAAAAAGCTGCCACAGGAATAACAGAACAATTAATAGAATTGGGTTTTGAAAGCGATAGATTAAAAACAGGAACTCCTCCTCGTGTAGATGGCAGAAGTTTAGATTACTCAAAAATGGAAGAGCAGGCAGGCGACGAAGAAATTGTTGGCTTCTCATATTTAGATACAAAAAAAATTGAGCCACAGCAACAAAGAAGCTGTCACATAACATATACAAGTCAAGAGGTACACGATATATTGAAAACGGGATTTGATAAAAGCCCCATGTTTCAAGGAAGAATTGAGGGTAGAGGACCAAGATATTGCCCAAGTATTGAGGATAAAATAAACAGGTTTGCAGACAGAGACAGGCATCAACTATTTGTAGAACCAGAAGGGTGGAATACCTGTGAAATTTATGTGAATGGTTTTTCTACATCCTTACCCGAAGAAGTACAGATAAAAGCACTGAGAAGTGTACCAGGATTTGAAAATTGCAAAATATTCAGGCCAGGTTATGCTATAGAATACGACTATTTTCCACCTACACAACTTACGTATACATTAGAAACAAAGCAAATAAAAAACCTGTTTTTTGCAGGACAAATAAATGGCACAACTGGATATGAGGAAGCTGCTTGCCAAGGATTAATGGCAGGTATAAATGCACACTTGAAAGTTCATAATCAGGAACCCTTTGTATTAAAAAGAAACGAAGCTTATATTGGAGTATTGGTAGATGATTTAATAAGTAAGGGAACAGATGAGCCTTACCGAATGTTTACAAGCAGGGCAGAATACAGAACGCTTTTACGTCAGGATAATGCTGATTTAAGGCTTACTGAAACGAGCTTTAAAATAGGGTTGGCAAAAGAGAATAGAATGGATAAGGTTAATCAAAAAAGGGAAGGGGTTGAAAAAATTAAATTGATAATCAATGAATTGTGGCTTGAGCCAGAAGAGATTAACCCTTATTTTGAAGTAATAAACTCTTCTTTATTGACAGAAAAACAAAAGCTTTCTAAAATTGTATTACGGCCAAATGTTGAGCTGTTAAGTTTAATAAATTATGTGGCTAAAGTAAAAAAGGCATTGGAAGGATTCGATAATGAAATAATTGAACAAACAGAAATTCAGGTTAAATATGTAAGATATATCGAAAAAGAACAGGAGTTGGTAGAAAAAATGAGTCAACTTGAAAATATGATTATTCCAGATGTATTTGATTACGATAAAGTACAAGCCATATCAAGCGAAGCGTTACAAAAATTCAAAAAAATAAAACCAAGAACATTAGGTCAGGCATCAAGAATTAGTGGTGTAAATCCTAGCGATGTACAAATATTAATGGTATATATGGGAAGGTAAAAAAAAGAGGCACGACTTAAATCGTGCCTCTTTTTTATGAGTTATTGTTTTTGTAATCTTTTTTCCTTTCGCCACCATTTGTATCCTATAACAAACATTATTGCAAGAGGTGTTATCATTAAATAAACAATTGCTGAATTTAATCCTTGTGCTGGACCTTCTCCAAGTTGAGATGCTGTTTTCGTACAAATAGAACATTGAGCAAAAATGTTACTGCTACATTTAATTAATGTAAACAACAACAATAATATGAATTTGTTAATTCTCATTTTCCTATAACCCACTAACACAAACACCTAAAGAAAATGTATTCATCTCTGCACCAAAACCAGTTTTAAGAACTGGTGTAATGGTATATGCAGCATTTAAAGAAAACATACCATAACCAACTCTTCCTGTAAAGGTTAAACGGGTTGCGTTAAAAAACTTCTTGCTATATTCTTTCTCAATGTATGTAGGGCCATAAATAGAAGAACCGCCTTTTGTTTGCCAGTCTTTACCTTTTGAATAAGCCTTTAATAAAGTACCAACTTTTGCACCTAAAGCAATTTTCCATGATTTATTTGGCTCGCTTGGGTTATTGAAGTTGTATCTTATTTCAACAGGAAGCTCTAAAAATATTTCAGTAATTTTCAATTTATTGAAATGGTTGTTTGCACCTGCATCCCTTATTTGTAAAGTGTTTCCAGATTTTACATCAACAATTGAATTTTTAAAATAAATATTACTTGTACCTAATCCTAAACCATAAGCAGCACTGAATTTTGGATTGGTTTTAAATGGTTTGTCAACCATATAATAAATGTTGAAATGCTTGCCACCATTGGTGTTTACGCTATCAGGTCTGTTAGTCCAGCTATCACTGCCAAATTGAATCATAATATGATCGGCAGGATGACCAGAATTTGCTATAAATGAACTTGAACCACCAGCACCATATGAAGAATTGCCATTGCTTTTCCTTACTTTTTTAGGAGCAGTTTTAACAGAATCTGTAGTAGTTGTTGTATCCTGAGCTTTTAAAAAACCAGTAAATGCCAATGCGACAATTATTATAAAAAACTTTTTCATTAATGTTTTTAATTAGTTATAAATATAGAGAACAAAGAAAACCATTAAACTCTAAACAAAAGGTTAAAAAAATGCAAAAAATTTACTTGCTATTTTTTCTTTCAATTGCCTTTAATGCAGCATCTACAATAAACGGAGTATCTAAACCATATTTTTTCAATAATTCCAATGGTTTGCCACTTTCGCCAAACGTATCTTTTGTACCAATATACTCAATAGGTACAGGTAAATTTTTTGCAGCAACCTGTGCTATGCTATCTCCCAAACCACCAATAATATTGTGTTCTTCTACAGTTACAGCACATTTTGTTTTTGATATAGAAGCCAAAACTGCGGCTTCGTCTAACGGTTTTATTGTATGAATATTTATTACCTCTACACTTAATCCTTTTTCTTCTAAAATTTTACCAGCCTCAATAGCTTTCCAAACCATATGTCCACAGGCAAAAATGGAAACATCATTTCCCTCGCTTAGTTTTTGTGCTTTACCAATAACAAAATCGCTTCCATCTTCTTTAGTAAAATTTGCCCACTTTGGCCTGCCAAATCTTAAGTAACATGGACCTTCATAATTAGCAATAGCTTGTGTAGCAGCTTTGGTTTGGTTATAATCTGCAGGAACAATAACAGTCATTCCTGGCAACATTTTCATCAATCCAATATCTTCTAAAATCTGGTGAGTTGCACCATCTTCGCCCAAAGTTAAACCTGCATGACTTGCACAAATTTTTACATTCTTGCCACTATAAGCAACACTTTGACGAATTTGATCATAAACCCTGCCTGTACTAAAATTGGCAAAAGTTGTTGTAAAAGGAATTTTGCCACCAATAGTTAATCCTGCAGCAATGCCAATCATGTTAGCTTCAGCAATACCCACTTGTATATATCTTTCAGGAAAATCTTTAATAAAACTGGCAATCTTCATGCTGCCTGCCAAATCTGCAGTAAGTACAACAGCATTTGGATTAGATTTTCCCACCTCATACATACCATCTCCAAAGCCTGCACGAGTTTCTTTTTCGTTTTGTATTTGTATATCGCTACACTTCATTAGTATAAATTTAAGGTTTAAAGTTTGATAACTTATAAACGAATTAACAATCAATAACGTTTTGAATTATTCTTTTTCTATGCCTAATAATTCTACTTCAAAAATTAAAGTAGAGCCTGGTTTAATTTTATCGCCAGTACCGTTGTCGCCATAAGCTAAATCGCTTGGCAAGTATATTTTCCATTTGCTGCCAACAGTCATTTGTGTAACAGCCAATGTCCAACCTTTAATTACCTGGTTTAATCCAAAAGAAATTGGTTCTCCTCTATCAACACTGCTGTCAAATACAGTTCCATCTATCAAAGTTCCATGATAATGCACTTTTACTTTATCAGTTGCTAAAGGGTGTTGTGTACTTTCGCTAGCATTTATTACTTCATATTGCCAGCCACCAGGCATACTAATAACACCTTTGCGTTTTGCATTTTCTGCCAAAAACTTTTTACCAGCAATTTTTTCAGGCATACTTTTTTGTGCATTCTGACCTTGAACATAAGTATTTACGCATTGCATGGCCTGCATTTCAGTTATTGCCAAAGCCTTGTTGGTAAATACATCATTCAATCCTTTTGTAAGTAAAGCAATGTCTATTTTATCAAGGTTTTGAGCCTTTAAATTTTTAGCAATATTTACACCCAAAGCATAGCTGGCACTATCTTTTAAATTTTTTAAAGGAGCCGCTGTTGTTGGTTTTGCAGGTGCAGTAGCAGTAACTGTTTTTACAGGCTTGCTGGTAGCTGGTTTTTGAGCCATTGCAGAAATACATACCAACATTAAAACACTAAAAAATATTTTTTTCATTAGTTAAAAATTTGAGTTGGCAAAGTAAATTAAGATAGGGTTATACGCAGTAATTTATTTTTAGAAAATGAGAAAAGAATGTAGTTAAATAAACCCTAGTTTGCGTACACGACCAGTTTTATTATAAAATAAAAAGGCAGATGTTGATTCATCTGCCTTTTTTAATAAATTATTTGAGAAAACTATCTCTTTGAGTATTGCTTTAATGCTTCTTCCAAACAATCCATTGCAGAGTTTATATCTTCTAACTTTAATACATAAGCCAACCTTACTTCCTGCTTGCCTAAACCTTGTGTGCCATAAAAGCCTGTAGCAGGTGCAAGCATTACTGTTGCATTGTTATGGCTAAAACTTTCGAGCAACCATTGGCAAAATGCATCACTATCATCAATTGGCAATTTGGCTATAGCATAAAATGCACCACCTGGGTTGGGGCAAAAAACCCCTTCCATCTCGTTCAATCTTTTTACAATTAAATCCCTGCGAGACTGATATTCTGCTTTGGTTGTATCAAAATAATTTGATGGCAAATCAATGGCTGCCTCACCTGCAATTTGTGCAAAGCTTGGTGGACTTAAGCGTGCTTGTGCAAACTTCATTACAGCATCAAGCAATGCTTTATTTTTTGTTACTAATGCTCCAATTCTTCCGCCACAAGCACTGTATCTTTTGCTTATAGTATCCATCATTACCACATTGTCATCAACACCTGTTAAATGCATGGCACTTATTTGTTTTCCTTCATAACAAAATTCTCTGTAAGCCTCGTCACTAAAGAGATACAGGTTATGCTTTGTTATTAATTCCTTCAAGGCATTCATCTCTTCTTTGGTATATAAATAACCTGTTGGATTATTGGGATTGCATATAACAATTGCCTTTGTTTTGGCTGTTACTTTCTTTTCAAACTCTTCTATACTTGGCAATGCAAATCCATTTTTTATATGAGAAGTTATTGGCACCACATTTACACCAGCAGCAACTGCAAAGCCATTGTAGTTGGCATAAAATGGTTCAGGAATAATTACTTCGTCGCCAGCATCCATGCAAGCCATAAAGGCAAATAAAATAGCCTCGCTGCCACCTGTTGTAATAATAATCTGGTTATAATCTACATTAATGCCAACGCTTTGGTAATAGCTAACCAATTTTTTCCTGTAGCTTTCGTTACCTGCACTGTGACTGTATTCAAGCACTTTAAAATCGCTATTGCGTACAGCATCCAAAACCATTTTAGGGGTTTCAATATCGGGTTGCCCAATATTTAAGTGATATACTTTTGTGCCTCTTTTTTTAGCAGCTTCGGCGTATGGAACTAATTTTCTTATAGGCGATGCAGGCATTTGATGCCCACGATTACTTATTGTTAGCATGGGGCAAATATAATGTTATGTATATGTATGTTTTTCGATTTACAATTTGTTTTTATTGTATAAATTAAGAACAGCATATATTTATTTTTACAAAATTTTTAGAAGGTTTTTTAAATTCTTGTTGCTCTTTTTCATACAAAAAATATTTCGCTAAGAGAAAAGGGTGAATGAAATTAAGGGATAAAGTAATTCTTTTTCTCTCTTTTACTTCTTATCTCTTATGAGAGAGAGATAACAAACATTATTATAGAAAATGACGAAATCTTTTAACAAAAGCAATTTTAAAACACATTGCAATGCCTTGGCAAAAGAACATATTTATTTTAACGATATTTTGTTGAAACACTCGTATCCATTACTGTTTACACGTAGTGCCAGTTTTGAAACTTTAGTACAAATTATTTTAGAGCAGCAGGTTTCATTAGCATCTGCAAGAGCAGCATACATTAAATTACAGGAAAAAATAAAAGAGGTAACGCCTGAAGCAATTTTACAATTAACACCTGAAGAATTAAGGGCATGTTATTTTACAAGGCAAAAAATTGTTTATGTTAAACACCTAGCACAAGCTGTTGTAGATGGCAGCCTGAATATAAAATTTTTAATAAGGCTAACTAACGATGAAGTGAGAGTTGAGCTAAAAAAAATAAAAGGAATTGGCAATTGGACTGCAGATGTTTTTTTAATGATGGCATTGCACAGATGCGATTGTTTTCCTTTGGGAGATGTAGCATTAATAACAAGTGCAAAAGAAGTTTTAAGTTTACCAAAAGAAACAACAAAGCAAGAAATAGAATTGATAACAAATAACTGGAAACCTTACAGGACAATTGCTGCATTTATGTTATGGTGGGCATACATAAAAAAGAGAAATATTAAATTATAAATTAACTATTTCACACTCACACCCAACCAACTCATCATTCCCATTCCTATTTCAATGGCACGCTCATCAATATTGAATTTTGGTGTATGTACATTATGTATAATTCCTTGTTCTTCATTCCTTACCCCAAGTCTGAAAAAGCAACCAGGAATTTGTTGTGTGTAATAGCCAAAATCTTCAGCACCCATTCTTAATTCAGTTTCTTCAACATTTGCTTCACCCATAAACTCATTGGCAAGATTGGTGCATTGTTCTGTTAAAACAGGTTCGCTGTCAACAGTTGGATAACCAACATCAATATGTAAATCATAAGTTGCACCCATTCCTTCAACAATAGATTTTACCTGTTGTTCAATTAACTTATGTGCTTTATAACGCCAAGCTTCATCCATACAACGCAATGTGCCCATTAACTTTAATTCACTTGGAATTATGTTAGTTGCATTACCAGCGTGAATGGAACAAATGCTTAAAACACTTGGGCTTGTTGGATTACAATTACGAGAAATAATTTGTTGTAATGAAACAATAAGTTGAGAAGCAATTAAAACAATATCTTGTGTAAGATGTGGTGCTGCAGCGTGCCCACCATTGCCTTTGAGTGTAATATAAATTTCATCTGCACTTGCCATTACCCTTCCTTTTCTAAAACTTAATTTACCAAACTGTAATCCTGGATGCACGTGCAAGGCTACAATCTTTGCTGGGCTTGGGTTTTGCAACACACCTTCCTTTATCATTAAACTTGCACCACCAGGATTTTTTTCTTCGCCCAATTGAAAAATAAGCTTAACCGTTCCTTCCCATTCATTTTTTAATTCATTCAAAATTTTTGCAGCACCTAATAAACAGGTTGTATGTACATCGTGACCACAAGCGTGCATTACGCCATCAACTAAAGATTTGTAAGGCACATTATTTTCTTCCTGAATTGGCAAAGCATCCATATCTGCACGAAGTGCTATAACTCTGCTTTGTGGATTCTTTCCTTCAATTACAGCAACAACACCAGTTGTAGCCATTGTTATACTTTCAACACCAAAACTTTTAAGCTTATTTTGTATAAATGCAGAAGTATTAAATTCTTTATAACTCAACTCTGGATTGGCGTGCAGATGATGGCGAACATCTATAAATTCCTGAGTATATTGGGCCGATAGTTGTTTTATTTTACTTAACATCTTCATCATCTTTTGGTGTGTACTCAATAGCATCTTCAACTACAAAAACGCCTGCTGTGTAAGTTTTTTGTAAAATTTTTCTCATCTTCTCTGCCTCATCTCTCTTTAAAAAATTTCCAAAACGAACTTTAAAATATGGTGCCTGAAAACTTACATAAGCTTTTTGATCTGGGTAGGCCTGCATTAAATCATATTTTAATTTAAAAGCCTGATTACGATTATTTGAATTTAAAACCTGAAGTCTATATCCTTTATACAAGCCATTACTCGTCATTAATTTTGAACGTCTATTAATAACAGCTTGTTTTTGTGTAAGCACGTCTAAACGTGGGTCTTTACTTACCACAATTGTATCAACATTCTTTTTTGCAGCATCATTTTGAGCAAAAGATGTATTTGAGAAATAAGAAAAAGTAAGAAACAAAAAAGATATTTTGATTGCTAAATATTTCATTGTTATAAAGGAATTTTTTCTTGATAGGAATCAGCATTACCAATATATTCAACACTCTTATTATTTCCATTTAATGTTGCTTCGTAAAAGCGAATGCCAGCACTCGCAATTTCATTCATAAATGTTGGATAATCTGTTTTACCTTGCTGATTATTTCTGATAGCTAGTATCGTTCTTTCCTCATTAAAATTTGATTGAATATCTCTATCACTATTTCCATAATGCAAAATATTTTCACCATTATATAGCCTGTATAAAACTGTGCCTGTAACTACATCTACTGTGTACGACTGAACACCCAAATCAATTAATTTGGAAACTAAATCTGGATAATTAGTAGCTGTTTGATACGCACCTTGTATGTCAGAATAATCAATCATAATTAGCTAGTTAATATCCTGCTTTAGCACCACCAATATTTTCAATTGGATGCCAGGTTGTTTTAACTTCTTGTGTGTCTAAAATAAAATAAGGTGTTTCAGCTTCATCAGTATTCCATTTTACTTTGTTGTAGAAGAAAGCACGTTTAACATTCAATGCAGCTTTCTCTTGAATAAGCTTTTTATTTTCTGCATCATTTTCGCAATAAATAACAGCATTAATATCCATATGGTCAGCAAAGTATTTTACTAATTCACTCACCTTGCCTGTTAAAATATTTACCACACCACCACTTACATCACTTGAGTTAATTACTTCTGCAAAAGTTACAGAGCAAAGAGGTTTTGATTCGCTTGCCAGAACAATGCAAGTGTTACCCCCAGCAATTACAGGTGCAATTACAGAAACCAAGCCTAACAATGAAGTTTGCTGTGGTGCAACAATTGCAACAACACCTGTTGGCTCATACATTGAAAAATTAAAGTGAGAAGAAGCTACAGGATTAACACTGCTAAAAACCTGTTGATATTTATCGCACCAACCTGCATAGTAAATCAATCTATCAATACTTGTATTTACTTCATCTGTTGCTTGTGCAAGTGTACTATCTTGCTTTACCAGTTCATCAATAAACTGTGCTTTTCTACCTTCCAACATTTCGGCAATACGATATAAAATTTGCCCACGATTAAATGCTGCTTTTCCACTCCAGCCACCAAAAGCACCACGTGCAGCACCCACAGCATCACGAACATCTTTTCTGCTGCACAAACAAACATTGGCAAGTTGTTGTCCTATTTTGTTTTTGGCTACATAATACCTCCCACTTTCAGTTCTTGGAAACTGACCACCAATATATACTTTGTATGTTTTTAAAACTTCCAATCGAGTCATTTTGTTTTTTGTTTAATCTGTTAAAGATTCAAATAAGCCCCCAAACCTTGCAAACCACCTTCTCTGCCAAAGCCACTTTCTTTATATCCACCAAATGGCGATGTTGGGTCGAATTTGTTATAAGTGTTTGCCCAAACCACACCTGCACGCATTTTAGTTGTTAAGTTAAATATCTTAGAACCCTTATCTGTCCAAACTCCTGCACTTAAACCAAATGGTGTGTTGTTGGCTTTTTCAATCACTTCATCATCTGTTCTGAAAGTTTGAATGGTCAATACTGGACCAAAAATTTCTTCCTGAACTATCCTGCTGCTTTGAGCAAGATTTGTAAATAAAGTCGGACGACAAAAGAATCCTTTTTTAGGCAAAGCACAACTGCTTTCAAACATTTCTGCTCCTTCTTTTTTACCAATATTAATATACTTGTGAATCGTTTCTAATTGAGCTTTGCTGTTGATAGCACCAATATCTGTGTTCTTATCCAATGGGTCGCCAACAATCAAGCTTTCAATTCTATCTTTTAATTTTTGAAGTACTGTTTTATAAATACTTTCCTGTACAAATAATCTTGAACCTGCACAACAAACGTGTCCTTGATTAAAGAAAATTCCATTGATAATTCCTTCAACAGCCTGATCAAGTGGTGCATCATCAAAAATGATATTAGCAGCTTTACCACCTAATTCGAGAGTTACTTTTTTATCTGTTCCAGCAACTGCTTTTTGAATAATTTTTCCAACATCAGTACTTCCTGTAAAAGCAATTTTATTAATGTCTGGATGATTAACAATTGCAGCTCCAGTTGCACCTGCACCTGTTATAATATTTACAACACCTGGCGGCAAATCACTTTCCTGAATAATTTCAGCAAGCTTCAAAGCTGTTAGTGGCGTGGTTTCTGCTGGTTTTAAAACGACAGTATTTCCTGTTGCCAAAGCTGGTGCAATTTTCCAGGCAGCCATCAACAAAGGAAAATTCCAAGGAATAATTTGTCCTGCAACACCCAATGGTGCAACTTTTTTATTAGGAAAAGCATAATCTAATTTATCTGCCCAACCTGCATAGTAAAAGAAATGATTTGCAGCCAAAGGCACATCAATATCTCTACTTTCTCTGATACATTTTCCACCATCTAAAGTTTCAATAACAGAAAATTCTCTTGCACGTTCCTGAATCATTCGAGCAATGCGATAAATATATTTTGCTCTTTCTTTTGCAGGCATTTTGCTCCACGTTTTATCGTAAGCAGTTCGTGCAGCTTTAACAGCTTTATCAACATCAGCAGCATTTGCATCAGCTACTTCGCTCAACTTTTCTTCTGTTGCAGGATTGATTGTATCGAAATATTTTTTGCTTGATGGTTTTTCAAACTTTCCATTAATGAACAAATCATATTTAGCATCAATCTTAGCACTGCTTTTACTTTCTGGTGCAGGTGCATATTTTGTATCGAAATTGAGTTTGATTGTATTATTTTTTGCTTTCGCCATTTTAATTTTTTTGTACTTAATAGATTAATCTATGCTGAAATAATTTGCTGATTGATACACTCCAGTTCTTTGTTTTTCCAATTGCATCAATACATCATTTGCTAAACTACTTGCACCAAATCTGAACCATTCATTATTCATCCAGGCTGTGCCTAAAGTTTCCTGAACCATTACTAAGTAATGCAATGCCTGTTTTGCTTTGCTGATTCCACCAGCAGGTTTCATTGCAATGCGTTTTCCAGTTTTATAATAGAAGTCTCTTATGGCTTCAAGCATTACCAAGGTAACTGGCATTGTAGCAGCAGGTTGAATTTTTCCTGTTGATGTTTTAATGAAATCTGCACCAGCATACATTGCAATATCACTTGCCCTGCGAACCTTATCATAAGTAACTAACTCACCAGTTTCAAGAATCACTTTTAATCTTGCATTGCCACAAGCTTCTTTAATAGCAGCTATTTCATCAAAAACAAAATTGTATTCGCCTTCCAAAAATTTACCACGACTAATCACCATATCAATCTCATCTGCACCTTCTGCAACAGCAAATTTTGTGTCAGCAAGTTTTATAGCTTTTGTTGATTGTCCACTTGGAAAAGCTGTTGCCACAGCAGCCACTTTAACACCACTATTGCCCAAAGCTTCCTTTGCAATTTTTACCATACTTGGATACACACAAACTGCTGCAACTGTTGGTAAGCCTGGATATGAGTCGTGTAAATGTTGTGCTTTATAGCAAAGCTGTTGCACTTTTCCTTTAGTGTCTTTACCTTCTAAAGTAGTAAGGTCAATCATATTTAAAGCAAGCTTTAAACCATTCAATTTACTTTCATCTTTAATAGAACGTTTAGTAAATCTGCTTGCTCTTTCTTCTACTCCAACCTGATCAATTCTTGGTGACAAGGAAAAATCAGGAATGGAAATATTGTTAGTTTTTACTGCCATTTAAAAAATGTTGGGGAACAAATGTAAACAAATGTTAGTATAAATAAACAATGCCTGTGTCGTGTGCATTAAAAAATTAAGAAGAAATTCGTTTGGTTTTTCATATTTGCAGTTATGCAAACATTAGAAAATTTTCAGTTAATAGAAGCAGCAAAAAAATTTGGAACTCCTTTGTATGTTTATAACACTAATAAAATTACAGAGCAATACCAGAAATTAAAATCAGCATTTAATAAACCATCAACAAAGTTTTTCTATGCTTGTAAGGCACTAACAAACATCAATATTTTAAAGCATATTAAAAGTATTGGTTGCAATATTGATTGCAGTAGTATAAATGAAGTAAAACTCGCTTTGTACGCAGGTTTTGAGGCAGATAGAATTTTATACACCAGCAATAGCATTTGCTTTAGTGAAATTGAAGAAGCAAAAGAACTTGGTGTTCATATAACTATTGATAGTTTAAGTAATGTTGAAAAATTTGGAAAAAAATATGGCAACACTTACCCATTAAGTTTAAGAATAAGACCAAATGTTATGGGTGGTGGAAATATCAATATTTCTACAGGTCACGATGAAAGTAAGTTTGGCATTCCAATTACTCAATTACAGCAAATTCTTGATACAATTAGATTGTATGATTTGAATGTTGAAGGATTGCACATTCATACAGGAAGTGAGATTGAGAATGTAAATATTTTTATGCTGGGTATTAATGTTATTTTAAACATTATGTCAAACTTCAATACTTTAAAATTTATTGACCTTGGTAGTGGTTTTAAAGTAAAATATAAACCACAGGATAAGGAGACAGATTTGCACTTGTTGTCACAAAAAATTTATGCTGCATTTGAAGCAAATGAACATGCAAAAAATCTTGAGATTTGGTTTGAGCCAGGAAAGTTTTTAGTAAGCGAATGTGGTTATTTTATTACCAAAGTAAATGTGATAAAAAACAATGAAGAAGCCAGTTTTGCTGGTGTTGACAGTGGTTTTAATCACTTAATAAGACCAATGTTTTACGATTCTTATCACGCTATAGAAAATATTAGTAATCCTAATGGCGAGGTAAATGAATATGCCATTGTTGGCAACCTTTGTGAGACTGATACTTTTGCCTGGCACAGGGAGATAAGTGAAATTAAAGAAGGCGATTATTTGTGCTTTAAAAATGCTGGTGCTTATTGTTTTTCTATGAGCAGCAATTATAACAGTAGATTAAAACCAGCAGAAGTTTTATACCAAAATAATGAGTTTAAATTGGCAAGGGAAAGAGAACAATTTGACGACTTGCTGCACAGGCAAATTATTCTTGAATAGTTTACATCCTCAAATATTATTATAACAATTACTTTAGCAAAGTATGTTTACAAATTTGTTGCAACAAATAACACAAGGCAATCAAAAGGCTTTGGCACGCTGCATTTCATTGATAGAAAATGAATGTGATGGCTACTTTGAGTTTTTGCAACAACTACCCAATTCATCAACACCAGTTATAGGAATTACAGGCCCACCAGGTGCTGGCAAAAGCACTTTGGTTGATGCTATTATTGAGCAACTTGTTAACGATAATAAAAAGGTTGGAATTATTTGCGTTGACCCAAGCAGCCCATTTAATTTAGGTGCAGTACTTGGTGATAGAATTAGAATGAGCAGTTGGTACAACCATCCCAATGTTTTTATTAGAAGCCTTGCAACACGTGGTAGTTTGGGTGGCTTGCATCCAAAAATTATTGAGATAACAGATGTAATGAAAGCAGCAACTTTTGATTACATTATTGTAGAAACGGTGGGCGTGGGACAAAGCGAAATTGAAATTGCAGGCCTTGCAGATTTTACAATGGTTGTGCTTGTGCCAGAAGCTGGCGATGAGGTGCAAACCATGAAAGCTGGCCTAATGGAAATTGCCAATATGTTTGTTGTAAATAAAGCAGACAGGCCAGATGCTGACAGCTTTGTAAAAAACCTTCGAATGATGCTGGCACCTGCATTTCATCATCAACAGCAGGAAATAAAAATTATAAAAACAGTAGCATTAAAGAAAGAAGGAATTGAAGAACTCGTTTCTGGTTTCTCGTTTCTAGTTGAGCAAAAAAAATTAAGCACAACGAGAAACGTACAACGAGAAACAAGAAACAAGAAACAAGAATGGTTACTTGCAGAAAAAGCATACCATATTATTCAACAAAACAAAATGAAAGGCATTAATAAAAATGAGTTGAAAATGCTGATAGAACAAGGCTTGCAGCAAGATGATTTTAATTTGTATTCATTTGTAAAAAAATATTTTTAACGTGCTTCACGCATTCAACAAATAATAATCATTAATCAATAATTAATAAAAAAATGGAACCTAAAATTTTTGCAAAATATCCAACAGCATTTAAGGTAGAAAAAGATAAAACCTACGCATGGTGCACTTGTGGTTTAAGTGAAAAAAATCCTTTATGCGATGGTGCACACAAGCAACTTGCAATAGAAGAAAATGGCGAAACCATAATGCCATTTAAAAGTTTAAAATTTACTGCACAAGAAGATGGCGAAGTTTGGTTATGCAATTGTAAGCATACGAAAAACCCACCTTTTTGCGATGGCAGTCACAAATTGTTAGACTAAATTTTATACACCAAATTGTGTTAAATGATGGTCAAGGTGTTTATAAAACATGTTGTTCCATTCGTTGCTGTTTAGCTTGCCAAAAGCAAGAGACTCCTTGCCTTCAAAATGATTAGCACCAAGTTCAGAAGTTTTGATAATGTAATTTATAAGTCTGGTTTTTTCAGCATCAAAAATTTTAGCATCAGTTATAATAAATTGTGGTCCTGTTCTGCTGTTTTTTATATATGGCTTTTCATTAACAACAAGCTTTTTTACAAATGCCTTAAGCAAAAACTTTTTAAATCCTGTAGGTTTTGTGTGCTTGTCTTCATAAACCATTTCGTATGTTACGTTGCAATGTGCAAGCATTTGTGCAGCGTTCATTTTGCCCCAAATTGCTTTAGTTTCTGGCGTTAAATTATTTATACGATTAACAACTTCATCAACAACTTGTTTATCAAAAATATTTTTCATACAGCAATTTTAATTTTTGTAAAGAAAGAGAATAATATCTTTATAAAAAATATTTATGTCACACATTCAACTTAATAAATTAAGCACCAAGGCACCAAAAGGTTTTGATAAAGAAAAAACAAAAGCGAAGACAGTAAAGCTTTTGGAAGAATTGGATGAATTACAAAATTTATTATTTGCAGAAGGTAAACATAGTGTTCTTGTTATTATTCAAGGCATGGATGCCAGTGGAAAAGATGGTGCAATAAAAAATGTATTTGGTACTTTAAATCCTCAGGGTGTTTTAGTAAAAAGCTTTAAAGCACCAACTGCCGAAGAGTTGTCTCACGATTTTTTATGGCGTATTCAACAGAACAGCCCTGCAAAAGGAATGATACAAATTTTTAACAGAAGTCACTATGAAGATATTTTAATTACACGTGTTCATAAATGGTGTGATGATAAAACAGCTAAGCTAAGAATGAATGCCATCAACAATTTTGAAGATTTATTGCAAACACATAACAACACACATATTTTAAAATTTTATTTGCATGTAAGTAAAGAAGAACAAACAGAAAGATTGGAAGAAAGAATAAAAGATAAACGCAAGCAATGGAAATACAACGCCAAAGATTTTGATGAAGCTAAACTTTGGAAAGAATATATGGCAGCTTATGAAGATGCTTTTAAAAATTGTAATAAACCTGAATGGATAATTACACCTGCCGATCAAAACTGGTACAAGGAATATCTTATTGCTAGCGAGTTACACAAATTGCTATCTGGTTTAAAAATGCAGTATCCGGGGATTAAAAAATAATTTTATTTCCTTACCATTGTAAAATATTATTAAACACTTAAAACATTTTTTATGGGAATGATGAAAGAATTTAAAGAGTTTGCCATGAAAGGCAATCTTGTTGATATGGCAATTGCCTTTGTAATGGGTGGTGCTTTTGGCAAGGTTGTATCAACATTTATTGATGGAATGGTAATGCCATTGGTTGGAATGATTCAAGGAAAGGATTTCAGTAATCTTTATATTGGATTAACTGATAAAACCAAAGAGGCTGCTGTTAATGGTTTGTCTTTAGATAAAGCAAAGGAACTGGGTGCTGTTTTTGCTTATGGCAAATTTATTACAGTTACAATTGAGTTTATTATTGTTGCATTTGTAATGTTCCTTGTTGTAAAAGCAATGAACAAAATGAAGAAGAAAGAAGAAGCTGCACCTGCTGCTGCACCAGCACCAACTGCTACTGAAACATTGTTAGCAGAAATAAGGGATGCATTAAAAAAATAACTTTAACAATTAGTAAAAAGCCTCTGAAATTTCAGAGGCTTTTTTGTTTACAACCCATGTTTATCAATTAAATAAATTAATGCAGCCATATCAGCCACACGATATATTTACTTTGTAATTGATGAAGAAACTATTTGCAATACTTTTTACAATTTTTTGCCTTTGCACAAAGGCTCAAAAAATTGCATTGCAGGTTGTAGCTACTGATAGTGCTGAGATAAATAAAATTGTGCAATTGAAAAAAGAATTTACAAGCAAGGAAACTTGCATAAATTATATTCAGCAAATTGTTGTAACACTAAAGGCAAAGGGGTTTATAACAGCTTCAATAGATTCAATAATTGAGAACGAAAATTTATATAAAGTAAAGCTCTTTGTTGGCAACAAATACACTTGGAAGAATTTGTTATTGCCAGATGAACTGAATAACGCAACAATCAATACAGATAATATAGAGTTGTTACCTCAAAATATTTTAAATCACTATGAAAACAATGGTTATCCTTTTGTAAAAATAAGCTTCGATAGTGTGAGCATTAACGATAAAGATGAAATAAACGCGACACTAAAAATTGATAAAGGATATTTATATAAAGTAGATAGCATAAGGGTTATAGGCAATGTTAATATTGACAATAAGTTTTTGCAACATTATTTACGATTACCAAAACAAAGCCTGTTTAATGCTCAAAAATTTGCTGATATTGATGACAGAGTTAATCAATTGCCTTATTTAACAAGTTATAGAAAAAGCGACATTTTGATGCTAAATAAAGGAAGTGTGGTGAGCCTTTATTTGCAACCCAAAAAGGTAAATAAGTTTGATGCAATTGTTGGGTTTTTGCCAAATAATAACCAAACAAATGGTAAGTTGCTTTTTACTTTGGATGCTAGCTTAAATTTATTAAACGCATTTGCCAAAGGCGAAAACATTAGCTTAAACTGGCAACAAATTCAACCACAATCGCCACGTATAGATATAGGTTTTGCAATGCCCTATATTTTTAACAGCAATGCACAGTTTAACTTAAATTTTAACTTGTACAAACGCGATAGTGCTTATATAAATATTACTACAAATGCTGGTATTGAGTATGAAATAAACAACAAGTCAAAGTTTTCCATTTTGCTTGGAAGCCTTACTACGCGTATTATTGAGCCAGATACACTGCAAATTATTGCAACAAAAAAACTACCACAGGTATTGGACTTTAATATCACTAATTTAGGTTTGGAATATTTTTATAACAACATTATTGGACCAAGATTGAACAAGCGAAAGGGATTTGAAATAAGGCTATCTGCAAGCTTTGGGCAAAAGAATATTAAACCTAATACAACTATTACAAGCTTAAAAAAGGGAGGCTTTAATTACAATAGCTTATACGATTCTGTGCAAACCAATTCTTACCAGATTAAAGCAAAGGTTGCTGCAGCAAAATACATTGCATTAAACAGGCAGTCTGTGTTAAAGTTGGCTGCCAACTATGGCGTTATTCAAACAAAAAACTATTTTCAAAATGAGCTGTTTCAAATAGGAGGATTTAAGCTGCTACGAGGCTTTGATGAAGAAAATATATTTACAAATGAATATATTGTAACAACAGCAGAATACAGGTATTTAATTACCACCAACTCTTACTTTTTTGCTTTTAGCGATGGCGGTTTTACAAAAAATAAAGCTACAAAAAACAATTATAGCTACATAAGTGGTGGCATTGGTTTAGCACTTGAAACAAAGCAAGGTATATTAAATATCAGCTTTGCTACTGGCAAAAGAAATGATTTGCCATTTAACCTGCGAGAAACAAAAATTCACATAGGCATTGTAAGTAATTTATAAATGACTGCTAAAAATTGTTTATTTGCAACGCTTAATAAATGAAATTTTTCCTGACCATATTTTGTGTTTTTATTTTTTGCATGGCAAATGCACAAGCTGATAGTGCAGTTGTTGTAAAACATAATGTACCTAAAAAAATTGTTGCAAAACCAATCAAGCCCAAGGTTGTTGATTCGTTAAAATTTAATAAAACACGTTTACCTGAAAGTCGTGTTGATAGTATTAAAATATCAGATTCGGCAAGTGCACATTTTATAAACGATAGCACAAAGTATAAAGACAGCATACAAAAATTAAAAGATAGCACTGATAAAATAATTGCTAAAAAAGATACAAGCACATACAAGCTTTTAACAGACTATCCAATACTTAGCAACAATAAGCCAGAGCTGATGATAACAGCGTTTAAAGAGCCTGTATCAAAAGATATTTTGTTTTATGCTTTACTACTTGTAGTAGTTGTGTTTGCCATTGTTAAGTTAATTTTTCCAAGGTATATTAAAAGTATTTTTTCTATTATTTTTCAAACACAGTTCAGGCAAATACAAACCAGGGAGCAGTTGCTGCAAGACAATGTAGCATCTATGTTGCTCAATATTTTGTTTATTATTTCCACATCGTTTTTTATAGCACTTTATTTAAACAACATTAGTTTTATTAAATATGGTTTTTGGTATGTGGCATTGGCTGCATGTTTAATAATGGTTAGCATATATTTATTTAAGCTATTGTTTACACAATTTATGGGTTGGATTTTTAACAAGTCAAATGCAGCAAGCACCTATACTTTCATAGTGTTTATTATAAATAAAATTTTAGGAATCATACTGCTGCCTTTGCTTTTCCTCATTGCTTTTTCCGACCATTTACTAGCACAAAAAATTATAAATATATCGTTGGTTATTATGTTGGTTTTATTGCTTTTCAGATTGGTTATTACTTACAAAAGCGTTAGCAGCATATTAAAAACAAATGCCTTTCATTTTTTTCTATATTTTTGCTGTATTGAAATTTTACCATTGCTAATAATGTTTAAGTTTTTAAACAACTATATCAGCAATGGTATTTAATTATAAGATAAAGTAAAGTATGGCAAAAAGCGTGTCTAAAGTAAGTGTGAAAAAAGCAACTGTATCTAACCTTAAAAGCAACAGTACTACACCTGCAAACAAGATTAAAAAAATTCTCATTTCTCAACCCCGACCAGAAAGTGAGAAATCTCCCTACTTTGAATTGGAAAGAAAGTATGGTGTTGAGCTACAATTTACACCATTCATTCAATTAGAAGCAATAACAGCCAAAGAATTTCGCAAGCAAAAAGTTGATGTTGTTTCTCACACAAGCGTAATATTTACAAGCAAAAATGCCATTGAACATTTTTTTAGAATTGCTGAAGAAGGCAAGCTAAACATTAACCAAGACACAAAATATTTTTGCACTACCGAAGCCATTGCATTGTATTTGCAAAAATTTATTTTGTATAGAAAACGCAAAGTTTTTTATGGTGCCGATGGTAGCAATAAAAGCATGTTTGATGTAATTACTAAACATAAGGAAAACGAAAAGTTTCTTTATGTGTGCAGCGAAAACCAACAAGATAATGAAATTGTAGGTTGGTTAAAGGCAAATAAGTGTGAGTTTAATTTGGGCTATATGTATCGCACTGTAAGTAATAATATTAAAGATTCTATTCCTTCTTTAAAAACATTTGATATAATTTGCTTGTTTACCCCAAGTGGTGTAAAAAGCTTATTAGATAATTACCCAACGTTTAAACAAAATGGAACTTTGGTAGGTGGGTTTGGAAGCAACACAGCCAAAGCGATTGAAGAAGCAGGTTTAACTATAAACATAAAAGCACCAGCACCACTAAGTCCAAGTTTATTAACTGCTTTAGATAAATATTTGAACGAAACAAATAAATAATTTGAAATATAAAATATGGTAAAATAGAAGCACAATTTGTGCTTCTATTTTTTTTCGCTAATCCAGTCAATAATAAATTTATTTACAGCATTGCCACTTATAGACAATTGCATTTGCGATAGTTGCTGATATAAATAATCAAGTTTTTCTTTCTTTTCTTTTTTATCAATAGTGTTTGATATTTCATTTATTAATTTCAGGAAAAGCTTTTCAGGTTCGTGATATAAACTAATTTGCTCTACATATTTTTTTGCCTGCCTGCTCACATATTCAATTGTTTCAAAATTATTTTCATCGTAATGCAGCATTATCAAATACAGGCGTACACTGGCTTGCGAACGAAGCTCAACTTGTGGAACAGGTTTATTTAAAATATCATTCCACCAATCATAAGCTTCTTTATATTTTTTTAAAAATAAACAAACCAAGCCACAACAAGTTTCAATATACATTTTAAAGTCTTTTCTAAAGTTTACTTTTTTATCAATAAAAAATGCTTTGTATTCTTCAACAATTTTATATGCCTGTTCATATTGCTTTTGATATAAATGATACATTAAACCACACCAGCAATAATTGTGCATTCGCCTAATGTTTATTTCTATTGTAGGTGCATTGTAATCATAAATTTTTTGGAGGTAAAATTCAAACTCATCCCAACGATTGGCCTTTTCGCAACTAATTAAAAAATTATAGTAAGGAGCAAGAGGATCAAGATTTAATAATGGCTGTTGCTGTATTTGCTCTTCACGAATCAATACTCCTTTTTTGCAACACTCATAATTGCGTTGCTGATCATTAATTAAATTATAATACAAGCTCCACGTAGCGTAATATCTATACTTTGCATTAAACGAAACTGGAGGCTCCTGCTTCATGTATAAAGCATTTACATAAATATCTGCACGTTGCTTAATTACATTTTGTGGTAATACCCCTATCTCCAACTCAAGCAGTGTTAAGTAGTGCCACACATTGCCAATTTGCTGGTGAATATTTGATATTTCAAAAGCATGTGCTTCTTCCTTATCAATTGCCATGTAGTTTTCAACTGTTGGTTCACCAATCCTGAAATTGCCAAATAAATATTTTTCCAAAATCATTATATCGCCAATCACATAATACAATTCATATTGCCACGAAAGCTCTTTTGTTTTGCAAATCATTTTTGCAGCTTCTTCATCAAGTCCTTTGCTGGCAAGTATTTTACACTGCAAAAACATGTTCCTGATTTTCCATTCAATAAAATTTTCCTCGTTGTATTGCTGCATACAACTTAATATCATATTGAATAAATAATTTTTGGCTACGCCAAATTGCTTTGCAAAGGTTTCTTTCTTAAATTTTTTTAATAAAGCGTTTTCATCATAAACATCCTGCTCATTTATAGCATCAAAAATTTTAGCATAGTTGGTGTTTTTGTGTTGCACTTGCCTTTGTGCAAATAGTTTAAAGTATCTTTTTTCTGATGGGGAAAGTGAATGTATAAGTAAAAAAAGCGATTGCATATAATTGGGTTAGAACACAGTAAAAATAAGGCTTTCAGCAAATAACTAACCCTTTGAAACCTAAATTTTTAAAAAAATGGCAAATTAAAATTTAAGATAAATCGGTCTTTTTGGGTTGTCAAAAAATTTATCAACTTAAATTAAAACAATATGACACAGCATCAACAAAATCATTTGAGAAGACAAGAAAAAGCAGGAAAAGTAAATTTTATTTTTCCCACCATTTTATTATTTCTGTTATTGTTTTTATTTGTTAAAACAGTAAAATCGCAAGATACATTAAGGGTCAATTTTGCAGCATCATTAAGCAGTACGCATGATGGACATAGTTGGCCAAATGCTTATGCTTCTTTGCAGGATGCCATTGAAAATGCAACATCTGGCACAGTTGTTTTTGTTGCACAAGGTACATACAAACCCAGTGCTTATCCTATTGGTACAACCGATGGCAGCAGTACCAGAGATTATGCTTTTACATTAAAAAATGGCGTGCAGTTATATGGTGGTTTTGGTGGTGCTGATACCACATTTGCAACAAGAAACATTGCAATCCATCCAACTATTTTAAGTGGAGATATTGGAGTAGCTGGAGACAAAAGTGACAACTGCTATCATGTTGTTTTAGGAGATTATATAAACAACTCTGCAGTGATTGATGGTTTTACAATTAAAGATGGAAATGCAAGCGATGTAATTATTACTACACACACACCAAGTGGCCATATTTTACCAGCACACAGTGGTGGTGGTGTCTTTTTAAATTTTGCTTCGCCAAATATTGTTCATTGCATTATTAAAGATAATGATGCATTGTATGCTGGTGGTGGCATAGTAGCACAAGGCACAAGCAACGAAAATATTTATAGTTGTGTATTTACAAACAATAGAGTTTTAAGTGGAACCTTTGGTGGTGGTGCATTATACAATTATGCTCATCCATCATCTCCATCATCTCCTGTGGTTACCAACTCTGTTTTTTATAATAATTTATCACTAGGTGCAGCAGGTGCCATTTACACACAGTATAGCAATATGACTATTACTAACTGCACCATTTTTAATAATACTGCACAACTTTGGGGTGGAGGTATATATAATGAAGACTCTAGTAATATGATAATAAGGAACTGTATTATATGGGGTAATGTTGGTAATTTTATTACACACCCAGCAGGCAGCGATGCAGGTTTAACCTGGAATTATTTTGAACCAAATGTCAGGTTTTCTTTACTGCAAACCTATTCTACCTACTCAAGCAACATTACAACAAACCCAATGTTTAGCAATGATACAATTCCTGCAGGCGTGGATGGGATATGGATGACAGCTGATGATGGACTTAGGTTGCAGGGTTCAAGCCCTTGCATTGATGCTGGTTTAAATAGTGCTGCACCTTCAGATGATATTATTGGTACAATAAGACCAATAGGCATAAATGCAGATATGGGTGCATATGAAGTTGCTACCAGTGTAAGCAGCTTTACTATTACATCAAGTGCAACAACAGGCGGAAGTATTAATCCCAGTGGTTTAACAACTGTTTTATCGGGCAGTAATAAAACATATGCTATAACAGCAAATAGTGGTTATTGTATAAACGATGTGGTAGTAGATGGCACAAGCGTTGGGGCTGTTAGCTCTTACACGTTTACAGGCATTACAGCATCGCATACAATTGTTGCAAGTTTTGTAGCACGTACTACTCCAACCATTAGCATTTCTTCAAGCAGCAACAGGGTTTGTGTAGGCTCAACACTTGTTATTACTGCAAATGCTACTAATGGTGGCAGTGCTCCAATGTATAACTTTGTTATTGATGGTGTGCCAATGGGTAGCACAGCAAGTAGCATATTAACCACCTCATCATTAAGCGTTGGATTGCACAATATTTATTGCATATTAACATCAAATAACCCTTGTCAAACCAGAAGCACAACAACAAGTGCTGCTATAAATATAGCAGTAGGTGCTGCAACAACATTATCAACAATTACAGGCACTACAACATTATGCAATATTGGGGGTTCAGCTTTGCTGAGAAATACTGTGCGTGGTGGAGTATGGGAAAGCTCTAATACAAGTGTGGCAACAATAAATGCACTGGGCATGGTAACTGCTGTTGCAAATGGAACAGCAGTTATTACTTACACCTATACCAATGAGTATGGTTGTGTAAGCAATATAAGCACTAATGTAATTGTTGCTGCTGTTGCTGCAGTAGATGCTATAGTTGGTCCAGGCAGTGTATGTGTTGGCTCCTCTATAACACTAACCAGTACTACAATTGGTGGTTTATGGAGTAGTGCAGGCAGGGCAACCATTACAGCAACAGGTGTTGTAACTGGGGTAAGTGCTGGTTTGGCCGATATTAGATATACTGTAGCAAATGCATTTGGATGCACAGCACAAAGCAGGTATAATGTTATAGTATCTGCAATACCTGCAACACCAACAATTTCATATGCACCTGGTAGCAGCAATCCACAACGAGGAGCACCTGCTGGCTCAGGGGTAAGAATTTGCAATAGCATTCCATTTACTTTACGTGGCACACCAGCAGGTGGAACCTGGGGTAGCACAGGAGGCATTACAATCACACCAATAAGTATGAGAGATGCTAATGTTTCGACAGCAGGAGTAACAGGAACAATTAATATTACTTATACAGTGGGAGCAGCAGGATGCAGCAATAGCAGGACAATAACTGCAACAGCGTATAGTTGCAGAGGAATTAGCAGTCAATCAACGGACAATAATCAAATAACTGTTTATCCAAATCCTGCACATTCCTTATTAATGGTTAATTGTAAATTGTTAATTGGTAGTGGTAAAATATTTATTACTGATTTGTATGGCAAACAAATTAAACAACAGTCTTTAAGTATTGGTGCCAATGCAATTGATGTATCAACTTTTGCTAAAGGAATGTACTTCGTGAGTGTAATTACAGAAAATGCTAAACAAACACAAAAAATAATTGTTGAATAATACGTTGGATTATAAATGAGGGCTAAGCCTCTGACACTTGTGTTGGAGGCTTTTTTATTTTTACCCTAAGGTAGTAGAGTTTTTGTTGCATAATTAACTATATTCTTTGTGTTTATAGTTAAAAAAATATTTTTTTAACTATAAAATATACCTAATATTGTTCTGAGAAAACAATCAATATTGGCTGTAGCAACTAACATACTAAACCCTAACTTAGCAAGTTGCAAACCTGCAACAAGCACAGCACAGCACAGCACAGCACAGCACAGCACAGCACAGCACAGCACAGCACAATAAATTTTAGGACATCTAAGTTATCGTTTTTTTATACCTCTGTTTTATTTTATTTTTTAGCTGTTTCTGCCACAAACAGTGCAACTCTTGTAGTAAACGACCCAATACTTGCCAAGCTTAGTTCTACTTTTGCCAACTCTACAACTATTCTTGACAACAATAGCCCAATACTTGCCAAAAACAACCAAACTATTGGCATAAATACCTCAATTCTTAACACAAACAGCCCTATTTATGGCAAAAACACCCTTGTTTTTGACAAGGAAATATACTTATTATGTTCATTATCAATATTTTTTATTCACAAGCTGCTACCCAATAGCTATAAGAATGGTTTGGGCAGTGGCACAAATCAATTTTTATGGCTAAGTTAACTTATGTGCAAGCCGTAATAGACAGGCTAAAAGCACAAAAAACTGGTATTACCAACAATGCAGCAGCATGGACAGGACAGCCCGATACACCTGCAACCACACAAGCCCATATTGATGCATTGGAAACTGCCGATGCAGAAATTTTGGCATTGGAAAATCAGCTATCGCAAAAGCGAACTGCTATTAAAATTTTGGTGGCAGCAAAAGCCGCTGTAGCCGATGCTATTGACCTTAGGGTTAAAGGTATACACGCCACAGCACCACCCAAATGGATTGAGTATGGATTAGCAGACCCTACAAGCGATGCTGCCACCGAAAGCACCACACGCCCTGTGCCAGATAAAGGTGTAATAAGAAATGTGAGCGATGATTTTGATGGTATTGGTTTTATTGTAGAATGGGAAAAATTGGCAAAAACCGATAGCTACGAAATAGAGCGTGGTATAGCTGCTAATGCAGCCGATGTAAACACCATACCTGCATTTACTCATTTGGTTACAGTGCGTAAAATAAAATATACCGATGATGATGTAGCAAAAGGCACTAGATATTTTTATAGAATACGTGGCATAAATACTCGTGGTGCAGGCGAATGGAGCGAGCCTGTGAGTAGGGTGCAGTAGATAATTGTTAATGATGAAAGTTACCGTCATTTCGACGTAGGAGAAATTTGCTGAACACCTTCTCTGTCATTGCGAGGAACGAAGCAATCTCATAATACAATAATAGATTGCTTCGTTGGGCAAGAACCCAATCTCGCAATGACGAACATAAAACAACAACATCTCGAAAGTTTTAAACTTTCGAGATGTTTAAATAAAAAACTAAAACTAAATAAATATGAAAAAAACATTACTCATTTTAGTTATTGCACTCACAGCAATAACACAAGCCAATACACAAACAGTGTTGCCTATAAAGTATCTTAAATACGACAAAATAAACTTATTAAGCAAGAGTGATACAGGTTTATTAAAAGCTTTTCCAGACTCAATTAATAAATTGGACAGAATTAACGAAACTAATAAAATAGTATTAAGTAATATGCTAAAGGAAATGAACGAATCTAGCAGATTTACACCAGTTTTTTCGATAGGCTTAAATGGTTTCGAAAATTTTAATAACCTATCTGGCGAAGCTAGTGTAGGTGCTATTTACAGACTATCGAAATATAAATTAATACAAAATAATAAAGGTGATTATATTATTGACCCATTATACTGTTATGGACTTACAGGTGTAAGAACTGCAAAAAGCAGTGATAGTAATAACCTTGTTAAAACATTTCTCTTTCCAGAAATTGGTAAAAGAGATTTAGTTTTTGGAATAATTTTTAGCGAAAGAAGTAATATAACTAGGCATATGAACTATACCTGGCTAACCGAGTTATCGCTCAACAGATTTAATGACGTAGCCAATAAAAAGAGTTATCAAACACAAAGTCTTATGGTTGGCTTCAAGTTTACAAAAACATCATTAACAGATATTACTGATAGGAATAATTGGTTAGAGTTTTTTCCATATTATATGCTAATTTATACCGACCCTAAATATGCCGATGACCTGGCTAAATACTTAAATCTTTCTATGCTGCCTACAACAGTTCACACTTTGGGTTGCAGAACAACTTTTCAAACAAATAACGCCCAGTTTTTTTGTAATATGAAGTATGTACTAAATGATTCAAAAGGCATAAACAACCCCGATTTAATAAGGTTTGTTTACACCATTGGCACAAACATTAATTTATAAAAAAATAAAGTTTGGCTGAACTTTTAAAAATCAGCTACGGATACGCCGAAAACGGATTTAGAGTAGGCACTAATACTATTTTTTATGAAAAAAGTATTATTAATGGCTGTAATCTTCACTGCTACTGGTTTTGCTGCTAAAGCAGGACCACAAGACCCACTTTATATAGCAGATGAAGTATTAACAGGTCAAATGGCAAATCCAATTGAACTACCTAGTAATTCTAGTGCAGGTTCAAAAGCAGATGCTAAATTAAATGTAGAAGCTGTGTTAAACAGCAGAAAGCGTTTTAAATAAGCTATGCTTAAACTGGGGGTTGTTTAACATTTAATAAACACCCCCTTATTTTTTATAAAAATTAAAAAACTAAATAATGCTTTACAAAATTTTATCTTTCATTTCTCTTACGGTTTTATTATATGGTTGCAGTAATAATAAATTTAAAGAGTATAAGGTTTCCATAAACGACTTTAGCATTCCTTACGATAGCTTAATAGCCCCCAAAGTGCATATTTTTAAAGAAAAAAGAAATATTCACCCATTACCAGACATAGCATCATTTAAAAGGGTTACAGAAGATAAAAAGTATGCTAGTTTCTACAAACTATTATCAAATAATATAAACTCGTTAGCCAAAGATAGCGAGGTTTATAGAATTACACCAGACAGCTTGATTATTCAAAAATCTTACACAAGAATTGTAGATACAACAAGTAGCAATGGCTACAAATTAATTGAAGTTGAGAAAAAAGAGCCTATCAGAAACTATTTGCACCTAACATCAGTTATTAAACTAACTACTAAAGAAAAAGAAGCCAAAAGAGAATTAAGCATACAACTTGCCGAAGTAAAAAAATACGCCTTTAATGGCAAAGAGTATGATTGCTATGTGTATATAGGAGAAATACATAATGAATATAAAAATTTTGTAAACAAAGAAAAAAATAAAGAAGTAACCTACCCCAGCGAGCAATGGATATGCAAGGGTTTGGGCTTAGTACATTATAACACTTATGATGAAAAAGGCTTTGAACATATTTGGAACTTAAGTGAAATAATACCTGCACAAGAGTATTTTAACAGAGCAAAATAATTATTGTAATGTTTACAATTTGCCCAGCACAATTAAAAGATATTGATGCTATAAGTAAGCTCAATAAAAAATGGCTTACTCATAATATAAACATCATAGATACTTCAAATGGTTTTCTTTTTGGAGATGCTTTTACTACCAAAGATTTAGAGAAAATAATACTACACAAAGAAATTATTGTAGCAAAGCTCAACAATAACATAATAGGTTATTATCTACTCGACAACTTTTCGAAAAGCCAAATATTGCAAGAGCATAAAATATTGGTTAGTGAATTTTTATTATCAAACAGTAAATACAAAAACTTAAATATATCACTGCGTATGCAATGCGTGGTAGATTTACAGTATCAAATGCAGGGCTTATCAAAACAAATGTTTCACCTATTATTAAAACAAATCAATAAAAAATATAATCTATTATTTGCTACTGCATCAAAAGCTAACCCCAAAATTGCAGCACATACAAGTAGTGGTTGGAAAGTCTTATCAGATACAGATAGTTTAATGCTTTTGATTTATATGACTTAAATAAACTACAGCTTCTTTCGCAGCAACGGCTTTTTTATTTGGTTAATTCTCTAAACACATCTTCAAGGCTTTTATTTTTTGCAAGGGTTACCAATAAATCATCAGCAACAATTTCTCCTTTGTTTATAATAATTACCCTATCGCAAATAGCTTGCACTTCTTGTAAAATATGAGATGAAAATAAAACGGTTTTATCTTTTCCCTGCTCTTTAATTACGTTTCTTATTTCAATAATCTGGTTAGGGTCAAGTCCACTTGTTGGTTCATCTAAAATTAAAACCTCTGGTTTATGTATAAGTGCTGCAGCCAGCCCCACACGCTGTTTGTAGCCTTTTGAGAGTTGCCCAACTTTTTTATTTTGTTCAACCTGCAAGCCTACCAATTCAATAATATTTCTAATTTCTAATTTCTCATTATTAATTGAGTGTACACCTGCTATAAAGCTTAAATATTCCTTTACATACATTTCGTAATATAAAGGATTGGCTTCTGGCAAATAACCAATTTTTCTTTTGGCATCAATAGCATTTTCCTTAACGTCAATACCACACACAGTGGCAACGCCATTTGTTTGTTGCAGGTAGCCTGTAAGTATTTTCATTGTTGTGCTTTTGCCTGCACCATTGGGCCCAAGAAAGCCAACAATCTCTCCTTTGTTTATTGAAAATGAAATATTATTTACGGCTTTTTGCGTACCATAAATTTTTGTCAACCCTTTTACTTCTATTGCCATTTTGTAAAGATATATTGTTGCATAAATAATGAGAATAATTACTCAGCAACACTTTGAGATTCGTTGTATTCTCCCTTTAATGCATACCAACCAAACATTGCCAAACCCACAGCAATTGGAATAAAAATAGTAATGATAATTATCCATGGCAATGGCTTATTAATATCATTTTTTGCGTTGGGTTTAATGTTATGTATTGCACCTTGTAACAAAAAAACAATTGCACCAATTGCAAGCAATATCCAAACTATACCAAGCATTTTTTTTATGTTGTTCATTTTTGTAATTTGACTTCGTGACTAATAACTTACCGACTCTTCTGACTTTATTGACTTACCTAAATACAACAATCCAATAACAAAGCAAACACTTGCTATGCCTATAGGATACCATAATCCATCTAAATAATTTGCATTGGGCATTGTGGTAATTAATGTTGCAATAAAAGGAACCAAACCACCAAAAACTCCATTGCCAATATGGTAAGGCAAGCTCATGCTTGTATATCGAATTTTTGTTGGAAATAACTCAACCAAAAATGCAGCAATAGGACCATAAACCATTGTAACAAATAATACCAATATAAACATTAACCCAATAATTTTCCATTGATATACTGACGAAAGTGTAATTGTCTTTTTTATTGCACTTGGCTTATTATCACCAGCCTTTATCTTTTGCATAGAAAAAGTTTCTGTAAGCAAAAGCTTTGAACTATCTGTAAACACTGCATTTGTTGTTTTTACAACCAAGCTATCATTAGCATTTTCTGGATTAACTTTTTTACTTGTTGTTATAGTTGATGCTACTTCTGTTTTGTTTTTAAAATCGCACATGTTGTAAAATGAATTGAAGATGGGACGATAGCAAAACACTGCAAGCAGCATACCTGTAAGCATAATTTTTTTTGCACCAATCTTATCACTCAACCAACCAAACACAACAAAAAATGGCGTGGCAATAAGTAGTGCAATTCCAATCCAGGTATTGGTTTGTGTTTCATCCAACCCACAGGTTTTTTGCAAAAAAGTTTGTGCATAAAACTGACCAGTGTACCACACAACTCCTTGCCCCATTGTTGCAGCAAACAATGCCAGCAACACCATTTTCATATTTTCCCTTTTGCCAAAACTTTCCTTTAATGGATTAGCTGATGTTTTGCCTTCTTTCTTTAATTGTGTAAACAAAGGGCTTTCCTTCATTTTCATTCTTATAACAATAGAAACCAACACCAATACAATGCTTAATAAAAATGGTAAACGCCAGCCCCAGGCATTATAATCTTCTTTGCTTAAATTGCTTTTTACAGTAAGAATTACAATAAGCGAAACGAACAAACCCAATGTGGCTGTAGTTTGTATCCAACTTGTATAATAACCACGCTTGCCTTGTGGTGCATATTCTGCTACATAGGTTGCTGCTCCTCCATACTCCCCACCCAATGCCAAACCTTGCAGTAAACGCAGCAATAAAATTAAATAAGGTGCATACGAAAAGCTTTGATAAGTAGGCATACAACCAATTAAAAAAGTGCTGCCACCCATTATAATTAATGTTAAAAGAAAAGTATGCTTTCGCCCAACAATATCTCCCAATCTTCCAAAAACCAAAGCACCAAAAGGACGCACTATAAAGCCTGCAGCAAAGGTTGCAAGCGTTGCTAAAAATGCAGCAGTTGGATTGGCAGATGGAAAAAACTTCTCAGATATAATGGTTGCCAGACTGCCAAAAATATAAAAGTCGTACCACTCAATTAAAGTGCCTACACTGCTTGCTGTTATTACTTTCCAGATATTTTTTGTTGCTGACATTGATATTGCTTTATGAATAAAGTGGTTGGTCAAAAATAAGTTTAATTGATTACGATTATTGTTTGTTGGAAAATAAACCCAATCTCAATTTTAGGTAATACTTATTCGCCCTTTAACCTTGCAATACCACTTTTTGCCTTTTGGTCAAGGCTGTTTTTATAATCGTGGTCATCCATATCAATGCACTGCTGATAGTAGTTTATGGCCTGTTGCTTATTACCTTTCTTTTCATAAATCATAGCAATTTGCAATGCAGCACGTGCAGCATAATATTCAGTTCTTTCTTTTCCTATTTCAATGGCCTGGGTATAATATTTTATAGCTTCATCATCTTTATGCAAGTCATCATTTATTCGACCAAGCCTGTAAACAAACTCTAATTTTTCCTCAATGCTGGTAAAGCTTTCAAGCGTTTTGCCCTGCAGGTTTTTCAAAGCTTCATTATTATAACCACCATCATTAAGCAGCCTCGACTTTAACAAAACAGCATTCCACCATTTGCCTTCCTTTGCTTCTTTGAGTGCTTGTTTATCAGCTTCTGTATTTGCATTTCCCTTGGTTAAAATATTTGCCCTTGCTTTTTTACTTGCATCCATATTGCCTTGTAAAAAATATGCCCAGCTTAATTTCTGATACACATCCTTTACATAAAAATTGCCTTTAAAGCTGGTAACAAATTTTTCAAAATATTGTATAGATTCAGCAAGCTCAAGCTTGTGCAACTTTACAAAACCCATTTGCATATCCCACAACTGAATTTGTAAATAATCGGCAGATTTATTCCTGTTTAAAATAATGTTTTTACCAAGCTCAGTCTGCTTATTGTTTATGGCTAACTGGCTTGCCATATAGGCAAACAAATGATTATTCACCACATCTAACTTGCTGTTTATAATATGCTGTACAGTTTCATCTTTTTTATTGTTGATGTAGTAGTTTAAATAGCAATACAACAGTTGTGTTTCTGGCATAAAAAACTTTGCCCAGGGGTCGCTGCTGTTAAGGCAATTGGTCAGGGTTTTCATTCCTTCAGTAACGCTGCCTTTCATTCCAAAAATAGCTGCAATCCATTTGTAGCCTTTAGGTACAGTACCCATCATTGTTTGCAAGCTGCCAAGCAGCATATCGTTTGGTGCAAATGAATTGTATAGCTTTTTATTGTCTTTAATTAAGATATAAGCACGCCTTGCATTAAAGGCTGCACTTGTGTTTTCAGAGAACTTGATTTCTATTAAAGCTTTATGTAAATAAGCATTGCTTAAACAAAATTTATAAAAAGGCGATGCATCATTGCCATCTTTTAATGCATCAATCCTTGCATCAATATTTTTTTTACGAGTCTTGTATTCACTGGCATCTTCATTAAAAAACAATTCTATAAAATCTACATAGCTTTCTAAATAAACAGGTATGAGATTATTTGCATTCTGAGCTTTGGCTTTTGCAATTAAGGTTTTGCCATTTGCAATTTTTAACTGGCTTATTTCTTTATATGCCTGCTGGCAGGTGGCATTAAATTCATATACTTTTTCCTGAGCATTTGCTGTAATACCAATCATCAAACACAATATCAGTAAGTATTTTATCATTTATTGATTTTATCATTTTACTACAGAATGCAAACTTTTCTTTACAACAAACAATCAGTGCATCTGTGGCAATAACTATGCAATTACCTTTTCCATTTGCATACTTCTGCTTCCTTTAATTAAAATATTAGCGTTTTGAAATTGCTGTTGTTTATACCATTCTGCTGCTTCAACAGAATTATTCAAAAAAGTAAATGAATGTTTTGTTTTTGCAAAATCCCCACCAACCAAAACAACATTTTGCCAGTTATATTTTTCCAACAATTCAACTATTGACTGATGCTCAGCAACACTTTCTTCACCAAGTTCCATCATTGCACCAAGCATAAGTGTTTTGTTTGTTGCATCAAGCTTTGCAAAGTTTTCTATAGCCAGCTTCATACTACTTGGATTGGCATTATAAGCATCTAAAATTATTTTATTGCTGTCTTTTTCTATCAATTGGCTACGACTGTTTGATGGAATATAATTTTCGATAGCTGATTTTATTTTCTCATCAGGCAGATTAAAATATTTACCTACACAAACAGCAGTTAAAACATTGGGTAAATTATAATCACCAACCAAATGTGTATTAATTGTAATGCCATTCACCTCAACCTGTAAAAAAGGATTTGATTGTGTGGCAACACCAACAACATCCCCTTTCTTAGTTCCATATTTTACAATGCTATTTATGCCAGCACTCATTTGTTGCAGGTAATCATAATCCCAGTAAACAAAGGCTGTTCCATTGTTTTCCCTTAAATAATCATACAACTCACCCTTACCCTTTTTTACACCTTCAACACCACCAAAACCTTCTAAATGTGCTTTGCCACAATTGGTAATTAATCCATAATCAGGCAATGTATATTGGCAATAACTTTCTATTTCCTTTTGATGGTTGGCACCCATTTCTATCACAGCCATTTCTGCATCTTGCTTAATGGAAAGCAATGTTAATGGCACGCCAATATGGTTGTTTAAATTGCCTTGTGTTGTGTATGTTTTATAATGAGCAGCAAGAACAGTGCTTACCAATTCCTTGGTTGTGGTTTTGCCGTTACTGCCAGTAATAGCAATAAATGGAATATTAAATTGTTGGCGATGGTGCTTTGCCAAAGCCTGCAATGTTGTTAAAACATCATCTACCTTAAACAACCTTTCATCATTACTGTTTAAATCTTCATCAATAACAGCAATGGCTGCACCCTGCTCAAGTGCCTGCAAGGCAAATTTATTTCCATTAAAATTATCGCCTTTTAAAGCAAAGAAAATATCACCATTTTTTATCTTGCGTGTATCTGTACACACACTCATTGATTGCAGAAAATGATTATATAAAGTTGAAATGTTATTGTCCATTATTTCTTCCCTCCCATATATCCCAAATCTTTAAGGCAATTGGTTAAAATATTTTTTCTAATGGTAACCATATCAATGTTTTTATCTCCTTCAATGTTTAATACAAAAAAGCTTGGGTGCTTGTCTTCCTCAATCCAGCCAACAACCCAGCCAATTGATTTGCCTTTTTCATCAACGCCCCAGCCTGTTTTATATGCTAAAGTATAATTTGCATTTTGTTCTTGCACCATTACATTTTTTACTGCCTGCATAGCTGTTTTGGTAAATGGCAATTTCTCGAAATACAATTGTTTAACCAAGCCCAATTGCTCATCTGGTTTTATTTTTAAAGAATTATCCAACCAGAATGTATCAATTTTAGAAGTGATTTTTTTTGTCCCATAGCTCAAGGAGTCAAGCCAGCGTTGCATGGTGTCTTTTCCAATTCTTCTAGCTACTTCCTGATAGTATGGCACGCTTGACACCTTAAATGCCTCTTCCATTGTTAAATCTTTATTCCATTCTGGCATTTCCCTGTCAATGCCATCCCATTTAATAACCATTTTTGTATTTAAAATTTTACCTGTATGCAAGCCCACTAAACTGTTTACAATTTTAAATGTTGATGCTGGTGTGTAAGCACTGTCTCTATATCTGGCAAGGTTGTAAATATTAAAATTGCCCTGGCCATTGTTGTACAAGGCAAAGCAGCCAGTTACCTTATTATCATCAAAATATTTTTTAAACCCTTCTTCGTTAATAATGTTGTTGGATGAGCAAGAAGCAAATAATATAGCTGCTATAATTATTTGAAATAAATGTTTTTTCATTGTGCAAAGCAATACGTTTGAAATTATAATAAAAAAAAAGTATGGCAAAATTTGCCATACTTTTAAAAAGATGTTTTATGAAAACGTTGTTAGCTTACTTTGACAATATTATATTTTGTTCTGATAAATCTTCGCTATATGTACTGGCATTGGTAATATAAATTTCAGGTACGGTACTAACATTAAATTTTGCCCTAAGCTGTATCGTTAACAACACTACGCCTGACTCCAAAGTTTTTCCTTTACCATTATCGTTTACCCACAATAAACCAATATTGCCTTTTGTTTTTTGTGCATTATAATCCTGCTGCAAAAGATTGTTTTTTATACCTACAAATTCATATTGTTTGCTGTCAAAACCAATGCTGTATTGCATTGCAGCAACTTCTTTAAAATTCTTTGCCACAATATTAATGTTGTAAATATTATTATTGATTGGTGTAGCATTATAAGTTAAATTAATACTTGATGAAATATGTTTTGCAAGGGCAGGATTCCAGCTATCATTTACATCGCCAAGCTTTACGCCAATAAATGTTTGATTGGCTTTATCTGCTGATAAAGATGTTAAACTTATACTGTCTTTAAATGGAAAAGGATTGGTAGTGTCAGGAAATATATAAGCACTATCAACAAACTCCCACAACCTGTTTATTTTAGCTGTGCCCACTGTCTTGGTAAATGTGGTATCTGTTCCTAAAATTAATCGTTTAGTCCTCAAAACATCTGTAGCGTTAATTATTTTGTTGCCATCAACATCTGCAGCTATTAATTTATAAGCATTGGTTATTTTAGCTGTGTTAAGCACATGCCTTTGTATCAATAAAACATCAGCACTATTTACCCCATTAGCCTTGGCTATATCATTGTTCTTTGTGGGCTTTATTGTGTAGTCATTTGTTGCTAAGTTAGCAAAGCTATATGTGCCAGCAACTGTTGTTATAGTGCTATCTTTTGTGGAGGCTGTTGTTAATTTTATTGTTGATGTTTGAATTGGCTTTTTCTGAGCAGAAATGGCTCTGCCTTCGATTTTATAAGTGGTAGCCTGAGGAAAAATGTTATTCCAGTCTTTTGAAACAGAAACAATACCTATGTAGCCATTGGGGTTTGATGAGCTGTTCCATGGAAATGCAACACGGTTAATAGTTGTTGCATCTGTGCTGCCGGCAGCAGAAGCATCTGGAGTTGTAGGCTCAGACGAAGATAAATTTGGGTCAACAAAAACAGTTGCAACATCATCGGTAGTACTACTTGAATTAAATTTATATTTTATAATAATTAAATGATCCTGACCATAGCTGTAAGACGCACTAGAATAAATAGCAGAACCACCATTTTTATCTACACCTACCAAAAAAGCACCACCACCACTCGCCATTTTTATGTACAGCCTTGTGGCAGTTGTAAAGCCATTATCCATAAGCCTAATAACCTGCTTGCCTGAAGTTGGGCTTGCCAATGGACTATTAAAATTTACCAGCAATGCTACATAAACACTGCCGCTAGTTACAGCACTACCCAAGCTTTTGCCTGGTCCATCGCCTGTTGCAAGTGTGCCATCTACAGGGTTTAATGCTTGTGTGCAGGTTCCAAAATTGTTGTAGCTCATAGATTTTGCAACTATTGAATTTGATATACAGCTTACTCCTGCACAAGCACCAGTGCCATTTCCTGCACTTGGTGTTGCACTGCTCCATCCATTTTGACCATCAATCTTTGTTATATTGAAAGTAGAGAAGTCACTGTAAAATATATTTTGCGAGAAAGTGGCTTTTGATAACGTTGCCGTTAAAAATAGTAGAAGTATTTTTTTCATGTTGTTAGAGTTTGGTTTCAAAAGTAGTAGAATCGGTTAAATCTTATTCGTCCAGCAAATCAGGTCTTCTTTGTCTGGTTCTTTCCAGCGACTGTTCGTAACGCCAGTCTTCAATAAGCCTTGGGTTGCCTGTTAAAAGTATTTCAGGAATTTTCCAGCCATTAAAGTTCTCTGGCCTGGTGTAAACAGGTGGTGCTAATAAATTATCCTGAAATGAATCGGTAAGAGCAGATGTTTCATCGTTCAAAACACCAGGAATAATTCTACCAACTGCATCTACAATTATTGCTGCAGCAAGTTCGCCACCACTTAATACAAAATCGCCAACACTTATTTCTTTGGTTACATAATGGTCTCTTATGCGTTGGTCTATGCCTTTGTAGTGTCCACAAATAATTAAAATATTTCCCTTTAAGCTTAGCTGATTGGCTGTTTTCTGGTTAAATGATTCGCCATCGGGTGTTACATAAATTATCTCATCAAATTTTTGCTCTTGCTGCAATTCATCTATGGCTTTTGCCAAAGGCTCGCACATAATTACCATACCTGCACCACCACCATACTGGTAGTCGTCAATTTGGTTATGTTTATTGATTGCCCATTTGCGAATGTTGTGTACAGTAATATTTAGCAACCCCCTTTCTCCGGCACGTTTTAAAATGCTGTGGTTAAAAGGGCTTTCCAAAAGCTCGGGAACTGCCGATAAAATATGAATATGCATAGTTGACAAAAGTAAAGGTAGAATGAGTCAAATGCATAGCGTAGTTAAGTAACGGCTTTAAGTTTATTCCTTAATAAATTTCTTAACCTCGGTTTGGTTGTTATTGTAAACAACTTTTAAGAAATAAGTACCTGTTGCAAGCTCTTTAATATCTATAATTGATTTTTCGCTTGTTGGATTTATTTGTTTTATTGTTCTGCCTAAGTAGTCAGTAATTAGTAACTCTTTGGCATTACTGCTTTCAACTGTAAGTATTGAGCTTGCAGGATTGGGATACATTTTTATACCCCCACTCCTAATTCCTAATTCCACATTCCTAACTTCAGTATAGTTTGTTTTTCCATCATTATCTACTGCAACAATTCTGTAATACAAGGTCTTTGGGTCTTGGTCTTTGGTCTTTAGTTCATCAGTAAAGCTATACTTATTTAAGACTTTATTATTCGCATTTACACTGCCAATAGTTATAAAGTCTCTGCCATTTATAGAACGCTGAATATTAAAATGCGAAACATTTATTTCATTTGCTGTTGTCCATGTATTTTCAATTTGCTTTTCATTGGTAACTCTTAGCTCGTAGCTAATAAATTTTAATGGCAATGGATAATTGGTTTCAAAACATCCAAGGTCTGGATTTGCCCCATTATAAGGCAAGCTAACATTTACGCCAGCATCAATTAAATCGCTGCCTTGCACAAGGTGCATAAAGTTAATATCTGGCAGGCTTCCATCTGCTTTTCTTGGATTACGAAAACCAGCAGAATCTACACTAATAAAGTCTGCTGTACTGGTAGTAACGCCACTTTGCCAGCTATTGTTTGTTCGCACACACACGCTTCTAAACACATCTGAAGAGCCGCTGCTTAATGATATACAATTTTTAACAACCATTGTTTCGCCAGCATCAGGGTCGTTATTGTTCATTCCAAAGTTTGGCTTGTTTTTATAACCCGTGCAGTTGTATAAAATCATGCTGCCATTGTTATTGTTTTGGTCAAATCCTTTAACCCTGTTGTATGCAGACAAGCACCTTGTTAAAGTTGCATCATGCCTTTCATTATTGCCACCCATTTTAAAGCCATTGCCATTGCCTGTGCTTGCTACACCACTTTTTAAATATCCATTCAAAAAACACCAGCAACTGTCATAGGTTGTAGATGGATTAGTGCCTAATCCTGTGCTTAATAATCCATCCCAGCCATCATCGCTGTTTTGCCATGCACGGCAGCCTTTAAAGCTATTGCCGGTGCCCACATCAAGCTTTGCTGCAAAGCCATCGGCATTGCCATCTTTTACTGTGGCACTTGTGCTGTCTCTGTTAAAATAAGAATCGCAATTAATAATTTGATTGTTGTTGGCACCATTAGCCAATTGGCAACCAGTATCTCTGTTTTCGTAAAAATTGCATTGGTCAATAATATTGTTTGCACCGCTGATGTGTATTCCATTATCACCAGCTTTGTAAATGTCAATACCCCTTATTGTCCAATAACTGCCACTTAAATCTATACCTCTGTTACTTGTGCTTGTAGCCATTGCACTGCCATTAATAATAGGCCTGCTATCGCCAGGATAGCCCATTAATGTAATTCGGTTTAAAGCAGTTCCGCTTTTTGAAATAGAAATTTTAGTTGTAATACTATAATTGCCACCACGCAGGTAAATTATATCTCCTGCTATAGCTTTTGATACTGCTTTGGTTATTGTTAAAAAAGGAATATTTGTAGATGTGCCCAGGTTATTGTCGTTGCCATTGGTTGCAACATAATATGTTGTGGCAAAAGAAAATTTTACAGCAAATAAAAATACTAAAACAATTATTTTTTTCATGGCAAACGTAAAAACGTGAAATTAGACAAAAACCTTATCTGTAAAGGGTTTCCATGTGCAAACGATTGCAGTTTTGTGGTATATAAAATACCAGGTAGTGAAGTGTTAGCTGCTTTGCTAAAGCAAATAATCACAATAAATCTGCTTACTTTGTTGCAATCATTTTTTATTGAATTTATCATACACCATAGCAAAGCGAATTGCGTTTAACAGGCAAAAATCCTTTTCAAGGTTTATTATTCGCTTGTCCATTGTTGCTACATCATTAAGCGTGTGTGTAATGATTATTGCATTTGCATTTGCCACAGGCTTTCAAAATACCATTTCAAAAAAAATATTCAGCTTTTGGGGTCACGTTCGTGTGCAGCATTACGAGCTTGGTAAAGTGACTATTTCTGAAGAATCGCCAATTAATAAAAACGATACTGTTGAAGGTATTTTAAAACAGAACAAGAACATTGTTGCTATAAATTCATTTGCTACAAAGAGTGCCGTTATTGAAAACAAAAAAGAGATTGAAGGTGTTTTAATTAAAGGAATTGACACACGGTATGACAGCAACCAACTTAAAGAATTTATACAAAAAGGCAGGTGGCTAAACTTTAGTGATAGTAATTACAGCAAGGAGATTTTGCTAAGCAATAATGTAGCTAAACTTGTTAAAGCCAATGTTGGCGATACTATAAAGGCTGTGTTCATCAACTCGAAAGACCACACCACCAAGGCGAGGAAATTGAAGGTTGCAGGCATTTTTAAAACAGGGGTTGAGGAAATTGATAAAACCTTTGCCATTGCAGATATAAGATTGATACAACATTTTAACGAATGGGACAGCAATAAAATTGGTGGCTACGAAGTGTTTATTAAAGATTACCACAAAACACAGGAAGTTGCCGATAGCCTTGAGCTACCAATAATATGGAATGCCAAATCGTTGAAAAAAATTGAACCCAATATTTTTAACTGGCTTGGTGTAATGGATACCAACAGGGATATTGTATTTTATATAATGGCAATTGTGGCTATTATAAACCTTATAACCTGTTTATTGATTCTGGTTTTGGAGCGTGTGAAAATGGTTGGTATTTTAAAGGCATTGGGAGCAAACAATATCAGCATTCAAAAGATATTTTTATACTATGCTGCCATCATTTCTGGCGTAGGTGTAGGCATTGGCTGCCTTGCTGGTGTTGGCTTGTGCCTGTTGCAGCAGTACACGCATTTGTTTAAAATGAATGAAGAAAACTATTATGTTGCCTATGCTCCTGTAGAAATTATCTGGTGGCATGTTGCATTAATATGTATTGTAACTTTTATACTTTGCTTTGCTGCATTAATACTGCCTACATTAATAATAAAAAAAGTAGAGCCTGTAAAGGCAATTGCGTTTAAGTAAAATTTTGTGTCAGTGGCTACCCTTCATTTCGATAATAGAAAAAGCTACACAGCATCGTTAGCGTTTATTTATTTTTGCAAAAGAAAATATATTAGATATGATAACAACTGGTAATCCAATTATTAGTATTTATACAGAAATGACGCCTAATCCTGAGACAATGAAGTTTGTTGCCAACAAGCTTTTGTATCCTGGAAAAAGCATAGATTTTCAAGATGAAAGTACTGCAAACCCAAGTCCATTGGCTAAAGAATTGTTTAGCTTTCCATTTATAAAAAGTGTGTTTATTGCAAGTAATTTTATAACACTTACCAAAACTGCAGATACAGAAGACTGGCAGGATGTTATTCCTTCTATCAAGCAATTTTTAAAGGAATATTTAGAAAATGGCGGTGTTGTTGTAAATGAAGATGAAGTTGCAAAAGTGAAGCAGGAAAGCAGCAATGTGGTAAGTGCAGATGATGATGACGTGGTAAAGCGTGTTAAAGAACTTTTAGAAAACTATGTTCGCCCAGCAGTTGAAATGGATGGCGGAGCAATACAATTTAAAAGCTACCAGAATGGTGTGGTAAACCTAATGATGCAAGGAAGTTGCAGTGGTTGCCCAAGCAGCACAGTTACTTTAAAAGCTGGTATTGAAGGCATGATGAAACGCATGATACCCGAAGTGAAAGAAGTAGTTGCAGAAGCAGAGTAGTAATAATTGTGAATTAAAAATCATGAATTAAGAATGATTAAGATTAAATCTTGTTTTATTGCATTGTCTATATTGTTTGCAACATTTTCATTTGCACAAAATAAACCAACCGAATTAGATAAAAGCCCAATGGATGTAAGCTACTTACCTGCCAATTATCCATTGTTAAAATTGAATGGCAAGGCAAAAGACCAGCCCATTGCAAGGTTGCTGTATAGTCGCCCTCAAAAAAATGGCAGGGTAATTTTTGATGGTATTGTAAAGTATAATGAAATGTGGCGTTTGGGTGCAAACGAAGCAACAGAAATTGAATTTTTCAAGGCAGTTAAAATTGGTGGCAAATCCATAGCAAAAGGAAAATACACTTTGTATTGCATACCTACTGCTGATAAGTGGACTTTAATAATTAATAAAGATAATTTTAGCTGGGGCAACTTTAATTACGATGCTAAAAAAGATGTTGTGCGAGTTGATTGCAAAGTTGAAAAAATAACAGAAGTTGCAGAATCCTTTACTGCATATTTCGATGAAAATAAAACAGGGGTTAGTTTAACCTTTATGTGGGATGATGTAAAGGTGCAATTGCCCATAAGCTACTAATTAGTGTTTGAAGTTTTGCAGACTAAAAAATTTATTCCCAATATTTCTTCGTTAAAAAAATAAATCTTACTTCGTACATCTAAATCATATATGTACAAATGCAGGAATTATTTACCTCCGAAAGTTTAATCAGCCTTTTGGTATTAGTTGTCTTAGAAGTGGTGCTTGGCATAGACAATGTCATTTTTGTAAGCATCATCATGAATCGTTTGCCCAAAGACAAGCAGCCCAAAGCAAGGATTACATGGATGGTTACAGGCATTATTATTCGCTGTATTTTATTGTTTGGATTAACCTGGCTACTGGCACAAAAAGGTAAAACCCTGTTTAATTTATTTGGAAACAACTTTGATTTATCAAGCCTGATAATGCTTGGTGGCGGCTTGTTTTTAATTTATAAAACAGGCAAAGAGTTGCATCAAAAATTAGAAGGAGAGGTTGAGCATACCTATACTGGTAAAACAAAGCCATTATCATTTGGCAATGCCGTTTTTCAAATAATGCTTATTGATTTAGTGTTTAGCTTTGATAGTATTATTACTGCTGGCGGCACTGCAAAGCATATTGAAGTAATGATTACTGCTGTGGTAATTGCAATGATTATCATGTTTATTTTCAGCCCTAAAATTTCTGCATTTATACATAAGCACCCAACATTTAAATTGCTTGCACTTAATTTTTTAATAATGATTGGTTTTACCTTATTGGTAGAAGGCTGGAATCATGAACAAGCAGAAAAACTGCACTTAAAAAATTATGTATATTTTGCCATGGCATTTTCTTTTGTAAACGAATTGTTGAATATGAGGTTAAGAAAAAAGAATGCAAAACCTGTAGAGTTGAGAGAGCCAAAACTTAATGAAGAGAACAAAGGAGATGAAGCACATTGATAGTGATTGACAGAAAATTTTATTCTCTGTGTCCTTTGCGTAAAACTCTATGTATTCTCTGTGGTTAAAATAATAAAATTAATTTATGCGTAAAACCAATAATGTAAAAGTAAGTTCATCTATAGACTGGTTGTCTGTATGGATTTATGGCTTGCTTGTAGCTGTTGGCATTTTATGTATTTTTATGGTAGAGTATAAGCCAGAAGCCAATTTACTACAAACATTTTTAGGAGGCAAAACCAATTACAGCAAGCAGCTAATGTTTGCAGGTGTTTCAATGGTTATTGCCTTGTTTATTTTACTGGCAGACAGTAAATTTTTTACGGCATTTGCCAATTTATTTTATGCTTTTGGCGTGGTGCTTATGTTTGCAACTTTTGCCATTGGCAAAGAAATTAATGGCTCCAAAAGCTGGATTCCCTTGGGTGGTGGTTTTAATTTACAGCCAGTAGAATTGTGTAAAATATTTACTGCATTGGCATTGGCAAAATATCTGTCAAGGCAAGAAACCAATTTTAACAATACACGGTCACAAATTATTGCAATTGGTCTAGCATTATTTCCATTATTGGTTTCTACATTGCAGCACGAGCTTGGTTTGGGCTTGGTTTACACTTCTTTTTTTATAGTAATGTATAGAGAGGGGTTGCCACCAACATTAATGATAATTGGAGCATCGGTTGGTGTGTTGTTAATTGCCTCAATTATTGTAGAGCCTAATACGCTTGCCATTGCACTTACTGTGCTTGCAGTATTACTGATTTATGTTTTAAGAAGGCAAATAAAGCGCAGCAGGTTTTTATTGCGTTGGATTTTGGGCATCTGGATTTTTTGTGTAGGCTTTCAGCGTTTTGCCGTTCCTTTTATCTTTAACAATGTTTTTAAATGTTACCAAAGCACCAGGATTTTTAATGCCTTTGGTGGCGACTATGATTGCAGTAAAAATAAAAATGTTGCCAAGGCTGGAGATAAACCAAAAAAGAAACCAGATGATTACAATGTGAGGCAAAGTAAAATTGCAATTGGCAGTGGTGGTTTATATGGTCGTGGGTTTTTAAAAGGCACTCAAACACGTGGCAGGTATGTGCCAGAACAACATACTGATTTTATCTTTACATCTTTGGGCGAAGCTTTTGGATTTGTAGGTTGTGCCATATTTTTAGGTATTTACCTTTTCTTTTTATTTAGAATAATAAGAATGGCAGAACGACAAAGAAGTGCCTTTAGCAGGGTGTATGCTTATTGTGTTGCCAGCATTTTATTCTTTCATATTGCATTAAATATTTTAATGACAATTGGCTTGTTTCCATCACCAGGTATTACCTTGCCAATGATAAGTTATGGAGGTTCATCATTAGTAACTTTTACTATTCTTATTTTTATTTTAATTCGCTTAGATGCAGACAGGCAAATGGTTTTGAGATAGTGATATTATTATTGCTGCATTATTTGTTGAATAAAATCCAATACTTCATCTTTACCTGTTTTCTTTTCTGCACTTGTAACAAAGCTTGCAGGCAAAAACTCCCAGTTTTCTTTCATAGCATCTAAAAATGCCTTTACATTTCTGGTAACTACAGTTGGCTTTTCTTTATCTGCTTTTGTAAAAATTAGTGCAAAAGGCAATTGCCATTCTCCAAGTTGGTTCACAAATTCTAAATCTATTTTTTGTGGTTTGTGCCTGCTATCAATTAGCACAAAAATATTTACCAGCGTCTCTCTTTTACGTAAATAATTTTCAATCATTTGCTGCCACCTGTTTCTATCGCTTTGGGCAACTTTTGCATATCCATAACCTGGTAAGTCAACTAAAAACCAACTATTGTTTTCTTTTTTATCGTTGGTTGAAGATACAATCTCAAAATGATTTATTAACTGCGTTTTTCCTGGAGTTGATGAGGTTTTTGCCAGACTTTTTTGCCCAACCATCATATTAATTAGTGATGATTTGCCAACATTGCTACGACCAATAAAAACAAATTCTGGTTTGTTGGCATTGGGGCAAAGGTCAACACTTGGCGAAGACTTTATATATGTAGCAGTTTTTATTAGCATTAAGCAAAAGTAACCAAGTAGAAGTGCAGAAGTATTTTTTTCTCGCAAAGCTGCAAAGAATAATGCAGAGCAATCAATTTATAAAATATGAATATTTCTGTGTATTCTGTGCTATCTGCGAGAAAATAAAAAAACCTTAGCCAATTAAGACTAAGGGTTTAAAAGCTGTAGGGGAAGGGGTCGAACCTCCACGAGGCAGTTAGCTATAGTACAAAGTTCAGTGGTCGACCCTGGTCGCTTTGTATTGCTACAAAACGGCTCTATACTACGTTTATCCTGGACTCCTCACCCTCGAGACAAGAGGGCATGTCTGCCAAAATTTCATCACCCCACAGTATCAAAATAAAAAACAAACTTCTTTTGTTCTTTGCTGGTGCAATGTTAAAGTAATTTCTATATTCGTTAGATAATGTCTTACAATTATTTTTAAAATATAGATATATTTCAAAATATTATATTTTTGTTTGAAATTTTTTAAAATATGGTTTCAAAATTAAATATTGACAAATTGGATTTGCAAATCATACAGGCATTAATGGAAGATGCAGATATTAGCTATGCAGATTTAGGCAAGAAACTTTTTGTAAGTGGAGGCACTATTCATGTAAGGATAAAAAAGCTGGAAGAACAAAAAATTGTGAAGGGAAGAAGGCTTATTGCAGATTTAAAAATGCTGGGCTACGATGTAATTGCATTTATTGGTGTGTATTTGCAAAAAAGCTCTTTATATGATTCTGTTGCAAAAGAGCTAAAAAAAATTCCTGAAATTGTGAGATTAAATTATACCACAGGAAACTATAGCATGTTTGCAGAAATTGCATGTAAAGATATTCAGCAGCTACGTGTGGTACTGCATGATAAATTGCAAAACATTGTAGGCATAGAAAGAACTGAAACCTTTATTTCGCTTGAAGAAAGCTTTAGCAGAACAGTGAATGTTGTTGCTTAACATTAATTGTTTTTTGCAGGATATTTTTCAATTAAATTCTCTGGCCTTATTGGTCTTTTTTCAAAATTACCACCACAGTTAGGGCAGGTATTGTTCAAAATATTTTCTGCACAGTTTTTGCAAAAAGTACATTCAAAGCTGCAAATCATTGCCTGTGTTGAATTGTAGGGCAAAGGTTTATTGCAATGTTCGCAGTTGGGTTTTAGTAAAAGCATAATTATTTTAAAACAAAATTATTCATCTCATCATTTTGGCAATTTATTTAGCTATACAAATATTTTCGCTTAGAGAAAAGGAGTGAAGGAGAAAATGAGATAGCGAATTCAACTCTTAATCTCTTTTACTTATTTACCTCTTAGCGAAACAAAGTAAAAGGGAGAAATAATTGATGTTTCTCTTTTTAACATTTCATTAAGCATATTTGTTAGAACTTAGCCAAGCAAAAATTTACAATGTTTTCCATTAATAAATATTTTTTAGTCCTTAGTTTTTCTTTTTGTTGCAGTTATGTTTTTGCCCAAAACTATCAACCACAAAACATAAATAGTAAAGCAGTTAAGCTATATGCAAAGGCTGTTGAACATATTGGCTATGGCGAATTGCAAGATGCGATTACTACACTAAAAAAGACAATAGAATTAGATGGCAATTATGTAGATGCTTATTTGAGTTTAGCTGGGGTGTACGGAGAGAAAAAAGATTATGCCAATGCCATAAATTATTACGAGCAAGCCATTGCAAAAGATAGTTTATATACTAAAATGTATCAATTGCCATATTGTATAAACCTTGCTGGCATTGGAAAATTTGAAGATGCTCTAAAAGCTATCAATACTTTTTTATCTATTCCAGATTTGAACGATAGAAGTAAAGGAGCTGCTAATTACAGAAAAAAGAACTGTGAGTTTGCCATCGATTATCAAAAAAAGCATCCACACTTAAACTATGTTTTTACACCTGTAAATCTTGGTGATAGTGTTAATACCTTTCGTTCAGAATATTACCCAACATTAAGTATTAGCGACAGCTTATTGGTTTTTACAAGAATGACAAATCATGGTGAAGAGTTTGTAAAGTCTGATATGATTAATGGAGAATTTAGATTGGCAGAAACCGTTGATGGCAGCATAAACATGCAGGCGTTGAAAGGTGCAGCTACAGTAAGCAACGATGGTGAATATTTAATTTTTGCAGGGGATTTTGGCGAACGTGGTTATGGTAGCTATGACTTATATATATCTTACCAAACACCAGATGGCTGGAGTGAACCAGAAAACCTGGGAGGTAATATTAACACGCCTTATTGGGAAAGTGCACCAAGCATTAGCCCTGATAGCAGAACACTTTATTTTAGCAGCGACAGGCCTGATGGTTATGGCTTAAGGGATTTATATATGAGCACAAAACAAAGCAATGGCAAATGGGGACCTGCTGTTAACCTTGGTGCAACTATAAATACAAAAGGAAACGATTTGTATCCTTATATACATGCAGACAATCAAACGCTTTACTACACAAGTGATGGATTGCCTGGCTATGGAAATACCGATTTATACATTAGCAGAAAAACTGGCTTAGACGAATGGAGTACGCCAGAGAATTTAGGTTTTCCAATTAATACCATTGAAGATGAAGGCAGCATTTGCATTAGTAGCGATGGCTCAACTGCTTACTATGCAAGCGATAGAGCTGATAGCAAGGGTGGATTGGATTTATATAAATTTGAATTAAGGGATGATATAAGGCCCTTTAAAACATTGTATGTTAAAGGCACAGTAAGCGATTCAAAAACAAATAAAGGCCTGCCAAGCAGCGTTGAATTGATTGACAATAAAACCAACAAAACAATAATGAAAGTTACTGCTGATGAGCTTGGTAAATACTGGATTCCATTGCCAACAGGAAAAGATTACACGTTTGTTGTAAACAGGAAAGGCTATTTGTATTACAGCAATGTTTATGAGTTAAGCAAGGAAAAATCGGATAGCACCTATATAAAAGATATTACACTTGAACCTATAGAACTTAATACAGTAAAGACTTTCAAGAATGTACAGTTTGAAACAAACTCGTATGCCTTATTGCCAATAAGTAAAGTTGAGCTGGATAAATTATTGCAAATACTTACAGAAAATTCAACCCTTAAATTAGAAATAATGGGGCATACAGATAATATTGGCAAAGCAGAAGATAACATAAAGCTTTCTACAAACAGGGCTAAGTCAGTTGTTGATTATTTGGTAAGTAAAGGCATTCCTACAGCACGACTTTCCTATAAAGGGTTAGGTTCTACAAAACCAATAGCAGATAACAACACAGAAGAAGGAAGAAAAAGAAACAGGAGAACAGAATTTGTGATTGTGGGATTGTAAAGTAGTTATTGGTTTGACATTTCCCAAAACCTATCATGCAACTCCAGCACTTGCTTAATAATTAATTGCTGTTCGTCATTTACAATTACTGCATCGCAAAGCTTTAATTTTATAGTGTCATCAATCTGGTTTTGCATTCTCGCATCAACTTGTTCTTTGGTAATGTTGTCCCTTTGCATCACTCGTTTATAACGTATATGCTTAGGTGCAAACACACCTATTACAAAATTTAAATTGGTTGCACTACCTGCTTCAAACATAAGTGCAGCTTCTTTTATAACATATTTACTTTTTTGCTGCAATACCCAATTGTTATAATGCTTAATTGTTGCAGGATGCACTATTGCATTAAGCTGGTCTAATTTATAAGTATCATTAAAAACAATACTGGCAATGTATTTTCTGTTGAGAGTGTTGTCAATGTAACTCTCATTTCCAAATAATGAAATAATACTTTGCCTTAAACCTTCATCTTCATTCATCAGCTTTTTTGCTTCATCATCTGCATTAAAAACAGGTATGCCCAAAACATTAAATATTCTGGCAACTGTTGTTTTACCAACTCCAATTCCTCCTGTTAAACCTATTTGAAGCATAATTTATTTTTTCTTGCAGAATACACAGATAACGCAGAATTGCATTGTGTTTTGAAAAGAAATTATTCTTTTAATTGAAATTAATTCAAACAAAAAATCTCAAACAATATTACAACTGTTTGAGATTTTGAATAAAATATTATTTGTAAAAATTAGTATTATCTGTTGCTATAAAATAATTAAGCAGTAGCTGTTGCTTTATTTACATTGGCACTCCACTCCTGACTAATGGCACTTTTTTCAATTTTTAAGTAACTTCCCGGGTTTACTTCAATTTGCAAAGTTCCGTCTTCGTTTACTTTATAAACTGTAGCATGAATGCCAGCAATGGTAACTATTTTATCGCCTTTCTTTAAATTGTCAATATATGCTTTTTGCTCTTTTGCCTTTTTAGCTTGTGGACGAATCATGAATAACCAGAATACCAGAATCATACCTCCAATCATTATAAAAAATGAAAATGGACTGCCTTGTTGCGGAGCTTGTAAAATAAAAATAAGAGAATGTAACATTGTGTTTTTTTAAATTATTAATTATTGTTTTTTAAACTGTTTATGATTATTTATTGTCTTCAACATCGTGCCTTGGCACTACAATATCGTTGCTTTTGCAACCTACTATATATGCTTTAAACGTTAAAACCTTTAAGCTATCAGGCTTTGTATTTGTAATTACTTTAATTTCTTTTATAACGCTATCGCATTGCCCTTTGCTGCTAAAAGTTGCTGTTATCCAACCTTCTTTTTGTGGCATAATTTCTCCGTCTGTATAAGAAGCAACAGTGCAGCCACAGCCAGGGCTGACACTTAATAAAACCAAAGGCTTACTGCCAGTATTAAGGCACCTGAACTTTACTTCTTTTTTATCGCCACTGTTTATTGTGCCTAAGTTAAACATTGAGTCTAACCACTGCACAGTTGTATTATAAGTCGTGTCTTTTGCAGCTTTATTTACCAGGTCTGCATGTTTTTTACTTTCGTGTTTGCAGGCAATTAAAAACACAGCAAGCAGCAAAGCCAATAAAATTTTTGCTTTCATTTTCTTTAGGTCTATTTCTTTTTTCTAAAATCTATTTTATTAATTTTTCCTGCAGCAGTAAGCTCTTTATACAAATTATCGAGCAAGCCATTAACAAATTGCCCACTTTGTTCTGTACTGTATTCTTTTGCCAAATCAATGTATTCGTTAATGGTTACTTTGGTAGGTATTGTTTCAAAATATAGTAATTCGCTTAACCCCATTTTCAATATTATCAGGTCCAAAGATGCAATTCTATCTGCATCCCAATTTTTAAATTTAGGGGTTATCAGTTCAAGTAAATATTCACTTTTTTCTAAACAGGTATTTAATAAGTTTTTTGCAAAATTCCATTTTTCAGTGCCAAGCATGTTTTGCATTTCAAGGCTTTGTGGCTTTGCCAAATAAGGACCCATAAGGCTTTGCAACATCTCAGCATCATCATCCCAGTTTGCAAACCTGTCTTCGCAATACGAAACAAACAAATCAGATTGCAGCATTAAATTATTGAAAATAAAACTTAAAATAGCAATGTCATCTTTCTTTTCCCTTGCCTGAATTGAAATGTATGTTTTATATTCATCAGCCTCTGTTAGTTGTGTATATAACTTACGTGTAATATCGTCATCAAGCACCAGATTGGTTTTATATTGTTCTACAGCACTTGTGTATGTTGAGTCTTCAAGTATTTGCCACAAAACAATATTTCCTGCAATTTTGGTATTAACGTTTAAATCCTCTGCCGAAGGAATATTTTTAGCTGCACGGTGGCGAGAATCCCTTTCAGAATATTGGGCAATAGAAATAATATTTGTCAATAAAAAAACAAAGAGTTCTCTTGTTTTGTCAAAATTTTTATCGAGCGTTTGAGTGGGATTTTTAAATGCTGTAGTGTCGCTTGCTGTACCAATAGAGTAAAGCAGTTGCATTACTTTTATTCTTATGTTTCGTCTTGTAATCATTACCTAACTAAGAGCTTTATTTTTTTGAGTTGGCAAATATAGGCTGTTGAAATTGCTGTTAAAATAAAACCAGCACTAATCATATTACCTGATTTATTTAAAACCAAAATCCGTTTGCCTCTCAACCATTACTTTTGCAGCCTTTAATAACAAAAAATGATTGATAAATTAGAAGCAATAAAGGCTAGATTTGACCAGATTGGAGTTGCACTGACCAATCCTGAAATTATTGCTAATCAGAAAGAATTTGGAAAGCTGAGCAAGGAATATAAATCTCTTGAAAAAATTGTAAATCCATTTGAGCAATACAAAAGAATACTGGGCGATTATGAATTTGCCAAAGACAGCATTAATGGAAATGATGATGATATGAAAGAGCTGGCTAAAGAAGAAATGCCAGCACTTGAAGAAAAAAAAGATGCTTTGGAAAAACTGTTAACACAACTTTTAATACCTAAAGATCCTCAGGATGACAAGAATGCAATTTTAGAAATTAGAGCAGGAACTGGAGGAGATGAAGCAAGTTTATTTGCAGGAGATTTACTTGGCATGTATTTAAGGTATTGCAGTAAAAAAGGCTGGAAAACTGCAGTTGTGAGTGAAAGTGAAGGAACTGTTGGTGGCTATAAAGAGGTAATTGTAGAGGTAAGTGGCGAAGATGTATATGGCACTTTAAAATTTGAAAGTGGTGTGCATCGTGTGCAACGTGTGCCTAACACAGAAACGCAGGGTCGTGTGCACACAAGTGCTGCAACTGTAGCTGTAATGCCAGAAGCTGATGAAGTGGATTTTGAATTGAAAGAAAGTGATGTGAAAATGGAAACTGCCAGAAGTGGTGGTGCTGGTGGGCAAAATGTAAACAAAGTTGAATCGAAAGTATTTTTAACACACATACCAACTGGTGTTGTTGTGGTTTGCCAAACTGAGCGTTCTCAATTGGGTAATAGGGAAAAAGCAATGGGCATGTTGCGTACAAAATTGTATGAAGAACAAGTGCGTAAATATGAAGATGAAATTTCGAGACATAGAAAAACACTGGTAAGTACTGGAGATAGAAGTGCAAAAATAAGAACCTACAATTGGCCACAAGGCAGGGTAACTGACCATAGAATTGGATATACAAGCTATAACTTAGACAATGTGGTTGCTGGTAATATTGATGATTTTATTGAGCAATTGCAAATGGCAGAGAACGCAGAAAAGATGATGGAGCAATAAACTATTTACGAAGTACGATTTTAGATTTACAATTTATTTCTCATAATGCTATGTGTAAAATCTCTGCTGACTCTGTGGTAGAATAAAAGTAAATTACTATAGTTTTTATGCTAATTCGTAACTCATTTCAAATACATATTCTTTATATGGGTCTAAAATATTTAGACCCATTTTGTTATTAAAGGCATTTGGTGCAGCACTTAAATTTTCTATTGCAATGTTGTTTCTGTGGTCTGGTATAAATACTTGTAAGTAAGGATATGATTGAATTGCAGCAATTGTTAGCTTGATATTTTTACTTTGCAAAATACATTTTGCACGTTCAAAATCCTTCAGTTTATAGCAATTGTCTAAATTGACTCCTTCAAGTTTTTTGGGCAATAAAAATCTATCATCATTTACTATAACACCAGTAGGAATAAGGCTTTCATTAAATTCCAATAATTCATTTGCATCAAATTGTAAACTGCAATTATCTATTGGTTCATCAAGCTTAAAATATGGATGCCAGCCTTCGCAATAAGGTATTGCAATGCTGTTGTTGTGATGAATTGTTGAAGTGATTGTAAGCTTATTATTTTCTTCTAACTTGTATAAAAGGTTTGTTGTAAACTCAAAAGGATAGCCTTTGTCTGTTGCTTTATAAGTATGCTGTAATTCAATAATGGCAAATGTTTCAGTCGTTGCTGTTTTTACAATGTTATACACTGCATCATACACCAAACCATGAATAGCATTGTTGCCAAGATAAAATTTTTCAATTGTATAATTGGTGCTGTTCCAGGTGTATTTTCCATTTTCTAACCTGCATACAAATGGACTGAGTTTGCAGCTTTTAAACCAGGCGTTTTTTTGTTCAATGGCATCAGCTACATTTTTATAAGCATCAACTATATTAACTCTCTCATTATTCTTTACAATAGAAAACTCATTTAGCAAACCTCCAAAACAAAATACTTCAACCTGGCACAATGTAGCATTGTCAAGCATTTTAATAGATGGAAATTGCTCGTTTTGATTTATGTTTATGGTAAAGGGCATCGTTTTATTTCTATAAAAAATTATGCTATATTTTTCGCTAAGAGAAAAGAAGTAAAAGCGATAAAAAGCAGAGCTTTTTCTCATTCACTCTTTGTCTCTTAGCGAAGTACTTTTATGATAAAAAAGTATAGTAATCATTTTAAAATATTCCCCTTTAGGGGTGTTATTTATCAACCAAAAAACAATACACTTCCTTGGGTCCATGAACGCCTACAACAAGAGTTTTTTCTATATCAGCAGTTCTACTTGGGCCTGTTGCCAAAGAAATTACAGAAGGTAAATTATTGCCATATTTTTTCTTCATCATTTCTATAGCATCAGCAATATCATAAACCAGTTGGTTTGTAAATGCAATGCAAATGTGAACAGGAGCATACACGCTAAAAGTTCTTCCACTTTTTGAATTGCTGCTTAACAATAAACTGCCAGTTCGTGCAACCAATGCTTCGCAGGTTGTTATGGCAATATCGCAATCAGCAAGTGCAACTTGATTATTTATTTTATTGAATTGATTGCTTGAAAGCTGTTGGTGCAACTGTGTTTCATTGCAAACAACTTTTGTCCATTGTTGCGATTGAATTAAAGAATTAAGTTGTTCAGCCAGCTCTTGCATATTGGCACAAAAAGAAAATTTGCCTTGCAGCTTTGTAAATTTTTCAGCAAATTCTATCTCTAAATCCTGTGGTTTATTTTCATAAACAAAAGTCTCCTTCCTATTGGTAAAAGGTTGTGGCGTTGGTTGCTTAAGTGCCTGCTTTATTTTGTTTAAAATATTTTCTCTGGACGATAGCATTTATAAAGTTGTGTGTTTTATTTGATACAGTTTTACAAATGTAAGCAATGCGATATTGAGGTAAAACAAAAATCCCCACACAAAAAACTGTGCAGGGATTTAACTATAACAAACCAACTGAATGAAAAAACTACATTGAAAATTTATCTAATAAAATGCTGCCTAAATAAATTTGATTTGCTTCTTGCTTAACGTTTGTTGTGTTTTGCTTCATAAGTGAATCTTTAAGTTTGTTTTGCTGCATTTCATTTTCTTTCATCAACTTCTTCCTTTGTTCATCCAACTCTTTTTGCTGCTTGTCTATTTCTTCTAAAGCATTTTTTGTTTCATTAATTTCTTCTTGTGTTCGTTCTGTTTTCTTCAATTCTTTTTCGCCCATAATCATTTCTTCATCTTTATTCCAAAACAAGCTGTTATCCCATTTCTCATTCCAGTTAAGACTTAACCTTTTTTTCCTGTTAAGGTGCATGTTAAACCAGTTATATATATCAATACTGCCATCCATTTGTATTTTTTTGCCTTGTGGCACTTCAATTATTACAAGCACTTGCTGATTTCTGAACTTATCTTTTTGTGTTACAAAAAATCCATTTGGCAATGTAATAATGCTGTCAGTTTGTACAAGATTAAAATTAATCTGGGTTGCATGTTCCTTTGCCTGCATTGCATTTCTGCCTCTGCTGAATTTAAACATTTTTATATGGTAATTTTCATCGTTGCTTTTGGCAAGGTTTATCCTTATATCTCTCAGTAACAAGCTATCTGCATTTATACCATAAAAACTCCAGTCATTATTGTCACTGTGGTAATCTTCTTCATCATCCCAGTTAAAACCAAACCAATCGCTGCCATAGTAATTTGCATATTCTTTCGAAACCCTTACTATTAACTTATTTTTTGAAGGCTGCACAAAGTTTTGTACTTGTTCTTCAACAACGCTTGTACTTTTAAAATTGTTTACAATCATTAATGCCAATGCAATGCAAGCCATTAAACCAATGCTCCACATAATGCCAAAAGTTGCACTTATTACACGGCTATATGCCTTGGCTTTAATTATTCTTCTTATAATCCACACAAGAAATGCAACAATTGGAACAACTAAAAAGCCAATTACTGTTGTCCATGCTAATACATTTTCCCAAAAGCCATAGATAAAAAAGTTTTTAATAGGGAAAACCTTAAAGCCATTGAATGATATTTTTAATAATCCCATCAGTAACATAAAAGCTATCATGCCTGCAATAAATAAAAAAAATGCTTTAAAAACAATGCTTATTCCATGACCAATTTTGCCACCAGTTGTGCGTGCTGCATAATTTACTTCGCTGGTAAACTGGTTGCCACGTGCATGGGCTTTTGTTTTAAAATCTTCGCCCCATTTTTTTGCTTTTTCACCAATTTCTTTACCATATTTTTCAGCACGTTCCTTAAAGCCTTCAAGGTCGTCTTGTATAGTATTTTTAATAGAGTTTAAGTCAACCTTGTCTCCACGCATCTCTAATTTTTCACTTGCAGTGTTGGCTTCAGGTATTACAGCCCAAAGCACACAGTAAACAAGCGTTAGGCTACCGCCAAATGAACCAAAGAATATTGAAGGAAAAGGAGTGAAATTCCAGAATAAATTATGGAAAATAGAATTAACAATACCTATTACCAATGGAAAAGCAAAAATTAAACGAGGTACCCATACTGCTATGTTAAAGTAAGCTGCTAAGCCACTTGCCACACCTCCAATAACCTTTTCATCAGGGTTTCTGTACAACCTTTTGGTAAGGTTGGTTTGTAAACTTCTACTTGGTAAAATAACCCACATTAATAAATAAATTAAAAACCCTGTGCCAGCACCTAATGTTAAAATAACAAACAGTATTCTTATAATGCTTGCATCTACACGTAAATAATGAGCTAATCCACCACAAACACCTCCTAAAATTTTATCATTTTCATCTCGGTATAATCTTGTTCTTTCCTTTTCTTCATAACTGCTTTTTGCCTGTTGCTGGTAGCCTGCATTTTTTTGGCTTGCATTGTTGCCCAATTGTTCGTGCACCTGTGCTTCATCAATTTCAAAATCTTCTGGTCGGCCAATGCTGTTGATAATTTTGTTTACATCATCATCGCAAATGCAGGTGCTGCCTTTTTTTAAGGTTTCAGCAAAAAGCTCTGCAATCCTTCCTTCAATATCATTAATAATTTCTTCCTTGCCATCTTCATTTGCAAAAAAATTGCTAAGGCTTTCGGTATATTGCTTTAATATTTCGTGAGCAGACTCTTCAATTGGTATTACCCTGCCCTGAAAATTTATATTAATTACTTTTTTCATCTTTTATTAGTTTATTGGTTTGTGTTATTAGTTGTTGTATCGTTTGTATTTTCCTGTGTAATGGCATGCACTGCATCAGCAAGCTCTTTCCAGGTTCTTTCAAGTTTTGCATAAAACTCAAGTCCCTTTTCTGTCATTACAAAATACTTTCGTGGTGGGCCGCTGTTACTTTCAACCCAACGATAAGTAAGTAATTCTGCATTTTTTAATCTTGTTAAAAGCGGGTAGAGCGTGCCTTCAAACAATTGTAGTCCTGCTGCTTTCATTTTATCTACAATATCACTTGGATATACTTCGCCTTTGCGTATTACAGATAAAATGCAAAACTCAAGTACGCCTTTTCGCATTTGGCTTTGCGTGTTTTGTATGTCCATATAAAGTAATTTTTAAATTGAGAGTTATAATTAATAAATGTGTTGCAATTAATACAACATTGCATTTCTTCTTCTTGCAAAAGCCGTTCTTACAGTTTTATGGATGTTCCATAAATCGACACTGCTGAAAATGTTTTTTGCTGCTTCATTATTTGAATTTCCATTTTTTAATTCGCTATTGCTTTTTACTACAGGTTTACTAGCTGTATTTACTGTAATATTTTTTTGGTTACTGTTGTTCATTTTATTTTTCTTTTAGTCTTAGAATAATTGAAGCTACCAGTGTAAATTTTCTTTCGCTTCGTTAACGATGCAAAGATATATGAAAAATTTACTACTATGCAAAACATAATACTTGGTTTGTTTTGGTAATATTTTAAATAAAGTATTGTTTATTGAGCGAAAGTCAATACCAGCAATAGTTTTACTTAGTTCTTATTTTTAAAAGTTTAATTTTATGATTTTACAAGTGGTAAAATAGGCGGATGAAATTTAGTTAATCCTTGTTTTAGCAGTAATTATTTTTTGATTTAGCAGATAAAAAATTTCTATATTTTTTAATTTTAATGTGCAAAAAATCTTAACAATTTACTATCGTTTGCATAAAATTCGCAAAACAACCCACTAGCATTTTTTCATTTACAAAAATATTTTCTGTACTTTGGCAAATCTTTTCAACCACGAATAAGATTGCTTTTCATTTTTCAAACAAATACTTATGAACTATAAAAAAATTATTACAACATTTTTTGTTGTAGCTTTTTTTTCTGTAAAATCCTTTGCCCAGTTTACAACTACTTGGGCATTTACCAGTAATAATGCAGGTGTAAAAGCTGGTGCCAACCAGGCTGATGTAACTATTGCTGATGCTGTTATTGGTAGTGCATTTACTTCTGGTGTTGGATATAATAGCAATGGTGTTAAATGTCAACCAACAACCGATTGGGTTAGTACAGCAACTGATGGCTGGCATATTGATTTTCCAATTTCTCCAAATGGAGCTGTAGATGCTACATTGCTAGGTTTCACTTTTGCTGCTCGTACAAGTGGAAGCAGTGGTAATAATATGGTGAGCCTTGCTGTTCAAAAAGATGGTGTGGGAGCATTTGTTCCATTTGGCACACCACAAGTGGTTACAAGTGGAGGTTCTTCTACAGTTACTTTTCCTGCATTTTCAAGAAAACTATATAGTGGACATACATATATAGTAAGGTTATATTTATACGCTGTATCAAGCAGCACATCTAATAGCCGTAGCTTAAGTGTAAAAACTGCAGCATTTAATGGAACTGTTTCTGCTGCTGGCACACAACCAAGTGTTACCACAACAAGTGCAATACAAACTGGTAAATATACTGCTACTGCAACAGGCGTTGTAACTGCTGGTACTTATACTGTAGCATCAAGTGGTGTGGTTTGGGATGTAGCTGCAAATCCTACAACAGCTTTGACAACAAAAAACAGCTCTGGTCCAACGGCAAGTGGCAATATTAATTTGGCAAATGGTGGAGCAATAAGTGGTTTAACTGCTGGTGTAGGTTACAATGTTCGTGCTTTTGTTGAAAGTGAAACAGGAGACGTGTTTTATGGTGCTAATTTAACTTTTACCACAGATGCCCCAACAATACCAAGTTTAACTACAAATGCAATTTCAAGCATAACTTCAGTAAAAGCTACAAGTGGTGGTGTTATTGTTGATAGTGGTGGAGTAGGCATTACAGAAAAAGGAGTTTGCTGGACCAATGGTTCAAACCCAACTGTGCTTAATTTTAAAACTTTGGATGGGTCTGGAAATACATCTTATGCTTCACTAATGAAAATACTTGCACCCAGCACAAACTATTGTGTAAGGGCATATGCAAAAAACAGTATTGGTATTGGTTATGGAAATGAGGTTTGTTTTACAACATTAGCACCAGAACCAATTATTGCAACTGTTACACCTAATGGTCAAAACTCAATTCCTTTTGGAAATGTAATAGTAAATAATACTTCTGTTGTAAAAACATATACTTTAAGTGCAAGTGCTTTAAACCCTGCAGGTGGTAGCATAACCATTACTGCACCAGCAGGATTCCAGATTTCTACAAGCCCTTCAAGCAGTAGTTTTGCTTCTTCTATAACAATTACATATGCAGCAGGAACTATTCCTACAACTACTATTTATGTAAGGTTTGTACCTACGCAGTTTGGTGCTTATTCAGGCACAATTACACACACAGGTGGTGGTGCAACTGCAATTAATATTGATGATGTGGCTGTAACAGGAACTGGTATTCAGGATCCAGGCGAACTTTCAAATACAGGAACAGATTTTTGGTTGGGCTACGGTTTTCAGGCATTAATGACTGGAAGTAATAACCAGGATATGGCATTGTATATTTCAAGTAAGCAAGATGCAATAGTTACTGTAGAAATTGGAAAACCCGGAGATGCCAATTATTATAATCAAACATACAATGTAACAGCAAACGTAGCAACCCCAACTTTTACATTGCCAAAAACAGGTGCACAGGATGCAAGATTAAATAGTACTGGCATTTTACCACGTGGTATTCACGTTTATAGTAATGGAGTTCCTTTTTCATTGTGGGGACATATTTATGCAGGCTCAAGTAGTGGTGCAACAATGGTGTTGCCAACCAATACATGGGGAGCTAATTATAGCGTGTTAACTGTTGGAGGAAAAACAAATAATGGTGTGCCACATTCATTCTTCTTTGTTCAGGCAGCAGAAGACAATACAATTATAGATATTACCCCTGCAGATGATATTACAGCTACTGCAAGTGGTACAACAACTTTATATCCTGCTGGTGTGCCTTTTTCAGTAACATTAAATAAAGGAGATGTGTTTAATGCCTTGGGTAGATTGGTTTCATCAAGCATAGGAGTGGACTTAACAGGAACAACAGTTGTGTCAAGAGATTGTAACAAAAAGATTGCGTTGTTTACTGGTAATGGAAGGGTTCAGCTTTTTGTAGGAGCTTGTAATCCTGTAAATGGTGGTAGTGATAACTTTATTCAGCAAATGTTTCCTAAGCAAGCTTGGGGCACAAAATATTTAACCTCACCATTCAGGGATATGGAAGCTGGCTTATATAAAATTATTGTAAGCGATCCTGCAACAGTTGTTAAAGTAAATGGAACTACGCTAAGTGGTTTGGTGCAAAATGCATACTCTTATGAAACAGACACTTTATTAAATATTGAAAGTGATAAACCTGTAATGGTAGCACAGTTTTGTGCAACCAACAGGTGTAATGGAACTGGTATAGCAACTCATCCAAATACAGGCGATATTGGAGATCCTGAGATGGTAATTCTTAGCCCAACCCAACAAGCTATTAAGGATGTAACGGTTTACTCAACCAATAATTATAGTATTCAACACAATTATATAAACGTTATTGTTCCAAATGCTGGTGTGGCAAACTTTATGCTTGATGGGGTAAATGTTGCAAGTTCTTTTTCAACACACACGGCAGATGCCAATTATAGCTATGCCGTATTTTATGATTTAACTGGCAACACATCTCACAGGCTACAATCTGATGTTCCATTTAATGCAATTGCTTATGGTTTTTCTACAAGTAGTACCAATGAAAGCTATGGTTATAATGCAGGTACATCATTAAAACCATTAACACAGTTTTTAAGTGTTAACAACCAGTATCCAAACTTAACTAAGGATAGCGTAATATCTACCTGCTCAAATAATCCATTTAACTATAAGGTTTTCTTGCCTTATAAGCCATTGTCAATGCATTGGAATTTCGACAATAATCCAATACAGTTACCAAATTCAGATACAGTTTTAGTAAACAGCCCTATGCCTGCTGATTCATTTATGTATAATGGTGCATGGATGTATAAATACTCTTTGCCAGTAACTTATTCATTTAGTGGCACTGGTAGTTTCCCTGTAAAAATTACAGTAAATGCTACAAATGCCGATGGTTGCAGTGGATTACAAACAATTACCTTTAACCTTAAAGTTGTGGACCCTCCTGTACCACACTTCATATTAGATTATAATGTTTGCTTGCCAACTATCTTAAATTTTACGGATTCATCATATGACAAAAATGGCTATAAAACTGCTGGACGAGAGTGGACTTTCTTTGGTTTAAGTCCAGATATTCATTCAACAGATTCTATACCAACTATCAGTTACAGTAATCCAGGAAATTATTCTATCAAGCTAAGGGCAATCAATTCAATAGGATGCTATAAAGATACTACTGCAACTGTGGTATTATATAGTGGACCAACTATTACAAGTGTTACATCAAGCAGCAATGGACCAGATTGTGTAGGAAAAAGCATTACGTTTACTGCTACTGCATCTGCTGCACTTGGCACTATTGTAAAATACTATTGGGATTTTGGCGATGGTAAAAAAGATACCACAACAACCAATTCAGTTACTCACACATATACAACAGCTAACAACACACCAGGCTACCAGGTTTCATTAATCGTAGAGTCAAGTGTTGGATGTACGAGTAGTTCATTCCAAATAACGCAACCAGTTTATTTGTTAAAAGCAGACTTTAATTTAGTAAGTCCACAATGTGTAAATGTGCAGGCAAACTTTACAGATGCTTCTCAGGGAGTAAATGTAAGCACTCCTGTATCTGCAAAATGGTTATGGAGTTTTGGTGACCCAGGCAGTAACACTGCTACAACACAAAACGCACAGTTTACTTATACTGCAGACAATACATACAATGTGAAACTTAGGGTGGCATTATTAAATAATGGCGTTGAATTTTGTTTTGATACCATAACCAAACCAATAGTTATTACGCCAACTATAACACTAACTAGTGTTACAGCTACACCAGGCCCTCTTAATCAGGGTTGTGCAAATAAACCTATAACATATACAGCTATGGGAAATACAGCACCTGGTGCATTTAAATGGTATTGGGATTTTGGTGATGGTAAAAAAGATACAACAACAACCAATACAGCAACACATACATTTACAAGCACAGCAACACCATTTAATATGAGCGTTTTTGCACAGTTAACTGGAGGTTGCAAAGGCAATACTTTGCCTTATGAGCAATATATTTACAAAGTGGTTGCTATACCTTCATTTGTATCGCCACAATGTATCAATACACCTGTTGTGTTTACAGATAATAGCACAGGAACTGTAACCAGTGCATTGATAGATACTAAATGGGAATGGACTTTACAAGCTGTTTCGCCTGTTGTTACAACACAAAATGCTTTAATGTCATATGCAACACCTGGTACATATAACATCAAGCTTAAAACGTATCTTTCTTATGGTACTTTTGGCGAATTCTGTAGTCACGATTCTACCAAAACATTAGTGATTAATGATGTATTAGCTAAGCCCAATGTAACAGTTGATAACGCTGCAACAACACTTACTTCTTTAACCTTTAAATGGGTTGGTATTGCAAACGCAACAGGCTATCAGGTTTCATTTAATGGAGGAAGCTGGGTTACACCAAGTAGTGGCTCTACAGGATTAATACACACTGTAACTGGTTTAACAAATAATACAAATTATACACTTTGTGTCAAAGCTTTAGGGGCTTGTCCAAGCGACAGTGCTTGCGTTACAGGTAAAACATCTACTCCAAATGCAGATGTATTTATTCCTAATACATTTACACCAGATGGTAATGGAGTAAATGATAAGTTAATTGTTTGTTCAAATAATATTAAGAGTGTGCAGTTTGCTGTATTTAGCCAGTGGGGAGAGAAATTGTATGAAACCACAAGCACAACATCAAATGCATTAGGATGCTTTGAAGTATGGGATGGTAAGGCTTTTGGCAAAATGCAACCAGTAGGTGTATATGCTTATGTCTCTACCATTATTATGAACGATGGAAAAGTAGTAAACAAAAAAGGACTTATTAATTTAATAAAATAATTTTCAAGTATCAGTTTCAAAAAGCCAGGCTATTTGTCTGGCTTTTTGCATATTAATAGCTTTTAAGTATTACTAAAAAATTAATGTAATTGTTTATTTCTATCGCTGAACACACAGAATTCATAAAAATACCTGCGTTATCAGTGCTTTCTGCAAGAAAAAATATATGAAATAATTTTTGCAAGATTAGACTAATATTAGACAATCGAAATCCAGAATTAATAAACCTGCGTATATATATTTGTAACCATTTTGAATACTACTGCAACACATACTATTTCTATAGAACTATTAAAAGCCAGAGACAAAAAGGCTTTTGAAGAGTTATACGATAAGTATAGTGGTGCGTTGTATAGTATTATACTTAGAATTGTTAATAATACTGAGGTTGCAGAGGATGTGTTGCAGGATAGCTTTTTAAAAATATGGAGAAATATTGAAAGTTTCGACAATTCAAAATCTACCATATTTACCTGGATGCTTAATATCTGCAAAAATACTTCAATAGATATTTTAAGAAGAAGCAATAGCCGCCCCTCAATCCAAACAGATGTAGAAAGCGTACATATTCAAGAGCTAAACTCTACACAAAACAATGTTGACTTAATAGGTGTAAAAAACTCTTTAAGGTATTTAAGCACCGAACAAAGTCTGGCTATACAGGCTGTTTACTTTAGTGGTTTAACACACGAGGAAGCAGCACAACAATTAAACATTCCTTTAGGCACTCTAAAAACAAGAATAAGAAACGGAATAGCCACATTAAAAACGGTTTTTAAAAATTAAATGAACACAAGCGAATACATAGCATCTGGAATAATAGAACAATATGTTCTTGGCGATGTTTCACCTCAAGAGAAAAAAGAGGTGGAATGTATGAGCCATATATATCCAGAAATTCAAGCAGAGCTAATACAAGTGCAGCAAGCACTTGAAGGCTTTGCTATGGATAATGCTATTGAAGTTCCTAAACACGTTAAACAAAATATTTTTGCTCAAATAGAAAAAGAAGAATCTGAATTAAAAGCAACAGTAATACCAACAGCAAAAGTTGTAAGTATTAATCAAGAACAATCTGTTACTACAAATATTAATTATAAAAAATATTTGGTGGCAGCCTCTATAATTTTTGTTATTGCAATTGCAGGATTATTTGCTGTGTTAAATAATAATTACAACAGCAAGCAATATGTTGCCAGCAGAAAAATTAATGATTTGGAAAAGGATTTAGCTGACACAAAACAACAGTTAACTCAACAATCATTATTCAATACAAATAACTATGTGCTGCAAGGCAATGCCAAAGCACTTAATAAATCCTTAACTGTAATTTGGAATAAACAAACGGGAAATGTTTATGTAAATAATGTGTCTTTGCCACAAGTGCCAACTGGTAAACAATATCAGCTTTGGGGTTTAAAAGATGGAAAACCCATTGACCTTGGCGTGTTTGATGTAACTACTTCTGTGCAAACAATGAAAAACATTCAAGGTATGCAGGCATTTGCTGTAACACTAGAAAACAAAGGAGGCAGCCCAACTCCACATCTTGAAGAGTTATATGCTATAGTAAATATTTAATTCTTTTCTGTAATTATCGTCCCGGCTTTCTTATTGCTATTTAGCTTCAGTGGCGTTAGCACCATTCATATTTTGGAATGTTATTTTGCTATGCAAAAAACTTTCACTTTCCTAAAATCCAAAACAAAAATTGCTACGTAAGTACAATAGCAGAATTTATATAATATAGAAATCTGTTGAAAAAAATAACATTACTAATGAGGGGTTAATAATTGGCTAATGTAATAAGTGCTGCCTTAGGGTGGCACTTATATTTTTGTAGTGTTTTGTTTCACTAAGAGAGAACAAGTAAAAGAAAAAAAGGATTATCAAAAAAACTTCTCTTTATCTTATTTTCTTTTTATCTCTTAGCGAAAAAAGTATAGGTAAGAAAGTATTTCGAAAATTACAACTCCTTTTCCATCACATAATGAGGAATAGAAACTTCCTCAAACTCGCCACCATTAATTTTATAACCCAGCCTTTCATAAAAGCCAACAGCCGTTTTTCGGGCGTGCATTTTTATTTTTTTATTGCCCATATCTCGTGCAATATTTTCAGCAAAATTCATCAACACTCTACCAATTCCTTTGCCTTGTAATCCATCTGCAACAGCCATTTGGCGAAGCCTTAAAGCGTCTTCTTCTGCTTTGGTAAGTAGGCAGCAACCTTCAAGTTTCTCATCATCAAAGCAGCCCATTAACACATCTTCTTTTTCTTTTTCTAAATCATCAATTGTAAAAGTTAAGCCCAATGGTTTACGCAAAACATTATATCTAAGGTCAACCATTTGATGATATTCGGGCGAGCCGTGGTCAATAATTTTTAGTGCCATAAGGGTAGTCGTTAGAGGCACAATATACACAAACATTTTAAAAACTTTAACTTTTTACTTGTATTTTTGGCAAGTTGAGATAATTTTTTGGATACGAGCTGTAGAATAAGAAAAAAACTGAAGTGGCGACGCTCCGTTCAACTTTATATCTTTTATCATCTTTACTTGTATCGATTTTTATAATATAAGTTGTAAAATATTACTACATAAAATAGAAATAAAACCCAAATATTTCTATTGCTGCTGTGCAATAAATTCCTTCTCAACACAATTGATTTTTGCCATAAAAGTCAATCAACATTAAATCATCAATAATAAATATTATTTAGAATGGGCTGTGGAAGTTGTGGAACAGGTAAACCAAATGGTTGTAAAAGTAATGGAGGTTGCAGCACTGGAGGTTGCAATAGATTAAACGTTCACGATTGGTTGCGTAACCTGCCTTTCAGCGATCCTGAAAGCACTTGTAAAATTGTTGAAGTAAGTTTTAAACAAGGCTCTCGCAAAGAGTTTTTTAGAAATCCAACATTTGAATATTTCGACAAAGGAACTTATATAACTGTAGAAGGAGTAAATGGATTTGACGTAGGGCAAGTTTCTTTAAGTGGAGAATTGGTAAGATTGCAATTAAAAAAAGCAGGATTAAAAGAAGATAATCCCGACATTAAAAAAGTGCTTAGAAAAAGTAGTGACAGAGATTTAGAATTGTACCAAATTAATAAAGACAGAGAACCAAGTGTACAAGCCAAAAGCCGCGAATTTGCTAGAAATTTAAAACTACAAATGAAGTTGAGCGAAGTAGAAATACAAGCTGATGGCAAAAAGGCAACATTCTTTTATACTGCAGATGACAGAGTGGACTTTAGAGAATTGATAAGATTTTTTGCTACAGAGTTTAAGCTAAAGGTTGAGATGAAACAAATTGGCATCAGGCAGGAAGCTGCAAAAGTGGGTGGCATTGGTAGTTGTGGAAGAGAGCTATGCTGCAGCACCTGGTTACACGATTTTAAAAGCGTAAATACTACAGCTGCACGTTATCAAAATTTATCTATTAATCAAACAAAATTAAGTGGGCAATGTGGGCGATTGAAATGCTGTTTAAACTATGAACTAGATACTTATTTAGATGCTTTGCAACATTTTCCTGATAATGCAGATAGTATAGAAATACAACGTGGCACTGCATTTTTGGTAAAAAAAGATATATTTAAAAACCTGATGTGGTATGCTGTGCAAGGCAGCACCAAACACTATCCTTTAACACTGGAAAGAGTTAAAGAAATAAAAGACCTAAATAAAAAAGGAGTTAAGCCAGAAGAGTTGCAGGCTGTAGAAATTGTAAATACAAAAGTAAAAGATACTGAGCCTGAATTTGTAGAACTTGTAGGGCAAATTAGTTTGCGTAGTTTAGAAAGAAATGATAAACGTAGAAGAGATAAGCAACGCAGCCAACAACAAAATAATAACAGAAGGGAAGCCTCTCAAAACCCAGAGCAAAGACCACCAATAAATCAACAGCAACGTAGCCAACAGCAAAATAATAATAGAAGGGAACCATCGCAAAACCCAGAGCAAAGGCCACCAATAAATCAACAACAACGTGGACAGCAACAAAAAACTGCACCACCTGAAAAACGTGAGCCACAGCAGAATGTAAATAATGCCAGGCCCCCACAAAATAACCAGCAGCAAAACAATAATAACAGAAGAAACTTTAACAATAGAAACAGTGGCAATAGCAGGAATAATCCAAACCAGCAAAAGCCACCACAACAAGATAAAAGCGAAAGTTAAAACAAGCAGTGCTTAACTTTCTACAGGTGCATTTAAAATATCTTTTTCAGTGTTTTTCTTAAAGCTTTTATTTACCAGAAACACGCCTGTTAAAGTAATAATAGAACCAAAAATAATGATTGTGCTTAAATGCTCGTGTAGCATTATAGAGCCTGTAACCATTGCCACTATTGGGTTTATGTAAGCATACATAACTGCTATAGCTGGATTTAAATGTTTCATGGTGTACATAAAAGCCATCATAGCTATTAATGAGCCTGCAATAATTAAATATATTAAAGCCACTACAGATTGTGCAGGAATTGATGATAGCATTACCGGTTTTTCAAAACCCAGGCTTAATAAAAAGCATACCACAAAGCTTATCAGCATTTGCCAACCCATACTGTAATACGAATTCATTTTAATATACTTTTTTGCAATAAGCACACTACTACAGCTCCACGATAGCATAGCAATTACAGACAAGCTTAAGCCCAATAAATAATGATCTAACTTGGTTGAAAAAGCGTTGTTGTAAAACACCATTACAATGCCACCAATGCCCAATGCAATACCAATAATGGTTATTCTGTTAATGTTTTTATTGTGGTAAAAAAAGTACTCAATAAGCACTACGCTTAATGGATACAAAGCACCAATTAATGCACCCAAACCACTCGAAATATATTTTAAACTCCAGGTGCTTAAAGCATTTGCCATTACAAAGCTTAATGTGCCCAATAGCAACAGCTTTTTAAATTGCTGCCATGTTGGTAATTGTTCTTTTTTAAAAAGCAAAAAGAATAAAACAAATATTGACCCAGAAGTAATATGCCTTATTGCAGCTAATTGAAATGGAGGAATGCCTTTTACTGCATACTTCATGGCAACCCATGTGGTGCCCCAAACAATGCTGGTAATGCACAGTGCTATGTATGCTTTGTTTTTAGTAGAAGGCATTTGATTTAACTTATTAGCAAATATTAAAACTATAATTTAGTTTTTGTAGAATATAGTTATGAAAGTGTAATACCAATAAAGCCTGAAACCATAACCACTCTTAAAAAATAGTATTTACCTGTATTAAATTCTCCTACATTCATTTTCTAAATTTTTTTTTATATGACAACACAAGAAGTTGCAAATCGCTTTAACGAACTAAACCAAAGTGGTCGTTGGGATTTAATTGTTGATGAATTATACCACCAAGATTGTGAAAGCATTGAGCCTGCACATGCACAAGGGCTTAAGAATGTAAAAGGCATTGATGCTATCAGAGAAAAAGGTGCAAACTTTAATGCTATGATTGCTGAAATGCATGGTGGTTACTGCACTCCACCTGTTGTTGGTGGTAATTTTTTTAGTGTAGGTATGGGCTTAGATGTTACAATGAAAGAAGGTGGCAGAATGAATATGGATGAAATTGCTGTGTATGAAGTAAAGGATGGTAAGATTGTGAAAGAACAATTTTTCTTTTAGACGATTGGTTTTGCTAAAGTTAGTGAGGCGATATCCTAAATATCGCCTTTTTTGTTTATGATTTCTGAGATATAAATCATAAACTAATTTGCAAATCCTAAATCAAAAATTGTAAATCTTTAATGTGCATCCAGCCAATTACTACCCATTCCCAATTCTGCTTCAACTGGCACATCATTAGGCAAAGGCAATGCTGTTTTCATTCCTTCTAAAATCAACGGCTTCAATACTTCCAGCTCTTCTGGTACAGCATCAAAAACAAGCTCATCGTGTACCTGCAAAATCATTTTGCTTTGCAGCTTTTCCTTTTCAAGCTGTACTTGTATTTTAATCATTGCCAGCTTTATCATATCAGCAGCAGTACCTTGAATGGGTGAGTTGATAGCATTGCGTTCAGCAAAGCCACGCACAGTAAAGTTGGATGAATTAATATCTCTTAACCAACGTTTTCTTCCCATTAAAGTTTCAACATATCCATTCTCTCTTGCAAAGTTGATGGTGTCGTCCATATACTTTTGAATGCTGGCAAATTCACGTTTATAGTTATCAATAATTTCCTTGGCTTCTGTTCTACTAATGCCCAAATTATCTGCCAATCCAAATGCACCTTGACCATAAATAATTCCAAAGTTTACACTCTTTGCTTTGTAACGCATCTCTTTGCTCACAAGGCTTTCAGCCAATCCATACACTTTTGCAGCAGTTGCTGTGTGAATGTCTTTTCCTTGTCTAAAAGCTTCACACATATTTGGGTCGCCACTTATTGCAGCAACAATTCTTAACTCAATTTGAGAGTAATCGGCACTAATTAAAATTCTATTTTTTTCTCGTGGAATAAATGCTTTTCTTATTTCTCTTCCTTTGTCTGTACGAATAGGAATGTTTTGCAAATTTGGATTGTTGCTGCTCAATCTTCCTGTAACTGCAACAGCCTGTGCATAGCTTGTATGCACACGACCTGTTTTGCTGTTAATCATTTGTGGCAAAGCATCTACATAAGTTGACTTTAATTTACTCAACTCTCTAAACACCAAAATATCATCTACAATTTGATGTCCTTTAACAGCCAATTTTTGCAACACATCTTCGCCAGTTTGATATTGTCCTGTTTTGGTTTTTTTGGCACTGCTATCCAATTGCAATTTATCAAACAACACTTCGCCCAATTGTTTTGGCGATGCTAAATTAAATTTTACACCAGCTTGCAAATACACACTTTCTTCGGCTTTTTTAATATCACGTTCAAGCTCTTTGCTATAATCATTTAAGAAGTTTACATCAATCTTAATTCCTTCAAATTCCATTGCTGTCAATACTTTCACCAATGGATTCTCTACTTCATTAAACACTTTCTCAACTTCTTTTTCTTTTAATAAAGGAAAGAGTTTATGTTTTAATTGAAGTGTAATATCAGCATCTTCAGCAGCATAGTCTTTTACTTTTTCCACTTCAACATCTCTCATATTTCCTCGTTGTGGAATTAAACCCAACTCACCAATTTTATTGTTTGATGTCTTGCGAGTTTTCTTGCCAATTAATTCATCAATATGTATTGGTTCGTAGTTTAAAAATTGTTGGCTCAAAGCATCCATACTTCTCTTGCCTTCTGGCTCAACCACATAGTGCATCAGCATTGTATCGCAAATGTTTCCTTTCAATTCAACATCATACCACTTCAACACCAACATATCATATTTAAGGTTTTGCCCAACCCAAACTTTAGTTTCATCGTTAAATAAATTCTCAAAATGCTTTAACAAATTTCTCGTTTCTTGTTGGTCGTTGGGGCAAGGAACATAGTAAGCTTCGTGTGGTGTAATGGCAAAACTCATTCCCACAAGTTCAGCTTCATTTGCATCAATATGTGTGGTTTCAGTATCAAAGCAAATCTCTGTTTGGTTAATTAGTTTATTGATTAATTCGTTAATTAGTTCTGGTGTATTAATTAAGTGATAAGTGTGTTCAACATCATTTATTCCTTTGAAACCATTGCCACTGGTGGTTTCTTCAATCCCCCCTTCGGGGGGTGGGGGGGCTGCTACGTTTTGTAAGAATGAAGGCAATGCAACAGAGCCGTGTCTATCAGCATTTTCAATATTAGTTTCACTGCTATGTTTTGCACTTTTTTTATTAGTTGATGATTGTGCAATAGGATTACCAAACAAATCTTTTTGCTCTTCAACTTTTGCAGTATCTGTAAATAATCTTTTTGAAAGTGTTCTAAATTCCAACTCATTAAACACTTCTTGTAAAGCATCTTTATTCCATTCTGTAAGTTTAAAATTTTCTTCGTGAAACTCAACAGGCACATCAGTTATAATAGTTGCTAGCATCTTGCTCATTATGGCATCTTCAACTCCAGCTTTTACTTTTTCACCTAATGCACCTTTTATGTTTTCTCTATTTTCTAAAACACCTTCAAGCGTATCATATTCCTTCAACAACTTGGCAGCAGTTTTTTCGCCCACACCTTTAATACCTGGAATATTATCCACTGCATCACCCATCAATCCTAAAATATCTATTACCTGGTCAACACGTTCAATATCCCATTTTTCACACACTTCTTTTGGTCCTAAAATTTCAACATCGCCACCACCATAACTTGGTTTATACATATAAATTCCATCTCTTACCAATTGTCCATAATCTTTATCTGGCGTAACCATAAATACTTCATAGCCTGCATCGTGAGCTTCCCAAGCCAATGTGCCAATTACATCATCTGCTTCATATCCTTCAACCCCAACAACTGGAATATTAAAAGCTTCAATAATTTTCTTAATATCTGGCACAGCAGCTCTTATGTCTTCTGGTGTTTCCTGACGATTTGCTTTATAAAATTCATATTTTTCATCACGAACAGTTGGTCCACTTACATCAAAACACACAGCCAAATGCGTTGGCTTTTCTTTATTAATTAATTCTAATAAAGTATTGGTAAAACCAAACTGTGCATTGGTGTTTTTGCCTTTGCTTGTTATGCGTGGATTACGAATTAAAGCATAATAAGCACGAAATATTAAAGCATAAGCATCGAGTAGAAATAGTTTTTTTTCCATATAGTTTTTTGTTTCACGCAAAGAGGCAAAGAAGCTAAGACGCAAAGGTTTAAATTTTTATTCACCACATAAGCATATAAGACACATAGAACTTATTAAGTATTTATATATAAACTATGTGCCTATGTTTCTATGTGGTGTATTATTCAACAAGATTGCAAATATTCAATTCTTCTTTTGTTGGTGCAGTTATTAAATATTTTTGGCTGCTCATTATTTTTTGAACCAAACCCACAACCCTGCTTTTATAATTGGTTTTGCTGGCTGGCACAACCTTATTGCCACAACTATAATAAACATATTGCAAAGCATCTTCACTGGCATCGTAATGCCCATCTTCATCATACACAATAAAATTATCTTTATCTATTGGAATGTAGGTGTAGAGAGGCTTGCGAGCAATAATATCATAGAAATAATAAGCATTGTTTTTATAATAAGTAATCACTAAACCATCTACAGAACATTCAAATTTTTCAACAAACTTGCTATCTGGAATAATATAATGTTTACCCGTTAAAATATTTGTAACCTCCAATCCATTTTGCGTAATAAGCAACCAAACACTATCGTTGCATTTTCTTAATTCAATATTGCTAAACAGTTTATGTTGTTCATCTCTAAATACATTTACCATTTTAAATAGTCGAATTTGTTTGCCTGTTGTTAAATTATAAACTCTGAAAATTAAATTATTTTGTATTCCTGTATCCTTACTACAACAGACAAGTAAGTTTCGCTTTTCACTTAAATATTTTATTTCAGGATAGTTAATATTTTTAAAAGTGTTTTCCCAAACTGTTTTATTTGCCCTATAATTTATAAACTTTATCGAAGAGTTATTTGTTGCATGCAACAAGCAATGAATACTATCCGATAAAACATAAATTGTAGTGTCGTAACTATCAGTATATTGAAAATAATTGCAATCTGCATTTTCATTTTTAATAAAAAAGGTTCTTTTTTCTTTGAACGGTTTAAACAAACTATTCGACAGATACCAAACAACTTCCTCGTTTTCTTTTAAAGTATCAAACTGTGATACATAAATTAGCGAATCATCGCTTCTTAAATAATTAAATGCTTCGTAAGTACTGGTTTTTCCGTGGCTGGCAGAATAGGAAGTTTTTATTAACCTTCTATTTTGCCAGAAATAATAATCTATTCCATAATTATTCCATCCATAATAATTATTACTACTATAATATTTATTAATGCCTTCCAATAGATTTAAATTTTTATACCAACCAGTTTTATAATTTATCAATAGATTGTTCATTATTATATAGTCATTATTTGTTTTACTTGTTGTTTTATTAAATAAGTTGTTTGAAAAATTTAAGTGTTGTTGCATTTTAATGGCTAATGCAAGAGAGTCAGTTTTTAGAATTGAATCTTTAATATGGCTTTCATAAGTATTATTGGTAATTTTTAAAATTTGAAAAGTAGTAGTATCAATTTTTTCGATAGTATCTTTTCTTAGTAATGCTAATTTATTATCAATAATGTTTATGTGTGTTTTTGTTTTTACCTTGTACACATAATTAAACAAACTACAACTGACAACCAACGTATCATTATTATAATTACAAGAAAGTACTTTTTCACTTAGCTTTAAGCTAAATAATTCTTTATTCTCTTTAACATAAAAAACAGAAATTGAGCTATCCGAAAAACAAGTTGATACATAATTAGAATCAGCAGAAAAAGAAGAAAACTGATAGGCTGTATCTGTTTTAGGTAAATAAGGTTTACATGTTTTCAAATTATATAAAATGTTGGCATAACTACTGTTTCGATTGTATTTGTCTTTTTCAAAAATTATAACACTATCACCAATAACAAAGGGTTTTATGAAATCGTTGGGGTAATTATAAAATATTCTATCACCAATGTGCACAAAATCAGGTTCAATTTTTTTTAGTGTTTTTAAATCAAATGCTATTAAATTGTAAAACGATGTAACCTCTTCTTGTGATGTGTCATTTGTAATATAGCCTATGTAAAGTTTTCCAAATTTTTTGTATAGCAAATCCAGTTCATAAAGCCCATCTTTTAAATCTATTAATACTCGCTTGTTTTTTACGTCCCAAATTCTATATACCGAATCTCTAAAGGCTGTATTGCCTTTGTACCAGGCTTCTTGTTTATACTGTATTTTTTCAGCAATAAAATCAATATCTGTTGTTGTTGAAATAATTTCATTTCCATTAGTTAATGAGAATATTTTTTTCTTGGTTTCAAGAGAATAAAAATTATATTCTGTTTTTCCTGACCGTTTATGCAGGCAAACAATTTTTTTAGTAGGATTTATAGATACATCTTCTTGTAAATGAAGTTTTAAATTCATCAATTCTTTTTTCGTAGCAAAATCATAAATTCTACACGTAGCTATATCTCTAAATGAAACATAAAAATTATCGCCATATCTGGCGGAATTATCAACAGTAATTATGGAATCATATACAAGCAGTAGGTTAGCGTTTTTATACTTTACAAACTCCTTCCCTTTTAATACAAAATTTGTTTTCCCTTTTATAAAGTCAAAAAAATACAAACTATCATTTGTACCGGCTATAAATAAATTTATTGAGTCTTTTGCCGATTCAGGATAATTGGCTGTTCTAAAATAAAATGGTTTAGGGGCAGCCACTTCAAAATCAATTTTACCATCAAAAACAAACTCTGGCTTGCAGGTAAGTAAGTTTATTATGTAAGACTTTTCTACAGAACTAACAATTGCATATTTTGTATCTACAGAATCATTTGTGTTTTGAATGTAATTCTTCTTATGAAAATTGTATTGCAAAACTTTACCATTATATGTTTTTAAAAGCTTTCCAGTTGCCAAATCGTGTATGTAAAAATCATCGTAATAATTTGTTGTAAAGAATATTTTACTATGGGTTGTATCAATATCATGAAAGTATTTATCTAATCTATTCTCAATTTTTTTTGTTGTAATATTATACCAACTTGCGTGTCCCATATGTCCTTTTAAAATTAAGACATAAAAATCATTTTTTCTGACAACATAGTTTACGCCCAAGCTGAGGTGGTTCAATCTTTTAAGCGTTTTGGTATCATAAATGTCAGTGAAAGAATAAATTCCCATATCATTACTACAAACAATAATGTTTGAGTCAAGATATAAAAACTTGCTTTCTTTTTCATTTACCTGAACTTTCTTTTTCAGGTCATATAAATTATAATTATCTATACGTAAAAATCGACTATTTAAAGGCATTGTTTCTTTCTCTTCATAATCCATTTTATCATCATAATGCTGCTGTGAAAATGAAAATGAATAATCACCGGTTTTTGCATCCCAAACTTTCAAAAAATAGTTTTTATCTCTGGTTATAATAAAACTACTATCAAAGTTGTAAAACACACCAATAACTTGTAGTGAGTCTTTTATAATAAATTTTATCCTCTTATTCTCGTTATCATAAACTTTAACAATATTGCCCTCAATAGTAAACTTTGAGGAATCCTTTTTTTTCAATACCTGCAAATCCACTTTTTGCCCAAAGGCAAATCCAACTAAAAAAATAAAAAACGAGGTAAGTAGTGTTTTCATAAATGTAGTTTATAGCGTAAGGCAAATTAAATTATTAATAATCAATTTTACTTATTAAAAGTAACTAGTAATTTTAAAAAGCAGTAGGTTTGATAACTTCAAAATTTATGGAACCCAAAATTGTCATTTACTTAAAGCGTATTGTAAAAACTATAAGCATAATGCTTGTGTGGATGATAATTAATGCAAGGCTTGGCATTACTACCAACTATGCTTTTGTTGAAGGTAAGGTAACTACGGCTAATATTTTATTTTATCTATGGTTTGTAATAAGCCTTGTTGCAATGTTGTTTATATTTTATAAATTATGGAAAAACAATATTGGATTTGATGATAACGAAAGTTAATCGTGAGTGCTTGACGTTAGTTTCAATCGTGAGTGGACGAAAGTTTTTAATTCGAAAGTTGAACGTGAATTGACTAACGAAAACTTACGATAAGACTGACGAACAACTTTCGATTAAAAAACTCACGAATAAAATTTTATGAAAAAACTTTGTATTATACGACACGCAAAAAGTAGTTGGGACATTGGTGTGCTTAACGATTTTGACAGGACACTAAATGAACGTGGACATAAAAATGCACCAGAAATGGCGAAGCGATTGCTTGATAAAAACGTGGCGATTGATGCATTTATTTCAAGCCCAGCAAACAGGGCTTTTACTACTGCTAGCTATTTTGCAAAAGCCTATAACAAAACAGAAAAAGACATTATTCAAATTCCAAAATTATACCATGCCGATGTAGATGCTTTCTTTGAAACTATTGAAAACATTGATGATTCATTCAATAATGTTGCAGTGTTTTCCCATAATCCTGGTATAACAGAATTTATAAATTTACTTACCAAAACAAAAATTGATGATATGCCAACCTGTGGCGTATTTGCTGTTGAAGTTGATGCTGCAAGCTGGAAGGGGTTTAAAAAAGCAAGCAAGAAGTTTTTGTTTTTTGATTACCCCAAAGCGGTTTAATTATTTGCTTAAAAATGCTTCAATATTTTTTGCCCACACTTCATTTTCATTTTTACAAAGGCTTTGGTGACCACTGTTTTTATATTCAACAAATAACTTGTCTTTAGTTGCAAGGTTATCAAATATATTTTTTGTTTCCTCTCTTGTAACTCTTGCATCATTGGCTCCCCATTGCAGTAAAGTTGGGCATTGCACAGCTTTTGCATATTCCTGTGGTTCCATATTAAATGCCCAAAAGCCTTGTTCTACTCCTCCCCAAAAAGTAAGTAAGGTAGCAAAGGGCTGCTGTGGCAAATGCATAATTTTTAACCTGCCTTTTACTGCTTTATACAAAGAAGCAAAGGGCATTTCTAAAATAATTTTATTGGGTTTAATGCTATCTGTGGCAATTGCTTTTAAAATGGATGCAGCACCCAAAGAAATGCCATATAAAACAATATTTTTTTCACCTCTGTTTTTTACATAATTGTATGCAGCCTTTACATCCTTGCTTTCATTATATCCAATGGTACAAGTATTTCCATCACTATTTCCATGAGCTCTAAAGTCAACTAAAGTAACATTGTAACTAAGGTTTAAAAAAAACTCTGCTTCTTTAATTAAAGAGCATTTGTTACTTCCATGTCCATGAAAAAGAATAATAGTGCCTTTGCTGCCTATGTGTTCATTATCATAAAAGCCATTCCACGCACTGAGAATTAATCCATCTTCTGTATAAACATACTCATTAGCAAAAAAGCTATGTGGCATAGTATCAATGCAAATACTTTTTGGAAATTTAACACCGAATATTGCAGCACTTGATTTGTCGCCAAAACTCATTTCCTCTGGCGTAGGCATTTTAGTTTTTATAGTATAAAAATGTGTGAGCTTGTATGCGTGAAACGCACAAATGATATTTAATAAAACAAATAAGCAAAGGAAAATTTTAAGTAGTTTTTGGGCTATGCGTTTTATTTTATCCATTCTTCAAAACTATTTTATTTTTAACTGCTAAAAAAATATTACGACTATTGCACCACAATTTGATAAGCATTATTTATGTACTCAACTGAACAAAAAAAAGTATTGCAACAAAACACAAAACACCTTTTAAGTATTGTAAACAATGATACTGCTGCCAATGAAATAGAAAGTTTAAGGGGGGTTTTGCGTTTTCACGAATACAATTATTATGTTTTAAATAATGCTGTTGTAACTGATTTTGAGTACGACCAACTATACAAGCTTTTAGAAAGAACTGAAAAAAATAATCCTGAATTAATTACAGCAAACTCTCCAACACAACGCGTTGGAAGCAGCCTTAATGAAGGCTTTGCAAATGTGCAGCACCTTGTGCCAATGCTAAGTTTGGATAATAGTTATGATGCTGATGATTTAAACGACTTTGACAGGAAAGCAAAAGAAGCAAGTGGCTTGCAGCAAATAGAATATTGCGTAGAGCCTAAGTTTGATGGTGCAAGCATCAGCCTGATTTATGAAAATGATTTACTTGTAAGGGCTACTACACGTGGTGATGGTGTTGCAGGAGATGACATTACAAACAACATAAAGCAAATTCGTTCTATTCCATTATCTGCACCTTTTAGTAAATATGGTATTCAGCAAATTGAAATAAGGGGCGAAGTGATAATGACCAAAGAGAGCTTTGATAAATATAATGAAAGCCTTACGCAGCAAGGCTTGCCAACTGTTGCCAATCCACGCAACACTGCTGCTGGCAGCCTAAGGATTAAAGACCCAAACGAAGTGGGAAGAAGAAATTTAGATGCGTTTTTGTATCACGTAAGTTATGTTTATCGTTTGCCGTCTGTGGTTAATGAAACTATAAACGATAAACAACAAACGATAAACACTCACTCTTCTCAGCTTGAAATGCTTTGGAACTGTGGCTTTCGTTCTCCTAACAAAGAAAAAAAAGTAGTGCAAAATATTGATGAAGTAATTGCTTATGTGCAGGAATTTGAAAGCAAAAGGGATGAACTGCCTTATGAAATTGATGGAATGGTAATTAAGGTAAATGATTTGCATTTGCAGGATGAACTAGGAATGACAAGCCATCATCCACGCTGGGCTATTGCATATAAATTTAAAGCAAGGCAAGCTACTACAAGGCTTGTCAATGTTGACTTTCAGGTGGGCAGAACTGGAGCTGTAACACCAGTTGCCAAACTTGAACCTGTGTTTTTGGGAGGCGTGACTGTTAGCAGTATTTCTATCCATAACGAAGATTACATAAAGGAAAAGGACTTAAAAATTGGTGATACAGTTTTAATTGAGCGTGCAGGAGATGTGATACCACAAATTGTAAAATCGATAACTGATGTGAGGAAAGGCGATGAGCGTGAAATTGTTTTTCCAAAACAATGCCCTGTTTGCAAAAGTGAGTTGTTTAAGGAAGAAGGAGAAGCTGTGTGGCGTTGCATTAACATTGAATGCGAGGCACAGGTGGTAGAAAAAATAATACACTTTGTAAGTAAAGATGCAATGGATATTAAAAGCTTTGGCGATGCCAATGTTCGCAAGTTTTATGAGCTTGGTTTGCTAAAGGATATTCCTGGTGTTTACACTTTAAACGTTGATGAGTTGAGCAAGCTTGAAGGTTTTGGTAAAAAATCGATTGATAATTTAAAGGCTGCCATAGAAGCAAGCAAGCAACAACCTTTAAACAGATTGGTATATGGTTTAGGAATTAGGTTTGTTGGAGAAACAACAGCAAAAACCCTGGCCAATAGTGTTGAACATTTGCTTGATTTTAAAGATAAAACTGAAGATGATTTGCAGCAGCTTGAAGACGTAGGTGTAAAAGTTGCAAAAAGTATCCATCATTTTTTTAGCAATGAACAAAATATAAGAATGCTTGAAACTCTTGAACAACTTGGCTTGCAGCTAAAGAATACTAAAAAGGAAGCTGTAGTGAGTGGTGGTTTAAGTGGGCAAACATTTTTATTTACAGGAACTTTAAGCAAGCTGAAACGCAGCGATGCAGAAGCTTTGGCAGAAAGTAAAGGAGGTGTGATTGTAAGTGGAGTGAGTGCTAAATTGAATTACTTAGTAGTAGGAGAAGATGCTGGAAGCAAACTTGAAAAAGCAAAAAAAATAAACACTATCAAGATAATTAGTGAAGACGATTTTATAAAACTGATAGAAGAGTAAGTTTATTAAAACTGATTAAAGTATATTCTTCAACCACAAAGTTGGCAAAGAAAGGAAACGCAGAGCTAGCAAAGGTTTAAGAAGACTCTTTGCGATTCTTTGCGAAATCCTTAGCGTTCGTTGCGGTTAAAATAATATTGAACAACTTTATAGTTATTATGGCAGGTATTTATATACATATTCCTTTTTGTAAACAGGCTTGCCTTTACTGTAATTTTCATTTTTCTACCAATAAAAAATTAATTCCACAACTTGTAAATGCTATTGCAAAAGAAGCATTGCTGAGAAAGAATTATATAGCTGAAACCATTGATACCATTTACTTTGGTGGAGGAACGCCATCTATTTTACCAGCAAGTGATATTGCTTTTTTAATTACTGAAATAAGAAAAATATTTAACGTAAACAATAATGCTGAAATAACACTTGAAGCAAACCCTGATGATATTGATGAAGCCAATTTAGTTGCATGGAAGAGTGCTGGAATAAATAGGTTTAGCTTAGGCATTCAAAGCTTTGTTGATGCAGAATTGCAATGGATGAACAGAAGCCATGATGCAGCACAGGCAAGGCTTTGCATTGATTTAATAAAAAAATATTTCACCAATTACTCTATTGATTTAATTTTTGGCAGCCAGTTATTGAGCAATGAAGATTGGTTGCAAAATATTAAAACAGCGTTGTCATTTAACCCACCACATTTAAGTTGCTATGCTTTAACCGTTGAAGAAAAAACGGTACTTGGCAACAAGGTTTCAAAAAAAACAGTGCCTAATATTGATAATGAAAAACAAGCACAGCAATTTGAAATATTGATGAAAGAGCTTACTAGTGCAGGGTTTCATCATTATGAAATAAGTAACTATGCACAGCCTGGTTTTGAAAGTAAGCACAACAGCAGCTATTGGAAAGGCAAGCATTACTTAGGTTTAGGCCCTTCTGCACATTCCTTTAATAGCACTACTCGTAGCTGGAATATTGCTAACAACACAGCATATATTCAATCTATTGAAAGCAATATTTTGCCATTAGAAATAGAAGAATTAACAGCAACACAACAATTAAATGAATACATAATGATTGCATTGAGAACAAGTGCAGGAATTGATTTGAATGTAGTGGAAGAAAGATTTGGTATAGAAATATTGAAACAATTGCAAAATAAAATAAGTATTTGGCAACAATCAAATCATATCATTATAAAGGAGGGTTTTGTACAGCTTACCAACCTTGGAAAGCTTTATGCAGATGGTATTGCAGCAGATTTGTTTTTTGAGTAGTTATGATATTATTTTCTCGCAGAAATCGCAGAATATGCTGAATTTATAGTAAGTGACTTCTCACAGATACACAAATATCACAGATGTTTTTATGAGTTATATTTTATAATTTAATTCTGTTTGATTACTTATATAATTTAAAATTAAATCGTAAACCTAAAATCGTACATCGTAAATAATCTTCCTATCTTTTACTCTTAAAAAATGCTTTCATTAAACTGGCACATTCATTTTCCATTACACCTTTTATTAATTGTGCTTTAGGATGAAAAGGCCAGCTTTCAGGTTTTACCAATCCATCTTCGTCTGTAAAAAACCGTAAGCCGCCACTTTTTGCATCACTTGCACCATAAACAATCCTGCTCAGTTTACTCCAATACATAGCACCACAACACATAAGGCAAGGCTCTACTGTAACATATAAACTTGCTGTTGGCAAATACTTTGAACCCAAACTTCCAAAGGCAGAAGTAAGTGCTAAAATTTCGGCATGTGCAGTTGCATCATTTAATTTTTCAACCTGATTATATGCTTTGGCTACTACTTTATTGTTAATTACAACAACAGCACCAATAGGCACTTCATCTTCGTCAAATGCAATCTGGGCTTGCTTTAAAGCTTGTTGCATAAAATATTCATCGTTTACTTCTATCATATTACTTAAATAAAAAAGTGTGCAATATTACTTGCACACTTTTGTTAAAATATTTTTATTCTTAACTAGAATTTTATAACAGCATAAATTGAAAAGCCACTACCTTGTCCAATACTTTTACCAGTAATATCTTTAAAAATAGCTCCCCATAGTGTAAGGTGCCTATCCAACTTTTTACCTATCGCTAAAGTAGCTCTCATATAATTAAAATTTTTATTGGTATAAATAGTTGGGTTCAATGCATTGTCAGTAATACTACTACTAGACCAAACTCCTCCTAATGTTCCTTTCATTGTCCAGTCTTGTTGATCATCTAAAGGAACTCCCAAAGTAGCATTCATGAAAAATTGCGATGGTCCTCCTTGATTAAAATAACTTCTTATACCAGCTTCTAAATCATAATAAGAATCTTTTAAAGTAGTTGTATTTGTTCCTGCCAAGCCCAATTTTAATTCTAACCCTGCAGATGCAAATCCTGGCAACAATGTGGTATTTTCAATAGCTGGGTATGTAGGAAAAATTAAAGAACCAGTTAAAGACAAATGTTTATAAAAATCGTAATGATTTAAGTAATAGCAAAAGCCAACTGTTACATCTCCTGTTGTTTGTAAAGGCGGTTCAGCATCTAATCCATTCTCTGTGTATCGTTGAGAAATGTATGGAATATTAAAAACTACATCTAAGTCTCTGCTAATTCCAAAGCCTCCATATAATCCTAAATAATTAGATTGAAAAGCACCATTATTTGTATAATTAGCAACATTGCCTGTACTTCCCCAATAGCTATTTGCTGTGTAGCGTGTATAGTTTGGCACAAGCAGCCATCTGCCTTGACCAATAGGAAAACCAGCAAAACAATTTTGTTGCATACTGATTAGCAATGCAAACACAAAAACAATTTTTAAAATTATATTTTTCATCTAGTCGTTTTTTATATTATTAGTTATGGTTGTCCAAGTTTTTCTTTTAGCCAGGCTTCCTTAAATCCATAAAACCCTCTGTCTAATGAGGTTTCACACTCTTTACAAACATATTTGTCTTTTTTTTGAATCCTCAACTGGTTAAAAAAATTATATACTCCAGATGCTGGATTATTTAAATTTTTTAAACCAAAACCTACAAGCACAGGGCAGCTAACATAAGGTGCAAAATAAACAGGATCGAAATAATCAAGTGTAGCCAATATGGCTTCCTTACTGTTTTTTTTGCTGGTATAATAGCTTTTAAACATTGATGATGGAAAGGTTGTATTAACCACTCCTTCATTAAAATTTATCATCGTCCTCATGTCCATAAAAGAAGGACTATCTAAAAAAATGCCTTTAAGACCAGGGTATAATGCAGCTAAAATAACGCTTGCACTTGCACCTAACCCACTGCCACCTACAACAATTTGAGTGTTATCAATTCCTGTTTTGGCATTAAAGGTTTTAATTAAATCCAAGCCTCTTATAGCATCTAAAAAAATGCCTTTAAGTATGTATTTGTTTTTATCCTTAATGTTCACCAATCCCAAGTCGTTGTAAGCATAATTATAATTTGTGGTACTTGACCCAGTGCCTCTTGTATTAATACTTAAAACAGCCATGTTGCTTCTGTACTCTGGTTTCAGTTCTCCCATGTAGTCAGAGATAAGATACAACAAAGGACTTTTTTTATTTCGTTTTGGCACAGTAAGCCATCCAAAAATTGTTGCTTTATCTACAGAGCTATACTCTACTTCGTATGTATCGCTTGTTTTGTTTACCACATCTGGTCTTGGCGTAATTTTATAGTTTGCTGGCGTTGCATTCAATTCATTTTTTGCTTGTTGCCAAAATGCAACTAAATCGCTTGGTGGATTGTTTTTGATATTTACTTTTTCTGGTTCATAACCAAAACTGTAGCTTATGGTATCTGCAAACTTGTCTGTAACAACATTTATGTTAGATACATAAAAACCAGGCTGCAACTGACTTCCATCAAATAAAAAATCCTTTTGGTAAACGCCCCTTTTCTTTATTTTAAATGATTGAACATCTTTATACAATGGCACTCCATTGTTGTTAGATATTTGTGTAACAATGCTTCCCAATTGCTCCTGCTTCAGTTTATTTTCCAACCTTACCACATAGCCAATATGCTTGTCGTTGCTTTTAAAAATTGCGTCCTTGCCAAGGCTTCTTATGCTTTGCTTAATCGATGTTTTATCTTTATAAGTATTGTAAACAACGGCTTGCTGGGTATTTGTAAAGCCTAAAGGTTTTTGTGCTTTTGCTATGCCACACATCAAAAAAATGCAACACAAGGGTGCATAATATTTGACATTTTTATACCTGTATTTTAACAGTATAAGCATAGGTACGATAGCTGTAATTTAGTTTATAACGTTTTTTCAACGTAAAAATTATGTTTTTATTTATGATTTATAATTATGTTGAAAACCTTTACCATGAACCAACAATTTCAACCTTGCAGCTATAACTTTACTTTTTAAAAAAATATTATGCTAAAAGTTGAACACATTGGTATAGCTGTTAAAGATTTTAACACCTCTATTTCGTTATTTGAAAAACTGTTAAACACAACCTGCTACAAAACAGAAATGGTAGCAAGCGAAAATGTAAACACAGCTTTTTTTAAAAAAGGGGAAACCAAGATTGAGCTACTTGAAAGCACTACACAGGATGGAGTAATTGCAAAGTATATTGAAAAAAAAGGAGAAGGAATACACCATATTGCTTTTGACGTAGCAGATATATATACAGAAATGAAACGCCTGCAAAGTGAAGGTTTTGTGCTGTTAAATGAAACGCCAAAACAAGGAGCAGACAATAAATTAGTTTGCTTTCTGCATCCTAAAAATACCAATGGTGTTTTGGTTGAATTGTGTCAGGAAGTTAAATAAAAACTGTAAAATCATACAGGTTCTGTACATTCTGATTTTTACAAAATGGCTAAAGCCATTGATAATAATTTCTATTTTAACCCACGACTTAAATCGTGGGTTATTAAATTAAATCTTTGCTAATCGTTTTAACGACTTGCGTCATTGCGAAGGTTCGTGCCTGAAGCAATCTCAATAAAACACTCAATCAGATTGCTTCGTTGGGCAAGAACCCAACCTCGCAATGACTAAAATTGATTTTGTTTTTGTGTTGATAATTCATGCGTAAAATCAGTTATTTATACTCAATTTCAGGATGTCTTTCAAATGGGTTTTTTGTTTCATCAAAAATATACCTGTAAGTCACCATTCGCCTGCTTTGCTTGCCACCAAGGCTTTTATAAATATTGTGCATTCTGGGGTTCCAGTCTCCAGCCCAACCCATTTCATAATTGTCGTACCAGTTTTTATGCTGCATATAGTAGCCACACTCCTGTATCAAAAAACTATCAACGCCTAGTGCCTGATATTTTGGCACTACGCCAAACATTAAGCCTATCAACTTTTTGCGTTTCATGGTGCTTTTCTTGTACACCAATTTCAGTTTCTCAATCAAGCCAAACTTACCATTAAATGTTTTTATATATTGGTTAATATCTGGAATGCTTATGAACATTGCAATAGGCCCGTCTTTGTAATAGGCAAACCACACTACACGCTCATCAATTATAGGCTTCATGGTTTTAAACAACTTCATGGTTTCCTCAAGCGTTATAGATTTTTCCTCTCCATGCTGTGCCCATGCTGTGTTGTAAATTGCAGTAAAATCTTTAGCAAATTTTTCAAGCTGGTTAATGTCTAAATGCTTTGCACTATAATCTGCCTTGGCTTTAAATTTTTTGTGCCTTTCCTGAAATTTGGCTGGTAAATCATCATCAACACTCATTTGAAACCAGTATTGGTTGTAATAATTTTTAAAGCCATAATTTTCGAATAATGTTTGGTAATATGGTGCATTAAATGGCATTCCATAAATGGGCTCCACATCAAATCCTTCTACAAGCAAGCCCCAGTATTTATCCCTGTCTCCAAAATTTATGGGTCCATCCATTGCCTCCATTCCCTGTTCAATCAACCAGTTTTTTGCTGTGTTAAAAAGCAAGTCGGCAGCCTGCTGGTTATTTATACAATCGAAAAAGCCAATGCCACCTGTGGCAAAATGTGTTCCCTTGTTTACATATTTTGTATTGGTAAATGCTGCAATTCGTCCAATAACATTTTCTGTAGCATCCTTTACTATCCAGCGTTTAGCTGTGCCATAGTTAAAATATTTGTTTGTGCTTGTATCAAATATTTCATTTATCTCAACATTGAGTGGGCGAACATAGTTGGGCAAATTTTTATTAATAGCAACATTGGCTTGTATAAACTGCTGTTGTGTGTGTGCATTATTTACTTCTACAATTTTCATTGGCTACAAAGAAAGTAAATGCTGGGGTAAAATATTTTTGTTTAACAGTATATTTGTTTGTGAGTGTAGTTTAAGTTATTGAGTAGGATGTAAATTTAATTACAGTAATGCAAGCCAATGTAACGTCCTTGGCTATATGCACAAAGCTTAGCAAGAGACGTTGCTGGGAAACAGTAATATTGAAGTAAAATGAAACAATACTTTTTTATATTAAAAGTAAGTAAAAGCCAAAGGCTTTTACTATTTTTTTATGGGCAAAATAGTAAACTATATAGTCAATATAATCTTGTACCTAATAGCAGTTTTGAAAATAATGTTATTTGTCCAAATGCAAGTTATGACCGTTTACCAAATCCTTGGTATACACCTACAATTACATCATATAATGGTATTTATTTTAATAGTTGTAGCCTCTCTCCTAATACTAGTGTACCCTCAAATGCAGATGGCTACCAATATGCTCATTCTGGTCAAGGTTATGGTATAATTGGTACATATCAATCTATTGGCACGGGCGGTCTTAATAGTGGTAGGTTCTATGTACAGGTTAAACTTAAAGATAGTTTACAATTCAATAAATGTTATTATGTCGAATTTTTTGTAAGCTCTGGAGATATTGTGCAATATGGCTCTAATAATGTTTCATTGTTATTTACAAACCATACTATTTATCAAGATACTTTAAATGACCCAACAAGTATGATTAATGCATCTGCTCAAATTTTAAATTATAACAATCCAGTAATTACAGATACTATGCATTGGGTAAAAGTAAGTAGTATATATGTTGCTAAGGGAGGAGAAAAATATATAACTCTTGGCAATTTTAAAGAAGACAATGAAACTGATTTAAAATTATCTAATGCAACAACATTTCAATGTCCTTGTACTGGCTATTTTGTGGATGATATTTCGGTAATACCACTTGACAGTATGCCATTAAAAGCAGATGCAGGCAGAGATACCACAATAAAGCAAGGAGATAGTGTATTTATAGGTTGCTTAACCAATGGCATAACAAACATTACATGGTACAGCAGCAGTGGTGCAATAATAAATACTGTAGCACCTGGCTTTTGGGTAAAACCCAGCAGTAGTACATTTTATGTGGTAGAGCAAACTGTGTGTGGGTTTACAAGTAGGGATACAGTGAATGTAGGTGTGGTGTTACCTCTTACATTTATACAATTTACAGCCGCCCCAACCCCTCCAAAGGTGGGGCTTATACAAGCGAAGATGGACTGGGAAACTGTGAATGAAATTAATGTTTCCCATTTTAATATTCAACGTTCAATAAATGGAAAAGACTTTATAACTATTGGTAAGGTAAAGGCAGAGAATAAAGCAAGCAATGAGTACAATTACGATGATGGTATTGGGAATTGGGCAGTAGGTATTGGTAAAGTGTATTATAGAATTGAAAGTATAGATTATGATGGAAAGAAACAATATTCAGGAATTAGGAATGTGGAATTAGGGATTAGGAATGGTGTGAGTGTGTTTCCTAATCCTGCAAAGGATTACATTAATATTTCATCAAAAGAAAACATAAAAAAAGTAAAACTAATTAATGCAATTGGTCAGGTAGTTTATCAATTAAATAACATTAATTCATCTGCAATACAAATATCTACAAACCCACTTTCTAAAGGCTTATACATTGTGCAAGTATCATGGCTAAATAAAATAGAAAACACTAAATTGGTAGTACAGTAGTTGTTTGTTGGTGAGGAAAAAAACATCAACAAAGGCACAATAGAAACCCCCAAACCCAAAGGCTGCTGGATGGTAATGGAAAGCCCACAGCGAAGCGAGGACTTGTAATGGACAGCCAGAACTGAAGATGAAAAATGAAACAATGTTGATAGCCCCTGAAAAATATTTTACCAGAACTGAACCCCTATCGCAATATTGTTACATGGCCTGCAATAGGAGCTTCATTTGGGCTAAGGTTGATGATATAATAGTAAACGCCTAAAGGTACATCGGCATCTTTATATTTTCCATTCCATGGTTTGTAGCTGCCAGGCGAGCATTTGTAAAGCAACTGCCCATACCTGTTAAAAATTTGTACCACCGCTTTTGGATGTGAGTATAAATATTCTATTTGCCAGGTATCATTTATACCATCGTTATTGGGAGAAAATACATTTGGAATTTTTATTGGTGTTTCTACAACAACCCTCACGTAGCCAACTTTTACACAACCGCTATCGCTGGTGGCCTGTAGCTTATAGTGCATTTCTTTTCGTGGCGTGCAGTAAGGGCTTTGTATGGCAGGATTATCTAAATAAATTGATGGAGACCATAAATATTTATCTGCATCGGTAACGGTTGGGCTTAACAAAACAGGCGTATTTACTGTTGTGTAAATGATGCTGCTATTAAACTTAATGGTTGGTTTTGGAAAAATATTTATGGTATAATTTGTATAAATGCTATCGCAACCCTGATAGCTTTTTAAGGTATCGGTTCTTGTAAATGAGTTAAAAAAATCTACACCATTTAAAGTTACACTATCGCAACTGCTGTAATATTTATCTATAGATTTTAACAGCACGGGTGTTATATCTATTTTAAAATAGTGCTGAATGCTGTCGCAAATGCCATTTTGTGTTTTTATAACCGAGTCTAAAATTATTGCAGATACAGTGTAGGTAATGTTTTTATAAATAAACTGGTTGCAGGTGCTGTAATATTTAAGTGTGTCTTTAAATACAGGTTTGGCAATGGTTATGTTGGCAACATTATAAATGCTATCGCAGCCTGTGGTTGTATATACTGTGTCTTTTACAATAGCTGATGAGGTATATGTTATTCCCTTGTATAAAACAAAGCTGCAATCGTAAAAATTTTTTGTAACTGTTTTAGGTGGCAATGCAATTGTTATTTCCGCAATGGCATAAATACTGTCGCAAAGTGTGATGCTGCGAATGGTGTCCCTTACAGTTTGAGAATTTGTATAGATTTTTCCGTTGTACACAATTTGATTGCAATCAAACAGCCTTATGTTTTTTGTTACTGGTGAATCCACATTCAGTATAAGTGTTGCTGCACTATCGCAACCAGCAACTACACTTTTTAAATATTTAATTTTTGTTCCTGCATTATTAAATGTAATTCCAAACCAGGTATAAGGTAAATCCCCCACACACACTCTTTTTGTATTGAAGGATTTTACAGTATCTGCAACAAAAATTTTTGTAGGAGAAGACACTTTACTGCATCCTTCATTGGTTGTTACTTTAACAGAATAATTTCCAATAACCCCTGTGGTATAGGTTTGATTGGTTGCACCAGTAATTGGAGTGCCATTGAAAAGCCATTGGTTGTTTGTTGCTGATGAACTTGTTAGTGTTGTTGAAGTTCCTGTGCAGATAGAAGTACTGTCTGCAGGTGTAATAGTTGGTGCAGGGTATGGATTTATATTGATAATTATTGAGTCCCTTTCGCTTTCGCAGTCGGTTACTGTGTTGTATGCACTTATATAATATTTTGTTACGCCCAAAACCGATGTATTAATTGCTGGTGTTGGAAAACCATAACTAGTGCCTCCAATTGCCTGTGTGTACCAACGCAAAGTATCGTTTGCAGCACTAACTGTGGGATTTGTAAAATTGAATACTCCACCCTGGCAAATATTATAAGGCGAGATAACTGTAGGGATTGCAGTTTGCCCTGTTTGGGTTTCAGCAATACTACAGGCATCGCCAACACCAAATAGTACACTGCATGTTGGTGTAGGAGCCTGTGTTTTATTTACCATATCCAGAGCATAAAACTTAGAGCCATTGGAATTACTAACTGCATATACCTGGTTGTCGCTACAGGCTACAGTGGTGCTTACTAAACCAATTACAGCAGGAGCAGTAAAATTCATTACCAAAGTGCTGTTAGCAATATTGTTTAAATCAATTTCAATAAGAGCGTTTTTTAAACCAGATATTATTGCTTCATATAGTTTTCCCTTATAAAAAACCAAATCACCACCAATAACCCAACCATTAGGCAGCTTGCCTGGCAAATAAGCAAAAGTACCTGTAGAGGGATCATAAGTTTCTATTTGATTTGAACGGGCAACATAAACAACACCACCTGGTCCAACAGTTAAACCAAAATAACTTGATGAGTTGCTTAGAAACCTCCCTACCTGAGTACAGTTTACAACAGAATCTGTACTTGTTACTATACCAGAGTATAAATAACCACTACCATTTACAGTGTATAGAATATTGCCATCAAGTGCTATTGAAGATATTATATTAACATATGTATTGCAAAGTTTTAACTTGGTTGTGGTGCAGCCAAGTGGTGTTAACGTAACCCTGTCAACTCTTTGACCTCCCGAAACCATAAATGTTCCTGTTTGAGAAAAACCAGACAGCGACTTAAAAAAAAGAAAGAATATGATGAAAGTGTATTTCATTAGGTTGTTTAAGGTTCTGCAATTTAAGGAATTATTGATATTGTTAAATATTTGCTTAAAATATTTTTCTGTTTTTTTATTAAGTTTTACTACAAACTAATTCCCTCTTAAGTAAACAACTTCATTCAACTTTGCAGGCAAAAGAATACTATGAATAAAGTATGGTTTATCACAGGTTGTTCTACAGGTTTTGGTAGGGCATTGGCAACAGAATTATTGCAGGCTGGTTACAGCGTTGTAGTTACTGCACGTAAAACAGAAGATGTTGCAGATTTGACAAATGCATATCCCAATACTTCAATTGCAATTGCATTAGATGTTACCAACGATGCACAAATGAAAACAGCAGTTGCAAAGGCTGTTGAAAGGTTTGGTAAAATAGATGTGTTGGTAAATAATGCAGGTATTGGTTATTTTGGTGCTATTGAAGAAAGTGAAGATGAAGAAGTGAGAAGAATGTTTGAAATAAATGTATTTGGCTTAGGTAAAATGATAAGTGAAGTGTTGCCTGTAATGCGTAAGCAACGTAGTGGTCATGTTGTAAATGTAGCGTCAATAGGAGGTTTAATGGCATTTCCTGCATTGGGTTATTACAATGCTACCAAGTTTGCTGTTGATGGTTTGTCTGAAGCGTTATCAAAGGAAGTGGCACATTTAGGCATAAAAGTTACCATTGTTTGTCCAAGTGGTTTTAGAACAGACTGGGCTGGTCGTAGTGCCAATAACACCAAAATTGTGATTGATGATTATGCAACATCAGCACATCAAACTCAAAACAATATTAGAGGATATAGTGGCAACCAACCTGGCGACCCAGCAAGGGCTGCAAAAGCCATTGTAAAAGCTGTTGAAGCAGAAAACCCACCATTGCGTTTGTTGCTTGGAGTGGGGGCACTTAAAAATGGTCGTTTAAAACTGGAACAATTAAAACACGATTTTGATACATGGGCAGAAACTACTGAATGGGCTGATAATCCTGCTTAAATTTGAAATTATTTATCGCTATTATAAAGGCTGTCAATTGCGACAGCCTTTATTGTATCAGTTACTTTATTTTTTAAAAAGTATTTTGCAGATAATTCAATGCAAACGCATCTGAATATTTTTAATTATGAGATTTTGTATTTGAATTAGAACACGGATGACACAGATTTGAACAATTTAAAGGATTTTTATACCAAACAAAATCTACTACCCAATATAGAGAAGTTGTTTAATATTTAGTTTATTGAAAATAAACAAATTATATTTATTAACCGCAGAGCAACGCAAAGTAGGAAACGCAGAGTTGGCAAAGGGTTAGGTAAATTCTTTGCGATTTCTTTGCGAAAACCTTTGTGTACTTTGCGGTTAAAATAATGTTAAACAACTTCAATATTTAAAATGAACGAACAAGAGATTTTACCACAGTGGTAACTGATTTAAAGAAACACAGAGATAACTGAGCATTTATGATATAGCTCTGTTTTCTCTGTGGTTAAAATAATTTTGAACAACATTAATTATAATAATTACTTACACTATTGAATTACTTAGCACACGCATATTTTTCATTTAATCACCCACAGGTTTTGGTGGGTAATATAATTAGCGACTTTGTGAAAGGAAAGCAGCAATATAACTTTCCTGATGGCATTCAAAAAGGCATACAACTGCACAGGGCTATTGACAACTTTACTGATACGCATAAAGCAATAAGCAAGGCAAAGGAATTGTTTAAGCCACATATAGGCTTATATGCTGGAGCGTTTACAGATATTGCGTTTGATTATTTTCTGGCAAACGATACTACAACTTTTGCAACAGATAAACATTTGTTTGAGTTTACACAAAATATATATCAAACGCTACACGATCATCAACAATATTTACCAGAAAAATTCAAGGCTGTTTTTCCCCACATGCAACAGCACAACTGGTTATATAATTACAAACTGCAAGCTGGTATAGAAAAAAGTTTTAGTGGTTTAACTCGCAGGGCAAAATATATAAATACAACACATGAATCTTATAAAGTATTTGTAACCAACATTAATATTTTGCAGGGATATTATGATGAATTTATTGCAGATTTAAAACAGTTTAGTAACAGTAGTTTTATGCAACTTTTTTCATAAATTGCAATAAGGGAAATTAAAATTTATTAAAATGAAAAACCTTTTCATACTCACAATTACTGCATTTGCAACTGCATTGCTACTTGGCTATACCTTTAAAGAAAAAGCCCCCAAACCATTGACACCAGCGTGTTACATGAGCTGCTTTAATGTTGAAACAAGGGAAATGATTGAACTTGATGCACTAAAACCTGGATTTAAAAACCTGCATCCCACACCAATAAATTTTAAGTTGGAAAACCCTAAAGGAGAAGCTATACAATTTAATGCAGCAGATGGCAGCAGCTGTGGTGGATATTTTATTAAAAGCAAAAATAAAAGTAATAAGTGGCTGTTTGTAATTCAGGAATGGTGGGGCCTTAATGACTATATAAAACGCGAAGCAGATACATACTATACTGAACTTAAAGATGTAAATGTTTTAGCCATTGATATGTATGATGGTAAGGTTGCAACATCAAAGGATAGTGCTATGCTATATATGAGCAATGCAAAAAAGGAAAGGCTTGAAACCATTGTAAACGCTGCTATTGCCTATGCAGGAACCACAGCAAATATTTATACAGTAGGTTGGTGCTTTGGTGGTGGTTGGAGCTTGCAATCTACCATACTTGCTAGTAAACAGGCTAAAGGTTGTGTAATGTATTATGGCAGGCCAGAAAATAATATTGACAGATTGAAGTCAATTAATTGCGATGTGATTGCTTTTTTTGGTAATCAGGATAAAGGCATTACCAAAGATGTAGTAAACAAGTTTGAGGAGGACATGAAAGCTGCTAATAAGAAAATGTTTTTGTATAGATACGAAGCTGGTCATGGCTTTGCCAACCCAAGTAACCCAAGCTATAACAAGGCATTTACTGAAGATGCACATGCAAAATCAGTAGCGTTTTTAAAGGAAAGAATGTAACTAAAAAGTGTATCTTATTCCAATGCCACCCCAGCCACCTTCAGCATAGTTGTAACCAATTAAATTAAACGATGGTTGCCAATCAATGCTTATGTTTAGTGGTGCGTTGTTTATTTTATAATCTAGTCCCAATACTCCATCAACACCTATGGCAATACCATTATCTCTTGTTGGATATTCCTTTTTCCATGTATCATTCCAAAGGCCAGCATGTGCACCAAAACCTGCATACCACTTTAATCCATCTATTATATCAATATCTCCATAAAACTCATACAACCCTGTAAGCCTTACTCCATAATTCCAAATATATCCAACACCTTCAATGGCCTTATTTTGCTTAACAAATGTTTTGTAAGTAATGCCACCTGGGTAAAATTTTAAACCAATTGCAGATTTGTAATCACTGCTTTTTTGTGCAGATACATGGGTTGCAACAGAAGTAATAAGTAAAGAAAATAACAATAGCTTTCTCATAATATAATTTTTAAATAAAAATACGTTTTTACAAATAGAAGTTGTTTAACATTATTTTAACCGCAAAGTACACAAAGGTTTTCGCAAAGAAATCGCAAAGAATTTACCTAACCCTTTGCCAACTCTGCGTTTCCTACTTTGCGTTGCTCTGCGGTTAATAAATATATTTTGTTTATTTTCAATAAACTAAATTTTAAACAACTTCATAATTTTAAATACTACTTGCTGTAGTTTGTTTCATCATCTCTTCAAATGCTTCAACTGTCATAGCATCTTCGTTTTTAAATTCTCCAATCCTTGTTCTGCACAAGCTGCTCAAATGTCCACCAACACCAAGTGCTGCACCAAAATCGTTTGCAAGGCTGCGTATGTATGTGCCTGTGCTGCACACAACTTTAAAATAAATAATTGCACCATCAATTTTTGTAATGGTAAATTCTTTTATGGTTACTGGTCGTGGGTCAACCTTTACTTCAATGCCTTGCCTTGCACTTTCATATAATCGCTTGCCATCTTTTTTTATGGCACTATGCTGTGGTGGCATTTGTAAGATATTGCCAGTAAATTGCTTTGTAGCTTCAACTATTTCGTGTTGTGTTAAATGAGATGTGTCCTTAATGTTTTGCAGTTCACTTTCCAAGTCGTAAGTAGGTGTGGAGGCACCAAGTGTAATAGTGCCAGTATATTCTTTTTCCATACCCATATACTCATTAATCTTTTTTGTAAATTTTCCTGTGCAAATAATAAGCAAGCCTGTTGCCAAAGGATCGAGTGTGCCGGCGTGTCCTATTTTTTTTATTTTAATTAAGTACCTTAATTTTTTTACAACAGCAAAGCTGCTCCATGTAAGTGGCTTATTAATTAATAACACCTTGCCTTCGGCAAAAGGATTTAATTCTTGCATTGAAAATATTTAAGGCAAAGAAACAGAGATTGCTTAGTTAAAGTGTTTATTCCACAATTAACTTTTCAGTTTTTACATCTCCATTATTCAAAATTACTTTTACAATATACACTCCTTTGGCAAATGATTTTAAATTTACGATATACGATGTACGATTTGTTTTATCTGTATAAATTATTTTACCTAAATAATCAACAATCAATAATTCTTTAACATTGTTACTTTCTATTGTAACTATTGAAGTTGCTGGGTTTGGATAAATGTTTATTGTTGACAGTTTATTGTTTATAGTTAATAGTTTAGTTTCACTATAGCTTGTTTTTCCATCTTTATCTACTGCTGCAATTTTGTAATACAACTTAGTGCCAATTGTCAACTGTGAATTGTCGTCTATAAATGAATATTCATTAGCTTCTTTATTTCTTGCATTTACTTTTCCTATGGTTATAAAATCTTTTCCATTATTACTTTTTAGAATATTAAAATGCGAAACATTTGTTTCATTGTGTGTTGCCCAAATGTTTTTAATATGCAGTTCATTTATAAGTTGTAAATTATAATTCGCAAATTGTAATGGTAGGGTTACAGTTTTACAAAAAGTATTATTGTTGGTTAGTAACCCCATTTGTGTACACAAATACATGTAATTGTTGTAGGCTATTGTATCTAACGAGTTTAGCAAAAGGTTGTTTGTTTCAAGAGTATCTGTTTTAAGATTATAAAACTCTTCGGCTCCATAATCAAATTTTATTAATTTATAATCTTTATTACGCATTGCTTTTCCATCTGCCGAGTCGGTAGTAACTTTAAATATTTCGGTAAATGCCCAAGGGCGAATAGCAGTATCATTATTTTTTAAAATAGGTAAAATGCTTTTGCTATCAATGATAGTAGTACTTGGTATTTGCTGTTGCCAATTGTTTATACTAAACAAATCAATAATTGTGGCAAACAAATCGTGTGTGTTTACCAATTGGGTACTCACCCTATTGGGATTTACAATAGATGGTCCCGAAATAATAAATGGCACATGAACTCCATATTGATAAACAGTGCCTTTAGCTCGGTCTGTATTGGCAATTTGTGCAGAACGTATGCCATTGCCATTATCGCCAATAAAAATTATATCTGTACTGTCAAATTTATTGTAGAGAATTAATGAATCAAAAAGCCTTCCTATTTCATGGTCTAGGGCTTGAAGCATTGCTTTAAAATATTTTTTAGGATTAGCATTAATATCGTTGGCTGTGCCAGTTAATCCTGTGTATGTATGCAAATTAGCAGGAGGTAAATGAAGTGGTGTGTGTGGTGCATTATATGCCAACCACAAAAAAAACGGTGAAGTGTTTTTTGTTTTTATCCAGGCTATTGCATCATCTGTTGTTTCGGTTGTGGCGTAATTAGTACTAGTGGTTGATATGCCATTTGTTATTTTTGTCCAATTGGTATAGCTGTTTAAAGCACCTAAAAAATTACCTGCATAATAATCGTATCCCATTAAATTGGGTATTTGCAAATTTGATGCAGGGGTTTGATTGTGTAAATGCCATTTACCTACATTGGCAGTAGCAATATTGCTAATGTTTTGCTTTAAAATACGTGGTATTGTTTTTTCTGATGTATCTAAAGTTGCTGCACCAACTCCACCAACAGCGTCACCAACTCCTGTTCTAAAACTATATCTGCCAGTAAGAATTCCAGATCGTGTAGGAGAACAAACAGGATTTGACATACCATTTGTAAACCTTACTGCTTTGGGTAGTAATCTGCGTAAATTAGGAAGAGGTGCTGTATCGGCATGGTCTTCATAAAATCCACAATAATCCGTACCTAAATCGTCGGCAATTATGAGTATTACGTTGTGTTGTGATTGTACTTTTATTGCAACTAAATAAAGGAAAATAGTGAGTAAAATTTTATGTAGCATAGCAGTCATTGTTTTTGTTACGATTGCTTTTTTATTAAAAGGTTTACTCAAAAAATATGCAAACTAAGTAGAGGCTTACTCTACAATTAGTTTTTCTGTTTTTATTACACCATTATTTAAAATAGCTTTTACTATATACACTCCTTTGGCAAATGGTTTTAAATTTACGATGTATGATGTACGATTTGTTTTATCTGTATAAATTATTTTACCTGAATAATCAACAATCAATAATTCTTTAGCATTACTGCATTCTACTGTAACTATTGAATTTGCTGGGTTTGGGTAAATGTTTATAGTTGACAGTTTATTGTTTATAGTTAATAGTTTAGTTTCACTATAGTTTGTTTTTCCATCTTTATCTACGCCAGTTAATCGATAGTAAAGCGTTAGTTGGTCGTTAGTTAACGGTAGTTTGTTATCAATAAAGCTATATTCATTTAACACTTTGTTATTTGCAGTCACTTTTCCTATTGTTATAAAATCTTTTCCATTGCTACTTCTTTGTATATTAAAGTGCGACACATTTATTTCATTGGCAGTTGTCCATAAATTAGTTACTTGCTTTTCATTACTTGTTCCATTCGTAATTCGTAACTCATAATTTGTAAATTTCAAGGGCAATACATTAGTAGTTGTACTAACTATGTCGCTTCTAAATTTTTTATAATTGTTCCTGCTTAGGTCTTTTGCTTCAGTTCCATCATTATAAAACTCTGTGCTGCCATTGTCGCTAATTACTTCAAGTTTATTAGTAGCAAGTTGTCCATTTTCTACAATCTCAACAAGGGTTTCTGTATTTAAAGTGTTAATGGGTAATTGAGAAATTAAAACAGGTGCATCTGCAGCAACTCCAGTCCATTTATACAAAGCACCATTTAAAGGAAGGTTATCGTAGTTGCCAGCAGCTATAATATAAACTCCATTCGATAATCTTATTATATCTCTCACTCCCCTGCCTCCCAAATTTAATTCAATTGCATTGGCAAATGTTGGCGTGGTAGTAGCTGTGCCATTATTAAACCACGTTTCAAAATTTGTAATAGGCACAATCACTGCTTTATTCCTATTACTTATTGGTACAAGTGGTGCCCTTAATCCAATATACAAAGTTGTATTGTCTGGTGCAAAGCACATTCCTTCAACATTAAAGCCATCAATGCTTTTACTGTCTTTGCCACTTGCAGCTGATGCAGTAAAATTATATCCCATATTGTTGCCCCAAGTAATAATTGAATTACGAATGTTGTTGTAATATCCAACAGTTGCAATACTTGTTGCACTGCCTGTGCCTGCAACATCTGTTGCAAACAATCTATTGATGTTGGGCTTTACAACACTGCTGCTTCCTGCTGTGCCTAGGCTGCTTATCCAGTAAATCCTGTTATTTATTGTTGGGCTTTTAACCCCTGCTTCCAAATCAATTTCCTTGTAATCGTTAGTACTTCCATCTGTTAATCCCAAAAGGTTTTGGTAATCGTAAGTAGCAACTGGTAAGCCCGATTTTTTTCTATCAAAAACAAACAAGCTGTTTATTTCATCATCGCCAATAAGCATATAGTTTGTGTCAAGTGCAATGGCAGCAGATGCATCAGCCATTCCTGTATGAAAAAAAGTAGAGGAAGGAGTAGCAGATGCTGCTGACGCTGCATATTTAATGGTAATATTATCTGTGCTTGAACCTTTGGTTAAAGTAAGTTTAATATCGCTATAGCCAACAGATGCAGGCAAAATTTTTGCAATAGCATATCCATCAAATTTAAAAATGGTAATGTTGGCCAAAGGCACTACAGCTGTTTTAGAGCTGGTAACTGCAATACTATAATTGGCAGCCAAAATAGGTAAACTGTTTTCGTTAATGTCTAACCTTATACCTGTGGTTGCAGCAGGATCTGTAGGGTCGTTTATAACACCACTAATATAGGGTGGATTGATAAACTGTTGCGAGGTAGCTATGCTGAAATCTATTGTAACAGAACGTTTGTAATGCTTGTTGTATGCAAAAGAGCTGATATTGCACGATAAAGCAATAGCTATAACAAATGTTTTATATAACTTCATTTCAAATATTTTCTACCAGTTATTCAACAATCAATTTGCTAGTTTTTAGTTCGCCATTATTTAAAATAGCTTTTACTATATACACCCCTTTTACAAACGATTTTAGATTAACGATGTACGATGTACGATTTATTTTATCTGTATAAATTATTTTACCTAAATAATCAATAATCAATAATTCTTTAGCATTACTGCATTCTACTGTAGCTACTGAATTTGCTGGGTTGGGGTAAATGTTTATAGTTGACAGTTTATTGTTTATAGTTAATAGTTTAGTTTCACTATAGTTTGTTTTTCCATCTTTATCTACGCCAGTTAATCGATAGTAAAGCGTTAGTTGGTCGTTAGTTAACGGTAGTTTGTTATCAATAAAGCTATATTCATTTAACACTTTATTATTTGCATTTACTTTTCCTACAGGTATAAAATCTTTGCCATTTATTGAACGTTGAATATTAAAATGTGATACATTAATTTCATTGGCAGTTGTCCATGTATTTTCAACCTGCTTTTCATTTGAAACTTTTACCTGATAACTTGTAAACTTCAATGGCAACACAGGCTGCAAGCCTTTTACATGAACATTTTTAACTACAGCATATCTGCCAGCACTAGTACTGCCACAGCTTAAATAAATTCTTATGGTTAATGTTTCTCCAACATTTACCTGTACTCCATTTCCTGTATTTAAAGCAAATGCATATTGCGATGTATTACCAGCATTTGAGGTGGCTGCTACAACTATTGGCGTAGTATATGCTCCATTTGCTGTGCCAGGAAAAGTTATACCAGCACCATCGCGACCACCAGTTACATTGGCACTATCTGTTGTAAAGTTTGATTTTGAATATGCAATGGCAATTTTGGTTCCCGATACTGAAGCGTAATAACCTATCTGTGCAATAAATGAGTCTATCCTAACTGCATAATTTGCATCTGGCTTTATAGTAAATTGTTCATATAAGGTTCTGTTTAAATTGCCACCACTGCCACCGCTTGCTGTAGTCCACATTCCATCTCCTGCAGCTGATGGAGCAATAGCTTGTCCATACAATGTTGAGTATGCAGGCACAGCAGCAACCTGTGTTCCATTTGATAAATTTAACCTGTTTAGTGTTGGTGTAGTTGCTGTTAATCCTGCTGACCTTATAGATGTGCTGTCTGAATTGTTTGTTGCCAGGCTCCAGTATTGCAGTACATCAAAATTTAACAATGGGGTGCTATGCGTTATACCACTTACTGCAATGTTTTTTGTAATGGTTGATGCAGAGCAGCTAGTTGTAAACACAACATTGCCACTGTAGCTATTTGCTGTAGCTGCGTTTAACCTTACATAAATAGTAGTGTTTGCAATGTTTCCAGCAGTTTGGGTAAGCGTTATTGGGTTTACATTCCAGTTAGTGTTATCAAGGCTTATTTCAAAATTGGTTGGTGCGGTAATAGTAACATTGCTTAAAAGGTTAATGCCATTTACAATAAATGCCTGTGAAGCACTTGGTGCTGTTGAACCTTGTAAAAAATTGGTTAAACTATTTGTTGTTGTATATATTGTTGGAGTAGAAGAAATTTCAACTGTATCAGTTGAGGTTGTGGTATAACCAGCTTTAGTAGCTTCTACAATGTAATAATATTTTGTGCAATTAGGTGGCACTGCATCGGCATAGCTAAAGTTTATGCTGGTGTCGTTAGCAGAAGTGATAGTTTTAATAACCTGGAACGATGCTTTGTTATCAATACTTCTGTATAAATTATAAATTATGCCAGATAATGCCCAACTAATATTCCATGTAAAATTTGTATTGGCACCACTTTTTACTCCTTTAAAGTTAGATACAGCCAATTCTGTATTGGGACTATTGCAAAAGTCGTTTCTTACACTACAAGGATTCCAACCATTAAATACATTTAAAATATTATAGCCAACTGTATCGGCATTTGTAAACTGCTTGCTCCATGCAACCCTATTGCTAACATCAATCAAGCTGCCATCAAACTTTTTGCTTTGGTATTCTCCATAAGTTATCACGTTTGTGTTTGTGCCTGCATCCCAAATGCTCCAACCCAAAGGATTAATACTGCTGCTCATTTGTGTGTTAGTAAAAACTGTTTTGTTAGCAGCAGTAACACCGCTTGTTGCATTGTTCCAAGGTCGCCCAAGGTAATATTGTGTGGCACCTGTGTTGGCAGGTATTTTACAATCTTTAAACCAATAGCCATAGCCCTGCCCTGTTGTGGTATTTGCAGCAGTTATATACGAGCTGCCAATTCCTGTCCTTGATTTTGGATATACTACACAGCTATCGAAAATAGCAATGCTGCTGCCAAAAATAAAATCTACAATTCCATCTATATAACATTTGTAAAAATAGTGGCGTGGGTTGCCACTACCTTTGGTGTAAAGCGTATCCTGCATACCAATAAACCTGCAATTTTTAAAGGCAACCCTGTCTGCATTAATAACAACAGCTACAGCTTGCAAGCCTGTAACGCCTGCTGCACTGGCACTATCATAATTAAAGGTATTGGCAAAAGTTATGTTTACCGAAACAAAGTCATTTGCATTTATAGTTACACTGGCACTGCCTTGTGTGCCAATTGTTCCACCACCAGCAATAGGTTTACCAGCATAATCATCAAAAAAAACAACAACGTTGACAACGCTTTCTCCAATAAGCTGTATATTAGGTTTATTGCTTGGCACATTCACTTTTTCATAGTATCTGCCCTTGGTAACATATATAACATAAGGTGTAGTACTGTTTGTTGGTGCAGCATCTATAGCTCCCTGAACAGTGGTGAAATTTCCTGTTCCATCTTTGGCAACTATGCTATTGTATTGTGCATTTGTAGCAATTGACAAAAGGGTGCATATAAATGTAGATAGTAAAAATTTTTTCATAGCAAAGCAATGTTTAGGCTATGAAGGTAAATAATAGGGTGAAAGCAGAAAAAGAAATAATTTGTATTCTATGCAAACGATACAAGAAACATGTAATTTAATGGTAGAATACCATTAAATGTCAAGCTTAAAGTTTTTAGAATAAAAAAAAGACAACTTGTAAAGAGTTGTCTTTTTTAAATACATTTAACAAAAATATTATTTAAAAGCATTCAAGCCTGTAACATCCATTCCTGTTATTAGTAAATGAATATCGTGTGTACCTTCGTAAGTAATAACACTTTCAAGGTTCATCATGTGTCTCATAATGCTGTATTCGCCTGTAATGCCCATGCCACCAAGCATTTGACGTGCATCCCTGCAAATATTTGTAGCAATTTCGCAGCTATTTCTTTTTGCCATACTCACTTGTTGTGGTGTGCATTTACCTTCATTCATCAATACACCCAAACGCCAAACAAGCAATTGTGCCTTGGTAATTTCTGTTACCATTTCTGCCAACTTTTTTTGTTGTAACTGAAAGCCAGCAATAGGTTTTCCAAATTGCACACGTTCTTTGGCATAACGTAAAGCAGTATCATAGCAATCCATTGCAGCACCTAATGCACCCCATGCAATACCATATCTTGCTTTTGTTAAACAGCCTAAAGGACCTTTTAATCCTTTAACATTTGGTAAAATATTTTCTTTAGGCACTTTAACGTTATCAAATACCAATTCTCCTGTAGCACTTGCACGTAAACTCCATTTGCCATGTGTAGTAGGTGTTGTAAATCCTTCCATGTCACGCTCTACAATTACCCCTTGAATTTCGTTTTGCTCGTTACGAGCCCACACTACTGCAACTTGAGAAAAAGGTGCATTGCTAATCCACATTTTGGCACCATTTAAAATTACATGGTCACCAGCATCTTTAATATTTGTAAGCATTGAAGATGGGTCGCTACCATGATTTGGTTCTGTTAAGCCAAAGCAACCAAGCCATTCCCCACTTGCTAATTTTGGTAAATATTTATTGCGTTGCTCCTCGCTGCCATAAGCATAAATTGGATACATTACCAAACTACCCTGCACACTTGCAGTACTACGTACACCACTATCGCCACGCTCCAACTCCTGCATCATTAAACCATAAGAAATATAATCCAAGCCACCACCACCATATTGCGTTGGTACAGTTGGACCAAAGCAACCTAAGTCGCCCATTTGCTTTACAATTTGTTCAGGAAATTCTGCACGCTGTGCATAGTCTTCTATAATAGGAGATATTTCTTTTTTTACATAATTCCTAACTGTATCACGAATAAGTTTATGTTCTTCTGTTAAAAGCTCATCTACTGAATAATAATCTGGAGATTGAAATAGGTCTGCACGAACTGCCATATAATTTTTGATTTATGTTTATCGAGAGTGAAACGAGAGTTGTTCGTAAAACGTCAGTTTATAACTAACGATTTACTTTCGCTTACTTCCGAAAAACTAGCGTTTGTAAATTGCTGCGAAAGTAGGTGTTGAAGTAAAACTAACAGTTGTTTGTAAAAAATATTTTGATTAGACTAAGATTTAATCGACTAATAATACTGGAAATTTTTGAAGTATACACGCTGCAATAAGCAATAAAATGCTTAACCAAATAAAAACATTTGTTCTATTGCTAACTTGCATAAAACGGCTTAAACCAAAATTGCCAGAATCGTATATTGCATATACACTATACCATACAAGAAAGTGAATAAAGAAAGCTTTTAATTCTGCAAATTCGGCTTTTGCTTTTTTCCAAAAAATAAATTTTCTGCTAGATGCTAAAACAATAATTACAATTGAGAAAACCTTTAGAAAAAGAAATTGTGAAGGGGTCATAGGATTTGATTAAAGGCTGCAATGTATTAAGAATATTTTAGAAGAGCAGCTATTATTTCAAATCTAACCAAGTATCATGTTATCAATTAGCCTTACATCTTCAATAAATCCTGCAAATAAAATTACAAGTTGGGTGTTGCCATTCCAATGTGTAATAGGTTCAAGTGTGTTGGCATTGGCAAGGCTTATATAATCTATAGCAGTAAAGCCATTTTGCAAAATGCTTTGCCTGGCAGCATCAATTAATGTATTGCTGTTTTGAGGTGTAATATGTTGTTTTATTAAAGAAAAGCATTCGTAAATAATTTTGGCTTTATCTCTTGCAACCGCTGATAGTCTTTGGTTACGACTACTCATTGCCAATCCATTTTCTTCTCTTTTTGTTGCACAAATAACTACTTCAATTTTGTTTGTTTTGTGCATTAACTCAATTAACTTTTTAATAACAATACATTGCTGATAATCTTTTTGCCCAAGAAATAAAACATTAGGGTTTACAATGTTTAAAAGTTTTTCAACCACTATACACACACCATTAAAATGACCTGGCCTTTTAGTTCCTTCAAAAACAGTTTCTATAAAACCCAATTCATATTCCTTTTTTACAACAGTTCCTTCAGGATACATTTCATTTACAGGTGGCAAAAAAAGCACATCGCAGCCGGCAAGCTCAAGTTGCAAAATATCCTGCTCTATGGTAATGGGGTATTTTTCAAAATCCTTTTTATCGTTGAATTGTGTAGGATTAACAAATATGCTGCACACAGTAATGCTACACTTTTTTTTGCTTTCTTCAATTAAAGAAATATGACCCAAATGCAAAGCACCCATTGTAGGTACAAAGCCTATTGCAGCCTGCCTTTGCTTGTTTAAATAATTTTGTAAATCAATTACTTTTTTAAAGATGAGCATTGTTGAAGTTGAAAAACAAAGTAAGGAGGTTTATATGAATTTTATTTGCTAATATTGACTTGTGAAAACCCTTTTGCAAAACATATCAAACAGCGTTAGCCATTTATTGTTTCCACACAATTGTTTGGGTTGTGCAACAGATGTATTAAACCAAAAGGATTTGCTTTGTGCAAAGTGTATAACAGATTTACCTGAAACCAATTTTGCAGCAGCAGCTAACAATCCCATTGAAAAAACATTTTCAGGGAGGATAAAAGTAGAGCATGCAACAACTGGTTTTTATTTCACAAAACAATCTTTGCTGCAACATTTAATGGTGCAATTGAAATATAAAAACAACCGCGATGTTGGTTTGTATTTAGGTAAATTATTGGGCTATCAATTGTTGCAATCAAACAGGTTTAATGACGTGGAAGCACTGATACCATTGCCTTTGAATGACAAGAAAGAATATAAACGTGGCTATAACCAGGCAGAAATAATTTGTAAGGGCATTGCAGAAGTGTTTGAAAAACCCATTATTAAAAATGCAATTGTAAGAAAAGTATTTACCCAAACACAAACCCATGAAAATCGTATCAGCCGTTGGCAAAATATGGAAGGCGTTTTTGCCCTGGCAAATGAAAAAGCTATTGCTGGCAAACATGTTTTATTAGTTGATGATGTGGTTACTACTGGTGCCACACTTGAAAGTTGTGGAGCAGAAATTTTAAAAGCCAGCAACACAAAACTGAGTATTGCCTGTGTGGCATTTACTATTTAGGTATTACTACAAATATTTTTTTCTACATATCTTTTTGCTCACAAATAGCATACATAACACTGAAAATATCTGCGATATCAGCATTACTGTGAGAGAACTAATTTACAACACTTTAATTTCTAGCATTCATGTCCCTAACAATTGTTAGCATTAACACATTTTATTATTTACTTTCGCCAAAATTTTTGCTGTTATGGAAATCAATTTTGAAGAATTGTTTTTATCGAAAATAGATAAGGAAATAAAGATTGAGCCAAAGGATTGGATGCCTGAGAAATACAGGCAAACAAATATTCGCCAGATTAGCCAGCATGCACATAGTGAAATTGTAGGTATGCTACCAGAAGGTGCATGGATTACAAGAGCTCCATCTTTAAAGCGAAAAGCTATTTTATTGGCAAAGGTTCAAGATGAAGCTGGGCATGGTTTGTACCTTTATTCTGCTGCTGAAACATTGAATATTAGCAGGGATGAAATGACTGAACAATTACTTACTGGCAAGGCAAAATATTCTTCTATTTTTAATTATCCAAGTTTAACATGGGCAGATATGGGAGCCATTGGTTGGTTGGTTGATGGTGCTGCAATTTTAAACCAAGTAATGCTTTGCAGAACAAGTTATGGACCTTATGCAAGAGCAATGGTGAGAATTTGCAAAGAAGAAAGTTTTCATCAACGTCAGGGTTTTGAAATATTATTGGTTTTAAGTCAGGGAACAGAGGAACAAAAAGCAATGTGTCAGGATGCTATCAATCGTTGGTGGTGGCCAAGTTTAATGATGTTTGGCCCAACAGATAGTGAAAGCACTAACAGCGACCAAAGCATGAAATGGAAAATTAAACGTAAAAGCAATGATGAATTGAGGCAACAATTTGTTGATATGGCTGTGCAACAAATTAAAGTGCTGAATATGACATTGCCTGATGCTGATTTAAAATGGAATGAAGAAAGAAAGCATTATGATTTTGGTGAAATAAACTGGGATGAATTTTGGCAGGTTGTAAAAGGTAATGGTCCTTGCAATAAAGAAAGATTGGATGCAAGAAATAAAGCCTGGAATGATGGTGCCTGGGTTAGAGAAGCTGCGATGGCTTATGCAAAAAAGAAGGCAGAAAGAAAGGACGTTAAAGTTGCGTAAAAATTGATTACTAATTATTGATTATTATGGCGAGTATAGACCATTTTTATGATTTACCTGTTTATAAAACTTGCAGGGAATTTCGAAAGAAAATTTCAGTAATTATTAAATCACTTTCTGCCTCAGAAAAGTTTGAATTGATTAACCAAACAAAACGTTCTTCAAGATCAATTACAGCAAATATTTCTGAAGGTTTTGGAAGGTATCACCATCAAGAAAATATTCAATTTTGTAGAATTTCAAGAGGGTCTTTAACAGAAACTATGGAGCATATCATTACAGCTTATGATGAAAATTATATCAATGAACAAACACTGAAAGAGATAAATGAAGATTATAAAAAGTGCTTGAAAGAGTTAAATACTTATATTAAATATTTAAAGACTGCAAAAGAGATAATGTAATAATCAATAATTAATAATCAAATGATGATAAAAAAATATTACTACGGCGATTATGATGCCATTCAAGGTGGAGGAAGTTCAGCCAATAAAGATGTTACATCTAATTCCCCTTCAGGGGTTAGGGGTGATGAATTTCCTTTATGGGAAGTTTTTATTCGCAGCAAACAAGGCTTAGACCACAAGCATGTTGGTAGCTTGCATGCTGCTGATGTTGCTATGGCTATTGAAAATGCAAGAGATGTTTATACACGCAGAATGGAAGGAGTAAGCATTTGGGTTGTTGAAAGCAAGCATATTCACGCCAGCAATCCTGATGAAGCTGAAAGTTTATATGAACCTTCAATGGATAAAATTTACAGGCATCCAACATTTTACAATTTGCCAGAAGAAGTAAATCATATGTAATGTTGGGAATTGGGTATTTGGAATTGGTGAATAGTAAATTTGAATTATGAATTACAAAGGTTATAAAGAACTTGAGTCATACATAAAAGCGAGGGAATTAAGAATCGAAATTTCAGTGCTTGTAAAGCAGTTTCCAGGAGCAGAAAAGTTCTTACTTATTGACCAAATCATTCGTTCATCAAGGTCAGTTACTGCAAACATTGCAGAAGGTTATGGACGTTATACATATACCGATACAAGAAATTTTTTCATTATTGCAAGAGGTTCTACAACAGAAACCATGGAACACTTAACAACTGCATTTGATGAAAGATATATTACAGAAGAAGTATTAAAAACATTTGAAGAAAAATGTGAAACTGTAATAAAATTAATAAATGGTTATATTAATTATTTAGACAAATCAAAAGTAACAAAAAAGTAATGCAACTAAATACTCCACAACAAATTCCTAATTCCCAATTCCTAATTCCTTACTGCCTTCACCTTGCAGATACTACCCTTATTCTATCTCATAGAAATAGTGAATGGTGTGGGCATGGACCAATTCTTGAACAAGATATTGCTTTAACCAATATTGCATTAGACTTACTTGGACAAGCGAGAAATTTTTATCAATATGCTGCTCCAATGTCAACAGTCAATGGTCAACAGTCAACAGAAGATGACCTTGCTTATTTAAGAGATGCAAATGAATTTAAAAACCATTTGATAACTGAACAGCCAAATGTGGATTGGGCAGTTACAATTCTTCGCCAGTTTTACTTTAGTTGCTACCAGCATTTTTATTATTTAGAATTACAAAAAAGTAGCGATGAGCAGCTTGCAGCTATTGCTACAAAAGCTTTGAAAGAAGTTGCTTATCATTTACGTTGGAGTAGTGAATGGGTTATTCGCCTTGGAGATGGAACTGAAGAAAGCAATGCTAAAATGCAAAATGCTGTTACTGTTTTAAAAGATTTTATTGAAGAATTATTTGTAATGAGTGAGGAAGAAACAGAATTATTATCTCAAAATATCAGCGTTGATTTATATAAAATAAAACCTTTGTGGCAGCAAAAGGTTGATGAAGTTTTTGCAGAAGCTACTTTGCAATTTCAGTATTCATCTCAACCAAAAATTGGCGGTAAACAAGGACAACATACACAGCACTTAACAGACTTACTTGCAGAAATGCAGGTACTGCAAAGAACATATCCAAATAGCGTTTGGTAGTTTTTGTAATTTAGGCCGAAAGCGATTGTTATTTTTTATTATATATTTCAACAAAAATCCCTGATTTTTCAAACCGCTTCAGCAAAGTATAATTATTTAAAATTTGGGTATAGAGTTCGGGTTTTTGATTATAAATATTAGCAAAAAAAACATATTTGTTTCTCCCATCATAAGCAGCAAAGCATGTAGTATCACCATTTAGGTTTATTTCTTCATTGCTGTAAATATTTGGAAAAAAAGTACCAACCTCCTGATGATTAATTTTATTAGTTTGCAAATATTTAATTGCCTGATTGCGTAAGTCAAAATATGGTACACCTCGCAAGCTTGCGTCCCAGCCTTGTGCAAAACGCTGAGGATATTGCCAAAAATTCCCTGTTATAAGTATAATGATTAAAGACGTTATTAATATTTTTCTATAGCTAAAAAAGTTAAGTATAATATACACACACAATAGATGCAGTATTAAAAAGGAAATTGTAAAATACCTGTGTCCAATTGTATTCGTTATTGCAAGGCTAACAATAACAATAATAACTGTAGATAAAAAAGAAATTGCAAAAAGTAGTTGAACTTTTGCATCTTGTTTAAGTGTTTTTTTTACATGCAATATTGAATAACCAATAAAAATTAATATAGCAATTCTTCCAAAGTCTGAAAACCTATGTATGACAACAATAACATTAAAAGCAAACTCTTTTAAGTTAACAAAATGGGCCAAGTCTTTCCAAGGCGAATTTGGATGCATTAAAAAATAACCTTTAGCAGTTATTCGCCATATAATAAATACAATTGAAGGCATTGCAGCCAGAGCATAAGTTATAATATTTTCTTTTCTAAATATAAACAGTGGCTGCTTTTTGATTTTTATGCAGTAAAAGAAATCAATTAAAAAAAATCCACCGCAAAGCATCATTCCTCTTATGCTGCATAATCCTAAAAGCATTAAAGCAACAGTTTTTAAAATGTATTTATCCTTGAAGAGTTGGTTTAAAGCCAATAAAAAGAAAAATATTTGTGGCACTTCCTGACCTATAAAAAATGTTTGTGCCAATATGGTAGGGTCGCAAAAAACAAAACTAACTGCTACTATTTGCTGCCACTTTTTTGTAAAAAAATAGCAAGAAAAATTATGCAACTGCCATATTAATCCAAATAAAAAAGGGAGCATTATTAAATGACTGGCAAATAAATTTTTTCCAAATAAACTCCATGTTACAGCAAGTATAAATGATATAAGAGGTGGGTGACCTGGATCAAAATTTTCGGGAAAGTTTAAGACAAATAAGTTATTCTCAAACATATAATGTCCCATCTTGGAGGCAAGTAATGTATTATCCCAAAAAAAGCCAATGTTTTTTGACAGCAAAAAAATAATGCAACAAAACAGACTGATAAATACTGTTTTTTGCACATTTGTATTGTTTGTAACGGCTATCATTTTACAGCTAATTTTTGAACTTGCAAATAGTTAAAAGCCTGTTATGCTGTATTGGTTCTGTATTTTGCTTTCCTAAAAAACAATAGTTCTGTAATAAAAATAAGTAGCAGGCTCATTAAAGTTGTGGCTACAACCTTGCCTATAAAATACATAAAGTTGCCAAACTTTAACCACTCAATAAAAACCAGATAAAAGTGGTGTATAAATGTTAGCAGCACAATATAAAAACTATAAGGTCCCCAGCCCATGCTTTTAACACTTGGCTCAACAAAACTTTGCTCTGTTGATTCCTGGGCTATAAACAAGCTTAATAAAAATGGGCGTAAATATGCAATTAATGTACAAGGTGCAGCATGCAATCCTGGGTAGCCCAAAAAATAATCTAACGCCATTCCATAACTAAAACCTAATACCAGCAAAAACCAACGATTGATAGAAAAAGGCAGCCACAGTATAAATAAAAAATACAGGTATGGCGTAATGTATTGATGCAATGGAGGTACTTTGCTAAGCACATACACCTGCACAATCAAAAACAAAACAAACCTGATAATATTTTTTAAAACGTTAGTCACCTATAGATTTTAAATGATTTTTTACAGTGGTCGAATCCAGTTTATGCTGCTCTTCATAATAATGATTGGCAATAATATTTACATGCTGTATGGTATTGAAATTGGTAGCAGTTTTAACCTTTATGGTATAGTTATTTCCAACTGCATCAAGCTTAAATTCTGCAACTGTACCTATCATTAACAATGATGGAAATGATGGGGAATAATTGCTGGTAATAATGGTATCGCCTTTTTTTACATCAACAGCCTTGCTCACATTTTCCATAGTTAGGTAGCTAGGGTCTTTGCCATCCCAGCTTATGTTGGTAGCATATTGTTCTTTACCACGCTTAAACATAGCACTCACTTTACTGCTTCTGTTTAACAGGCTCATTACCATGCAGTAGTTATCACTTACACTCACAACCTTGCCTACAATACCAAGTGGCCCCACAACACCCATATCCTTTTGCACGCCTTGCCTTGCACCACGTTCCAGTTGAATAAAGTTATATTGCTGGGAAACATTATTGATAACAACACTAGCAGGCAAATAGGAATATTTTCTGTAGCGGTTAGAAGTGTCTTTAATCAGGGTATCAACAACAATTTTTATGGAACTGTCCGAAGCTATAAAGTTGGACCTTAGGCTATCTCTTAACCTTGCGTTTTCAATGGCAAGCTGCCTATTTACTTCATCAAGTTTAAAATAATTGTTAAACCTGCTGTATTGCGAATTTATTTTACCAGTTACTTCATTTGCTTTCACCGAAAAAAAGGCTTCGTGCGTTTTACTGTATTTGCTTAACGTAATCACACACACAATTTGCAGTATTACAAATGTAATAAGGTTAAGGTATTGTCGTATGAAAAGGAAAATGTTACGCACTGTGTAATTGTTAGTTGTCAGTTGTAAATTATTAGTTAAGCTATTTTCTATAAAACTAACCACTAACAATTAACCACTAACAATTAAGTTATCTCATAATAAACGGATAATGCTGATAATTTTTTAAAGCCAATCCTGTACCACGCACAACGCTCTTTAATGGATCGTCGGCTACATGAACAGGCAATTTAATTTTTGCACTCAATCTTTTATCTAAACCACGCAACAATGCACCACCACCTGTTAAGTACAAGCCACGCCTGTAAATATCTGCAGCCAATTCTGGTGGTGTGGTTTCTAATGCTTTTAAAATAGCTTCCTCAATTTTAAATATAGATTTATCCAAAGCTTCTGCAACTTCCTGATAAGTAATCATAATTTGTTTAGGAATACCAGTAACCAAATCTCTACCATTTACTGGCATTTCATCTGGTGGATTATCCAAATCTTTCATTGCAGAACCAACGTGTATTTTAATTTGTTCAGCAGTTCTTTCTCCAATTAACAAACTATGGTAGCGACGAAGAGCTTCCATAATATCCATTGTAAATTCATCACCTGCAATTCTTATACTTTGGTCGCACACAATACCAGCCAATGCAATTACTGTAATACCTGTTGTACCACCACCAATATCAATAATCATATTACCAACAGGCTCCTCCACATCAATACCAATACCCAAAGCAGCAGCCATTGGCTCATGAATCATATATACTTCTTTTGCACCTGCTTGCTCAGCACTATCACGCACAGCACGTTTTTCAACTTCAGTAATTGATGATGGAATGCAAATAACCATTCTCCAGCTTGGTGGAATTAATGGTTTTTTAGGGTAAATCATTTTTATCATTTCCCTAATCATAATTTCAGCAGCGTTGAAATCTGCAATTACACCATCTTTTAATGGTCGAACAGTTCTTATGCTTTCGTGGGTTTTTTCGTGCATTAATAATGCTTTTTTGCCCACGGCTAAAACCTCTTTTAAATTATTTCTATTTAAAGCCACAATGCTTGGCTCATTCACAACTATCTCGTCTCCATGAATTATAAGTGTATTGGCTGTACCCAAGTCCATTGCAATTTCCTGGGTAAAAAAACTAAACATTCCCATAGCGGTAATCTCCTTTTTTTATAGGGGTTAGCAAAAGTGAATGAATTAAATGGAATTATCAAAAGCAATATGCGTTTTTGAAAAATATTTTTCTTAATAATTTCCCAATTAATAGGTTTTGATGCTATAAAATTTCATTACTCTTTTCTTTGCAGCAAAGCAATCAAAAACTATGTGGTACACACTTGGTAAAAAAATATTACAATATAAAGTTCCTGCATTAATAATACTGCTTGCTATAACTGCTTTTATGGCTTGGCAAACTACCAAAATTGAGCTGAGCTACGACACAAATAAAGCAGTACCAGAAGACAATGAAAAATTTGCAGAGTACAAGCAATTTTTAAAGCAATTTGGTGCCGATAACAATTTGGTTGTTATTGGTATTGAAAGCAAGGATTTTTTTAAGGAACCAATTTTTAATAAAGTATATCAGTTGCACAAGCATCTGGAACATATTCCTGCGGTTAAAAGTGTAATGAGTATTCCAGAAGTTGTGACACTTGTAAAAGACACAATAAAAAATAAATTTATATCGCAAAAGGTTTTCTCAACTTATCCTTCACAGGTAGCTTTAGACAGCGAAGTTGCTGTCTTTAAATCTTTACCTATTTATAAATCACTTCTATATAATCCAGAAAAAGATTGTTACTTGATTGCTGTTACTGTTAATAAAGATACAGCAATGAGCAAACGAAGAATAAACCTGATAAAAGAAATACAAGCAGTAATTGACATATTTGAAAGAGAAGCAAAAACTAAAACGTATGTTAGTGGTTTGCCATATATAAGAACAGTAATTGCAGAGAGAATTAAACACGAAATGAATTTCTTTTTAATTGGTTCATTGGCGTTGTCTGCATTGGTTTTGTTATTATTTTTTAGAAGTATTAGTGCAATGTTTATGAGCCTTGCAGTGGTTGCTATGGGTGTGTTGTGGAGTTTTGGAACAATGGTTTTGCTCGGCTATAAAATCACTTTGCTTACAGCATTAATTCCACCATTGGTTGTGGTTATTGGCGTTCCTAATTGCATTTACTTTTTAAATAAATACCACACAGTTTATAAAGAAAGTAATGACAAGCAATTTGCCTTGCACACAATGATTGGCAGAATGGGCGTGGTTACACTTTTTTGCAACATAGCTGCAGCTATTGGTTTTGCTGTGTTTGCACTTACTAAAAGTGGTTTGCTTAAAGAGTTTGGTATTGTAAGTGGAATAAATATTATGGCTCTGTTTTTTATTTCATTGTTTTTTATTCCAGCTGTGTTGAGTTATATGAAAGCACCAACACCAAAGCAAATGCAATATCTAAACAGCAAGCTGCTTGAGAAGGTTTTGGTTAAAATTGAACGCTGGGCTTTGCATCATAAAAAATGGGTTTATGCAGTATCAGTAATAGTTACAGCCATTGCTATAACAGGTATTTTTAAATTAAAAAAAGAAGGTTTTATTGTTGATGATTTACCAAAAAAAGATGTTATCTATACAGATTTGAAATGGTTTGAAAATAATTTTAATGGCATTATGCCACTTGAAGTTGTGGTTGATAGCAAGAAGAAAAAAGGCTTGCAACGCAGTATGCAACCTATTGAAAACATCGAAACATTTTGCAATTACATTGACAGCAATCCCAATACTGCCAAGCCTTTGAGCTTTGTTGATGGATTAAAGTTTTCTCGCCAGGCTTATTATGATGGCGATAGTAACAGTTTTACAATTCCAAATGGCTTGGGCGAAATGGCGTTGATGAGTGATTATATGCAACCAGATTCTGCAACTGCCAATCAAAGTAAAAAAGGCATTGGCAGCTTGATGAATAACTTTATTGACAGTAACAGGCAACTGGCACGCATAAGCATTAATATGAAAGATATTGGCAGCAAGCAACTGCCTTTGCTAATTAAAGATTTTGAAAAAAGAAGCAATGAAATATTTGATTCATCAAAATATAAAATATCGTTTACAGGCAGTAGTGTCACATTTTTAGAAGGCACAAGTTTTATTATTAATGGCTTAAAGGAAAGTATCATTTATGCATTTTTATTAATTGCCATTTGTATGTTATACTTGTTTAAAAGTGGCAGGGTTTTATTGTGTTCTTTAGTGCCAAATATTCTTCCATTAATCATTACAGCAGGTGTTATGGGCTGGTGTGGTATTGCTTTAAAACCTAGTACAGTATTGGTTTTTAGCGTTGCTTTAGGAATTGTGATTGATGTTACTATTCGATTTTTGGTGAATTATAAACAAGAGTTACCACACTATAATAACAATGTGCAATCAACATTAGTGCAAACAATAAAACATACTGGTATAAGCATTATTTATACATCGCTGGTTTTAATTACAGGCTTCATTATTTTTTGCTTTAGTAGTTTTGGTGGCACACAGGCATTAGGTTGGTTAACAAGCTTAACATTGGTTGTTGGTACAGTAACAAACTTGGTATTGCTACCAGTATTAATGTTGGGTATTATGAAAAAGAAATAAATTTGTTAAAACGTTTAAAATATATTTTATGTTGGCACATAATAAACTAAACAATTTGCAGCTTAATATGCTTAAGAGTTTTCAATATATTGACAGCAAAGAAAAATTGCAGGAAATAGATTCACTTATTAATTTTTACTTAGAGAAAAAACTTGATGAGGCAATTGAAAAAGAAGAAGCAAAAAGAAGTTATACAGCAGAAATTTATAATGAATGGCTTTTAACAAAATCTGAAAAAAATAAAACTAAACTTTAATGCAAGTTGTTTTAGATACAAATTGTTTCGTAAGCTGTATTGGAAAAAAATCACCTTACCGAAATGTATTTGATGCTTTCTTAAATCAACAATATTTACTTTCTATTTCAACAGAAATTTTATTAGAGTACGAAGAAGTTTTTTTAAATAAGTGGGGAATTGAAGTAACTAATAATTTACTTGCAAGATTATTGAGGGCTACTAACATTACTTTTAGTGAGGTTTATTTTGACTTTAATTTGAGTGTTGATGCCGATGATAATAAATTCATCAATGCTTATGTTGCAACAAATGCAGATTATCTTGTAACAAATGATTCTCACATTTTGTCTTTAAAAAACAATCCTTTTCCTACCCTGAATATTTTAACCTTGCAGGAATTTAGCACACTAATAAATAATCAATGATTTTAATAACAGGTGCAACAGGTTTGGTGGGCTCTCATTTGCTTAAAGAATTATCTAAAAATAATGCTTCGGTAATTGCATTATACAATAAAACAAAACCTGGTGCAAATATTGAAAAGCTTGCTACCTGGAAGCAAGTTGATATACTTGATATTGTTGCATTGGAAGATGTGATGCAAGACATAAAACAAGTGTATCACTGTGCTGCAATGGTTTCTTTTAATGCAAAAGATAAAAACCAAATTCATCATTTAAATATTGAAGGAACAAAAAATGTCGTTAATGCTTGTTTAAATAATGGAATTGAAAAGCTGGTACACGTAAGCAGTGTTGCAACTTTAGATAGATTTAATAAAGGTGAATTGATTACTGAAAAAATGAATGGCAACAACAGTAATGAAAATAGTGAGTATGCCAAAAGTAAATTGGCTAGTGAAATGGAAGTCTGGCGTGCCATTGGCGAAGGTTTGAATGCAGTAATTGTAAATCCATCAATTATACTTGGTGCAGCAAATTGGGATAATAGCTCAACTGCAATTTTCAAAAATTGTTACAACGAATTTCCCTGGTACACCAATGGTAGCAATGGTTTTGTTGATGTGCAAGATGTTGTAAAAGCTATGATTGCTTTAATGAGCAGCGATATAACTAATGAAAGATTTATATTAAATGGATGGAACTTATCTTATAAAGAACTGTTTGATGCTATTGCAAAACAATTCAATAAAAAACAACCAACAAAATTGGCAACGCCCTTTTTAGCATCAATAGCCTGGCGTGTAGAAAAAGTAAAAAGTTTATTTACTGGTAAAAACCCTTTGCTTACAAAAGAAACAGCAGCATCTGCTCAAAAAAATATTGCTTACAATAATTCTAAATTAATAAAAGCCTTACCTGGCTTTACATTTAATACTTTTGAAAATACTGTTCAACGCGTTTGTGATGAATTGAAACTGAAATATAATCTCTGATTACTAAGCTTCAAACCCTACTTTTACAATTATAACATACTTTATGCTTTATTCAATGACAGGCTATGGAAGAGCCGAAAAAACCATAGGCGATAATGTTTTTATTGTAGAAATAAAATCTTTAAATGGAAAGCAATTTGATTTAAGAATGCTAACACCCAGCATTTTAAAACCCTATGAAATTGAAATAAGAAACCTTATTAATGAAGGCTTGGAGCGTGGTAGCGTTGAATGTTTTTTTACCATAAAATATAATGGTGCAGCCAAGCCTGTAACAGTAAATACAGAGCTGCTTAAGGCATATTACAGTAGTATAAAAAATGTTGCTGCAGAGCTTGAGGCTAATGACGATAATTTATTGTCAGCTATACTAAGGTTGCCAGATGTGGTTACAAATAATACAAATTCTTTAACAGAAGATGAATGGAATCAATTTCAGTTATTAGTCAGGGAATCTGTCGAAAATTTGAACAAGCACAGGCAAAATGAAGGAATATCGCTTGAAAGTGATTTGCTTAAACGTATTGATAATATTGAACTTCACGAGATTGAAATTAAAAAGCTTGAGCCTAACAGAAGAGTTAAGATAAAAGAGAATTTGCAAAAGCTTATTGCCGAAAATGTGAGTGCTGAAAATGTAGATGCAAACAGGTTAGAGCAGGAATTAATTTACTATATTGAAAAAATTGACATCAGCGAAGAGCAGGTAAGATTGGCAAATCATATTAATTATTTTAGAGAAATACTTAAGAATAAAGACAAATCAAAAGGGAAAAAATTGGGTTTTGTTTTACAGGAATTTGGAAGGGAAATTAATACTACAGGCAGCAAAGCTTATGATGCAGAGATTCAAAAACACGTGGTTTTAATGAAAGATGAATTGGAAAAAATGAAGGAACAGGTGTTAAATGCGTTATAAATTTTGCAATGAACTTTGTTAATGATTTAAGGGAAATATTTGAATTTGCTGGCAATCCTGAATTAGCCAAAGGTGCAGAGGCATATATGAAAAACCAGTTCAAGTATTTTGGTATTTATACAAATGAAAGAAGAACTTTAAGCACTGCTTATATAAAACAAACTGGCGTTTTATCTGAAAAGGAATTAACCAAAACCATTAAGGAACTTTACAAGCAACCAGAAAGGGAATTTCAATATGTAGCAATGGAATTAATTGCCTTTCATAAAAAGCATTGGAATGAAAACATTATTGAACTAACTGAGTTTTGTTTGGTAAATAAAAGTTGGTGGGATACTGTTGATAATATTGCCTCACTCATTTTAACAGATTATTTCAAAAAATATCCTCAGCAAATACTTCCTGTTACAGGTGCCTGGAATAAAAGTGAAAATATGTGGTTGCAACGTAGCAGCATTATGTTTCAAAAAGCATTTAAAAAAGAAACTGATACTAAGTTGCTAAAAAAATACATTTTAAATTGTTGCCACAGTAAAGAATTTTTTATTCAAAAAGCTATTGGCTGGGCTTTAAGGGAATATGGTAAAACAAATCCTGATTGGGTTAAAGATTTTGTAGCAAATAACTCATTACCACCACTAAGCAAACGCGAAGCAGTAAAAAGATTGTAAAAACTGCAATAGAAAAAATGCATTTGCATTTATGCTAAATCACATTTTTTGGCAACGATTTCAGCCTAAACATCTTGGTTTTTTTACGTAAAAAACAAAAATAACTCCTCCTCGAATACATTTAAAAACTATCTTCGGCACTCATTTTTTAAAAATAGTAACTACTATAAGCACAACTTATGAACAGATTTGCGTGTATAGCCTTGCTGGCATTGGTTTTTGCGTCTTGTACTAAAGGAACAAATGAAAGGTATTTAATTTTAAAATTTAAGTTCGACCCTACTCAAGAAAGATTAAATGATACAGGTGGTGTAGCAACAGTGTCTCCAGGCAACGCTGCACAAAATCCAATTTTCAATTATATCTCTGCTCATTATGCTGAACTTGCACCATCTGCAACAACTGCATTGGGTCAGGGTACTATTGTATATATGGCACCAGAGTTTATGAATGCAACTGATACTGGAATAGATTTTTCCAAATCTATTGTTGTAAAAGAAGGCGAAGCTTTTTTAAGCATTCCATTAAGTTCTGTTAAGCCCGGCACATATGAGTGGTTAAGGCTTTCTTTGGCATATCAAAATTTCGATGTTACATATAAGCTAGATACTGTAATTAACAGTTTTGTATATAATGGAGTTCAATATCCAGGAGCAAGCCTTTCTGGTAATTATACTGGAACCCTAGCATCTTTTATTGGGTTTAAAACCTATTTTGTAGATGGTTATACTATCAATACTCAAAAAGTTACACTAAATAATCAATTTAGAACGCAGGGCTATTGGGGTTTTGAAACAAATATTGGTACAAACAGTATTTATTACCCATCATCACTGTTTACCAAAACAGGGCAGGCACCAGCAGGAGCCACTACTGTGGTAAATCCTCTATTTGCCACAAGTCCAATCCCTCAGGGTTCTTGTGTTGTAACTGCTGCTTTTAATGGTATTAAGTATAGTAAAGATGGAAGCACCCCACCTGTTACCATGAAAATGCCATTAACTATAACTGGTACAGAAAAAGAAAGTATTGTGGTTGAGTGCAGCTTAAGTACAAATAAAAGTTTTGAATGGAGAGATAATAACGGAAATAATATGTGGGATCCTTTAAAAGGAGAGCAAGTTGTTGATATGGGTATTAGAGGAATGAAACCAGTTGTAATAAATAAGTAACCTGATTTATTGTATTTTTTAAAGTTTTTTTAATTTATTTGTAAACTTTTTTTGCACACTCAGGCAACGTTTTGAGTCAAAAAAGTATCAATATATGTGAAACCCTGAAACTTCTTTTAATTAGAAAAAATATCGAGAAGGTTCAGAAAAAACAAAGTTGTTTTAATAATGGCTTTGGGTAGATTTTTAAAAGTGATAAGTAAATGTATATGTTAAAGAACAAATTTTTATTGGCTATTGTAGCGGTAATGCTTGGCACAACAATTAAAGCACAAACTATAACTATTGACAATGCAAGGCTCGATCCTGGTGTGGGCATTAGCTATAGTGCTGGTAATAGTATGGCTATACCTATAAATACTACAGGTGGAGGCTGTTTTTCTCGTGCCAACTATTTTGTGTGGGAGTTATTTAATCAAAGTGGTGTAACTACAGGCTATAAAGATAGTGTGAAATTTTTTTACGCTACTTTTTTAAATACCAAATTACCGGCTGGTTTAAATGGTACTTATTACTATAAAGTTTGGTCAACAACTGTTGGTTCAAATGTTGCACAATCTGTAGATTTTACCATTAGCACAGCAGCAAATATTAATGCAATGGCTGTGCCTTTAGACAGGAATAAAATTCTTTTTGACCAGCATTATTATGGCAGATGTGATGGTAATGTTACAGCTAATTTGTTGTTAAAGGATAGTTCTACAGGATCTATAGATTCTTTGGAATTAATTGATAATTATAGAACTACAGGACCATTTTTATCTCAAAAATTTGTGCCAGATGGTACTGGTAAATTTACTTTGTTATTTCACCCAACACAAGTTGGGGCTTACTTTAGAGACGCTTATTACACAGCTATAGTTAAAACTACCAGCGGTGCTACCATTTCTACTAAGGCCTACCATATTATTAATAACAACTGGGATATTAAAGCTGACGTATTGGCTAAAGCTGCTGGCGTTAAAAGTTCTTGTACTGGCGATACTGTTTCATTAAGAATTGAGACAAATATGTCACAAGACCCTCATCTTCAACAAAACTTTCCTGCTGCACTTATTCAAATAGATTGGAATGATAATACAATTGAACAAAGAACAATTTGTGATATTGTAAACGCTGGTGGTGTTATAAAACATATATATTCTAAAACTTCTTGTGAAAAAAATGGCTCAACTTCTTTTACTATTACATCAACAGTAACTAATCCATTTAATATTGTTAATGGTCCTGGCATTACAGGAACTTGTGGACCAGGAAGGCAAGCTGTTTCAAATGCTCAATTATACTCGCCACCACAAGCTAAAATGAAGTTAATAGATTCTGTTGTTTGCGGTAATGCTTTAGATTCTGTATATATGAGGAATTTATCTGACCCTGGTCAAGGCTTGGCTAATACAAGTTCTAGTGGGGGGGCAACAGCTATTTGTTCTCAACTTGCAAATTATACATGGATTATTGATCATGACTCTGCACATCCTTATTACCAAACTCCATATGGAAAGGTGGAGAATAAAAAAGATACATCTATAAAATTTAACTCTTTACAAGCAGGTTTTCATAATATTACTCTTAGGGTAAGCAATCAATATGGCGATGATGCTCCATGTCCTACAAGCGACACAACTGCTTTGGTTTGTGTAGATACAGCCATGATAGTACCAAGCTTTAGAATGGATAGTGCTGCGTTAGGCACTAACATTAAAAATGATAGTATTATTGGTTGTGCCCCTACTATTAAAATGGTAAATGAAACAAGAAGAACATTTTGTATAGACAGTACAAGGTTTAGATATATATGGCAGGTGTTTGATGCCTCGAAATCAGGACCATATAAAGATAGTAATGCAATACCGGTTAGCAGTAACAAATTCTCGTTTAAGTCTGGTGAGAATATGAATACCATGAACCCTACCATTTCATTCAATGTAACAGGGCGATATTATATATCTTTAAAGGTAAAAGGGGCCTGCGATACCACACAGGGCTTGCTTAGATATGTTGAGGCAAATGGAGATGCAGGTGTTGCATTCCCAACTGGATTAGATAGTGTGTTTTATTGTACGCCTCCAGGTACTCCGCCTAATCCATTAACAATAAATTACGACCCTGCTGCACCGGCAAACATGCAACTTTATACAACAGGTGCAGGTGGCGTAAGAGATACTGTACGTTATACTTTTCAGGCAAGTGCTGCAAGTAGCTTAACATATTTATGGACGGTTACACCTGGTGTAAAAGGTACAGACTGGGATTTTGTTGCACCTACATCTGATACATCAAAGTATCCTACAATTAAGTTTATGACTAAAGGTACTTACACTGTAATAGATACTTTTAGAAATAATTGTGCTACCAAAGTTGCTAAGCAAGTTGTAGATTTTCAGTTATATCCAGGTGGTATTAATGCATTGGCTGCTACCGATACAATATGCCATTCTGTGCAAAATATACGTGTAACAGGATTTACTGCAGACACTACACAGAATAAAAACGTTCAGGTAATATGGACAAGTAATGACCCTGGAGGTCCATTTAGTGGTACCAACCCTAGTGGATATAGATTTATTTATCCGTCTGGTGGAGTTCCCCCATATAATGGAAATTTATCTTTAGATACTGCTAATAATATGCATCCTATATTTATACCAAGTACTTTGGCATATGCACAATCTTGTACTACGGGTAAAACATATGATATTAAGGCAGAAATAAAATCTCTTAATAATAAAGGTTGTACATCTGTAATTGCAACCAGAAAATTACACATTTTACCATGCGTTCCATCAAATGATGTAACAATGAATATTTGTTCTGGAACACAAGTAAATTATAAAATTACAAACCCTGTTGGTATTACATTTAAATATGATAGGATAAGCTCATTAAATGTTAATGGCTCAACTGCAGGTAGTGGTGGGGCTTATGTCTCAACAATAACTGACTTATTAACTGTTATTCCACCTTCTGGATATGTTAAATATCAGATTACACCAAAATTAGGCAGATGCGATGGAGACCCTTACATACTTACAGTAAATGTTCAACCATCTCCTAATGCACCTACATTAAATATGACTTACCCTAACAATGCTACAGCTAGTATGTGTAGCGGCGATCAGCTTCAAATAAATTTAACTACGGGAGACCCTACTGATAAATTTACCTGGACATCTGTAAAGGCAAATGGTCATGCTACTGGTAATAGCCAGCAAACTGTACCAAGTACAGGACCAATAAGCGACTTATTGACCAATACTGTTCCACCAAATACAACATATTTAAATGATACTATTTGCTATACCATAAAAACAGTATCTCAATTTGCCTGCAAAGGCGATAGCGTTACACAATGTATTATTGTTACGCCTGGTCCACCAACAGCAAAAATTGTTGGTAGTAATTCTGGTTCAAGGTTAGTATATTGCGATAGTGTGTGTCTTAACTTAGTTGGTAATAACCCCACAGCAATTGGTACTGGTACTTGGGATGTGAGACCAAGTTCAGGCTTAGGTTCATTAACACCAACATTTACTTCTACAAGTGCATCAACAGTTCAAATTTGTAATTTAAACAGAGCTATAAACTATTGGTTTGGTTATACTATATCTCCTTCTGCACCTGGTTGCAGACCAACTACAGACTCTATAGAAATATACATAGTTGATACTGTTAGCAGGGTTTATGGATTAAAAGATACAGTAATATGTAACGTTACAGGAACGCAAAATATTAGTTTCCCAATGTGTATTAGCCTGTCTCGTCCTCAACCACATGGAGAATTATATGATTGGATAATTAAGTCTTCAGTGGGGGCAGCTTCAACCAAATCAAGTGCTAATCCTTCTACAGGAACAAGTACATGTACTCAAATTAATGTAAGAGATGCTGAAGTGGATACTGTAATTTTAAAAGCAGCAAATGGAGTTTGTCCAAGCAGGTATGATACTGCTATTGTAAGATTGTACAGAAAACCTGAAAGTGGAAATATTGGCTTGTCTCCTATAATGTCAGGAGATCACTATTGTCAGGGTTCAGATGTTTCTATTTCTGCTTTATTCGATACAAGATACTCTGATGTAAATTGGTGGTTTTATGAAAATCTGACACTTGGAGGCACAACTAATGTTATGAGTAATGCCAACCCTCTTGTATTAAATAATATGCAGAATGATATAAAAATTAATGCATGGTTAATTTCAAAAGGTTGGAACTATGGTTGTCAGGATGCTACAGATAGTATATTGTCTTCATCAAGAACAATATTTGTCGATAGTCCTACAGTTAAAGGTAATTTATATTCGCAGGATACAATAGTATGTAAACCTGGATCTAAAGCTAAAATTGAGGTGCAAGGTTATAAAGGTACAATAACAGGATGGATTGCATCTACAACAAGTGCAACCACAGGATATAATAGTCCAAGTTCTCCTGGTAATCCTTCAGGCGGCTCAACACCTGTATTCCCAACTATTCCTTCTACCATCTGGTTCAGGGCTATTATTCAAAATGGAAATTGCTCGCCAGATACAACGGATCCATTAAGGATTTATATACCTGCACTAGCCGATAGTGCAAAAATATTGCAAGGTGATACAGCCATTTGTGGTGGAACAACTATTATGCTTACAGGTAATGTGCCTACTGCTGGTATTGGATATTGGAGTCAAACTGGAGGTTCTTTAATTGCACCAGGCGGTAGCGGTTATACTTTTGGACCAAAAACAACTCAAAATCCTTTATTGGTAAATATTAGTGATTACCAGACATATAAATTTTCATGGGAGATAAATAACCTTACTTGTCCACCAACAGTAAGTACAATTACTGTTACTAATACAGAGCCAATTGGCAATAATGTTATTACGCCAGCTGCAGATACTGTATGTAAAGGTACTATTGTAAACTTTGCAGGTTCAACAGTAACTGGTGGTGGTTATTTACCAAATACAACCACCCATTATGCAAATTGTGAGTGGTGGCGTTCTGTTGATAATGGTACAAATTGGACTTTGGTTAGTACCAATTGTGCTGGTTATGCTTTTTCTGGAGATACTACTTCATTAATAAAACGTATTGTAAAATCTGATTCTTGTGTAAGTACAAGCAATGTAACGCAGGTAATAGTACAAGAAAGAATTGCTAATAATGTTATTACACCAGCTACGCCTGTGTGTATTAATAATACTTCAACTATTACAGGTAATTTACCAACAGGTGGAAATGGTACATATAATTATACATGGTATTATGGTACAACTGCAGATACGATTACACATATTTTAACAAATGCAAATACAAATGCTAAAGACTATACAAGCATAAGCTTAACCAACATAATGCACTTTAAACGTATTGTGGTGTCTGGTAAATGTAGCGATACAACAGCTTTTGCAACTGTATATGTAAATCCAGATGCTGTGGCTAATTTTAGTTCTCCAATATATACATCTTGTCCCCCATTTGCAATTGACAATTATGTTTTAAATACAACAAATGCAAATACAAGCTATGATTGGTATGCAACATATCATGGTGTAAGAACACCAATTGGTACAAGTACAACAAGTACAATGCCTGCTTATGCTTTAAGTAATGGACCAGATACAGTAATGATAACTGTAGTTGCTAATAGTACAAACATGCCAGCTTGTAAAAGTGATAGTATGAGTAAATTCTTCTATACTTCTGCTAAGCCAACAGCTTTATTTACTATTTCAACAGATAGTGGTTGTGCTTCTTCTACAGCTAATAAAACAAATTTTGTATTTACTAATACAACTTTAAATCAGTCATTGTTTACGTATCAATGGGTATTAAATGGTGGTAATGGTAATCCAGCAACGGCTACATTATCTCCTGGTGGTTATCAATATCCTGGTAGCAATTCTGGTAACGATACTACTTATGTTATCAGTCTTACTGCTATCTCTGCTTGTGGTAATAGTCAATTTACTGACACTATTAAAGTAAGAACAAAACCTAGTGTTTTATTCTCTCCTGTACCATCTTATCAATGTTCTGGTGGTATAGTTAGCTTCCAAGATTTTTCTACAGCAAGTGCCAACTCTACTACAGCATGGAATTTTGGTGATGGTAGTGCAGTTGATAATACGCCTGCTGCTACACAACACGTTTATAATGTAGCTAATCTAACTACATTTAATGCTTGTTTAAAACGTGGCAATGAGTGCGATGTAGATTCTTTCTGCACGCCTGTTGTAATTGCTGCCAACACTGTTACATTAAATATTTCAGTAAATGCAGCTGATAAGTATAAATGTATTCCAGATACTGTAACTTTTACAAGTAATAGTAATGGTGGAACAAATTATGTTTGGGATTTTGGAGATGGAAATACTTCACCAAGTGTAACCAATGGGGTTCATACTGTGATACATCCATATACAAAACCTGGTAAATATCTTGTAACACTTACTGGTAGCACAACTTGTGGTAGTGTAAGTAAGTTTGATACTGTGTATGTTTATGGTACACCAAAAGTTAACTTTAGTGTAGCACCAGGTACTACAATTTGCAAAGGCGATACATTGTGGTTAAATAATTTAACTGATACATTTACATCGCACACCTGGAATTATGGAAACGGAACAGGTAGTATTGATTATAGAACTTACGGAACAAGTGGAAATTATAATGTTTATTTAGGGGCCGAAAGAGTGCATACAACACCTCTTGGTGGTAGCTTAACTTGTAAAGACTCTTCAGCAGCTCAAATAATTACAGTAAGAGATACATTGCCAGGTTCGTTTAGCATTACACCTTTAGGTGCAAGCTGCTTACCATACAATGTTCAGTTTGCTAATACAACAACTATTGCTACTCTTCCATATTCTACAAACTGGAATTTTGGATCAACTGCAATACCTAACCAAACTGGTAATACTGTTACACAGGGCTTTAATATTCTTGGACAATTTAATGTAACCATGACAGCAATAAATGCTGGCGGCTGTACATACATTGATAGCCAAAAAGTAGTAGTAGCTGGTCCAACTGGTAGCTGGACACACGATACAGGTTATGTATGTGGTAATACACCTGTAAGTTTTAATGTATATGGCAACAGCTATGCAGACAGTATTATTGTTGACTATGGTGATGGTACTATTGAGCATAATAAATACGTTGGAAGCACAGCATTTACCCATGTTTATTTAACTGGTGGCACTTATTATCCAAATGTTACGCTTAAGTCATTAAATGGTTGCACATATTTCTTAAACAGCTTTGGTGCAATACGTGTAGATTACGTGAAAGCAGCTTATACTGTTACACAAACTAACAATTGTGGCAATACTGTAGTACGTTTCAATAATAAATCTACTATGGATCAAACACCAGCTGCACAAACAACAAACTGGTTGGTTGATGGTAACTTAGGACATACTTACGATACCACAGCAACTTTCTATGCAACAGCAACACATACAGTAAAATTACAAACTATAAGTGTTAGTGGTTGTCAGGATAGTGTTGCTACTGTAGTAATTGATGTTAAAGTAAATAATATACCTCAGATATTAAATATTACACGTCAGGATACTGCTTGTGTAAACCAAACTATCTATTATGTGGTAAATGTTGGACCAAGCGAAGACCCAATACAAACTTATACATGGAGCTTTGCAAATGGAACACAATTTATGAGCAGCAGCAGTCCAAATGCAAGCACTGTTTATGGAACAGCAGGCAATGGATATTTTGATACAATAACTGTGGCTACTGCATATTGTAGTGCTAAATTGGTTTCAAACAGGTTAGTAATAAACCCTGTACCTGTTGTATCAATTAATCCAAGTCAGGATACATCAATTTGCTTGGGCAATTCAATTACACTTACTGCAACTGGTGCTGGAACTAATAATTATGTTTGGGGTCCAAACTTTGGATTAAGCACAACAACTGGTGCTACAGTGGTTGCTACACCAACAGATACTGTTAAATACTTTGTAACAGGTACAAACATTTATGGTTGTAGCGACAGTGCAAGTGTTGGAGTAGGCGTGGTACAACCATATACTGTAACTATCGTTGCATCTCCGAACGATACAATTTGTCGTGGAGAAACTGTAGAGCTTAAAGTGGTTACCAATTCTGTATTACAACCAAATTTTGTATGGACACCAAGCACAGGTTTGGATACTGCAAAAGGAACAGTTGTACATGCAACACCAATGGCTACTACCATTTATACTGTGTATGCAAATAATGCTGCTGGTTGTTTCCCTACAACTAAAGATAGTATTTTAATTGGTGTAGGCGATACGCTGCATGTTGCATTTGGTATAGATACAGTGCGTTTGCAAGGTGGTACTCAATATCACTTAAATCCTTTCTATAGCGATGCTACAGCAAGTACTATATGGACACCAGCTAAATATCTGGATAATCCTATAGCACCAAATCCTACAGCAACTGTTTTAGATAATGTTTGCTACGAAGTAGCTGCAACCAGCATTTATGGTTGTAAAGACACAGCACAAATTTGTATTCAGGCATTCTGCGAGGCTAGCCAAGTGTTTATACCAAACACATTTACACCAGATGGTAATGGCTTAAATGATTACTTCTACGTAACTGCTTCAGGTATTCAAAAAGTAACAAGCTTCAGGGTATTCAATCGTTGGGGTCAAGTGGTGTTCGAGCGTGCAGGTTTTGTGCCTCCACCATACCAGTCTGCAACATTTAATCCTGCAAACGCTTGGGATGGTAAGTTTAAAGGAGTAATTGCACCAACTGATAGCTATGTTTATACTTGCGAAGTAGTTTGTGCAAATGGAACTAAGTTTGTTTACACTGGTACAGTAACATTAATTAAATAATAATTTTCAAATAACTTTCGGAAAGTATCAGGCTTTCCGAAAGTTTAATTGTTTTGACTATAAATTTTTGACATGAAAAAAATAATAGCATCGTTGGGTATGTTGGTTGGTCTTTGTGGTGTTGCTACAGGCCAGGATTTGAACTTTTCTCAATATTATGAAACGCCTTTGTTACGTAATCCTGCATTGGCTGGTATTTTTAATGGCGATGTAAGGGTTAAGGTAAATTACAGAAGCCAGTGGGGTAGCATTGCTATGCCTTTTAAAACCTATGCCATGAGTGGTGAGTATAAAATGCCATTGAATAATACAGCTGGAGACTGGGTTACTTTGGGCTTGCAGGCTACAAGTGATGTGGCAGGCGATGTAAAGCTTAAAAAAACAGCGTTATTGCCTGTTGTTAGCTTCAACAAATCTTTGAGCCAGATTAATAACAGTTATTTATCAATTGCATTTATTGGTGGTCCTGTAAATACATCTTTTAATTCACAGGAGTTGAAATTGGTTTCGCCACAGGAGATAGCTAATTTTAGCAATTTTGGATATACATATTATGATGTTGGTGCTGGTATTACTTATAGCAGCGATTTTGGTGAGGATATTAAATACTATGTTGGTGCAGCAATGTACCATATCAATAATCCTAAGCTTAACTATTTTGCGAATAACTCGGAATATAGTATTTTAGGTAGAAAGCTTGTTTTAAATGCAGGTGTTTCTGCTCAAACAAGTGATAACAATAAAGTACAGGGTTACATGGATTATATTAAACAAGATGGCAATGAACAGTTTTTGGCAGGTATGTTATATGGTGTTGATTTTGGAAGAAATTACAAGGAAGATAACACTGCTTTTGGAGTAAATTTTGGTGCTTTCTTTAGGTGGGGCGATGCTTTGATACCTGTTATAAATTTTGATATTGATAAGTTAAATATTGGACTTAGCTACGACATTAATATCTCTAAATTAAACACTTATACACAGTATAGAGGTGGTTTGGAGTTAAGTGCAACATACAGAGCTAATTTGAACAGGAGAAACGCTATGGGTGCAGCAATGAGATGCCCAGGATTTTAGTTAAATCAAAAATATTTTTTAAAACAGTCATCAATTTGGTGACTGTTTTTTTTGTAACAAATTCTATATGCAATACAATATTTCCTACACCTACATTTGCATCTCGTTTACCAATTCTTTTTAAATGAAACTTGTAACATATTTAACAAAAGATGGCCATGATCAATTGGCTTTTTTTCATGAAGGGCATTTATATAATACAGATGCAATGAATCCTGAATTGCCTGGCTCTATGTCTATGTTTTTGCAATATTGGGATGATTATTTTCCGATAGCACAGGCAACCAATGCTGCTATAGTTGAAGGCAAGTTATCAAGTAATATTAGTGTGGAATATAGCAATGCAAAGGTTTTGGCACCTGTTCCTTTTCCTACAAGTTGCAGAGATGGTTATGCTTTTAGACAGCACGTTGCAGCAGCACGAAGAAATAGAAAAGTTGAAATGATTGCAGAGTTTGATCAATATCCAATATTTTATTTTACCAATCACAATAGTATTCAAGGTCCTGGCGAAATAAAATGCATGCCAGACCATTTTAATAAATTAGATTTTGAATTGGAAGCTGCAATAGTTATTTGCAAAAATGGAAGAAACATTAAAGCTGCTGAAGCAGATGAATATATTGGTGGTTTAATGATTATGAATGATATGAGTGCAAGAACATTGCAAATGGAAGAAATGCTGTTGAATCTTGGTCCTGCAAAAGGAAAAGATTTTTCAACTGTTATAGGCCCAATGTTGGTTACACTTGATGAACTTGAGCATTTAGAAGTTGCTTGCAAACCCAACCATACTGGCAAAAGCTGGAACTTGAAAATGACTTGTAAAGTAAATAATATACAAGTGAGTGAAGGCAATGTAAGTGATATGGATTGGACATTTGCTGAAATAATAGAACGTTGCAGTTATGGTGTAAACCTGCATGCAGGCGATGTAATTGGTAGTGGCACAGTAGGCACAGGTTGCTTTTTAGAATTGAATGGCACTGGACTTTTAAATGATTCTAACTACCAAGTGCAATGGCTTAAAGAAAATGATATTGTTGAAATGCAAATTGATGGATTAGGAACTTTGGTAAACAATATTGTTAAAGAAGATGGGCAGGATGATTTTAGTTTGTTGGCTTTGAAGAAGTCAGTAAGTCAATAAAGTCAGTAAGTCATTTTCCTCTGTGTCTTTGCATCTTGATTGCTTTGCGTGTAATAAAAAATAAAATAAAAATTGTTAGATAAATCTCAAAAAATAAAAACTGAAGAACGTGCTATACTAATAGGCGTAATTCAAAAAGATCAAACCAACGAACAAGTTGAAGAATATTTGGCAGAACTAGCTTTTCTTGCAGAAACAGCAGGTGCTATTACTGTTAAAACATTTACACAAAAACTGGATAGACCAGACAGTAAAACCTTTGTGGGCAAAGGAAAGCTTGAAGAAATTAGAGATTATGTGCATAGTAAAAATATTGATCTTGTAATTTTTGATGATGAGCTTACAGGTTCGCAACTTTTAAACATTAGTGATGTTGTTAAAACAACCATACTTGATAGAAGCGATTTAATACTTGACATTTTTGCACGCAGGGCAAGAACATCACAAGCTAAAACACAAGTAGAATTAGCACAATACCAGTATTTGTTGCCTCGCTTAAAGGGTATGTGGAAACACTTGGAAAGACAAGGTGGGGGTATTGGTACACGTGGGCCAGGTGAAACAGAAATAGAAACAGACAGGCGTATTGTTAAAGATAAAATATCCTTACTACGCAAGCGTTTGGTAGAAATAGACAAGCAATCTTTTACACAAAGAAAAGAACGTGGCGAATTGATTAGAGTATCATTAGTTGGTTATACAAATGTGGGCAAAAGCACATTGATGAACACGCTAAGTAAAAGCGATGTATTTGCAGAGAATAAATTATTTGCAACGCTTGATACCACTACACGTAAAGTTGTTTTTGAAAATACTCCTTTCCTTTTAAGCGATACAGTAGGGTTTATTCGTAAGCTTCCACACCATTTGGTAGAGAGTTTTAAAAGCACTTTAGATGAAGTGAGAGAGGCTGATATTTTATTGCACGTGGTAGATTTATCTCATCCTCAACACGAAGACCAAATTGGTACAGTAAACAAAACCCTGCAAGAGCTGAAAGCCTTTGATAAGCCTATTTTAACCATTTTTAATAAAATAGACTTATACGAAAAAAACAATTTTGATGATTGGTTAAGTGATGAAATTAAAGATGATATACGCAGAGAAATAAATGAAAAATGGCATAATACTACGCAAGGCAATTGTGTGTTTATTTCTGCATTAGAAAAACAAAACCTTGAAGAGCTTCGCAATATTATTCTACAAAAAGTAAGAGATATGTATGCTATTAGATATCCTTACAAAACAATGTTATATTAAGTTTTGCTATTGTTGTATTCTTTGTTTTTTGTGTAGATGCAAAACTATAAAACAAAAGAAGTTTATTGAAAATCATTCAATAAACTTCTTTTAAAATATTAAATGTGGTGTGTTACAAAAGAATTTATCAACTGTTTTTACCACATTGCTATTGCTACTATTTAGCTAAAAACTTTGTGCATCATCTGCAGTTGGTCCATACATGCCAGGAAGCTTAATATTAAGTAAACGCAGGTAAACTGTTAGTTGCCCACGATGATGATATAAATGATTTAAGCACCAACTACGTGTTACTGCTGCTTTTGGCATGGTAAAATAAACCTGTTCTCCATTTCTCATTGTCCATGGTTTTGCAAATTCCTCATCCGCAACCTCACTTAAAATCTTTGTTGCCTTTGCAACAAGGTCATCGTGCATAGCCAGTATATCTGCTGTACTGGTAATTTCTTTTGGTTTATAATCTCCAACAGAAAAATCAAGCACATCTTGCAACAAGCACTCTTTCCACCAACCAGTTATTTCTACTACATGCGTAGTCAGTCTTTTTAAAGACATTGATTTTTCATGTGGCTTAAAATCTGCTTTATCAAAAGGTACAACTTCCAACAATTTTCTTGTGTTTGCACATTCTTGTAATACTTCTGCTAACAGTGTTTTTCCAATGCTCATATTAATTCTTTTTGCTTAGTCTTTGTTTTATTCTTGCAATGTCTTCATCAACATACATGTTACCTGCACGTTTTGCTTTAGTGTACCATTCAAGAGCTTTGGTAATATTTTGTTCAACGCCATAGCCATTTTCATAAAATCCACCAATTGCTTTTATTGCATCAGGGTCGCCAAGTTTAGTAGCATTTCCACTAGCTCTTTTGTAATAGTCTAATGCCATGTTCATATTGCTGTCAACACCTTCACCATTTTGTTGCATTAAACCCAGGCGATATAAGGCAGCATTTTTCGATTCCCATTTTCCTTTTGCGTAGCTTGCTTTTTCCCAAAAATATCTTGCTGGTCCCATAGAGTCTAACTTATAATTATCCCAACCTAAATTGTAATAAATTGTAGCACTATCAGGCGTTGCAGCTTTTGCAACAGCAGTTCCTGTTTTCTTGGTTTTGTAAGAATTTGTAGTTTGTGCAGATGCTGATAAAACACTAGCAACAAATAGCAGTAGAAAAAATTGTTTCATATTATTAGAATTAAAATTTTGCGAAAGGTAGTTGGCTTTCAAGCATTTTGCTTTAGTGTGAATTAAATTTATAAAACAAAGCTGTAATAAACATTTTGCATGGTAAATATTTTTAAATAACTAACACCTGTAATCTATTTTTTTATTTTTTGTTAGTTTCTATATATTATCTTTATTAAAATTTTTGATATGAGATACGATATGGTGGCAAATATGGTACAACATTATAAAGACTACACAAAAGAGGATTTTGACGTATGGAAAATTTTATATGAAAGGCAAATGCCACAATTGCAAAAAGTAGCTGCAACAGAGTATTTGCATGGTTTGCAAAAAATAGGTTTTACACCTAATGCTATTCCAGATATTGAAGAAACCAACAGGCTTTTAGCTGCACAAACAGGCTGGCAATTAATTGTTGTACCTGGTATAATTAAAGAGCCAGATTTTTTTAATTTGCTTTCGCAAAAAAAATTTCCAGCAACAACATGGCTTCGCAAAAAAGAACAACTTGATTACCTGCCAGAGCCTGATATGTTTCATGATGTTTTTGGTCATGTTCCTGTATTAACTGATTTTCATTTTACCGAATTCTTTCAGGCTATTGGAACGCTTGGTGTGCAATACCTGCAGCACGAAAACATTGTAGCTATGCTGGGCAGGCTGTATTGGTTTACTGTAGAATTTGGATTAATAAAAACAGCTAATGAACTTAAAATTTTTGGTGCTGGTATTATTTCATCTTATGGAGAAACTCAGTTTTGCTTAAGCGAAAAACCCAAACATATACCTTACAATACAGAACAAATAATGAATACATCTTACGAAAATGACCATATACAAGATACTTATTTTGTCATTAATTCATTCGAAGAATTGTACCATAGCATTGATACAATTAAACAAGTAATTGCAAAAAATATTTAACAAAGTTTTGTGATAAATTTATACTAAAGCTATGCAGTTTTGCGTAGCTTTATTTTTATTATGCCAAAAACCACAACTAAGGTTAAAACTATTTACAAAGTATTGTTGCTGTTGATTTTTGTGGCAATAATACTTTTTGGTTTTTGGTATTATTTGCAATATAAATTAGAGCAAAAAAGTGAACAGACTTTTTACAAGGCATTTGGCACAACCATTCCTAACAACTATAAAATTCATGGTATTGATGTAAGCAAATATCAGAGCTATATTTACTGGACATCGGTTAAAAAAATGAAGATTGACAGCATTACAATTGACTTTGCATTTATAAAAGCAACCGAAGGCACCGATAACGTTGATGCAATGTTTAAACGCAATTGGCAATTAAGCAAACAAAACAATGTAACTCGTGGTGCATACCATTTTTTTATTGCTACAAAAGATGGAAAACAACAGGCAAAGAATTTTATAAGTAACGTAAAATTACAAAAAGGTGATATGCTTCCAGTGCTTGATATAGAAGAAGATTATGATGTGCCAGCTTTAATATTTAAGCAGCGTATAAAAGATTGTTTAATAGAGCTGGAAAAACAATATGGAGTAAAACCAATTATATATTCTTACGCTAATTTTTATGAAAATTATTTGGCAAATAATTTTGCCGAATACCCAATTTGGATTGCACATTACACAGATGAAAATGAACCAAACATTGATAAAAACTGGCTTTTTTGGCAACACAGCCAAACAGGAAAAGTAAATGGCATTACAGAAAATGTGGACTTTAATGTATTTAATGGCGATTCGCTGGCTTTTACTAAAATATTATTAAAGTAATTTTTCTTGTCCCAGTCTTCCTTTACTTTGTCTCTTAAAACAATTTTATGCTAGATAATTTATTAGAGCTTGTAAAATCTCATGCTACAGAAGGTATTATTAATAATCCTGCTATACCAAATGAACATAATGATGCAGCAGTACAAGTTGCATCTTCATCAATTTTTGATACGCTGAAAAACGCTGCAAGTGGCGGTAATTTTAGCGATATTGTAAGTATGTTTAATGGTGGGGGCAATAATGCAGCTTTATCGCCTTTGGTAAATATTATGCAAAATGATATGGTGCAAAATCTAATGCACAAATTTGGCTTAGATCAGGCAGCAGCAAGCAATGCAGCAAGTAATGTATTGCCAAACGCAATAAGCAGTTTAGTTAATAAAACAAACGACCCAAATGATAGCAGCTTTAACATTCAGGATATTATAAGCAAGGTAAGTGGTGGTGCAGGTGGTTTTGATATTGGTAGTTTAGTAAGTAAATTTACTGGTGGTAATAATAGCCAAAGTGGTGGTGGAATTATGGATAGTATTAAAGGTTTATTTGGAAACTAATAGTCGATATTTTATTAATATTTTTAAAAGAGTTGGGCATTTTCTCAACTCTTTTTTGTTGCAATCAAGTGCATGAATAAAATAAATTTTTCAAAACTTAAAATTCACCAACACTTACCTTTACACCAAATTGAAATGGTATGAGTACAGAAACAGTATTGCCTACGCTTACAGCAAAAGATTTTGCAACAGACCAGGAAGTACGCTGGTGTCCAGGATGTGGAGATTACAGCATTCTTGCACAAGTGCAAAAAGTAATGCCAACACTTAATGTGCCTAAGGAAAATATTGTAATTATCTCTGGAATTGGCTGTAGCAGCAGGTTTCCTTATTATATGAATACTTATGGCATGCACAGCATTCATGGTAGGGCTACTGCAATTGCAAGTGGTTTAAAAGCAGCACGACCAGATTTAAGTGTGTGGATTGTGAGTGGTGATGGAGATAGCTTAAGTATTGGTGGCAACCATACTATTCATTTGCTACGTAGAAATTTTGATGTAAATATGTTGGTGTTTAATAACCAGATTTATGGTTTAACAAAAGGACAATATTCGCCAACAAGCGAAGAACATAAAATTACTAAAAGCACACCTTATGGCAGTATTGATCATCCATTTAATCCATTGGCATTAGCAATGGGTGCAGATGCAACTTTTATTGCACGCAGTATGGATAGAGATGTAAAACATTTGCAACAAATACTAATAGAAGCCAATAAACATAAAGGTTCCAGCTTTGTAGAGATTTACCAGAACTGCAATATTTTTAATGATGGTGCTTTTGAAATTTTTACAGAAAAAGGAACAAAAGCAGACGAAGCTTTGTTTTTGGAACAAGGTAAACCATTGGTTTTTGGTGCAAATAGAAACAAGGGAATTAAGCTTGATGGCTTTAAGCCAATTGTTGTAGAAATAGGAGAAGGAATAAGCGAAAGTGATTTATGGGTACACGATGAAAATGATTTTTACAAAGCACAGATATTGGTTAGAATGTTTGACAATCCTCAAAACACGCATCATTTACCACGCCCATTTGGTGTATTTTATAAAACAGAAAGAGCTTGCTACGAAGATGTAATGAAGTTGCAAATAGAAGAGATAATTGCTACAAAAGGTAAGGGGGATTTAGATAAATTACTTAGAGGAAAAGAAGTTTGGGAGATCGTATAAATCTTTTATTAAGGGAATTAGTTGGCATTAAAACTTGTATATTTACGCATACTCGTTTGCTGAATGTACATGAAAAAAATATTTCTATTTTTAACAATTGCTTTGTCAATAAGGGTTATAGCCAGCGACTCTGCAAAAATTGTTATTCACTTTCCATTCAATCAATCTGCATTAACAGCACAGTCAATATATACTATTGATTCATTTATTGCAACATTCGATACATCAAAAAACTTTATTACAAGCATTGCAATTGCTGGACATACCGACCAAATTGGAAGCAATACTTACAATCAAAAATTATCGCTACAAAGAGCTACTGAAACTGCAAATTATTTAAAGCAAAAAATAAGTAAAAGCAACCTCATAAACGTTGTTAATGGCTTTGGTAAAACACAACTTATAACACCTGAATTTGCTGAAGAAAAAAGATACTGGAACAGAAGGGTTGAAATTATTATTTACCATCAAATAAAAGTTGAACATAAAGTTGCAATACTTAAACCTGTTGATACAGTAAAACCAATTGTAAATACACCACCAACTTACACACCACCACGAAAAATATCAGAAATATTAAACGACACAAGTATTCAAATAGGCGATACTGTTGAGTTGCCATACATTTTGTTTATTGGTGGTTTACACGATTTTCAACCGCTATCTTATCCTCATTTAGACGAATTGTTTTTTGCCATGCGTGATAATCCAAATTTAGAAATAGAAATTCAGGGGCACATTTGCTGTGCAAGTGGTACTGGCGATGGAGTTGATTTTAGTACTGGAAGAAGTAATTTATCTGTAGCACGAGCAAGGGCTGTGTATGACTTTTTGGTTAAAAGTGGTATTGATGCAAGTCGTTTAAGCTATAAAGGTTTTGGACACCGTTTTCCCTTAACAAAAGAACGTAATGAATTGGAGCAAGCCCGTAATAGAAGAGTTGAAATAAAGATTATTAAAAAATAGTTGCATAGCTAACTAATTTTGCTTTATTTTGTTTTTCCTCTCACAGATAACACAAATAGCACAGATATTTTAGAGCAATATAGATTATTAGTTTTTATCTGCGTTATCTGTGCTATCTGTGAGCGAATTTAATTTTATGGGGTTAAATGATTTAACTTATAAAGTACGAGGTGCTTTTTTTGAAGTGTATAATCAATTAGGTCCTGGGCTTTTTGAAAGTGTTTACGAAAAGGTTTTGATGAAAGAGTTTGAACTGCAAGGTATCAAAGCAAAAAGTCAGGTTATTTTGCCAGTTGAGTATAAGGGGGTGCATTTAGAATTGGGATTTAAAATTGACATTATAGTTGAGGGTAAAGTAATAATTGAGATAAAGTCTGTTAAAGAATTGGAAGATGTGCATAAAAAGCAACTATTAACATATTTAAAGCTTAGTGAAATACAGGTTGGGTTTTTAATCAACTTCAACACTGCATTTTTAAAAGATAAAGAATCGATAATAAGAATTATTAATGGATATTAATTACTCTCACAAATAATATTTATTATATGTCTCACAGATAGCACGGATAACGCAGATAGTAAAATCAATTTCAGAAAATATCTGTGTTATCCGTGCTATCTGTGAGCGAAAAATTTCTGTGAGCCAAAAAAAAATTCTATGAACAGAAGCATAAAAAAAGTAGCAGTATTAGGTAGTGGTGTTATGGGCAGTAGAATTGCTTGTCATTTTGCAGGCATTGGTGTGCAGGTTTTGTTGTTGGATATTCAGCCCAAACAAGAAGAAGGTAAAAAGTTTGATGTTAACAAAATCGTTAATGATGCTTTGGCTGCTGCTATCAAAAGCAATCCAAGCCCTGTGTTTACAAAAGATGTGGTAAAGAGAATTACTACTGGCAACTTCACAGACAATATGAAAGACATTGCCACTTGTGATTGGATTATTGAAGTAGTGGTTGAAAGGCTTGATATCAAGCACCAAATTTATGAGCAGGTTGAGCAATACAGAAAGCTTGGAACCCTTATCACATCTAATACTTCAGGCATTCCCATTCATTTGTTGTGTGAAGGTAGAAGCGAAGATTTTAAGCAACATTTCTGTGGCACACACTTCTTCAATCCACCAAGGTATTTAAGGTTGTTGGAAATTATTCCTACGCCACATACTAAGCAAGAAGTTGTTGATTTTTTAATACATTATGGCGATGTGTTTTTAGGAAAGACGACTGTATTGTGTAAAGACACACCTGCTTTTATAGCTAATAGAATTGGCGTGTTTAGCATTATGAGCATCTTTCATATAATGGATAAATTGAGTTTAACAATTGATGAAATTGATGCTTTAACAGGACCTATAATTGGTCGTCCAAAATCTGCAACATTCAGGACTGCTGATGTTGTAGGCATTGACACTTTGGTAAAGGTTGCTAAAGGTGTTGAACAAAGTTGCCCTGATGATGAAGCAAAAAACATTTTTGAAATTCCAAGTTGGCTGAATAAAGTTGTTGAGCATAATTGGTTAGGCGATAAAACCAAGCAAGGATTTTTTCAAAAACAGCCACAAAGCCACGAAGGCAAAAAGGAAATTTTTACTTTGGATTTAAAAGAAATGATTTATAAGCCAAGGGTAAAAACAAAGTTCACTTCTCTTGAAGCTGCCAAGCCTATTGATGATTTAAAGTCAAGGATAAAAACTTTATGTACAGCAACAGATAAAGCTGGTGAATTTTATCGCCAGTTTCATTACTCTTTATTTTCTTATATCTCACATCGTATTCCAGAAATTAGTGATGAATTGTACAGGGTTGATGATGCAATGAAAGCTGGCTTTGGTTGGGAAATTGGTGCTTTTGAAACCTGGGATGTTTTAGGTGTTGCCAAAACTGTTGAAGCTATGAAAGCTGCTGGTTACAAGGTTTCTGCGTGGGTGGATGAAATGCTGACAAATGGTAATACATCTTTTTATAAAATTGAAAATGGCAAGAAATTATTTTATGATATAGTTTCAAAATCTTACAAAAACATTTCATCACAAGAATCATTTTTAATACTAAAAAATAACAGCGATAAGGTAGTCTGGAAAAACAGCAACTGCACTTTGTATGATATTGGTGATGATGTTGTGGGGCTAGAATGGAACACCAAAATGAACACCATTGGTGGTGAGGTTTTGGAAGGAGTAAATAAATCCATTGCCATTGCAGAAGAGAAGTTTAAAGGACTTGTTATTGCAAATGATGGAGCCAACTTTAGTGCAGGTGCCAATGTGGGAATGATTTTTATGTATGCGATTGAGCAGGAATATGACGAGCTGGATTTTGCTATTCGTATGTTTCAAAACACAATGATGCGTTGCAGGTATAGCAGCATTCCTGTGGTTACTGCACCACAAGGTTTAACGCTTGGTGGTGGCTGCGAAATGAATTTGCACGCAGATAAAATTTGTGCTGCTGCCGAAACTTATATTGGTTTGGTGGAGTTGGGTGTAGGCTTAATTCCTGGTGGTGGTGGCACCAAAGAATTTGTATTAAGAGCTAGTGATGATTTGCATAAAGATGAACCCGAAACCAATACCTTAAAAGAAAGGTTTCTGGCAATAGCTACTGCAAAGGTTGCTACCAGTGCGTTTGAAGCTTTTGATATGGGCATATTAAAACAAGGCAGGGATGAAGTGATAATGAATGTGGATAGAAGGATTGCTGCTGCCAAGCAAAGTGTTTTAGACTTGCATAATGCTGGTTATACAATGCCCACCAAACGCAATGATATAAAGGTTTTGGGGCGTAGTGCATTAGGTGCATTGTATGCTGGCATCAATGGAATGTGGCGTGGTAACTATGCAACAGACCACGATGTTGTAGTAGCAAAAAAGCTGGCTTATGTAATGTGTGGTGGCGATTTAAGTGAAGCTCAAAATGTCAGCGAACAATATTTATTAGATTTAGAAAGGGAAGCATTTCTTTCTCTTTGTGGTGAAAGAAAAACTTTGGAGAGAATACAAAGTGTGTTGAAGACTGGTAAGCCTTTAAGGAATTAGAGTGTGATAACGATATAAAATAACAAAGCCACTAAACATAGTTTAGTGGCTTGTTGTTCCAAGTTTAAAACACCCTCAACCCTTAGTTTTAAGCTTAGTTACTTTGTCTTTTTCAAAGACTATCAAGAATTCTCCATTTTCGTAAATTTCAGTATCTGCTCCTTTACGTGCATCGTAGGTTGTAAATTTTCCGTTAGATAAATCTATCACCACCTGGTCGCTTTTATCAGTAGCATAAAAAGCCATTCCACTATTAACTGTTGTCAGGTCTCCTTTTTTGGTTCTTACTGCCCAGTTCTTTTTTCCATCGCCACATAAGTGGCTGCTTACTCCCTTTGTGCAAACAATAATAGCATCGTTGCCCAATCTGAAAATTTGTTCTGTACCCTTAATGTCATCGTCTTTCACACTTACTTCATATTTCTCTGCCCCTGTTTCTGGGTTAAGGTTGTAAAGCTCTTTACCACTGGCAACAATTAATTCGCCATTATATACAAATGCGTTGGTAACCCCTTTTGAAAACCTTTCGCTACGCCAGATAAACTCGCCATTGGTTGCATCTAAAGCCTCAACACCAAAGGGTCCAAAATCTTTATAATATTTAACCTTACGATAAGTTGAAATACTAAAACTTGACATTCCACCAAAACCACCTGTGCTTGTTTTGTTTTCTACAATGCCTTGCACCTGTGCCCAGCCACCAATTTGTATAACTATTTTATTGCCTACTTTATAAAGGTTTGGGGCAATGGTTAGTTTTTTAAGTTCCTTGCTTTTCCAAATCAGTTTACCTGTATTTAAATCGTACTTGCTTACATATTGATTGCTTTTGCTTTGCATATCAAAAACATAAACATCATTGCCATCAATTAATGGGTCTGCCACAGCACCATATACTGCACTTCTTATCATTTTACTTCCCTGATAGCCGCTTCCAATTCCACTTCTTACTTCCTTCATTACTTCCTCACTGTGTGTTACTCCCCAAATTAAACTGCCATTATTGTAATCATACATCTGCAAGCCCTGTAGTGTAAGCATCAGTTTATCTCCATTAATTATTTTCATTTGAGCCAGGATTTTGCCAGTGGCAATTTCTTTTTCAACAGCACCTTTAATATCTGTCTGCCAAAGGATGTCTCCATTTTTAACACTGAATTTTGTAAGTTGAGATTTGAATGCACCAAAGCCTGCAGCCAATTTTCCTAATCCACCAAGCAAACCCTCACCAGCAGCACTTGGGTTGTAGTTTAACGCAGTTATACTATTATCGGCAGAGTTATAAATGTATTTTGCCAAAGAACCTTTAAAGCCTTGTGTTTCCCAAACCTCTTCACCTGTTCTGGCTTTAATCATATGAAATGCTTTTTTACTGGCAATGGCAAACATTCCCAACTCTGGAATATAGGCCACAGAACCTGCTGTTATGCCTTCATATTTATCGCTATTCCAAAGCATATTTCCATTTTCTGCATCAATCACAGCCATTTGGTCTTTGCCTCCCTTTCTGTCAAAAAGGAAAATAGATTTTGCTTCCCACATAGGAATTCTTTCATCAACTTTTTTAAGCAAACCACCACTTAGTTCTTTAAATTCTTTTGTCCATTTTGTTTTACCAGTGTTGGCATCAATCAAAGTCATTTCCTTTTCGCTGCTGCTTATAATATTTCCACTTTCTTCATCCAGTTCATTTTTTTCGCATTTGTGTTCAAGCTTGGTTTCCCAAACGCTTTTCATTTCTGCTTGTGAGTAGCTAATTATAGAAGCTACAGATAAAGCAATTGGTAGTAGTAACTTTTTCATACGTGTAGTTTTGAGTGTGTTAGAAAATTATTATAGTTGGAACGTATATCTGAATTTTATTCTTCTCTCTTTTATCAATCCAATGTCAAACTCCTGCTTCCTTATTAAATCTTTTAAAGTGTTTTGCATAGGAATGTTTGTTTTATCATCGCTTTCACAAAAAACAGTTTGCACCAAACCCTTGGGGCCAACAAGTGTTATATCCATAATATAATCTCCTGTTATTCCTGCTTTTTTAATGTCTTTTGCAAGTTTAGAGTTTGCATCTTCCAAAGTTTTGTCAAGCATTGAATCTGCCTTTTGTGCTAACTCATCTTCGCTTGCACCTGCTGCTTTTTTAAAATATTTTTTTACGATGTTGTAGTCCCATTCAAACAAATGTTTTTCGTAATATACATATGCTAAAGAACTATTGGTTGCCATTGCAACAGGCGTAAACATTGTTGAGTTTTTAAACATTTTATAGCGTGTTTCAAAAACTGAATAGTCGCTTGTGTTTGTGGGGTCTTGTATGCGAACTTGTTTTAACATACCAATATTGCCACCAGCAAAAAGGCTGCTCACTTTACCACTCACGATATTGGTTTTGCAATAATTCCCTTTTATACCAAAGGTTTTATCAATCTCGCCTGTTTGCAAATTCACTCTTTGATAAACATAAGGATTAGGGTTTGTGCCATGCTCTTCACCAGCCAACTGCATTTGCAGATAAACATATTTTTCCTCATCATCAAATTGCATATTTGTTACAACATCAACCTCATCATCGCTAACGGCTATTGGTGTTTTTAAATCATTTGCACTAAAAATTACTAATACTTTTTTTGCACGATAAGCATTCTTTAATTCAGTTCTTCTACGTACTACAGATGGAATATTTTTCATAGCATCTTTATCTGCATCCCAGCTTTCTACAATGTATTTACCACTTGGACTAATGGCAGCAAATTCATTTTCATCTACTGGTATTGATTTTGTTTCTTTAGCTGTTGTTAAATCATAATACTTAAAGCCATCCTTATCACTTATAAATGCTGTGTTGCCTGAAACGCTTACAGCAAAAGCATTTGATGCAGAAATAATAACCTTGCCTGTGGCTGCATCAAGCACACAAACATCATCTGTATTTTGCCAGCTTTTGGGGTATTTGGAAAATAAAACGGAACGAGTTTTAATTGTTGTAATCTTAAATCCTTTTACCACTATATACTTTCCATCTTTACTGAAGTGCAAAACTGAACCAGTTTTTAACCCTGGTATATCTGTATTCTTCCATATCATTTTTGTTTTACCTTTTACAGATACATCAAACAAATAAGCTTTGCCCCAATAACCAGCAAGGCATAATGATTTATTATCTGGGCTTATAGCAATATCTGTTATAACATTGGTTATGCTTTCTGGCTCTAAATCTGTTAAGCCTGGCTCGTATTGTTTTTGAGCAATACTTATGAATAATAGAAAACAAAAAAATGTAGTTAGAATTGGTTTCATTCTGTCATCAATTACAGGACAAAGATGACTTTACGAAAAAATTATGCAATACCCTGAAAAGGGTATTTTAAATAAATGACTATTCTAAACTGAGAAAATAGATGTATAAATAAAAATAAAATCTTTGCAAGGTTAACTTACCTTTTCTCAAGCATCCACCACATTCTTTTACGTGGCTTTATGGTAAAGTTTTGGTTAATATAAATTGATATGTGTTGCATAGCTTCATCATAGTCATCAGTAAGCAAAAGGTATTTTAAATCTTCCTTTGATATGGTGCCTTCTTCTTCCATCATTTTTATATAGTTCATTAAAGGCTCGTAATATTTTTTGCCAAACAACACCACCGGAAAGCTATAAATCATTTTTGTTTGAATAAGTGTAAGCGTTTCAAACAACTCATCCATGGTGCCCCAGCCACCAGGAATAATTATGAAGGCATAAGAATATTTTACTAGTAATGTTTTCCTTACAAAAAAATAATCAATGGTTACGCTTTTATGTAAATAGGGATTTTCGTGTTGCTCAAATGGCAGCTTTATATTTATGCCCACGCTTGTTCCTCCATTTTCAAATGCACCTTTATTGGCAGCTTCCATTGCACCAGGCCCACCACCAGTTAAAGTTACAAACCCCATTTGTGCAATACGTTTTCCAAACTCTTCAGCCATTGCATAATATTGATGTTCAGGTTTAAATCTTGCACTGCCAAAAACAGTAATGCAGGGGCCAGCAAAATGCAAAGCCCTGAAGCCTTTTATAAATTGCCACAGCACATTGCAGGCAAATAAAAATTCGTTTACCCTTGGTCTGGCACCATCTAAATATACATTGGATTGCGATGGGATAATTCTTTTTATTTCTGGTTTTTTTTCCAAGCTAAAATACTATTTGCTACAAACTTAATAATGTAGTTAGTCTGTAGAAATTAAATTTAAAATAAGGGCTTGCAGAAACCACTGAATACACGAAAAATATTCTGCGATTTTAGCATATTCTGCCAGAGAATATTATTTATTATACTTGCCACAAACAACAAATAATACATTTGCCAAATGGAAAATATTGATGGGATAAATAATAGAAATAACAAAATAATTGCCACATGGATTTTTTGTGGAGTAGCAATGATTGTTGTGCAAGTTTTACTTGGTGGCATTACTCGTTTATCGGGTAGCGGCTTGTCCATTACAGAATGGAAACCAATTATGGGTTTTATACCACCTCTTAACGAAACACAGTGGCAGCAAGCGTTTGAAAAATATCAACACATTGCACAGTATAAATCTCTTAACAGCCATTTTACTTTAGGCGACTTTAAACAAATATTTTTTTGGGAGTGGTTTCATCGTGTGTGGGCAAGGGTGTTGCTTGGTGTTGCTTTTGCTGTTCCATTTGCTTATTTTTATTTTAAAAAAATGATAACTAAGCAAATGATTAATCCATTAATAACATTGGTTTTATTGGGTGCAATTGAGGGTTTAATTGGATGGCAAATGGTAAAGAGTGGATTGAATGATGAGAATGTTTATGTTAGCCATTTAATGCTTTCGTTTCATTTTATTTCAGCAATGTTTATTGCTAGTTATGCAATGGTTTTTGGGTTAAGTTTAGTAACTAGTAATACGCAAAAAATTATAAACCCATCTTTAAAAAAATATACTATTACACTTATTGTTTTATTAGCTGTGCAGCTTATTTATGGTGCATTTATGGCTGGCTTAAAAGGTGCTAATGCTGCACCAACATGGCCAAGCATTAATGGGCAATATTTCCCCAATTTTTTTGCAAATGGAATAATAAATGGCTTGTTCTTTAATATAATTGGCGTTCACTTTATACATCGCACACTGGCATATATCATTTGCATAGCAATAATTATTTGGTGGCTTAAGGCAAAAAAAACAGCAATAACCAATGCCTTTTCAAAATGTAAAAACCTGCCATTAATATTGGTTATATTGCAGGTTGCTTTAGGCATTGCTGCAATACTATTAAGCCCTAAAATTGTATTGGGCAGCTTTGGTGTTTTTGAGTGCCTTGCCTTGATGCACCAACTTGTAGGAATGTTGCTATTGCTAAGTTTGGTGAGTAGTGTGTATTTAATAAAAAGGAAATAATTAAGTAATATCTTTAACTCTCTAGCATTTATTTCAAAAAACATTACTTAGAAAAGATTATCTGTTGTTTCTTGTTAATGTGTCAAGCATTGTTTTAAAAGCAGGGTTTGTCCAAACTTGACCTCCATAAATTTTCTTAACAACGGTTGAATCAGACAATATGTATGTCACTGGTAAAATTTCTGGTACTTTAAATAATGTAGTGTCAGAAATAAAATAGCATTGTAAACCCCATTTATTCTCCTCAACCAGTTTTTGTTGTTTATGAAGAGAGTCAAATGAAACATTGATAAAATTAACTTTTGGATACATTTTTGATAATTGCTCAAAACTTGGTTGCTCTTTTATACAAGACACACACCATGTAGCCCAAAAATTTATTAATGTTATGTTTTTTAAATTAATAGTATCTGATTTGTTTGAATGAACATTAAGTGCTATAAATTTTGATGAAATTAACTTATACGAACTATCGTTGTTTGTTACTTTATTAATTTTATCAAATTTATCAAGCATATATGTAACACCAGTTGCTACCTTGATAATATTATACAGAACGATTATAATTACAAAAAAAAATATTATAACTATCCATTTTTTGTTCATTGGTCTAAATATAAAGTTGAATTATTATAAAAGAGGGGTTATATTTTTAATAACACCCTCTTAATTATTAACTATTTATTTTTTTATGTTTTTTAAGTAATATAATAACTGATACTAAAAGTGAAATTAATATTGGTATAACCATAATAACAGCGATTGTAGAATCTTTAATTATTGTACCTAAAATAATTGTTAAAATTAGTGCAATACATAACAAAATAAATTTAAACTTAATACTCATATAATTAATATTGAGGAAGTAAATCCATTTTTTTATTTTTCATACAAGCTATGCCACAAGCTATTGCTATAGAGAGAGTGCCTTGACCACCAATGGTAGTTCCTGTACCACCTACATTTGTAAATAATAAAAGTTTCATGCACTCCTTATCTTGGTAACAAGCTATATGGCAGTCTGATATACAATCTGATGTACATTCTTTCCAAGTACGAGCTTGCCCTTCAGGTGTGTTTTCAGGGATGTTAGTTTCGATTGTTGTTTCAATAATCTTTCCCTCTTCATTATCAACAATTGAAGTGCTTAATTTTGTTCCATTAATGTAATAAACATCATAATTGCTTCTGTTATCAGAAATTGGTTTAACAATATTTATAGCGTTTAAAATTCTATTATCATCTGTGACATAACCAACCATATCAGCAATAATTTCCTCATTTCGATAAATAGGTGTAACAAATACGTAACCATCGTCGCCATTTCTGTCTTTTTGTTCCCATATGAATGTCCCAGCTAAATCAGCCTCAGTTACATTTGGGCAACCCTCTGTTGTTTCTAGTGAGAAAGGATGACGACTTACATTAGATGCGATTGATTTTGCTGTTGCAACTTTATATCTTTCAAGCATAATATCCTTTTCTGTCTTAGATGAGTTTTCTTTTTTGCAACTTAATGTAAATAGCATACAAAGTGAGAATAATAAAATTTGTGATACCTTTTTCATAAGTTTAAATGTACCTTGTAGGTAGTACAACCTTAAGATAAAAAATGTTTAATGGTTTATTATTGTCCATTACAATTTGCTTACTCTATTAATTTAAGCACCCTTACATTAGTTTTCAGCAGTTATCTAACGTTGAGAAATTATATTAAAGTGAGGAAACTATATCCAATATTGTTTGTTAAGGTACAGATTGGAAATGCTACATGGTGTTTGCTTGTAAGTTTCTTGTTTTCAATTGATTTCTTCCAAGTGTAAACCTAAAGTGGTTTTATCATTCAAAAATCAACTTTCAAAAAATCAGGGTAAAATTCAGGGATTTGGGTTAAAAAAGCAGTAAAAACTCCTTGCCAAAACCCCTGAATTTTTACAAGCATTTATGGGTAAATAACAATATAATCAATGTTTTAATTATTTATGTAATTTAAAATATTGAAGTTGTTTAAAATTTTATTTTTCTGAGGAAAATGGCTATTATGCCAAGC